>JAAFIS010000020.1 GCA_013298695.1 Betaproteobacteria bacterium
TTAAAATGCGGATTTAGGGGTCAATTTGGTAGGTTAACTTTTCTCTCTTCACGGACGCATCGACCGCGCACTCTGCAATCGGCTACGCTCGCTTTACTTCCATGTTTGAGTTTCTCCATGCAAACCTTTCTACGTTTTCTCCTCGCCGCGGCAACGCCTGTTATCGCAATGACTTCTAGCTCTAGTTTGCTCGCTCAACCGCTCGCTTATCCCGTGACTCGCGCGTCGGATCACGTAGACACTTATCATGGCGAAAAAATCGCTGATCCGTATCGTTGGCTTGAAGACGATAACAGCGCAGAAACGAAAGCGTGGGTGATTTCCCAAAATGGGGTCACGCGAAAATTTCTAGACGCGCTTCCGAAGCGCGAAGCGATCAAAAAGCGCTACACCGAGCTCTATAACTTCGAAAGATTTGGACTGCCATTCAAAGAGGGTGGTCGTTACTTTTGGGATCGCAATGATGGCTTGCAGCAGCAGTCGGTGCTCTACACGGCGACCTCGCTGTCGGCGCAGCCTCGCGTGCTGCTAGATCCGAACACGTTGTCCAAAGACGGCACGGTGTCGGTCGCGTTCACCTCGGTTAGTCGCGACGGACGCTATCTGGCCTACGGCACCTCAACTGCGGGTTCCGATTGGAACGAAATTCGGGTGCGCAAGATTGATACGGGCGAAGATCTCCCCGACCGAATTCAGTGGGTGAAGTTTTCCACTGCGGAATGGTCGGCTGACGGAAAAGGATTTTTCTACAGCGCGTACGATGCGCCAAAGGCTGATCAAAAACTCACCGGACAAAACTACTTCCAGAAACTCTATTTCCATAAGTTGGGCGACGCACAAACGAAGGACGCCTTCGTTTATGAGCGCAAAGACCAAAAGGAATGGGGCTTCGCGACATCGCTCAGCGAAGACGGAACGAAATTATTCGTCAACGTTTGGCGTGGTTCTGAAAGACGTAACGGCTTGATTTGGGCGAGCACAACTCGCGGCACGCCGAAGCCGACGGATTTCAAAACAGTGACTCTCGATTTCGATGCGTCGTATCAAGTGGTCGGTTCGCGTGGCGACAGGCTGTGGCTCAAAACTTCACTTGACGCGCCTCTCGGTCGGGTGATCGCGGTTGACCTGAAAAACGCTGATCGTCAGGTGTGGAAAACCGTGATTGCTGAATCAAAGCAGACGCTTGAATCAGCAAGCGCAGTGGGCGGCATCTTCATTGCGGAATATCTTCGCGATGCTCGCAGTGTTGTTGAGCGCTTCTCTCTCGAAGGCAAAGCGCTCGGCGAAGTCGCGCTGCCCGGAATTGGCTCGGCAAATGGCTTTGGCGGCAAACTTAAAGATAGCGAAACATTTTTTAGTTTCACCAGCCTTCTCGATCCGGGTACCGTGTTTCGCTACGACGTTGTGAAGAACGAAACGAGTGTTTTTCGTAAACCGAAGGTCGCGTTTAACGCTTCGGAATTTGAAACCAAACAAGCCTTTGTAACTAGTAAAGACGGCACAAAAGTGCCGATCTTTCTCGCGCACCGCAAAGGCTTCAAGCTCGATGGCAACAACGCTTCTATCGTGACGGCGTACGGCGGTTTTGGCGTTTCCAGCACACCGACTTACCGCACCACGGCGGCGACTTGGATGGAAATGGGTGGCGTGTTTGTGATCGCGTGTATCCGGGGTGGAAACGAATACGGAAAAGCGTGGCACGATGCCGCTAAAGGCGCAAAGCGGCAAAACGCGTATGACGATTTCATCGCCGTTTCGGAATGGCTGTCCGCAAACGGTTACAGCAAAGCCGAAAAGATTGGCGTGACCGGCGGGTCAAACGGTGGCTTGTTGATCGGTGCGGTGGTGAATCAACGCCCTGACGCGTTTGGCGCAGCCGTTCCGGAAGTGGGTGTCATGGACATGCTCCGTTTCCATAAATTCACGATCGGCTGGGCGTGGGTGGAGGAGTATGGTTCGTCCGACAAGCCCGACGATTTCGCGCACCTCAAGCGAATTTCACCGCTGCACAACATAAAAGCGGGCGCAAAGTATCCGCCCGTCATGGTGATGACATCTGACCATGACGATCGCGTCGTGCCAGCACACAGTTTTAAGTACGCAGCGACGCTTCAAGCGACGGCTACGGGAGATGCGCCGAAGCTCATTCGTATCCAAACCAGTGCCGGGCACGGCGCAGGCACGCCGACTTCCATCATCATCGATGAACGAAGTGACGTGCTCGCGTTTTTTGCCAATGCGTTGAAGATGTAGCGCTTCGCCGCATGCCCGCGGCTGCGCGGGTCCGGACGGCGCTACCGCAGTAAAATAGAGGCTTCGCGGAATAAATATCCGCCCCTCGGAGATTCACGATGCTGCGCATCACCGAACTCAAATTGCCTCTTGACCATGTCGAGGCGGCACTACCCGCTGCAATCCTTGCGCGACTATCGATTAAGTCGTCTGATTTGATTCGGTTCACGGTGTTTCGCCGTGGTTACGATTCGCGAAAAAAAGCGGACATTCAACTCGTCTACACAATTGACGTGAAGCTCGCGCCAACGCTTGAAGAATCACTATTGAAGCGATTCAAAAAAGATATTCACATCCTGCCAACGCCTGACACGAGCTACAAATTCGTCGCAAAGCGAGCACAACTCACGGCACAGAAGCGCCCAGTTGTCATTGGCTTCGGCCCGTGCGGAATTTTCGCTGCTTTGATCCTCGCTCAGATGGGGTTGAATCCCATCATTCTCGAGCGCGGGAAAGTGGTTCGCGAACGCACCAAAGACACCTGGGGTTTGTGGCGCCGCCGAGAGCTAGATCCAGAATCGAATGTGCAGTTTGGCGAGGGCGGCGCCGGGACGTTCTCCGACGGAAAGTTATGGAGCCAAGTAAAGGATCCAAAACATTATGGTCGCAAAGTGCTTGATGAATTTGTAAAAGCTGGCGCGCCAGATGAAATTCTTTATGTAAGCAAACCGCACATCGGCACCTTTCGCCTCGTAAAAATGGTCGAACACATGCGTGCGACGATCACAGACCTCGGTGGTGAATTTCGTTTTCAATCGCGCGTCACCGATGTGAACATTGAGTGCGGCCAGATACGCGGATTGACTTATATGAACGCAGAGAACGAGAGCATTTCACTCGACACCGATCATGTCGTACTGGCGATTGGGCACAGCGCGCGTGACACGTTTGAAATGTTGCATCAGCGAGGTGTTTACGTCGAGGCGAAGCCCTTCTCTCTTGGCTTTCGAATCGAACATCCGCAAAGCATCATTGATCGCGCGCGGTTCGGATCAAGCGCCGGTAATCCTGTATTGGGTGCCGCCGACTACAAGTTGGTTCACCACGCGTCAAACGGTCGCTCGGTTTACAGCTTTTGTATGTGCCCCGGCGGTACGGTGGTCGCAGCCACTAGCGAAGTAGGGCGAGTTGTCACCAACGGGATGAGTCAATATTCGCGTAACGAACGCAACGCAAACGCAGGCATCGTGTGCGGTATCTCACCCGAGGATTTTCCGGGTTATCGCCGCGATGATCCAAGTACGGCGCTTGCGGGCATCGCGTTTCAGAGGCAGTGGGAATCGCGC
>JAAFIS010000021.1 GCA_013298695.1 Betaproteobacteria bacterium
CCTGGCATTTCGACTACCGCATCGAGTGCTACACGCCGGAGGCGAAGCGGAAGTACGGATACTTCACGTTGCCGATATTGTTGAACGGCTCGCTCGTCGGACGCCTCGACGCAAAAGCACATCGAGCGAATAAAGTTTTCGAGTTGAAATCGATTCATTTTGAATCTATTGCCCAGTTTGTCGAGGCAACGAGCAACGAAGCACATTTGGCGTCACTTGTCGAAGCCTTTGCGAGTGCTGCACGCTGGCATGGCGCGACGACCTGCACGATTGGTCGTATTCAAACGACCGGTTTGGATCGAGAACGTGAGCGCTTGCTTCGTACAAGACTATTGCTGGATTTGAATCGTTTACTTTCGAAAAGCCATTCCTACTGCAAGCCGTGGACTTGAGCCCCGCGAGAAAAGAACGCGTTGATTGACAGCAAGCACGAACCCGCAGCCAAAGGCGGTTTCGGTGTCAGCGAATCGCCATCTGAGCGGCATTGCAAGCCGTCGTCGGCCTGTCCTGCGGCTTATTGCTTACTGCGCGTTCTCGTGACAAGTAGATCGACGCGACCTGCCCGCATTGCATTCAATAACTCATCGCTTTTTGACGCCGCGATTCCGCGAGAATTTTCGGGGATTGCGCGTAGAACACTTGATTCCAGATTGTCGCCACCGCAGTACCGCAGCATCGAGGTTGCACAGGTTGCGACAAAAACGATGCCGTCGGAGCGACATGCTCCCGGCGATGCGCGACACGTCGCAAGCGTAAGCACTGCGTCTTCCAGACACTTTGGCACGTCTTGCATGAAGGGGGCTTTGTGCAAACCGAGCACTCGATTCTGCGAAATCCACGCGGACAGGAGATCCGGGTTTTCGGCCAAGGCGCGAAGCGATCGTTCGGCTTCGGACGCATCCGCGCTTTGAAGCGATGACAAACCTCTTGCTTCTTTCCACGGATAGTTATGAGCGCCAAAGTCGCCAGCGCGTGAATTCGGTGCCGAAAACGCAACCTGCGCTTCCCCGCAGCGAGTACGTAGTGCACTCATTCGCGCCGTAAGCAGTGCGCCGTCGGCACCGAGCGTCGCTTGAAAGCTGGCTTCAAGGTCGCTGTTGATTGCGCTTACCGTTGAGCACCAAAGATTTAACGATCCCGCCAGATACCAATCCGCGGGATCAGCGCTTTGATAAAGCTGCGCAATCAAATGCGCAAAATCGGGATCGACAACGAGATCGCGCAATGGGCGCTTTGCAACTGCACCAGAAGCGTTGGCGGGCAGCGTCATCGCACCTGCGCCAGTGACCGATACGGAGTGCCCACTGGCACTTTGGACGCTCTTTTCGGCGGACACTGTTTCATTTGCCGCGCCGCTCGAGACCGTACTGCCAGCACCATGGAAGTCCGTTTGATCGGGAAGAGCGCTTCGCGACCGATCGCCGTTTGTTCCCCAAAAAAACGCCAACATCGCGATACACACGAGCGCTAGCGCGACCGTGAAGAACCATTTTTTCGGTCGTGCGCTACTCACATGATTGCCCGCTAGGATCGGCTAAATATTCCGCATTCTTCGCGCCGCATGCACCTTGCAGCGCAACAACGGCGGCAGCTCGCAGAGCGATACCGAAATTCTCCTGTGCTGAATCGCCCGCGAATTTCGCGCACTTCACGGATGCGACGACGGCCCACTGTTTCTCAGTCATGGCCGATGTTTTGCATGGTGGCTTGTACCCTTCCAGAAGGTTGGCGATCTTCTGCGGATCCACGCCAAAGCTACTCGACCCACTGCCCGTCTCCCATGATCCGCCCGCGACCGGTTCACCAATGACATTAAACGGATCCCTTGGATCGACCGTGCAAACCCATCCTGGCGGGCATTTCTTTCCGCTGATGTAGATCGGGTCAAGCGGCACTGGTGCTTGGGCGCCAGCCGCGGCGCAAGTGACGCTGCTGTCACGATGAGGAAACTACGGATGAAGCCAATAGGTCGCATGTTATGCCCCTTTTGTTGTGAAATGTCACGGCAGCGCCTACATTACTTCCCCCCGAAGTGACAATGTCAAGTCGAAATTGATGACTGCAATCTCGCCGGAGAGAATGAATTCTTGCTTGACGTGGTTACATGAAACGTTGGGAGTTAGGCGGAAACACGGAGTTTGATTTAGCGATACGCGCTGCGCTGCGCTTCGCTCGCGACCGACGACGACGCGAAGTAATCGGGCAGCACATACTCCATCGGCTCAGGAGATCGACCAAATCAGCCATCCAACCTCAAATCTTCAAAGACAGCGATCCATCGACATCGATTTTGGCGGCGAAACGCTCACGCTGCTTGCGCAAAAAGCGGTGCTCTGGCGGGCGCAGAGTGCACTGCTTGTGGCCGATGTTCATCTAGGTAAAGCGGCGAGCTTTCGCGCTGCGGGGCTTGCGCTGCCCTCCGGTCACTCGCGCGACGATCTCGCGCGCCTGAGCGAGTTGATCGCCTGCCACGCGGTCGAGCATCTCGTGGTGCTGGGCGATCTGGTACATAACCGTGCGAGCTACACCGACGCGCTAAACGATGCCGTAATCGCGTTCAATCGGGCTCATCCGCTACTCAAAAAAACCTTAATCGAAGGCAATCACGACAACTCAGCTGGCCAATGCCCTAGTCGATGGGAGTTTAGTATCCATAAAAAGGATTTATCGATAAACAGACTGGTTTTCAGTCACGATCCGTTAATCGAGGCAAGAGAGGGAGAAGTTGTAATTGGTGGTCATTTGCACCCGACGGCGCGGCTTCGGAGCCTTCGCGAAAGCGTCACCTTGCCCTGTTTCTGGCAACAAGCGCGCCGCTTGATCTTGCCCTCTTTTGGCAGTCTCACTGGGGGCTACCCGGTGCGACCTGCGCCAGGGGATGTGACGTACCTGGTCACTCCGCAACAGATTTTTCGGAATGCGCACTGGTGATCTGTGGATAAGGCTGTGGATAAGCGACACGAACCCAGGTATTTTCTGGGGGCGAATTGTGAGCCAATCTACAGCCGGGCGATAGTGCGGGCGAGGCTGCGAAGCGCCCAATTTTCGCGCGTGAATTAGAGCGAAAAACCCCAACATCTTGTGTTGA
>JAAFIS010000022.1 GCA_013298695.1 Betaproteobacteria bacterium
CACGGCGGAGCTCGAAGCGCTGCTTGGTCCCGCGCGAAAGAAAGATGAGCCGCTCGAACAGAAACACCGCGATATCGCTCGATCCGTTCAGGTCGCCTATGAGGATGCATTTTTCAATTTGCTCAACGCGTTGCACAAGAAGTACGGCAGCCATGCCGTCTGCATTGCTGGCGGTTGCGGCATGAATTCGGTGGCCAACGGAAAGATCGCCCTACGCACGCCGTTCAAGCGCGTTTATGTGCAATCCGCAGCTGGTGATGCCGGCGGTGCGATCGGCGCGGCGCATGCGGTGCATCACGAACTTGGCGGTGCGCGACCAGCACCGATGTTGCACGCGTATCTGGGGCCTTCGTTTGATGATGCGGCGATTGCGCGACTCTTGAATGAACGCGAAGCGGAGATTGCAGAGGCGGGATGCACCGTCGAGCGCATCGTCGATGAACAGGAGCTTTGTGGTCGCACCGCGAGCGCCGTTGCAGAAGGGTTGGTCGTCGGTTGGTTTCAAGGACGCATGGAATGGGGCCCGCGCGCGCTCGGCAATCGATCAATTTTGGGCGATCCACGCCGCGCCGACATGAAGGACGTTCTCAATCTCAAAATCAAGCGCCGCGAGTCGTTTCGGCCGTTTGCGCCTTCCGTGCTGCGCGAGGCAGTGTCTGAATGGTTTGAACAGGATGGCGATGTGCCGTTCATGATGCAGGTTTTTCAGATCCGTGAAGAACAACGCGTTCGAATCCCGGCGGTGACGCACGTCGATGGCTCAGGGCGTTTGCAGACGGTCGATCGCGCGACCAATCCACGCTATCACCGGTTGATTTCGGCCTTTGATTATTTGACAGGCGTGCCGATGGTTCTCAACACCTCGTTCAATGAAAACGAGCCAGTCGTGTGCAAGCCGGAAGAAGCGCTCGATTGCTTCCTTCGCACAAAAATGGACGTGTTGGTACTGGGCGACCATATTGTCGAGCGGCTTAGGTGATGAACCCCATAGTGAACGCGCCGCAACGATTTTGCGCATTCTTACTGGCTGCGCTCGTGACACTGCTCTCCGTTGCTGCTTATGCCTACGTCGGCGCGTCGAACGCGGACGATACCTATATTTACATGCGCTACGCCGAGAATCTTTTAGCGGGCCATGGCGCGAAGTTCAATCTTCCCGAGGCTTCCCACGGAATTACCAGTCCAGCTTGGTTTGCCACAGGCTCACTTGCATCGCTGCTGTTTGGAAACTCGATCACTACATGGAAGACGACTTCCGGTTTGTTTTTCGTGCTGTTTCTCGTCGGTGTTGCGCGATTTGGTTTTGAAGTTAACCGAGGAAGTCCGGTACGTGCGATGTTGTTACTTCTCTTGTGCGCTAGCGATCCATTTTTGTTTAGGTGGTCGTTTACTGGGATGGAGAATTCGCTCGTAGCTTGTTGGCTTTGGACGACTTTTTCTCTGTACACCGCAAACGAATCGCGGAAAGATTGTGCTCTTGGGCTCCTCGTGGGTAGTTTGGCATTTCTGCGGCCCGAGTTTGCCTTACTCTCACTGCTTATAGCTGGGTGTTTTCTTCGGCGATCTTTCGTCGATCACTCGGTATTTCGAATACGGATTTTCGCTTGCAGTGTATTGTCCGCGTTTTTGCTTTGCGCAGGTTTGGTGTACAGTGCGTTCGGTTATGTCGTACCGCAAACTGCGGTTGCGAAAGCGCTTGTTTTGGTTCAATCCAATCCGCTTTACGCTGCGCGGCAAGCGGGACAAATTGTGGTGGTGGTTGCAGCATGCGCAACCGCGTTCGCCGTTTTATGTCTTCGACCGTGGAGGTTTTCGCTGAACGGCGAACTAGCCAGTGATGCTCGATCACTTCTTTTTGTCTCGGCACTCTTCAGTTTGATCGTTTTTGGTTACGTGGCCTACCAGAATCATTTGGTGAGTAGTCGATATTCGGTGACACTCGGTTTGCCTTTGTTATTGGCGGTCGCACTGTCGCTGGGGCATTTGAACCCGTCTCGCGAACTGTCGATCCGAGTCGTATCGTGTTTCGCACTCCTCCAGGGCGCCATCTCTGGCTATGCGCTTTACCTCATGTATCCGGGCACGCGTACAGACGAAGGTCGCGACATTGCGAAGTTCGTCGAGCGCTGTATTGAGCCAATATCTGGTGACGTGCGAATTGCCTTGACGGAAATCGGTGCGCTCGGCTTTTATTCAAAGCGATACGTTGTAGACCTGGTGGGACTGGTCGACCGAGAGTCGCTGCGATACATGCGCGAGAAAGGGCGACCGCGCGAGGGCGACGAGTTGGTGTCAATGCTTTGGGCGCGTCAGGCAAGCCACTACGTTGAGACTTTCGCCAGTGCTAGCTCTCGGCTTGCAAACCCCCACATGGAGGTGGTTTGCGAGGCTCCAGTCGGGCGTAACAACGTCTCTGGTGCCAGCGTTCAGACGCTATGGCGTCTCTACGAAGTCCGGAAAGCGCCAACGTCGAAAGCAGGCGCGTAGCCGTGATCCGAGCGGCATTGTGAAAATCTCCGTCATCACCGCCGTCTACAACAACGCGACCACCATCGCTGCGTCGCTGGAATCGACGCTGTCGCAATCGCATGCGGACGTGGAGTTGATTGTGATCGATGGCGGGTCGAATGACG
>JAAFIS010000003.1 GCA_013298695.1 Betaproteobacteria bacterium
GTGCCCGAGCTGCTGGCGCGAAGCGATCTCGCGCAGGGTCGAATCAGTCTTGTGTTCGCCGAGCGGGTCACGCTATCTCGAGGCTACTACGCGTGTTACCCCCGAGCGCGCCGCAGCGGCTCGCTTGAGGAGGCGGTGACGCAATGGATGGAAGACGAAGCCCGGGCCGACGGCGCTGACACCCAACTTGAGAACGCACCGTAGCGCGAAAAACGAAACAACATCCTCTGCGTCTGGTGCGGCCGCTTAGAGCAGGCGCAGAGGCGAGCAAGAACTACGAAAAACTACATAGTGCAAGTTTTTCAGTAAATAGTCGCTGCCACGATTAACTTAAAGCTCTAAGCAGTTAAAGCCTATTCGATTGGGCCGAAATCGAATGAAAGCCGTCGATCGCTGTTCAGGCTAAATCTGCGTTTTACCCAGTAAAATAGGCAGAATAGCCGATTAGTAGCGCCCAAAACACACATATTTACCTGTAGTTTTGCTAGAGAAACGCAACCTTTTTCGTCTCGTGCATTTCAATATGCATTTCATGCATCGAAGCGGCCTGTAGTTCGCCGTAGTCCGCACCTACAATCGCCGCTCGCCTAGCAAAACGCCACCCGCGTGATGTCTTGCGCCCGATCAAACTCAGTGTGCACGCGATCTGCGCTTCACCACGTTGTCGGTCATTCCTCTTTTTTGTCGACAACCTTGCATTCGTTATCGCCCATGAATCAACCCGAAACGCTCGCTTCGCTTCAAGCCTCAGTTCACGCTCCATCGCACGTCATCCATGTGCAACTACTTGCCTGGGTGCGCGACATCGCCTCTCTCACCCAGCCTGATTCGATCTACTGGTGTGATGGCTCACAAGCGGAATATGATCGTTTGTGTGGCGAATTGGTGAAGGCAGGCACGTTCAAAAAATTGAGCGACGCCAAGCGCCCAAATTCGTATTTGGCGTGGAGTGATCCGACCGACGTCGCGCGCGTTGAAGATCGCACCTACATTTGTTGCGAGAAAAAAGAAGACGCAGGCCCCACTAACAATTGGATGGCGCCTGATGAAATGCGCGCCACGTTGCAGCCGCTGTTCACCGGTTCGATGCGCGGCCGCACGATGTACGTCGTGCCGTTTTCGATGGGGCCGCTGGGTTCGCCGATTGCGCATATCGGCGTTGAACTCAGCGATTCTCCGTACGTTGCCGTGAATATGAAAATCATGACGCGCATGGGCAAAGGCGCGTTGGATGTGCTCGGTTCGAACGGCGAATTTGTGCCTTGCGTTCACACGGTTGGCGCGCCGCTTCTCAACAACGCGAAAGACGTCGCGTGGCCGTGCAACAAAACCAAGTACATCGTTCACTACCCCGAATCGCGCGAGATCTGGAGCTACGGTTCGGGCTATGGCGGCAACGCGCTGCTTGGCAAAAAATGTTTCGCGTTGCGCATTGCGTCGACGATGGGCAAACGCGATGGGTGGCTCGCGGAACACATGCTGATTCTGGGCGTCACGAATCCCGAAGGTAAAAAGTATCACGTTGCCGCCGCGTTTCCATCGGCCTGTGGCAAAACCAATTTCGCGATGCTCATCCCGCCTAAAGGTTTTGAGGGCTGGAGCGTCACCACCATTGGCGACGACATCGCGTGGATCAAACCGGGTGCCGATGGCCGCCTGTACGCGATCAATCCCGAAGCCGGTTATTTCGGCGTTGCACCAGGCACCAACGATCAATCGAATTTCAACTGCATGGCCTCGCTTAAGCGCGATGTGATTTTCACCAACGTCGCGCTCACCGATAACGACGATGTGTGGTGGGAAGGCATGACGAAAACGCCGCCCGCGCACTTGATCGATTGGCAGGGCAACGACTGGACGCCAGAGATTGCTGGGCGGACAGGCGCAAAAGCCGCACACCCGAATGCTCGCTTTACTGTCGCCGCGACCAATAATCCCGCGCTCGATAGCGCTTGGGATGATCCCAAAGGTGTCGCCATCGATGCGTTCATTTTCGGCGGTCGCCGTAGCACTACGGTGCCGCTCGTTACCGAAGCCCGCAACTGGGAAGAAGGCGTTTACATGGCCGCCACCATGGGCTCGGAGACCACCGCTGCCGCCGCAGGTCAACAAGGCATCGTGCGCCGCGATCCGTTCGCGATGCTGCCGTTCATGGGCTACAACATGAGCGATTACTTTGCGCATTGGCTCGGTCTCGGCAAAAAACTTGCCGACAGCGGCGCGAAGCTGCCAAAGATTTTCACCGTGAACTGGTTCCGCAAAGATGCGAACGGCAAATTCGTGTGGCCAGGCTTCGGCGACAACATGCGCGTGATGGCCTGGATGCTTGAGCGCGTCGATGCGAACTCGAACAACGCAAAAGAGGGCGTCGAACACGTCTTCGGCGTCTCTCCGCGCTATGGCGATTTGAATTGGAATGGTCTTGATTTCAGCGAAGCGCAGTTCAACAGCGTCATCTCGATCGAACGTGACGCCTGGGTTGCCGAGATGAAACTGCATGGCGAGCTGTTCGAGCAGTTAACGCATCGACTCCCCGCAGAGCTGCCCGCTATCAAAGCCAAGCTCGAATCAAAATTACAAGCCTGAACTCAAAACCGTGAGCGCGCCGCAAGCCCACCTAGAATCGGTAGGATGCCCGCGCACGTTGCTCCGCTCTTCGACAAACCGCCCACGCTTTCCACGAATCGCCTAACGATTCGATTTGTGACGGAAAACGATCTCGCTGCGCTGATGAAAATCAACGGCGACGACGAGGTCACGCGCTACTTGCCGTACGCGTCATGGAAATCGAGCGCCGACGCCGTCGCGTGGTTTGGGCGCTCAATGCAGCGCCATCGCGAGCGCACCGTGGCTCAATTTGTGATTGAACGCAAGGCCACGGCCGCTGAGTCCCCCGCTTGTGTGATCGGCACCGCGCTGTTCATCTTTCACAACTTAGTCAACGAGTGCGGCGAGATTGGTTACGTGCTCGGACGTTCTCACTGGGGCCAGGGTTACGCTCAGGAAGCGGTTCAAGCGATGCTGAGCTACGCCTTTGCCACGCTGCAGCTACACCGCCTCGACGCCACCGTTGATCCAAGAAACCGCGCGTCAGAAAACGTGTTGCGGCGGCAAGGTTTTCAACATGAAGGAACGCGGCGCGAAAATTGGCTGGGACGTGATGGTCATTCCGACAGCGCGCTTTATGGCCTGTTGCGACGCGACTGGGAAAACGCCGCAAAATCGCGCTAAACGCTCGTCAGCGCTTGCTTCACGCGGCGATCCCGCCTAACCTTCGATCATGGCAACCATCGCAGTGATCAGCCGCAAAGGCGGCAGCGGCAAAAGCACGCTCGCTACCAACCTCGCGGCGTATTTCGCGCTGCATAACCTGCCGGTAACGCTTGGTGATCTTGATCATCAGCAGTCAATGCGCGTGTGGCTGCAGCGCCGCCCGAGCGCAGCGCCGACCATTGCGAGTTGGGTCGCCGAGGCGACGTCGCTCACCCGACCGCCATCGGGTGTTCAAAACCTTGTGATCGACACCCCCGGCGGGTTAACGGGTTTAGCGCTCGCTAAAACCGTGATGCTCTCCGACGCAATTTTGCTACCCGTCTGCGGCTCCATTTTCGACCGTGAATCGGCGTCTGATTGCTGGGCTGAGTTGCGCCAACATCCGCGCGTCAAAAGCGGGCGTTGCGTGGTGGCTGCGGTGGGCATGCGGCTCGACGCGCGCACCCATGCTGAACTTGTCACCCGCGACTGGGCGGCGTCGGTTCAACTCGATTTCATTACGTCGCTGCGGACCACCCAGCTCTACGTCCGCGCCGTAGAAAACGGGCTCTCAATTTTCGATATGCCGCTCGCGGTGTCGGAAACCGATCGCGAACAATGGCGCCCGATCGTGCGCTGGGTTGGCGAAAAAGTGTTTCAGGTGCGTGAGCCGTCCGCCGCGTCGAGCGACACCGCGACCACGAAGGCGAGCAGCTTTTCTTCGCGCCTGCCAGCTAACACGGTGGCGTTACCCGTAAATCGACACATTTTGGGCAAACTCGAACCGGCACCACTCAAAGAAGAACCGAGCGTCGTTCGCTTTCTAAGTGGATTACTAAAACGAAAAACGGGCTAAATCGAAATGCATTGTTTCTACGCTGATTGCCCAATAAGGAAGACGTTTTATGGCTATGGCTGCTACCGTATTAATCGCGCTCGTCGCGCTGCTGCACGTGTATTTTTTAGTGCTCGAAATGTTTTTGTGGGACAAACCGGCGGGCATGCGCGCGTTTGGATTGAAACAAGAAATGGCGACCGCCACCAAAGTGCTCGCCGCGAATCAAGGTTTGTACAACGGGTTTCTCGCCGCAGGTTTGTTCTGGGGGCTGTGGCTCGGAGCGGCGGGATTTGAGATCAAAGTCTTCTTTTTGCTGTGCGTGGTCATCGCGGGCGTATTCGGAGCGGCAACGGCAAACAAGAAAATACTTTTTGTGCAAGCGCTCCCCGCAGCGCTCGCGCTCGTTTTGCTGGTGTTGACGAAGTAAACTTCGCGCGATTTCATTAACGAAGGCAACGCTCGGCAACTCTGCTTCGCGTCGCAAACGCCCGCCATGGTTTACGGAACACCTGCCGCCGCTGCAACGCCACCGTCCTCTGCTGCGTCCGCCACAGCACGCAAGCCAATGAGCTTGCATCGTCTTCGCGAAATGCACGCGAGCGGAGAGAAAATTGTGATGCTCACCGCGTACGATGCGAGTTTCGCGCGGCATGCCGCCGACGCCGGAGTTGATTGCTTGCTGGTCGGCGATTCGCTGGGCATGGTGGTGCAAGGCAAGGCAAGCACGGTGCCGGTCACGCTAGAACAGATGGCGTATCACACCGAATGCGTGGCGCGCGGCAATTCGACGGCATGGGTGATTGGCGACTTGCCTTACGGCAGCTATCAGCAATCAACTGCACAGGCGATTGCTAGCGCGACCACGCTGATGCAGGCCGGCGCGCACATGGTGAAGCTTGAGGGCGGCGGCTGGACAGCAGCGGTGGTGCAAGCGCTCACAGAGCGCGGAATTCCTGTGTGCGCGCATCTCGGCCTTACGCCGCAAAGCGTTCACTCGCTGGGCGGCTATCGGATTCAAGGCAAAAGCGAAGCGCAGGCCAACACGCTCAAGGCTCACGCACAGGGGCTATCTGACGCTGGTGCCAGCATGTTGGTTTTAGAGCTAATCCCGGCAACGCTGGCTGCGGAAGTCACGGAGATGTTGCCGATTCCAACGATTGGCATCGGCGCTAGTGCTGAATGTTCGGGGCAAGTGCTGGTGATGCACGACATGCTGGGCGTTACTCGCGGTAAATTGCCGCGCTTCGTGCGCAATTTCTCTTTAGGCAGCGAAAGCATCGAAGCAGCATTTAGAGGCTATGTCGCGGCGGTGAAAGACAAATCGTTTCCCGTGCTCGGTGAACACACCTACTAAGCGCGGCGAAAAACGTATCTCCCTTCGAGCGCGCTGGGCGAATTGAGGAAGACTAGTGTCCTTCACAAATCTAGTGAATTGAAACCTGCCCGAACGAGGAGGTGATACCTCTCACTTTTGGCGATAGCATATTCAGACAAAACTTAGAGCAAAGTATCAGACCGGGTGTTAAAAAGAGTGTGTTTTCCTATGAAACGAGCGGGTTTCACTCGCTTTTTTTGACAACAACGCGCGTTTCAATTGACCGATTGGGCGCGGAGCACTCGATAAGATGAATCCGAAGCGCTGCGGGTTGCGTAGTCCTCGCACAGCAGCATGTTCCGACCGTTTATCGAACCGATGTTCGTGACGGCAACGGAGGCGTAAGCTCCGTTAAAAAGCGTCATCCAAGAACACGCACTAAGTTAGCGGATATTGGGAGCCAGTAGTTTGTTGGTTGAGGTGTTTCGGTATGGATATCGATAAGATATTGGGTGAGTTTTCTGCTGCGGACGGTGACGCGAACGCATATTTCGAGGCGCTTAAGCGCGTCGCGAATTCTCTTGGGTACGACCATGCGATTGCCGCATATGCACCGAAGGCGGGCGAACGTAAAAATGCATTCCTCGCGAGCACTTACTCGCAAGAGTGGATGCGAGAACAAAGCCAGCTAGAAATGAATGATGTGCTCAGAGATCCTATCGTCTCTCATTTGAGCACTCGCGTAGATCCAATCTTCTGGAGCAAGCGCAACTACGATGACGTGGGCTTGGCGGCGTTCTATGAACACGTGAAGAACAAGGGCCTTGGCTCCGGTATTGCGCTAGCCGTGCGCGGCGTACGTGGAGAGATGTTGAGCGTAGGCTTTAGCAATTCGGAACAACTCTCGTCAGATCGTAATTTGCCAGTCGAGCAAATGGGTGCCTTGTATTTATCTGCGACCGCAATGTTCAATCGATTCTTGGATATTGAAGAGCAGCGCAAGTTTGAAATGCAAGTAGAAACACCAAAGCTCACGCCACGTGAGCTTGAGTGTTTACGCTGGTCACGCTCTGGAAAAACGAGCTGGGAAATTGCCAAGATACTCGGCATTTCGCAGGCAACCGCGATTTTCCACATGAAAAACGCGATTTCAAAACTGGGTGCTTCTAACAAAACACACGCAGTGATCATGGCCGTCGAGCTGCAGTTAATCAGCTAAGAAATCAAATCGCGACAGTACTGACCTAGTCCTCTAGCGCAGAGCACTTGCTGCCCCGCAGCACTGTCCGATTTGTTTGCGGATTACCGTATTGATTTACCCAATTTTTGTTTGCCGCCGAAACGTGCTTGGGCTTTAGCTGCCAATTTAGGCAGCTAGACAAACCTTACATTTTCTCTTAGGCGAAATAGGCTCCACAACTCTCAATAAAGCGAGTTCACAGCGCGCTAGCGCTCCGTTGAAATAGATCCAACGCAATCAAGCGTTCTATCAATCCTAACGGAGTAAGTCATGCAAGTCGAAGCAAAAGTGGGTCAAGAGAATGAAGTGGTCGAACTCTCTTTGGAGCAGATCGATATCGTGGCTGGTGGTTTCCCGGTAGTACCTCCACTGGGTGGCGGCGGCTAAATCGAAGCTACCGAAGCGTTCTAGGGCTGGAGCAATGCGATATTCGTCGCATTCCTTCAGCCCTAGTCGTTTTATTGGCGTCAACGTGCGTGCCGCTCCAACATGACGAACGCTCTTTAAACGGCGACTATATTGGGGTGAGCTGAGCGAAACGTTTGCAAGCGTGTTCGCAGTTTCCTAGCTGGGCATTGACCCATGAATCGGAGTGATAGGTCGGAAGGTATCGCTCGCCTGCGTCACAAATGAGCGAGAGAATCGCCCCTTGCACGCCAGCTTTTCGCATTTCTTCAGCAATTGAAATTACCGCAAAGAAATTGGTGCCCGTTGACGGTCCGACTTTTCGCGCGAGCAGTGCCGACAGCGATCGCATCGCGGCAATTGAATTCACATTGCTTACTTCAATCATTCGATCCACAAGCTCGCGAATGAAGCTTGGCTCCACCTGCGGGCGACCGATACCTTCGATTTTTGAGCCGTTAGACGTCAAGCTCGCGTCGCCACTTTGGTGATACTTTGCAAACACTGATCCTTCTGGATCGGCCACGCACAATTGCGTCGGATGGCGGTGATAGCGGACGTAGCGTCCAATCGTCGCGCTGGTGCCGCCGGTGCCCGCGCCGACCACGATCCACGTGGGTATGGCATGTCGCTCTCGTGACATTTGCGAAAAAATGCTCTCCGCAATATTGTTGTTGCCGCGCCAATCCGTTGCGCGTTCAGCGTAAGTGAATTGATCCATGTAGTGGCCGCCGCTTTCCTTCGCAAGCAGGCGTGACGCGGCATAAACATCGCTCGCGCGCTCAACGAAATGGCAGCGCCCACCGTAGAACTCGATCAGCGCAATTTTTTCAGGCGACGTTGTTTTCGGCATCACCGCGATAAATGGCAATCCGAGCAAGCGAGCGAAATACGCTTCGCTCACCGCCGTTGAACCGCTTGACGCCTCAATCACCGTTTGCCCTTCACGAACCCAGCCGTTGCAAAGGGCATACAAAAATAGTGAACGCGCAAGACGATGCTTGAGTGACCCGGTCGGGTGCGTGGACTCGTCTTTGAAATAGATATCGATGCCAGCGTCGCTAAATTTCTTGATCGAATCAGATTTGATCGCGATCAAGTGCGTGTCGGCAGAGCGCTGAAAATCGGATTCGATTTGCGCAATCGCCCAGTGCAACCATTGTTGCGAAGTTGCTGAATTGAGTGCAGCGCCTACGCTGGAGCCCGCATGAAATAAGCCTTCGGTCGTATTGCCTGTCATAATCTTGTCGTCAATATATGTTTTCAGCGAATAGCGCTGAGTGCGAAAGCGAAGTTTATGTGCCGCCTGCTCGCCTACACGGGCGAACCGATTTTCCTCGAAGAGCTCATTTGTAAACCGCAGCATTCTCTCGTTCGGCAGTCGATGCGTGCCGATGAAGCGAAGGTTACGACCAATGGCGACGGCTTCGGCATCGGCTGGTACACCGGTCACCCTGATCGCACAGACCCCGGGCTCTATCGCGAGGTCACGCCCGCTTGGTCGGATGAAAACCTGCTCGCGCTTTGCAGCGCGGTGCGCTCACCTCTTTTTTTCGCACACGTGCGCGCAACCACTGGCACCGCCGTTGCCCGCCAAAACTGTCATCCGTTTCGCTATGGAAAGTATCTTTTCATTCATAACGGGCAGATCGGCGGTTATGAAAAAGTTCGCCGACAGCTCGAAGCCATGCTGCCCGATGAACTCTACACAGCACGCAAGGGTGCGACAGACTCGGAACTTATGTTTTTGCTCGTTATCGCCCAGTTAAATGGGGGTACAGCGCCAGTTGCCGCTGTGGAATCGATGCTTTGCGCGGTTGAACAGGCAATGCAAGAAAAGGGCGTCATTGCGCCGCTTCGCTTCGCCGCAGTCCTCTCCGAAGGCGAAAGCATTTACGCGTTTCGTTACTCGAGCGACGATAAGCCGCCTACGCTCTACTTAAGCCAATGTTTCGGCGGCACCGTCGTTGCTTCGGAGCCGCTGCAGGATCGCGCGTCGCCGCAGTGCCCGGAGTGGGCAGCGGTTGCGCCGAATAGCGCGGTCGTTATCACTGGCGAGAGCATGATGCGACATTCGCTAAGGTTGGCGCATCTAGAGCCGGTCTGATCTCGCTGCAGTTAGCTGCCTCGCCAGCACTATAAGCTCGAAATCCAATCCGCGTCGAAACCAATCGCAATTGAGTCGTTGCGAGCGATGACGGGTCGCTTGATAGTGCTCGGATTTGCGATCATCACGCGAATTGCTGATGCCGCATCGACAACGCTTTCTTTCGTTGCGTCATCAAGCGTGCGCCAGGTAGTGCCTTTGCGATTGAGTACAACTTCCCAGCCTTTCGCTGCAACCCAGCGAGCGAGCTCCTTCTCTGGCACGCCGAGCTTCTTGTAATCGTGAAATACGTATTCGATGCCGCGCTCGGCGAGCAGCGCACGTGCCTTTTTTACGCTGTCGCAAATTGGAATGCCGTACAGAATTGTGCTCTTGGTCATGCTTACTACGCCGCAATCAAATCACTCGACGCCGAATCTGCATCACGATGATTTCAATCAAAATCACCACGACGAAAATCGTGAGCAAAATCAGCGACACGCGATCCCATTGCAAAAGATCAATCGCGGAATTGAGCGCAACACCAATGCCACCCGCGCCAACAAGCCCGAGGATCGCTGATTCGCGCACGTTGATGTCCCAACGAAACAGCGCCACCGACCAAAACGTTGGCAACACCATTGGCCAATAGCCCATCACAATTTGCTGCATGCGCGTTGCGCCGGCCGCTTGCAGTGCTTCAATCGAACCACGATTGGACTCTTCGACACCTTCCGAGAACATTTTTCCAATGAATCCGATGGAGTGAAACGCAATCGCTAGGGCACCCGCGAGCGGACCCGGGCCAAACATCGCCACGAAAAATAGCGCCCACAGCAGCGTTGAAATCGATCGCGTAGCCACCAGAACAAAGCGCGCAGCGTGATTGACCCACGGAAACGGGGTGGCGTTTCGGGCAGCAAGAAAGCCGACAGGTATACCCATACACAGCCCGAGAATCGTGGCCATTGCAGCGATGTGTAAGGTTTCGACCAACGCGGGCCAAATACCGGGCCAAAAATGAGCGAAGTCAATCGGCCACATCCGCGCGCCCATGTCGACAACTTGTGCAGGCGCGTCGTACAAAAACTCGGGAATAACCTCAATGGTTTTGAGCGCCCATACGATCGCCGCGACCATCCCCAGATACACCGCAAACCGCGCAACGCGCTGCGCGGGCGTGAAGCGAATCCAGCGATTCATTTCGGCAGTGGCGTTCATGCAGAGGCGTCAACCCGTCGACGGCCGCAACCGATGACTCTCAGCGAAACCGCAAAGAAACGACGCGGTTTTTTTGTTAGATGGAGCCCGACCTTGGTCGGGACGACGCAGTCATAGGAGGGACCACATTCACTGCGTTCATGGTGATCCCGTGTCGTTGCACGGGAGTAAACCCTGTCCGTGCATCCCGAGCGTGTCGAGGGGTCACATTCACTGCGTTCATGGTGAGCTTGTCGAACCATCACCGAAACACCCGTTTCACATAACTCTGTATCGCCTCGCCCAACATCACGAGTGCGATGATGGCAATGCTGATCCCGGCAACGAAATCGTAGTCGTAGCGTTGAAAAGCCGCGAACAAGGTGCCACCGATGCCACCTGCGCCAACAACGCCAACGATTGTTGAATGCCGTAAGTTCGAGTCCGTTTCGTAAGCAACGAAGCCAATGAAGCGATTCATTACTTGCGGCACTACGCCGAAAATAATGGTGTTCATGAATGACGCCCCGGTCGCGCGGATCGCTTCAATTTGTTTCTTGCTGATTTCTTCAATCGCTTCAGCGAGCAGTTTGCCCACGAAGCCAACACTCGCCACGGTGAGTGCAATCACGCCCGCCATTGCGCCAAACCCTACGGCCTTCACCGCAATAATGGCGACGATCACAGGATGAAAAGTGCGACACAAAATGATGATGACGCGCATCGGCCACGTGACAAACGCGGGCATTAGATTTCGCGCGGCGAGCACCGACAAAGGAATTGCGATCAACGTCCCAAACAACGATGCCAAAAACGCGATTTGCAACGACTCCAACAAGCCCGGAATCAAATCGCTTTTGGTGAAACTCGGCGGAAAAAAACCCGCTAAAAATTTCGCGCCGTAACCTACGCCGCGCTCAATCCGCTCCCACGACAGCCCGAGCGTTGCTGCAGCGTAGATGACGTAGACAACAAGCAGCGCGTAGCCGAGTCGCTTCCAGATGGAAGGTTGGAAAAAATCAGCGCGGGTGACGGCATTCACGTGGCCAACCAATCCTCGCCGCCATAAATTTTCTGCAGCGTGTCTTGTGTCAATCCGTCTGGCGCGCCGTCGTAAACGACGAGGCCGCCGCTCATGCCAATGATGCGCTCGGCGAAGCGCTGAGCGAGCTGCACTTGATGGATATTAATCACAACCGGCACGTTGTTTTCGCGAGCAAGATCGCGCATGAGCTCCATGATTTCAACGGAGGTTTTTGGATCAAGCGACGAGGTTGGTTCATCTGCAAGCAGTAAACCGGGAGACTGCATCACGGCGCGACAAATGCCCACGCGTTGGCGTTGCCCGCCAGAGAGTTCATCCGCGCGACGATTCGCGAAATCGGCCAGTCCGACCCGCTTCAACAAATCAAACGCGCGTTGAATATCGTCGTTGCTAAATTTGCGACGAAACGCGGTCCACGCAGAGACGTAGCCTAGTCGACCCGAGAGCACGTTTTCCATTACCGTTAAGCGCTCTACTAGGTTGTATTCCTGAAACACCATGCCAATGCGCCGCCGCGCTGCGCGCAGCTCTGCACCTGCGAGTTTCGCCAGGTCTTTGCCTTCGAAATGAATCTCGCCGGAGGTCGGATCGATTAACCGATTGATGCAACGAATGAGCGTAGATTTTCCAGTGCCCGAGGGCCCGATGATCGCGGTGATGCCCGTGCCCTCGATCTCGAGCGAAATGTCCCGCAACACCGGTTTGCCCGCGACGTATTCCTTAGCCAATTGACGGATGCTTAGTGTGCTCATTAGCTCAGCGTGCTCAAACCAATTTTGCGCTTTGCGCGACACAACGATGCACGCTTCGCAAGGACGAGAGGACGACGCGCTGACGCGCTAAGACGACGCTCCAGTGGGTCGCTATGACGCAAAGCGCACTCATTTTTTTCCTCATGTCATAAGCTCGTGTTTTCGAAGCGCTGATGCAAGATTAGACAACGAGAAGCAGCAAGCCTTTGCGTCATAGCACCAAAGGTGCGACGTCCTAGCGCGAAGGGCGTCGTCCTCTCGTCCTAAGAAATAACGCAATGCGCTACTTCTTCTTTGCAGCGGCTTCGCGTTCAGCTTCTTTTTGATACGCCGCTTTGCCAAAAGATTCACCACCCGCTGCGGCGACTGCGCGCACCGGCTCCCAGGTCGTTTTGTAGTTGATCGGGAAGAAGCGATCTGCCCCATCAAACGCTTTTTGCATTTCTGCGTTAAAGCGGTAGTCGTAGAAGCAACCCGTTACTTTATCTGCGAGCTCAGGCGCGAGATCGTGCGCATGCGCGAAGCTCGATGTTGGGAATTTTTTGCTACGGTAGACGATGCGGAAATCGCTTTCTTTGATCTGGCCGCGTCGCGCCATGCGCTCGTACACGTCGCTGGCAACGGGTGCTGCGTCATAGTCGCCTTTCAGTACACCCAGGATCGATTGATCGTGCTTGCCTGAATACACCACGGTGTAGTCTTTCTCAGGGGTCACGCCCTCGCTGGGGAACAGCGCGCGGGGCGCCATGTTGCCGCTATTAGAAGAAGGCGACGTGTGCGCTACTTTTTTGCCCTTGAGATCGGCAATTTTTTGGATGTTGCCGCTGGCCTTGGTAACAACGATCAGGTTGTACCCCTGGAAATCTTTTGCAGTACCTTTCACCGCAAACGGAACTGCGCCCGCGACGTTTACAGCAAATGCCGTTGGACCAGTAGAAAACCCCGCCACATGCAAGCGACCCGAGCGCATCGCTTCAATTTCAGCTGCGTTGCTCTGCACTTGGAAGAACACGACTCGCTTCCCTGTGCATTTAGTGAGATGTTCAGTGAACGGCTGGAAGATTTTTTCGTACACCGCCGGGTCTTCAACCGGGGTGTAGGCCCACACTAACGTCGATGGATTCTTCCAGCGTTTTGAGTCCTTCGGCAAATCGGCGACTAGATCGCCGTTGTCATCACAATAGTTCGCATCAAGTTCGCCCCGATTCTTGCAAGCACTTTGCGCTTGAACGGATGTTGCGATGGAAACGGCGGCTACAACGAGCGCGCCGCGAAGCATTACATTCATAGAGACCTCCTAGTCACGAATCCGCATTGTAGGCTGCGCTCGGGAAGTTCTGATTCGTAGAATCCATGCATAACAAAGGATTTGTCATGACCTTGTCACTTTCCGTGATTGTCCTCGCCGCAGGCAAAGGCACGCGTATGAAATCGCGTTTACCCAAGGTGTTGCAGCCGCTCGCGGGGCGACCGCTGCTCGCTCACTCGCTGGAAAGTATCGCTGCGCTTAAGCCAGAGAAAACCGTGGTCGTGGTGGGGCATGGCGCCGACGAGGTACGCACAGCATTTGCGTCGCAAAAACACCTCGATTTCGTATTACAAATGCCGCAAAACGGAACGGGTCACGCCACGCAAATCGGGCTCGCACCGATCGCTGACGGCGGCGTCACTTTGATCGTCTCAGGCGACACGCCACTCATCAACACCCAAACCCTCGCCGATCTCGCGGCGCTCGCGAACGACGAAACGTTTGCGCTACTCACGTGTCACGTTGCCGACCCCACGGGCTACGGCCGTATCGTTCGAAACGCTGCGGGCGATGTCACCAAAATCGTTGAACATAAAGACGCCCTCGCCGCAGGCGATCACGCTACGCTGGCAATTACCGAGATGAACACCGCCATCATGTGCGCGCCGACCGCTTGGTTACGCAAGGCGCTCACAAAACTTACGCCAAAAAATGCGCAGGGTGAGCTGTACTTAACGGACGTCATCGCGATGGCCGCCATTGATGGCTTGAAAATCGCGACGGCACAGCCGGCCGGTGGCGAAACCGAAATCGCGGGCGTGAACGACAAGATCCAACTCGCCGCGCTTGAATGCGCGTTTCAACATCAACAAGCTGAAGCGTTGATGCGCGATGGCGTCACGCTGGCCGATCCGCACCGCATCGATGTGCGCGGCACGATCACCTGCGGCGTTGATGTGTTCATCGACGTGAACTGCGTGTTTGAAGGCGAGGTAGCGCTTGGTGACAACGTAACAATTGGCGCAAACTGCGTAGTCAAGAACGCGAACATTGCAGCTAACGCAGTGATCCATCCGATGAGCCACATCGAAGGCGCTGCAGTCGGTGAAGGCGCGCTTATCGGGCCGTTTGCGCGGGTGCGTCCGGGCGCGAAATTAGGGGCGGAAGTTCATATCGGCAATTTCGTTGAAGTGAAAAACTCAACGCTTGCCAAAGGTGCAAAGGCGAACCACCTCGCGTATTTGGGCGATGCGACAGTGGGTGAGCGCGTGAATTTTGGCGCGGGGGCGATCACCGCAAACTATGACGGCGCAAACAAACACCAAACCGTAATCGAGGCCGACGTTCACATCGGCAGCAACAGCGTGCTCGTAGCGCCAGTGACGATTGGCGAAGGCGGCACCGTAGGCGGCGGCAGTACGGTGACAAAAGACACGGCGCCGGGCGCGCTCACCGTTGCGCGCGGCAAGCAAATTTCTATCGCTAACTGGAAGCGACCGAAGAAGCCATAATTGACCATTCGCGTATAAAGCCAACTCCATTGGGCGGAGAATGCATTTGATTGTTATTTCGACATACACTTAAAAACGCGGTTTAGCCCAGTTAATTAGGCATATCAATTACATTGCCATTGCATTTTGTTTGAACTAGCTGCATCTGAGGCAGTGAACGCGTGCGCTCTCCTGCAGAATCCAGCCTCCATCTGAAATTTAAGGCAGCGCTATGTCGCACACGATCGTGATGTTGGGCGCTACCGGCGCGGTCGGCGGCCACGTTGTAAAAACGCTGCTCGCTTCTGGCGCCATCCAGAGGCTATCGCTTCTGGGGCGCCGCCGCGTGGAAGGTATCAACGCAAGCTTCGTTGAACAACACACCGTAGATGTTTTTGCGCCTGCTTCCTATGCAGCGCGGCTGCCCGGTCATCGCGCGGCGATCTGCACACTGGGTGTGGGTGAACCGTCGAAGATAAGCAAGGAAGAATTTGTTCGAACAGATCGCGATGCCGTGCTCGCGTTTGCAAGCGCATCAAAAACGGCTGGCGTCGAACATTTTCAGTTGCTGAGCTCGGTGGGCGCAGACTCGCGCTCGCGCTCGTTTTATTTGCAAACGAAAGGCGAACTAGAAGACGGAATACGCGCGCTTGCGTTCAAGCGGCTCAGCTTGTTTCAGCCCTCAATGATTATGACGCCGACCAACCGTTACGGATTGAGCCAAGCGTTTTTCTTGCGCGCGATGCCATTGATCGATCCACTGCTCATCGGATCGACACGCAAATTCCGCAGTGTGCAGGTTGAAACGCTAGGCCGCGTGATGGCCGTAAACGCGCTGCGCAGTTCAACATTTATCGGCGTGGAAACGCTGCGCTTTGACGAAATCGTTGCGCTCGGAACGTAACTCGTACGCGAACCGAGCGCATCGTGCTACTTTGCGCTCGCCTTCTTCTTGTCGCCCGCTTTCACCACCGAGAGCCGCGCCGGATCAACATACTTTTTGAACGCGGCCTGTGCTTGCTCGGGTGTGACGGCTTGTACTTTCGCCAGAAACGCTTCGAAATCAGCGAATGTCAAACCGCGATCAAGTCGATCAATCCACATCGACGCGACAGCGCCATCGCTTGCATACTGTTGATCGTAGTTCGCGCGTGCGCCAGACTTCACACGATCAATTTCGTCTTTCGTGAAGCCTTTATCGCGCGCCAAATTGATTTCTTCAAACACGGCCTTCTCATACTTTTCTACGTTTTGCGGCGCGACGATGCCATCCACGCCCCAGCTCGCGACTGCTTCATAAATGCCAGCCCCGAAACTCGCGCTGATCGAATAGCTCAACCCGTCGGTCACGCGCACGCGCTTGGTTAAACGGCTGTCAAAGCTGCCAGAGCCCATTGCTTCGTTGGCGACCCAAAGCGCAGGGTAATCTGGCTCATCGCGTTTGAGCGCGAAGTTCAACCGCATGCTGACCACGGCGTTTTCTTTGTCAGGCGTATCGATCCATTCGTTGATTGGAGAGGGCGTGGCTAATCTCGACGGCACGCGCGCGTAAGGCGTGGGAGATTTCCAATCGCCAAACAACTTGTTGACGAGTGTCGTGATTTCCTTAGGATCAAAGTCGCCGACGATGACGATGTTGCCAACGCTTGCGCCAGAGAAATCGCGATACGCCTTCACGAGATCATCGCGCTTTGCGTTTTTGTAATAGGCGCTGATTTCATCCAGCGATTGATGCGCCGATGGATGATTTTTTGGATACGCGTTGAAATGTTCGCCTATGCGCTGGTTAACCAACGTGCCCGGGTCAGACTTGGCCAGCTCGATCCCCGCAGCCGTTTCGCGCTTGATTTGTTCTAACTCTGATTCTGGAAAATTGGGTTCACGCAACACGTGCGCTGCAAGCTCGAGCGCACCCGCAAGTTCGCCGCGCGTCGTCTCGAACCCCGTCACGCCGCCTCGCAGTTTGCGCTTTTGAAATTCATCCGCTAACTGTGCGCGGGTGAATTTAGTGGTGCCGCGCGACAGCATTGATAGCGCAGCGCCAAGATCAGCAGATCGTCCGGTTAGCGTCGTTTCGTTTCCGTTTTTGAAGTTAATGCGAACCTGCACCGTTTCTCCGCGCGTTTTCTTCGGCAATAGCGCGAGTTTGACGTCGCCCATTTGCGCAAACTGTGTCCGCGCATCGATGTTTTTTGCAGTAGCTTCAAACGCCTCACCGAGCGCGACTTGCACCGCTGGTTTCCAGTCGGCGAGTACGGTCTTGGCGTCGGGCGACGCCGCTATTTCTGCGCGCTTGGGATCGTTTTCGGGTAAGAAGGTCGCCGTGGTGCGGTTGTCGCGAATAAAGTATTTCGCAGCAACGCGTTGCACGTCTTGCGCAGTAACCTTGGCTAGTGCATCGCGTGCGTAGAAAAACAAACGCCAATCACCGAGCGAAATGTATTGCGACAATCCGAGCCCGACGCGATCGGCTTGCGCGAGCGTCGCTTCAAAACCGTTGTCAATAATCTGCTTTGTGCGCGCCATTTCTTCTGCGCTCGGCGCGGTGCTCGCAAACGTCTCTACTTCACGAAGCAATTCTTCGCGAACAGCATCGGCGTTTTCGCCAGCCTTTTGAACCGCAATAAAAATCGTGGGGTACGGGTCAACATAGCCGAGTGTTTGCGCGCCCGTGGCGATGGCCTTTTGCGTATCCACCAACTTTTTGTGCAACCGACCGGACGGCGTGTGTCCTAGGATCAATGACGCAAACGAAAGCGCGGTCGAATCGGGGTGCAACGAACCCGGCACTTTGTACGCGGCCGCATGAAACTGAATTTCGCCTTTTCGTCGAACGACAACGTGGCGCTCACCGTCTTGGGTGGGCTCGATCGTGTTGATTTTTGGCAACACGCGCGCAGGCTTTGCGATCAGACCGAACTCGCGAGCGATCTCGCTAAGTGCAAGCGCAGGCTCGAACTTGCCAGCAACGAGCAACACTGCATTATCAGGCTGGTAGTACGTCTTGTAGAAAGCGCGAAGCTTCTCGATATCAACGCCTTCGATATCGCCGCGATTACCAATCGGAAGTTTTGCGTAGTTATGCCAATCGTAGGCGACACCAAACAGGCGCTTGAACATCACCTGCGCGGGCTGATTTTCACCCGCTTCATATTCATTGCGAACGACGGTGAACTCTTTGTCAAGCTCTTCTTTTTTCAAAAAAGAATTCACCATGCGGTCTGCTTCGAGGCGGATCGCAAACTTCAAATTGTCATCGCTTGCGGGAAACACGCCAAAATAATTGGTGATGTCGGTGCGCGTGATTGCGTTTCGTTGCGCGCCGCGCTTGCTGTATTCCGCGTCAACGTCCGGCACTTTGGGCGAACCTTTGAATAGCATGTGTTCAAGCAAATGCGCTTGACCGGTTTCGCCGTAGTTTTCGTGACGCGAGCCGACAAGATAGGTGATGTTTACCGTCAACTTAGCTTGCGCCTGATCGGGAAACAACAGCACCGTGAGCCCGTTGGGCAACCGGTATTCGCTGATGCCGCCGACTGTAGGCCCAGCAACAACGCCGCGCGGCACGTCAAAGGCAAACGTTGTGGGGCTGAGCGAAAAGACGGCCGTGCTCGCGGCGATAATGATTGCAGCGAACCCGCGCCGCGCACCCGATAACTTGAACATATCAATCCTCGTGACTTAATAAACTCACGATAACGATAGGCGGTTTCGCGGCGTTTTGGCGCGACATTGCGACGAGCTGCGCACTAATGGATTAGCTTGTGGCTCAGGCCTTAGAGCCCCGTAGCATAGGGAATAAATGCTCAGTTACGCTAATAATCAACGTAAATCTAATTCTGCACTACCGCCCAATAATATTGGGCGATAAGTGCTAGAGCCACATGCCGATTATCCAGGCTGCCGCGCAGCGGCAACGTTTCGCGCAAGTGGTTCGTATTTGCCGTCACCCAAAACAAATCGCGCTAGCCCGAACGCTCGCGCTACCGCAACCGCGCTCACGCGACGGGGTTGACCCGTTCGATCGCGCTCTTGTCCGAAGCCGGAGCGCGTGTTGTTGGCGATCTGAATGACGCCTGTTGCATTGACTCGCGTTTCGAGCCAAGCCAGCGCGCGTCGTACCGAAGGCTCGATCGCGCGACGCGCATCCGCGGTTGCGACGTGATCGTGATAGCGCAGCAAATACACCAGCGCTTCGCCGTGAAAACTCACGTCGAATCCTGCGCGCTCCGGAAAGTAACCTGCCGCATTTTGTTTGGCAATGCCGTCGCGAATCCATTGTTCGCCAGCGGCGGCAAGCGCGGGATCGTTGACAACACGAGCCGCCGCGCCAAGCGCGTAACCGGTCAAAAAATATCGCGAAGTGAACGCATCGTTAGCGGGCTTTGCGGCGGCCATGTTGTTTGCCGTGCCGAGCCAACGCGCAGCGAGAGCGAGCTTCGGCCGCATCGTTGCGATGCGACCCGAAAAGTCGCGCGCGAAACCGGAGGTTTCGAGCAGCCAAATTGAGTGCGCAACGCCTGCAACATAATAGGCGGTGGAAATGTAGTTGTCTTTACAAGGAAAGCTACCGTCGGGCGACTGTTGTTGAAAGCCCCATTCGAATGCGCGAAGGCCAGCGTCGATCAAATCAACGCGGTTTCGGTTTACGCCAGCGCCAATGATGGTGTCGCCAAAACGCTGTTCTTCGATGTACCAATCGCCGCCTTTGCGCGCGGCGGCTTCCCATCCGCGGTTCACGCCCATCGCACCGCTGCGCTCCACTTGCTGCAATAGCGCGTCGCCATTTTTGTAGTACGTGTCGGCGAGAAAGGCGCTGCGCTCAAACGCAATATCTTGCCCTTGACCAGCGGCTCTCCAGTCTACTTCGTCAGTTCGCGAAGGCGGCGTGCCCGTTGGACGCTGTGCGCTGGTTTGCCCGCTGGGCGTTGAAGGACCGTAGTTGCGGGGCGGCTCAACCGTCGCGCAGCCACTCATCAGAACCAAAGTTAAAAGAGCGAGTGATCGAATCATGGCTGAATTATCGTCGCAATGCGAGCGTGCACCGCTTAGGATGGTTGCGTGCTGCGCGAGTCTCGCTGCTTTTTGGTAGCTTTAGGTTTCGCCGCTTTTTTCACGGTGACTTTTGGCGTTGTTTTCTTCTTCGCGAGTTTTTCCGCTGCGGCTTTTTCTTTCGCCGCTCGCTTATCCGCAGCGGCCTGCGCACGTCGAACTTCCGAACGCTCTTTCGCCTCCGCACTCTGCCGTGAGGCAATTTTGCGGTCGACAGCCGCTTGATCTTGTTTCAGCTGGCGCGCAGCCTGCTCGGATCGTGCGCGCTGTTCGGGCGTTTCCTGAGCAACGACGCTCGATGCGCCCACCGCGCAAGGTTTCTCAGAGTAGCTCACCGCGCCGTTTACGTCACAGCGGTACGTGGTTTGTGCATTTGCAACCGGTGAAACGCCGACAATCCAAGCCAACGCTGAGATCGTACTTATCGCTAGCGAAGCGCTAACACTGGTTGCTCGAATCGTTCTCATATCTATTTGGCCGAAAGGCGACCCGCAAACGGGGTCAATCCTCGTATTTTGCCGCGCAGAAGACGGGTCCCTCCGCCGACCACTCGGCGGTGAACGTGGAACGCGCCAAAAGACCCTCGGTAAGGTAGATGTGATTGACTAAATTAGTGTTGAACAACCGGTGCACTTTGACCATATCGGCAGGGCAGCTGGTTGCCGTCCCCGAGCTTGCCACCGGCTGCGCTCGCATCACGATGCCTTCATCTCGTGCCCAGGGTTGTGCGCGCACGAGGTCACACTCAGCGGGCGAGATCGAATAAAAATGCGTGTTCAGGCGCGCGTTGTCTTTGCCCCAGAATCTGCACATCGGCGTGCCAAGCGCGCTGTCGGTGCGAAAGGTTGCAAAACGGTGTCCCGTTCGCTGCCACAGCGCTGGAAAGCTATCGAGCAGTCCGATTTCCGCCGCAATGCCAGTCATGAAATATTTGTTGGTTTCACGGCTCTGAAATTGCACCACTTCTAGCTCGTCGCGCGGACCCCACGCGAGCGTTTTGCGCTGCTGCACGCGATCATCCGCATTGCCGGTGAAGTTGGTGATTTGCGCAAACGTATCGCGATCGGCTTGATTGCGTGAGAGTTGCGCTTTGTAGAAAGCGAAGGTCCAGCCAAAAAGCTCTGGCGCGTCTTGTTCGCGCAGGCCGTGTGGCATGCCTTCGATAGTGACAAAGTAGCGCGAGCCGGCAAGCGCTTCAGTCATCTGAGTGCTGCGGCTGATTGGCGCAACGACATCGGCCGTACCGCCGAGCGCTAGAAACGGCACGCGTACTGACTTCACACCTTGATTAGAGTCTCCGAACGCCGCCAAAAAACTGTATCCCGCAAAGGGCACATAACCGACCACCGCCTTGTAGCGAGGGTCGCGCACGATCACGCGCTCACGGCCGCCCCAGCTCGCAGTCATCTTCGCACCCTGAACTAGCATCACCGCCATACCGCCAAGCGATGCGCCAAAGGCAACAATTTGGTCTTGATCAACGGCGGCTTGGTAGCCGCTGCGCGCTAGTAAATTATCGAGCCCCTGCTTCAAACCAATCGCGCGGAGCGCCTGCATTTCCGCGATCTCTTCGTATTGATTGAGCACGTATACAAAGTCGCTGAAATCCTCGACTTTGGTTCGCGCAAACCGAGCGTCCGCGTGGAACGGCGCGTAAACGATGTAGCCCTCAGCGGCGAAACGCGCAATCACTTGCAGATACGTGGTTTCCGAGGGCGCGCCACCCAGCCCGTGGCTCAACACAATGAGCGGCCATTTGCCATCGGCTGCATTGGGGTTCGCGCGAATGATCGGTGCGTCGTCGCCGCGCTCCATTTTTGGAATACGAGTGCCGTCGGGAAGCGTGTAGTCGGCGCGCGAATTGGCAGCGGTCGTTGGGTAACAAGCAATTGCGGCATACGGCACTTGCTTGCCGCCGTAGCGCTCAAACACGTCGATCTGCGACGCGGGCGGTACATTAAGCGCAAAGGTAAGCGCTTTCGTGGGGGACGCCAAGATATCGTTGATGTAGCGAACGCGCGACGAAGCGGGCGTGCCGTCGGCATATTGCGCCACCGATTCCCCGGATTGCAGCTTCGAGGTGTCTACTTCAATGTTTGAACAGCCCACTGCATATTGCCCCACAAGACTTGGGGGACTAGCTGAAAAAGCACTAACGTTGAATGACAACAAAAGAGCCGCTGTAGCCCAATTAAGGCGGGTTTTCAACGGGTGAGTTATTACTCCAAACATTGCAATCTCCTAATGCTCAAATCCAAGAAGCGATGAGCTGGAGCCCAGCGCAATCGCTCCATTTCACAACGGATGAAGCGGGTGGCGCGTAGGACAAAAACGCAACTTTGTGTCGGTGCTGCGTCAGCCCGCATGCGATAGCTGCGAATTTCCAGCACGCGACCGTATGACTTGCGAGATCAGCATTGGTGCCGCAATCGCGATTCCCACAGCCAGCATGGTCGCGCCAGGAGCTATCAACACAAGCGCTGCAACAAAAGCGAGCGCTCGCTCCCAGCCTTTCATCTCAACCAACAAATAGCGCGACATGGTCGCCGCGAGCAGCATTACGCTGCAAATACAGGCGGTGAACACAATCGCGAACGCGCTCCAGGTGAAGCCTTTGGTCACCAGCAATAGCGCGGGCGAAAACACGAAGATAAACGGCACCAGCGCTTTGCCGATACCCAGCCGAAACGCCGTGTTTCCTGTTTTGAAAGGATCGGAGTTCGCCATGCCTGCGGAGGCATACGCCGCGAGCGCAACGGGCGGCGTAATATCGGCGAGCACGCCGTAATAGAAAACAAAGAAATGCGCGACGATCGGCTCCACGCCCATTTGCACGAGCGCGGGCGCGGCAATCGTCACCATGATGATGTAGTTCGCAGTCGTCGGAATGCCGCAGCCCATGATGATGCACACGAGCCCGGTCATGAAGAGGGCGCATAGCAATTTCAACGCGGCGGTGCTTGCCATCCATGCGGGAAGAATGGTTGTGAAAAATTCCGCCATTGCACCAGCGGAGGAATTCACGATGTAGCTCACCTTGAAGCCGACACCGGTCAACGTGACCACGCCGATTACCAAACCTACCGTGCCCGCCGCTGCGCCCACAGCGAGCGCGTACTTCGCACCGGTAGAGAACGCGTCAATCAATTCCGCACGGGTGAAACGCGCAGGCAGATTGAGCATTTTGATCGCGAGAACCAGTGCGACTGCGCCGATCAAAAACAGAATGACGCCGTAGGTTTCGAGCTGACCTGAAATCACGATTGCGAGCGCCACGTGGAGCGCCGCCATGATCCCAAGCGCGAGCGGCGTGTTGCCTTTCTCGCTCGTTGTCATCCCGACGATGATGCAGCTCGTGATGCCCGCGAATGCAGACACGTACGGCGTGAAGCCACTCATCAAGGTGCCGACGAGCAACACGAGCGGAATCAACGTCGGCCAACGTTTCTTGAAACTCTCGCGCACATTGGGCAACTCTTCCGCCGTGAGGCCACGCAATCCGGTGCGCTTCGCCTCAAAATGCACCTGCCAAAACACGCCAAAGAAATGCATGAACGCGGGCAAGATCGCTGCCATCACAATCGTCGAATACGGAAGCGCGAGAAATTCAATCATCAAAAACGCAGCCGCACCCATGATCGGCGGCGTGATTTGTCCACCCGTCGACGCTGCTGCCTCTACCGCACCCGCGAAATGGCGCGGATAGCCGATGCGAATCATCGCGGGAATCGTGAGCGAACCGACCGTCACTGCATTTGCAACGGAAGAACCCGAAAGCATGCCGAACATGGCCGAACCAAATACGCTCACTTTAGCTGGGCCGCCTGCGTATTTGCCTGCCACCGATGAAGCAACATCCAGAAAAAGTTGTCCGAGACCGATGCGCGTCGCCAGTACGCCAAACAACACGAAGTGAAATACGTAAGTTGCAACTACGCCGACCGCGATGCCGTACACGCCTTGACTCGTTAAGTATTGATGATTAACGACTGAGGACCAGCTCGCGCCTGCGTGTTTGAGCAAGCCCGGGAAGTAAGGGCCGAAGAGCGCGTACAACATAAAAATCGACGCGATGATCGGCAGCGGCCAACCCATCGAACGTCGCGTGGCTTCGAGCAGCAATACGATCATGATCGTTCCCATCACCACGTCCATCGTGTCGGGATTGCCGATGCGAAACGCAAGATCGTCGAACACATACGGGATGTAGAGCGAGGCCGCAACCGCGAGCAGCGCGAGGATCCAATCGTAGAGCGGCAATCCAAATGGATGATGCCAACTCGACTCACTCTGCGCTTGCGTTTTTTTGTTAAACGCGAACACCAAAAAAATCAAACCGAGCACAAACGCCAAATGCACACCGCGATGCGTCGCTTCACGCAACAGCCCGAATCCTGCTGTGTAGTAGTGGAAGATCGACAGCGCGATCAACAAAAACGTAACGGTTTTCAGCGCGATATTCGCCATCGGGCGAAACCGCATCTCACTATCGTATTTCGATTCAAGTTCGGCGACGGCTTTGTCGTCAATGGCGGCGGTGGTCATTCGTGTCCCCTTTGTTTGTTCGTTCCCTCCCGTTGAAGGGGGAGGAGCACGCAAAAAAGGCCGCATGCGGGCGGCCTTTTCTTCAATTCGTCATTCCCGCAGACACAGGAACGGACGACGTCAAAACGCGAGCGAGTGAAACATTGCAGCGATTCTTCAACTATGGATTCCCGCCTTCGCGGGAACGACAACAGTTATTTCAGCAAACCCACTTCTTTATAAAACTTCTCCGCACCCGGATGCAGTGGGATGCCCGCGCCTGCAATCGCGTTTTGGCGAACAATCGATTTGCCTTTTGCATGACCCGAATCGAGCGCCTTGCGGGTGTTGTCGTTCCACATCGCTTTGGTGATGTTGTAGACGAGCGTTGTGTCTTGCTTTGCGCTAGTCACCCATTGCGCGCCGACCGCAAGCGTTTTCACTGCGCCGATGCCTTTGTAGGTGTCAGCGGGAATGCTGTCTGCGGAATAGAAATTGAATTGCTTGGCGAGCTTTTCTGCTTCGGGGCCGCTGATCGAAAGAATATCGATGCCGCCGGTCGCTGCGAGTTCAGCAATTGCGCCCGCAGGGTAGCCGCCAACGAAGAAGAACGCGTCAAGCGAATTGTCTTTGAGCTTTTCTCCTGCGGCGTTGGGCTTTAAGTTCTCAACCTTGATGTCTTTTTCGCTAATGCCATAGGCCGCGAGAATCGCGCGCGCATTCACGAGCGTGCCGGAGCCTGGCTCATCGAGCGACACGCGCTTGCCTTTGAGATCAGCAATCGTTTTGATGTTCGCTGCTTTCCGAACGACTAAGTGAAAGCTCTCAGGGTACAAATTCGCGATCAAGCGAAGATCCGCGACTTTTGGTTTGCCTTCAAACGTGCCGGTGCCGGTGAATGCCCAATACGCGACGTCAGCCTGCGAGAAACCTGACTCAGCACCACCGCCTTGAATCGCGTTCACATTCGCCACGGAGCCATTCGATGCCACCGCTGTTGCCACCAAATTGGGCACCGCAGGCTGCGAAATCGCATTGGCGATCAAGCCGCCAATTGGGTAATACGTGCCCGCTGGCCCGCCGGTATTGATGCGAAAAAATGTTTGTGCGCCAGCGCCAAAACTAAAACTGAGCGTTGCAGCGCCGAGTAGCGCAGCGAGAAGAGTGCGTTTCATAAAACCTCCGGGAGTTAAACGTATGCCGCATTCAATCGCAGCAAATTAGTAGTCGATTGTAGGCGTCCAAACGACAGCGTTCATGCGAGCTTTGCATGAACGCGCTTTCTTCGAAATGCTCAATTTTTGAGCACTAAACTTTCTATCAACTATATTGCTCAAAGCGCAATTTAAATGGGCAACGGCGCTCATCAATTCAATGACCAATAAATGTAATAAACATCGCAGAATCGATTTTGAACGGGCTAAACAAGCCAAAGCTAAGCATCGATTAGTCCAGGCGCACTTCCGCCGTCGTGATCACTTTCTTCCACTTTTCGTTTTCACTTCGCAATACTGCTGTGAGCGCATCCGCGGTGCCGCCAACAGGCTCTGCACCTTGGCTCGCGAAGCGGTCTTTCACATCCTGGCTCTGCACCGCTTTTGCTACTTCGCGTTGTAGCTTCTCTACGATCTCGCGCGGCGTGTTCGCTGGTGCAAACAGTCCGAAATACGTGTTGACTTCATAGCCCGGCAAACCCGATTCAGTAACCGTAGGAACCTCGGGCAATAGCGGTGAGCGTTTCGCCGAAGTCACAGCAAGCGCGCGGACTTTCCCGCTTTTGATGTGAGGCAGCGCCGAAACAATGGAATCAAAAATCAACTGCACTTGTCCACTCATCACGTCGGGCATGGCAAGCGCCGTGCCTTTGTAAGGAACATGCGTAATTTTTGTAGCCGACAGTTGTTTGAACAGCTCGCTTTGCAGATGAACGATGGTGCCGTTGCCGCTAGACGCGTAGTTCAATTTGTCCGGCTGCGCCTTCGCGAGTGCCACAAGCTGGCGCACATCGGCCACCTGCAAGTTCGGTGCGACGACGAGCACGTTGGTCGCGGTTGCGACTTCGCTGATCGGTGTGAAATCTTTCTCAGCGGTGTAGCCTAGATTTTTATAGAGCGACGGCGCGATGGAATGGGTGGAAGTGGTGCCGAGCAAAAGCGTGTAGCCATCGGGTGCGGCCTTCATCACCTCAGCGCTACCGAGCGTGCCGCCAGCGCCAGCGCGGTTTTCAACGATCACAGTTTGACCGATCTGCGCGACCAGTTTTTGTGCCAGAGTGCGAGCGATGATGTCGGTTGCACCGCCTGGAGGAAACGGGACCACCAAGCGGATTGGCTTGGACGGAAACGATTGCACGGTCGCGGACGATTGTGCTGCGCTAACCGCGCTGAAAAGCAAAGTTGATGTGGCGGCGAGAAGCACTACGCAGCTGCGCGACCACGAAAAAAACTGCGTCATAAATATTCCCTGAAAATTTGAAACTGCGTTGATAGTAACGTCTACGCTCAGATGTAAGACGCCACGTTTCCACGAATTCGAAGGACGACATTTGTGCCTACAATTGTGAGGCGAAACGTCACTAGTCGAACCGCAAATCACTGACGCGGAGAACGATCAAATAACAACGGCTAGGCGCAGCGCATTGTTGCACGGGGGTTTTCTAAAACGTGCGGCGTACTTTTTCGCGCCGTGCATCGAGCTTATTAGGAGCCTTATGTCATCGACCGCATCCTACTTTTTTTCCGCCGTCGCAGCCCTGAGTCTTGCGAATGCCGCGAACGCCCAGAGTAGTTGGTACGCAGGCGCATCCCTCGGCGCCACTTTCAACAGCGGAAACTATTCGAGTCAAGTTGTCGCCGCCGGCGAACCCATTGAAGGTTTCAGGTTCGTCAGCGCTGACCGTAAAAACGGCAGTGAGGCTGGCGGGCGGCTTGCGCTCGGCTATCGCTTCAATCCCATGTTTGCGCTTGAGCTGGGCTACGCGAACTTTGGAAAACAGAACGTCAATTACCAGTTTGAGAAGACGACGGGATTGATTCCGCCGGAGCGTTTTTTCACGACGCGTGGACAGTTCAAACTAGATGGCATCACACTTGATCTCGTCTCAAGCGCGCCGGTCGGCGCCAATTTTTCGGTCAATGGCCGCGTTGGTTTGATGTCGACTAATCTGCGCTATTCCGAAGTTGCGACGTTTTTGAACCAAGGCGACCGTGCGTTTTCCACATCTGACCGGCAAACTCGATTTCACTGGGGTTTGGGCGGCGCGTACCAGGTGAGCAAGCCCCTTGCAGTAACGCTTGATTACACACAGGTGCAGAGCGTTGGAACCCGATTCGCATGGAATGAAAAAGGCAACGGACGCTTAAGCTACGGCTTACTTTCCGCCGGAATTCGCTACAACTTCTAGCGCCGTCGCGATGAACTCAATGGGTTCGAAAACGAGTCGTTAGCTGATCCGCTGCGGCAGACAGCTGCTCGATATCTACGTGCGCGAGCGAAACTCGCTCGGCACGAGATAGATTGACATAGTTTTTGCTAATCGCCTTTGTGTAGAGCGGGTCGTAGTGATCCACCATCAACGACCCAAAAAGCGCATCAATGTCTCGCGATTCGGCCTGACGTTGCCATGATTCGAGCAGCTTTGTGCCTCGTAGCGGTCTTAGCGGCTCGAGTTTTCCAACTAGCGCGAGCGGGTCGCTCACAAAATGCGCATAGTCGTTTCGGATATGCATTACGCGAGCAGACAGCGGCACGTCGAGCCACACGCACTCGCCCGTTTTCATACGCTCGCGCATCGCTTCCGGCATTTGCAAGAGCCCGATCTTTTTGCTTTCGGACTCAACAAAAACGGGCTTGTTTGGATCGAGGGAGCTGAGTTTCGCCCAGAGCAAAGTATCAAAGCGCTTCTGCGACGGTTGCGGTTCATCCGGCAAATCACCAAGCAATGATCCGCGATGTTTCGCGATACCTTCAAGGTCAACGGTTTGCGCGCCAGCGCGATCAAGGGCGTGCAAGAGCGCGGTCTTTCCGGTTCCAGTAACACCGCAAATCGTGACGTAATTGAATCGTCTCGACAACAGCGGCAGCTCTTCGTTGACGTGTCCGCGGAACGCTTTGTAGCCTCCGTCGAGTTGCACTGCATTGAAGCCGATTTCGCGCAGGATGTGCGTGGTCACGCCGGATCGCTTTCCGCCGCGCCAGCAATAGACAAGCGGCGACCAATCCTTTGGCTTGCTCGCAAAATGAGTCGCGATCATGTCGCCGATGTTTTTGCTGACGAGCGCCGCACCGAACCGCTTTGCTTCAAACGGCGACTGCTGTTTGTTGATCGTGCCGACTTGGGCGCGCTCATCGTTATCGAGTACCGGATGGTTTTTTGCGCCAGGAATGAAATCTTCAGCGTACTCACCGGGCGAGCGCACGTCGATAATTTCCTCACGTTGAATGTACGGCGCTATTTCAGTCACCGTGATTTTGTTCGCTGCCAATTACTTCAGCGCCCTCAGCAAAACTGGCCACACGGTATCTAGCAGCATCGGTTGCGCCTCGCGCGTCGGATGAATGCGATCTGCTTGAAAAAATTTCAAATCCGTGCCTAGTTTCTCTAAAAAAAACGGCACTAAATTAACCTTTGTTGCTTTCGCGACGTCACGGTACATTGCCTCGAACGCGCTGGTGTACGCGAGGCCGAGATTGGGAGGCATGCGCATCCCAACCAACACCACTTCAGCGCCCGCTTTTTGAGATAACTCCACCATCTTCTGCAAGTTCGCTTTCGAACCTGGCACTGGCGCGCCGCGCAAACCATCGTTGCCACCGAGTTCGATTACAACGTGTGTCGGCGAATGTTTTGCGAGCAACGCGGGTAAACGCGATAAACCGCCTGCAGTGGTGTCGCCGCTGATGCTGGCATTCGTTACTTTCGCCTTAATTTTTTGCCCTTCGAGCTTTTTGCCGAGCAAATCGACCCAACCTTCACCCGCAGCCAGCCCGTAACCTGCGGACAAGCTATCACCGACGATCAAAATGTGAGCGTCTTTTGCGTTCGCGAGCGAAACCAGTGCGAGCGAACTGAAAGCAAAAACGGCGGTCAGACCGAGCAATTGCCGCGCAAAGGCGCGAAAATGAACAAAAGTAAACATAGTTAGCATCGATTTTCCATGAATGCAGATTTTGGCGGCGCAAGCGCTGCGCCCTCTCTAAGTACCTCGAACGCCCATGTGGCGATTGCCGCCGACAAACTCAACCGCACCGTGCCGCTCGGCGATCGTCAGCTCACCATTCTCGACGATGTGTCGCTCACGGTAAACGACGGCGAAACGCTCGCGATTGTCGGCGCGTCGGGTTCCGGCAAAACCACCTTGCTCGGTTTGCTCGCCGGTTTGGATCGCCCGAATACCGGCAGCGTGTCGTGGCACGGCGAAGTGATCAATACGCTCTCCGAAGATGCGCTCGCGAAGAAACGCCAAGGTACGGTCGGTTTTGTGTTTCAGTCATTTCAATTATTGCCTGCACTCAACGCGCTTGAAAACGTGATGCTGCCGCTCGAACTCGCCAACAACGATGACGCTGAATCACGCGCCAAAGAATGGCTCACGCGCATGGGCTTGGGTGAGCGCATCGATCATTTACCGCGCCAACTCTCGGGCGGCGAGCAGCAACGCGTTGCCATCGCGCGCGCTTTCGCCGCGAGCCCGTCGATTGTGTTCGCCGACGAACCGACCGGCAATCTAGACACCGACACCGGCAACGAAATTATCGACTTAATGTTTCAGCTCAATCGCGATCAAAAGACGACGCTGATTTTGGTGACGCATGATCTCGAACTCGCCGCGCGCTGCAATCGGCATATTCGGTTGGCGCGTGGGAAAGTTATCGCATGAACTTGACTCTCATCTTCCGTTTCGTCAAACGCGAACTTCGCACTTCTGAGGCGCGCATTTTGGTGCTCGCACTCGCACTCGCGGTGGCGAGCGTTGGCGCGGTCGGCATGTTTGCGGATCGGGTGAAGGGGGCGTTTGCGAATCAAGCCAATGTGTTGCTCGGCGCGGATGCGCTGATTTCTGGCGATCGCGAGCTTCCGGCGTCTTTGCCCGAAGAAGCCGCGCGATACGGCTTAAAAACCACACAATCTATTCGCTTCGGAAGTATGGTTGCCGCCCGCAGTAATGGGGCGAATGCGGGCGAAGCTGCTTTGTCAGATGTAAAAGCGATTTCTGCGCCTTATCCGCTGCGCGGGTCGATTGAAATTCGCGGCGAACCCACGAGCGCGGAGCCGCGCGGCAAGCGGATGCCCATCGCCGCCGATCAATCCACGCCGAAGCCGGGCGAAGTGTTCGTTGATGAACGACTGGCATCGCGACTTAACGTAAAAGTCGGCGACACGATTGATCTCGGCAAACTCTCGCCGCGCATCGCACAAGTGTTCGTGGAAGAACCCGAAGTCGCCGGCAACTTTCTCTCCGCTGCGCCGAAAGTATTGATTAACGCGAACGATCTCGCGGCGAGCGAATTGCTCGGACCGGGTTCGCGCGCCTCGTATCGTTTGCAAGTCGCTGGCGCTCGCGCTGAAGAATTCGCGCAAGTGATCAAGCCGAAACTTGCGCCCGGCCAACGTTTGGAAACTGTGCGCGAACTGCGCCCTGAAGTAAAGAACACGCTCGAACGCAGCGAGCAATTTTTAGGGCTCGCCGCATCATTCGCGGTCTTCCTTGCGGTCGTTGCGATCGTGCTCGCACTGCGCCGCTATTTGAAACGCGAAATCGATACAGCCACCATTTTCCGAACACTCGGCGCGGGACGCACGCAAACGCTCATTCATTTCATTGGGCAGTTCGCGCTCCTCTCGCTCATCGCCTGCGTGCTCGGGGTGATCGGTGCGTATCTCGCGCAAGCGGGGCTCGCGTATGTTGTGCGCGGACTGTTCGCCTCTGAATTACCGCCCGCAGGTGTAGCGCCGCTATGGCGAGCCTTTCTCACGGGCGTTGTGCTCTTGCTGGGCTTTGCATTGCCGCCGCTGGTCGCGCTCGCGAGCACGCCGCCGGTGCGCGCCTTGCGTCGCGATATGCAAATGCCAGGTGGCGGCGGCGTGATCGCGACCGTGCTCGGCATCGCAGCGGTGCTTGGCGTCGTGCTCATGCAGGCGCAGGATTTGAAAACGGGATTCATCTTTGTCGGTGGCATCGTCGCGCTGGTGGGCGCAGCCTCGCTTGGTGCGGCGGCGATGCTGTGGGGCGTTCGTCGCGTCACCAAAGCGCGAACGAAAAGCGCGTGGCAAATGGGCTTGGCGAATCTCGATCGTCGTCGTCTTTCCACAAGCATTCAGGTCGCCTGTTTGGGCTTGGGTGTGATGACTTTGATTACGGTGGGCTTCGTGCGCACTGATTTGTTCTCAGCATGGCAAAAATCATTGCCCGTTGACGCACCGAATCGCTTCCTCATCAACATTCAAAAAGAACAAGTGGAACCGCTCACGAGTTTGTTGAAAGAACGCGGACAAGACGCAACTTTTTATCCGATGGTGCGCGGTCGATTGGTTGCGGTGAACGACAAATCGGTGTCGGGCAAAGACTACGTTGACGAGCGCGCCAAACGCCTTGTGGATCGCGAATGGAATATGTCGTCCGCTGATGCGCCGCCTAAAGGCAACGTGATTCTTTCCGGTAATTACTTCGGCGCAGACGCGAAGGACGAAGTCTCGCTCGAAGACGGCATCGCCACCACGCTCGGCGTGAAACTCGGCGACAAACTCACCTACGATATCGCGGGCGACAAAGTCACCGTGACGATCACGAGCTTGCGCAAAGTTGATTGGGATAGCTTTCGCGTGAATTTCTTCGCGCTGGTGCCGAAGACTAACGTTGACGCGCTGCCGAAGAGCTACATCACGGCGTTTCATCTTCCAACAAACGATCTTAAAACGCTGCCCGCGATTGTGAACGCGGCGCCGAACGTGCTCGCGATTGATGTGTCGGAAGTGATGGAGCGCGTGCGAAGCATCGTCGAACAAGTCGCGAGTGCGCTCGAATTTGTGTTTCTTTTCACGCTGGCAGCGGGTTTGCTCACGCTCTACACCGCCGTCGTTTCCACGCAAGATGAACGTCGCTACGACACGGCGATTGTGCGCACGCTCGGCGGCACGCGCACGCAAGTCAGAAACGCGCTCGTTGCGGAATTTTCATTGCTAGGTGTCGCAGCGGGCGCGCTCGGCGTGCTGGGTGCGGTGATTCTTACCTGGGCGCTTGCAACGCGGATTCTGAAAATTGAATTTGTCGCCTCGCCGCTGGTGTGGGTCATCGGTCTGGTCGCCGCTACCGTGCTCACGTTAGTCGCCGGTTGGCTCGGAACGCGAAGCGTGCTTTCGACGCCACCAATTCGCGTGTTGCGAGAGGGGTAGAGCGCAATCTCATTGCGCTCTACGAATTTCACATGACACTTCCCCTCGAAACCCTCCGCCATCACATCACTCGCGCTCACGCCGTCCAAAATTACATTTCGGGCGACGGCACGAGTGATGAGCGCAAGCTCGCGCATCAGGTGACGGGTCGCACGGTGCGCCCGGCAGCGGTGCTGATTTTGCTGATCGAGGGCGATGCGAAACACGAATGGGATATCGTGCTCACGCAGCGCACCGCGCACTTGCACGACCATGCGGGGCAAATCAGTTTTCCCGGCGGTCGCAAAGACGATGAAGACGTTGATTTGATCGCCACGGCGCTGAGAGAAGCGAACGAAGAAATCGGCGCGGACGCTTCGAAAATTGAAGTGATCGGCGCGTTGCCGAGTTATGTGACGATCACTGCGTACGAAGTGACGCCGATTGTTGCGGTGAGTGCGCCGCAATTATTCAAGGGCGATCCGTTTGAGGTCGCAGACATTTTTCACGTGCCGCTTTCGCATGTGCTCGGTGAAGAAAATTGGCGCCGCGATAGTTTTCTGCGCGCGGGTTTGCGGCGTGACTATTGGGCCGTGCCCTACAAAGAGCGCTACGTTTGGGGCGCGACCGCGGGGATGTTGCGCACCTTAAAAATGACGCTAAGCGGCGCAAGTCAGTAGTCATATTACTTAATACCACTCACGATCAAACGGCTATTTTGTTAGGTCTAGAGGTTGTTGATTGCTTATACCCGTCAAACAACTTATGCGCTCTTACGCCCAGTGCATTGAGCGATTGAAGACTATTGCTGATCTTCGTTTTCATTGAGTGAATTGAAGCCTCACGCCTCTGACTTCTCGACGGCCGTAACCGCTTGAAATCAATTGTGCAGTGCGGAACGAAACGCCACGTTTCGTTTTTTTTGAAACATTGCGCTGATCTGCGTCTTGACGCGTGCGAATTTTGCGCAGAGCATCCGCCGCCTGACGTGTCATGCCGCCGCAAGAAAAACAAACGGAAGGTGGGCGAACGATGTGAAGGCGTCTTTGTAGTCGTTGATGCCAAAGAGGAGGAAATCATGACGTTACGCAAGACTGCCATTCGTGCAGGGTTCGTGGGATTGTTGGGGATCGTCGCCGCCGCGTTTGCTTGGTCGCAAGCCGCGCTCTATCGCTTGACTTACAAAGCGCCGTAATCTCTCCACCGCGCCCCATCAAAGCGCGGGTTAGGGTCGCGATGGGTTTCGGTGGCTTTTCATCCATCGAGCCTGTTCTCGTCATCGCCGCGCGGATGCTTCCGCATGCGTATCCGCATCAGCCCGCAAACAATGAAACCTTACGCATTACTTCTCCCGCTCATTTTGTTGCCGTTCGCCGCACACGCTCGCGACCCCGTCGCAGGCAAAACCAACGCCGCACGAGTCCGCAACGTTTGCCACGGTGCTAATGGTCTCAGCAGCTTACCGAACGCGCCGCATCTCGCGGGCCAACCGGCGATTTACTTCACCGAACAAATGAAGGCCTACAAAAACGGCAATCGCAAAAACGAGGCGATGGCCGTGATCGCCAAATCGCTTACAGATGCGGAGATCGACAATCTCGCCGTGCTGTCTGGATCAATCAAAGTTACCGTTGAGATGTCGAAGTAACGCATCTCGCGTATCAATCAGCAACAAGCTACATTCGACGCATGAAACCACATTTTCTCGCCGTAATTTTTGTTTCGACTTCGTGCAGCGCACTGTTTGCACAACAACGGGTTGAACCCGTCGTAGTGACGGCAACACGGAGCGCAGCGAATCCTTTCGATATTCCGGCATCGGTGGACGTCGTCGATGGCGACACGTTGCGCACGGGACAACTGCAGGTCAATCTCTCCGAAACGCTCGCACGCATTCCCGGCATCAACGTACAAAACCGCAGCAACTACGCGCAGGATTTGCAAATCTCTTCACGCGGCTACGGCGCGCGCGCGAGCTTCGGCGTGCGTGGCATCAAAGTGTTGATCGATGGCATTCCCGCGAGCGCACCCGATGGTGCGGGGCAAGTCTCATCGTTCGCGCTCTCGTCTGCGGAGCGCGTGGAGGTATTACGAGGACCTTTCTCCGCGCTCTATGGCAATGCGTCCGGCGGCGTGATTCAACTCATCAGTGAAGCACCACCGAAGAAAACGACATTTGCTTTGAGTGGGGCTGTGTCCGCGAACGATACCTATCGCATCGGCGTGCGCGGCGGTTTCGCCGCGGGCGATGCAGGCGGCGTCACGCTCGATGCTTCACGTTTTGAAACCGATGGTTTCCGCCCGCAAAGTGCCGCGCGTCGCGATCTGTTCAACGCGAAAGGCGAATGGAAGTTCGGCGATCACGCGTTTGCACTGCTCGTGAACAGCGTGAACATGCCCGATGCACAAGATGCGCTCGGCCTCACGCGGGCGCAGCTCGACGCCAATCCCGATCAAACGGCAAGTGTCGCCACGCAATTCAATACGCGCAAAACCACGCGACAATCGCAACTCGGTGGCACCTGGCGCTGGAAAGCGAGCGACACATTCAATGTTGATGCGATGAGCTACATCGGCACGCGCGACGTCACGCAATTTCAATCGATCGCTACCGCCGCGCAAGGATCACCCACGCATCCCGGCGGCGTCATCGATTTTTCTCGCGATTTTGTCGGCGCCGACTTGCGTATGAGCAACGTGTGGCGCATGAGTCCAGGCGCGTTGAAACTCACCGCTGGTGTGTCACACGACAAACAAGATGAGGATCGCAAGGGCTTTCAAAACTTCACGGGTACAGGCATTTCTCAAGTGCTCGGCGTCGTTGGCGCATTGAAGCGCGATGAAGACAATCGTCTCACCGCAAACGACGTATTCGCGCAGGCCGATTGGCAAAGCGATTTCGTGAATGCATTTATCGGCGCGCGACATTCGCAACTCAAAATGCGCTCGACTGATCGCTACATCGTGGCGGGCAATCCCAACGACAGCGGCGCGCTTAGCTTTTCAGCCACAACGCCTGTGATTGGCGCGAGCTTCAAGATATTGCCCGCGCTGCGTGTGTACGCGAGCGCGGGTCGCGGGTTCGAAACGCCCACGTTCAATGAAGCCGCCTACCGCGCGGGCGGTCAAACCGGACTCAATTTCGATTTGAAATCCGCCACCAGCAAAAACGCTGAACTCGGCGTCAAGTGGCGCAACGGCCAAGGCGTGAACGCGACGCTCGCACTATTCCGCTCAGAAACAAACAACGAAATTGCACCGCTCACCAACAGTGGCGGCCGCAGCGTATTCCGCAACGTCGGCCGCACGCTACGCGAAGGCGTGGAAGCAACTTTCTCGATGCCGATCAGCGAGCGCATTGATGTCTATGCAAGTGCAAACACGATAGATGCGAAATATCGTGACGCCTTCCTCGCCTGCGGCGCACCGCCTTGCACCACGCCCAATATCGCCGTCGCCGCGGGCGCGAAGATTCCCGGCGTACCGAAGCAGCAAGCGTTTTTCGAACTGCGTGCGAGACCGTTTGACGGCTTTACCGCATCGATTGAATTGCAACATCAAGGCCGCATTTACGCGAACGACACCAACACCGAATCGGCGAAACCCGCAACGCTTTTGAACGCGATGATTGCCTATCGCAAATCGTTCGGCGCGATGGACTGGACGACCAGCGTGCGCGTGGAAAACCTGAGCGATAAACGCGATGCATCCACAGTGATCGTGAACGAAGCGAACGGCAGATTTTTTGAGCCGCGTCCGCCGAGGAATTGGCTGCTTTCTGTTGAGGGGCGCTGGCGATAGCTTCGCACAGAGTGAGGTCAGCTACGTTCACGTTCGCTCGACAGCATTGGGCAAAATAAATGAAAAATGCGCTTATCAAAAATGCAGCAAACAAGCGCTGTCGCCCAATTAAAATGGGTGACGACTCGAAAAGTTAATAGAACTTTTTATCCCGCAATAACGCGTCAATTTGCTTCTTTGCCGCCTCGCGCGCTTCCGGATTCGGGCCGACCGTCACGCCTTTTTCAGCGCCGTTCACGCCGTTGGGCACGTCTTTCCGCACACGGATTTTTCCGTTCGGATTATCGAAATCGTGAAAGGCGTCAGCGAAGGTGGTGATCGTTGCCGGCAGTTTGTTTTCTTGCAAGGTTTTCACCCACGCTTTGCACGGAGCCGCCGGCGTCCAATCGTCGGACTCGCCGATGAGCAAGGTGAGCGGCGACGAAAGTTTCGGCGCACGCGCCGACATCATGTAGCTGGTGCAGCCCGGATAAAACGAAATGGCGTGTGCGAAATTCGTATCGCCTGCGGATTTGAGCGGCTCACTCCCCTCGCCCTTCGGGAGAGGGGTTGGGGGTGAGGGGCTGAGCGTTCCATTGTTCGTCTTGTTCGAACGCTCAGCGGTGATCGTCGCGAGCACCGTGCCGCCGCCGTGTGACCAGCCCCAAATAACGAGCTTTGATGCATCAACATCGTTGCGCTCGGTCAACCATTGCTTCGTCGCGAACACATCATTCACACGATCCGATTGCTTGAGGGTGCGTGTTGAAAATTTCTGCGTGCAAATCTCTTCGTAACCGCGTGAGGTGAAACTTTCGGGATACACAACGATGAAACCGCGCTCCACGAGCCAATCTTTCCACATCGTGTGGCGCGCGTTCAACTTGCCGTTTGCGCCAACGCCGCCGCAACCGTGCAACATGATCGCGGCGGGGCGCATTTCTGGTTTTTTTGATTCCGCTTTTGAGTCGGATTTGTTTTCAGATTTCGCGGACGCCGCTTCTACCTTTGTCTCCGGCACGAAGAGCTGCGCGCGTAACGTCTTTCCATCGCCCAAATGTGGCGCGGGGATTGCGACGATCTCTGCATACGCCGTCGACAAGCACAGAAAAACTGAAGTGAGAACGAGGTTGATCGTATTGCAAGTTTTCATTTGCGCATACTAAACGTAGCAACGCCGTACGCATGAAATTCTGTCGCCGTTTTCGTAACGAGTTGCAAACGGCGTTAAACCAACACCGTATCCACCTCCGGCGGCAATTCACGCGGCTTACGATCCGCGCCAATCGCCACATACGTCAATTCCGCCTCGGTCACCTTCGCCACCGTGTGTCCGCGATCACGCTCGGCATACACCTCGACATCGACCGTAATCGAGGTGCGCCCGACACGTTTTACCGACGCATAAAAGCTCACCACATCGCCAATCTGCACCGGTTGCTTAAACACGAATTGATTCACCGCGACCGTTGCGATGCGCCCACGCGCGCGCCGATGCGCGGGAATGCTGCCCGCCAGATCGACCTGCGACATGATCCAGCCGCCAAAAATATCGCCGTTGGCATTCGCGTCAGCAGGCATCGGGATCACGCGCAGCGCGACTTCTTTATCGGTGGGGAGCGAAGGCCGGGTAGCGCTGGATTCGGTCATGGACATAGCCTGTTCTCTTGCAAAATTGCAACTGATTATCCGACAGGTGATTCAACGCTGCGATGAAGCGCGTAGCGCAGAGCGGTAAACGCTTGCGCGTTGCCGCAGCGAGCAGATGCACGCTTGTGCTGTCTGGTTGCCGAAATGGCGCACTCCGCTTCGAGTGTTGGGAGATTGCCGAGGTTGGGGCTAGACGACCACCATCCGATACGTCAAAATTTAATGAAGAAAGCAATTCCGCAGACCAGCTCGCAGAATTGAAATCCTAAAACAGCGACTTGTACTGGATGAGGGGAGTGGATCACCGTGTTCAATCCGTGGCGGCGCGAGATGTGGCAATGCGCGCGCACCGCGTGCGCGGTGATATCTCTCGCACTTTTCTGCTGCGCCTCTATCGGCATCGCCGCGCCGCCGACGGTGGGCGGCGCGACGGTGTCTGGCCTGCCCATTGAAAATCTTCGGGTTATCGATGACGACATCATCCCCATGATGGGTTCGTTGGCGATCCATGGCGCCGACGCCATGACGTGGGGTGAATATTCGTTTTGGATGGCGCAACACGAATCACTTCAATCGAATCGCGCGGCGACGGTGCTGCAGTCGATCTACGACCGACCATCGAGTCGCGCGAACTTCCCCTCTTTCTTTCTGAACTCTGAAATTGCCACCAAGCTCATCGAAAACATTTACAGCAACACGCCGAGCGACGCTGCGGTGCTGTTTTGGACATCACGGCTGAACGCGTACTCGAGCGATCCGCAGATTAGCCTGCGCCCGTTGGCAAAAGGCCGGCTGATCTATGACATGGTGACGAATGCGCTCGGAGTGGCCAACTCCGACCCCAACGCGGGGCAGTTCAGCCGTCGATTGAACGCAGCGCTCGTTATGAAAAAAGAAACGGACACTGGAGCCGAGCGCAACGATCAAACTGCGACGACCGCCGCAATCTTCAACGCGTCGCGGCCCCGCTTACTAACAATTACTAACGATGTCGCGACCTACAACGCAGCGCTCACGCCGCTTGCGCGCTTGAACTGGGTGATCGACCAGTCGGCTATTCCGGCTAGCGCCACCTACGATGCTGAAACCGGGCTTCTCTCCGTTTCAGGCACCGAGCTCATCGCGCTAGCAGACCCTGACAATGATATTGACCTGTCGAAACTCACGCTCTACGGCGACGGCTCGCCGTATGCGCTAACTACCGCGCCCGTCGAAATTACCAACTCATCGAGCTTTCAGGTGCGGCTCAACGCTGCGGATCGTATCGCCTTGCGCTCGCGCTTCAACCGAGACGGTACGGCGTCGAGCGGAAACGTCAAATATCTGCTCGCAGCGGCGCCAGGTTGGTCAGCGGCGCTCAGTGCAGCCCAGCCTCAGCCCGCGCTTACTGGCACCCGAATCACCGTTGTGAACAACGCGCCAGCCATCCTCAACATTGACCGAAGCGATGCGGCCACGCGCTACGACGCTGCGACCGACGGCGTTCTCTTGATGCGCTATCTGCTGGGTTTTCGCAATGCAGATCTGATCGCTAACGCCCGTGGCAACGGGGTAAACCTACGCGATGCGATACAAATTGAGAATCACATTTCTGCGTCGCTTGCCCTGTTAGATGTGGACGGCGACGGCCAAGCCCTTGCGTCAACAGACGGAGTGATGATTCTGCGGCGCTTACTCAATCCAGGTGCCGCCATCGGTAACGCTGCAGCCATGGCAACCCTCACCGCAAACGCAAAGCGCGGCACGCGAACGGATGCGGAAGTGGTGAGCGCGATTGATGCGTTGAAACCGTAAGCGAGAAACGCAATCGCCCCACAAAAAAAGCCCGGCGAGCCGGGCTTTTTCGTGTTTCCGTTTGCGCTCGTGCACCGCGTTTGCGGCCAGCCCGGGCGGCCTCGACTAGCCGAGTTGCACCAGCATATTTTCAGCAAACGAGCAGTTCGGCGCGCCTACGCCTTCAACGTTGACTTGCTTCACCACGCCGTCTTCGACAAGCAGCGAGAAACGCTGGCAACGCACGCCCATCCCTTTAGCAACGAGGTCAAGCTCCAGGCCAAGCGCTTTGGTGAACGCAGCGGAGCCATCGCCCAGCATGCGAATTTTGTCGCCGACTTTCTGCGATTGACCCCAAGCGCCCATCACAAAACCGTCGTTCACCGACATGCATACGATAGTGTCCACGCCTTTCGCTTTAAGCGCGTCGTAATTCTTTAAATAGCCGGGTACGTGTTGCGCTGAGCAAGTGGGTGTGTATGCGCCCGGCAAGCCAAAGATCACTACTTTTTTTCCGGCAGTTAGCGCTGTCATGTCGACGGGCGTCGGTGGCATCGGGCAGTTTTTCGCGTCGTCTTGGCCGACAGATTCGAACAGCGTACCTGCGGGAAGTTTGTCGCCGATTTTGATAGTCATGATGTTTCCTTTGTCAGTGCGTCAAGCGCGAGAATGAAAAAGGACGTAGGTACGAGACACCGTTGAACCCGTTACTGCCAAGACGAAGCGCCGAAATCAACCATCGACATCTCGTCTTAGCTGCCGCAGGCAGCGTCGTCCTCTCGTCCTAGCCGCGACAGCGGCGACGTCCTTTTCGCGGCAAAAGCCGCGAATAGCAGAAAATTATCGTCGATATGAATTCCCCACTTCTGTACAAGGCCTTTGCCGAACATTTGGCCGACCTCGCGCGCCCCATTGCGCGGCGTTATTTCCGCTCCGATTTGAAGGTGATCGACAAGCCGGATGCAACACCTGTCACGCTCGCCGACATGGAAATCGAGGCGCGCCTGCGCGAGGAAATCGGCAAAACCTATCCCGAGCACGGCGTTTTGGGCGAAGAAGAAGATCCGAAAAACATCGATGCGGAATACGTGTGGGTGATCGATCCGATTGATGGCACCAAGGCGTTCACCGTCGGCAAACCGCAGTTCGGTACGTTGGTTGGTTTGTGTAGAAACGGCGAGCCGATCATCGGCGTGATCGATCAAGCGATCACCGATGAGCGCTGGACGGGGGTGAAAGGCGAGGGCGCGTGGTTTAACGGCGCGCCGCTGCGGCGCGATGCGAGCGGGCACTTACTGCCAGGCAAACATACTAAACCACTCAAAGAAACGATAGTTCTTGCAACTAGCCCGAGCATTTTTGAGGGGACAAATACAGACGCTTTAGCCCAATTGAAGCGGGCGAGCAAGGGTTTTTATTGGGGAGGAGATTGTTACAATTTCGCCTTAGTTGCCCAAGGTTGTGCGGCGTTAGTTGTTGAAGCTGGGCTAAAAACAGTTGACTTCATCGCGCTCGTCAATCCGATTATCGAAGCCGGTGGCCACGTTTGCGATTTCAACGGCAAACCGCTCACGATGGCGAGCGACGGCACCATCATCGCCGCTGCAACGCAAGCGCTCGCCGATGAAGTGCTTGCCATGATTCACTCCACGCGCTGATTGATGCCGACACCGCAGCTCATTTCAACGCTGTCTGAACTGCCCAAGTTCGATACGGTCGCCTTCATCATCGGGATCGATACGCGAATTTTCACCACGCTCGCTGCGGTAAGCGCCGCACGCCATCTTGCAGTTCCGCTTTTGCTAATCGACGGCTATTCCAACGACGGCAGCTTCGAGACGCTGCGATCGCTCGACTTGCCTACGACAAGCTATTTGGTTCGCATGGAGCGTCGCGTTCACGGACTCCTCATTGATCTTTTGATGTGGCAGTTAAACGCCAAGCGCGTGTTGCTCATCGATTCCGATGTTGAAGTGAAATCGCCCGCTGCGTTTAACGCGATGACTGCATCGCTGGAGGCCGAAAAAACGAACGACCCGATCCTTTGGGGCGCAGGCTACGCACACGGCGATCACGACATGGCGAGCGATGGTATGCCGCACGCCTGGTTTCCAAAGCGGCCGTGGATTCCGTTTGCGCTGTTTGATCGCGCGCGTTGCGTTGAAATGCTCAACGCAAAATCGTCGTTTGAAGCGAAGCACATTGGGAACGAATTTCGAGGATCGTGGATCGCAAATTTGCTCGTGAAACGTGCGTACTTCACGCGAACACAGCGTTGGGCATTGTCTGTACTCGCACCGTTTCGCGGCGAGCGGCGCGGTCAGCGCGCAGCGTTCTACATCTACGACACTGGCGCGCTAATTTACGAGGCAGCCGAATCGCGCAGCTGGACATTCGCCGATATCGGCGGCACGTTGATCGCTGAGAGCGTGGCGCATTACGACGGCGCCACCCGAAGCGCAGAGCGCTCACGTTGGCAAGGCCATAGCGATGCTGAATTGCGATTACTCGATACGCTTCGTACGCAGTACGCCGTTGAGCTAAGCTAGATCGTGACCATATGAAATTGATCAACCCGCTCTTCGTTGCCTTCCTTGAACGCGAATTCAAAAATCGCTTCTTGGGAGGCGTGCTCTCGCCAGTGTGGTGGGTCGTGCAGCCTCTGTTGCAGCTCTCGGTGTATGCGCTTGTGTTCAGCGTGTTTTTGAAAATTCAGTTGCCGGAAAAATACGGTACGAGTTACCTCGCGTTTCTTGCCGTCGGCTTGTGGCCGTGGCTCGCGTTTACGGAGAGCGTTACGCGCGGCGCGGGCAGTTTACTTGCGCAAGGCGCGTTGATTACCAAAACACAACTGCCTCGCGCGTGGGTGCCGCTTGCGACTGTGACGGTGAGTTTTTCGCTGCACTTTGTGGCGCTCGCGGTTATTGTGTTGATGCTCAAAGTGTTCGGCGTTGCGATCAACGGTTGGGCGATCGTGACCAGTGTGCCGACATGGTTCGCGCTCTATTTAGCCGCGCTCGGGGTCGCGTGGTTTGTCAGCGTTGCGCATGTGCTTATCCGCGATGTTGAATCGATGCTCGCGCCGCTGCTTTTCTTGATGACGTTTCTGGCGCCGATTCAATACGCGATTGAAATCATTCCCGAGAAATTTCGTGGCTACGTGTACGCGAATCCGTTTACGTTCGCGATTGAGCGAATGCACCAACTTTTTTTGACTGGCCCGGTAACGCCAGCATGGATTGACCTTGCGCTTTTGCTTGGCGGTGCGCTGGTCGCATTTCTCGGTTACTTCGTATTCAAGCGCGTCGCACCGCATGTGGACGACTACCTATGAGCGCGCTTCTCTCTGTAAGTCACGTCAGCAAAGTCTTCCCGCGCACACACCGCAGCGCAGGCTTGCGCGCCTTTGTGCGCCTCGCGCTTGGTCGCACCAACACCGAAGGCTTTTCTGCCCTCGCCGACATCGATTTCGAAGTCAACAAAGGCGAATCGCTCGCGCTCGTCGGAGAAAACGGCGCGGGGAAATCAACGCTCCTGAAAATCATCGCGGGCGTGCTGCAGCCGACGCAGGGCAGCGTTGTTCGCGTGGGCACGGTCGGCGCGCTGCTCGAACTCGGCGCGGGGTTTCATGCCGAATACACGGGCCGTGAAAACCTAAAGCTCGCTGCCGCATTGCAAGGACTCATCGGTCGTGCGTTCGAAGAAAAGTTAGACGAAATCATTGCGTTTGCCGACATCGGCGAACACATCGATCAACCGATTAAAACCTATTCAAGCGGGATGATCGTGCGGCTCGGTTTCGCGCTCGTCACCGCGATGAAACCGGACTTGTTGATCACGGACGAAGTGCTCGCGGTCGGCGACGAATCATTCCAAAACAAATGCATCACCTGGATGGAGCGATACCTGGATCAGGGCGGCACGCTGCTGCTAGTGTCGCATTCGCTGTATCACGTAAAAAAGCTCACGCAACGCGCGGTGTGGCTCGATCACGGCAAGCAGCGCATGCTCGGCTCGAGCAATGATGTGGCGATTGCCTATCAAACATTTCACGAGGAAAAACAGGCAACACAAAAAGTGGCTGCGCTCGCGCTCGACGAAACGATGCTCGGGCAATACGCCGTGACTGCGTTGCACATTGATTCGAGTGACGCCACAAGTTTGCGTGCCAATGGCGAAGTGAAGGCGCGCGACGGGCGTCGTCCTCATGTGGCTATCGGCATCGTGCGCGCTGATGGCACCCCGGTGTTCGGCACAACGTCAGAAATCGATGGGTTCACTTTGCGTCACGCGGCGCCGGGGGTTTTCAAATTTGCAATTTCACTGACCGATTGGCGATTGCTGCCCGGCAGTTATCGACTGAAAGCCCACGCGATGGATCCAGAAGGTATGCGTGTCTATGACACGCTAGAGCGCGAATTCATGGTTCCCGGCACAAAACGCGAGCTTGGATTTGTGGATGTGCCTCGAACCTGGGACTAATGACGCAATGCACGTAACGCATGAAAATCCGGGGCAAGTCAGAATAAACCTTATTTATCGATATCATAGATAGGTAACGCGAAGCCCCAAGTAAATGGTCACCGTGTTGCAAATGCGATCACACCAGTCAATTTTGTAGCGCTGAGTAGTTTCTGAAACCGCGTGGCGATGCGTGCGCGGCAGATCGCTCTAAAAACAACGTGTTGCGTTGCAGCACGGATCAATCCGTGCCTATAATATTAGTCTTTGCTGATTGGCGACACAACGCTGCGTTGCCCGAAAAACGGGCAATCAGGGAGACAGCGGGCGCTACATAAATTCACTGCGATTCAGAGGCGAAAAAGCGCACCGGATCACACGAACGACATAGACGAACCCGCATGCTGAGTGACATTAATCTGCAAAATCCGACGATCCGGCGCATGGTACTTTTGCAGCTCGGAATTACAGTCGGGTTCGCGATCATCGCGGGGATCATTTCGGGGGAACACGCCGCAGTCTCAGCCGTTTTAGGCGGACTCACCAACGTGTTCGCTTCGGTGATCTTCGTATTTGTGGCGAACGTGGGCTTACGAACCGCGAACCGCGCGGGCGATACCGGGCTTTGGCCTCTGTTGCGTGCGGAACTCGTGAAACTGATGTTTATCGCGATTCAACTCGGGTTAGTCATCAAGTTCTACGACGCAGTTTCTATTCCGGCCCTGTTCACTACATTCTTGGTGACGTTGTTGGCGTGGCGAGCAATGCTCCTAGCGCGTGGCAATACACCTGCTACTAACCGTTAACGCACGAAACGACGAAGAGCTCGAACGATGGCATCAGGAAAAGGTTACGAAGGTCCGGGCGATTACATCGACCACCACCTATCGAATCTCAAAGTTGATTTCAGCAACTTTGGCACGGTACACCTAGACACCGTGATCATGGGCTGGGTGCTTGGTGCTGTCGTATTCGGCATTCTCTTTCTGATCTCGCGCAAAGCAACCGCAACCGGTGTCCCGGGCAAGGCGCAGGCTTTCTTCGAACTGCTCTACGACTTCGTAGACACTCAAATCAAAGATATCTTCCACGGTGATCGTAAGTTCATCGTGAGCTTGGGAATTACTGTGTTTGTATGGATTCTCGCGATGAACGCGATGAAATTCTTGCCGGTTGATTTCATCGCAAAAGGCTTCGAAGCCGTCGGAGTTGGATACTGGAAGCCAGTGGCCACAGCCGACATCAACACCACGCTCGCGCTGTCGCTATCAGTGATTTTCCTGGTCATCGTGTTCAGCTTCAAGGCCAAAGGTTTCCGCGGCTACATGCATGAGCTGTTTTGCACGCCGTTCGGCGGCTTTCCGCTTCTGTGGCCATTTAACTTCTTGTTTCAGTTGATCGAACTGGTGTCGAAACCTCTTTCGCTTGCGCTGCGACTCTACGGAAACATGTACGCTGGCGAAATCATCTTCTTACTGATTTCACTGCTTTCAATCGCGGGCTGGTACGGCGTCATCTCTGGCAGTGTGCTTCACGCCGCGTGGGCCATCTTCCACATTTTGGTCGTCCCGCTCCAAGCGTTTATTTTCATGATGTTGACCGCCGTTTATTTGGCGCTTGCACATGAGAGTCACTAATTCTTTTTTTGTATCTGTCATTAACTTCACTTCGATTTAGGTAAAGGAAAAACCATGGAAGCCATTCAAAAACTCGCAATGCTCGCCAGCGTTCAGGGCTACACAGCGATTGCAATCGGTCTCATCGTCGGTCTCGGCGCGATCGGTGCGTGTATCGGTGTGGGCATCATGTGCTCGAAGTTTCTTGAGTCTGCTGCGCGCCAGCCTGAACTCATCCCACAACTTCAAGGCAAAGTGTTCCTGTTGCTCGGCCTAATCGACGCGTCGTTCATTATCGGCGTGGGTATCGCCTTGTTGCTCGCGTTCGCGAACCCGCTGCTTAGCGTATTGCGCTAATTTCAGTCGATTCTCGCTAACGTTCTCTAGATAACAAAAGGTCAAAGTCATGAATATCAACATGACCTTGCTTCTGCAAGCGATGGGCTTCGCGATCTTCATTTACTTCACTGCGAGGTTTGTGATGCCGCCGCTTGCTAACGCAATCGAAACGCGTCGTCGGCAAATTGCTGATGGACTCGCTGAAGCCGAAAAAGGTAAAGCGTCGTTGGTGATTTCGCAAAAAGAAGCAGACAAAATCATTGCGGAGGCGAAAGCCAAAGCCACTGACATCGTCGCGCAGGCTGAAAAGCAACGCAACGCCACCATCGAAGCGTCGAAAGTTGAAGCGAAGACGGCGGGTGAGCGTGAAAAAGCGTCTGCTCAAGCCGAAATCGATCAGCTGTCGGTGAAGGCAAAAGAAGAGTTGCGTGATCGCGTGGCGGATCTAGCGGTTGCGGGTGCTCAGCGCATTCTCAAACGCGAAATCAACCCACAAGTTCACGGCGATTTGCTTTCGCAACTCAAAGCAGAGCTGTAATCGATCATGGCTGAACTCGCAACCATCGCTCGCCCCTACGCCGAAGCCGCGTTTTCGCTCGCACGCGAAAATAAAGCGCTTCCAGCTTGGTCAGACGCGCTCGCGATGCTCGCCTCGGTCGTATCGGACGTGAAAGTCGCAGCTGCGGTTGATAACCCAAAGCTCTCGAACGCAGAAAAGCATTCGCTGTTTGCTTCGATTTTGGGTGACAAATTGCCCGCGCCTGCTTCGAGATTTGTGAACGTCTTGCTCGACGCGGACCGCGTGAAATTGTTGCCGCATATCAGCGATCAGTTTCAGGCGTTGAAGCGAAGCGCTGAGAACGTTTCGAAAGCGACCGTCGTTTCTGCGTTCCCCTTGACCGATGCACAGCGTGCAGACATCAAAGCGGCTCTCGCAAAACGCTACAGCAGCGACATCGAACTGGTTGAACAAACCGACACCGCATTGATTGGCGGCGCCAAGATCATCGTTGGCGATCAAGTGATTGATCGCACCGTGGTTGGGCAGCTTGCCAAGATGGAACGCCAGATCAAGGCGTAACCGAACTTAACGAAACTTAAAGACCTCCGTGCTGGAGTAAAAAATGAATTTGAATCCCTCTGAAATCAGCGAACTGATTAAAGCCAAAATCGCAAACCTCGATGTTGGCAGCGAAGTGCGGACCCAAGGCACGGTGGTCTCGGTGACCGACGGCATCTGCCGCGTGCATGGTCTTGCCGACGTGATGCAAGGCGAAATGCTTGAGTTCCCAGGCAATACGTTCGGCCTCGCGCTAAACCTTGAGCGTGACTCCGTCGGCGCCGTGATTTTGGGCTCGTATGAGCACATCACCGAAGGCGACACGGTTAAATCAACGGGTCGTATTTTGTCGGTGCCGGTCGGTCGCGAATTGATCGGTCGCGTGGTGAACGCGCTGGGTGAGCCCATCGACGGCAAAGGTCCGATCAACGCCAAAGAATCCGACGTGATCGAAAAAGTTGCGCCGGGCGTGATCGCGCGTAAATCGGTGTCGCAGCCCGTGCAAACGGGTTTGAAATCGATTGACGCGATGGTACCGGTCGGCCGTGGCCAGCGCGAGCTCATCATTGGCGATCGCCAAACCGGCAAAACCGCCGTAGCGATTGACGCCATCATCAACCAAAAAGGCAAAGACCTCGTCTGCGTTTACGTCGCGATCGGCCAAAAAGCTTCGACTGTTGTTAACGTCGTCAAGAAGCTCGAAGAGAAGGGCGCGATGGCCTACACCATCGTGGTTGCCGCAACTGCGTCTGACTCGCCAGCGATGCAATACCTCTCAGCCTATGCAGGCTGCACAATGGGTGAATATTTCCGTGATCGCGGCGAAGATGCGTTGATCGTGTACGACGATCTGTCGAAGCAAGCCGTTGCGTATCGCCAAATTTCCTTGCTGCTGCGCCGTCCTCCAGGTCGCGAAGCGTTCCCTGGCGACGTGTTCTATCTCCACAGCCGCTTGCTCGAGCGCGCGGCTCGTGTAAACGAAGACTACGTTGAGAAATTCACCAAGGGTGCCGTTAAAGGCAAAACCGGATCGCTCACCGCGCTTCCCGTGATCGAAACGCAAGCAGGCGACGTGTCTGCATTCGTTCCGACCAACGTGATTTCGATTACCGATGGTCAGATTTTCTTGGAAACTGACTTGTTCAACGCTGGTATCCGCCCCGCGATTAACGCCGGTATCTCGGTGTCGCGCGTCGGTGGCGCAGCGCAAACGAAGATCATCAAAAAGCTCGGCGGCGGCGTGCGTCTCGCACTCGCGCAGTACCGCGAACTCGCGGCGTTCGCGCAGTTCGCCTCTGATCTCGACGAAGCGACACGTAAGCAATTGGAGCGCGGCCGCTTGGTGACTGAGCTCATGAAGCAAGCGCAATACGCGCCGTTGTCCGTTTCCGAGATGGCGTTCACGCTGTTCGGCGTGAACAACGGTTTCTTCGATGACGTCGAAATCAAGAAAGTGTTGCCTGCAGAAAAAGCATTGCACGCGTTCATGAAAACGAAGTACGCCGATCTCACCAATCGCATCGAAGACACGAAAGATTTGTCGAAAGATGACGAAGCCGCGTTGACCGCTGCGATGAAAGACTTCAAAGCCAACGGTTCGTTTTAATAACGACGCCTGAAAGCAAATCATGGCTGGCTCAAAAGAGATTAGAACCAAGATCAAGAGTGTGCAAAACACTCGCAAGATCACCAAGGCGATGGAAATGGTCGCCGCATCCAAAATGCGCAAAGCGCAGGAACGGATGCGCGCGGCTCGTCCGTACGCCGACAAGGTTCGCAATATCGCAGCGCATATGGGTGCGGCGAACCCGGAATACCGTCATCCGTTCCTCATGAAACGCGAAGGCGCGAAAAAGGTCGGGATGATCGTGGTCTCTACCGACAAAGGTTTGTGCGGTGGCTTGAACACCAACGTGCTGCGCGCGGTGATGACCAAGTTCAAAGACATTGAAGCAGGCGGCTCGAAGCTGCAGGTCACGGCGATTGGCAACAAAGGCTTCTCGTTCATGAATCGCATGGGCGTGTCGGTCGTGTCCCACGTCATTGGCTTGGGCGACACGCCGCATCTTGAAAAGCTCATCGGCGCAGTCAAAGTGCAGCTCGACGCGTACGAAAAAGGCGAAGTCGATACCGTCTACATCGCGTACACGAAATTTGTGAACACGATGAAACAGGAATCGATGGTCGAGCAGCTTCTGCCGCTTACCGCCGACAAGCTTGAGCAAACCGCCGCCGAAAAACAAGCGTACAGCTGGGATTACATCTACGAGCCTGATGCGAAAACGGTCGTTGATGAATTGCTCACGCGCTATGTAGAAGCGCTGGTGTACCAGGCCGTTGCGGAAAATATGGCGTCTGAGCAATCGGCGCGGATGGTCGCGATGAAAGCGGCGTCGGATAACGCGAAAAACGTGATCGGCGAATTGCAGCTTTCGTACAACAAAGCGCGTCAGGCAGCGATTACTAAAGAACTCTCCGAAATCGTCAGTGGTGCCGCAGCGGTGTAATCGCTCCGCAATGGCTGTCTAACGATACGAATCAACTAATTTGCAATTGAGATAACAGGACAAGACGATGAGCACGAATCAAGGCAGTATCGTTCAGTGCATCGGCGCGGTGGTAGACATTGAGTTTCCCCGCACAGCGATGCCCAAGATTTATGACGCGCTAACGCTCGACAAATCCGCGAGCCACGCGGGTGTTGAGGCAGGCCTCACGTTCGAAGTTCAGCAGCAGCTGGGCGACGGCGTAGTGCGCACCATCGCGCTCGGCTCATCGGACGGTTTGCGTCGCGGCATGGCGGTGAATAACACTGGCGCGGCGATTCAAGTGCCGGTCGGCAAAGCAACGCTTGGCCGCATCATGGACGTGCTCGGTCGCCCGATCGATGACGCCGGTGAAATCGCAACGCAAGAGCGTCGCGGCATTCATCAAAAAGCGCCACGCATGGAAGATCTGAAACCGACCACTGAATTGCTCGAAACGGGCATCAAGGTGATCGATCTGATCTGCCCGTTTGCAAAGGGCGGAAAAATTGGTTTGTTCGGTGGTGCCGGTGTGGGCAAAACCGTGACCATGATGGAACTCATCAACAACATCGCAAAAAGCTACGGTGGCTTCTCTGTGTTCGCCGGAGTGGGCGAGCGCACTCGCGAGGGCAATGACTTCTATCACGAGATGGAAGATTCGAAGGTGCTCGACAAGGTGGCGATGGTGTTCGGTCAGATGAACGAACCGCCAGGTAACCGTTTGCGCGTTGCGTTGACCGGCCTCACGATGGCTGAAAAATTCCGCGACGAAGGCTTGGATATTCTCTTCTTCGTTGACAACATTTATCGCTACACGCTCGCTGGTACAGAAGTGTCGGCGCTGCTCGGTCGTATGCCATCAGCGGTGGGTTATCAGCCAACGCTCGCAGAAGAAATGGGTCGCTTGCAAGAGCGCATCACGTCCACGAAGACCGGTTCGATCACATCGATTCAAGCGGTGTACGTTCCAGCGGACGACTTGACCGATCCTTCGCCTGCTACGACGTTCCAACATTTGGACGCAACCGTGGTGCTTTCGCGCGACATCGCATCGCTCGGTATTTTCCCAGCGGTGGATCCACTGGATTCCACGTCGCGCCAAATTGATCCGCTAGTGATCGGCGAAGCGCACTACAGCTGCACGCGTGCGGTTCAAGCAACGCTCCAGCGCTACAAAGAACTGCGCGACATTATCGCGATTCTCGGCATGGACGAATTGGCACCTGAAGACAAGCTCGCCGTTGCGCGCGCTCGTAAGATTCAGCGCTTCTTGTCGCAGCCGTTCAACGTGGCCGAAGTGTTCACCGGATCGCCAGGCAAAATCGTTTCGCTTAAAGACACGATTCGCGGCTTCAACATGATTGTGAACGGCGAATGTGATCACCTTGCAGAACAAGCGTTCTACATGGTGGGCACCATCGAAGAAGCGTTCGAAAAGGCAAAGACGCTCTAATTGCAATGCGCTGCGCGGGCGCTCACTTCGTTGCACTAACTCGCCGTACATTCGTACTGCCTTCGTTAGTGCGCCTCGTGATCATTCCGCAGATCGCATTGCAGAATTGATAGGAACACATAGTGAGTACCATCCACGTAGACGTCGTTAGCGCAGAGTCCTCGATTTTTTCGGGTGAGGCGAAATTCGTCGCGCTTCCAGGCGAGGCGGGCGAGCTCGGCATCATGCCGAAGCACACGCCGCTAATTACGCGCATCAAACCGGGCGCAGTGCGCATTGAAAAGGCTGACGGCACCGAGGAATTCGTTTTCGTTGCGGGCGGCATTCTCGAAGTGCAACCCAACGTTGTGACAGTACTCGCCGACACCGCGATTCGCGGCCACGATCTTGACGAAGCAAAAGCCACGGAAGCGAAGAAACGCGCAGAAGAAGCCATGCAAAACAAAGACGCGCTCATCGACTACGCGGCAGCGCAAGCCGAACTGGCATCCGCCGTTGCGCAACTTGCAGCGATTCGTAAATTGCGAAAAAAGTGATTCGCACTTCGCGATAAAACAAAGGCGACTTCGGTCGCCTTTTTTGTTTTTACGAACGTATCGCATTGTCATTTCCACGTCATCGCGAGGAGCGAAGCGACGTGTTGACCCAGGAAGTGAAGCTTGCGCATACAGTGCCAAAATTTCCAGCGCAAGCGACCCCAACAACTCACCCAACTTCGCTACCATTACAACGTGAATTCGCCGACCACGCCCACCATCGATCTGCTCATCATCGGCGGTGGCATCAATGGCGCAGGCATCGCGCGTGATGCCGTTGGTCGCGGCCTTTCGGTGTTGCTAGTCGAACGCGATGATCTTGCTGCACATACGTCGCAATGGTCATCGAAATTGATTCACGGCGGCCTTCGCTATTTGGAGCAATACGAATTTCGTCTCGTGGGCGAAGCGCTCGCCGAGCGTGAAGTGTTGTTGCGCGTTGCGCCGCATTTGATTCGTCCGTTGCAATTCGTGTTGCCGCACGAGCCACATTTGCGTCCGAAATGGATGCTGAAAGCGGGTCTCTTTCTCTATGATCGCCTTGGCGGATGGAGCGGTCAGAAGCAAACACTACCTGCGTCGTTTGGTGCCAAACTCGGTGCTAACGCCCAGAATAATTGGGCGGCAGGGCTTAAAGCTGATTTCACTTCTGGATTTGTGTATTCCGATGCGCAAGTGAACGACGCGAGGCTCGTGGTGGAGAACGCGAAAGATGCGAAGCAGCGCGGAGCTGATGTTCGTGTTGGCACTGAATTCATCAAAGCGCATCGCGAAAACGATCTATGGATCGCAGCGATTCGCGACAACTCAACGCGCATAGAGCAAACCATTCACGCCCGCGCCATCGTGAACGCCTCAGGCCCGTGGGTGAAAGCGCTGCTCTCGCAGATCGACACACCCGCGACCAAAGAGTCGGTGAAACACATCAAAGGCTCGCACATCATCGTGCCGCGCGTTCACGACGAGCCGCACGCCTACATCTTGCAAAACAAAGACGGCCGCATCGTTTTCATCATTCCGTATTTCGAGCGCTTCTCACTGATCGGCACGACCGATGTTGAAGTCGAGGATTACGCCGCGCCAAAAATCAGCGACGCCGAAACTGATTACTTGCTCGATCTCGCGAACACGTATCTCGCAAAACCGCTCACCCGCGCCGACATCGTGAGCACCTACGCGGGCGTGCGGCCGCTCTATAACGATGGCGACGATAATCCGTCTGAAATCACGCGCGATTACACGCTGAAACTTGATGTGCTCAATAAGAAAGCGCCGCTCTTAAACATCTACGGTGGCAAGATCACCACCTACCGCAAACTCGCCGAACACGCCGTCGAAAAGTTGCTGCCGTTTTTTCCACACGCGAAAAAGCATTCGTGGACGGACACGCCGCTACAAGCCGGTGCGAACGAAGCGGTGTTGCAATCATTGAAACGCGATTTGCAAAAGCAAGGCATTGATGCAGGTTACGCAAACCGCATCGTCAATCGCTACGGCCTCGAAGCGCAAACGCTCGTTGACCGCGGGCTTGGTGAAGTGTTTGATCACTCGTTTGCCGAAGGTGAAATCGCGTATCTGCGCGATCACGAATGGGCGCATTCTGTCGATTCGATGTTGCAGCGAAGAACGAAAACGAATTTGTTAGCGACGCCGGAATCGCTCGTGCGTATTCGGGCGTTGATTGAAAAATCGCTTTGACAGTTGCGAAAGCGTGCCCACAAAACTGCGTCATCCCGGCAAAGGCCGGGACCGATCGTCGTCAACGCCAGCGCTTGTTCTTTGCTTTGAACTTGGTATGAATGGGTCCCGGCCTTCGCCGGGATGACGCGATGATCGTGATCGAAAAGCAAATCGAACGACAGCGTTAATCTGCGTAATCAGCGAAATCTGCGTCAAAAAATGCCCCGCCTCCAACCCCTGTCATCGCTCACCGCCGCGCAACTTCGTCCCATCGATTTCCTCCTCTTCGACGTCGATGAAACCTTTACTTCGCACGGCTTGCTAACCGCAGAAGCGTACGCCTCACTCTTCGATTTACAACGCGCAGGCATCACCGCAATTCCTGTCACCGGTCGCCCGAGCGGTTGGGGCAACGTCATGCTCTCCACCTGGCCGATCAAAGCCTGCGTTACCGAAAACGGCGGCGTGATTTCGTGGAAAGACGCCGCTGGCATCGCGCGCCAACGAGTGATTCACGAACAACACCGCGGCCCCGGCTATATCGTTGCGCTGCGCACACTCGGCGGAAAAATCGCCGCGCAGTTTCCCGAGATTCGCGTAAGCGCCGATCAGCCGTATCGTCTCACCGATCTCGCGATTGATTACAACGAGCAATCGGAAAACGTGTCGCCGAACACCGTGCGCGCCATCGTCGACATCATGCAAAGCGCGGGCTACAAAACCGCCGTGAGCAGCATTCACGTTCACGCCTATTTTCCGAGTAACGAAAAAGCCGACGGCGTGTATCCACTCATGCAAACCGCGTTTGATCTTGATGCCAATGCGCTCCATGCCCGCGCGGCCTTTATCGGCGATTCGCCGAACGACGCGTCGCTCTTCAAAGCGATCCCGATTTCAGTGGGCGTTGCCAACGTGCGCGACTCGCTCGACAAAATAGAAACGCCGCCCGCTTACATCTGCGAGCGCGCCTGCGGCGCAGGCTTCGTAGAATTCGCACAACGCTTAATTGAAGCGCGTTCGTAGATGCCCTCTCCTTGGGGGACCAGCCGAAGGCGCAGGACGCAGCGAAGCTGCGGTCTCGACCAACGGGAGAGATGAGCGTAAGCTCACAGAGGGTGCCCGAGAGGGCGGGGGAGGGTGTGAGCGCATCTTCATCTCGTAACTAGGTAAAAAAAAGGAACTCACCATGCTCGCCATCTTTCGCATCCTCGGACTCGCAATTCTCGTCATCCTTATCGTATTTGCGGTGTGGGTCGTCATTGTGAACATCACTCGCCGCGAATCCTCGATGTGGTTCGGCGGAAGACCTTCCACGCTCGGCGTCAAAGAAGGCAAACTAGGTGGCCCGAAAACGCGCACGCCCAACAGCGTCGTGAGCGAAGGCATCGAGCCAACGCATCCCGCGTACATCGCGCCGATCACGTTTACCGGCGACGCGCGCACCGCGATGGCGAAGCTGCTCACCGTCATTCAATCAATGAGCGACGCCACGATCATCGAAGCCAACGAAACCTACGTGTGTGCCGAATTCCGCACCCCGAAAATGCGCTACGTTGATGATTTCGAAGCGCGCGTTGATGCATCCGCAAATGTGATCCATGTGCGCAGCGCATCGCGCTTAGGCAAAAAAGACTTCAACGTAAACCGTAATCGCGTTGAAGCGATCAGGAAGCGCTTCGCGGAAGCATCCTAGCTACAAATGTTGCTGGGGATAAAAATTGGGCGATATCGCTGAATTTATGCGTTATCGAAATAGATAATAAAGTGACGCATCGCCCAATTTAAATCGGCACGCAACGCATAAGCTAGTCGCCAAATTAGCCGTAGCCCGGAAGCTTGCATCCGGGTTCCCGTGTGTCATCGCGAAGCGGTCAAAAAATGACTTCGTCAAATTGAGGAACCCGGATGACGAGCATCCGGGCTACATTCGCGTCTGCGATCTAAAGTAAAAAGGCGAAGAATGGAAAACGAACGCGTTCATGGTTCGACCCTTCGACAGGCTCAGGGCTCACCACGAACGGAGGAGACGGTCGCGCCCTTCCTCAGCCTCCGACCCCACCGCCCCGGCGACATCGGTTGGGTCATCTCACGGCATGGTGCGCTGTACGCGCAGGCGTACGGTTGGGACATGACGTTCGAGGCGCTGGTCGCGGAAATTTGTGCGAAGTTTGTGAATGAATTCGACGCGAGCTGCGAGCGTTGCTGGATCGCGGAAGAGGCGAATAATGTGACGGACGTGAATGACGCAATGGAGAAGCGCCCGCTCGGTTGTGTGTTCGTGGTGAGGAAAGATGCGACGACTGCGCAGCTTCGCATGTTGCTAGTCGAGCCGCGAGCGCGTGGCATGAAGCTCGGCGCGCGATTGGTCGATGAAGCGATTGCCTTCGCACGCGCGACCGGCTACACGACGATGACGTTATGGACGAACGACATCCTGCATGCAGCGAAACACATTTACGTGGCACGCGGATTCAAGCTCGTGAACGAAGAAAAGCATCACAGCTTCGGCCACGATCTCGTGGGGCAGCATTGGGAATTGCAGCTGTGAATCGTGGAGCAGCTTTTACGCTGATTAACCTAAATTATTGGGCGAAGAGTACGATTACTTAAAGTATTGATACATCTTATTTCATTGCGTATAGCCCAGCGCAATTGGCGTTTGACGAATATCGCTGACTGTAAAAATGCCTCGCAATCCCCCGACGCAGCGGCGCTTTCACCTTCGCGACGGTGGGCGCAAGCCATCGCCTCTCGCCCTGCGCACCCAGCGTGTATCTATTCAGCGGCTGAAGCTTTTGCGACCGCATCGTTCGCGTTGCCGAATCGTTCGCGCAGGCGGGCCGTTGTTTTACGTGCGCTGAGTTGTTGCGCGGTTGGTGGTGGAATGATCGAGGTGCCGCCGAGCAGTTGCATGTACGTTGTGGTGTGGTGTTGTAGCGAAAGCTCGCCGTACCAACTGAGCCCGCCCGTGAATTGGCCAGTCATCGGGCTGTTCATTGTCGGCTGAACATAGCGCACGCCGTTGATCGACATCAATGCTTTGAAGCCAACGATGGCTGCGTAAGCGGCGTCTGCGATCGGCAAATTCCACGAGTCATAAATGGTTTCGATACCGGCTAGATCCTGCCACGCGTGGGGCACCACGTCGAGTGTGTTGTGATAGCGCAGCGAGTATTGAAATTGACTATCAAAATAGTTTGCAAACGCAGCGTTGCCCGCAGTGGGGCCAGCAAAACTACACGGCACAGTCGGCGCGTTAACACCACTCGCAGCAAGCGCGCTTTTGAGCCACGGCGCGACCACGGATACGAGGCAGCCGCCCAGGCTGTGTCCGGTGACAATGAGCACCGGGCGTTGATTGACCGGATCGCGCAGGAACCCGCTGAGAAAGTTAAGCAAACTTTGACCGCCGGATCGGAGCGCGCTAATTTCACCAATCGCATCGGCGGTGCCTGCCGCAATGCGCGCCGGATTTGTGCGATCCCATGGCATCGGCACTTGTGAGGTGACGTCAAGGTCTTCCCACACTTGCTCAACGATGCCCCAGTCGCTCACCGCGAAATCCGTGCCGCGCAAACACACGACAACGGCAACCGGAAGTTTGCTTGCGTCGTCGTAATACACGGCAGCGAATGCGAGATTGGCTTCATCGCCGTTAGTGGCGGGGCCCCACGCGCACTGCCAATGGCCGTTGCCCATGTTGCCAAGCGGCGCGAGCGCAGCAACGGCGGGCGCGATTTCAGACGGCGGTAGAAAGTATGAAATTTGGCAGAGCTGCAAATAGCTCACTGCATACGGATCGGCGGAGGCCGCACTGGTGAGCGCCTGCAGAAGATCGTCGCGATTTGACATGATGACTCCTCAACTGTGGCGTTAGCGAACCGGCGCTGCCGCAGACGCGACGGCGATCTTCCAGCCCTTGGCGGGCGTGTTGCTGTAGTCAACCAACTGCACCAATGCGCGCAGTTGCGCAGTGGCTGGGTTGTTACCGCCAATCGTGAATCGGTCTTCCAAGTAATACGGCGGAATCGCCTGATAGTTGAGCACGACGCGCACTTGCTTCACGAGCTTTGCCGTTGCTGCAGGAATGCGATAGGTCACCCGATCACTGCCCGCACCGTCGTAATAACCGGGGCTCGCGCTCATCGGCACAGCAACAGGCGCTGTCCAGCTCGCATACGGGCCGGTGCTGTTCCAACCCGCGGGCATCAGTCGGTTGTCTTTCACTTGCTTCGCGAGGCCCAAGAAACTCGTGGTGAGTAGCCCTTGCAAATCTTTGGTTCGCGATTCATAAATTTGCACTGAATTACTGCTGCTGATAGTTCGCCAATGCGGCTGCCACGTTGTTTTGCTGAATTCAGTGGCGAGTGGTTTTCCCGCATCATCAAGCAACACGCCTTTGTCGTTGCTGCGCCCTGACGACCAAATCACTTTGCCGTTAGCGTCAGTCGCCGTGAACTCAACATAGGCGCGACGGAAGCCCACACCCGAAGGAAATTTATGCCCCGTTTTGTTCACGACGTTGACATCAATTTCAAGTCCGTTCGCAGTCTTTCGCTGTGCTGTGATCGCAACGCTTGCGCTGTTGCTCTGCACTTGTTGAACCGTTTCTTGCGTGGAAAGATCGAGGCGCGGCTTCCATGCGAAGTTGGTGGTGTCGTAGTTGGGGTCGCTCGTGGTGAGCCCGAGCTGTGCACCGAACTGCTTAAACATTTCCAGCACAAAAATATTGGCGCCAACGAAGGTGTGGCGACTGTAGTCACTGCGCGGCTTCAACGTAATGTCGGCGGCGGGTGCGGTGTTCGGGAAAGGCTTGTTGCTTGCATCGACGTAGGTGTTGTCTTGAATGTTTGCGATGCGGCTGGTGATGGGTTTGCCATCCATCGTACGCGGCATGTGGCATTGCTGACAGGTTTGCGGTGTTGCGCCCGGTTGCGGTGGCGCTTTCGTTTGATAGCGGCTGTTCAGCCATTCAAGATACGTTGTTTGCTCGTGTGATTTAGGCTGCTTGCTGAAACTTGATCGATCATACGTTTTGTTCTTATCGAGGATTTCTGTTTCCACCACATGGCACGATCCGCACATTGCGGGATCCGATACCGCGTCGCCATGCTTAGGTGTCATCCCCACCGAGTTTTGCATCGGAAACGCCACCACGTCCTTGAATGGCCCGTAAACGATTGACGGATCGCCGACTTTGAAATTTCCGGTGAACGAATCAGGCGTGCCCAAACCATCTGGCGTCATGCGATGGCAGGCAAGACAAGAAACGCCGTCACGAGCTAGCGCGCCGTATTTCGCATCGGGTCCGCTCGATGCGAGGAACTCTTTATGCGTAAACAATGCGCCGGGCCTATCGATTTCAAGTTGACGTTTGCCCATCACGCCGTGGCAGGTGTAGCACGTGTTGTCGATCTCATCTTTCACCGACGGATAGGTGAGCGTTTCTGATTCACGCTGCGCTTGAAACACCGGATCGCGCCCCGCAAGCCCCATGAGTGACGCGCCCCATTCGCCAAATGGTGAGATGTTTGACAGCACCGTCGTCGGCGGATTCTTCGCGGGCGTGTTTTGCGGCCACGACATATGCGCCTGCACTTTAAGCGCGAGGTTGCTCGCATCATGACAACCGGAGCACACGTCGGAGGTCACAAATCCCGTTGCGCCATGCGGTCCGACAATCCATTTGCTATCGGCTTGCGAAGGGATCGAGTAGCTCGCGAACGCACTCGGCAGCGCGTTTGCGGCGGCAGTCGATGGCGCGGCCGTATGTGCCGCCAACGCGTTGACTTTCGCATGTAACGAGCCGCCGAGTAACCCGTTTGCTGTGGGCATTGCGGTGTTGCCAAAGACCGGAGCCATATTGACGAGCGAAGAAAACGTCAGCTCGCGTGTGCTCGCGGACGCGTGGCAGCCCACGCAGTTCGGATCAAAAAACTGACCGCCGTAGAGCCCATCGCCGCCCGATGTTTTTGTCGGGTCGACATAGCCCCAGAGCCAACCATCAAACGACGCGTCTTTCTTCTTAACGATGATCGTCCAGCCGTTGATCGCGCCCGGTTTGCCGCCGACGTCGTTGTACATCTGCTTGATGATGAGCGCGCCCGTGGGAATGCCGCCATTGGGGCGCCCCGCCTTCAACCAGGCGTACACCGACGGCGCGTAGTAATTCAGCACGAAGCCATGCACCGATTTCGCACCCGACGGTTTGGGGCCAGTCATTCGCGGCGCGGTATCGTGCGGCCAGTTGAGCAACTGCGGGCAGCCCGCCCAAATGAAGTTGGCAACGGTTTTTAAATCCGTTGCTGACAAGGGCACGCTGCACGCGGCCGGTAGCACAGCAGCACTGCTCGTTTGGGCGGAAGCTGGGGTCGTTGTTTGCGCAGCTGCCGCGCTCACACCGAACAGGATCAGCGCGCATACCGAATGGTGCGCGCGTCGCCACCAGGGCCGCGACGAGAAGACGAAAGCATCGTGTTGAAACTGCATGGCACTCCCCCGAGTGTGATGTGGCTCGAACATCGGAGGCGATTGTGACGACCCCGATGGCTGCAAGGTGTAATTCCAAACCAGCACGAAACTCACCCGATACTGCGCTACGACATCAGATAGCTCTGACGAGGCTGATTCTAGGGTCGATATCGACGTCTGAACCTATCCTTTTTGTGAGGCAGTTGCCGACGAAGCTGGCGCTCGGTTGATGTGCGCAGCCACCAACACGATGCGGCGGTTTGCTCAGTGCTGAGGCTAAACGCTTTTGAAGCTCGCGCGGAATGCATCCCAAAGCGCTGGCCGAATCGCGCTGTTACCGAGACGATTCGCGGCAGCAGCGCTTGTAATCTCACAACAGCTAGTTCGGTCTTCCGTCGTTTTTGTTGGGCTATACTCGCATTTCTTGCGAATATTGACAAATTAAAGTAAAGATCTGATGGCCCAATAATTACGGGCATATGGCTACGTAGGCGTTAGAAGCTAGAGTCATTTACTAAGCCCGTCGCTTTGACATTCGCACCGCGATCCGCGAAAATAGCGGGCTTCGCTAGAAAAATAGCCAATAAATATCCAAAAAGGCACAGCGAACCCGATTTCAAAAATAAGAACGACAACAATAAAAATATCGGCGCTTTAGCTCAGTTGGTTAGAGCGATGGAATCATAATCCACAGGTCCGGGGTTCGAATCCCTGAAGCGCCACCAAATCCAAAGCCCGCGAAAGCGGGCTTTTTCGTTATTGGTCAATCGTTTGCAACGCGCACACAAGCTATCCGTACACTTGCCGCAAATGAACAAGCTAGTACAAACGGGCAACACCGCAAGGCGAGCGACTACGGAGCGCGTTCAGCGTATCAATGATCCTGATCGTACGCGCGCCGACATCATCGCAGTGGCGACGCGCGAGTTTGCCGAAAAGGGATTGGCGGGCGCGCGCGTTGATGAAATTGCAGCGCTGACTAAAACTAGCAAGCGCATGATTTACTACTACTTCGAGAGCAAAGAGGGCTTGTATCTCGCAGTGCTTGAAGAGTGCTACCGCGCGATGCGTGAAATTGAATCGAGTTTGTCGCTTGACGAGCTTGCCCCGTTTGACGCGCTGCGCGCGCTAGTCGCGTTTACTGTCGACTATCAGTTTTCGCATCCCGATTTCATTCGGCTTGTAATGACCGAGAACATTCACCGAGGGCAATATCTCGCGACGAGTAAGGCGATCCAAAAGCTAAACGTGCCCGCCATTGATGGGTTACGTCGAGTCTACGAACGAGGCGTAGCGTCGGGAGAATTTCGCCCCGGAATTGATTTGATTGACCTGCATATGTCGATCAGCGCGCTCTGCGTTTTTAATGTGGCCAATCGCTACACCTTCAGCCTCATTTTCAAACGCGACATGGGGCAAAAGCGTTGGCTGAATCGCAGAAGCGATGAAATCTGTGAAATGGTGCTTCGCTTTGTAAAGAACGATCGCTGAAGTTTGCCAAAAATACTTATCGAAATTCGCGAAAGTTAGACAATGAAATCGATCAATGTTCAGCGCGAGCATCTCATTCGACGGGGCGCAAACCTAAATAGGCAGAACTGAATTTGTGAATGTCATTCTTGAAACTGCCGACCACTCCACGCTCGCCTCTTCGGGCCAGGCCGAATTGCGAACAGCGCATCATGTGCCGCCGACGAATCGCTCCGAATCGTTTGCGAGATTGCAGTCAGGTGCGTTCGCTGAACCCAAGAAAATGTTGCTGGGTCTGATCGGAAGCGGCATTCAACTCTCGCTAACGCCTGCGATGCACGAAGCAGAAGCCAGTTATCACGGCCTGCGTGTGCACTATCAACTGATTGATTTAGCGCTCGCCGATCGCGACGCAAACGCGCTGCCAGCGCTGATCGAAGCGGTTGCAGTGATGGGATTTTCGGGCGTCAACATCACCTATCCGTGCAAACAGAAAATTATTCCGCTGTTGAGCGAATTGTCGGACGATGCTCGAGCTATGGGCGCCGTGAACACGGTGATTGTTGACGGCACGCGGCTCATAGGTCACAACACCGATGGCTCGGGATGGCGGCGTGGTTTCGAAATGCAAATTGGCAGCGCGAACCTCTCGCACGTCGTGTTGTTGGGTGCAGGCGGTGCGGGCGCAGCCATCGCGCACGCGGTGCTTTCGATGGGCTGTGAGCGGCTGAGCGTGATTGATCGCGATCACGCGCGAGCCGTCGAGCTATCGGAAACACTGAGCCTCCGGTTCAAACACCGCAAAATCGAAGCCATCCATTTTCATGAAGCGGCCCGACTTCTAGAAACAATCCGCGATGCAGATGGCCTAATCCACGCAACGCCGACCGGCACCGCACATTCGCCCGGTATGCCGATATCAGCGTCACTGCTCCAGGCGCATCATTGGGTGTCCGAGATCGTGTACTTTCCAATAGAAACGGAATTTTTCAAGGCAGCAAAAGCGTGCGGCTGTCGCGTGATGGACGGCGGCGCGATGGCGGTCGGGCAGGCCATCGACGCTTTTGCATTGTTTACGGGCCAAACGCCCAACGCCGAGCGCATGACGGCTCATTTTCAGCAAGTCCTCGCGGCGCGCGATCAACTGTTTACGGAGCAAGCGCCATGAACCGCTTCGCAAGCATTGCATTGAACAATTTGCTCGCATGCGCTTTCGTCCATCGCGCGTCTTCCCCAAATCTGCGCGTCGCTCGGAATTCTTTCCATCGCTTTGCTACCAATGTGTCGATAGGGTGTGTTGACACGATTGACACGGTGAAAATTTATCTTCTACCAGTCTCATCGCCCAACAAATTAGGGCTATACGTTTAGAAATAGGATGAATCGATGAACTACGCATTTGAGCTTGACGCCCGGAAGAATTGGGCGAAAGACGTATACGCTGGCTACAAATCTACGAAATTGCGCGGCCCGCTGCGATCCGCGATTCGCTTGCATGACTCGCTTGCTGCAAGCTTGCCGACGCAAGCGCCAATCGCGTTGATTACAGCGCGCGATTGCGACCTCACGCGACATGGCGCGGCGGAGCCACAAGGCCAAGCGATCACCGTGTCTGGGCGTGTTGTCGACGAAGACGGACGCGCTGTCTCCGATTCGCTAGTTGAAATTTGGCAGTGCAACGCGGCCGGTCGCTATGCACACGAAAAAGACGATCATGACGCACCGCTCGATCCCAATTTTTCGGGTTGGGGAAAGTGTTTGACAGACAGCGATGGCCGTTATCGCTTCAAAACTATTAAGCCCGGCGCCTATCCGTGGGGCAATCACGAGAACGCGTGGCGGCCCGCGCACATTCATTTCTCACTTTTTGGAAATGTTTACGCGCAACGCCTCATCACGCAAATGTATTTTCCCGATGATCCGCTGTTTCCGTTTGACCCGATTTTCAACAGTGTGCCTGACGCCGCTGCGCGTCAGCGCATGATCTCGCAATTTAGTATGGACGAAACCATTCCTGGAACGTCGCTCGGCTTCACGTTTGACATCGTGCTTCGCGGCCGCACTGCAACACCGACAGGAATGTAGCCATGAACGCCAAGCAAAACTTGCCTTTCGAGCCTACGCCAAGCCAAACCGTTGGCCCCTTTTTTCATCACGCGCTGCACTGGGCAAAGAGCGAAGATCGCGCGCCCGACGTTGGCGAACTTCGCGTTCGCGGCATGATTTTTGATGGGGACGGTGTGGGGATTGGCGACGCGATGATCGAAGCGATGAGCGCAAGCGACGGCAAACTCTCCCGCGCGTACTCGCATGCAACTGGAGAATTTGCTTTCACCGTGAAACGTGGCGCGATCAACGCGCCGCTTGCCTACGTCACGGTGTTCGCGCGCGGCATGCTCAACCATCATTTCACGTTCGTTGTTGATCGCGCAGACCACGAAGCATTGGCCAATATTCCACACGAGCGCCGCAATACGCTGGTGGCCAAACCCATCGCGCTCAATGAGTTCGAATGGAGCATACGAATGCAGGGTGAGGCGGAAACCGCATTCATTGATTACCGATGATCTCGAAAATCGTTGACTCAGTTGCGGCCGCACTTGCGGGCGTTGACGATGGTGCAACCGTCATGATCGGTGGCTTCGGCGGTGCCGGAATGCCAACAGAGCTGGTTGAGGGCTTGATCGCACAGGGTGCCAAAGGCTTAACAATCGTTTCAAACAACGCGGGCAATGCGGAGTTCGGTTTGGCCGCTCTGCTCAAAGCGGGGCGCGTGAGGAAGGTGATCTGCTCATTCCCGCGACAAGCCGACTCGTACGTGTTTGACGCACTCTACCGGGAAGGCAAGATTGAACTCGAACTTGTTCCCCAAGGCAATCTTGCCGAGCGGATTAGAGCGGCGGGCGCGGGCATTGGCGGCTTCTTCACCAAAGTGGGCTTTGGCACTGAGCTCGCAAAAGGGAAAGAAACGCGCGAAATCAATGGTGAGATGTACGTCTTCGAATCCCCCATCTACGCGGATTTCGCATTGATCAAAGCTGAGCAGGGTGACCGCTGGGGCAATCTTGTTTATCGAAAAGCGGCGCGAAACTTTGGACCGGTGATGGCGATGGCTGCAAAGACAACGGTCGCTTCAGTACATGAGCTCCGCGAACTGGGCGCGATCGATCCCGAGCACGTTATAACGCCGGGCATATTCGTGCAGCGCTTGGTGAAAATTCCTCGCGCGGCGACGATCGCTGCAGGCTTCAAAGCATGAGCTACACCAAACTCAACCGCGAGCAGCTCGCAGCACGCGTAGCCCGCGATATCCACGAAGGCATGTACGTCAACTTAGGTATCGGTTTGCCAACGCTCGTCGCGAATCACTTTCCCGCGAATGTTGAAGTGTTTTTGCAAAGCGAGAACGGGCTGCTTGGAATGGGCGCCGCGCCCGCCAAAGGTAACGAAGACTTCGATCTAGTCAACGCCGGAAAACAACCCGTGACGCTGCTCGCGGGCGGCTCGTTTTTTCACAGCGCGGATTCATTCGCGATGATGCGCGCCGGTCATCTTGACGTCGCGGTGCTCGGCGCGTTTCAAGTGGCAGCCAACGGCGACTTAGCCAATTGGCACACCGGAAATCCAGCAGACATTCCAGCGGTCGGTGGCGCGATGGATTTGGCGGTTGGCGCGAAGCAAACTTGGGTCATGATGGAGCACTTCACCAAAGATGGCGTGAGCAAACTGGTCGAGCGTTGCAGCTATCCGATCACCGGCGTGCGCTGCGTAAAACGCATCTACACCGATCTCGCGGTGATCGACATTGTTAGCGATCAGTTTGTGTTGCGTGAAACAGTAGCCGGGCTCAGCGCAGCGCAACTAAGCGAGTTGTCAGGGGTTTCTTTCTTCTAGGCCGAAACGATTTACAGCCGAAACTTACACGCGCTCGACAATGATGGCGATGCCTTGCCCGACACCGATACACATGGTGCACAGCGCAAATCGCCCACCGGTGCGCTCGAGTTGATTGATCGCGGTCGTCACCAATCGCGCGCCACTCGCGCCGAGGGGGTGCCCCAATGCAATCGCGCCACCGTTCGGATTCACACGCGGATCGTCATCCGCAAGCCCGAGCTCGCGCAACACCGCGAGGCCCTGCGCTGCGAAGGCTTCGTTGAGTTCGATCACGTCGATTTGAGCCAGTGACAAGCCCGTTAACGCCAACACTTTTCTTGTTGCCGGTGCTGGGCCGATGCCCATGATGCGTGGCGCAACGCCCGCCGTTGCCATGCCGACGACGCGCGCACGAGGCGTAAGGCCGTGCAGCACAGCGGCCGATTCGCTTGCCAGCAGCAGCGCACACGCACCATCGTTCACACCGCTCGCGTTGCCCGCAGTAACGCTGCCATCGGGCTTCACCACGCCTTTCAATTTCGCCAGCGCTTCCAGCGATGTGTCGCGAGGATGTTCATCGCTACTCACAACGATTGCGTCGCCTTTTTTCTGCGGCAACGTAACCGATGTGATTTCTGTATCGAAGAAACCGCTTTGCTGCGCTTTCACCGCGTTTATTTGTGATCGCAGCGCCATCCGGTCTTGCGCATCGCGCTCGATTTTGAAGTCGATGGCGACGTTCTCTGCGGTCTCGGGCATCGAATCAACGCCATACATCTCTTTCATCAGCTTGTTGACGAAACGCCAGCCGATGGTGGTGTCGTAAACGGCGTTACTGCGGCTAAACGCAGTGTCGGCTTTTGGCATCACAAACGGCGCGCGGCTCATGCTTTCTACGCCGCCGGCGATCATCAGCTGAGCCTCTCCGCTTTTAATCGCACGCGCAGCAGTTCCGATCGCATCCATGCCCGAACCACACAGCCGATTGATCGTTGCACCCGGCACACTGATCGGCAATCCCGCGAGAAGCGCGGACATGCGGGCCACGTTTCGGTTGTCTTCGCCCGCCTGATTGGCGCAGCCGAAAATCACGTCACTAACAGCTGACCAATCAACTCTCGCGTTACGCGCGATTAAAGCTTTCAGCGGAATCGCACCCAGATCGTCGGTGCGAACGGATGACAGCGCACCGCCGTAGCGACCAAAAGGCGTGCGGATTGCATCACAAATAAAGGCTTGAGTCATACGATTGCGGATCGAGAGATTTGAGAGAACAACAGCAAATGCGATTCTAAGAGCGATGAGCTAACGCGATCAGCGTTTCCGCATCACAAATGAATTCTCTTTTGCCAACGCAAACGAACTCTCAGTAGGTCTCCAGGTGCAAACGACCTTCTCTTTTCATCGCGCTCGCAATCGCGTCCCATGAAACACCGGCTTGCTGCGCAATGTCACGCAGTGCGAACAACACGCCTTCTTCCATTGCCTTCAAACCGCAGACGTAGAAGAAAGAGTTCGCGTCGCTTAGCAGCGGCGCGAGGTCGGCTGCTCGCTCGCGCATCGCATCCTGAACATATTTTTTCTTCTCGTTCGCTGTTCTCGAAAACGCGAAATTAATATCAATGAAGTCTTTCGGAAGATTGCTGAGTGGCCCGAAATACGGCAACTCTTCTTGGGTTCGCGCGCCAAAGAAAAGCATGAGTTTGCCGCCTTCGAATTTCCCCGAAGCGCGCAAGCGGCGACGCCATTCGGTCATTGCGCGCATGGGTGCGCTACCGGTGCCGGTGCAGATCATCACGATGTGGCTCTTCGGATGATTGGGCATCAAGAAACTCGCGCCGAACGGGCCGATCACTTGCACGCGTTCGCCAACTGCGAGATCGCACAAATAGTTTGACGCAACGCCGCGCACCGCGTTGCCAGCATGATCTTCAAGCACTCGTTTTACGGTGAGCGAGGCGTTGTTATAGCCCGGGCGCTCGCCATTTCGCGGACTCGCGATTGAGTATTGACGAGCGTGATGCGGCTTGCCCGAAGCATCGAGCCCCGGCGCGATGACACCGATCGATTGCCCTTCAAGCAGAGGAAAAGGCAGCGCGCCAAAATCCAACACGATGTGATGTGTGTCGTAGTCGCTGCCGACTTCAGTAACGCGCACATTGCCCGTGACGGTCGCTGTGATGGTTTTTTCCGCCGCTTTTGGGCCGTAAAGATTGGTGTACGCATGTGCCGCCGACCACGGCGGAAGCGTCGCGCTAAAGTTTCCGGTGTTCGCTGCGTTTAGCGTGACCACGGGCGCAACGACTGACGATGCTGCGGAGGCGCTATCCGGATCCGTTGTAGCCCCAGCTGCAGTGACTAAAGCCCGATTTAATTGGGCGACAATCTCAATGGGTGCAGGAAGCGAATCCCAGCTAAATTGCTCTTCTAGCCCGTAAGAATTGGCTTTCGGCACATCGCGCCAATTGTCAATCGATCCGGTTGGACACGGTGGAACGCAAGCCATGCACAGGTTGCATTTCTCCGCATCGACGACGTAGTTGCGATCATCGTGAGTGATCGCACCAACCGGACACGTTGCTTCGCAAGTGTTGCAGCGAATACAAATCTCGGGGTCGATCAGGTGCTGTTTAATGACCAACGTGTCGGTATCGCTCATGATGGCTCCTCGTTAGTTCCTTTCCCTTCGCGGGGAGCGATGGTTCGCTCCCTCCCCTTGAAGGGGAGGGCGGGGATGGGGATGGGGTTCGATCAATACTAGGGAAACCCAACCCCCACCTCACCTCCCCCTCGAAGGGGGAGAAACTGAAATCAGTTGAAGCGTATGTACTCAAAATCCACCGCTTGCCGATTGATTCCCATCGCAGGCGGTGCAATCCAGTTCGCGAATTTCCCCGGTTCAACAACGCGCCCCATGAGAGCGCCAACAAACGCGCGATCTTGATCAGTCGGCAGCCAGTGCGCAACGTTCGCGTGCCATTCCGCATCGTTTACGACGCGTCCATCAGGTGAAACTTTCACCCCTGCGAGCGCGCCGATGTTGCGATGAAATGCCTTGTGCGGCGCGGTCAACTGAAACGGAATTCCGGCTTTTTCAATCACTTTGTTCCACCGACCAACGCCTGCAATCGAATCTTTGATGTAGTCGTCACGCAGTACTTCGTTCAACGCATTCAACATCGGCACTTCTTTTTCAACAAGTCGCCCTTCCCGCACTTCCAATACTTTGTAGAACTGCCCGCGAAGCTGATGGTCGTCATTGCGTTTACCTTCTTCGTATCGGCCCTTGAGTCCCGAGCTGTAGAAGGTCGCTGCATTCGATGACTCATCCGCGCCGAATAGATCAATGGTGACCGAGAAATGGAAGTTCAGATAGCGCTGCAATGTCGGCAGATCGATGACGCCCGCAGCGCGTAGTTTTTGCGCATCATCGGTCTTCAACTCGTTCATCACTTGACAGGTGCGCTGAAGAATGCGCGAGATGCCCGATTCGCCCACAAACATGTGGTGCGCTTCTTCGGTAAGCATAAATTTCGTGGTGCGCGCGAGCGGATCAAAAGCACTTTCCGACAACGCGCAAAGCTGAAACTTGCCGTCGCGATCGGTGAAGTAAGTGAACATGAAAAACGACAACCAATCAGGTGTGGCTTCGTTAAACGCACCAAGAATTCGTGGATTGTTTTCGTCGCCTGAACGACGCTCAAGCAAGGCTTGCGCTTCTTCGCGACCGTCGCGACCGAAGTGCTTCTGCAGCAGATACACCATAGCCCACAAATGGCGGCCTTCTTCAACATTAATCTGATACAGATTGCGCAGGTCGTACATCGACGGCGCAGTAAGCCCCAGATGACGCTGCTGTTCGACGGAAGCAGGTTCGGTGTCGCCTTGCGTCACGATAATGCGGCGCAGGTTAGCGCGGTATTCTCCCGGCACCTCGTTCCACGCGTTTTCGCCCAAGTGATCGCCGAAGTGGATCTTTCGATCCTCAATCGCGGGATTCAAAAAAATCCCCCAGCGATAGTCGCGCATTTTGACGTGACCGAATTGCGCCCATCCTTGCGGATCAACGCTCACCGCGGTGCGCAGGTACACGTCACTTTGCGTTGAGCCGTCGGGCCCAATGTCATCCCACCAATCAATGAAGTTCGGCTGCCAACCTTCGAGAGCACGCTGAAGCGTGCGGTCTTCGGACAGGTTGACGTTATTAGGGATTTTTTCGCTGTAGTTGATCGATTGCATTGCTAATTACTCCAGAGACAAACTTCATCTCGGCGGAAGGTTTGGTTGCGCCACGCCGAGTTTTTTGTGGCGCACAACTTCGTAAATTCAGATCGTAAACGAGCGGGATGAAGCGCTAGGCGCGCGGCGCGGAGGAACCGGAATGTACGTAAACGTACATGAGGATTCCGAGCACCGCGCAACAACGCGATTCGCCCGCGCAGTCACGATCACACCCGATTCCAATCAAACGCGGCTTTGTCGCCTTTGCCGTACACCTTCAATGCGCCTTTTTCACCGACTGCGTTAGGTCGCTGAAAAATCCAGTTCTGCCACGCCGTCAAACGACCGAAGACGCGAGTGACCATGTTTTCTCGGCCGTTGAAACGCAGATTCGCTTCCATGCCGGTGAGCGCATCGGGCGACATCGCGACGCGCTCTTCGATAGCAATGCGAACCTCGTCGGCCCAGTCGATATCGTCGGGGTTTGCAGTGATGAGCCCGACCGCAAACGCCGCGTCGGCGTCGAGCGGCTTCCCGGCAACGGCGCGAACGGCTTCGAGTGCGGGCGCTTCCTCGTAGAAGCGCCGCTGCAAACGACTCTGACCGGTCGCCATTGGGAAGAGACCGAAATTGGCCTCCGCGACCGTGATCTTCGGCGCTTTCGCTTCGTCGTCCGGCAGCGCAAGTTGGTATGAGCGATCACAGGCGAGCGCAAACTCAAGAAACGTTCCCGCGAAACACGAACCCGGTTCGATCAAGGCAAACAGGCTGCGCGACGACACATCAATGCGCGACAAGGTGCGGCGCAGGAAGCCAGTTGTCGCGCGGACGAACCAGTGGTCTTTCTGCGCGAGCAATACGTCATCCATGGCGAGCACGTTCGCAGCGTCACCTTCGGTTTTCCAGAGCCACGTGCCGATCTCAAGTTCGTTGGTGCGCATCGACAGAATCGCGTCGTCGAGTTCGCGTGTGAGCACGAAGGGATACCAGTTCGATGATGCCGTTTCAATCGCAGCAACGTCGCTTTCAATCATTGCGCTCGGCGCTTTAACGGTAAACGTGGCGACGCGTTTTGCGCGATCAATGTCGACTCGCACATTCGAATAAATCAACGCGTCGGCTTCAATCGTGCGGTTGAGCGGCGCTAGTGCAACGCCCTTCGCGTTAGCGTTCACCTGGCGATCACTTTTTTCGGCCAAAGCGAGCGCGCGCTGCTTCACCGTATCAACAAATACTGCAGGTTTCGCGATGCGATCGACGAGCCGCCAATCTTTCGCGCGTTGACCGCGAACGCCTTCGACGCTGGTGCAAAAAATGTCGGCAAGATCGTGCCGCACTTTGCGTTTGTCGGTCACGCGAGTGAGGCCGCCCGTGCCCGGCAACACACCCAGCAGCGGCACTTCCGGCAAGCTCACCGCGCTGGATCGATCATCGATCAAAATGATTTCGTCGCACGCGAGCGCGACCTCGTAGCCGCCGCCCGCGCAAGCGCCATTCACTGCGGCAAGAAATTTCAAGCCGTCGTGTTTCGATGAATCCTCGAAGCCGTTTCTCGTTTCGTTAGTGAACTTGCAGAAATTCACTTTCCACGCATGCGACGAAACGCCGAGCATGAAGATGTTCGCACCGGAGCAAAATACTTTTTCTTTCGCACTCGTCAACACGACGGTGCGCACTTCAGGATGTTCGAAGCGAATGCGATTGACCGCATCATTCAATTCGATATCAACGCCCAAGTCGTAGCTGTTTAATTTCAACTTGTAGCCAGGGCGCAGGCCGCCGTTCTCGTCGAAATCGGCGGCGAGCGTTGCGATCGGCCCGTCAACGCTCAGTGTCCAGTGCTTGTATTGCAACGGATTCGTTTGGTAGTCGACGCGCAGCGTTTCGCTCATACTTTTCCTCGATGTCGTTCACTCAACAATTTCAGCGCTGCAAAACGGCGATCTATCGTTGTGGACGTGAACTATAGTGCATATTTGCACCGAATGGAAGGGAAATGTTTGAAATTAGTTAGCGCTCTTCGATGCCTCCCGAACCATTTGACTTAATTTCTTAACGCCCAATTCAATTGGGGTTTCACTCGTATTCAGCACAAAATCGGCTTTCGAGTAAAACGCTCTTCTGCCCTCAATGATGCTTTTCAAATCTTCCATGGCTTCTTTGCTCGCAGCCATCGGGCGTAAATCGCCTTGCTCGCGCACGCGGCGCATGTGATCTTCGGGCGTGGCCTGCAACCACACCGTCGTGCAACGCGACAACAGCAAATTAAAGGACGCGGTGTCGGAGACGAGGCCGCCAGGCGTTGCGATCACCGCATCGTTATGTTTTGCAATGGCCTGTTCCAGCGCGCGGCGCTCGTAGCGACGGTACGCATTGATGCCGTAGAGCCCCTGAATTTCGTGCACCGCGCAACCGGCAAGAGCTTCGATATCGCGACCGAGTTCGATAAACGGAAAACCCAATTCGTCGGCGAGTTTTTTCCCGAGCGTCGATTTGCCTGCGCCGCGCAAACCGATCAACGCGATGCGCCGATCTTTCGCAGAATCAATCGCTGACTTTCCGAGCACGCCGGCAACGCTTTGCCGCACGCGCTTCAACGTCGCATCGTCGCAGCGCTCCAACTCCGCGCGCAACATCAACCATTCTGGCGTCGCAGTCGTGAAATCGCCGAGCAATTCCGCGAGACTCGTGTGCAGCGCTTGCGCAATTTGCAGGAGCACCAGCACCGACGCGTTGCCGACGCCGTACTCCAAATTCGCAAGGTATCGCTCCGAGACTTCTGAGGCTTCAGCTAGCGCCTTACGTGTCAACCCTCGCTGGGCGCGCAGCTGTTTAAGCCTAACGCCTAGTTCAAGCAAAGACGGATGCTTAGCCTGATTAATTTGGGCGTCAGGTAAAAGAGTTGTTGATTTCTTTTCTTGTTTCGAACGAACATCGAGTTTCATAAGCGCAATATAGTGCTTGACGAGCAAAAACCACCGCAATAGACTGCGATTCGGCATCATATTGCATGTTGCCGTGAGAAACAACGCTGATTCGGTTCGCCGCAGCAAAGAAAAATCGACCGCGCCGAAGGAGGCGACGATGAATCACCCAACGCAGGTCGCGGCGCCGCCCGCGCAATTTAATTTTGCGCAGCATTTGATCGAAGCGAACGCGAAGCGCGGCGGCAAGATCGCATTCATCGACGATCACGGAAAGTTGAGCTACCGCGAACTCGCGCAGCGCATTCCAGCGTTCGCTGCTGCGCTCGTGCGCGCGGACATTCGCCGCGAAGAGCGTGTGTTGCTCCTGATGCACGATTGCAACGATTGGCCGGTCGCGTTTCTCGGCGCGATGTATGCGGGCATTGTCCCGGTTGCAGTCAACACGCTCCTCACTGCGGAGGACTACGCCTACATGCTCCAGCACTCTCTCGCGCAGTCGGCCATCGTTTCAGCCGCGTTGCTACCGACCTTAGAAGCGGCAATGAAAATCGCGTCGCACAATGGCGGTCATGACGTTCAATCGTTGTTCATCTCAAACGCAAACACGGCGCTGGACAGCAGTGCGTTACCCGAAAATGCAATGCACATGGCGCACGCTATGGCCGCATCAACAACGCGTGTAGCGCCCGCAAATACGAACAGCGATGATCCTGGTTTTTGGCTGTATTCATCCGGCTCCACCGGGCGGCCGAAGGGCACCGTGCACACGCATGCCAACCCACACTGGACGAGCGAGCTTTATGGCCGCAACACATTGCAAATTCGCGAGAGCGACGTGTGTTTCTCCGCCGCGAAGCTCTTCTTCGCCTACGGCCTGGGCAACAGCCTTACATTTCCGATGTCAGTCGGCGCTACGACGATTTTGATGGCCGAACGCCCCACGCCCGATGCCGTGTTCAAGCGCTGGCGCGGTGAAATCGGCGCGACAAAACCCACCATCTTCTTCGGCGCGCCAACCGGCTACGCCGGCATGCTAGCCTCGCCCGGATTGCCAACAAAACAGCAAGTCGCATTGCGCCTCGCGTCATCTGCGGGCGAAGCGCTGCCCGCTGAAATCGGTGAACGTTTCACCCAGCATTTCGGCGTTGAAATTGTGGATGGCATTGGCTCCACCGAAATGCTGCATATCTTCTTATCAAACCGTCCCGGCAACGTTCGCTACGGCACAACAGGCTGGCCGGTGCCCGGCTATGAGATTGAGCTTCGCGCTGAGAACGGCGGCGACGTTCAAAACGGCGAGCCGGGCGATCTCTACATTCGCGGCGAAAGCGCAGCGCTTTGCTACTGGGGCAATCGCCAAAAATCGCGCGAAACATTTCAAGGCGCATGGACGAAGAGCGGCGACAAATACGTGAAAAATACCGACGGCACGTACACGTATTCGGGCCGCAGCGATGACATGCTGAAAGTAAGCGGCATCTACGTCTCGCCCTTCGAAGTTGAATCCACGCTCATGCAACATGCGGCGGTTTTAGAAGCCGCAGTGATCGGCGTCACCGATGCCGACGGCCTCACCAAAACCAAAGCCTACGTCGTCCTCAAAGCCGGACAAACCGCCACCGACACCGAACTCAAAGCGTTCGTGAAAGACAAACTCGCCGCATACAAATACCCGCGATCGATTGAGTTCGTGAACGAGTTGCCGAAAACGGCCACGGGAAAGATTCAAAGGTTTAAGTTGCGCGAGCGCGAAACGGTGGGGAATTGATCATCGTCGTTTCCGTTCGTGGTGAGCTTGTCGAACCATGAACGCAGGGCCACACAAAGGCTCGATCGCGCCTAATGAACCGTCAGACTCGGATACAACAGCAATCGTGGCTCACTCTCCGCGAGCGCGAAAAAGTCACGATCATTGTGAACCAATAGCGCTTCGTGTTCGATCGCGATTTGCGCGATCAGGCAATCCACCGCGGTTCGTACGGTGAGCCCCTTCCGGCGCGCGTTGCGATAGAGCGTTGCTGCTTGGTCAAACGTTTCCAAGCCTTGCAACGGCTGCAGCATTTGCTGTTGGCTCAGGATGTTGCGAATGCTCGCCTCGGTCGCGCCCGCGCGAACGCCTTGCATCACTTCAAGGTAGATCATTTCAGTGAGCGCGACGCCTTCGCTCGCTTCGCGACGCAATACAAAGTTCACTGCCTCGGTGCGCCGATCCGCGAGCAAATCAATCCACACACTGGTGTCGAGCAGCAGCATCGTTAGCGAGCGTCTATTTGCGCGAAGTTTTCGCTGACGCTTTGCGCGCCATAGGCTTACGCGCGCTCGTAGCGCGAACCGCCTCGCTCTTTGTGCCGACTACCTTCTTCGCAGCGCGTTGCGCGCTTGCATTGCCGTGGTCAAACGTTGCACGAGCTTCTTCCACTCGATGCCATTGCCCAGCACCGCGCGCAACTTTGTGGTCATAGCCCGCATCAAGCCCGCCCAATCCGAGCAAGCCCGCAATGCTCGGCCGCTTGCTTCGCGCCACAAGCTCAGCCAGCGCGCGCTCAACCACCTCACGCTTCGTGCGCGCGCCAGTGGCTCGCATAGCCTCCGCCACGAGTTCGTCGTTGAGATCGATATTGGTTTTCACTTGAATATTGTACATTGCATGTGCAGAAAATGTGCTTGCAACGTACATTGCAGATAGGACTGACGATCAGATTTTCGCAACTGACTCTAAACTCAATACTCTTGCGAATGACAGACTAGCGCCATACACATATCCACGATAAGTTGACTACGTCGGCAATCTGCCGAAGACGATGACTGGGAGGATTTAGCTGTTAGATTTCTGATCCAGCAAAACTCTGTCACTGAAAGGGGTGTCGCACCCTTAGCGTCGGCATTTGCCGCTTTCTACCGCGTGTGCAAGAAACTCTGTTTCTGGTCTATTGAATCCATCGTCCCATTAAAACGAATGCAGCTGATGCGGTACTTCGCGCCCCTGCCTCGATCTACAAGGCAAACGACTCGTCGCAAGGGTTGACTGTTGTCGCTGAACCAATTCGCTAGCAACTGGACCTTCGATTTTGCGGTTGGCGGAGCGGGGAAGAATTGCCCTGCACCACATAGCGTCAATTTAACTGAGAGTTCAGGGGCGACGTCCGCCATAAGCCCTGAAACAAGGTCAGGGATTGCGAGTAGGTCCTCAATGTCTCGCGCGCCAGTGTCTGACGCGGATGTCGCGACGCGACAATGCCCAAGTGTGTGATTTAGGTAGTGGTTTGCGATGTTCCCAAAGGTCTCTACAAAGCACCTCAATCGCGATTCATTCGCCACAATTTCGTCTTCGTCGGTAATCCATAGGACGTCTTGACCCGAACCACTGATCCCTCGCAGCAGCATGCTTGCTATGTGTGATATGCGCAGCGCTCGCTCGATTGTTGCTGGTTTCCAGCTTTCGTAACTACCTAGCTCAGGGTCGTGCGCGCTAAGTCTCCCAACCGGTTGGAAGAGACTCAAGAGGCTCTTATCGACGACAAAACTGACAACCACGCCCTTGATACAGTTTGCAAGAGCCAGAAAACTAGGAAGAGCACGCATCTTTTGTTGATCGGTAAGCCCTTTGTAGGACACCCTGCGCCCATCGCCAATGAAACGATTTCGCACCACCTGCTGCGCAACCGACCAATCAGAAATAGACTCAGCGTCTGCGACTACAAATGTGATTGTTGTGTGCGATGCGGAAGCGTGATCGCCTCCGTAGTCAGATGCGAGTATGAGTCGCGTCGCGTTTCGTAGATTTGGGAAGGCACCGACGAAATCAGTTTCAAAGCGCTCGAATGCCTTGCTTATGTTGTCAACTAATCCGAAAGACGGTTCTGGAACGTGAGCCCATCCGTCAGACGAGGCCAATCCATCGTGGTTTTCCAACGTGCTGCTTTCGGCGCTGCCGCTAGCTTTATGAGACATAACACTTAGGACGGTGACTGCGTCTTCCTGTTTCGATGTGTGCCGGTGTGCCTATTGATCATACTTCCGTCGCACTCAGGCAGCTAATGAGAGCGCCTTGTCTGAACTCTGCGCTTGCGCGGGTTTTGGGTATCTGTTGCTCATAATCCCAAAATGGGTTCACTTGAATTACCGGCCATCACGGATTACAAACGACACCAACAGCAGCCAGCGAAGGGCGGTTTTCTCGCGCCCGGGTTTGGCGATTAGGGGTGTGACTTGATGCCAGAACGGGAGTACCGACACGCTAACTCCGGAGCGAATCCCCACATTGACGGATTGATTAAAAAATCCGTCCCTCTCATACAAAAGATACTGACGTTCGACGTCATCATTGGTGAGCGTTATCTGCAAGTCCACATACCCGTCCCTTAAATGTTTCTCCTCGGGGTGGTGGTCGTTGTGCGTACCGACATAGTCGCTGGATTGATAGCGGATGACCTGAAGGCCTGGTGACGGCTCCAAACCAAAACCCGATACCCGCTCCGCAAGATTTCGAAGCGATTGCGAGGTCAAAAGCGTCACCAGTCCGGTAGTTCGCGCGATCCGAGTGGCCCGCTGACGAGGTTGATCCAACATTACCGAAGAGTTATGCATCGATTTGGGCAGCAAATCGGAGTAGTTTCGCTTCATGCCCGTGATCGTAGCTGGGTCAATGGGAGATCTTACGTCCTTCAAATGAGGACCGATCTGAGACTCCAAAAGCCTAAGTAAATCTAATCGTACAGATGGCCGTATCAACTCCGGAAACCAACGAACTCGGTCGGAATTATCTCGAATGCGTGGAACACTTGGAACCTGTTCAATGGCGTCGGAAAACTCGGCTGGAATGGATTTCATCTAGTGGCGCATCGGTAAGCACGATGATAGATCGGCTGGCAAGTCCACTCTTGTTTCAGCTCTGATTTTCTCGGGCACGCGCGGGGCGAAGATGAAATTCACGGCGCCTCGTCACATAACCTGGAGCCCAACCACGGGCGTGGATACCACGACACGTATGGCGGTGGATAGCCCGCAGCAAAGGTAGGATTTTCTACCAGCCCTCACTTCCCCTGCGCATTCCCAAACATAAAGCTAAACCCCGTCGCAGTCGTGCTCTTCGCCTGCGCTGTAGTTGCGAAGGAGTGGCAGCCCATGCAGCTGTTGTTCTGCGTTTGTATGAAGGTTTCGAGCACGGGGTTGATGAGGGTGTTGGTGCTGATGTCGCCGGGTTTGCCGGGTGAGACGGGTGCGGTGAGCGGGATGGGTTGATTGAGGTTCAGCACAGTCTTTGACCATTGCGTGTCGATCATCGCGTAATACTGCCAAGGCGATTTCGGATTGCCTTTGATGAAAAGCTGTTGCGTTTCTTTGTTGATAGTTGTGGCGGTCGGGTCGTCGGGGAACACTTGCGCTACTTGCGTGGGGTTCGTGCCCTTGGTGTTCACGGGTGTGGTGCTCGCGACATTAAAGAAGCTGTAGCTTTGCGTGCCCGGTTTGCCCAAGAGCGGCGCGTTATCGATTTGATAGAAGGTGGCCCAGAGCCCGGCGTTTTGCGCGCCGCCGCTTGCAAACACATGAAAGCCCACCAATCCAATCGGCACCGTATTGCCACTGCCGCCGGGAACGTAGCCTTTCGCCATGTGAAAGCGGCCAGAGGCGGCCTCTGCGGCGGTAAGCATTTTCCACGCGGCTTTTACTTCGATTGAGCCTTGCGGCAGGATGATGTTTTTCTTGGTGGCGAATGTGGCTTGGCTGCCCGCGTTGTAGAGCTTGTTGGTAGTGATGTAGTCGTATTGAACTTTGTTCATCGCGACGTCGTAATACACCGGGTTCTTTTGCTGGTCGTAAAGCGTGTTGCCGTCTGCTTGCTTGATTTCATCCAGCGGGATGTTCGTGGGGCTGTTTGCAGCAAGTGAAGTGCGCAGTTTCGCGACGGCTTGGGAGACTTTGCCGCTCCGCGCGAGTACGCGCACCTTGCCCGCCCCTGCGTCGCTCGCAAGCGCTGTTGGCGCGGTGGAACCCATTAAGGGATGCGCGGCCAACCGCAACCACGGCATGGGCGTTGCGCCATTCGGCAAGAACACTTGCTCAGACGTTAAAAAGCTTTCCCACACCGTCATGCCGGGTGCGCCCATCATTTGCGATGTGTCAGGCACACCGCGCGGCCCCGGCTTCGCAGGCCAATTCAAATAGATGAACGTTTGCCACATCGCGCAATCTGCGCCAGCATTGGTGAATTCGCCGTTCGATAGTTTCGGCACAGGCTTCAGTTGCACGCCCACCGGATTGATGCCGCCGCAGGGGAAGCTCGGCGGAGCAGGTGGCGCAGGTGGCGTCGGCGCTGGTGCACTCTGCGCCCATGCGGAGGCGATGCTCGCGCTCGCGATCAATCCAGCGCTGAGTTGCCGAAGCAAAAACTTGCCGCGCTGACCGCGCCGAAGGTTGCTTGGCCCGTGTTCGGTGTTGAGCGTATCCATTGTGCGATCCCTTGGCTGATTACTGTGGTTTGTGTCTCACAGTAGCAGGGGGCGATACACGTCGCACCTATCGAAATTGGTAGGGGTTCGGCATGGTCATGGTTTGATCCCTTAGCGCGGCAGAACACTTAGCGTTTCGCCGCGCTGGCTTCGTCTACTGCGCCTGCAAATTGATCGACTTCGCCATCGCCGCACCGGAAGCGATTTCGCGTTTGTAGAACGCGTCGAGTTGAGCGAGCGTCATCGGTTCAGCAACGACGGAGCCTGCGGTTTCAATCGTTTTGCGCGTATCGGGATTTGAGAGCGCTTTGTAGGCCGCTTCGTGAATGGTTTTGGTCTGCGCATCCGGCGTTTTTGCGCCGACTTGAATGCCGATCCAAATGCTGAATTGATATTCTTCAAAACCTTTCGTGTTCTTCGTGGGCGGTAGCTTTGGCAGCGTTGCGAGCGATTGGTTTGCAGCAATCGCAAGCAGTTTGATCTGCCCTTTTTCTGCGGCACCCAGCACCGGCCCAACCAGCGGAACGACCGCGAAATCAATCGTGCTCCCCATCAAATCTTTGAGATACAACGCGAGTCCGTTATACGGCGCATGAAGGCCTTTCGCGCCTGCGTTTTGCAGCGCCTTTTCAGCCATCAGGTGATAGAGCGATCCCACGCCAGTCGAGCCGAATGAGAGCGGCTTGTCAGCTTTCTTCGCGAATGCAACAAACTCATCCAAGGTGTTCGCGGGAAGATCTTTTCGCACCGCGATCGCAATGGGCGTGTGGCCCACGAGCGCGGCCATCTTCATGTCTTCCGGTTTGTTTTTCGCAGCGGCCACACCGAGGGGTGTGTAGATCAACTCAAGCGGTGAACCTGCGAGCACGGTGTAGCCATCGGGCGTTGCGTTTGATGCACGAAGCACGCCGAGCGAGCCACCGACGCCGACCACGTTTTCCACGATGATCGTTTGGCCGAGCGTCTCTTGCATGCCTTTCGCAACGAGACGCCCCATCACATCCGAACCACCACCCGCAGGAAAGGCGACGATCATGTTCAGCGGCTTGTTGGGGAAGCTTTGTGCATGAGCGAACGCGGCAACAGCGCTAAGCGCTAACGCTCCAATACATTGGGCAACAACTCGACTAAGTGGCAATTTCATGTTTACTCCTTTTGGTGATGTAGCACTAATAAGATTGGGCGTTTGTGATATTTTCTGGCAAGACTTGTAGGCGCGGGCTTGACCGCGCTTGGTTTACCGGAAGCGGTCGACGCAACGCGTCGGGTGAGGGAGAAAGCGCGGTCGAGCCCGCGCCTACAAAAAAGCAAGCCGCATCGCACTAAGCCGACGTCCTTGCGGATGCGATGGCCGGTTTCGACACGGTCGGTTTCGAAAAAGCGCGCGCGCCACGATCCATTCCCGTGAACGCAAAATCCACTTCTGGCGCGAGCCCGGTCACGATGCGTGCAATGCTCTTTCCCGAACCGCAGGCGTGCGTCCAGCCGAGCGTGCCGTGGCCGGTGTTGAGATAGAGATTTCCAATCTTGGTCTTGCCGATCAGGGGCACGTTTGAAGGCGTTGCAGGACGCAATCCCGTCCAGAAACTCGCCTGCGTGGTGTCGCCCGCGCCGGGGAAGAGTTCTTCAACACGGCGAACAATGGCTTCGCAACGCACGCGATTCAAATCACGGTCGTAACCATTCAATTCCGCCGTGCCCGCAATGCGTAAACGGTCGCCGTTGGGTCCGGTGAGTCGAGAAAAAACGAGTTTGAATTCGTCGTCGGTCAAACTCACTTGATGCGCCATCGACGCATCTTTCACCGGCATCGTCACTGAGTAGCCCTTCGCCGGATAAATCGGTAAACGAATGCCAAGCGGCGCGGCGTAGATCGGGCTCAAGCTGCCCATCGCGAGCACAAAACTATCCGCGCGCAAACGTTGGAAGCGGCCTTCGCTATCGGTCGCCTCCACGTGATCAATCGCGCCGCCGGCTTCGCGCAGCGCCGTCACCGTGTGGCTCATTAAAAACTTCACTCCCGCTGCTTGGCAGAGTTTCACCAGCTCGCGCGCGAAGCGATTGGCATCACCCGATTCGTCTTCAGCGGTGTAAGTCGCGCCGGCGAGCTGCGGGCGCATGTGCGCGAGCGCGGGTTCAAGCTTTACCGCTTCGTCCGCGCTGATCACTTGCCGCTCGCAACCCAATTCGCGCATCTGCTCAGCGGGTTTAAGCGCGCCATCGAACTCTTTTTTCGACGTGTAGAAATGCAGAATGCCTTGCGTGCGTTGATCGTAGGCAAGCCCGGTGTCGCGACGTAGCGCCTGCAAGGTGTCACGGCTGTACGTGCCCAAGCGAACGATTTGTTCAATGTTGTGCCGCGTGCGCGCGGGCGTGCATTCGCGCATGAACTGCAAGCCCCAAAGCCACTGCCGCATGTCTGCGCGAATGCGAAACAGAAGCGGCGCATCTTCCTTGCCGAGCCATTGCAACACCTTGAGCGGCGCGCTCGGATTCGCCCACGGCTCTGCATGGCTCACCGAAATTTGCCCGCCGTTGGCGAAGCTGGTTTCAGCGGCGGGAGACGCCTGACGATCAACGAACGTGACTTGATGACCGAGTTGCGAGAGGTAGTAAGCGGAGCTGACACCGAGGAGGCCGCTACCTAAGACGAGAACATGCATGGAAGTACCTTTCAAAGAGAGTGCAGATTCGGATCGACCCACACTCGCTTCACGGCGAATGCGTATCGACCGACTCGTGCCGCTCCCCCTGTCCTCGGTACCTGAGAGATTCGCGCAGATCCTTGTGACCTGCACTTGCTCCTTCGGTGCGCTACCAACTACGTAGCAACTCTCCAGACGGCTTCAAAAAACTAGGCAGTAGCGGTGACCTGAGCGTGTATGGGAGTTTGCGCCTTCGGTGGATGCGTTTGCTACTGAACTAGCAAAATAATGCCGCATCGCTCTCCTGCTACATGCAATATATTGCATAAATCGTCGCATTGCAAGAAATAAAGAAAACACCGCCGTTAATCGAGTCAGGACCCAACAATACGCAGTTTCCGATCGTTAATTGCGATACGAACCGTCGTGACTAAATGACGCGCGCAGCGACCAGTTTTCTAATCGTGAATTTCATGAGGACAACTCTTTAGCTGCGGCGCAAAGATAATCCGCATCCGGCACACGAGGAAATCAACATGCCCTTCAAGTCCCACGACGAATACTTCGCAACGCAGCCGGAACACCTTCGCCACCGACTTCAACAGATCCAGCAGGAAGTCGAGCGACTCGTTCCCGACTGCACGAAGACCATCAGCTACAACCTTCCCGCGTTCAAGAAAGAAAAGACGTTCTTCTACTTCGCCGCGTTTAAAAACCACATCGGAATCTACCCACCAGTGACCGAAGATCGCGCGCTCATCAAAGAGACAGAGGCTTTTCGAGGGCCGAAAGGTAATTTGTCTTTCAACCACGAAAGCGAACTCCCGTTACAACTCATCGGAAGAGTCGCAAAAGCGCTGGCATTGCAGTACGCCACGAAATAGCTCCGCGAGCCCGGTTGCGCGTTGAGCGCTCGCGGAACCGTGAATGCCGCATTGAACGACCTGATCCTAACTGCGCTAGAGCGCGCGCGTCGATTCTACTTCCGACCTTTGCAATCAGCGCGGCGTCACGGCATTTGGCCTAGCGTTTCCTGAGAGTTCAAACCAGCGTGTAAGGAGCTGCCGAGGTTTCACGCAATCCGGCACAATGAAGCCATCGTTGATACCGCGTTAGAAATCGCTCACCACGCGTCACGTCTTTCCTCTGCCATCTGCTCTGATCACTACCGTGCAAACCGCTGTTCCGCTCTCCGCTATCCGTCGCAAATCATCGAGCGAGGTGCCGTCCGCTCGGTTCGATGACGTTGATCGCATGTTGCTTGATGCCGGATTCATGCTGGGTGAAACCGGGCCAGCGGGTGCGAAGCTTGGCCTGCGCCGCGATTTGTTGATCGAGTATCTGCACGCGATTCATGATCGCTGCAAGCAGCTCTGGCGGCCGCATCTCGCGGCGCTCGCACAACGCATGCGGCTCTCGCTTGCTGAAGTGTACGAAGTAGCAAGCTTCTATCACCACTTTCATATCGTTGGCGACGTACGTGACGTTGTTCCACCGGTCGCGCCGCGTGCAATCGTGCGTGTTTGTAACGGGCTGAGTTGCGAGCTGCGGGGGGCGTCCAAACTGCGCGATGACATCGCGTCGAAAGTCGGCCCCGAGGTGTTGGTGGTGGATGCGCCGTGCGTTGGCCGGTGCGACAGCGCGCCCGCCGTAACGGTCGATCAACAAGAGATCGCGACGCCGAAATTAATAAGCGCTAGCGACGTAATCGACGCAATCTCGAAAACTGCCTCATCTAATGCTGGCGCCCAAATAAATTGGGCGATGATCCAAGAAGCTGAATATCCAATTCTTCGCGAATGTGTGCACGGCCTGCGCGATGTGAACGGCATCATCGCAACGCTTGAATCGAGCGGCTTGCGCGGCTTGGGTGGTGCGGGATTTCCGGCGGGGCGCAAATGGCGCATCGTGAAGAGCGAGGCCGCACCGCGCTTGCTGGCGGTCAACATCGATGAAGGTGAGCCCGGTACGTTCAAAGATCGTCACTACCTCGAAACGAATCCGCATCAATTCATCGAAGGCATGTTGATCGCTGCGTGGGCGGTGGGCATCGACGCGATCTATATCTATTTGCGCGACGAATATCACGCCAATCGAGCGATGCTTACGCGCTTACTGGCTGAACTTAATGCGAATCCGCCAATGCCCAACATGCCGCACATTGAATTGCGGCGCGGCGCGGGCGCATACATCTGCGGCGAAGAGTCAGCGATGATCGAATCGATTGAAGGCAAGCGCGGCATTCCGCGTTTGCGCCCGCCCTACGTTGCTCAAGTTGGCTTGTTTGGCCGACCCACCCTCGAACACAATTTCGAAACGCTGTATTGGGTGCCGGAAATTTTGCAGCGCGGCGCGCCGTGGTTTGCTTCTCACGGCATGAATGGCCGCAACGGTTTGCGATCGTTTTCTGTCTCGGGTCGCGTGAAACATGCCGGCGTCAAGCTCGCACCTGCGGGCATTACGCTGCGTTCATTGATCGATGACTATTGTGACGGCATGGAAGCGGGCCATACGCTCTACGCGTACCTACCCGGCGGCGCATCGGGTGGCATCTTGCCTGCGTCGCTCGCCGATGTGCCACTCGATTTCGACACGCTGCAGCCCTATGGCTGCTTCATCGGCTCTGCCGCGATCATCGTGTTGTCGCAGCAGGATCGTGCGACCGATGCGGCGCGAAACCTCATGAAGTTTTTCGAACACGAAAGCTGCGGGCAATGCACGCCGTGTCGCGCGGGCACTGCGAAGGCGAACGCGCTGATCGCTAGCGATCAATGGGATCGTGAACTGCTCGCGGAGCTATCGCAAGTAATGCGCGATGCCTCGATTTGCGGGCTCGGCCAAGCCGCGCCAAATCCGATTGATTGCGTAATCAAGTATTTTCCGCGGGAGCTTCGCGGATGAACGCCCGCGTCAATTTTTCGCTGAACGGAAAAACGCTGGAAGCGGATGCGAACGAAACGCTGTGGAGCGTCGCACAACGTGAAGGCATTGCAATTGCGCATCTATGCCACACGCCTGGTTTAACGCCCGTCGGCAATTGCCGCGCGTGCATGGTGGAGGTGGAGGGTGAGCGCGTGCTTGCGGCTTCTTGTTGCCGTAACGTAAGCGAAGGCATGAACGTGCAAACGCATTCGCCGCGTGCAACGAAAGCCCGCGCAATGGTGCTTGAGCTGTTGATGAGCGATGCTGGCACTTCCACCGATGCGCTCACCAAAACATCTGAACTCTCGTATTGGGCAAAACACGAAAACGCACAGAGCAACCGCCTTCCGAAGCGTAGTGCACAAGCGTTTTGCGATAGCGCCGACGCATCGCATCCGGCGATTCATGTTGATCTCGATGCCTGCATTCAATGTACGCGTTGTTTGCGTGCTTGTCGCGATGAACAAAACAACGATGTGATCGGGCTTGCGCTGCGCGGGCCACACGCGAAGATCGTGTTTGATGCCGATGCTTTGATGGGCAATTCATCTTGCGTGGCTTGCGGAGAATGTGTGCAGGCTTGTCCTACGGGTGCGCTCTCTCCTGCACGAGGTGCGGGCATGGCGGAGGTCGCAAAACAAGTGGACACTGTGTGTCCGTTTTGCGGCGTCGGTTGTCAACTCACTCTTAACGTAAGCGACGCCGACGGCACGCAAAAGATTGAATTTGTGAACGGAAAAAACGGACCTGCAAATCGCGGGCGACTTTGTGTGAAAGGTCGCTACGGGTTTGACTATGTTCACCATCCCGAACGGCTAACGAAACCGCTGATTCGCAGATCGGGCGCGGCAAAGGATGTGAACGATATCGAGCGCGTGAAGCGAGGCGACAAGCCGCTTAACGACATTTTTCGCGAAGCGACCTGGGATGAAGCACTTGATTTCGCGGCGAACAAACTCGTCACAATTCGCGATCACGCAATCAATGACAAGCGGCCATCCGCAATCGCGGGATTCGGCTCTGCGAAAGGCAGTAACGAAGAGGCGTATCTTTTTCAGAAGCTTATTCGCCAAGGTTTCGGCACTAACAATGTGGATCATTGCACGCGCCTGTGTCATGCGAGTTCCGTCGCCGCGCTGCTCGAAGGCATCGGCTCGGGCGCCGTGTCAAATCCGGTCGCTGATGTTGAACACGCAGAATTGATCTTTGTGATCGGCGCGAATCCGACATCCAATCATCCGGTTGCAGCGACGTGGATCAAAAACGCAGTGCGTCGTGGCGCGCGGCTGTTGCTCGCCGATCCACGTGCGACCGAACTCGCACGGTTTGCGACTTGGCATCTGCAATTTAATCCCGATACCGATGTGGCGTTGCTCAACGGCATACTCAACGTCGTCATCGGCGAAGGGCTGGTAAATCAAGCGTTCATCGATGCACGTGTGAATGGTTTCGACGAGCTCAAACGCGCGGTCGCAGACTGCACGCCGGAGCGCATGAGTGAGATATGCGGGATCGATGCGGCAACGATTCGCGACATTGCACGAGCGTTTGCTAAAAGCCCACGCGCGATGATTTTGTGGGGCATGGGCATTTCGCAACATGTGCACGGCACCGACAATGCGCGTTGCTTGATGGCGCTATCGTTAATCACCGGGCAGATTGGCCGCGCGGGCACCGGCCTTCATCCGTTGCGCGGGCAAAACAACGTACAGGGCGCATCCGACGCGGGCCTCATCCCAATGATGTACCCAAACTACCAACGCGTTGCCACCGATGTGATTCGTGCGCAATTCGAATCATTGTGGGGACGCGCGCTCGATGCTGCGCCGGGGCTCACCGTCGTTGAAATCATGCACGCGATTCATCGCAACGAAATTCGCGGCATGTATGTCGAAGGCGAAAACCCCGCGATGAGTGACCCGAACGTCGATCATGCGCGCGCGGGGCTCGCGAAGCTCGAACACTTGGTTGTTCAAGATATTTTCCCTACAGAAACCGCGATCCTTGCTGACGTAATTCTTCCCGCGTCAGCGTTCTACGAAAAATGGGGCACGGTGACCAACACTGATCGCTTGATTCAAATCGGCCGACCGGCAATTGCGCCGCCCGGTGAGGCAAAACAAGACGCTTGGATCATCGAGCAAATCGCGCGGCGCGTGGGGCTTGATTGGAACTACTGGCAGCGCGACGACGGCGACGGTCACACGGCATTCGAAGCACCCATTGCGCGAATTTATGAAGAGATGCGCAGCGTGATGGCGCCGCTCAGTGGCGTACCGTGGCATCGATTTGCGCGAGAGGGCGCGGTCACAACACCCGCGTTGAGCGAGTTCGCGCCGGGTCAGTCCATCGTGTTTACCGATCACTTCCCGACATCCGACGGACGCGCGCGTATCGTGCCCGCGGCCTATCAGCTTGGGGTTGAACGTGCAGACAGCGCTTATCCGTTCATCCTTTCCACGGGTCGGGTGCTCGAGCATTGGCACACCGGCGCGATGACTCGCAGGGCGGCTACGCTTGACGCGCTCGCCCCGGAAGCAAGGGTCACGCTCAATCCCGCTGATGCCTTGGCTCACTCCATTGTTGACGGCGACGCGGTAGAAATTGCTACCCGCCACGGGCGCGTCACAGCGGTGGCTCGGTGCTCAAACGAGGTGGCCTGCGGGCAGATTTTCATCCCGTTTGCATATTGGGAAGCGGCTGCGAACAAACTCACTGGCGATGCGCTAGATCCGTACGGGAAGATTCCAGGGTTCAAAGTGACAGCGGCGCGCCTGAGTTTGGCGGAGAATCAGTAGAAAATCGAGTTTATGGAAGATTTGTCAGGGTCGCGGGTCGTTTTTAATATTTATCGAATAGTTAACTTTTGTTGACTCTCGCCCAGTAAAAGCGCCGTTTTGGCAATACACAAGCAATCCTGAGAAAGTTCCGAAAATTGCACTTTCTGCAGAAAAATGCACCTGATTTGAGCAACTCGCCGGGTTAAGAATCCAGACGCCGTGAAAAAATCAAACAATTGTTTTAATCAACCGATTAACTTTTGTTGGGGCGGCCTGTGTCACCTTTCGAAAATCTGATTTCTCCGAGTACTGGATTCACGCGCGACATTGCTGCGCTCACCGCAGCGGGCTCAACGACCGCAAACGAGGCGCGCACCAAGCTGTCGACGAAGGCGCGCATTCTGCACGCCACGGAATCGCTTTTCTTACAGCGCGGCTATGAAGGCACCAGCCTTCGCGCGATCACCACCGAAGCGAACGTCAACCTTGCCGCCGTGAACTATCACTACGGCAGCAAAGAAGAGCTGTTCGCGTTGCTACTGCAAGAGCGGCTCGATCCATTGAACGCTGATCGTGCGAAGCGACTCGAAGCGTTGCAAGCCAAAGGGTTTGATCGCGAACATCGGGTCGAACAAATTATCGCAACGCTATTTCTGCCGGCACTGGCTCTTGCGCGAGACACCGATCAAGGCGGCCCAGATTTTTTGCGTTTTATCGGACGCGCTTACGCTGACCCGTCTGACTTCGTCCGCAATCTGCTTGCAGAGCGCTACGCCAAGACCAACTTGAAATTCAAACAAGCTTTTGCCGAAGCGCTCCCGCATCTGTCGGAGCACGATTTGGCAATGCGCTTGAACTTCATTCTCGACGCCGTATCTTCAACGCTCGCGAGTGAGGACGTTCGTCGCGTGATCGGCGGAATTCAGCCGAGCGCGGTTAATGATGACACCACGTTGCTCGCGTATCTCGCGCCGTTTCTCGGCGCCGCGCTGCGCGCCAATGTGCGCACGGCAGCGCAAATTGCAGCCCTGCAAACGCTCTAGGAAACCGCAATGCCATCCGCACTTCGTGAACCCATTTTCGTCATCGACGGCGCACGGACACCGTTTCTAAAAGCGCGCAATGCGCCCGGTCCGTTTACCGCGTCCGATCTCGCGGTCGCCGCAGGTCGGGCCTTACTCGCAAAAATCCCAGTGGACGCAACGCAGTTCGATGAAGTAATTCTGGGCTGCGCCAATCCATCGGCTGATGAAGTCAACATTGGCCGCTACGTGGCTATGCGCCTTGGCTGTGGCGACAAGGTCACCGGTTGGACAGTGATGAGAAACTGCGCGAGCGGCATGCAGGCAATCGATTCCGCGATCAACAACATGCTTGCGGGCCGCTCTGAGCTCGTGCTCGCAGGCGGCGTTGATGCCCTCTCGCACGCGCCGCTTTTGTACAGTGAAAAAATGGTGTTGTGGTTCGCCGCGCTTGCAAGTGCGCGATCACTCGGACAACGCGTGGGCGTGTTTGCGAAGCTATCGCCCGCCGCCATGTTTTCTCCAATCATCGCCTTGATGCGCGGTCTCACTGATCCGAAAGTCGGGCTGCTCATGGGGCAAACGGCGGAAAACCTCGCGTATCGTTTCGGCATTACGCGAGCCGAGATGGATGCCTTTGCCGCAGAGAGTCACAAACGCGTGCTCGCAGGTCAAGCTGCCGGGCATTACAAAGATGAAGTCTCGCCACTCATCGATAAAAAAGGCAATGTGTATGCAAACGATGATGGCGTGCGCGAAGATTCCACACCTGAAAAACTTGCGAAACTAAAGCCCTTCTTCGACAAGAAGTACGGCAACGTGACCGCTGGAAACTCATCGCAGATTACCGATGGTGGCGTGTTCGTAGCGCTCGCCACGCAAACCGCAGTTGAAAAATACAAACTGCCGGTGCTGGGAAAAATTGTCGACACGCAGTGGGCAGGTTGCGATGCCGCGCAAATGGGGCTAGGCCCTGTTTACGCATCGACCCCCATGTTGAAGCGTAACCAACTCACACTCAATGATCTCGACACGATTGAAATCAACGAAGCGTTCGCGGCACAAGTGCTCGCCTGTAAGCGTGCATGGGAAGACGAAAAGTTTTGCAAAGAAGAGCTCGGGCTCGATGGCGCCATGGGTTCGATTGATATGACGAAATTGAACGTTGACGGTGGTGCAGTTGCGCTGGGGCATCCAGTGGGTGCGTCGGGTGCACGCATCGTTTTGCATGCGCTCAATACGTTGAAACGTACGGGCGGTAAACGTGCGCTCGCAACGATTTGTATCGGCGGCGGGCAAGGTGGCGCAATGCTGCTGGAGTCTGTGTAGAAAGCGCCTGCGCGGGCGCATTGCTTCGTTGGCGGCGCGCTCATGTACGTGAAATACACGTCGCGCAACGCCGCCTCGCACTGCATCCCGCTCGCTCGATTTCTACTACTTGAGCACCCTAGCAATCGTAAAAAAACTCACCCATGACTTACAAAAACTTCAAACTGCGCACCGACGACCATGGCATCACTTGGATCGGCATCGACGTTGCTGGCGAAAACGTGAATACGATGGGCACGCCAGTGCTTCACGAATTGAACACGCTGCTCGACGATTTTGAAAAAAATCCACCGAAAGCCGTCGCCTTCTACAGCGAAAAGAAATCGGGTTTCATCGCGGGCGCCAACGTGAACGAGTTTGTTGAAATCGGCAAGACGAACAATCTCGACGAAGCTGAAGCGCTCGTAAAACGCGGCTACGATGTGTACGAACGTTTAGCGAACGCTAAATATCCGACACTCGCCCTGATCAATGGGTATGCGCTCGGTGGCGGGCTTGAGCTTGCGCTCGCCTGCCGCTATCGTGTGGCGGTAGATGAGCCGAGCACTCGTCTCGGCTTGCCCGAGGTGATGCTTGGCATTCTTCCTGGGTGGGGTGGAGTGAAACGCTTGCCGCAGCTTGTCGGCGCACCTGCGGCGATGGATTTCCTGCTCACCGGAAAGACTGCTGATGCGAAAAAGGCGAAGAGGCTCGGCATGGTGGATGAAGCCGTGCCGCCGCGCATCATGTGGAACACGGCGATCGGCGTTTTGAAAGCACTACCACCGCCGCGCAGGCTCTCGTTCGCGCAAAACTTAATGACGAATGGTTTCTTGCGGGGCTACGTCGCAAAACAGGCGCGCAAACAAGTCGCGAAACGCGCGCGCCCGGAACACTATCCCTCACCTTACGCGATCATTGATCTCTGGCAGAAATACAACGGTGATATTCACAAACCACAACCGCGCGAATCATGTTCGGTACGTACACTGATTTCGCACCCAACCGCGATGAACTTGATCCGTGTTTTCGGGTTGCGCGAAAAGCTCAAAGCACAGGCCAAGGGTATTGATTTCGCTGCCAAGCATGTTCACGTAATTGGAGCGGGTGTGATGGGGGGCGACATTGCTGCGTGGTGTGCATTGCGCGGCATTCATGTGACGCTCCAAGATTTGGACGCAACGCGCATTGCGCCTGCGATCAAGCGCGCGGCAGACATGTACAAAAAGCGCTTGCGCGATGATCGCAAGATCCGCGACGCGATGGATCGTTTGCAACCGGATACGACAGGCGATGGTGCAAAAAAAGCCGATGTCATCATTGAGGCGATTGTTGAAAACCTCAGCGTAAAGCAAAAAGTATTCGCTGAATTAGAAGCGAAGGCGCGACCCGACGCCATTCTGGCAACGAATACATCGAGTATTCCGCTTGAACAAATCGCGACAGCGCTCAACGACCCGTCGCGACTTGTAGGTATTCACTTCTTCAACCCCGTTGCGCAAATGATGCTCGTTGAGATCATTAGCGGCGTGCAAACGAACGCGGACGTTGCGAAAAGAGCGACTGCCTTTGTCGATCAAATCGACAAACTTCCGCTCGCGTGCAAGAGCGCGCCCGGCTTCTGGGTTAATCGCATCCTCGCGCCGTATCTCGGCGAAGCGATGCGCTGTCTCGACGAAGGCATCGCGCCAGAAACGATCGATGAAGCGGCGCTCGCATTTGGCATGCCAATGGGTCCGATTGAACTCGCCGATGTCGTGGGGCTCGATGTGTGCGCCGCCGTCGGGCAAACGGTGACGCCAGATGCGACTGCGCCACAAAAACTACAGGCGAAGCTCGACGCCAAACAATTCGGCAAGAAAACCGGCAACGGTTTTTACGTCTGGACCGACGGCAGGGCGCAAAAAAGCTCCGCGGGCGCTGTTCCCGCTGGACTGACTGATCGTTTGATTGCACCGATGCTCATTGAGGCATCGAAAGCACGCGCTGAGGGCGTGGTGAGCGACGATGATCTGGCGGACGCTGGGGCGATTTTCGGATGTGGCTTCGCGCCGTTTCGCGGAGGTCCGTTGAACTATCAAACAATGAGATAAACATCGTTGCTCGCTCGTTCGTAGAAAATGATGCTATGAGCGACGCGGCGATATTGACAACAGCGATTGAGAAGCTCCGAGCAGGGAGAGCGCAAGATGCGCTTGTCCTGCTGTCTTCTGTTCCGCTGGCCGCCCGGAGCGAGGCCGTATTTCGAACGCTGGCCACAGCGCAGGCCATGCAGCACGCCTTCGTCGAAGCGGAGCGCGAGATCCAATTCGCGCTGCAAGCCGCCCGCAACTCGCAGCGAGCGCCCGAACCGGCAACGCTCGCGATCAGCGCACGTATTGCCGACGACGCAAACAACCTACCGCTTGCCTTTTCACGATACGCAGCGCTCGTAAAGGCGCAGCCTTCGGTGATTACGTTTTGGCGCTCTTTGTGGCGAATCGCGATCCAGCTTGGTGACGAGACCCTCAAGACTGAAGCGCTCGCGCTAACCCGTTCGTCAAAATTCGATTTCACAGTTGATGCGTCGCTCAGCGCAGTGGTCGCAGGCGTTTGGGCGCGGCGTTGCAGTGACGGGCGCGATGTCGAGGCATTGGCCCAGGCAATGGTGCGCGCGCGGCAAAGCAATCCAGATGACTCTAAACTTCGCGCGCAGCACCTTGAGTTTCTGATCGAACTCGATCCACAGCGTGCTCGCGAGCTGATCCAAACTGAGCCTGAAACCGCAATTCTTTCGGCATCCACCGCCGAGCTTGCGTTGCAGCTGAGTGCCGCGCTCAAACTTCCCGCCTGGTACGACGACGAAGCCGATGTTGACTTTTGGCGCACTCGCTACGCCGACGCGCTAGCCGCGCTCGCCCAACGCGCCCGCACAGAGAGCATTTCCCCGAGCGTTGTCACCGCAACCCCGTTTCTTCTTGCCTACACCGGGCGCAACGACGTTTCCGTGCAATCGGTCCGCGGAGATTTGTTGTGTTCGATGGTTAAACCATTGACACCAATCGGTAGTCTTGCGCGCCAACACGCCCACGAGAAGCTACGCATTGGATTCGTTTCGAAACACATTCGCGATTGCACGGTGGGTCATTATTTTGAGGCTTTCATGCGCTCGCTCGCTGACGCTGAAACTGAGGTCTATCTCTACCCTTGCGGCGTGAGTGATGGTTTCACAGAAATTATCGCGAGCGCTGCGGCCGTGTGCAGAAAGTTTGCGCTGAGTGCGGGCGATGATTTGCGCGACGACACCCTTGTTGGCCTAGCGTCCCTGATCGCGGCCGATGAGCTCGATGTGCTTGTGTTCCCTGAGATCGGAATGGAGCCGCTCATTGAAAAACTAGCCGCGATGCGCATCGCGCCACTTCAATGTGCGTTGTGGGGGCATCCCACAACCACAGGGCTGCCAACAATTGACGTCTTTTTTTCGGCGCAGTCGATGGAGCCAGCGAACGCGCAATCTCACTACCGAGAGCGACTCGAGTTGTTGCCCGGGCTCGGCACGTCATATCCAGAACCGCCCGTGCCAACGCCTAAGTTAACAACACGCGCCGCTTTGTCATTACCTGCTGACATTCCGCTTTTAGTTTGTGCGCAATCAAGCTTTAAGTGGCGCCCGAAGTTCGTGGACGCTGTCGCGAAAATTCTGCGCCGAAACGCGAATGCGAAGCTCGTTATTTTTCGAAGTCGTGATGCGGTTGCGGCGCACGCGTTTGATCTTCACCTGAGTCGCGCACTGTCTCGCGCTGGTGTTGCTGCGACAGAGCGCGTGTTGGTTTTGCCAGAACGCAGTCGGCCGGATTTTCTAGCCGTGCTTTCGGTTTGCGATCTCGCGCTTGACACGTTTGATTTCTCGGGTGGCAACACCAGCCTCGACGCGTTTTCTGTTGCGCTGCCAGTGTTGGCACTACCCGGCGAATTTATGCGCGGAAGGCAAACAACCGCGATGCTCGAAAAGCTCGGTTGCGCCGAACTCATTGCCGACGATCCCGATGATTTCGTGGATCGCGCGACGCGATTGCTGGCGGATTCGAGCGCGCGCATCGCACTGGGCGAAAAAATTCGGCTTAACGCGCCGAGCCTATTCGATGACCCAAGGCCGCTTGCGGCACTGCGCAGCAGACTGCATGAGTTGGCGAGCGGAACAAACGGAGGTGAAAGGAATGACAGCTAATCTCAAGAAAACCCAATTTTATCGGGCGAAGAGTGATATTTACATAAATATAGATTTACGTAACAAAATGCATTTAAGCCCAATTAAATTGGGGCTATATGCTTGAAGTTATTTGGATTTCAACTGCAATTTCAACCAGTTTGCACGGTCTTTTCTTGCTTCTTCGTTGAGCGATTCGTCTGCTTCGTACATCTGCCGTGATTTCGGCTGTGAAGTCGCGCGGAACAAATCGACTTGCTCCAGCGTTTGCACCCACGCGTCGCTCGAACCAAACTGAAAAAACACTTTAGCGGGCGCCGCAAACCCGACCCATTTTTCGGGATCGAGCGGATCAATCGAGTTCAAATAATTGCCCCACGCTTCTTTGGGAAACGATTCGCGAAACGCTTTTGCTCGCGGTTGTTCGGTCACCTGTAACCAGCCGCTTGGTTTGCCCGGTGGGCTCATCAAAATCGCAGCGTCGACTCGCGAATCGACGGCCGTTACCAGCGCCGCCGCCCACGCGCCAAAGCGATGCCCGACGACCGCGATTTTCTTCACGTCATATTCGGGTCGGGTCGCGGCCCAATCGATTGCTCGCCGCGCATTGACCACCGCTAAACGAATCGATTCGGCGTCGCCCGCGTTGTTGTCCGCACGGTGCACGTACGGCCGCTTAAACGGCAATTCAATCAAAAGTGATGCGATGCCTTGCGCGGCGAGGGCTTCCGCTTCGAGCTGAAAGCCAGCACGCTTCACGTCCTGCCCCTCGCGATGTAGCCACAACACCGTCGGATGGCGCCCCTTACCCAACGGATCGATCACGGTCATCTCAACGGCTTCGCCCTCCGGCGTCGTGAGTTTCCATTCGGTCAGGTTGCAACACTTTGCCTTGGTGAAAGTGCCGCCGGGCGCGACGTCGGCGGTAGTCTTTGCATAATCGAAACGCGCCGCTTGCTCGGGCGGCGCTTTCGCGTGCAAAATCGGTGTAACTAAACACGTGCTCGCAACGAATATCCCAACAAGGGCCGCCATGTGTAAAGGCGGCCACTGCTGAAGCGTCAACTGTCGTTTCGGTGCCAAACGTGGCTTCGGAGCGGAACGCTCCAGACCGTAACTAGTCCATTGTTTCATTCGTCTCTCCTCACGAGAATTTTTCTATGCTGATCCGCAGTTCTACCGCAAACCCCATCCTGCCGTCCGAAATCACGTCTGAAGCGCTGTTTCAGAGTCGGCGTGATTGGCTGAAAACCGCGATGGCGGTCGGAGGCGTGGCAGCGCTCCCCGCGCTGTCCGCGTGCAGCGTTGAAGCGCAGGGCGTAAAGCTTGCGGGCGTGAAGGCGAACCCGCTGTATCTCGTTAACGACGAAAAACTCAACAAAGCGGACGAGTTCAAAAACTATTGCAACTTCTACGAATTCGGCACCGATAAATCGGATCCGCCAGTCATGGCGAAGTCGCTCAAAACGCGTCCGTGGACCATTGCCGTTGAAGGCGAAGTGTTGAAACCTCAAGTGTTTGACATTGATGCGCTGTACAAGCTCGCGCCGCTCGAAGAGCGCGTGTATCGTTTCCGTTGTGTTGAAGCCTGGTCGATGGTGGTGCCGTGGGTTGGGTTCTCCCTGGCAGAGCTGATCAAAAAAGTGGAGCCGAAGGGCAACGCGAAATTTGTCGAATTTGTGACCCTGGCCGACAAGTCGCAAATGCCGGGACTTCGTTCGAGCGTGCTGGATTGGCCTTACGTCGAAGGCTTGCGCATGGATGAGGCAATGAATCCGCTGACGCTGCTTACGGTCGGCGCGTTTGGAGAAATGCTCGCACCGCAAAATGGCGCACCGGTTCGACTCGTGGTGCCTTGGAAATACGGTTTCAAGAGCGGCAAATCAATTGTGAAAATTCGTTTTGTCGAAAAGGAGCCGAAGACCGCTTGGGTGAAATCGGGGCCTGAGGAATACGGCTTTTATTCGAATGTGAATCCGATGGTCGATCATCCACGCTGGAGCCAAGCAAGCGAGCGACGCATCGGTGAGTTCTCAAAACGCAAAACGCTGATGTTTAACGGCTATGCCGACCAGGTCGCCTCAATGTATGCGGGCATGGACCTTAAAAAATTCTTCTGATTACGGCATGCTGGTAAATTCGCGCCGCGCATTGTTGATTTGCGCCGCGATTTTGCCGATTGTCGCGAGCGCATGGATTTGACTATCTCGACGTGGTGAAATGAATTCATCGTAACCCGATGAATTTTTTCAAATGTCCGCCGATCTCCAGCAATATCAATCTGTCTACATGCCGCTTGCGTACGCGCATCTTGCCACGGTGCTCCCTGCGTTCGCTATTGGTACCTATATGATGGTGTCGCACAAGGGCAGTCCCGCGCATCGATTGCTCGGCAAGTTATACATGGCGCTCATGCTTACCACCGGGCTCATCACATTGCTAATGCCCGCGTTCGCAGGTCCGCGGTTTTTTGGACATTTTGGATTTATCCACTTGTTTAGCGTCCTCACGCTCTACTCAGTACCTACCGCGTATTTCGCTGCGCGCCGCCACGACGTGAAGAGCCATCGAAACAGCATGATTGGGCTCTACGTGGGCGGACTTCTGATTGCTGGCGGGTTCACGTTAATGCCGGGTCGCCTATTGCATACGTGGCTGTTCACCTAAATCCGATCGCCCAACGCGGCGACGCAGCGTCGGGCTCGGCGAGGTCGCAGATCACAAGCACGCAGCGTTTAGTGAAAGGCACGTAAGAGACCCGCAGTAACGAAATTCGGCGAAGCGCGAACTCACCCGAGTAAAGCGCAAGCAACATCTGCGTTAATCTGTGTCCAATCAGCGATAGTCTGCGAAAAAATGTCCGTTCTCGCGAAAAGTTTTCGAACGCCTTCTTCTCAATTCGTCCAACGCGTGAAATGGCTGTTGATCGCGCTCGCACTATTGCCATTCTTTCGATTAGCGTTGGGTGCACCGCTCGGTTGGCTGGGCGTTAATCCCATTGAGTTCATCACGCGCTCAACCGGCACGTGGACGATTGTCTCGCTCGTCGTGACTTTGTCGATCACACCGCTGCGCCGCGTGCTGAATTGGCCGTGGCTCGTCCGACTGCGTCGCACTGCGGGCTTGATCACGTTTTTCTATGCGTTCTTGCATTTCATGACGTGGCTGTGGCTTGACCGGTTCTTTGACTGGAACGAGATCGTTAAAGATATCGTGAAGAGGCCGTTTATTACTGTGGGCTTCGCTGCCTTCATCCTGTTAATTCCGCTTGCAATCACGTCTAACAATGCGTCAATCAAAAAACTAGGCGCAGCGACATGGCAAAACCTGCACAAACTCGTCTACGCGATTGCGGTGTTGGCAACGCTTCACTTTGTTTGGTTGGCACGACGCAATCCCAACGAGCCCTACATTTACGCGGCGATTTTTGCGCTGCTCCTCGGCGCGCGGGTTTACTGGAAGTATCTTGCTAAGAATCAAAAAAATCGCTAAAGTCCAGCGTAAATTGGGCTACAACGGCATAAACGATGCGGACCGATAAATATAAGAACTAGGCTTTAGCCCATAATAATCGGCAATATGTGGAGTTAGCCGTAAACAAACACACCATGCCGTAATAGCAATACCGAAAATGCATTCGCGCTAGCCAACCGCGTCAAGAATTTTTAGCATCGTGGTTTTAAGTTTTACCGCGTCGTCTTGCGTGACCCGCAGGGCGACGCAAAAGTGCTCATCATGCGCGTCCTAGTTCTCGGTGCCGGCATCCTCGGCGTTCACACGGCCTACTTCCTTCGTCAACGTGGCTACGACGTCACCGTCGTTGATCGCCAGCCCGGCGCAGCGCTCGAAACGAGCTTCGCGAACGGATCACAAATTTCGGTGAGTCAATCTGATCCATGGGCATCGCCTGCAGCGCCGTTTAAAGTGTTGAAGTGGCTCGGTAAGGAAGATGCGCCACTGTTGTTCCGCCTAAAAATGGATCCGAACCAGTGGCGCTGGGGTCTGCGTTTCTTGTACGAGTGTTTGCCAAGCCGCACGGAACACAACACGCTGATGGCGATGCGATTGTCGGAGTATTCGCGCCGTACGCTCCAGTCGCTACGTCGTGAAACAGGAATTTCGTACGACCACGCTGAAGCCGGGATCATGATGATTCACTCGACGCAGCAGAGCTTTGAAGCGGCAGCTGAAGGCGCACAACTTTTGATTCGTAACGGTGAACGACGCGATGTGTTGTCGGTTGCCGATGCCGTGAAAATTGAGCCAGCGCTAGCACACACTGCGCCGACGCTCGCCGGTGCCATTTACGCGCCGCATGATGAGTCGGGCGACGCCTATAAATTCACCATTGCGCTCGCTGAGCGCGCGGCGAAAATGGGCGTTGAATTTCGTTACGCAACGACGGTGAAGCGAATCGAGCGCGAAGGTGGTGAGGTAAGTCGTGTCGTTGTGAATGACGCCAAAGGCGAACATGCGCTCAAAGCCGATGCGTATGTTGTCGCGTTGGGCTCGTACACACCGGCGATGCTTCGCGGCGTCGGTGTCGACGCGCTGGTATATCCGGCAAAAGGTTACAGCGCCACATTGCCGATTAAAAACAAGAAAGGCGCGCCGAAGGGCTCCATCACTGATGATGAGATGAAAGTGGTGTTCACAACGATTGGTGATCGACTCAGAATTGCTGGAACCGCTGAACTCAACGGCTTCAACCTCGATCTCAACACGGTGCGCTGCGAGGCCTTGACCAAGCGCGCGAAACATCATTTCCCTGATCTTTGCGTGTGGGACGAAGTGCAATACTGGACCGGATTGCGCCCCGCCACGCCGTCGAATCTGCCAATCATCGGACGAAGCAAGCTTAAAAACTTGTTCTTGAATACTGGCCACGGCACGCTCGGCTGGACTGAGGGGCCAGGCTCGGCCAAAGCGCTCTCCGACATCATCGCGGGCGTCGCCCCTGAGGTCGATTACGCCTTCTTGAATGCGCCCCCTCGTAAAATCATTGCTTCAGGAACACCTAAAGCGGCATAACGTGAACGCAAAGAAAATAATCGCGGCGACGCTCATCGCGTCCGTCGCAACGTTTACGCTGCACGGCGTTTCACCTTCGTATGCGCAAACGGGCAACGTTGTTGCGCCCCAACCCGCCGCCGCAACCACGGCAGCCGATTCGGTTGTGGCGCAGCCGTTTATCAACGCCGCTGCATACACCGTGGTCGAAGCAACCAGCGGGCAAGTGCTTGCCGAGAGCGACGCAAAGAAACGGCGCGATCCAGCATCGCTCACCAAATTAATGACCGCGTACATCGTATTCGATGCGCTCTATCAAAAGCAAATCAACTTAAGCCAGCGTTTGCGCATTCCTGAACGTGCGTGGAAAGCCGACGGTTCTCGCCTTAACGTGCCACCCGGGACGTCGGTGACTGCCGAGGATTTGGTGCGTGGGTTGCTGATTCATTCTGCAAATGATGCAGCGGTTGCGCTTGCCATTTCAATTGCGGGCAACGAAAGTGAATTTGTATCGCGCATGAATCGCGAAGCCAAGCGACTGGGGATGCTCGACACCAATTTCTTAAATCCCTCGGGTCTTTCACAACAAGGCCACTATTCCACCGCGTACGATCTCACAGTTCTCGCGCTTGCGTTGATGCGTGAGTACCCGCAGTACGTAAAATTTTTCTCTGAAAAGTCATTCTCAATCGGCGGCAACAGCTACGAGAACCGCAATCGCATGCTCTTTGTTGATCCAACGGCCGACGGAATGAAAACCGGTTTTACCGACGCCGCGGGTTGGTGCTTGATTACTACCGTCAAGCGCGGTCCGCGCAAACTGCTAGTGGTGCTACTCGGCGCGCCGAGCGAGGCCGCTCGCGTCACCGAGACGCAAAAATTGATTGATTGGGCCTTCACTGCGTACGAGCCGCGTCGTTTCTACGAAGGCGGCAAGGCAATCCAGTCGCTCACCGTTTGGAAAGCAACGGTTGATGAAGTGCCGATTGGATTTCGGGATGACGTAACTGCGATCAATGTTGCCGGGAAAACGCACGAAATCACGACCGAACTGACGATTCCTGAGCCTGCTATCGGCCCGTTTCAGTCGGGCGACAAAGTCGGCGTGCTCAAAGTCAAACGCGCAGGAAACCTGTTGTATGAACGCGATGTCGTCGCGTTTGAATCCGCGCCACAAGCACCGATCTGGAAGCGCATGTGGCACAGCGTCGTTTTATTCTTCAAGAGTTTGTTCAAATGATTTTCCTCAACGGAAGTTGGATGCCCATCGAAGACGCAAAGATAAGCGTGCTCGATCGAGGCTTTATCTACGGCGACGGGGTGTACGAGTACGTGCCTGTCATTAACCGTAAGCCGTATCGATTGCTTCCGCATCTGAAGCGACTCGATAACTCTTGTCGTGAAATTGGCCTAAAGAATCCTTACTCGGTTGAACAATGGACCGACATCGTTAAGCAAATCATCGCAAAACAATCGTTTGATGATCAAGGTGTGTATTGGCAAATCACGCGTGGTGTCGCGAAGCGCGATCACACGTTTCCTAAAGACACTGAACCGACTGTGTTCATGATGTCAAACCCACTACCCAAACTCACGCAAGCGCAAATTGATGACGGCGTAAAGTGCTACACCTACCCTGATTTGCGTTGGCATCGCTGCCACATCAAATCGATTTCCCTGCTAGGCAATGTTCTCGCGCGCCAACATTCGGCGGAGGCTGGCGGCATTGAGTGCGTGATGATTCGCGATGGGTTTATGACAGAGGCATCGGCTTCTAACGTGTTCTGCGTGTTTGGTGACACCATCGTCTCGCCACCAAAAGACAATCATATTTTGGGCGGCGTCACGCTTGATGGCGTGATGGAGCTCGCTCAGAGAAGCGGCATGAAATTGGTGGTACGTCCGGTGCCCGAAGCCGAGATGTGGAAAGCCGATGAAATGTGGCTTTCTTCATCGAGCAAAGGTGTGCTCGCAATTACGTCGCTTGACGACAAACCTATCGGCAACGCCTTGCATTCTGGTCGGCCTGGCCCCATGTTCAAGAAAATGTTTGCAATCATGCAAGCTGACATGAACGCCTAACGAACACCCCATGAATACGCCGAGCGCGCCTAATCGCGGCCCGATCCCAGAAGGCCAAGAAAGCAACTTCGTTTTTCCTACCGAATATCCTCTGAAAGTCGCGGGTAAGAATTCGTCTGCATTGGAGACTGTGGTGGTGGAAATCGTGACGCGTCACGTGGGTGATTTTGATTCGACGACGGTGACCGTTCGTGAATCGAAAGGCGGTAAGTATCTTGCTGTGTCACTTACCTTTACCGCGCAATCGAAAGCGCAGCTTGATGCGCTCTATCGCGAATTGACAGCGCACCCCGAAATTCTTTGGGCGTTGTGATCGCCAATTAACTGGATGAAGGTTCGTCAACTCGGTCGCGTTGATTACGAAGCGACTTGGGCGCAAATGCGTAGCTTCACTGACGCGCGCAAGCAGGACACCGAGGACGAACTATGGATCGTCGAACACGATCCCGTGCTCACGCAAGGCGTCGCAGGTAAGCCCGAACATTTGCTCGTCAATCCCATGAATATCCCGGTCGTCAAAACTGATAGAGGTGGCCAGATCACGTATCATGGCCCCGGCCAAACGGTGGTCTACGTGTTGTTCGACCTAAAGCGCGCCGCATTCGGAGTGCGCGAATTCGTCATTCGAATTGAGAACGCAGTGATTGCGCTGCTCAAAGACTTTCGCATCGAAGCCCAGGGCAAACGCGATGCGCCAGGCGTGTATGTGTCCGACGCCAAAATCGCCTCTCTCGGTTTGAAAATCCGCAACGGTCGCAGCTACCACGGCGTTGCGCTCAATGTGAGTATGGATTTAACGCCGTTTTCGTTCATTAATCCGTGCGGTTATGAAGGGTTGCGCGTCACTCATCTACATGACTTTGGCGTTGATCTCCCCGCAAACGACGTGGGAATAAGGCTTTCAGCGCATCTTGAGCGCACGCTTACCGCGCCGACGTGAGAAAATTCAGCGATGGATTCAACTGCTGTCTCTGAGAAACCCGCCGCGACGTTCGATAACGCAGTCGGAACGAAACACAAAGGCGAAGGCAAAACCGCGCGCATCCCGATCAAGGTGGTGAGCGCGCCGATGCTGCGCAAACCGGAATGGATTCGCGTGAAAGCGCCGACTGGCGAACACGCAACGCGCTTCACCGAAATCAAAAAGATTTTGCGCGAGCACAACTTGCATTCGGTATGCGAAGAGGCGAGTTGTCCAAATATCGGCGAATGTTTCGGCAAAGGAACGGCCACGTTCATGATCATGGGAGATATTTGCACGCGGCGTTGTCCGTTTTGCGATGTCGGCCACGGGCGGCCGAATCCACTCGATCAAGACGAGCCGAAAAATCTGGCGAAAACGATTGCCGCACTGCGACTCAAGTATGTCGTGATCACAAGTGTGGATCGCGATGATTTACGCGATGGCGGTGCGGGGCATTTTGTGGAATGCATCAAAGAAGTTCGCGCGCAATCACCGCAAACGACGATTGAAGTATTGGTGCCCGATTTCCGTGGCCGCGTGGACAAAGCGCTCGCGATTCTTGAAGCCGCGCCGCCGGACGTGATGAATCACAACATGGAAACGGTGCCACGACTTTACAAACAAGCACGCCCCGGCTCAGATTACGCGCATTCGCTCAAACTGCTCAAAGATTTCAAAGCGAAGTTTCCGGAAGTGCCAACGAAGAGCGGCTTGATGGTGGGCTTAGGTGAAACTGATGAAGAAATTTTGCAAGTGATGCGCGACATGCGCGATCACAATATCGACATGCTCACGATTGGCCAATACTTGCAGCCTTCTGCAAATCATCTGCCAGTGCTTCGCTATGTGCATCCCGACACGTTCAAGATGTTCGAGAGCGAGGCCTACGCAATGGGTTTCAAACACGCCGCCGTAGGTGCGATGGTCCGCAGCTCGTACCACGCCGATCAGCAAGCGAGCGAAGTCGTGCGGCCAGTCGCTTCGTAATCTTCAGCTAGAGTCGAGGTTCGCCGATTGTGTTGGGCTTAACGAGTGGATTACGTATTTGTCAACGTTGTAGTTAACGAGAGCGCTCGCCCAAAGAAATCCGCGATTGAGCTCTGATGCTGATTGTAAGCAAGCGGATTCACGTTGCGGATGGCGGTTCCCACATTTCAAACTTATTGCCTTCGAGATCGTAGCCCCAGCCGAACTTGCCTTGCTCCGAAGATTGAGTTTCCTCTTCAATACGCACATCGGCCGCGCGCAGCTGATCCATCATCGCTTCCAGGTTGCTCACGCGCCAGTTCATCATCGTGAGTTGTCGGCGCGGCATGTAGTCGCTTTTCTCTTCGAAAACACTCCACAGGGTGTAGTCGTCTTTTTGGTGAACGGTGATTGCGCCGCCCCACTCGTTGATATCGACACCTAAATGTCGGGCGTACCATTTGCGCAGCGCTTCCGCATTTTTCGCGCGAATGAAAACGCCACCTAAACCGAGAACTTTTTCACGTGCCATTGCTATCGCTCATTCATCATTTTGTTCAACTTGCGGCCAAGCAGCATTAAAACCGCCGTACCGAGCAGCGCACCCGTCGCGCCGAACACCAAGGGCAACGGCGGCGACTTTGAGAAAAACATGAAGCCCAGCAAATAGCCGAAAGCGCCGCCGCACAGCACACCGGTAACCACGCAAGCGAAGTAGAGAAACCAGGTCATTTCGCGCTCACTTTTTCAATGGCTGCTTTGATCATCGTGTCGACGTTGTAGCCGTAGTAATCCAAACTTGCAATGCCGATGACCGGATCCGCAAGGAGCTTGCCATCGCCATCGACCATCATCACCGTTGGGGTGAAAGAGCCTTTGCGCTGTTTCGCAAACTCGCTGTTTGACACGCGCTTGCCATCGAAATCAACGAGCGATTTGCCATCATCAATGGTGATTTGCCGAAACTCCATCGCGTCGCGCCAGCCTTTATCGCGGAAGAGCGGAACAATCGTTGTGCGCAGCGAAAAGCGACAAAAGTGACAGCCTTCCAAATTGAAAAAGAGCAAGATCGGTTTCTTCGCTGCTTTGGCTTTCGCGCCGTCGGTTTGCAGATCGGTTGCAACGGGAAGCATGCGTTCCCACTCAGGGCTTGATGGCTCGGGCTCGTTCGCGTGGGCATTAGGCGACCCGCAAAGCGCTAAAAACGCGAGTGCGATAATCAGCCTCATCAAATTAGTAGCGTGCATAGCGTTCGCAATCGGTCATGGATGAACCCCTAATTATCGCCACTCGCGAGAGTCCGCTCGCCCTCGCGCAGGCCAACTTCGTAAAAGCCCAGATCGAAGCGCTTGAAGACGGCTTCGCAGTCGAACTGCTTGGCATGACGACGCGTGGCGATGAAATCCAAGATAAGCCGCTCGCGAAAGTCGGCGGCAAAGGCCTGTTCATCAAAGAGCTCGAAGTCGCCATGCAAGAAGGCCGAGCGCACTTAGCCGTGCACTCGCTTAAAGACGTACCGATGACATTGCCGAAAGGTTTCACGCTCGCTGCGATTCTTGAACGCGAAGATCCGCGTGATGCGTTCGTGTCAAAAAAGTTCGCATCACTCGATGCGATGAGCGCGGGGAGCGTGGTGGGCACCTCGAGTTTGCGCCGAGCAGCGATTTTGAAACGCAGATATCCGACACTTGCATTCAAATCTGTGCGCGGGAATGTGAATACGCGTTTACGCAAGCTCGATGACAGCGAATTCGACGCACTGATTCTCGCCGCTGCAGGCTTGATTCGCCTTGGCATGCGTGAACGAATTACCGCGCTGATCGAACCCGAAATTTCATTGCCCGCGCCTGGGCAAGCGGCGCTCGGCATCGAAGTGCTCGCCGATGACGAAGATACCGCCGAAATTGTCGCTGAACTCGACCACGCACCCACCGCAATTTGCTGCACTGCTGAGCGTATGGTGAGCCGCTTGCTTGGCGGTAGTTGTGAATTGCCACTCGGTGCGTATGCGGATTGGGTCGATGGTGAAAAGCCGCTGCGACTTCGTGCGTTTGTGGCCAACATGGACGGCTCGCAACTGGTGGAAGCCGAGGCGTTTGGCACACCCGATATGCCTGAAGCGCTTGGCGAGGAAGTTGCGGAGATGTTGAAAGCAAAAGGTGCGTTGGCGATTATCAAATCGCTTACTTCGTAACTGAGCTAACGTGTGAAACCAGCTCCCAAAGACACACCCACGATGAACACCGACTTCCACCTAGGCCAAGCAGCGCGCAGAAAAGACGCGCCGCTCGCACAAGCGCATGTGCTCATCACGCGCCCCGTCATGCCCGCTTCGCGAACCGCGACACGAATCGCAGCGCTCGGTGCAACGCCGTATGTGTTTCCAACGACGATCATCGAGCCGCCTGTCAATCCAGAACCCCTCAGAGCCGCGCTAGAGAATCTTTCGACCTATCACGCCGCAATTTTCGTGAGCCCAGGCGCTGCCGAGATGACTATCGCGCCGATGGGATCAGCGCCAATCAAATTGCCGAACGCGCTTCACGTTTTCGCGCCCGGCTCGGGCACGGCAGAAGAGCTGCAATTGCGCGGCGTAGCGAATGTTGAAATTCCCACAACAAGTTTTGACAGCGAAGGTCTTCTAGCGCTGCCCGCACTCCAGGCCTCGGTCATCAAAGGCAAGCGCATTGCGATTTTTCGCGGCAATGATGGACGCGAGCTATTGCGAGAAGAACTCACTAAGCGCGGTGCAATTGCCGAAGCCATTACGGCCTACCATCGTCGCGCGCCGACCACGCCGCCGACGGGTTTGATCGAATTACTCCGAGCTAAAAAACTCACCGCGATTTCCGCGATGAGTAGTGACGCGGTCACCAACCTCGTAGCAATCATGCAGAAAGACGAACACGCGATTTTGTTTTCGTTACCGCTTTACGCAAGTCATGAGCGAATCGCGCAAACAGCGCTCCATGCCGGATTTCGGAACGTGATCACAACGCAAGCGGGCGATGCGGGTTTAATCACGGCTCTTCTCGATAAGTAATCGACGCAACCGCATGAGCAAACCTGAAATCGTCGTCATCGCACCCTTGCCCCCATTCTTTGCGAGACCGTTGAACGAACACTTTATCGTGCATGATTTGCACGGCGCAAAAGACCGGCGCGCATTTATTGACGAGATCGCACCGCGCACCCGCGCGATGGTCGCGTTCGGCGGCTCACACATCAAAGCAGAACAGCTTGATAATTTTCCGCACCTTGAAATCGTCGCTGTATTTGGCGTTGGTTATGACGGCATTCCGCTCGCCGCGTGTGAAGCCAAAAAAATAAAAGTCACCAACACCCCAGATGTGTTGAATGACGAGGTCGCAGATACGGCACTCGCGCTAACGCTAATGACGTTGCGACAATTCGCCGAAACGCAGAAATTCGTCGAGCGCGGCGATTGGCTCAAAGGCCAATATCCGCTCACAAGATCACTCTGGGGAAAAACGGTGGGCATCATCGGCCTGGGTCGAATTGGCAAAGCAATTGCAACCAGGCTTGAGGCGTTCAAAGTAAACGTCGCCTATCACGGTCGCAGTCAACAAGATTCGCCATATCGCTACTACGCGAACTTAGTTGAAATGGCGCGAGACGTTGACATACTGCTAGCGATCACGCCAGGCGGTGCAGGCACGAAGCATCTCGTGAATGCAGAGGTACTCGAGGCGCTGGGCGCAGACGGCTATTTGATAAACGTTGCGCGTGGGTCAGTCGTCGATGAGGCTGCACTCGTTGCGGCGATTGAAAACAACACGATTGCTGGCGCGGGCCTCGACGTGTTTGAAAACGAGCCGAAGGTGCCCGAAGCACTGTTTAACCGCGCGAACGTCGTTCTTTTTCCTCACGCAGCGAGCGCGACGCTTGAAACTCGTACCGCGATGGGCAATCTTGTTATTGAAAACTTGCGACTTCACTTCGAAGGTAAGTCGGTCAAAACGTTGGTGCCTGAGTTAGTCGGGCAGGTCGACGCGTAGGAGATCGTCATCCCGGCGAAGGTGGGAATCGAATCCGAGCGCACCGCGCCAACCGCATCGTGACAAAGATCGAAGCGCTCCGAAACTAGGTTGCCGCCTTCACGCGAATGACAATTGCAAAAACGGGAACGCTTAGTAACCCACCGCGCACCCATCACGTCGCGGATCGGATCCTGTAATGTATCCGTCCTCTGTCTTCCATATGATCTGGCCGCTACCAAAATCCATGTAGCTGTCTTTGTTTTCTTTGAGTTTGTGCCCGCGTGCGGCGAGCTGTTCTCGAATAGCCGTCGGCGTCCACGGCTCTAGATCCACTTCTAACCCTTGCTCCACGCGGAAGCGTGGCGCGTCGAGCGCGGCTTGTGGATTCTCGCCAAAATCGATCATGCGAATTGCGGTTTGCATATGCCCTTGCGGCTGCATGTGTCCGCCCATCACACCAAATGCGCTCTGTGGTTTTCCGTTTTTCAAAATGAAACCGGGAATGATCGTGTGAAATGGACGCTTGCCACCATCAACACAATTCGGATGCTTCGGATCGGTTGAAAAACCATAACCACGATTTTGCAGTGACACGCCATCGACGACGACACCCGAACCAAAACCATAGTAATTCGATTGAATGAGCGAAACCATCATGCCGCTTTCATCCGCTGAATTCAAATACACCGTGCCACCCGTAAGCTGCGCGCTTGGAGAGAAATCCTGCGCACGCTTCACATCAATTTCTTTCGCACGCGACTTCAAAAATGCGCGATCCAGCATCTGCGCAGGCGTTACCCGCATGTGTGCAGGATCGGCCACCTGGGCCATCACATCGCGAAACGCGAGTTTCATCGCTTCAATCGAAATGTGCCAATAGTCGATGTGATTCGGCCCGAGCGATTTAACGTCGAATTCTTCCATCATGCCCAGCGCCATGAGGGCCGCGATGCCTTGACCGTTCGGCGGAATCTCGGCGATCTCGTAGCCGTGATAACTTGTTTTGATCGGCTCCACCCAATCGGCGACATGTGCCGCGAGGTCGATACCTGTCATCAATCCGCCATGTTGTTTCGCATGCGCAACGATGCGCGCCGCAAGTTGACCGCGATAAAACGATTCGCCCTCGCTCTCAGCAATCATGCGCAGCGCTTCGGCTTGCGCAGGATTGCGAAACAGCTCTCCCGGCAGCGGCGCACGACCGCGCGGCACGAAATGTTCAGCAAAGCCAGGCTGGTTTTCAAGAATAGGCACAGCGCGCGTCCACTGCGCTGAAATTATCGGCGAGACCATGTAGCCACGCTCAGCAATATCGATGGCAGGCGCGAGCAAATCTGCGAACGGCAATTTACCAAGCCGCTTCGAGAGCGCCACCCATCCCGCAATCGCACCGGGCACCGACACGCTGCTCCAGCCGCGCATAGGAATGCCGTTGGGAAATTGATCGAGGCTCCAAGCTTGTGGCGAGCGGCCTGACGAATTGAGACCTAGAAGTGAATTGTCCTCAGGCGACCAAATCAGCGCGAAAAGATCACTGCCCAATCCATTGCTTACGGGCTCAACGACGGTGAGCGCGGCAGCGGTTGCAATAATTGCGTCGACCGCGTTGCCACCCGCTTTCATCATTTGCAAGCCTGCTTGTGCGGCGAGCGGATGCGTGGTGGATACGACGTTGCGCGTCATGATTGGCGAGCGACCGCCGGGATAAGGTCGGGTGAAATCGAAGTTCATTTCTCTATTTGCGAATGACGAATGGCGAGTGACAGTTGGCCTGAAGCAGCGACGAATTTTCCGCAAAACTTCAGTCACGCTATCCTAGCGCACTCTCAAGTTTTTCCTCGGGCAATGAACGCAATCACTACCCAAATTGAACAGTTTTCGAAATCGCCCGCGGCGTTGTCGCACTCCGTTGATGCACAACTCGCGCGAGCGACCGACCCGCACAATGAAGGTGCGCGAGTTTTCATCTCGCTCGACGCAGAAAAAGTTCGTACGCAAGCGAAGCAATCGACGGCACGTTACGAGCAACATGCGCCTCGCGCGCTCGAAGGCGTCACTATTTCGATTAAAGATTTGTTTGACGTTGAAGGCGAGGTTACGGGCGCAGGCTCAACCGTATTGCGATCGCGAGCGCCCGCCAGCGCGGACGCCCCCATTATTGCGCGCCTTCGGGCGGCGGGCGCGGTGATTTTCGGCCGCACCAACATGACTGAGTTCGCGTTCTCTGGTGTGGGTTTGAATCCGCATTACGGTACACCGCGAAGTGTGTGGGATCGTCGTAGCGATGGAACGGGCCGAATTCCGGGCGGCTCGTCGTCGGGTGCTGGCGTGAGCGTGGCCGACAACATGTGTACCGCAGCGCTCGGCACCGATACTGGCGGCAGCGTACGAATTCCTGCGGCGTTTAATGGCCTGGTCGGATTCAAGCCGACCGCTTGCCGCGTACCGATAATTGGCGGCATTCCGCTCTCAGTGGCGCATGATTCAATCGGCCCGCTCGCGCGATCAGTCGATGATTGCGCGCGCATTGATGCGGTGCTGTCCGGTCAAGCCTATTCGTCGACAACGATGGATTTACGCGGCGTGCGATTGCTGAAGCCGCAAAGCCTTATTTGGCAAGAGCTCGATGCAGAAGTTGAGCATGCGGCGCTCGCTGCAATTGATCGCCTGTGCCACGCCGGTGCAACGATCATTGAAGCGCCCCTTAAAGCACTTGACGACGCTTTCAAGACGAGCAACCCCGCAATTTCCGCGCTCGCACTCGATTGGCATAACGAAAACATTAATGTCGACGGCGTGGGATACGACCCACGCGTTTGGAAGCGGATGTTGCTCGGGAAGGACGTGACGCGTGCGCAGCTTTCGTGGTCGATGGCGTACCGCCGATTCTGGATTGATCGCATGAATCTTTCGCTCGCCGATTACGACGCGGTGATTTGTCCAACCGTTGCGTGCATTGCGCCAGAAATCGCGCCGCTGATCGAAGATGACGATCAGTTTTTCAGCGCGAATTCGCGCATCCTGCGCAACACGAGCTGGGCAAACGCGCTCGATGGCTGCGCGATCACGCTGCCGTGTCATCCGCCCGGCTGTGCGCCGGTGGGGTTACAGTTGGTCGCGACCCATGCGCGCGATGCGCATCTACTTGCGCTTGCGCGAGCGTGCGAAATGGCACTACAGAATTTATATTAGAACGCCATTGCTAATGGGCGTCGCTGTAGTTTTGATTATTTACCGATAAATAATGCAAAAGTCTGTATAGCCTGAGATAAACGGCTTTACAGTGGATAGGTTGTTGAATTGGACCGACGGCACACGATCCCAGATCGGTATAGTTCGCAGCATCCAAAATCAGAAATCTTGTTATCGGGGGACCGCCATGAACACGACCGAAATGCTGCCCGCACCGTTCACGCTTGCGGAAGTGGACGCGCACTTGGCTGATGGCGGCGTAACTATTCAAACCGTTACCCGGATCGCTTGTACGCAAGCCGTCGTTTTTGACTTTGTGACCCGACCGACGCAGTGGCATCGATGGCACCCCGCCACGAAAGAGGTGACCAACGCGCCGGATCGACCGCTCACTGTTGACGACACAATGTGCGAACATATTTCAGTCGTCGGCCAGCATTTCAGCGCAATTTGGAAAGTGTACGAATGCGAGCCGCATCGTCACTGGCTGATCGCAACTGACGCGAGCCACGGGGCATCGAAAATCACTTACGACTGCCGCGTGGTTGATGGCGGCTGCGAATTTCATCGCAGACTCGATTACCGCTCGAAGAATTGGTTCATGCGTTTGCTCGATAACAACATCATCAAGTGGTCTATTAATCGCCAGTCCACCACGGCGCTTGCCAACTTGAAGGCGCTGCTTGAAAGTGGCAAGGCATAACGGCAAGGTGCCGACGGAGTTATAGATGACGCGCTATCGCACTTTTGCTTTGGTACTCAGTTTGAGCGCGAGCGCGGCGAGCGCACAGAGCGCTAATCCCGCACAAATTGACTGGCAACGAATCACCGATTTTTCAATTGCGCGCACTGAAACGACCGTCGCTCAATTTCGGCGTTTTGCGGACGCCACAAAGCTTGTGACCCGGGCGGAAAAAAGCGGCGGCGGCGAGGTGTATGAAAACGGCTGGGTGAAGAAATCTGGCTGGAATTGGCAAACACCCTTTGGCGCAAATGCGCGAGCCGCTAACGATGAGCCCGCGGCTCACATCACATTCGACGAAGCCGCTGCCTTTTGCACGTGGGTGGGCGCTGCGCTGCCCACGGATGCTCAGTGGGTTATTGCCGCGTATACCGAGCAGCGCGAGACGCCATCTTCGCCGTTCGTGCGCGGCAAAACGTACCCTTTCCCGGTGGGTGAGAATCCGAGCGGCGCACAGTGCCTTGCTGATTGTGGCGTGGCCGCAAAATCTCGCGCCATAGCGCACGGCGCAAAGCTCATGCGAGGTTACGGTCATGCACGAGTGGGCACAAGCACGCGTGGCGTCAATGGCCTTTTTGACATGGGCGGCAATCTGTGGGAATGGGTCAACGAGCCGGAGCGCGAGAGCCCGGAGAAGCGCACACGAGGCGGCTCGTGGTGGTACGGCGCAGAGCAGATGAAAGCCAGTTACCTGCAAGGCAAGCCTGTCGATACTGCCGTCGCGTACATTGGCTTTCGATGCGCAAAGCGCGAATAGACCAGCGAAAGCTTCGGCTCAATTGAGGTACAAGCTCGACGCCGCGATGACTCTGATCGCAGCGACAAGATGCTGCGAAATCCAGAGAAATTTTACGGTCGCGCGGGTTGGCGAGGCGAGGCGGGCTGCACAACGCCAGCACGTTGAGGCGCCTCGCGTTTGCAGGTCACGCGATATTGCACGCGCTCTGAGCTAAACAAAGCGGGCGCGCCGGGCAACTCGTTGTTGGGTTGAACGTTGAGTTGCGCCCAGCCATCCATCGACGCAACTGCGCCTGAAGCCGCTGCGAGGCTGCCCTGTGCATGCGCAGGCCAATTGAGTTTTCGCGTTTCCATCACCGTCATCTGACCGCTACCGATTTGATACGGCTCGTAGCCGCCTAAATATTGATTGCCCATGAAGATGCGTTTACCGGTGTGTAAAAAGTTACCGTCGATCACACCGATCAAACGCACTTCGCTCGGACAGGCCTCATGTTGCGACCACTCCACACGCAGCGACACGCGATTGATAAGCGCTGGCGCGGGTTCGCATTTCATGGTGACGGGAAGTTCATAGTCTTCAACTTTGAAACTGCCGTCGCAGTCTACGCGCGCTTTCATCGGGAGCGCTTTGGGTAGCGTGACACTAAACCCGTTTCGCGCCGCCGCTGCTCGTGCGCTGCTACCCAAACCCGCTAAATGCGCGTTACAAGCCGCCACCGGTACTTTCAGTCCACCGGTTCGATTCGGACCCGTGTTTGCACTGTTGCCATCGACCGGCATGCTTGCCGGCATTTTGAGGCTCTGCAGCATATCGACGCGGATCGTACCGACTGTCGAGACGCGTTGTTGCGATGCGCTCATTGGGATGCTTCCGTAGACGCCGCCCGCGTAGAGCCAACCCTCTTTGAGCCGCTGATTGTCTGGGCAACCAGCACTCACGCCTGGCGAAACGACTTTGAATTGGGGATCAAACCGCGAGTAAAGTTGTGCCCCCGGCTCGGCGAATACGCGCAGCTCAATGGGAGAGAGCGGCGGAAAAACGGTGACCCAAGCGGCGTTTGCATGACCAACTGCGATGAACGAACAAGCGCTGATTACGCATCGTCGTAACAAAGTCGCATCGATACATCGCGGCTTGGCAATGCCTTCTGCGAAGTGGGTAGCAAGAAGTCTATTCTGTGTGATGGGCAGTGAAGTACGCATGGAAATTCTCCGCAGCAAGTATCGCCCCGAAAAACGAAGCGGCAAAAGGTGGCGTGTATCGAGAATGTTCCGCCGGAGTTGGCGGGCTCACATCAACACTACGTATTGCTGGGTCGTTGACTCTCTACCGCGGGTTCAATGTTTCCATTACAACAACAAAAAAGGGAGCCGAAGCTCCCTTTCTAGGTTCGAATTTCTTCTAGGTTTTCTTCAAATGCTTTGAGAGGAATTTCTCCATAGCCTCATAAAACTCAAACTGATTTTCTTGATTACGGAAGCCGTGCCCCTCATTGTCTTTAACCATGTAATCGACAGCGACACCGCGTTTGCGCAGCGCTTCGACCATCTGATCGCTCTCGGCTTTCACAACGCGCGGATCTTTCGCGCCTTGGGCGACGAAAAGCGGCGTCTTGATTCGGTCAGCGTTGAGAGCGGGTGAAGTCGCGGTGAATTGCGCTTTGTCTTTCTCCTGATCGCCGACCATCTCATTCATCATCGCCATGAAAGGTTTCCAGTACGGTGGAATGGTGTTCAAGAAGGTGAACATGTTCGATACGCCGACGTAGCTCACAGCAGCAGCATAGAGATCGGGCGTTTTGGTGATGCCTGAAAGCGTTGCATAGCCGCCATAGCTTGCGCCGTAAATCGCGATGCGTTTCGGATCGGCTATGCCTTCTTTGATGAGCCATTGAACGCCATCGGTGATGTCGTCTTGCATCGTCAAACCCCATTGCTTGAAGCTCGTCTCCCAGAATTTGCGACCGAAGCCGGTCGAACCACGGAAGTTCATTTGCAAAACCGCGAAACCGCGATTGGCTAGGAACTGAACTTCAGGGTTGTAGCCCCAGCTGTCGCGCGCCCAAGGCCCGCCGTGAGGATTAACGATGACCGGCAGGTTTTTCGCTGCGACACCTTTCGGCAACGTGAGATATCCGCGAATCGTAAGCCCGTCACGCGAGGTGTACTGTATTGGCTTCATTTCGGCCATATCAGCTTCAGCAATGGCGGTGTTGATGTCGCCGAGCTTGGTGAGCTTGTTAGTTTTCACGTCGTAGACGTAGCGCGCGCCCGAGGTGCGATCATTTGACGCAGCAACGACCATGCGTTGCTCATCTTTAGTCATGCTTTGAACGCCGATTTCATAGGCGGGCAATTGCGCTTTGATCGCTTTGTATACGCGCTCGGCCTCCTTATCGAAGAACACAGGCTCCGCTTTATCAACATCAACAATCGTGTTGGTGAGTACCTTGCGCGCTCGCGACCAAGTCAATGTCGACAGATCAGCGATGGGATGTTCGTAAATGAGTTTTCCTTCTTTCGCCGTTTTCGGATCAAATTCAAACAGCGCTTGCTTGTCCCGACCACGGTTCGACGACACGTACATCTGTTTGTTATCTGCGGTCCAACCAACGATGGCAACGGTTTCTTTGAAATTCGTGGTTAGCAGCGGTTTGAACTCATCGCTTTCTTTCTCGCGATAGAGAAAGGTCGTGTTTACGCCGTCGCTCGTGCCCGCAGCGCGAAGCTGCCCTGCGTGATCGGTCACCCAATTGGTGATATTGCCGGGGTTTTGTGCGACGAGCTTTTCCTCGCCGGTTTTCACGTTCACCCGGAATACATCAAAGATGCGTTTGTCGCGTTTGTTGTGCGTTACCAGAACGTGATCGTCATCGTCGGGTAGCGCGTCAAGAATCATGGCACGCGTTCCCTCATGCGGCGTCAGATCCTTAACCTCGCCAGTTTGGATGTTCGCTGTGACGACGTGAAAATTTTCATCGCCACCGAAATCTTTGGTGAACAGTACGTGGTTCGAACCTTTGAAAAAGAAGTTTGGGATGTCGCGCGCGGTTTCCGTGGTGACGCGCTTGATGCCGTCATTCGTGCCGACTTTTTCAAATGGCTGCACAAAAATGTTCATGCGGCTTTCATGAGGTTGCATGAAGCCAATGTATTTGCCGTCAGGCGAAAGTCGAAAGTACGCGCGCTCTGGATTTTTGAAGAAATCGCGCAGCGGGTATTGCTTGACTTGCGCAAGTGCTGGCGTGGTTGCGGTAATTGCCGAGACGCCGGTCAAAGCTACGGCGATTACCGCGCCCGCCGCGGAGTAACGACCTAACCAATTTTTAATTGGCATACGTATCCCTTAAATGATGAAAGTTGAGCGCTAATCGTAGTTATCGACGCGGATTTTTGCCACGGGGAAGTGACAGTGTGCGGAAATTGCTGCGCCAATCGAGCAGTTTTCATCGCGACTCGCGGTTTGTCATCACGCGACACTATCTCGGAATTAAGATTAATCGGTAGTACGCCGGTTTAATTGGGCTAGCAGCTACGTTTAGTCGGTTAACCACTATTAATAAAATAGGCGTCGAACCCTTGTATTTTGGAATTTTCATCGTTTTTGTAAAAACAATCAGTATTCCCCTATTGAATCTGTGGGGATGACCCCAAATACCGTGCAACACCTTGTTTTAGCTACGAAATTTGCCGGACGATGGCCATGCCAGACGAACAAAATACACCCACTCCCGAAATGCCCGCTGACGACGAGAGCGCAAAGCTCGCCGCTGAAGCGATCGAAAATGCCAATGCTGCTGCCGAGCTCACTCTAGAAGAGAAGCTCGCGGCTGCCGAAAACGAGATTGCCGCGCTGAAAGATCAACACTTGCGCGCGCTCGCCGAGCAAGAAAACATCCGCAAGCGCAACCAGCAAGAAGTGCAAAACGCTCGTGAATACGCCGCACGCGACTTCGCGTTCTCGATGCTCTCGGTAAAAGACACCCTCGAAATGGTGCTGAAAGACGATAAGAGCACTACTGAGCAATTGAAAATGGGTGTCGACATGACGCTCAAGAATCTCGCCTCTGCGTTCGAACGCGCCAAGGTTAAAGAAGTGAAATCGGACGGCGCGAAATTCGATCCGAATGTGCACCAAGCCATGAGCCAAATCGAATCGGACCAACCGGCAGGCACCGTGCTTCAGGTGTTCCAGAAGGGCTACATGATCGGCGAGCGCTGTTTGCGCCCTGCGATGGTCGCTGTTTCGGCGCAGCCCAAACAGCAGGACGACGGAGCCTCCGGCTCCTAGGACGTCGGCCTTCCGGCCTAGGACGACGCGACTTCGTCGCTATGACGCAAGGTCTTCGGTGAAAACGGAAACCAACGCATGCTTTTGATGTTCGCTGTCAGATTTAACGCATAGAGAAATTAATGACTACCGACGAAAAACAGCAGCGATCCCATCGCGACTTTCCGGTTTGGAAGGCGGCGATGACGCTTGCTGAAACCGTGTACGAAATTAGCGCGAAATTTCCAGCGGATGAGCGATTTGGGTTGACCGCGCAGATTCGGCGTTCGGCGGTGTCGATTCCGTCAAACATTGCAGAAGGTGCCGGTCGTTCAGGCACCAATGAACTCGGTCACTTTTTAGGCATCGCGCTCGGCTCCGCTGCCGAACTTGAGACCCAACTTGAATTAGCAGATCGTCTTGATTTGGCCGAAGGTTTCGGCGAAGCCTTCGACCAACTAGAAGACGTAAGAAAACAACTCATCTTATTCAGGCGTTCATTAAAGACATAGACATTGCGTCCTAGCGAGCAAAGCGAGCGTCGTCTTAGAGGTCGAAGACCTCGTCGTTCTAGGGCGAAAGCCCGACGTCCTTTTGCGAGCCGCCACTTGAATGGTGATCGAAGCGAACCCACATAGCACAACAACAACTTAGTTACGGAGAAAAAACATGAGCAAAATCATCGGCATTGATCTGGGAACCACGAACAGCTGCGTAGCAGTGATCGAGGGCGGTCAGCCTAAAGTCATCGAAAATTCGGAAGGCGCGCGCACGACGCCGTCAATCGTTGCCTACATGGAAGACGGCGAGATTACCGTCGGTGCGCCTGCGAAGCGTCAAGCGGTGACGAACCCGAAGAACACGATCTATGCAGTGAAGCGCTTAATCGGTCGCCGCTTCGAAGAAAAAGAAGTGCAGAAAGACATCAGCTTGATGCCGTATGCGATTGTCAAAAATGACAACGGTGACGCTTGGGTTGAAGTGCGTGGCAAGAAAATTTCGCCACCTGCGGTCTCCGCAGAAACGCTGCGTAAGATGAAGAAAACGGCAGAGGACTACCTCGGCCACGAAGTCACCGAAGCGGTGATCACTGTGCCTGCCTACTTCAACGATTCGCAGCGCCAAGCGACAAAAGACGCAGGCCGAATTGCAGGCTTAGAAGTCAAGCGCATCATCAACGAGCCGACCGCAGCGGCGCTCGCGTTCGGTATCGACAAAGTCAAAAAAGACGGCAAGTTCGCGGTGTACGACTTGGGCGGCGGAACGTTCGACGTTTCGATCATCGAAATCGCAGACGTCGATGGCGAAAAGCAATTTGAAGTGCTCTCTACTAACGGTGATACGTTCTTGGGCGGCGAGGATTTTGATCAACGCTTGGTCGATTACCTCTGCGAAGAATTCAAGAAGCAAAGCGGCATCGATCTCACCAAAGATCCGATTGCATTGCAACGTATCAAAGCGGCCGCAGAGCGCGCGAAGATTGAGCTTTCTTCAAGCCAGCAGTCGGAAATCAACGAACCTTACATCGCGATGGATGCGACCGGGCCGAAGCATCTCGCGCTCAAAGTCACGCGCGCGAAGCTCGAATCGTTGGTGGAAGAGTTGATCAATAAAACGATCGAGCCTTGTCGCGTTGCGTTGAAAGATGCGGGACTGTCGGTTAACCAGATTGATGATGTAATTTTGGTGGGCGGTCAGACGCGGATGCCAAAAGTCATCGAAGCGGTGAAAAACTTCTTCGGCAAAGAGCCACGTAAAGACGTAAATCCTGACGAAGCCGTTGCCGTTGGCGCTGCGATCCAGGGCTCCGTTCTCGCGGGCGATCGCAAAGACGTGTTGTTGTTGGATGTGACACCGCTTTCGCTCGGTATCGAAACACTGGGCGGCGTGTGCACAAAACTCATCAAGAAAAACACCACGATTCCAACGAAGGCATCGCAGGTTTTCTCGACGGCGGACGACAATCAATCCGCTGTGACGATTCACGTGTTGCAAGGTGAGCGCGAAGTCGCTGCGGGCAACAAGAGCCTTGGCCAATTTAATCTTGAAGGTATTCCGCCAGCGATGCGCGGCACGCCGCAGATCGAAGTGCAATTCGATATCGACGCCAACGGCATCCTGCACGTGAGCGCGAAAGACAAAGGCACTGGCAAAGAAAACAAGATCACCATCAAAGCGAACTCGGGCTTGTCAGAAGACGAAATCCAGCGCATGGTGGATGATGCGAAAGCCAATGAAGCCGACGACAAAAAACGTCTCGAAACCGTTCAATCGCGCAACGCGCTTGACACGCTTGTACACAGCGTGAAGAAGAGCCTCGGCGAATACGGCGAACAAATCGACGCCGCTGAGAAAACGAGCATCGAGACCGCGATTAAAGACGCCGAAGAACTCCTAAAAAATCAGGAGGCCACGAAAGAGGCCATGGACGCGAAAGCCGAGTCGCTCTCCGCCGTTGCTCAAAAACTAGGCGAGAAAATGTACGCCGCCGCTCAAGCCGAAGCACAGAAAGCGGGCGGGGCTGAAGCCGCAGCAGGTGGCGCAGAAGCAAAAGCCGCCAGCGGGAAACCAGGCGACGACGCGAAAGTAGTGGATGCGGATTTCACTGAGGTGAAAGACGATAAGAAGAAGTAAATGGTTGAATGAATCGGGCTCCTGCGGGAGCCCGAGTTTCTTGGGAGTTAAATATGAAGCAGATGGTCGTTAACGCGTTGGTTTCGCTTCTTACGGGGTTTTTCCTTGTCGTTGGTTTGGGCGGAGGAGTGTTGGTTGTCAGTCTGATTGACGATAAATTGAAGGACAAGCCGCGAGAGCGATATGGTCTTAATGCTCGTTTTGTACCAATTCCCGATTCCGCAATCGTTGAAAGCTCGGTTGTAAATAACGTCCCGAAATTCACCGTCAGAGGCTCACTACGAAATACGGACACAATCGACTGGGATGTCGGTTTTATTCGCGTCGAGATACTTTCGAAAGCCACACCCGTAGGCAAATGCGAAGAACGCGATAGCCCGGATTATCGTATCGTGAAGCCCGCGCAAAGCATCAACTTTTTAATCGTGTGTTCAAGCATCGCTTTTCCAGTTTCGGGTGACATGCTTGACTATCGAGTTAAAGCTGAACGCTGGAATGACCAAAAGAAATAATCAGCGGCGTCACCCCGGGGATTCGTACGCGTTTGACGCGATAGGGAGAAAGACCTTACGAGACGGCTCCGCGAATCGTCATACGTGCGAAGCGCACTTCGTCGACCAACACATCGCGAATCCTGCTTTCAATTTGGCGATAGTTTCGTAGCCCGGATGCTGGCATCCGGGTTCCCGTTTCTGACGTAGCCGCGATGAAGTGAAACGGAATCGCGGCGCTTTTACCCGATCTCGATTTCACTTCGTTTCGTCCCGGCTACAAAAAATAGATCGCTTCGCGACGGACTAGAGAAACCCGGATGCCAGCATCCGGGCTACAAGTTATGTCTTCGTCCCGCGTAACTCTGCCCGAATCGTTCTTCGAATCGCCTGCAGCACATCATCACTGCGCAGTTTGTCTTTTAACGCTTCGTTGATAAGCGCTTGATAGCTTGTCCCGAGCTTTTCGGCTTGCGCGCGATACTCCGCCAACACCGGCGCGTCAAGACGAATGGTGATTCGCTCTTTCTTTTCACCCGCCTGCAGGCGCGCGAGCGCGGGTACGTCTTGCACGCGCTTTGCGTTACCGAAATCCATATCTTTCAATCGAGTGTGGAGATTACGTGAACTGTTGCTCATAGGTTTTCCTTTGCTTTGCGGTAGCTCTCCACGCTGAAATCAATCGAATCTCATCGCTCGCAGGTTACGTCCAAACAACGATAAGCGCTTTTCCGGACTCGCTTCGCCCCAGCGTGACAAAACGAACCTCGCTTTCCGCATCATCGTCTTCGCGGGTGAGAGCGAATTGATCGAAGAGAACCGTTTGCGCGTCTTCGAAGGTGACGCCGTCGTGCGCAGTCGGGTTTCTCTTTGCTTTTGCGGGATTCCAGGTAACGACCATCATCTAATTGTATGCACATTTGTATGCCGTAGAAAACGTATGCTTAGCCGCACCTCGTTTGCCCCAGCTGTCGGAAGCGGCGTACTTCTCCCATCAATAGTTGGTGGCGCTAGATGGGGAGCGTTGAAAACGGGCCTACATCATCACGCTTTTCAAAACTTGCTCACAAAACAAGATGAAATACTCCGCATCACCGTCGCTACGAAAACCGCGATATGGAATCGTGACCGCAACAGATTGCCTCCCAATTTCGATATGCATCGTGGTGGGCGCGCCACCGGGCCAGCGCCGCCACCTGTTGATGAGGTCATCGGTTAGAACGTTTTTTACCGTTTCCGGTGCATCGCTGTAGGCTACGAATGCAGTGTCAAAAGCGCCGTTATCAAATTGCATTCGCATCAGGGATTCTTCCGCCGCGCGATTGGCGGTCAACTTGTCGTCCTTTGGTGCGAGTCGCATCCGCCACGAAATCGGCATGACAACTCCTGCGCGAAATTCCAGTTGCGGATCAGGTGCTTCGCTGTCGACCAGCGTTTCCCGCGCATGCCATCCAAAGACCTGCGGAACGTTGCAAGACCACGCGTTCGCCCCTTCGTACACCCAACCGCGCGCCACCGCCGCACGCCCGCGCGGGGAAGCGTTCGCACGAGCGCTAACCGCGCGCCCGAGAAAAATCATGGCGAACAACAACACAGCGCCGACAACAATCATCAATGCAAACTCACCCATCTCGCGCTCCTTCTTGCCGCAGATTCGCGTAGCATTTGCGATCATCGATTAGAACCGATTGAACACATCATGCGTAAATTTCTTGTACTGTTTTGTATGTCGATAGTCTGGGCGACCACGACATTCGCGCAACCGCCCGCCGTGTTAAGTCACACGCTCAACCCACTTCTTCCCGGAAAACCGATTGCGCTGTCGCAATACGCGGGCAAAGTCGTGCTGGTGGTGAATGTGGCGAGCGAATGCGGTTTCACGCCGCAATATGAAGGCTTAGAAGCGCTTTACAAACGCTATCAATCTAAGGGCTTTGTGATTCTGGGAATTCCAGCGAACGATTTCGGTGGGCAAGAGAAGGGTAGCAACAAACAAATCGCGGAATTTTGTAAAGCGAATTTTGGTGTGACCTTTCCGATGTTTGAAAAGATTGACGTGCCAATATCAAAGCATCCGCTGTTCGCTTCTCTCATTGGCGCAACGCGGCAAGCGCCAAAGTGGAATTTCCACAAATATTTGATTGATCGCAAGGGGGCTGTGATTGCTTACCCGAGCACGGTAGAGCCCCTATCGCCGACCTTGGTGAAGGCCGTTGAAGCGGCGCTCGCGATGTAGCTAGTCCGCGTGGCTATGTGGAACGCTACGGTTACCCGCGAATACGCGCTTCACCCGTTTCTCTCCACATGCCCCAGAGCGCAGTTTCGAGATCGCGCGCGAATGAATGCGCATCGAACAAGGGGCTAGCCATCACCATTTCGCGTAGGCTAGAGCGAAGCAGCGCAAGCGCATCAACGTCGCTCGCAAAGGCAACTGCTTTCTCGACGTAGCTTTCAACACTCGGTGCAATCCAGTTATCGAGTCCAGCAGCGGTTAACAAACTTACACCTTGCCTTGAGATCAAGCTATCGCCTGCTAGCGTGAGCGTTGGAACACCCATCCATAGCGCTTCACAGGTTGTGGTGCCGCCTGGAAATGGAAAAGTGTCTAAGATGAAATCAATCTCGTGATGCGCTCTCAAATAGTCCAGCCGATTTGTTGCGGCAACGAGCGTGACACGTTGCGGGTCGATCGCATGCTTGACGAGCCGTTCGCGAAATAGAGCGCTGACGGCTTCATCCGCAAACGCAGGTGATTGCACTCGAAGGCGTGCATTGGGAATTCTGGTGAGACACGCTGACCACACGGCGAGCACCGCGTTCGTGATCTTTGCGTAATTTTGAAAACACCCGAGCGTGCAGTAACCACGCGCTTGCGCAGGTAATGGATTCACCGCGACCGCGTGCCCCGGTGGAGAAAAGCACAAACGCGTTCGTGGCAATCTCCAAACACGCTCGCTGAACTGTGCGCTGTGTTCTTTTTGCACGCTGATCTCGTCAACAAGAACGTAGTCAATCGCTGGCACTGCGGTCGTTGCGAAGTAGCCCAACCAAGATACGCTGACCGGCGCTGGCTTGAGTGCAAACATCGGCAAGCGATTGCCGAGCGTGTGCCCCGAAAGATCGACCAAAACATGAATGCCGTCGTCACGAATTTGCTGCGCAAGGGCTGCGTCACTCATCGCATGCACGTTGCGCCATTGCTCGGCAGATTGCCGAAGCGCGCTCGCGGTGTCGCTTGACGCAGGCGACTCGTAGCGATTCGAGTAGAGGAAGATGGACAGCTGCGTTGCGTCGAGCTCTTTCAAAACTGTCTGTAGAAAATAGCCCACGGGGTGGTCGCGGAAGTCTGCGGATACCAGTCCCACGCGAAGCCGTCCATGCGGCATGGTCTGCGGCCACGATGTGAAACCATGGGCTTGCGTTACGCGAGCAATGTGTGTTGCGTACGCGTCAGAGAGAGCTCGTTGCTCCAGCGATGTCATCGTTGACGTGTAAGTCGCCGCCAATAAAAGACCATCCCATGCGAGCCATGCGTTCGGGTTAAGTCGCGTCGCATGTTGATACATCGCGATTGCCTGATCAACCTGCCCCAGATAGCTTAGCGTTGATGCGAGATTGAGCGCAATCATGGCGTCGTTCGGTGCAAGCGACAGCGCTTTTCGATGCGTCACTTCGCTCTCGTGAAGTCGACCCAGCTCCATTTGCAGAGTGCCGATCGAACTCAGCAGCATCGGCGTCGGCTTCAATGCGTACGCGAGACGAAGGTGACGCTCCGCTTCGGAAAACTGACCGAGTTCTTTGTAGATGACACCTAAATTTTGCTGCGAGTCGGCGTCGCGCTCATTGATTTCAACGGCGGTGCGTGTCGCCCGCAATGCTTCTTCGAGTCGACCTTGCAATTTAAGCAATCCCCCCAGAGCTTTCCAACCGAACGAGTGGGTGGGAAAGCGTTTGCTGAATGCGGTTGCTGCAACAAACGCTTGTTCGTAGCGCGCGGCCTTGAAATCGGCAACGATTTGGTCGGCGAGTTGTTGTTGGGAAGGGGGCGACATGTGATGTTGTTGCGCGGACTACGATGCAGACGAAGTCATTTTGAGTGAGCGAGGACAGCGTTCGTAACTTAGGCTATTGCGTTTAAATTGATATCTTCGCATCATTTGTACTACGATGCGTTCATCGCTGTCTATTGCATAGAACTATGACTTTCGCCATCTTCACCATTCTTCTCGTCGCACTCATGCCAATCGTCTGCGCGGGCATCGCCAAGGGTGGAAAGTTCAAAACGCATCCGCGTGATGGCGGTTTTGATAACCGCAACCCGCGCGATTGGTTGGCCAAGCAAGAGGGGTATCGAAAATGGGCGGATGGAGCGCAGCAGAATTCGTGGGAAGCGCTGCCATTTTTCGCGAGCGCAGTGATCGTGAATCACATTTTGGGCGGCGCAGGAATCACCGCGAACTTACTTGCCGCAGCATTTGTACTGCTGCGGGCAATGTACGTTTATCTCTATCTCTCGGGAAAGCACGGCGCACGGTCTCTTGCTTGGGTCATCGCGCTCGCAGTCAACGTAGCGATTTTTTCTCTCCCGGTGGTGTTTCAGTATCTCTAAGAAACAGAGCACTTGTCGAACGAACAATTCAAGCGTGAGCCCAATTTATACGGGCTAAAAATGTAATTCTAGAGGTTGACTACATTCTGTTTTTCAACCCAAGGCGCCCAAATGAACTGGGCGAACACTGAAAAAGTTGATGGGATATTTGGGTTAGTTTTGTTTCCACGGCAAGCCGCGTGCACGCCATCCTGCGATCGAATTGCGGTGAGCGCGCTGATCGGGATCACCTTCGAAGCCTTCGAGGACGTTGTACGCTGTGAATCCCAGTTCTGTTGCGCGCTTTGAAGATGGAATTGAGCGCACGCCGGAGCGACACAGCATCAAGAACGGCTTGCCAGAATGCTTTTGCGCAATAGCGCGAAGCTCTTCATCGAAGCGCTCATTTACTGTCATCGCAGGCCACTGTTTCCACGCGGCAACCTCCGCGTTGGGGACGAAGCCGACCCACGCGCGCTCAGCGTCAGTGCGAATGTCAACGAGCACCGCCTTGCCTTGTTGCCACCATTGAAAGGCGAGTTCGGGTGACACATCGCCCGCGTAACCCTCAGCTGTGCGTGGCGTGTCGTCGTCATGAGCACCTGCATCGTGGCGTTTACCGAGCGTTCTATTTGCAGGCACCGCCTCGTCAATCCGGCGCGGCTTCGGTAAATTTAGTGCGTTCATCAAGGCTACGAATTCGGCACGGGTCTTTCCTGCAAGGCGAGGATTTTGAGCGCGTTCACGTCCAATTGTGCTCTGGGTGTTGCCTTTGTAATCGTGGCCTGGCCAAACGATAGTTTCGCTCGGCAGCGTGAATAGTTTTTCAGTGATGCTTGTGTAGAGCGCGTCGGCTGAGCCCGATTGGAAATCAGTACGACCGCAGCCGTTGATCAAAAGCGTATCTCCGGTAAACGCATGATTCTGCCAAATGAAGCTCATACTCCCTGCCGTATGACCCGGCGTGTGGATTGCACCCAGTGTTTCACCACCAAAAGTAAGCGTGTCGCCGTCTTCAAGTTGACGTGCTGCGGCGTTGATTGCACAACCCGCAGGCACAGCGACACTCGCGCCCGTGTGTTCGACCATTGCATACGCAGACGTGATGTGATCTGCATGAGCGTGTGTTTCCACGACCCAACGCAGGCGCAGACCATGCTCGCGCAGCACGGCTAAATCGCGATCCATTTGCGTATCGACCGCATCGATGATGAGCGCATCGCGGGTCACCTCATCCGCCAGAATGTAGGTGAACGTGAATGAATCGGGATCAAACAGCTGAATAGGTTGCATCGTGGTCTCCGCTAAACATATCGTGTTAACAAACCTTCTACCTCGCTTTGCTCAATTTCTCCGTGCTCTAGCGCGCAACCCAAGAGCGCATAAAACGAACGATCCAACGCCTTCCGCGAGGCTGCGAGCTGCTGCGCCACCGATTCACACGGCGCACCCTCTTCAATGAGGCGAATCACTGCGCGAACCTGCCCTTCAGCTCGGCGCAGTCGCAGCAATAGTTTCTTCTCTGCAGATGCCGTTAATTCTGTTGGCGCTGATCGGCGTTTTGATACGGTCATGGGTGTAGGGCGGAATTCTTTAGGTTAACACTTGTATTGTATACAGGTAGGGGGTATATTGAATATAAGCTGATTCGGTTTACAAAGTATCAAACAAAAGGATGTTCGGTATGCACCCTTACGTCATCTCGCTGATCGGCGGACTGCTGATCGGCATCTCAGTATTCATCATGGCGCGCGGGCTTGGCCGCGTTACCGGCATTAGCGGCATCGCTGCCAGCGCGCTGGTGGCGCGTGACAGCGGCTGGCGTTGGGCATTTTTACTGGGGCTGTTGCTCGGAGGCTGGGCGATCTCGTCGCTGCTAAATCTTTCGGCGACGCCCGTAGCAAGTGGTTGGTCCCTGCCGATCGCGGGGTTGCTCGTGGGCTTCGGAACGGTGCTTGGCAGCGGCTGCACCAGCGGGCATGGCGTTTGTGGGATCGGCCGACTATCGGTGCGCTCGATCGTAGCCACAGTCGTATTCATGGCCGCAGGCATCGCAACAGTTGCGTTGCTGCGCGCGCTTCAATATTAAGGCGCAACGATGAACTCAACAAAAGCAATTGCAATGGCGTTTATCTCTGGACTCATTTTCGCTGCGGGCTTAGCGCTCGGCGGCATGATGGATCCGGTAAAGGTGCGCGGGTTCCTTGATATTTTTGGGATTCCCGCAGGTCGCTGGGATCCGTCGCTCGCCTTCGTGATGGGCGGCGCGCTGATCGTCGCCTTTGCTGCGTTTCGTCGCGAATGGATGCGCGCGAAGCCTTGGGCAGGCGGAGTGTTTGAATTCCCGTCAGCAAAACAAATCGACGCGCGATTGATTCTCGGCGCGGTTTTATTCGGCATGGGCTGGGGGATAGCGGGCTACTGCCCAGGTCCGGCGATTGCAAGCGGGCTCGTGGGCGGAAGCTCAATCTTGATTTTTCTTGCGGCAATGGTTGTTGGCATGTTGATCGCGAAACGAGTCGCTAAGTGAGCTTGCAAGAAGTGTCAACTCAGCTTGAGCGGCGGATAGAGCGCGACATCGTGCTGGTGCAAGCGATGCGCAATACGATCATGGTGGCAAGCGTGTTGGTATCTGCATCGCTGCTTGGCGCGATGGCCTTCGTTGGCGCAACTCACGGCTTGGCATCAAGTGAATACCGATTGCTGCGCTACGCGATTGGCGCGCTCGCATTGTTGGCTGTTGCGTTTTCCTCGGTCGCGCTGGTACGTCTTTCGCGCGCTAGCCGAGATACCGATCATCAAGTCATTGAAGTTCATTGGCGCGCGGCGCACAAGTACGTGATCGTCGCAGCTGGATCGTTGATCGCTTTTACGTTTGGGGCGTTGTGGGTTTCGCTGGGCTAAATCCGCTTGGAAGATTAGCCGACAATACAAATATAAACCCGCAAATAGAAAGATTAAGGCGTATTTGTCGTGCTAGTCGAAAATACACGAAAAATCGTTTTAGCCCAGATTGAACAGGCGCAACATCGGAACAAGTAATACCGCACCAAGTTGACGTTAACGTCAACTTGCAGCTATTTTCTGCGACAATGAGTGTTCGCGCTCACGCCCTCATTTCACCTGAGCGCTGGAGCGTTGCCATGTCCAATCTCGACACCAAACACCTCGTCTACAAACCTGTCAACAAAGTCCGGTTTGTGACGGCCGCTTCGCTCTTCGACGGCCACGATGCCTCGATCAACATCATGCGGCGCATCTTGCAAGGCAGCGGTTGCGAAGTGATTCATCTCGGGCACAACCGCAGCGTGAAGGAAGTCGTCGACGCCGCGCTCCAAGAAGACGCGCATGGCATCGCGCTCTCATCCTATCAAGGTGGGCACGTCGAATATTTCAAATACATGATCGACATGCTGCGCGAAGCGGGCGCGAGCCACATCAAGGTGTTCGGCGGCGGCGGCGGCGTGATTGTGCCGTCTGAAATTCGTGAACTACACGACTACGGTGTCGCGCGAATCTTCTCACCAGAAGACGGCGCGAAACTTGGATTGCAAGGCATGATCAACGAGATGATTCATCTTTGCGATCATGATCTTTCTAAGGTGGTTACGACGAAATCGCAAAGTCAATACACCGCGCTCGCCCGAGTGATCACTCGCGTCGAATCCGGCGCTTTCTCTGAGAGCGAGCTCAAGGACCTACGCGACCAAGCCGCCAAAGTCACCACACCAACACTCGGCATTACCGGCACTGGCGGCGCAGGCAAATCATCGCTCACCGACGAGCTCATCCGCCGTTTCCGCATCGATCAAAACGACGCGCTAAAGATTGCGATCATCTCGATTGACCCATCGCGCCGGAAATCTGGTGGCGCGTTGCTCGGTGATCGCATTCGCATGAATGCGATCAATCACGATCATATTTACATGCGCTCCCTCGCGACGCGTGATTCGGGCGGTTCGGAAGTTTCGAAAGCGTTGCCTGACGCGATCGCCGCCTGCAAAGTCCACGGCTTTGATGTGATCTTCGTCGAAACATCGGGCATCGGCCAAGGCGACGCAGCGATTGTGCCGTTCGTCGATTGCTCGCTCTACGTGATGACGCCCGAATTCGGCGCTGCATCGCAGCTCGAAAAAATCGACATGCTCGATTTCGCCGATTTTGTTGCGATCAATAAGTTTGACCGCAAAGGCGCACAAGATGCGCTCCGCGATGTGCGCAAACAAGTGCAACGAAACAAAGAAGCGTGGACCACGTCGCCCGACGAAATGCCCGTATTCGGCACGATGGCCTCGCGCTTCGCCGACGATGGTGTCACCGCGCTCTATCAAGCGATCACGCCCGCACTCGTCGCGAAATCAAAAGGCGCTCTTAAACTTGCCCCTGGAAAACTCGCGAAAGTCGCAACGCACGCGTCCTCACAAACGCAAGCCATCGTACCCGCGAATCGGGTGCGCTACCTTGCGGAAATTGCTGATACGGTGCGCGGATATCATCGTTGGGCGGATGCGCAGGCGCGTGTGGCGCGAGAGCGACAACAGTTGAACGCTACGAAGCGAATGCTCTCTGAGGCCAAGCAATCAAGCCCTGAGGCCGTCGATGCGTTGATCTCAGAAAAAACCCAAGCGCTTGACCCGCGCTCGAAAAAACTCCTCGACATGTGGCCGCAAACGGTCGCGAGTTATGCAGGGGACGAATACGTCGTAAAAATTCGCGACAAAGAAATTCGCACCCAACTCACCTACACCTCGCTCTCAGGTACAAAGATCAAAAAGGTCGCGCTGCCGCGCTACGAAGACGAGGGTGAAATCCTCAAGTGGCAGTTGAAAGAAAACGTACCCGGTAGTTTTCCATTCACGTCAGGCGTGTTCGCATTCAAACGAGAAAACGAAGACCCGACGCGCATGTTTGCAGGCGAAGGCGATGCGTTCCGCACCAATCGCCGCTTCAGAAAAGTATCTGAAGGCATGCCTGCGAAACGCTTATCGACCGCGTTCGATAGCGTTACGCTCTACGGTAACGATCCGGCCGTGCGCCCCGACATTTACGGCAAAGTCGGCAACAGCGGCGTATCGATTGCAACGCTCGAAGACATGAAAGTGCTCTACGACGGCTTCGATCTGTGCGCGCCGAATACGAGCGTATCGATGACGATTAACGGCCCCGCGCCAACGATTCTCGCGTTCTTCATGAACACCGCAATGGATCAGCAGCTCGCGAAATTTAAGAGCGATAACAAACGCGAACCGACGGACGACGAACTCGCGAAGATCAAAGCGTGGACATTGGAAAACGTGCGCGGCACGGTGCAAGCCGACATCTTGAAAGAAGATCAAGGCCAAAATACTTGCATCTTCTCCACCGAGTTCTCGCTCAAAGTGATGGGCGATATTCAGCAGTATTTTGTACAACACAAAGTGCGCAATTTTTATTCGGTGTCGATTAGCGGCTATCACATCGCAGAGGCTGGCGCGAATCCGATTTCGCAACTCGCGTTCACACTCTCAAACGGGTTCACCTTCGTTGAAGCCTATCTCGCACGCGGGATGCACATTGATGATCTCGCGCCAAATTTGAGCTTCTTCTTCTCAAACGGCATGGATCCTGAATACAGCGTGCTCGGTCGCGTTGCGCGCCGCATTTGGGCGATCACGATGCGCGAGAAATACGGCGCGAATGAACGTAGCCAAAAACTCAAATATCACATTCAAACCAGTGGCCGCAGTCTGCACGCGCAAGAAATTCAGTTCAACGATATCCGCACCACGCTGCAAGCTCTGATCGCGGTGTACGACAACTGCAACAGTCTGCACACCAACGCATTCGACGAAGCGATCACCACGCCGACCGAAGAATCAGTGCGTCGCGCGATGGCGATCCAGCTCATCATCAACCGCGAATGGGGTCTCGCGAAAAACGAAAACCCGAATCAGGGCGCGTTCATCATCGATGAACTCACCGACTTGGTGGAAGAAGCCGTTCTCAAAGAATTCGAAGCGATTTCTGAGCGCGGTGGCGTATTGGGTGCCATGGAAACCGGTTATCAGCGCGGCAAGATTCAAGAAGAATCGATGTTCTACGAACACAAAAAACATGACGGCTCGTACCCGATCATCGGCGTCAACACATTCCGCAATCCACACGGAGACGCCGTGCAAGAAACGCTAGAACTCGCGCGCTCCACCGACGAAGAAAAGCAAAACCAACTCAAGCGCCTCACCGAATTCCACACAAAACACGCAAGCGCCGCACCCGTCGCTATCGCCAAACTCAAACAAGTCGCCATCAACGGCGGCAACGTGTTCGCAGAACTCATGGAAGCGGTGAAAGTGTGCTCACTCGGGCAAATTACCGATGCGCTGTTTGAGGTGGGTGGGCAGTATCGACGGAGTATGTAGCGAGGCGGATTTAACTGCGCTACTATCGTGAAATGAATACCACCAGGCCACTAATGATTGATCCGCTCGCCGTCGACCAAGAACCGACCGACGAGCAACTTGCCGCGATCATGGATGATGTCGCGCGCGTTGCACGAGAAAAACGCGCAATTGGCGAAGCGCGATTACAGGAGACGATGCGTGCGGATCACGCCGCCGCACAGGCGCGCATTGTGTATCTGCGAGAACAGTTCAACTTGACGCGACGCTAGTTTGTTGCAAACGCTTCGTCCTCGACTCATGGAAAAAATCGGGTTGGCTTTTCGAGTTACGGCTCTGGCGGTTTTCGCGCTGATCCTGACAGCTTGTTCCCGCCCCGACCCAGAAAAAGCACTGCGCGCTGCGATCTCCGAAATGGAAACCGCGTTCAAAGCGCGCGACACCGCGAAAGTGATGAGTTATCTTGCGGATGACTTCGCACGACCGTCTTCGGGTGACATGAACAAACAGGAGGCGCGGCGAACGATGGCAGCGGTATTGCTGACAAACCCAAACATCTACATGAACGTGACGATTCGTGACGTGGTGATCACGGGCGATTCTGCGACTGCGAAATTGGTCGTGGTGGCAGGCGGCGGGCAGGGCATTATTCCGGAACGTGCGCAGAGCTACGACTTCATGACGCGTTGGCGGCTTGAAGGCGGAAAGTGGCTCGTGTACAGTGCGGATTGGACGGAACTGCTATGAGCGAACAATGAGTCTTGACGCGAACCTTGCAATCTTTCACCACTTGCTCGCATTCGGGCTTGTGGGTGTTCTCATGGCTGAATGGGCGGTGTTACGTGGGTCGATTTCGTCAGAAGCTGTGCGTTTTCTGCCAAAGCTTGACGCAGCGTACGGCATCGCCGCGCTGCTGCTCTTAGTGGTTGGCTACCTGCGCTTGCGCTACGGCATCAAGGGATTCGCGTACTACTCAGGCAACCCCGTGTTCTGGTTAAAGATTGCGTTCTTTGCAGCAGCAGGACTCGTCTCAATCGTCCCAACAATTGCATTCATTCGCTGGGGAAGAGCAACCAAAGCCACAAAAGCTTTGCCGAATCAAGTGCAATGGATCCGCATGAGGAGGCTTGTGGTGATTGAGTTGCACCTGCTTGCGGTCGTGATGATTTTCGCAGCAGTGATGGCGCGTGGCATTGGGCTCTAGCTGGCGACGACCGAATACTGAAACACTAGCCGCGCGAAGCTAACCACCGTACTGCTTCGCCATCCGCGCCTTAACTTCATCCACGCTCAGCGTTTCGAGATGAGTCGAAATCCCCCAGCGATGACCAAATGGATCTTCGATTTGCCCTGAGCGATCCCCATAAAACTGATCTTCTGCCGCCCGCGTAACTTTTGCGCCCGCGGCGACGGCTTGCGCAATCATTGCGTCGCAGTCTGGCGTGTAAATCGTCAAGAAACTCGTGGTGCCGCCGAGCGTTTTTGGACCGATCACGTTCATCTCGGGAAATTCATCTGACATCATGACGTGTGATTCACCGATCTTTACTTCCGCGTGTGCGATTGAATCTGGCTCCATATCGAGGCGCATCACTTCAATCGCGTTGAACGCTTTCTTGTAGAACTCAATTGCTGCCGCGCAGCCCTTGATCGTAAGGTAGGGCGTCACTGTGCTGTAGCCGTCGGGTTTGAAGGGTGCCTTTGCCATGATTGTGGCCTCACTTGATGAATGAAATCGAAGCGTACACCCGAATAGTTTCACGCGTGCTACGCTCACACCATGAAAACAATAAAGTTAAAACCTGGCAAAGAGCGCTCGCTTTTGCGCCGTCATCCGTGGATTTTCGAGAGCGCGATTCATCCGCTCAACAACGATGTGCACACGTTGCATTCGCTTCGCTCGGGAGACACGATTCGCATTGAATCGGACGAGGGACGGCCGCTCGCTGTTGCCTCCTTCTCGCCCACGTCGCAGATTCGCGCGCGCGTGTGGAGTTTTGATACTGAAGCGATCATCGATCATCGTTTCTTCAAAAATGCAATTCGCGCCGCGCTCGCGTGCAGGAAGGCGCTACCCATTGCGAGTAACGCGTTTCGCGCGGTGCATGGCGAAAGCGATGGTTTGCCTGGTGTGATCGTCGATGTGTACGGCGATACGGCGGTGGTGCAGATCACGAGCGCAGGCGCTGAGCGTTGGAAAGACGCGATTGCGCAGGCGATTGTGAGTGAACTCGGCGTTGCGCGAATTTACGAGCGTAGCGACTCATCAGTGCGCAAACTCGAAGGCTTAGAGCCGCATCAAGGTTGGTTGTATCCCGCGCTAAAAGATGCTGAAACGCGCAGCACGATTGTTTCGTTTGAAGAGCATGGATTGAAATACGAAGTTGATGTTGCGAGTGGCCAGAAGACGGGCTTCTATCTAGATCAACGCGAGAATCGTGCGCTCTTTGCCACTGCTATCAAACAATCGGGTGCGGAGCGCGTGCTCAATTGCTACAGCTACACCGGTGGCTTCACGCTCTCTGCACTTTCGGGCGGCGCAAAACACGTCACTAGTGTTGATTCATCGGCGCTCGCATTGCAACACGCGGCGCGCCATGTCGAGATCAATGGCTTCGATACATCGCGCGCAGAATTCATCGATGCCGATGTGCCTGCAATCCTTCGGAAGTATCGAACTGAAGGCGTTATGTTCGATGCTATCGTGCTCGATCCGCCGAAGTTTGCGCCAAGTGCGGCGCATGCGGAACGCGCAGCTCGCGCCTATAAAGATATCAATCGAGTCGCGTTTCACATCCTGAAGCCCGGCGGTTTATTGTTTACGTTTAGCTGTTCGGGTGGCATCGATCAGGCGCTATTTCAAAAAATCATCGCAAGTGCTTCGAGCGAGGCAAACAGCGACGCAACGATCCTTGCGCACGTCGGCGCGACGCACGATCATCCGCACTCACTCGCGTTTCCTGAAGGCGAATATCTCAAGGGATTGCTGCTGAGGAAGATGTAGACAAACCCATGAAGCGCGTTGCCAAAGCGTCGAACATCGTCGAAGCCACGTTGTGGATCGACATGCTCACATCCACCGGCATCGAGGCGAGCGTGCAGCGACAATTTTTGCAAGGCGTGATTGGCGACATACCGCCCGATCAAGCGGCGCTTGAAATTTGGGTGGCCCATGAAGAGCAGGTTATGCGGGCACGTGAGTTGATCGAGGGCTTGAAACGTACGCCGCAACGACAATGGTTTTGTCAATGCGGTGAGCGAATCGAAGGTGGCTTTGAGCAGTGTTGGAACTGCGGCGCGTTGATTCCCGGTTTGTAGGCGCGGGCTTGACCGCGCATCGTACGGAAATGCGAGACAAGCGTTTTCAATGAGATCACAATGTTTGTCTTGATCGCGCGGTGACGCGGTAGCGCGGTCAAGCCCGCGCCTACAAACCGTTACGCATCGCGCACATCAGCAACAGGATTCACACCAAAGTCGGCTCGCGCGAGGTATGCAAGCACACGCGCAGCGCCTGCCTCGGGCGTGAGCAAATGACCATCGCGCTTGTATTCGACAAACGCCTGATGCGAAGGAAATTTTGTGGGGTCGGTGCTGCGAATGTGCGTTTGCATGTCGGTGTCGATGATGCCGGGGGCGAGCGAACACACTTTCGCGCCGTTCAACACCAGTTTTTCTTCTTCGGCGACACAGCGCGTGTAGTGATCCATACCTGCTTTCACCGCGCTGTAGATCGATTGCGACGCCATCGCGCGGCGACCATTGCCGCTGGAAATATTGAGCAGTTTGCGCTCGCCACTCCAGGCCGCCGTTGCGCCTAAAAACGCTGCCGTGAGTTGCAGCACCGATTCAAGGCCGACGCGCAAGGTGAGCGCGATATCGCTCGCAGAGGCTTCACGTAGCGGCGAGATGTTTGGCAGTACTGCCGCGTTATTGATGAGCGTCACGCTCGCGAATTCATTGGCGTCACGCGATGTGAGCCACGCGCGCAGCTGCTCGCATGCAGGCGTACCGTCGGCGAGATCAAACGACCATTGCCCGATTGATGTGCCGTGTTGTTTCGCAAGCGTATCGAGCGCTGTGTTCGTATTGCGCGAAATACAAATCAAGTGATGACCGGCGGCGATGAGCTGTTCGGCCATCGCGAGACCCATGCCTCGCGACGCGCCAGTGAGGATCGTTAAGTGTGTTTTCATGCGGCGATGCTAGCGCCACACGTGCCGCGACGATGTATAAGAAGTAATCTAGCTTTACATGCCACAGCCCACATTGATCGGGCAAAACATGCGTTCATATAATTTACCGATAAATTGAATAATCGAGCTTATCGCCCAATTTAGTTGGGCGATAAGCTCTTATGTTGCTAGCGCAAAAAATCTAACTTAGCAGCGACTCAGCTTGATCGGCGCACGATTAAAACGTCAGCTCAACGCCAGCGCGCACGCCACGGCCAGGCAGCGGCGAGAGTTCGCGCACGGTGCGAATGGATGAAGCGTTGTAACCCAATTCGTTGGTGAGATTCACGAGCTTCACGAACGCGCTTCCATTTATGCGTCCGATTTGAATGTCGCGGGAGAGCGAGAGATTGACCATCGTGTAGGCCTTCGTCGTGCCATCGCCCGCATCATTTGCGAAGCGCTCAACACTTGGAATACGATCTTGCTTTGCAGCATGAATCACTTGCCCGCGAAGATGCCAGCCGCTCACGCGATAGCTCGCGGTGAACGTCGCGCGGGTGGGCGCAATGCGAGGTAGCGGCTCATTAGTCAAACGATTGGTCGCGCGAACGGTGTCCAGCGAAAGGCCAAGGTCGAGTGTTGAAGAGCCATCAGATTCGCCACCAAACGCCCGCCAATTGGCTTCCCATTCAGCGCCGTAAAAACGTGCGGGTACGGCGCGGAATTGATAAATGGGAAAGGTCTCGCTGTCTTCAACGAAGTCCTCGCCAGTTGCATCGAGTGACACGAAGTTTCGGTGGCGCGACGTAAACGCAGTGAACTGTGTTTTGAATGCGCCGCTTTGCCATGCAAGCCCCACATCCAGATGCGTTGATTTTTCTTTCGGCAAACTTCGATCACCACGTTCGTAGGCCGCAGTCGCAACGTGTACGCCATCGGCGTAGCGCTCAAAGTACGATGGTGCGCGTTCGCTGTAGGACAGATTGCTATGTAGAGTGAGTGCGTTCGATAGTTTTTGTGTGAGCCCAAACGAACCGCTCAACAAGTTCAAGCGCTTCGAATCGGCTGCGCCAAATCTGGATTCGCCTTCGTCGTCTAGCACTTCACTTGCTGATACGCGCGAGCGTTCAAACCGTGCGCCAAACGCGACCAGCGAGTTGCCGAAGCGCCCATCCTGTTTCGCAAATATCGCCGCGTTTGTAGACTTCGTTGGTGGAACGAAGGCCTCTTCGCCGTCAGCTGAGAATCGCGTTGATTCACCGCTGGCACCGATCACACTACGCCATGGCCCGTATTGTGCGGTCTTGCCCTCGATGCGCCATTCGCGGCCGCGATTTTTAAACACTGTGCCGACTTCGCCCGAGCCTTCAATCTCTTTGTGTTCATAGCGCGTCTGCGCGAAGTGCGCAGAAAGTAGATTGAAAAATGAGTTGCCGAGTTTTTGCTCGCCCGCAATCATCAATTTATCGCGCTTCAAATCGATCGTCACATCGGGTTCAACGACCACGCCATACGTGCTGCGATACGTATCAAACGATGCACCGATGAATCCGCCGTTCGCACCCGGCGTAACGCGTGAAAATCCAAACGCACCAGAGCTCGCTTCGAGCGCGGAGTTCACGATGCGCTTGGCTTTCTCGCCGTCAGGTTTCGCAAATTCGGGAACGCGCAAATCTTGAGTTTCGCGGCGCGATGCATCCGCGTGGAACGTGATTGCGCCGAGCGTTGCATCCGCTCGGATCGCGCCCGTCGCAACTCGCTCCGCGCCGCCAAACTGCGCTTGCAAACCGAACGTTGGTGTTCTGAATTCGCTGCGCGGGATGCGATTACTAATTGCGTTGACCACGCCGCCAACTGCGCCGCCGCCGTAGAGCAACGCCGACGGGCCACGAAGCACTTCGATGCGCTCAATGGAAATCGGATCGATGGGCACTGCATGATCGAAGGACAGAGACGCCGCATCGACCGACGACGCGCCGTTTTCCAACACGCGAATGCGTTCACCATCAAGACCGCGAATGATCGGTCGTGATGAGTTCGGGCCGAAATAGGTTGATGCAATGCCCGGCAGGCCTGAGAGCGTTTCGCCGAGCGTGCCGCTCTGGCGTTGCGCGAATTCATCACCAGAGAGAACCGACCATGGCAGTCCCGCCGACGCGCGCTCAAAAGGGTTGCCGGTGACGATGATGGGTTCTACTCTTTGCGGTGAGCTTGTAGTCTCAGATTTTTGAGGCGTGGGTGTAGTCTGTGCGTTTACTAAGTTAGCCGCGCTTGCAATGGGTAAGGCAATCACGATTGCGGACGCAACCGATGTTGCAAGTGATGATTGCCGCAAAGGAAAACGCGGCATAGAGAAAATAATTTGTTTCATGGAAATGATGTGCGTAAATACTTCGCACGCTGCGATTCGTGGAGCGCAGGGGAAGCAGAAATGAAGAGATGAAACGCGCGTCAGTCGCGTCGCAGATGAGCGAGGCGATTAGCGTTTCGAAGAAAGTGCGAGCGGTTTACGCGCGCGGCGGTGCGCGGGCTTGAGCGCGCGGTGAGCGCGCGACGAGGTCGGCAACGTAAGTACGCGAGACGACGAAGTTGTCGGGCGTTGGAAGTATGGGCGGTGATGTTGTTCCGAGCAATGCGTTCGCCGCACACACCGCGTCGAAGCGATCACAATCGACGGCAGTTTCGTGGTGATGCCATGGGTCATGCGAGACGCCTGCTTGCGGTGAAAGAGGCAACGATGCCCAATTGCTTTCGCTGATGACCCCGCCGTTGGCAACGACGAGCCATGGCTCCATCGCTTGCAATGCGCGATGCTCTCCATGCGCAGCATGCGCCACACGATGCACGAGCGCGAGGCTTTGCATCACGAGCAAAATCATCGCGAGCGCTGCAATGAATGCGGTGCGTGCAGTGTTTTGGCGAATGGAAAAAACGACGTTCACACTAAATAGGGTAACAAACGTGTCAAGTAGCGATCAGCTTTAGAGATTAACGCCCAGCTTAGGTGGGCGACAAAGGATTAAACGTTGTTTATCAATAGTGAGTAAATACGTCATCCAAGCCCAGTTAAATTGGGCGATTAAAGAAAATACTGAATAGATTTCTGTCCGGAAAGTGATTCGCAAAAGAAGCCACGCCTTGCCTCAGCCGACGCGCTTCAAGCCTTTCGCAAAACGTGCGGCGTTAGCGGTGTAATGATTCGCGCTCCATTTGAGCCCTTCGATTTGCTCGGGCGACAGCGCCTTCACCGTCTTCGCGGGCGAACCCAAAATCATCGAGCCATCGTCAAACGTTTTGCCTTCGGTCACCAGCGAACTCGCGCCGACCAAACAGTGTTTTCCGATGACCGCGCGGTTCAACACGATCGCACCGATGCCGACCAAGGAATGATCGCCAATCGTGCAGCCGTGCAACATCACGAGATGCCCGACGGTCACGCCTTCGCCAATCGTGAGCGGCACGCCGTCATCCGCATGCAACACCGAGTTATCTTGCACGTTGGAATTTTTACCAATCGTGATTTGCACATTCATGTCGCCACGAATCACAACGCCTGGCCAAATGCTTGCGCCGTCAGCGATGTGAACGTTGCCGATGACCGTCGCGGAATCAGCCACCCATGCGGTGGGAGAGACAGTCGGCGCAATTCCGTCGAGTTCGTAGAGAGCCATTACATTTTGACGCAGATCACGCAGATGTCGCAGATTACCGCAGATTCAGGTTCGTAGAGCACAGCGCGCTTTGCGGCGCGTTTGAGCGGCTAAGCCAACCAACGCTTCCGCCGACGATAACTCTTCACATCGCGAAACGATTTGCGTTCACCCGAAGACACGCCGAGATAAAACTCTTTGACGTCTTCGTTTGTCGCGAGATCACTCGCGGCGCCGTCCATCACGACGCGACCGTTTTCTAGGATGTAGCCGTAGTCAGCGTATTTGAGTGCGACGTTGGTGTTTTGCTCCGCGAGCAGAAAGCTTACGCCCTCTTTGGAGTTGAGATCTTTCACAATCTCAAAAATTTCGGCAACGATTTGCGGCGCGAGTCCCATTGAAGGTTCGTCAAGCAAAATCATCGAAGGTTTCGCCATCAGCGCGCGACCGACCGCCGTCATTTGCTGCTCGCCGCCGGACGTATAGCCCGATTGCGAGGTTCTGCGCGTTTTCAAGCGTGGGAAGTAGTGATACACCTTTTCTAAATCGGCTTTGAGCTCTGCGCGCGAAATCCTGCGTGTGTAAGCGCCGGTAAGCAGGTTTTCTTCAACGGTGAGATGCCCGAAACAATGCCGCCCTTCCATCACTTGGCACACGCCCATCTTCACCAAATCGTTGGTGGTGAGTTTGTCGGTGCGCTTGCCGTCGAACTCAATCGAGCCTTTAGTGACTTCGCCGCGCTCGGTGCGCAGCAGGCTCGATATCGCTTTGAGCGTGGTGCTCTTTCCCGCGCCGTTAGCGCCCAGAAGCGCCACGATTTTTCCCTTCGGCACTTCAAGCGACACGCCCTTGAGCACAAGAATCACGTGGTCATAAATGACTTCGATGTTGTTGATGGTTAAGTAGGCGCTCATGGTGTTTGTCTCTTGATGCGGAGTACTGACGCGGGCTCAGGTTGTAGGCGACTCCCGGCGAATGCCGGGATCAACGTCGCTTTCGGTTCTCAACAGTGGTTCAGCGCGGTTGATCCCCGCCTTCGCGGGGACGCGCCTACACGCTGAGTCGTTGTTACGTGTTGTTCAAAACACAAACGGCTTATGTTTTGAACAACCCTTTCGGTAAAGAAAGAATTGCACCGTGTCAAGTTTCAGTGCGTCGCGAGCGCGCGTCAGGCGAGGCGCTCGCGGGCGACGTGTACTTGCGTACACGAGCTCGCGAGCAACGACGCATCACGCGCGCGCAGCAGCACCCCTATCCAGGAAGGCAAGCGGGCGTTATCTTCTTTTCCGCCGCATACTTAGCCGACGACTCCGCGACCATCTTCTGCACCATCGCGCGGTCGCCCGTTACCCAGTTCGGCGTAACTGCTTTCCACGCTTTGCCGTCCCACACTTGAACCTTCACAGCGCCCGAGCCTTCATGATCTTGGCAGCTAGTCTTGATCGTTGGGAACATATTGAGCGCACCGAGTTCGCGTTGACGTTTTTCATCGACGTTGATGTTTTCAAGTCCCCAGCGAATCTGCTCGCCGGTCATCACTTTGCCCTTGCCGTATTTATTCTGCGCATTGCGGATGCCTTCAATCCAGAGCATTGCTGCCGTTACGCCACGCATGTGGTAGACCGAGCCGATGCGATCTTTGTCGGACAAGTTACCTTTACCAGCGCCGTAGACTTTCTTTCTGATCTCGTCGATCACTGGATAGTTGCCCGGCGTGTTGAAGGTCATGGTGGTGTAGCCCTTGGCTGCGTCGCCTGCAGGAATCGTGTCTTCCTCAGAGCCTGCCCACCATACGCCGAGCATCTTCTCGCGCGGGAAACCAACGCGCGCTGCAGTTTTGATCGCCACCGCATTCATCACGCCCCAGCCCCACAGAATCACGTAATCAGGGTTTGCTTGGCGAATTTGCAGCCACTGTGAGTTTTGCTCGGTGCCCGGATGTGGAACGGGAATCTTAATCAACTGAAAGCCGATTGATTTCTCATAGGCTTCGAGCACAGGAAACGGCTCTTTGCCGTACGCAGAATCGTGATACAGATGCACGATCTTTTTGCCCTTCAGCTTCTCGATGCCACCTTCTTTGTCGCCGAGATATTTAATCATGCCTGCGGCTTGATTCCAGTAACTCGTGATCAACGGAAAGACGTATGGAAACACTTGACCGTTGGCAGCATCGGAGCGACCGTAACCCAGCGTCGTCATCGGCACTTTGTCAGTCGGCAAGCGATCAAGAATGCCGTAGGCAATACCGGTGCCAAGCGGTTCAACGAGCGACGCGCCGCCGCCTTTCTTCTTCAAACGTTCATAGCATTCAACGCCGCGTGTGGCGTTGTATTCGGTTTCGCACTCTTCCCACGAAATCTTCACGCCGTTGATGCCCCCGTTGGCGTTCACCAGATTGAAGTAATCAATCGCGCCGCCGAAGAAGCCGGAACCGCCTGACGCGTAGAGACCGACGCGATAGGAAAGTATCGGGATAAATTGCTCTTGCGCAGATGCAAGCGCGCCAGTGAGCGCCGTGGCTGCTGCCACTGCGGACACGATCATCGCTTTCGCGAACTTCAATTTCATACATCCTCCTTTTGGACTTAATGAATAACGGACTAAATCGACTTAATCAGCAATGGGTCGCCCCTCGCCCTTTGGGAGAGGGGAGGGGGTGAGGGAGATCGAAGCGAGTTGTTCGCAGCATGCTCTTCAAATTCGCTTCGATCAGTGAGGGAACGGCCAGAGGCGCAACTTTTCTTTGCCAATCTGCCACAGCCTTGCGAGGCCATGCGGCTCAACAATCAAAAAGAAGATAATGAGCCCACCGAACACCATCAACTCAACATTCGAAGTCACGGAATTCGGCAAGCCCGTTACGTGCACGATCATCGACAAAACAATCGGAAGCAACACGATAAACGCTGCGCCGAAGAATGAGCCTAGGATCGACCCTAGCCCGCCGATGATGACCATGAATAAGATACGGAACGATAAATCCAGGTTGTAGGCTTCCGGCTCAACCGTGCCGACGTAGCAGTAGGCAAACAGCGCTCCCGCGATGCCGCAATAGAACGAGCTCACCGCGAACGCGGTGAGCTTGGTTTTCATCACCCGAAAACCGATCACCTCGGCCGCGACGTCCATATCGCGCACCGCCATCCACGAGCGACCGACCGTCGAGCGCACCATGTTTTTCGCAAGCAGCGCCAATACACAAACGATTCCGAGTACGAGCAAGTATTTCTCTTGCGGCGAATCGAACTTGAAGCCAAGAATTTCGATTTGCTGCGCCGTGATCACGCCAGAGGCGGAGTTATTCGTGAACCACGGCACTTTGGTCAAACACCAGACGACGAAGAACTGCGTTGCAAGCGTTGACGCTGCAAGATAGAACCCGCGAATACGCAAACTTGGCAAACCAAATGCAATACCGACCATTGCAGCACAGATGCCACCCAAAATGAAAGCGAGGAGTATCGGCATACCGGGCACGCGCAACATGAAGTTGTAGCTTGCGAATGCGCCGACCGCCATGAAGGCCGCGGTACCGAGCGAAATTTGGCCTGCGTAGCCGGTGAGGATGTTTAGTCCGAGCGCGGCGAGTGAAAAGATCAAAAATGGAATCAAAATCGCCGAGAAGATGTACGGCGTTGCAACGAACGGAATCACGATGAACGCGATTAATAGGATGGCGAGCATCGCATAGCGATCCTGCGCGATTGGGAAAATCTGCGTGTCGGTGTCGTAGGTCGTTTTGTATTGACCGGCTTCTCTGTAGATCACGCTAAATCCTCCGGATGATTTTCTCGCCGAACAATCCTTCGGGGCGAACTAACAGAAATACAAGCGCGAGCACGTAGGGGAACCATCCTTCAATGCCGCCGCCGACATAGGGGCCGATATAGACCTCAGCCAGTTTTTCTGACGCGCCGATGATGAGACCGCCGACGATCGCGCCAGGCACGGAGGTAAAGCCACCGAGGATTAACACTGGAAGGGCCTTGAGCGCAACGAAAGTCAACGCGAACTGCACGCCATTGCGCGATCCCCAAAGCAATCCTGCGACAAGAGCAACGAATCCGGCAACGGCCCACACAATCGCCCACACATGTTGCAATGGAATGCCAACAGAGAGCGCCGCTTGATGATCGTCAGCCACTGCGCGCAGCGCGCGACCCACCTTAGTTTTGTTGAAAAGGATTGCGAGCGCAGCGACGAGGATCGCGCAGATGATCGCAGCGATCACGTCGAACTGCGAAATCAGCATTCCCGTTTTGTCCATTACGAACTCGATCGGCACATCTTGAATGCCCAGATCAAGCCTGCGAACATTCGACCCCCAAATGAGCTGCGCGAGCCCCTCAAGGAAAAATGTGAGACCAATCGTCGCCATAAATAGCGTAATGTCGTGTTGATTCACGAGCGGTCGCAATACGATGCGTTCAGTGGCGATGCCGAGCAGCACCATCACCACCATCGTGATCGGAATCGCGAGCCACAGCGACAATCCGAATTCTTCTTTGAGCCCCACGGTCGTCAAGGCCGCGAAAAAGACCATTGCGCCCTGAGCGAAATTGAACACGCCGGAGGCTTTGAAAATCAACACAAAGCCAAGTGCCACCAGCGCATACATCACGCCTGAGAGCAAACCGGCAATTAAAACTTCGAAGAAAAATTGCATCAATGCGCTCCCAAATAGGCTTTGATCACTTCCGGATTGCTGCGCACTTCATCCGGCGTACCGTCGCCAATTTTCTTGCCGTAGTCAAGCACCGCCACGCGATCTGAAATATCCATCACCACGCCCATGTCGTGTTCGATCAAGACGATGGTCGTGCCGAATTGATCGTTGGTATCGAGCACGAAGCGACACATGTCTTGCTTCTCTTCGACATTCATACCGGCCATCGGCTCGTCAAGCAAAAGCATTGAGGGTTCGGCCGCTAGAGCGCGGGCAAGCTCTACGCGTTTTTTTATGCCGTACGGCAAACGCGCGACGGGGGTCTTGCGAACATGTTGGAGTTGCAAAAAGTCGATGATCTCTTCCACGACGCGACGGTTTTCCATCTCTTCGCGACGCGCGCGACCGATCCAAAGCGCTTGTTCAACAAACGTTGATTTGATTTTGAGGTTGCGACCGGTCATGATGTTGTCGAGAACGCTCATGCCGGTAAACAGAGCGATGTTTTGAAAGGTACGCGCGATGCCGCTTTTCGCTGCCGCATGCGTATCCATATCTTTGCGCTGCTCACCGCGATAGGTAATCGTGCCTTCTTGCGGGTGATACACGCCGTTGATCACGTTCAACATCGAGCTTTTGCCCGCGCCGTTCGGGCCAATGATCGCGCGGATCTCGTGCTCGCGAACATCGAACGAAATATTGGTGAGCGCTTTCACGCCGCCGAATGAGAGCGATACGTTGTCCGCTTTAAGAATCACATCGCCGATTTTTCTTTGCGCGGAATCGCTCATGCGGCCGCCTTCGTCACAGCGGGAAAGCGTTTTGCATCGGCAATCTTGATATCAGCTGCGATGGAGCCAGTGCGACCATCCTCGAATTTAACTTGCGTTTCGATGTGTTGAACTTGTTTCCCCGTGAACAGTGCATCGACGAGTGGGCCGTACTTCTCTTGAATAAACCCGCGCCGCACTTTACGAGTGCGCGTCAATTCGTCATCATCGGGATCAAGCTCTTTATGCAACACGAGGAAGCGTGCAATTTGCGAATTTGAGAGCTCGCCCTCAGTCGCAAGTTCAGCGTTCGCTTTTTCCACGCAATCGCGAATTAATGAGTACACCTCATCCTTGCCCGCGAGATCGATGTAGCCTGAGTACACAATGTTTTTACGTTCCGCCCAGTTGCCCACTGCGGTGAGATCGATATTGATGAATGCCATCACGTTGTCTTTGCCGTGACCAAAGCACACCGCTTCTTTGATGTAGGGAAAGAATTTGAGTTTGTTTTCGATGTAATTCGGCGCGAACATCGCACCCGTTGAAAGGCGGCCCACGTCCTTCGCGCGATCAATGATCTTTAAGTGTCCCTCAGTATCGAAAACGCCTGCGTCGCCGGTGTGAAAGTAGCCTTCCTTATCAATCGATTCAGCTGTTGCGTCGGGACGTTTGTAATATTCCTTGAGCACCATCGGCCCTCGCACAAGCACCTCTCCGTTGTCAGCTAGTTTGACTTCGACGCTTGGTGCCGCTTTGCCGACGCTATCGAACTTAATCTGTCGGTCAGGCTGCAGCGTTACATAGGCACAGGTTTCGGTTTGCCCGTAGAGCTGCTTCAAGTTGATGCCGATAGAGCGATAGAAGCGGAATAGGTCGGGGCCAATCGCGGCGCCGGCGGTGTAGGCCACTCGAATTCGGCTCATGCCAAGCGTGTTTTTCAGCGGTCCGTATACGAGCACGTTGCCCAATGAGTAGAGAAGTCGATCTTTTGCTGCAACTTCTTCGCCATCGAGAATCTTTGCACCGGAGCGCTTGGCAACCGCCATAAATTTATCGAACAACCAACGCTTGATTCGGCTCGCGTCTTCCATGCGAATCATCACATTCGTAAGCAGACCTTCAAATACGCGCGGCGGTGCGAAATAGTAGGTGGGACCTATTTCACGCAAATCGATCATGACGGTATCGCCCGATTCTGGGCAATTGACGGTGAATCCAGCAACGAGCCACTGCGCATACGAAAACAAGTGATCACCGACCCAAGCCATCGGCAAATACGACAACACGTTATCGGTGGCGACCAACTTATCGAACGAAACACCGCCTCGCGCAGCGGTGATGAACGCTTCGTGCGTTTGACACACGCCCTTGGGCTTGCCGGTGGTTCCCGAGGTGTAGAGCATCACTGAAACGTCCGTCGTTTGACCCGCTTCAACCTGTGAGTCAAACGCGCCGGGATGGCTCTTATCCCAGTTTCGACCGAGCTCACGCAGAGATTCGAGGCTTTGTAGCCCCGGCGCGCTGTAATTTCTCAGGCCCCTCGGGTCGCTAAAAATGATGTGCGAAACGTGGGAATTTTTTTCGCGCGCTTCGAGCAGCTTATCGACTTGCTCCTGATCTTCAACAATCGCGAATTTGATCTCAGCGTTGTCGAGCACGTAGGTCATCTCTTCGGCAACCGCGTCTTGATACATCGGCACTGCCACGCCGCCCAAACACTGCGCGGACGCGAATGCCATGTATAGCTGAGGACGGTTATCGCCAATGATTGCCAGATTGTCGCCGCGCTTAAAGCCGAGCGCCGCTAAGCCACACGCCACTTCGCGCACTTCAAGCATCGTTTGCGACCACGACCAGGTTTGCCAAATGCCTAAATATTTTTCGCGCAATGCGGGATCATTCGGGCGGCTCGCCGCGTGCGCGCGCAGCAGGCGCGGAAACGTCGTCATCTCAGACATTGCGCTACATCCTCCTTATTTGCGGTGCATGGTAGCTCTTCATGGCCGCAATTCGTTCTTCGACCTCAGCTAGCATGTGCCACGGTCGACGACGCTAAAAACAAACCCGACCCTGCGGTCAGGAATACGCAGTCTAAGTCTTCTATAAGACTGTTGCCACTAGGGTTTACCAAGGCGCCGTTACGCGCGAAATTGTTCTTAAAACTATTTGACCGTATCGCCTGATGCGCTGGGAGAAGCGGAGTTTCGGGGAATCATCAAGAGTTTCTGTCAACGTTCGTATCGCCCAGTAAAATCGGGGTTGTCAAGAAATAGCTGTGTCCCACACACCACGCAATGAGCTCTTCACCGTTTTCAACCGAGCATCTACAGCAAGTTGATTCGACCAATGCCGAGCTTTTGCGTCGAGCGGCATCGCACTCTATTCACGCACTCGCCGTCACCGCAGACGTGCAATTGGCGGGGCGCGGGCAGCGCGGGCGTCGCTGGCATGCTGCGCCCGGTGACGCATTGTTGTTGAGTGTCGGTTGGGAGTTCGCGCCAAGCGTACGGCTGGATGGACTCAGCCTCGCGGTCGGCGTTGCAGTCGCACGCGCGGCCGCACCGTTTTCTCAGCAAAGAATCACCTTGAAATGGCCCAATGATTTGCTGGTTGACGATCAAGCAAAGCTTGCTGGAATTTTGGTGGAAACGGTTAACGGATTTGCCGACAAACGCGCGGCGGTCATCGGCATCGGCGTTAATGTGCGACCGCCGCTTTCCCCCGACTTCCCGGCCCCTACAGGGCACTCCGCATTAGCTGCGCTTCCTGCTGCTGCGCTGGTGTCGTCGCTGCTCCCGCGCGTAGCCGATGGCGCGCCGATCATCATCAGCGCGCTCAAACAATCCATCCTCGCCGAACTCTCCAGCGTGCTTCCGGAGTTTGCTGCGCACGGCTTTTCCGCGTTTCGCGACGAGTGGTGGTCACGCCGCGCCTATGCTTCGGTGGCGGTGCAGCTTACGTCGCTCGATGTCTCGCCCGCGCTCTCGCAAACCATGAACAGCATCAGCGGGCGGCTGCACGATCTTGACCCAAACGGCGCATTGATCATCAACGACGGACGCTCATTGCATACACTTCACTCTGGTTTACTTTCGATGCGGCCTGCTTGATGTACTGAGTCGCGATTTTTTTCTTTCAGCCAGTCATAGCCCATGCTTGCACTCGACGTCGGGAATACGCGCTTGAAATGGGCGGCATTTGAAGGCGATCACATCGTCCACCGCGGCGCAATGTTTATCGCCGAACTCGATCAATTTTTGGATCGCGCCCGCGTCGCGGCTTTCGCGCCGAAAATGATCGCTGGCAGTCATGTCGCCAACGCCGTAACGCGCAAAAAAATCGAAGAGCAACTTGCATCGATTGGCCACGACGTAGGCTGGATTGAATCTAGCCAAAGCGCGTGCGGCGTGTGGAATGGCTATGAAGAGCCTTCGCGTTTGGGTACTGATCGCTGGGCGGCCTTGGTCGCCGCGTGGCGGCGATCGCTCGCGCCCTGCCTCGTGGTCAGCGCGGGCACCGCACTCACCATTGATCAACTCGATGAGCGAGGCACGTTTTTGGGCGGCGCAATTGTTGCGGGATACCACGCGATGCTCGGCGGGCTGGCCGGGAATACCGCTGCACTCTCGGTTGATGCCGGTGAATGGTCGGTGCAACCGACCAACACGCGCGATGCGCTCGCGACCGGCGCGATCGATGCGATGGTCGGCGCGATTGAGCAAAGTCACGAGCGATTTGCGCGCCGCTTGGCCGAGCGCGGTGTGGCGCAAGTGCCCAAAGTCGTGTTGACCGGCGGCAGCGCGTATCGCTTGCTAATTCATATGCGTACAGAGGCAACCGTGATTGAAACACTCGCGCTGGAAGGCGTTCGCCTGCTAGCAATAAACGAAGGTCACGAATGAAAAAAATCGTGCTCACTTTGTTAATCGCGAACCTCGTCGTTTTTGGCTATGGCTACTATCGCTACACCACTGCCAATGCGTCGCCCGACAGCGAACGGCTAAAGCCAATCAACGCCGAAGGCGTTCGCGTGCTCACCAGCCAGCAATACGCGAAACTCGGGCCGGCCAAAGTCGCTCAGCTCACGCTCGCTTGCGCTGAATGGGGCCCCTTCAACGACGCCGAACTGACCAAAGCAAAGGCGTTACTCGAACCGCTCGCCCTTGGCAAAACGTTGAACCAGCGTCGCGTTGATATCACCGCAGAACACTGGGTATACATCCCCTCAAAACCAAACAAATCGGCCGCTGAGCGCGCGCTCTCAGAATTGAGTCGGTTAGGCGTCACCGATGCCGCGGTCGTGAGCGAATCCGGCCCGTGGCAATGGTCGATTTCGCTTGGCGTGTTCCGCACCCGTTCGGGCGCTGACAAACGCTTCGAAGAGGTACGCACCAAGGGCGTAAAAACCGCCACCTATCGCGCGCGCGAACAAACTGTTGCCGCCACTTCGATTGTGTTGCGCGAACCGGCGCAGGCAACGCTTGCAAAAATAGAAGAGTTCAAGACGCAGCTCGTTGGCAGCACGGTGGTCACCGGCGCCTGCCCAGAGAATCGCTGATGACAGCCTCCATCGAGCCCGTTCGCACGCCAGAGGCGCTCGAACATGTGCGAACGCTGATGCGTCACTACAACGCGTTTCTTGGGAAGCTCGGCGTCGATTTGTGCTTCCAGGATTTCAATCTCGAACTCGAAGCACTGCCAGGCAAATACGTGTTGCCACTCGGCGAACTTTGGCTAGCGCGCGACGCATTCGGAAACGCGCTCGGCTGTATCGCGGTGAAGCCGCTCGGCGACAACACAACATGCGAGATGAAACGCTTGTGGGTTGAAGACGCCGCGAAGGGCACCGGAATTGGCCGCACACTTGCCATCACGTCGATCGATTTCGCGCGAAAGGTTGGCTATCAAGCGATGAAGCTCGACACGCTGCGCAATCGCATGCCCGCCGCCATCGCGCTCTACGAATCACTCGGTTTCGTTGAAACCGAAGCCTACGTGCACAACCCGGAATGTGACGTGCTTTACATGAAACTTGCGCTCTAAATTGTTAGACAACTCTCGATATAAACGCCCGATATTATTGGGCGATACGTTGTATATGTGAAATATTCAACTTAACATGTAAATTGCCGTATCGCCCAATTAAATTGGCCGATAGTCGCTAAAGCCTAAAGACTGTTTTCATCATGAATTCATTCGCCACATTGCCCAAACCGCCCTATTGCGCAGTCATTTTTTCCAGCCAGCGAACACCCAGTGACGACCGTTACGGCGACATGGCAGAGCGCATGGTCGAACTCGCGCAAGACCAAGAAGGCTACCTCGGCATCGAATCCGCGCGCGACGCCAACGGCTTCGGCATCACCGTGTCGTACTGGCGCGACGAAGCCTGCATCGCCCAATGGAAAGCCAACGCCGAACACAAAGTCGCGCAAGAAAACGGCCATTCGCGTTGGTACGAACGCTTCGAGATTCGCATCGCGAAAGTGGAGCGTGCGTACGGGAAACCACAAAGCGTATAACGAGCGTATCGCAGGGTGTATCCACCTCTCCCTCTGGGAGAGGTCGCAGCGAAGCTGCGGGTGAGGGAAAACAGCGGCCGCTCAATGAGTTGAGTCGGCGCGACAGCGAACGACGACTGCGTTGAACCCCAAATGCTCCGTAGCGGAACCGCCGGTAACCCTCACCCAACCCTGCGCATCGACCTCTCCCAAAGGGAGAGGAAGAAATTCGCGCTTCGGGCCTATCCGAACGAGGTGCGATAGGATCACACCCTACGTTCGATCAACAAAAAAAATCAGGTCGCAACGCGTAGCTCGGATTCTCGTGTCCGAGCTACACGGCATCGGCTCGTGTTTTCTTCGCCGATTTCGCAAGCAATCCGGGCAACGAATCCGCACGTGCTTTAGCTCTGCGCTGACGCTCTTTTCGCCGACACGATAAACATCGAACCGCTGTCGCCGCAAGATCCCCCTTCACGACTTCGTAAAACCACTTCTGTTGCGTCGCTCGCCAAATTTCTTCAGCGCCGCAATCGCGACACGTGAACGGCTTATCCACGTAGTAGAACGGCGGATACGAATAGCTGTTCAGCAATCCCAACCCGGCATGGTTCGCTGCAATCGCACCCCTCGGCCAATTCTCTGTAAGTGAATCGGGATCAATCCATTCAACAGCTGAATTGCTTTTCTTTCGACGCGCAACAATTTGCGCGCGTCGCTGTTTGCCACTTTTTAAGGCGGCTTTTCGCTCTTTGAACTTTGTAGGAACACGCGCGCCCACGAACTACCCCTTCACACAAACCACCTGTTTCAACATGTACACCACGTCCACCAAATCCCGCTGCGCTTCCATCACGGCATCGATATCTTTGTACGCCATCGGAATTTCGTCGATCACGTCTTCATCTTTTCGACATTCCACGCCTTCGGTCGCTTTGATGTGATCGGCGAGTGTGAAGCGCTTTTTCGCTTGCGTACGACTCATCACACGACCTGCGCCGTGGCTGCAACTATTAAAGCTCTCGGGATTGCCTTTTCCGCGCACGATGTAGCTTTTCGCGCCCATCGAACCAGGAATGATCCCGAGTTCCCCGCGCTTCGCGCTCACCGCGCCCTTACGCGTAACGAACACATCTTCACCGAAATGCGTTTCGCGGCTCACGTAGTTGTGATGACAGTTCACCGCTTCGAGATGCGTCTCAAACGGTTTCGCGATCACCAGCTTCATCGCTGCAATCACGCGCTGCATCATTACTTCGCGATTTAACTTAGCAAACTGCTGCGCCCAGCTCACGCCGCGCACGTAGTCGCCGAAATACTTCGAGCCTTCCTCGAAATAGGCCAAATCTTTGTCCGGCAAATTCATGTTGTTCTTGATCGCTTCTTCACGAGCGCGCTCAATGTAGAGCGTATCAATTGCGTTGCCCACGCCGCGCGAACCCGAATGCAACATGATCCACACCGATTGCTTTTCATCGAGACAAATCTCAATGAAATGGTTGCCCGTTCCAAGCGTTCCCAAATGCTTTCGGTTGTTCGTGTTCTTCAAGCGTGGCTCAATCTCGGTGATCTCATCGAACCCATCGACGAGCGTCGCCCACGCAGCATCGGCTTCATCCGGCGGCGTATCCCACGCGCCGGGATCGCGCTTCCCGCGCTGTGCAACGCGACCATGCGGCACTGCGCGCTCAATCGCACTACGAAGCGGCAACAAGTTATCCGGCAAATCACTGGCAACCAGCGTCGTCTTGCAAGCAATCATTCCGCAACCAATATCAACGCCCACCGCCGCAGGAATGATCGCACGCAAGGTCGGTATCACCGACCCGACGGTTGCACCAATCCCCAAATGCACATCAGGCATCGCCGCAATGTGCTTAAACACAATCTGCAACTTCGACGCATTGATCAATTGCTTACGAGCGTCGTCCTCCACAGGCACGCCCTTCGTCCACATTTTGATCGGGACGTTTTCGGTCTGGACTTCGTTGTAGTTTTTCATTTCATCGAACCGCGGGCGTTTGGTATGCCTATTTTTTGAAGCTCAATCAACATCAGGCGTGTGCAAGCGGACAATATCATCCGTTACCTAACGCAGCGGGATTGACACATGAGTAAACCAGACAAGAAACGCAGAAAGTCTAATCGTCGTGAATCGGTGCACTCCCCACTGTCTTCGCATAAGCGAGTCGGCAGCGCTCTTGTGTCACCAGCTAGTGCGTTAGAGAAATTGCATTTGACATCATGGCGCGACGATCACGCGCCAGAGATGCTCTGGGCTTTCCTCTTGGCTAGCGCGTTAGAAAGAGCCGATTACCTTCAGCTGTTTCGTAAGCTTGTGATTTGGTGTAAAGACAACATTAGTGAAGCTCTTGGTGATACCAAAGAAGCAGGGGTTTGGAAACAGCCGGATGTGATTCCAGACCACACGCGACTGGCCGCTCTGAGCATTGAAGAGTTAAGGCAATTCCTTGAACCGATAGTGCACTCGTCAAAAGCCTTAGAAGCGCTCACGCCACTCTGCGCACTCCAGTGCGTTCCGGGTATTGATCGGTGGCGAATTGCTTTGGGGATCAACTCGACCGAAATCGAATGGGATCGCCTTGCTGACGCAGTGATTCCGATGCTTGATCATCAATCGGAGGTATCGACCGACGTCCGGTGGTTGAAGCTCGTCACCTGTATTGCGGGGGGAAAGTTGCGTTTCCCTGAGTCTATGCGTACGCATGCGGAGGAAATTTTGTTCTTCCCGGATAGGGGCGATCTTAGAAGCGTTCGTCCGTCCATTCGAGCAGGTGAAATGCGAATGCGACGTGAGTCGCCCGGCGAATGGATAAAGAAGTTCTGGGACACTTGCTATCGCGGAACTGCATGTCTAGATCCGACATCGCGAGACGATTATCCTGCGAGTGACGTTGGGTCGCTTAACTTAGAGGATATTTTGAATGCTCGCCTCGCCCTGACGCACGTGTTTCATGAGATGTCGACCGCGACGCCAAACGCAAAACTCGATGGCATCATTGGAATGGGGCTCTACGCGCTATCGCTACTGCACGAGATGAAGTGGTGTCGCTCCGATGGACTTGCGTCCGGTCGGTTCATTCTGCGTTCGCTCTGCGAAGTGCTGATCACAGCGAAATATCTCGGTGCGCAGAACGACCCGCAACTTTGGCTCACGTGGAGACGATTCGGAAACGGACAATCAAAGCTTGCCTACTTGCACGCTGAACGGCATACAGATGGGGTGCCCGAGTTCATCGAAATAGATGCGCTTGAAGCTATTGCGAACGACGACAAGTGGATGGAATTTCAAGACATTGAAACTGGACATTGGCAAAAATCGAACTTGCGCGAAATGGCGCAAAAGTCCGACTCAAAGGACGTTTACGATAAGTACTATCAGTGGACTTCAACGTTCGTACACGGCCATTGGTGCGCGACCCGGGACATCAACTTCATCACGTGCCGAAATCCATTGCATCGGCTGCATCGAATACCGCGATTGGTTCATCGTGGCTCGGCGTCGGCACTAAAAGACGCTATTGAGCTATCAAACCTGGTGCTGAAGGAAGTTGAGGTTGCGCTAACCCTAGGTGAAAACTCGGTGCCTCGTATAAGCATGCAAAGCGAATGAGCGAATCGACAAAAACGCGCGAACTATCTGACGCCGTCGCGCGCGGGGCGTTTTCGCGAGGACCTGTTCGCGCGAATCAATTTGTGGAGTTACACGCTACCCGGGCTCGCGGAGCGCCGCGAAGATATTGAGCCCAATATTGACTATCTTTTGTCGTTAACGCCCAAATACATTGGGCAACAAGCGCGATTTAATGTAGAAGCGAAAAAGCAATACATGGCGTTTTCATCTTCGGAAGACGGGGCGTGGACGGGGAATTTTCGCGATCTTTCCGCGAGCGTGACGCGCATGGCCACACTCGCCGAAGGCGGGCGGATCACAGAAGCCGTCGTTGCCGCAGAAATCGAGCGCCTGAGATGGTTGTGGGCGAAAGCAAATCTCAGCGCGCGAACGAGCGAAATCGATTTGAGCGTGTATCTTGATGAGGCAGCGCTCGGCGCGCTAGATCGCTTCGATCAGTTGCAACTCGAAGCCGTGATTCGCGTGTGCCAACAAAGCCGCACGTTATCGGATGCGGGTCGCAAACTCTTCAACGTATCGCGCAACGAGCGCAGTGAAGTCAATGATGCAGATCGGCTGCGCAAGTATTTAGCGCGGTTTGGATTGACGTTTGGCGCCTTCGTCGACTGCTAGTCGCGCTTTGTCGCAATCCGTCGTTCAAGGGGTGACAAGCCTCTGTAAACTTCTTGGCAAACAAGATAACGGCGGTGTTTCATCCAAAGGAAAAACGTGAAACGAATGAGTCCTCTCCTCGCTTTAATCGCTGCGGTTTCTCTTTCCGCACTTACTCACGCACAACCCTCAAGCGAAGCCAAGCAACTCGCGCTGGAAGTTGTTGAGCTTTCGATGAGCGATACCCTAATGCAAGGCATGCGCCAATCGTCGGGCTCCATGGTCGCTCAGCTGCAAAAGCAGTTTGCGAACATGAAGTTGAATGCAAAGCAGCAAGAAATCATGCAGAAAAGCATGACCGAGTTTATGGACGACATGCTCGGTCCCGAGTACATGGGTAAATTGCGCGTCGGCATGGTCGACGCATTTGCGGAAACGTATTCGGTTGAAGAGTTGCGCGGCATCCGTGATTTTTATCGTTCGCCCGCTGGCATCGCGTTCATCCAAAAATCGCCACAGGCTATGACAAAAGCCATGCCCGCGATGCAGGGTGCGCTTGAGCCCATGATGGCGCGAATGAGAGAGCGTTCGGAGAAGTTGGCGAAAGACTTGGAAGCCGCAAAGTAGCGAATCGTTTGAAGAGTCGCGATGTGGATCGACAGCCATTGCCATCTTGACGCGCCAGAGTTCGATGCGGATCGTGATGACGTCGTCTCTCGTGCGCGCGAGGCGGGTGTGGAAGCAATCATCAACTTACCGGGGCATATCGATCATTTCGCGCAAGCAAAACTAACCCGCGAACGCTACGGCTGTATCACGGGTTTCGGCATTCATCCGATGTGGATCGCGGGGCCGGGCGGCGTGTCGGCGCGTGAACACATCGCGGTGCTTCGCGACTGGGTAGAGCGCGAAAAGCCTGATTTGATCGGCGAAATCGGGCTCGATTTTTTCATTCCGAATTTCAATCAGGCGGAACAAGAATGGTTCTACGTTGAGCAACTAAAAATCGCGCGCGATTTCGATTTGCCGGTGTCGCTGCATGTGCGCCGCTCGCAAGATCATCTGCTCAAACATCTGCGCCGCATCAAAGTGCGAGGCGGTTTCGCGCATGCGTTTAACGGCAGTCAGCAACAAGCCGAAGCATTCGTGAAGCTCGGATTTTGTTTGGGCTTTGGCGGCACGGCGACCTTCCCGCAGGCCAACAATGTGCGGCGACTGCTGCGTGATGTGCCGTTAGAGAACATCGTTGTCGAAACCGACGCACCCGATATTCCGCCAAGCTTTCTCGGCACGATGGGCTCACGCGCGCGTAACGCGCCTGAGCATGTGGCGCGGATTGGTGCGATGCTAGCGGAGGCAAGAGGAATGAGCGTGGAGGCGTTTGCGGAAGTTACGACTTCAAACGTACGCCGTAATTTTCGAGCCTAAGCCACACTCGGCCTTTACGTCTTGTTGCGGTCGACTTTAACTCGCAGCTCTAAGTCTCCGCTGGAAACCGTCAATGGTGCGTTCGGTGTGAACATAAATGCTGGCGATAGCTCCCCGCTTTCTGTTTTGAGGAAAACGATAAGCTGCATCTCACCCGCACTCACGCTGCGGATCACGGCGCTCAGCTCAACCCTGTTCTCCCCGGAAGTCTTAAACGAGACAGGTTCACTCTCCAACATCATCAAGCTCGGAGCCGCGATGGTTTGCCCGCTGCGCGACACCTCAAATGAGACAACGTAAAAGTTAGTTGCGCTCGCTACGACTGACGCGAAGGCAGCAAGGGCGATAAAAAAAGCGCGATACAGAATTCTCGTTCGCATAACAGTCCTTGAGCGGGTTTGAAAGAGACGCACGATGCTCTAGCAATGACTGCCGATCATGCCAAGAGGTTTCGTCCCAGCCTGAGATAATCCAAAAATGCCCGCAACATTTCAAACTATCGAATCCCCCTGCGAAAAAATCTGCGTGATCGATCCCGACACGAACATCCGCGTCGGTTGCAATCGCACCTTGGATGAGATTGCGCAGTGGGCGAGTTTTTCGCATGCCGAGCGCCGCGCGATCATGGCGGCGCTGCCAAGTCGGTCGGACGACGATGGCATCCAGGAGAAGTCTGCCTAATGCGGTCGCCTAGGGCCGAAAATTTTGCTTCTGTATTTACAACAAATTCGCGGGTAGCTCTATAAAGTACGGATAGGATCGCTATTTGGCACTTTTTCGAAAAATTGCGTCATGGGTTGATAAGCCCAATAAATCGGCGTTCTGAACGTGGTGCTGGAGATTGAAGTGCGGTGTTTGAATCAACGATTTCTAAGCGCGCTTTCGGTGCGGAATTTATTCTGTGGGCGTGTCAAAGTGGAACTACACGCAGTTGGTACGGTGTGTATGTTTCTCGTGCTAGCTGCGCTCACGCAAACGGCAGCGCTCGCTCAACCGGCCGCACCGCCGCCTTCGCCTAAATCCGCCGCTGACATTTCAGTAGCAGATTTTTTTCGCTTACCGCGTTACGCGCAAATGTCCATATCGCCCGATGGAAAACATTTGGCTGCAATTGCGCCGGTCAATGGCCGCGATGCGCTCGCGGTGATTGCTCTTGAAAACCGAAGCGCAACGGTAGTTGCGAATTTCAGCAGAACCGACGTCGGTGAGTTTCTTTGGCTAGATAACACGCGGCTTTTCTTTCGCACGGTGAATCGTCAGCTTGACACCGGCACGCCGCAGTATCTCGCGAGTTTTGCGGTGGATATTGATGGCAAAAATTCGCGCAATCTTTCGCCAGATCGTCGTCGCATTCGCGTACTGAGCACCACTCGCGATGGCTCTGGCGATTTGATCATCGGTATGTTCGCAGAGAGTCGCTCAACGGAGGGCGTGTATCGACTCGATACCCGAACGGGCCGTACGAAAATACTCACGCATAAAAATCCAGGTGATGTCACGGCATGGGCACTCGATCGCAGTCTCGTGCCCCGCGCTGCACTTCGCTTAGAGCCACGCGAATCACCCAACAAGTTACGTAGACAAACTTTATGGTTTCGCGATAAAGCCGATGACGAATGGCAACAAATTGCGGCAACGGATGATGAAAATGCGGTCATTCGACCTATCGCGTTCGACGCTGATGGCGAAACCCTAATCGTCGCGACGCGAGCGGGAAAAGATCGCACTGCGCTCTATAAATTCGATCCAAAAAAGCAAACACTGGGTGAATTACTCATCGCTCATCCGTGGCTTGATGTTTCGGGCGGGCTGATTCGCTCGCAAGGCGCGGGCGAGGTGCTGGGTGTTCGCTACAGTGACGATATGCCCCGAACGCAGTGGTTTAGTCAACGCTACGCAGAGTTGCAAGCGGCGGTCGACAAAGCGCTTCCGAATACTGCGAATACGATTACGCCTGCGGAAGAGGGAGCCAAACATCTGGTCGTATTTTCGCAATCAGCCACTGATGCTGGTGCCTATTTTCTATTTGACGTTAATCCGCGAACGCTCGAGAAAATCGGGGCGACGCGCGAGTGGTTGCCGCCTTCTTTGATGGCGGAGCGGCGATTTGTGATGTACACCGCGCGCGATGGGCTCAAAATTCCTGCGTGGCTCACGTTGCCGCGCGGCGTTGACGCGAAACAGTTACCGCTGATCGTTCACGTTCACGGCGGTCCGTGGGTACGTAGTTTTCATGGCGTTCAATGGGGGCGGGCGCCCACCGCACAGTTCTTCGCGTCGCGCGGGTATGCGGTACTTGAGCCCGAACCGCGCGGCTCTCTCGGCTTCGGCGCAAAGCACTATCGCGCGAGCTTCAAGCAATGGGGGCTCGCGATGCAAGATGACATCACCGATGGCGCGCTGCATTTGGTGAAAGAAGGCATCGTCGATAAAGCGCGTATGGGTTTGTTTGGCGGTAGCTACGGTGGCTACGCGGTGTTGCAAGGCTTGGTGAAAGATCCCGAATTGTGGGCTGCGGGCAGTGCGTTTATCGCAGTGACCGATCTTGAATTGCTGCAATCGGTGACGTGGTCTGACACCGCGCGATTGACCGATTACTTCGAAACCGATTTCAAGCGCCGCGTTGGTGATCGCGACGCGGATCGCGCGCAATTCGATGCGACATCGCCCGCGAAAAACGCGTCAAAGATTCGTGCGCCGCTGATGCTAACGATGGGTGCACAAGATGAGCGCGTCCCCATCATTCATGGCACAACGATGCGAGACGCGATGGAAAAAGCGGGTAAGTCCATCGAATATCACGTGTACGTCGACGAAGGACATGGCTTCAATGCGAACGAAAACATCGTGGATTTTTACGCGCGAAACGAACGTTTTTTTGCGAAGCATTTACGCAAGTAAAAGCGATACGTGAACCGAATAAACCCGCGATCAGCCGAATCACCCCAGCGAAAGCACGGCTAAGTCTCTTCGCGAAAGACCTTTCGCGCCGACAAGGGCGTTGCGCTTGGGGCAATTCGTTGGCAAAACTTCGTTCGCCGCGCTAGTGGTTGGTCTAACGGCATACGGCTCAGATAGATCATCGGCGGAGCACCCGACAGGCAGCCGACTATTTCGTCGGTTGCGCCAATACTATCGAGTGGTGAGCTCGGTTTCGTGAGCGGTGCGTTTGTCAATGATTTTTCGTCACCGTTTCTCGTAACACCGAAACTTGCGACCCACGTTGATGCGCAACGCAACGTAATCATTCATCTGAACACGTTCGCGGATTCGAACAGCCATAGCGGCGAATTGCGCAGAGCGAACTTCATGTGGCTGGCGCTAACAACGGGCTTTTAGCGGGCGCAGTGAACCCGACGCGCGAGATAACGAACGTTATCGAAAAAGACACACCTGATACTCCAACAAGTTTTCTAGGCGCGATGGGCTCACAGGCGCGTAACGCTGCGATGCTGGCGGAGCTATTGATCCGGCAATGTTTTGTTTGAACTACTCCCGTTCGTGGTGAGCTTGTCGAACCATGAACGCGCTTCACACATATTGTTGCGGGACCAATAAGTGAGATTAGTGTGGAGGCGTTCGCTGAGGTGACAACGGGGAATGTACGGCGGGCACTAAGTCGGTAACAGTATCGTTTTGTCGCTCGCGCTCTTCTGCTCCCCGTTCGCGAAGAGCTTGTCGAGTTAGGAATCCGAGTTGCAACCAGTTCGAATATGGAAAGAGTTGCTCAGCAGAGCCAGGTGATTACGCCCGCCCCGTTTTTCGCCGCTTCCAGATAGAAAGAAAACACTGTTTGGTAGTTTTCGATCAAGTAATCGAGCGCTTCGCTCTGATCACGAACCCAAATTACTTCGGGATAAATGTCAAGGCGCTTCATCGCATCAGGGTCAAAACGAGATCGCAGTGTCTTCTCGTCGAGCGTCGTTAAAGCCTCAGCGATTTGCTTCACTTGCTCTGGATAGACAAATCGCGCAGCACCAAATCCAACGTCGCCACCGATTTCTTGCCCACCCAGGATCGCCCAAGCCAATGGCGGCTCGCCGCCTTCTGATTTACCGGTAAGTAAGTAGTGCAAACCGTGCCACGCCTTATCGATGTCGACTGAGTTTTCTAGCTCACCATCACCATCTTCCGGGTACAAGTAACTCTCAATCAAATCCGGTGATTCAACGAGTTCGCGTTGTGCGGTTGGGCTTAACGCAACAAAGCAAGCGACCATTCCCATACATATTCCTTTGCGCATATCGTACGATTAGTGTCATGAATATATCCGTCGATGTTGTGCTGGCTAACGACAGTTCTGTATCTCGGTTGCGTCGGACTGAGATAATCACGACATGCCCGCCACCTTCCAACCCATCGAATCCCCCTGCGAAAAAATCTGTGTTATCGACCCGGATACGAACATCTGCGTCGGTTGCAATCGCACTTTGGATGAGATTGCGCAGTGGGCGAGTTATTCGCATGCCGAGCGCCGCGCGATCATGGCGGCGTTGCCGGGGCGGGGCGGGGTGGTGAGCTGAGTGATGCGCAGCGGTTCGCGTAGATCCGGTATCTCTCCCCTTGGGAGAGGTCAACGCGAAGCGTTGGGTGAGGGTGCTTCGCTGAGAGAATTCTGCGTAATTTCGTTTGAGTGTTTCCCTCAGTCGGCCTAACGGCCGACCTCTCCCAGAGGGAGAGGAGACGATGGTAGCGTTGCGCGTTATCGCCTGATCAAAGCAGGGGTTCGGCGATAAATGCGCTTACTCAATAAACAGTAAATATGTATTAATCACCCAATTCATTCGGGCACGCATGCTAAGTTCTATTTGCTTTCTATCGACGATTCCAAATGCCGCCTCTGCCGCGCAGGCGTCGCACGTTGTGCGTTCACTGGGAAGTGATCGCCTACCGTCAAACCACGATGCATGAACGATAGCCGTCCTTTTGAGCCGCTTTTTTGATAGTCGGCGAGGATTGCTGCTTGCGCAGTTTGCTCCGGTTCACCGCCTTGTTCGACGAGCCAGCGATAGACCAAATCGAAGAGTCGTTCGAGCGCGATTTGATGCGTTGCACCCGTTTCTGCGAAGATCCAATCGGCTAGCGCGAGGAAGCGCTCGAACGCGGAGGTTGGCAATTCGCGCAGCACGAGCGGCAGCGTGTTCGGAAAGCGGCCGCTATTGCCGATCAAATCCCAGAATCGCGCAAAGCGATTGATGCGTTGCAGATCAGCGAAGTTGAGTTCGTTATTGGAAAGAATGTTGTACGGTGCGTCCGGGTTGTAGCGCATCGCAAAATTTTCGGTGTGACGAATGATGGGCGTACCGCGCAATCGCTTCAACACGCCGACTTGAATTTCATGCGGTCCGAGTCGCGCAAGTGTGTCAAAGCCCTCGCCAAAACTCGCAAACGTTTCTCCCGGCAAGCCCGCGATCAAATCAACATGCATGTGGGCATTTGAGTTTTCATGAAGCCAACGAATATTGTCTTTCGCTTTATCGTTGTTCTGTTTGCGAGAAATGTGGGCTTGCACATCCACATTCCACGTTTGAATGCCGATTTCAAATTGCAGCGTGCCTGCTGGAAACTTGGCAATTGTTGCCTTCAATTTCTCCGGCAAATGATCGGGCACGAGTTCGAAGTGTGCGAAGCAGGGATCGTCGGGTTTCGCCTCGATGCGTTCGAGGAAAAAATCGAGGATCGCGAGTGACACTTTGATGTTTAAATTGAACGTGCGATCAACGAACTTGAACGTGCGCGCACCGCGATCGTAGAGCTTCGCCATCTCAGCGAGGAAGCGCTCGGTGTTAAACGGCACAGCCGTTTTATCGAGTGCGCTCAAACAAAATTCGCATTTGAACGGACAACCGCGCGAGGCCTCGACATACAAATTTCGCTTCGCGATGTCTTCGTCGGTGTAGTACTCGTACGGCAATTTAGTTTGATCGAGGTCAGGTTCTTCGCCAACATGCACTTTCATTAGCGGACGTGGGCCGTGAATCAGCGCGCGAATGAGCTTGTTAAACGTCACATCGCCCGGCCCGGTGATCACGTAATCGGCGAGGGAACAAACACGTTGTTCGGGAATCTCAAAACTCACCTCGGGGCCACCAATCACGACTTTAATCTGAGGCGCGACGGCTTTCAGCATCGCAATTAGTTTGGTCGTCTCGTCCACGTTCCAGATGTACACGCCGAACGTCACCACACGCGGATTCTCAGCAAGAATTTGCTCAACAAGCGCCTCGGTTTTCGTGCCAATCACGAATTCCGCGATCTTTGCGTCTGCTCGCAATTCATCATCGAGGTTGGCGAACAAATAGCGAATGCCGAGCGAGGCGTGCGCATATCGGGCGTTGAGCGTGGAGAGAACGACGGAAGGCATAGTTCAATTATCGGCGATTGGTTACAACTGCTTACAAGCGAAATGATTTGAGGCAGTTCCACGTCCACCTTTCGCTGCCGTTTTCGTTACATTCTCAACATGAAAAAAAGCATTCTGATTCTTGTCGCCGTGGCTGCACTTGTATCTACTCAATCCGCCGCTGCCGCGCCGCAAGTGATCGACACAGAACTCAAAGACAGCTCACGTGATCGAGCGATTCCGATAAAAGTGCGCGTCCCAGACGGTGACAAAAAAGCGCCGCTGGTGATTTTCTCGCACGGTCTTGGCGGATCGCGTGAAGGCGGTAAAGCATGGGGTGAATACTGGTCGGCCAACGGCTATTTGGTCGTGCATTTGCAGCATCTCGGTAGCGATGAGGCGATTTGGCGCGGCGATGAAAGTGAACGCCCTAAAGATCGTTTGCAGCGAGCGATGCAACCCGAGCAGCTCATCGGACGCACCGACGACGTGAGATTCCTAATTAGTGAAATAGAGCGCCAGCAGAAAGACGGCGCGAAAAACTGGATGGCACGCGCCGATCTTTCTCGAATCGCGATGACGGGCCACAGCTACGGCGCGCACACTACGAGTGGACTGGCGGGGCAGCGCTACCCAGGGGCGGTAAAAACTCTCGCCGATCCTCGGATCAAAGCGTTCATTGCGTTTAGTCCAAACGCAACAGGCTTAGAACGAACCATGCCTGATCGTTACGGATCGATGAGTGTGCCTTTCCTGTCGATCACCGGCACTAGAGACGGAGACCCGCTGAGCAAAAATCCTTACTCGCGTGATGCTGCAGAAAAGCGCACTAAGGTGTACGAATATCAGCCTGCAGGCGACAAATATTTGTTTGTGCTCAACGGCGCGGATCACATGGTTTTTAACGGCGACGCCAATGGCAGTCGCGCCGAGATGCCGCACCTGAAAGAAATCCCCAAGTCAGCTGCGCCAAGAATTTTTGACGCCGTGCAAGTTTCAACGCTCAAGTTCCTTGATAGCTATCTTCGCGATGATGCAAAAGCCAAAGCGTGGCTCAACACGGAAGCTGCTCAATTCTTCGCTAGCGCAGGCGAGTGGAAAACCAAATAGTCGCTACGTGGAAGCAAGTGCGAACCGGATTTGATCGGTAGCCAAGCGCGTTTGCGCTTCTGCCAGAGAAATCACGTTCTCACGATACTCGCGCGACGCACCCGCTAAGTACGGCAGACGAATTCGCAATAAAAAGTCAGCGTCTTTCGCTTCTGCATTAATGATTTCGCGACGCTCTGCATCGCGACGCAACCATTCTGCGCGCGCATAACTTGGCTCATCTTCTTTCCATGCCGAAACATCAACCGCAACGACACGAGTCGCACCGAGCCGTCGCGCGATTTGAATTGGCACCGGAGACAGCGTATCGCCGTCTTCGTAGTCAATACCGGCAATCGTGGTCGGCAAAAAATACTCGGGTAGCGATGCCGAAGCGCGCACCGCTGCGCCGACGTTGCCTGCAGTAAATGCGGCGAGTTTGCGTTCTTTGACATTGGCTGCAACCGCTGCAAAGGCACGCGGCAAGTCTTCAATGCGCGCAATCGAAATGTTTTCGTTTAGCGTGTTCTGCATCGCACGCCCGATGAAACGGTTTGGGCGAAATACCGCAGGGTCGACAACCTCGCGCAGGCCAAGATTGAGCGCGAGCGACTCCACCCGCGCTGCGGGAATGCGCGCCGCGTAAAGCGCCCCAACGATCGCACCTGCGCTTGCGCCAACAATGAGCGCGGGCTCTATGGAGTTTGCCTCGAGCACTTTGAGCACGCCAACGTGCGCGAAACCGCGTGGCCCCCCGCTGCCGAGCACCAGCGCTGTTCGTGGCTTGCCTTCGGGCCAGCGAATCGGAACTTCGCGCGGTGTGTCTTGATCGTCGTAGCCCGATCCGAATTCAGCACAACCGCCCGAAAGCAACGGCAGCGCCAAGCCACCACCGATTAGCGAGAGTGCGTTTCTGCGTTTCACATTAGTTCACCGCACCGAGCGATTTTGCTCGGGTCGATTGCTGCTCGAGTTCGGCCGCGGTCGGTGGCGCGTTCAACCATCCCTGCAGATTCCGCATGGCAAGAGCTCCCAGCGCTTTGATCAGCAGTGGATTGTCATTTAGCGCCGGAATGTAGCGATACTCAGATCCACCTGCATGCAGGAAAGTCTCTTTTCCTTCTTCCGCCATCTCCTCAAGCGTTTCAAGACAGTCCGCCGGAAAACCTGGGCAAATCACGTCAAGTTTCTTGACGCCCTGCGTGGGCAGAGACTTCAACATATCGTCGGTGTAGGGCTTCAACCATTCAGCGCGGCCAAACCGAGATTGGAACGTGTGAACCCACTGATCTGCCTTCAATCCTAGTGCTTCAGCCAAAAGCCGCGACGTTTTTTGGCACATGCAATGATAGGGGTCGCCCTTCATGAGCGTAAATTTCGGCACGCCATGAAAACTCATCATGAATTTGTCGGGCCGGCCGTGTTTCTGCCAATACGCAGAGACGTGTTTCGCAAGCGCATCAATGTAGTTTGGATCGTCATGCCACGATTGAATCGTGCGAACTGCGGGTTGAAAGCGTTCGCGTTTCATCAAATCAAAAACGACGTCGCACGCAGTCGCCGTCGTGCTGCCCGCGTACTGTGGATACATCGGAAGGACTAGCAGACGATCACAGTTTTGTGATTTGAGCTTCTCCCAGGCGCTCGCAATCGACGGATTCCCGTAGCGCATACCGACTTCGATTTTCACTAGGTCGCTCGGCAAACCCATCGCTTTCAACTGCTCGCCAAGATACCCGCGCAGATACTGCGCTTGTCGATTGGTCCAAACCAGAAGCGGAGATCCCTCCGGTGTCCAAACGGTCGCATATTTTTTTGCGCTCTTTGCAGGACGCGTCCGCAAAATGATGCCGTGGAGAATTAGTTTCCACAATAGCGGCGGAATTTCAACGACGCGACGATCACTCAGAAATTCTGCGAGATAGCGGCGCACCGCAGAAGTCGTTGGCTCATCGGGCGTACCGAGATTAGTGAACAAAATACCGATTCGCGGCTGGCGACCGTGAGCGGGGGTAGGTGGACTAGAAGAAACGTTTGCCATTTAACAACCTGGAAAATCAATGACAATGATAGTGTGAAAGACGAACAAGGTTCATCACAACGTATCTCGTGACCAGAAAATCAAATTTTTGTCATTGCGAGCGAAGCGAAACAACCCAGAAATCAATCACCGTCCGGTGAATCGACTTCGCACTCTGCCGCTATGGGTTGCCGCGCTTCACTTCGCACCACTCGCAATGACCAATCACTCGCAAGCGTTGCAACGATACGCGCTACGATTCCCCCAACTCCCGTTGCATCGCCGAAGAGAGCAGTTTCGCGGTGAGATCAACGATTGGAATCACGCGGTCGTAGGCCATGCGCGTCGGGCCGATAACCCCCAAGGTGCCAATAATTTGCCCGTTCACTTGATAGGGCGCCGTTACCATCGACAACTCATCAAGTGGCACGACTTGTGATTCGCCGCCGATAAAAATTTGCACACCTTCTGCGCGGTTGGCCTGATCAAATAAATGCAGTAGCTGGGTGCGCTGCTCAAACAAATCGAACAGCCGCCGCACGGTCGTCATGTTGCTGCCGATATCGCTGGATTGCAGCAAATTACGCTCGCCAGAAATGACCATCGGTTCGCTGTTCGACACTGCGTCTGCGCTCGCCTCGACAGCGACGGTCATTAGCGAAACCATGTCTTCGCGCAGCCGCTTTAGCTCGTCGGTAAGTCGCAGTTTGACCTGATCGAATGGAAGTCCGGCAAAGTGCTCATTGAAAAAGTTAGCGGCTTCGATGAGCTGTGATTGAGTGAACGCGCGCTCAGTGCTCAAGATTCGGTTCTGCACGTCACCATCAGCCGAGACGAGTACCATCAAAACGCGTCGTTCGGAAATGCGAACGAATTCAACGTGGCGGAACGATGGCGCTTTTTTCGGCGCAGCCACAACGCCTGCGAACGAAGAGAGCTCTGAAAGCATTCGCGCAGCTGCGCTGATGAGCTCTTGCGGCTGCTGTCCTTTGATGTTTGCGGCCGCCTCGCGCATTTCGATCTGCGCAAGGGGCTGCGTCACCATCAAGGTATCAACAAAAAAACGGTAACCGCGCGGTGTTGGGATTCGACCTGCTGACGTGTGCGGACTGGCAATAAAGCCTGCCTCTTCAAGATCAGCCATAACGTTGCGAATCGTCGCGGGTGACAAATCTAATCCGGACTGTTTCGATAGCGTGCGCGAACCCACAGGTTCGCCATCGGCGATGTAGCGCTCAACTAAGGTTCTGAGAAGAATTTGTGCGCGTTCGTCCATAGAGCACTGCATTGTAAGAAACCATCAGCTTCGAGTGAAACCGCTGTGATTAAATCCATTCATGCCGCAGCGCTCACAACAACACTATCCACCGCTCTCGCCCTGTCCTGTAGCGATTGCGGCGCGACCGTCGCCGCGCGAGGGCGCTCAGGTGCGCGATATGCGAGAGCCTGTCGAGCGATTGGCAAGAATCCTAAAAGCTCAAGGCTACAGGGCGATAATCGAAGAAAATACAGCAATCGATATCAAAAATAAATCGATTGATCGCCTTGACTCTAAGGGCATCGGGGAACAATGCGGATTGGTGATTGCCATCGGCGGCGACGGCACACTGATCTCTGTTGCACGACAGCTCGCGATGTACGACGTTCCGATTGTGGGCGTGAATCAAGGGCGGCTGGGTTTTTTAACCGATCTTTCGCTCGCCAACGTTGAAGATTCGATTCCTCGAATTTTGCGCGGCGAATATCGTGAGCAAAAACGTTCGTTGCTTTCGGCCTCGGTTGAAGCGGGCGTGCATCACCTCGCTATGAACGATGTCGTTGTCAATCGCGGGGGCGCAACTACGCTCGTTGATCTAGAAATTTCGCTCAATGATCGTTTCGCTTACGGCTTCCGCGCAGACGGCGTGATCGTTTCCACGGCGACAGGTTCAACCGCCTACGCGCTTTCCGCAGGCGGCTCGATCATTGCACCGTCGGTCAATGCGTTCACCATCGTGCCGATTGCGCCACACGCACTCACCAATCGCCCCATCGTCGTCGCTGATGATTCGGAAATTCGCATCACCGTCGCCCGCGCACGCGAAGCGATTGCAAGTATCGACGGCCATCACTACATTCCGCTTAAGGAAGGCGACGCTGTGACCTTGAAACGCGCTGACGAACGCGTGCGCCTCTGGCATCCGCTCGATTACGACTACTACCACACGCTGCGCGAAAAATTGGGTTGGACTGAGACGCCCGAAGGTCTTGCCGTTTCAAAAAAATAACTCAATCGCTCGACTGTGCTCCGCCAACTCTCCATTCGTAACTTCGTTTTAATTGATCGTCTCGATATCGAGTTTGATCGCGGCATGATCGCGCTCACGGGCGAAACGGGTGCGGGAAAATCGATCGTGCTCGATGCGCTCGGTCTGGCGCTCGGAGCCCGTGCGGATAGCGGCAGCGTGCGCGTCGGTGAAAAACAAGCTGACATCACCGCCGAATTTGATCTGGCAAAAAACAAAGCCGCGCGAGCATGGCTTGCCGCACAAGATGAGCCTGACGCGGAAAATGTTGTGCTGCGTCGCGTGATTGATGCCGCTGGGAAATCGCGCGCATTGATTAATGGCCGCCCCGCGTCGGTCGCTGAACTGCGTGATCTCGGCGCTCTTCTGCTCGAACTTCATGCGCAACACGAGCATCAAGCGCTGATGAAAAGCGCAACACAGCGCGATTTACTGGACCGTTACGCGGGCGCCCTGAACGAAGCGAGCGCAGTCCGAGTGGCGCATCAAGCGAGCGTTGCCGCACGTCGCGCGCTCATCGAAGCGAAGAACGCCTCCGAGGTGATCGCGCGCGAACGCGCTGTTCTCGAAGCTGAGGTGAAAGAGCTGCGTGAAGCGAAACCGAACGCAGAAGAATGGACCGCGCTGTCGCAAGAGCAATCGCGGTTGAGTCACGCGAAGGAGCTATTGCAAACGGCCGAAGCCGCTCGCGCTGCGCTGGTCGATGATGATGGACTTGCAGAAAAACTTGCACAACTTGCATCGTCGCTCGCGCACGCCGAACGAATCGACCCGGGGCTAGCTGAAGCACGTCAGCTTATCGAATCCGCCAATGTTCAACTCGACGAAGCCACCCAGTCGCTACGCACGTACATCGGAAAACTCAATCTCGACCCACAGCGATTGCAAGAAACGGAATCACGCGTATCCGCGCTCTTCACGCTCGCACGCAAAGTGCGCGTTCGACCCGAGGCATTGCAAACGCATTGGGAAACAACGGAGACTAAGCTCAGTGAGTTGAAAGCATCTCAAGACATCGCGGCGCTGGAGAAAGCTGCGGAAGTGGCAGATCGTGAACTTGAAAGCTCAGCCAAAGCACTCACAACAAAACGCGAAGCTGCTGCGAAAAAACTCAATAAATCAGTGACCGCTGAGCTACCTGATCTTGCGATGGTGAATGCTTCATTTGCCGCGCAGCTGACGCCGTTGACTTCGATTGAATCGACCGGCGCAGAATCCATCGAATTCGTATTCCGTTCGCACGCGAGTTTGCCGTTTGCGCCGCTTGCAAAGGTTGCCTCGGGCGGCGAGCTGGCACGACTTTCTCTCGCGATTCTCGTCGTATGCGGTGACGCGGCTTCGGTGCCAACGCTTGTGTTCGATGAAGTCGATGTCGGGGTTGGCGGGAAGGTCGCCGCGCAAGTGGGTCGAAAACTACAAACGCTCGCGAACGAAACATCAGCTCGACAAATTCTTTGCGTCACGCACATGCCGCAAGTCGCAGCACATGCTGATCATCATTTCACGGTGTCGCGCGATAACAGCACGAGTCCGACAACGTCAGTGAACGCGCTCGACAAGAAAGCCCGTGTCGCAGAAGTGGCGCGGATGCTCGGCGGGCATGAAGTGGGATCGGCGACGGAGAAGCTTGCGAAAGAATTGATTGCGTTGTCGGGGCGATAGAAAAATCCGCTAAGCGTTCGCTCGTTTCGCCGCCAGCGCCCGACTCACCCGCGAATGCGGCGCACGCCCAAGCGCATGGGAAATAAACTCGCCCGCCGCACACACTTTTTCAAGATCAATCCCAGTTTCAATGCCCATGCCGTGCAGCATGTAGAGCACGTCTTCCGTCGATACATTACCCGTCGCACCCTTTGCGTACGGACAACCGCCTAACCCTGCGACCGACGTATCGAAGGTCGAAACGCCTAACTCTAAACACACAAGAATGTTCGCAAGCGCTTGGCCATACGTGTCATGAAAGTGGCCTGAGATTTGGGCAAGCGGATACCTCTTCGCAGCAGCTTCGAACACCGCCCGTGTATGTGCTGGCGTGCCAACGCCAATCGTGTCAGCAATACCAATGTCGTCGCAGCCGAGTTCTGCAAATCGTTCGACGCAATCGACGACCGCTGAAATGGGTACGTCGCCTTGATATGGACATCCAAGCGCGCACGACACAGCGGCACGCAATCGAACATTGTTTGCCTTCGCCGCTTCCGCCACCGGACGAAAACGCTCGATGCTTTCCGCAATCGAACAATTAATGTTCTTCTGCGAAAACGCTTCAGATGCCGCGCCAAAAATCACGACTTCGTCCGCCTTTGCTGCAAGCGCGCCCTCGAAGCCCTTCATATTTGGTGTGAGCGCCGAATAAATCACACCAGATTTGCGCGCGATGCCGCCAAATACTTCCGCGCTCGTCGCCATCTGTGGCACCCATTTTGGCGACACAAACGAACCCGATTCAACGTTATGAAATCCGGCATCGCTCAATCGATTGATGAGTTCAATCTTTACGCTCGCAGGGATTTCCTGCTTCTCGTTCTGCAAGCCATCGCGCGGCCCGACTTCGACGATGTTGACGTGTTTGGGGTAGTTCATGACTCGTGATTTTCCTAGTATCCGATGCTGCGATCAACAACGCCAGAAACAGCCTCGCCACGCTCCATCCGTTCAATCTTTTCAACAATTTGCGCGCAGGCATCTCGAATCGGCGTGGTCGCGGCGATATGTGGCGTCACGATCACATTCGGATGCGTCCATAACGCGTTGTCTTTCGGTAACGGTTCCGCGTCGAACACATCCAGCAACGCGCCATCGAGTTGACCGCTTTGCAGCGCCGCAAGCACGTCGGCTTCGATCATGTGCGCACCACGACCAGCGTTAATCAGGAATGCGCCGCGAGGCAATGCAGAAAGAGTTTTCGCGTTGATGATCCCTCGCGTGGACTCGGTGAGTGGCAGCATGCAAACGAGCACATTCGTTCCTCGTAGAAACCTGTCGAATTCGCTTTCACCAGAGAAACATCTAACGTTGGAAACATCGTGCCGTGATTTTGACCAACCCCGAACCGCATAGCCAAACGCCGCAATTTTCTTCGCAACGTGGCCGCCCATTTCGCCAAGACCCATCACGCCCACGACAGGTCGTTGCAGGTTCGCGCGGTCTTCATGCTGCTGCCACATGCGTTCACGCTGCTGCGCGCCGTATACGCGCATGTGCCGATGATGGTGGATCACGCCATAAAGCGCGTACTCGGCCATCTGCTGCGCCATGCCCGCGTCCTCCAGTCGAATGATCGGAATGTGGGCGGGAACGCTTGCCATCGAGAGGATCGCATCGACCCCGGCACCATAATTAATCGACCCTTTTAATTGGGCGTTAATCTCGAAAAGCGCCCTTGGCGGTTTCCACACAATTGCGTAGTCCGCCCCAATTGCGTTGGGCCATGAATCGTAAAGCCATTCAGGTTTTAGGCGACGCAATTCATCGATGATGGCGGGAACGACATCGATGCCGGTGGATTGAACGACGATGCGCAGCGCGCTCACGTCGCTTCCAGCGCAACCAATTCCGCGCCTTCTTTCACTTGCTCTTTCGCGGTGAAATACACGGCTTCCACTTTGCCTTCAAACGGCGCAACAATCGTGTGCTCCATCTTCATTGCTTCCATGATGATGAGCGCTTGACCTTTCGTGACTTTGTCGCCCGCCTTCACCAGCACGCTCACCACGGAGCCGGGCATTGGCGCGGTGAGGTGACCCGCGTGTGCTTCGTCGGCGTGCGGCGGTGCGTAGGGATCGATAGCGCTGAACTCGTAGCGCTCGCCGTGCATAAGCACGAGGCGCTGCAAGCCGTGCTGTAACACGCGGGCCTTGAGTTGTTCGGTACCGAGCGTCAAGGTGATTGATTCGCCGTCAATATCTGCCGCCGCGCATTGTGCGCCGTCGGGTAAGGTGAGCATGTAACCCGCACCTTGCGCGACGATACCGACAACGAATGGTTGCTCGCCTTGCGTGTAACGAAACGTAATGGGTTGATTGGTTTGCCCCAACCAGAAGCCACTCGCGCGTGCCCACGGCGACGGGTCGTTCGCGTTTGCGGTGCGAATGTTGTTGAGTTCAACGAGTGCGCATGCAGCAAGTGCCGCATCGGTTGGCGCTGGCAACGGAGGCAGCAGCGCATCATGATGACGCGCGATGAATCCTGTATCAATTTCCGCAGCAACAAACGCAGAATGACGCGCTGTTCGTTGCAAGAACTCAACGTTGTTTGAGAAGCCCATCACTGCGTATTCGTCAAGCGCATCGGCGAGTCGCGTGAGCGCTTGCGCGCGCGTTGCGCCGTGCACAATGAGCTTGGCGATCATCGGGTCGTAGTTCGGCGTAATTTCATCGCCTTCGCGGACGCCCGTGTCAATGCGAACGCTACGGGTGGGCACGCGAAGTTTTTCGATTTTCCCAATCGCGGGCAAAAATTGATTACGCGGATTCTCGGCGTAAATGCGCGCTTCGAAGGCGTGCCCGTTGATAGTGAGCTCGTCTTGCAGTCTAGGTAGACGCTCGCCACTGGCGACGCGCAGTTGCCACTCCACGAGATCGAGCCCAGTGATCGCTTCGGTCACCGGATGTTCGACTTGTAGCCGCGTGTTCATCTCCATGAAATAGAAACGGCCCGACGTCGTGAAATCATGTTCGGCAATGAATTCCACCGTGCCTGCGCCAACGTAGTTCACCGCTTTCGCGGCAGCAACCGCTGCTTCGCCCATTTGCTTGCGACGCTCGGGCGACATACCAGGTGCAGGCGCTTCTTCAATCACTTTTTGATGACGGCGTTGCAGCGAACAATCGCGTTCAAACAAATACACACAGTTGCCCTGCGTATCGCCGAACACTTGAATTTCAATGTGGCGCGGTCGCTGCAAATAGCGCTCAATCAACACATTGTCATCGCCAAACGAATTTTTTGCTTCGCGTTTCGCGGAAGCGAGCGCCGCAGCGAAATCCGCTTCGCTCTCGGCAACTTTCATTCCTTTACCGCCACCGCCCGCGCTCGCTTTAATGAGCACAGGAAACCCAATGCGCTTTGCTTCTTTCGCGAGCAAGGTCTCGTTTTGATCGGCGCCGTGATAGCCCGGAACAAGCGGTACCTGCGCTTTCTCCATCAGACGTTTCGATTCGGCTTTGAGACCCATCGCCTCAATGGCTTCCGGCGGCGGACCTATGAAAACGATGCCCACAGCGCTGCATTGCCGTGCGAAATCTTCGTTCTCTGAGAGAAAACCGTACCCCGGATGAATCGCCTGCGCCCCCGTTTTTTTTGCGACTTCGAGAATCTTCTCACCGCGCAAATATGAATCTTTCGGCGCTGCGCCGCCAATGTGATGCGCTTCGTCACACGCGGCTACATGCATCGCATCACGATCCGCATCGGAGTAAACGGCAACAGTGTGTATGCCCATGCGACGCGCAGTGCGGGCGACTCGCACAGCAATTTCTCCGCGGTTAGCAATGAGAATTTTTGAAAACATCGCGCTACTCCTTCGCCCAACCCGGTTTCCGCCGCTGCAGGAACGCGCCAATGCCTTCTTTCGCTTCTGGCGAAGTGCGTATCTGAGCGATGCGCTCGACGGTGTCTTCGATCAATTCATCGTCAATCGGTTTTTGCGAGACGGCTTGAATCAAGTTTTTCGCCGATTCGATAGCTTTTGGTCCGTTGCCTAGCAAACTGGTGCACCAGTGGGCGATTTGTTCGTCCATGGATTCGACGCTTGGAGCGAGCTCGTTCAATAACCCGATGCGAAACGCCTCAGAACTACTAAATCGCTCGGCGGTAAGAAAGTATCGCCGCGCGTTATTTGCGCCAATCGCTTCGATCACGTAAGGCGAAATCACCGCAGGGATAATGCCGAGCCTCACCTCTGACAACGCGAAAAACGCATCAGAGGTGCCGATAGCTAAATCAGCTGCTGCGATCACGCCCACACCACCGCCAAACGCGTTGCCTTGGACGCGAGCAATCACCGGTTTTGGGCATGCATAAATCGCGTTTAGCATCAGCGCTAGTTCCCCCGCGTCTTCACGATTCTTGTCTTCGTCGTACTCGGCTGCGCGCTGCATCCAGTTCAAATCTGCGCCAGCGCAGAACGACTTTCCCTCCGCGCCGAGAATAATGACCCGGACGGAATCATCTTGCCCTAGATCGCGAAACGCTTCAATCACTTCGCGGATCATCGCTTCGTCGAACGCGTTGTGAACTTGTGGTCGATTGAAAGCGACGAGAACGACGCCGCGTTCATCGCGCTCTATTTTTATGGTTTGCATGGCTACATCCTAAACACGCCAAAGCGCGTCTCTTCAATCGGGGCGTTCAAACTGGCTGCGAGACCGAGCGCGAGCACGCGCCGCGTGTCAGCGGGATCGATGATGCCGTCGTCCCAAAGTCGCGCAGTCGCGTAATAAGGGTGGCCTTCGTGCTCGTATTGCGCGCGAATTGGTTGCTTGAAGGCTTCTTCTTCGTCTTTGCTCCATGCGCCACCTTTAGTTTCGATACCGTCGCGTTTCACCGTCGCGAGAACACTCGCGGCTTGTTCGCCGCCCATCACACTGATGCGCGCGTTCGGCCACATCCACAAGAAGCGCGGCGAGTAGGCGCGGCCACACATGCCGTAGTTACCCGCACCGAAGCTGCCGCCGATGATGACGGTGAACTTTGGAACGTTGGCGCACGCAACAGCCGTCACCATCTTCGCACCGTTTCGCGCGATACCTTCGTTTTCATATCTGCGACCGACCATAAAACCCGTGATGTTCTGCAAAAACACCAGTGGTATTTTTCGTTGGCAGCAAAGCTCGATGAAGTGCGCACCCTTGAGCGCAGATTCCGAAAACAACACGCCGTTGTTCGCAATGATCCCGACAGGCATGCCTTCGATATGTGCAAAACCGCAGACCAAGGTCGTTCCATAACGCGCTTTGAACTCGTCGAATTCGCTGCCATCGACAATGCGCGCGATGATTTCGCGAACGTCGAAAGGCTTGCGTGTATCGACAGGAATCACGCCATAAACTTCTTTCGGATCGTACGCAGGCGCGCGAGATTCCTTTAACGTCAGCTCAGCGCGTTTCGTCGCCCCCAAATTCGAGACGATTTGCCGCGCGATGCCTAGTGCATGCGAATCGTTCTGCGCGAGATGATCAGCAACGCCGGAGAGTCGTGTATGCACATCGCCACCGCCCAAGTCCTCCGCGCTTACCACTTCACCTGTGGCGGCTTTCACCAGCGGTGGCCCCGCCAGAAATATCGTGCCCTGATCCTTCACGATGATCGATTCGTCGCTCATCGCCGGTACATATGCGCCGCCTGCCGTGCAGGATCCCATCACCGCCGCAATTTGCGCGATACCCTTCGCGCTCATGTTGGCTTGGTTGTAAAAGATGCGACCGAAGTGATCGCGATCAGGGAACACTTCGTCTTGATTCGGCAGGTTCGCACCACCGGAATCAACAAGGTAGATGCACGGCAAACGATTTTGCTCGGCGATTTCCTGCGCGCGAAGATGTTTCTTCACTGTCATTGGAAAGTAAGTGCCGCCCTTCACTGTTGCATCGTTGGCAACGATCACGCATTCGCGTCCGCTCACGCGACCGATGCCCGTGATGATGCCTGCGCCAGGCGCTGCGTTGTCGTAGAGGTCGTGCGCAGCAAGCGGGGAGAACTCTAAAAATGGTGAGCCAACGTCGAGCAAGCCTTGCACGCGATCCCGTGGGAGTAATTTGCCACGAGCAACATGCTTCGCGCGAGTCGCTTCGCCGCCGCCGAGTGCCGCTGTCGCATGTTTTGCTTCGAGGTCATTAACGAGGGCCTGCATTGCGTCTCGCGACGCGATCACGGATGGATCGCGCGGGTTAATTTTTGTTTCTAGTTTCGGCATGGTTCTAGTATTTCCAAGCGCCTTCAGTGAGCCACTTTTCCATCATCGGTAAACGGTCAGCGCCCCAGAAAGGTTCGCCATCAACGATGAAGTAAGGTGATCCAAATACTTTCTTTGCGATCGCCGCCTCAACTTCCGTTTTGAGTTGCGCCTTGATTTCGTCACTTTGCGAGGCGGCAGTGATTTCGCTTTCGTCGTATCCGAGCGTCGACGCGAGGTCTGCAATCACATCAAATTTTCCGATATCGCGATCATCGCGAAAAAACGCGCGATAGAGCTCAAGCGCAAGCGTTTTCGCATGCGCCGGATTCTTTTGATGCATCCAAAGCACCGCGCGGCAGCTATTTTGTGTGGCGATCGGAAACGTTTTCGGCGGGTTGTACGGGATGCCGTAGTACGCTGCGCTGCGCTTGAAATCCATGAGCGAGTAGTCGCCTTTGAACGCGTGTGACGTAAGCGGTTGGCCGCCCGTAACTTTGAAGATGGCGCCAAGCAAAATCGGATGCCAGTTAATTTCGCGACCCACGCGCATGCCGAGCGTTTCGATTTGCTCCGCAGCGAGGTAGCCGTAGGGCGAGGAAAAGTCGAAGTAAAAGTCGATGGGGGATTTCATGCGGAAATTTGTGGTTATTTTTCTGTCATTCCCGCAAAGGCGGGAACCTATGTGTGCGTAACGAATTGCTTCGAGCAAGCTCTTCGCTCATGTAGTGATGGATTCCCGCCATCGACGGAATGGCGGAGCGTGTGAAAGTGAAAGCATGAAACTCACAACGCATGATGCGCTCCAGTCGCCAATCCGCGCCCAATCAAAATTTTTTGAATGTCGCTAGTGCCTTCGTAAATCTGACATACCCGCACATCGCGGTAAATGCGCTCGACAGGAAAGTCCGAAACGTAGCCATATCCACCGTGAATCTGGATCGCGTCTGAACACACCCGCTCCGCCATTTCACTGGCGAATAGTTTCGCCATCGCGGCTTGCGTGAGGCACGGTTGCCCCGCGTCTTTCAAACTTGCGGCGTGATGAATAAGTTGTCGTGCGGCTTCAATCTGTGTGGCCATGTCGGCCAATTTGAACTGCACGGCTTGATGCTCGAAAATCGGCTTGGCGAACGCTTCACGATCCTTCGCGTACGCGAGCGCGGCCTCGAACGCTGCGCGCGCCATGCCGACTGATTGTGCGGCGATGCCGATGCGTCCGCCCTCTAAACCGCCTAGCGCGATCTTGTAGCCCTCGCCTTCTTCGCCGAGTCGTAGTGATGCGGGAATGCGGCAATTCTCAAACAGAATCTGTGCGGTGTCGCTCGAATGCTGTCCGAGTTTCTCTTCGATGCGCGCGACGATGTAGCCTGGTGTTTTTGTCGGCACGAGAAACGCGCTGATGCCTTTCTTGCCTGCGGCTTTATCGGTCACCGCCATCACGATAGCGACATCGGCATTCTTGCCGGAGGTGATGAATTGCTTCACGCCGTTCAATACGTAGTGATCGCCGTCTTTCACCGCAGTCGTGCGCAAACCCGATGCATCGGAGCCGACATGCGGCTCTGTTAAACAAAACGCGCCGAGCATGGCGCCTTTCGCCAGCGGCACAAGCCAATCGCGTTTCTGTTGCTCATTCGCGTAGCTCATCATGATCGAGCACACTGGGCAATTGTTCACTGAGATCACGGTTGAAACGCCGCCGTCACCCGCCGCGATTTCTTCGAGAATGATCGCGAGCGACACGTAATCCATACCCGCACCGCCGTATTGATCGGGCACCGCGATGCCGTAGCAACCAAGCTCTGCGAGGCCCTTCAATTCACTCGCAGGAAATGTATGCGCTTTGTCCCACGCCGCAGCTTTCGGCGTGATTTGCTCTTGCACGTAGGCGCGCACGCTATCGCGCACCATCCGTTGTTCTTCAGTTAACCACATAGAGAATCACTTCAATGTTCACGATTTGGGCGGCTTTTGCTCGACCTTTTCAATCGGCATCCCCGCATCTTTCCAAGCGACAAATCCCCCCGCCATGTGAGCCACTTTATCGAGCCCCATCTCTTGAAACATTTTTGCTTCAAGCGCGGAACGCCATGCGCCGCCGCAGTAGAGCACGAAGCGCTTATCTGTCGCGTAAATTGGTTTGTGATATGGGCTTTCGGGATCAATCCAGAATTCGTTCATTCCGCGCGGCGAATGAAATGCGCCGGGAATTTTTCCTTCGCGCCAAAGTTCGCGCACATCACGAATGTCGACGATCACGGTATTGGGGTCGTCCATCGCAGCGCGCGTTTCTTCGAGTGAGAGCGTCACAATTTCTTTTTCTGCCGCATGCACCCGATCCATCGCGCGACCCATAGCGAACCTTTCAACAAAGCGATACTCAACAGCTAAATTTACTTCTCTGTGCCAAATCTTGCTGGGCAATAACGAAAACTATTTAGCTTTTCAATAAACATAAAAAATCAGCGCGTCGCCCGCATAAACCGGGCGATAACGAACAAAGTCCATTAGTGATTTCACGGGTTACCACGGGATCGAAGCGCCCGTGTTGTCATAAAAACCGCCGTGCAAATCGCTCGCTTTTTCGATCACGTGGCGCATACCCGCAACGCTCTCGGTTGGTGTGAGGGTGGCCGATGGCCCGCCCATATCGGTGCGCACCCAGCCAGGATGCAACGCCATCACGCGCACACCGCGTTTGCCGAGTTCGAGCGACGCGGCTTTCACCACAGCATTTAACGCCGCTTTGCTCGCCCGATAAGCAATGCCAGACGCTGAACTCATGGTGGCAATCGAGCCCATGCGCGACGAGAGAAACACCATCGCGCCGCGCGATTTCGCGACGCTATCGGCAAATGCCATGGTGAGCCGCAGCGGGCCGAGCACGTTGGTTCGCATCACCAGATCGAAGTCCTCGGTGGGCATGTCGGTGAGGCCGTCGCTCCTCGGTCCATACACACCCGCATTGCAAATCATCACGTCAATCGGTTCCGCGGCGAGCTTCTTTGCGAGTGCGTCAATTGATGAAGCGGTCGACGTATCGAGCGCTTCGATGCGCACGCCCATGCGACGCAATTCAGTGGCTTCTGCGGGACGACGACAGGTTGCGATCACATCAAAACCGTCGCCCGCATACTGTTTAGCGAACTCAAGTCCGAGACCGCGATTCGCGCCGAGGATTAATACTGTTTTTGCCATTTTTCCGTCATTCCCGCGCAGGCGGGAATCCATCCTTCAGTAACTATTCATCATTGTTCTAAAGAGTGAAGCTCGCTGCGCCATGGATTCCCGCCTGCGCGGGAATGACGACGCGTGGAGATCACGCAGAACTCATCAAAGCATCTCTATCGCCATAGCGATCCCCTCACCACCACCAATACACAGCGCTGCCACACCCTTTTTGCCGCCCGTCTTCTTAAGCCCGCCCATGAGCGTCACCAAAATCCGCGCGCCAGATGCGCCAATCGGATGACCCAGCGCACACGCGCCGCCGTGGATATTCACTTTGTCATGCGGAATATCGAACTCTTTCATCGCAGCCATCGTCACGACGGCAAACGCTTCGTTGATCTCGAACAAATCGACCGATTTCGAATCCCATCCCGTTTTCGCAAACACTTTTTTGATCGCGCCTGCCGGGGCAGTGGTGAACCACTCGGGCTCTTGACTGTATTCCGCATGCGCCACGATTTTTGCGAGCGGTTTCAAACCAAGCGCTTCCGCTTTTGATTGCTTCATTAACACAAGTGCGGCAGCACCATCGGAAATGCTCGATGCGTTCGCGGCAGTGATCGTGCCTTCTTTGATAAACGCAGGCTTGAGTGACGGGATCTTGTCAAGCTTGGCCTTCGGTGGTTGCTCGTCGATTTCAATGATCGTGTCGCCGGCTCTACCTTTGACGGTCACCGGTGCGACCTCCCATTTGAAGGCTCCGCTCTTGGTGGCCTCTTGCGCGCGTTGCGTTGACGCGATCGCGAATGCGTCTTGCGCTTCGCGAGTGAAGGTGTATTTCTTCGCGCAGTTTTCCGCGTGCACGCCCATCGCCTTGTGATCGTACGCATCTTCGAGGCCGTCGATCGCCATGTGATCGACCATCGTTACCGCGCCGTAGCGATACCCTTTGCGCGAATTTGGCAACATGTGCGGCGCATTGGTCATCGATTCCATGCCGCCTGCGACGATCACTTCGCGCGAACCTGCGACGAGCGCATCGTGCGCAAGCTGCACGGCTTTCATACCCGAGCCGCACATTTTTGTAATGGTGAGAGCACCGGTGCCTTTTGACAAACCTGCTTTCAACGTCGCTTGACGCGCAGGCGCCTGACCTTGTCCCGCGATCAAACAATTTCCAAGGATCACCTCGTCGACCTGTTCGGGTTTTACGCCCGCTCGCTCAATGGCTGCTTTCACTGCAACAGCGCCCAAATCTGAAGCGGTGAGCGAGGAAAAATCACCGAGCATTCCGCCCATGGGCGTGCGGGTGGCGCTAACGATAACGACGGGGTCTGACATGTCTATCTCCAGATTGAAATTCGAAAGGTTTTGTTTTTGCAACAGATTACGCCGATGAACACAGATGACGTCGAATTACTTCTCCTCGAAATCTGCGCTTATGCATGTACGTCTTCGACCAAAAGTCTCTTAGGTTCGCGATCGCACTAACCATCGGCTCCATTGTGACGCAAAAGCGCCCGCGACGCCGCCGATGATCGTCGCCAAGAAAATCCCGCGAATGGAGAGAGGCGACGCCGTGAGTGCCAAGGCGAATGCTGACGCGCCGAGCAATATTTGCAACAGCATTTTCCCGCGAACTGACCACGGTTTTTGCTCAATTGCAACCGCCATGCCGAACCACGCGAGCACTGCTCCAAGCCACACCACAACCATGCCGATGCGCGGCGCGACCGCAAACGCAAACATGCCTGCAATCGCAAGAAAAAACCCAAACAACATTACCGCATTTCTACTCACGCAACCATCCCTACGCCGTCACGCGTTTCAATTGCAGCGAAAGCGCGCCGCATTCGCTTGTTTACATCTTCGCTACCACCGAGTTCCAGGCCGAGGCTGCGCAGCAAGCCATCTTCAATGCCATAAACCCAGCCGTGTAGCGTGAGCGATTGCTGCCGCGCCCAAGCGTCACGAACGACCGTGGTACGCGCGATGTTCATCACTTGCTCGGCAACGTGCAGCTCACACAATTTGCGCAGCTTTGACTCGCGATCTGCAAGCTGATCCAAGCTCGCGCGATGCTTTTCTAAGGTGTCGCGCACATGTTGTAACCAGTTATCCGAAATGCCGAGCCGCGCACCATCCAGCGCCGCTGCAATGCCGCTGCAACCGTAATGGCCACACAAAATCACATGCTTCACTTTCAGCACTTCCACTGCGAAGTGAAGCACCGATAAACAGTTCAAGTCGGTATGCACCACCACGTTGGCAACGTTTCGGTGAACAAAAATTTCACCCGGAGGTAAGCCGATGATTTGGTTAGCCGGGACTCGCGAATCGGAGCAACCAATCCACAAATATTCCGGGCTTTGTTGATGCCTGAGCTTCTCGAAAAAATCAGGCTCGTCGTGCAATACATTCTCAACCCAAGTGCGGTTGTTGACGAAGAGATGTTCTAGGGAATTTGAGGCCACGCGTCATTTTGTCTCATTGAACAGTTCGCGCCCGATCAACATTCGGCGCACTTCGCTCGTTCCCGCCCCGATTTCATAGAGTTTCGCGTCGCGCCAGATACGACCTGTAGGATATTCATTGATGTAGCCATTGCCACCGAGCGCTTGGATCGCCTCACCTGCCATCCAAGTCGCTTTTTCAGCGCAGTAAAGGATTACGCCAGCAGCGTCTTTGCGCGTAACCTCGCCGCGATCACAGGCTTGCGCAACGGCATACAGATAGGCGCGCGCGGCGGAATACACTGAATACATGTCGGCCAGCTTGCCTTGCATCAATTGAAATTCACCAATCGATTGATTGAACTGCTTTCGCTCGTGAACGTACGGAATCACCACGTCTAAACACGCCGCCATGAGGCCAACCGATCCTCCGGCCAGCACCGCGCGCTCGTAATCGAGCCCGCTCATCAAAATGTTCACGCCTTTGCCCGGCTCGCGCATCACGTTTTCAACCGGCACTTCACAATCCTGAAACACGAGTTCGCAAGTGTTCGATCCGCGCATCCCGAGCTTGTCTAACTTCTGCGCGGTGGAGAAACCTTTAAATCCTTTTTCGATGATGAAGGCGGTGATGCCGCGCGGCCCAAGGTTCATGTCCGTCTTCGCGTAGACAACGAGCGTGTCCGCATCGGGCCCGTTGGTGATCCACATTTTGTTGCCGTTTAAGACGTAATGATCGCCCTTCAAATCAGCCCGAAGCCGCATAGAAACGACGTCTGAGCCCGAACCTGGTTCACTCATCGCGAGCGCGCCAACATGCTCACCTGAGATCAATTTGGGCAAGTATTTTTTCTTTTGTGCATCGTTCGCGTTAATCTTTAGCTGGTTTACGCACAAATTCGAATGCGCTCCATAACTTAAACCGACGGCGCCGGAAGCTCGCGAAATCTCTTCCATCGCTACGCAGTGCGCGAGATAACCCATGCCCGCGCCGCCGTATTCCTCTGGCACGGTGATGCCCAAAATCCCAAGGTCGCCCATCTTTTTCCATAAGTCCATCGGGAATTGATTGACGCGATCAATCTCGGCTGCGCGCGGCGCGATCTCGGCTGCGGCGAACGCCGCGATCGAGTCGCAAAGCATTTCGATGTCTTCGCCGAGGTTGAACTTGAGCTGTGGAAATTGCATGACAAACCCCAAAAATCGGTCGGTAAATTGTAGCGCTCAAGTTGACGTTAACGTCAACTTGGCGGCCCTGATCGAAACCGAAATGTCGGCGCAGCCTAAGCGTTAGACGCTCTTCAATCGTCGCTTGCAATCTTTCATGATGCCATCGATTTCTTCGAGTACGACGTCGATATCTTCCCGCTGAAGTTCGAGCGTAGCACGGCGCTTCTCTAAGCTTTCTAGGAACTTGAGCAACTGTGAGCGTTCACTCTTGTCGGCGTCGTAGAGATCAAGAATTTCGGCGATTTCCGCCAAGCTCATGCCCAAACGCTTTCCACGAAGCACGAGTTTCAGACGCACGCGCTCGCGCTGGCCATACACCCGGCGTGTGCCTTTGCGTGTCGGCGACAAAAGGCCATGGTCTTCGTAAAACCGAATCGCGCGAGTCGTGAGCGCGAATTCGTCAGCAAGATCGGAGATCGTGAACGTCTCGCTTTTGGCGGCGGGCTCGTTGTTTTTGTTCGCGTCGGTGCTCATCAGCGCAGTGTAGCGGGCGGGGTTTTGGATCGAGGGTTGCCTCAGTACGTAGCTAAAGAAGCGAACTCATTTCGAAACAACTTGAACGTAAAAAGTCCAGTTCAAAGAGGCGAAGAAAGAAAATCACACAATTACTGATAAACACTAGAAATACTCGCCTACCCCAATTAAAACGGGCGAAACGCAGTTGAGCTGTACAACTAGACGTGCATCAATGCCAATACGCCAACGATCACGCCGAGCCCAGCGATGCCGTACATCGCGTACTCCATCCAGCGTAATTTGGTGAGCAGCGCAATCGCCGCGAGCGCGATTGCAATTTGCAGCGCGGTGGTTGCCTGCGCCCAACGATGATGCTGATGCATTTGCTCGTCGCTCTTCTTGTCCCAATCCTTCGATTCGGCTTCGAATTTCTCAGCCTCCTTCTTGATTTCAGCTTTCTCGATTTTGTAGCGCTTGATTTCGTCTTCGTAAAACTTTTTGCGATCTGCAGGTGCGAGCTCAACTGCGAGTTCGCTCAAATTCTGTTTGCTACTTTTTGATTGGTAGTAATTCCACTGATTCGAGGCTTCAGTTTTCTTGATCGCCGCGTTGTTTTTGAAAAGCCCCGCGTTGGCTTGCGTTGCGCCGCCCTGATACGCGAAGAGCGCGCCGACCGTCGCGATGATCGCCGTGATTACAGCGATCGAGCCTGCGTGAGATTTCACTTCGCCATGCTGCGCCGCATGTTCCAGCTCATGATCGTGGGGGCCGTGTACGTGAAATCCGCCGCCTGACATAGTGTTCTCCCGAATGTTTTTGTGGTGCCGCATTTTGCATCACGCTGCTTTCGACCCTTGGCGGCGATCGACGACGAAGCTTCGTCTACCATTCTGCGCATGCAAACCGCACTCACTTTTCCCCACGCAGAGCCGCCCGTCGCAGGCGCATCGATTGAACTCGCCCCCGGTGTGCACTGGATTCGCATGCCGCTGCCATTCGCGCTCGATCACATCAATTTGTGGTTGATCGAAGAAGAAGGCGGTTGGACCGTTGTGGATACCGGTTTCGGTGTGGAAGCAACCCGCGCGATTTGGGAGCAGCACTTCGTTGGCACGATGAAGGGCTTGCCGCTCAAGCGCATCGTCTGCACCCACTATCACCCCGATCATCTGGGCAATGCGCAGTGGCTCGCCGAGCGATTCGCCACGAGCGAAGGCCCGCTGATTCCCGAGATGAGCTTGCTCGAACTCGTCACCGCGCATGCAGTTGCAGGCGGCACCGGCGCGCATCAAAAATCAGCGCTCGCCGGTTTTTTCCGCTCGCACGGTTTGACCGAAGAGCAAATCGAAGTCACCGCCAATCGCGGCAACACGTACAGCGGCGGCGTGCCCACCCGCCCAACGACTTGCCAGCGCATTTTCCCCGGTGACACGATAGAAATCGGCGGCAAGTTGTGGAGCACCATTGTCGGCCACGGTCACACGCCGGAGCACTTGAGTTTTTATTGCGAAGAGTTGAGAGTGCTGATCAGCGGCGACATGCTGCTCCCGAAAATTTCAACGAACGTGAATGTGTGGCCAGTCACCGCGCTCTCCGATCCGGTCGGCGAATACGTGAATTCGTTGCAAGCGTATAAGTATTGTGAAGACGACACGCTCGTGTTGCCTTCGCACGGCTTGCCGTTTCGCGGAATCAAAGCGCGCGTTGAAGCGCTCGAAACGCATCACGAAACGCGCATGAATGAGCTCTACCTCGCGGTGTCAGAAACAGCGAAAACCGCAGCGGAATTGATCCCAACGCTGTTCCGCCGTCAGCTTGATAATCATCAATTGTTTTTCGCGATTGCTGAGGCCGTAGCCCACGTGAACCACGGTTGGCGCGTGGGGCGGTTGTCACGAACGGTTGGCGAAGATGGAAAGGTACGTTTTTCGCTTGTGGCCTAAAAGTCTTGGCCTGAACAAAACCTATTTTTCAGCGCGGTTTCGCGCATCACAACACTGGACTAACGCGTGGTAGGGAGCACAAGGTGTAAACACTCTATCGAAAGCGTCCAACTGCCGCGGATGCAGTGGCGGCGGCAAACCGATCGTCGCGCGCCAGAATGAATCGCCCGCTAGACACTGCCGACGTTGAGCGCGCACATGCGCTCTGGGTGGTCATCGCCAGCGTGGTGATCGGTTACGCCGTCGTTCGTACCGCCGCAGTCACCGAAGATGCATTCATCACGTTTCGGATGATCGACAACGCGGTCAACGGTCACGGATTGGTGTGGAAAATTGGCGAACGCGTGCAGACGTACACCCATCCGCTATGGGCGCTCTTGTTGCTCGTCGGCGCATCGATCACAGGCGAGGTGTATCACACGGCACTTTCGCTCGCGCTCGCGCTCACGCTTGTCACTGTTGGCTTGATCGCGCGCTTTTCCGCAGGACGTATCACCATGCTGTGGACCGTCACGGCGCTCCTGTTTTCCGAAGCGTTTATTGAATATTCGAGCGCATCGCTGGAAAACGCGCTTGCGCATGCACTGGTCGTCGCCGCCCTCGTCGCCTGGAAATTTTTGCCCCAACGGCCGCTATGGTTTGCAGTCTGCGCAGGGCTTTTGGCCATCACGCGGCATGATCTCGGCGTTCTCGTGGCGCCAGCGCTCTTGGCGACATTTCTGCGCTTGCACGGCACACCGCGCTTGCAGTTTGCAGTGGTGACTGTGTTGCCGCTCGCGCTATGGAGTGCGTTTGCAGTAATTTATTACGGCAGCCCGTGGCCGAACAGCGCGTACGCCAAACTCAACAACGGCATGACGCTGGCGGAATCTTTCCACGCCTCCATGCCGTACTTTCGTGATCTCGCGAAATACGACGCCGTGACCGCGCTAGTGATCGTCGTCGCCTGTGTGCGCGGGCTTATGCAAGCGAGCTGGGGGATGCGGCTGCCCGCGCTCGGTCTCGCGCTCTATCTCGTCTATCTCGGCGTCGCCGGGGGCGACTACATGGGCGGCCGCTTGTTCTCGACGCCGTTTGTGATGGCGATCACGATGCTCGCGTTCTCAGTGAGACTACGCTGGTGGGCCACGGCACCGATCTGGTTTACCGTCACCATCGCGCTCGGATTGCAGCGCGGTTGGCTTGTGCGCGATGTGTATCCACATGCCGAACCGCGCAAACTTAGTCAACATGCCTGGATATACCCGCACAGCGGTTGGCTTGTCGCGAAAAAAGATGCTGATTTCAACGGCATGCCGTGGGCGCAACAAGGTGCCGCTGCGAAACGCGAGGGCCATCGCATTGTCGTCAAGTGTGCGGTAGGTTTATACGGCTTCACTGCGGGGCCGAGTGTCGATATCGTCGATCCGCTCGCGCTCACCGACAACTTTCTATCCCGACTACCACCGAAAAAACCATCGTATCCGGGCCACTATGAGCGCGCACTTCCACCGGGATATCTTGAGAGCAGAACGTCGGGCACTAACAGGTTGGCCGATCCTTCGTTAGCGAGGCTGTATTCACTCACTCAAACAATCGCTCGCGCGCCGCTTTTTGACCGCGAGCGATTGGATGCAATCTGGGCGATCAACACGGGAGAAGCGCGCCGACTCGTGCGCGCCGCGAACTACGATCCGAACGCGATTATTTTACCGGGTTATCCGGTTGAATCGCGCGAGGTGGTTGCGTGTCTCGGCCGACTTGATCCGCTATTTACCGCGCGAATTAAGTGAGTGGTTAATCATTGTCATTCGAGATGCGCGCGGAGCATCCACGCCATTTTTTCGTGCGTTTCCATCAAACCCGTTAGGAAATCCGTCGTCCCTTCGTCGCCGACGTCGTCAACAATTTCTTCGTCTTTGCGCAATTGCTGAATGATCGACTCATGCGCCGCGAGTAGTGACTCGATCTTCGCTTTTGCGGAATTCGCATCCCCCGCGTTGTCTTTGATGCGCTTAGCTTTCGCGTAAGCGCCGACGCTTGAATCGGGCTCTCCTCCAAGCGCACGAATGCGCTCGGCGACATCATCGAGCATTTCATCGAGCGCTTCGTATTGATCCTCGAAAAACTTGTGCAGCGCGTGGAAGTTCGGACCCGTCACATTCCAATGTGCGCCGCGCGTAGCGATGTAGAGCGCTACTTCGTCCGCAAGCAGCGGCTGTAACACTTTGATCACCGTGCTGCGGGTTTTGTCAGTCAGTCCGATATTGGGTTTCATGATTGATCCTTTTTTTCATCCAGGAGGAGTTACAAATTTACACCGTGCACGACCATTGCGCTGCCCGGGTTTATTCGAAGCAGCTTGTCTGCCTTCATTGCAAATCTACACGATCTAAATTCATTACCTTCGTCCACGCAGCAACGAAGTCGCGCGCGAACTTGCCTTTCGAATCGGACTGTGCGTACACCTCGGCAATCGCGCGCAGTTGCGAATTCGAACCGAACACTAGATCGGCGCGCGTTGCCGTCCACTTCGTCGCGTTCGTTGCGCGATCACGTCCGGTGAACGTGTCGGCGATCGCGGAATCAGCCGTCCACGTCGTACCGATGTCGAGCAGATTCACAAAGAAATCGTTACTCAACACCCCCGGCGATTTTGTGAACACGCCGTGCGCAGATTGGTCTGCGTTTGCGCCGAGTACACGCAGACCGCCGACGAGCACTGTCATTTCCGGCGCGGAAAGGGTCAAGAGCTGCGCGCGATCCACCAGCATTTCCTCCGCCGTGACCGAGAACGCCTTCTTCTGGTAGTTGCGGAAACCATCAGCCTGCGGCTCAAGCACAGAGAACGACGCGACGTCGGTCTGTGCTTGGCTTGCGTCCGCACGACCTGGCGTGAAAGGCGCTGTGATCGCATGACCTGCAGCCTTTGCTGCGTGTTCAACGGCCGCGCTACCTGCAAGCACAATCAGATCGGCCATCGATACTCTTTTGCCGTCCGTTTGCGACGCGTTGAATGCTTGCTGAATGCTTTCGAGAACGGCCAACACTTTCGTGAGCTGAGCGGGTTGGTTAACGCCCCAATCTTTCTGCGGCGCCAAGCGAATGCGCGCACCGTTCGCGCCACCGCGTTTATCTGATCCGCGATAGGTTGAAGCGGACGCCCACGCGGTTGATACGAGCTCGGCGACTGACAAGCCTGAGGCCAACACTTTCGCTTTCAAGTCAGCGATATCTTTCGCGTCGATGAGCGCGTGATTGACCGCTGGAATCGGGTCTTGCCAAATCAAATCTTCAGCGGGAACTTCAGGTCCCAAATAGAGGGCTTTGGGCCCCATGTCGCGATGCGTGAGTTTGAACCAGGCGCGCGCGAATGCATCTTCAAACGCGGCCGGATCTTTGTGGAAGCGACGCGAAATTGGCTCGTAAATCGGATCAAAACGCAATGACAAATCAGCCGTCGTCATCATCGGCGGGCTTTTTTTCGAAGCATCATGCGCGTCGGCGATCATGTGCTCTGGCTTCACATTTTTCGCGACCCATTGCTGTGCGCCTGCGGGGCTTTTGGTGAGCTCCCATTCGTAACCAAAGAGCATGTCGAAATAGCCGTTGTCCCACGTAGTCGGGTTGGGCTTCCATGCGCCTTCGATGCCGCTGGTCGTTGTGTGCACGCCTTTGCCAGTGCCGAACTCGTTGATCCAACCAAGCCCTTGCGCTTCGAGCGATGCGCCCTCTGGTGCGGGTCCGACCAACGCCGTGTCGCCTGCGCCATGAGCTTTACCGAACGTGTGACCGCCGGCAACCAGTGCGACGGTTTCTTCATCGTTCATCGCCATGCGCGCAAAGGTTTCGCGCACGTCACGACCGGAAGCAACAGGATCGGGTTTTCCATTCGGCCCTTCCGGATTCACGTAAATCAAACCCATTTGCACGGCTGCCAGCGGATTCTCTAGCTCGCGGTCACCACTGTAGCGTTTGTCGCCGAGCCAGGTGTCCTCATTGCCCCAGTAAATGTCTTCTTCCGGCGCGTAGATATCCACGCGTCCGCCGCCGAAACCAAATGTTTTGAAACCCATCGATTCCATCGCCACGTTGCCCGCGAGAATCATCAGATCGGCCCACGAAATCTGGTTACCGTATTTCTGCTTGATCGGCCACAACAATCGCCGTGCTTTGTCCAAATTGCCGTTGTCCGGCCAGCTATTGATAGGTGCAAAGCGCTGATTGCCGGTGCCGCCACCGCCGCGCCCGTCAGCCGTGCGATACGTTCCCGCGCTGTGCCAGGTCATTCGAATGAACAAGCCGCCGTAATGCCCCCAATCTGCAGGCCACCAATCTTGCGACTTTGTCATCAGCGCACGCAAGTCGGCTTTCAAGGCGTTGTAGTCAAGACTTTTGAACGCTTTGGCGTAGTCGAAATCCGCATCCATCGGATTCGATGACCTTGCGTGCTGGTGCAAGATGCTCAAGTTGAGCTGATTCGGCCACCAATCGCGATTGGAACGGGTGCCGTTGCTCATCGGCGCGCTTTTTGCGCCTGCGAAAGGACATTTTTGCTCGCTAGACATGATGATCTCCTGTTGATTGAGGCACGAATTGTGGGGACTTGCGCTAAATTAGTAAAACAACTTAATATGCACTCTGTAATCGGTTTTAACGAATGCAACTTGTAGGAGCGTGTCCGCCGCGATGTGCTGGCGAGACTTCTACAAATACAGGACGAATCATGGCCGCTTTGCCTTCATTACAACAATTGCGTTATCTGATCGCTCTTCATGAAGAGCGACATTTCGGTCGCGCCGCAGAAAAAAGTTTCATCACGCAGAGTACGCTCTCGGCAAGTTTGCGCGATCTGGAATCGGTGTTAGACGTCACTCTTGTTGAGCGCGATCGCCGTCACGTGGCGTTCACTGCGATCGGCGAGGCGGTCGTCCAGCGAGCGCATGAACTTATCGCACAAGCCACTGACCTCACCGAACTTTGTGCATCGTCACGCAATCCGCTCACAGGTACGTTTCGCTTGGGGGTCATTCCAACCATCGCACCTTTTGCGCTTCCGAACTCACTCGCGGTCTTGCGGGCGCAATATCCCAAGTTGAAGCTCTTGCTCCGTGAGGATTTAACGTCGGTGTGTGTTGAGCGTCTCATCGCGAGTGCGCTCGATGCCGCGTTGATCGCGCTGCCTTACGAGTTGCCGCCAGCGATCGAAACGCTGCCGCTGTTTGATGACGAATTTCTATTCGTCACGGCCGACAGCAAACTCGGTGCGGCCGCATCGCCATTACCCATTGAAAAAATTGAATCCGATTCGCTGCTCCTGCTCGAAGATGGGCACTGTCTGCGCGAGCACGCGATCGCCGCCTGCGCGCTCAAAGAATTGCCCCGGAACAGCAATCTTTCCGCTACCAGCCTCATCACGCTGACCCACATGGTGCAAAGCGGCCTTGGCAACACGCTGCTTCCCGAGCTCGCTATCGCGGGTGGCGTGCTCTCTGGCACCAGTCTCCTCGCCCGCCGCTTCACACCCCGTGGTCCCGCCCGCACCGTAGCGCTCGCGTACAGAAAAACGTCTGCAAGAAAGCACGAAATCGCTGAGCTTGGAAAAGTGTTTGCCCAGAGCAAAGGATTCACCGGTGCGGCACGGGCGAAAACCATTCGAAAAGCGCGTACTGGAAAGTAGCTCGCGGAACGCGAAAACGCCGTAGTTTCAGGTAGTGCTGCTATGCAGCATAATCGAACGATGAACGCTACCGCCGCTCCCTTTTCGCCCGAATCGTCGACGCCTGAAGACAAAGAGGCGCTACTGAAAGCTGACACGCGATTAGTCGGCCGCTTGCTCGGCGACATCATTCGCGAACAGCGTGGTGAGGCGACGTTTGAAACCATTGAGGCGATTCGTAAAGAGTCGGTTCGCTTGCACAAAGAAGGCGTGTCCCATCGTTCGATGGATTCGTTGCTCTCTGATCTGAGTATTGAGCAAACGCTGGATGTGGTGCGCGGTTTCACTTACTTTTCGCATCTCGCAAACATCGCCGAGGATGTGCAACAAAACCGTCGTCGCCGCTTTCACAAACGTAGTGGTTCCGCACCACAAATCGGCTCGCTCGCTGCCGCGTTTTCGCGAATGAAAGAAGCGCAGGTCTCTGGCAGTGAAATCTGGCATTGCCTTTCGCGCGCAAATGTGAGCCCGACGCTCACCGCCCATCCGACCGAGATCAAACGGCAAAGCATTCTCGATACCGAACGTGCGATTGCAAATTCGCTTTCCACTGATGAAGATGATCGTGACGAGGCGCTGAAACGCCTAATTTTGCAAATGTGGCAAACCGCGATGCTGCGGCTGACGAAATTGCGCGTGCGCGATGAGATTGACAACGCGCTTTCCTATTTCCGCGCGAGCTTTCTCTCAGAAGTACCGCGCTTGATGCGATCCACGGTGGATGCGCTTGCGAAGCACGACAACACGCAAGCCGAGCTGCCCGCGTTTCTGAAAGTTGGCATGTGGATCGGGGGCGACCGCGATGGCAATCCATTTGTCACGGCAGAAACGCTTGATTACGTGATCGATACGCAAAGCGAACTCGCGCTTTCGCATTTCTTAAACGAAATTCACGCGCTCGGCGCAGAGCTTGCGATGTCGTCGCGCGTGGTGGACGTAACACCAGCGCTGACTGACTTGGCCGAGCGTGGCATGGATGATTCGCCGTTTCGCTCGGACGAGCCGTATCGTCGTGCGCTCACAGGCATGTACGCGCGCCTTGCGCAGACGTACGAAGCGATCACCAAGCGTAAATTCTCAAGACCGGCTCGCGTGACCACAGCCCAATCTTATTCGGCAGCGAGCGAATTAGAGGATGATCTCGAAATCATTGCAGAATCGCTTCGAAGCCATGGTTCGTTGGGCATTGCTGAACAACGATTATTGCCGTTGAAGCGTGCGGTGCAAGTATTTGGCTTCCATCTTGCGCCGATTGATTTGCGACAAAACTCAGCGGTGCATGAGAGCGTGCTCACCGAGCTTTTCGCCGGTTGCGGCATTTGCGAAAACTACTCGGCGCTTCCCGAAACGGAAAAAGTAGCACTGCTCAGCAAAGAGTTGAACACCGCGCGGCTGTTGTCATCGCCGTATTTGAAGCTTTCCGAACTTGCGCTCTCTGAGCTCGCAATTTTCCGTCGCGCAGCGGAAGTGCATGCGCGCTTCGGTGCCGCTGCGATTCCGCGCATGATCATTTCGAAAGGCGAATCGCTCTCCGACTTGCTCGAAGTCGCGACGTTGTGCAAAGAAGTCGGCCTCGCGCGCGGCGGCGAGGTGCCGCATCTTGCGGTTGCGATTGTGCCGCTCTTTGAAACAATTGAAGACTTGCAGAATGCGCCGCGCGTGATGACCGAAGCCTTCGCGCATCCGCTCTATCGCAAATGGATTCGCGCACAGTGCGATGCGCAAGAGATCATGTTGGGCTACAGCGATAGCAACAAAGACGGCGGCTATTTCACAGCAAACTGGTCGCTCTATCGCGCGCAACAAGCACTCGTTGATTGCTTTTCGAAACACGGCGTGCGGCTCTGTTTATTTCACGGTCGCGGCGGCAGCATCGGTCGCGGCGGCGGTCCGAGCTACGACGCAATTCGCGCACAACCTGCGGGCGCGGTCAACGGATTTTTGCGGCTCACCGAGCAGGGCGAAATTATTTCGAGCAAATATGGCGACCCTGAACTTGCGCAGCGCAATCTCGAAACGCTACTCGCTGCGGTGCTCGAAAGTACGCTACTGCCACAGCTCAACGCTGATTCGAATGAAGCAAAACGTTTTGAATCAATCGCCGAACGATTGAGTGAAAACGCGTTTACTGCGTACCGCGCACTCGTCTACGGCGACGATGGCTTTGTGACGTATTTCCGCGAAAGCACGCCGATCAAAGAGATTGCCGAGTTAAACATTGGCTCACGCCCCGCCTCGCGAAAAGCAAGTCCTGCAATCACTGATTTACGTGCGATTCCCTGGGTATTTTCTTGGGCACAGGCGCGGATCGCGCTGCCGGGTTGGTATGGCTTCGGCAGCGCGGTGGAAGCGCTGCTCAAAGCCGATCCCGCCGCGATGAACGATTTGCGTGCGATGGCGAAAACCTGGCCGTTCTTCAAAACGATCTTGTCGAACCTCGGCATGGTGCTTGCGAAAACGGATCTGAGTATTGGCGAAGCCTACGCGTCTCTGGTGTCCGACAAAATAATTCGAGAACGCATTTGGTCGCAAATCAAAACGGAGTGGCATCGCACCAAAGACGCGTACGTTCAGATCGTAGGCGCCGAACCACTTGCCGACAACCCCACACTCGCACGCTCGATTCGCAATCGCTTCCCGTATCTCGATCCGCTCAATCACGTGCAAATTGAATTGATCCGTCGCGTGCGCGCGGGCGACGTTGAAGAACGCACCAAACGCGCGTTGCATTTGACGATTAACGGGCTTGCGGCGGGTTTGCGAAACACGGGATAGACGTAGCCCGGATGCTCGCATCCGGGTTCCCGTAAAGTGACCGCGAAGCGGTCAAGTAAAGGTTTGGTTTTTAACTTCGTCAGGTTGAGGAGCCCGGATGCGAGCATCCGGGCTACCTAAGCTATCGCACGCAATGCCCTATTATATTGGGCGAAAGTGGTCAAAAACTTGCTTCTCGCAAAATATGTAAACATTCTGTTTCGCCCAAGCAAATTGATCGATACGAGCGATTGCTGTTTCTGATTTTGAAGATTTAGGTGATGCGCAACACGCGCTTCACTTCGCGCGCACTTCCGAGCGCGTCATCGAGCGTCGCTGCCACACAAGTCACATGCCCCATCTTCCGCGCGCGTCGCGGTTCGGCTTTTCCGTAGAGATGCAGATGTACGCCAGACATTGCGAGGATCTCGTTCCACGCGGGTTGCATTGAAGTCGCGGGGTCGAACCACACATCACCGAGCACATTCACCATTACCGCAGGCTGCACGAGCGACGTGTCGCCGAGCGGCGCGCCCGCGAGGACGCGCGCTTGTTGCTCGAATTGCGAAGTGACGCAGGCTTCAATCGTGTAGTGACCGCTGTTGTGCGGGCGCGGCGCGATTTCGTTGAGCAACAGTGCGCCTGATTTCGTCACAAAAATTTCAACGCAGAGCACGCCAACGTAATCAAGCGCGGTGACCAGCTGTTTCGCGAGCGTTTGCGCTCGCGCACTCATGTCGGTGGCGATGCGCGCAGGCACGATGGTGAGATCAAGAATGCCATTCACGTGCTCGTTTTCTTGCACCGGCCAGACGCAAGTCTCGCCGGTCGCGTCGCGCGCGACGAGCACCGACACTTCCATCGCGAATGGCACTAGCGCTTCGAGCACGCACGGCGTGTGCGAAAAACTGTTGAACGCGGAAAGCGCTTCCGCTCGCGAAGCGACGCGCTTTTGCCCTTTGCCATCGTAGCCGAGCGTTGCGGTTTTCAGAATACCGGGGAATAGTGAATCAGCCGCAGCGTCTAGGTCGTTCGCCGATTCGATCACTGCAAACTCGCCGACGGGTAAGCCGTTAGCCGAGAAAAAACGCTTTTCTTTACGCCGATCCTGCGCCACGCGCACCGCACTCGCGCCCGGGCGCGTGGGAATCTTTGCGGCGAGTCGCTCCAGCGACGCGGCGGGCACGTTTTCAAATTCGGTGGTAACTGCCGCGACGCGTGCGGCGAGCGCATCAATTGCGTTCATGTCGTCGTACTGCGCAACGATCACGTCGTTCGCGGCTTGCGCCGCCGGTCCATTTGCATCAGGATCGAGTACCAGAACTTGATAGCCCATCGCTTGCGCAGCATGCACGAACATACGCCCCAACTGCCCACCGCCCAAACAACCGAGCCACGACCCCGGTGGCAACATTCCGCTGTGCGGCATTACGCCTTCTCAGTCATCAGCGGCGGCACGATCATCGATCGTGCGGATGCCGTTTGTTCGTCGCGGAACGAGGCGAGCTGTTGGACTAATGATTTGTTCGAAATCCCCAGCATTGCGATTGCGAACAATCCAGCATTCGCCGCGCCCGCTTCGCCAATCGCGAAGGTTGCCACAGGCACGCCTTTGGGCATCTGCACAATGGAGAGCAGCGAATCCTCACCACGCAGATATTTTGACGGCACCGGAACGCCGAGCACTGGCACGATCGTTTTTGCCGCGAGCATGCCGGGCAGATGCGCGGCGCCGCCCGCGCCCGCGATGATGACTTTGATGCCGCGATCAGCCGCAGAATCCGCGTACGCGAACATGTCGTCTGGCGTTCGGTGCGCCGAAACGACCTTGGCCTCGAAGCTCACGCCAAAGCGCTCCAGAATATCGGTTGCATGTTTCATCACCTCCCAATCGGAAGATGAGCCCATTACAACGCCCACAATTGCGTGATCCCCGTTTTGCATTCCGGGATTTTAACGAGTTGTTATCGGCCGCCGATCTGAGCTGTTTTCGCAAGTCGTTGCGCTTTTGAGTCATCGCGTGCGACTTTTATCGCGTTGGAGCGAGAACCCCGAACGCAGATCGCAGCGCATCACGGAAAATAGGCACATGAAGAAATTGTCACTCGCTTCTTTTTTTCTGTCTCAATGCGTTGTGTTTGTGTCGGCTGCGTACGCCAACGATGCAGCGGTGAAAGAAGCCTCGGAAGGCTTTCGACTCGGCGAAATGAGCCGCATCAGCGCCGCTCTGCCACAAGTGCGCGGGCACGTGCTTGAGGGCTACGTTGAATATTGGGCGCTGCGATTGAATATCGATGGCGCTTCGGCGGAGATCGTTGAACGTTTTCTCGACAAGCACAAAGGCACTGCGGTCGCTGATCGCATGCGAGTCGATTGGCTGAAACAGCTCGGCAAAACCGATCGTTGGGATGAATTCGCGCGCGCTGGCGCAGGATTTGAAACGGATGATTCGGAAGTGCTCTGCTACCGCGCGACGCTTGCGGCTCGAAGTGGTGGTGCAGATCTTAGCGTTCCGAGCGGCGTGTGGGCTGAGCGGCTCACAGAGGCGTGCGCCCAAGCGTTTATGGCGCTTGCAGAAAAGAATAAATTGTCGGCAGAGGATTCCATTTGGCGGTTGCGAACGGCGGGCGAAAACTCAACACTGCTTGCGTTAACGCGTATCGCAAATTCACTGCCCGAAAGCGCGCGGCCCAACGACGAGCAACTTCGTCGCGCATTTAGCAACCCAGATATCGCGCTCAAGCTGTCGAATGCACCGTTGACTCGAGCGCAACGCGAGGCGAGCCTTGTTGCGCTGGTGCGTCTCGCTCGAACTGACGTAGCAAAAGCGCGCACGATTTGGCAGACCGTAAAGTCGAAATTCGGCGACGACGAGCAACGGCACGCCGCCGCGATGCTTGCGTATTTCAGTGCGCGACGGCTTGAGGGCGATGAAGCGATGACGTGGTTTAAACGCGCCGGCCCCGAACAAAATCTTGCGCGCTTATCCGACTGGCAGGCCGCTTGGATCGCTCGTGCAGCCATGCGCGAAGGGCAGTGGGGCGAATTGCTGCGCGCGATCAACGCAATGGGTGTATCGGTCAACGGCGGACAAATGGATCCCACTTGGCGCTACTGGAAAGCGCGTTCGCTCGCAGCGCTGGGCGACGGCGCAGGTGCAAACGCAATCTATGCCGAGCTCGCAAAAGAATTTCATTATCACGGGCTTCTGGCCGCAGAAGAAATCGGCGCGCCGCTACCCGCTCCTGAAGCGCTGCGCAATGGCGTAGTGAAGCCGACGCCGGAACAGCTGGCTCGTTTCGATCAATTGCCTGCGGCAAAACGCGTGTTGAAACTCTCCGAGCTCGGGCTTCGCGCAGACGCGGCGCGGGAGTGGTATAGCGTTGTGCGAGATTTCGGCGATGCCGACTCATTGCTCGCCTCTGAGTGGATGCGACTCAAAGGCGTCTGGGACCGCTCAATCAACACCGCTGAGCGAACAAAATCGGCACACGACTTCGCGCTGCGTTTCCAAACACCGTACGCGAAGGAAATTCGCAAAGCCGCAGAGGCGGTGAACGTTGATCCTTCGCTTACGTTCGGACTCATCCGCCAAGAATCGCGCTTCTGGGCCGAGGCGGTATCGTCGGCGGGCGCGCTCGGACTCATGCAGGTGATGCCGTCCACCGGCAAATGGATTGCCCAGCAACTCAACATTCGCGACTATCGCCCAAGTCAACTCACTGACATCAACGTGAGCACCGGTTTTGGCGCGTTCTATTTGAAAAACGCGCTGAACAATCAAGGCGGAAGCGAAGTGCTTGCCGCCGCCGCGTACAACGCAGGCGCGGGCCGCGCCCGCGCAACTCACTGACATCAACGTGAGCACCGGTTTTGGCGCGTTCTATTTGAAAAACGCGCTGAACAATCAAGGCGGAAGCGAAGTGCTTGCCGCCGCCGCGTACAACGCAGGCGCGGGCCGCGCCCGCGCTTGGCGAGACGACACCCGCGCGCTCGAGGGTGCGATTTATACCGAATCGATCCCGTTTAATGAGACCCGCGATTACGTGAAGAAAGTGCTAGCGAACGCGGTTTGGTATGCGCATTTGGGCATGGGCGGCGAAACAAGTTTGAAGAAGCGGTTGGGCGTGATTCAGCCGAAAGGCTGAATCACTTCAGGACGTCGCTCGCTTCACTCGCTAGGACGTCGCGCCTAAGGTGCTAAGACGACGCGCTTCGCGCTATGACGCGAGCAGATGGCGGATGGCGCGCGCTTTTCGCCGATTGACGTGAAGCCATCGCGCGAGGCAAAAGCTTGTTTAAGACGCTAACATTCACTCAGTCTAAAGAAACTCCATTCGTTTTTTCGCTTTGCGTCCTAGCGACCAACGGGAGCGTCGTCTTAGGTGCGAAGCACCGTCGTCTTAGCGCGTAAGCGCGTCGTCCTGAACTAACAATGAACATCCTCATCCTTGGCGGCAGCGGTTTTGTGGGCCGCGCTATTTGCAACAAACTAGTGTCACTCGGCCATGCCGTGACGGTGCCGACTCGAAAACGCGACAACGCTCGGTCATTGTTTATGTTGCCCACGGTCACCGTGATCGAAGCTGACATTCAAGACGACGCGGCGCTTGCGAAGCTCACCCAAGGCAAGCAAGCCGTCATCAATCTGGTCGGCATTCTCAATGAAAAAAAACGGGGCGATTTCCATCGCGCACACGTCGAACTCACACAGCGCGTGCTCGCGGCGTGCAAAGCTCAGGGCGTGAAACGTTATTTGCATATGAGCGCGTTAGGCGCCGCCGCCGATGCGCCAAGCGTTTATCTAACAACAAAATTTGCGGCGGAACAGGCGGTCGCAGCCAGTGGTCTTGCAGCGACAGTCTTCGCACCCAGCGTGATCTTCGGACGAGATGATTCGTTTTTGAATCGGTTTTCGAAATTGATTGACCTAACCCCGCCGCTTGCGCCTTTCGTGTTGCCAGGCGCGTCGGCCAAATTTCAACCCATTTTTGTTGACGACGTGGCGCACGTTTTTGTAACAGCGCTGACTGATGCAACGACCGTCGGGCAACGCTATGAATTAGTCGGTCCGCAGGTGTACTCGCTGCGTGAGCTGGTGCGCTATTTGATGACGATCAAATCGGACTCCCATCTCATTATTGGTTTGCCTGGATTTGCCACACACGCACTCGCGGCGGTAATGCAATTCATTCCGGCTAAGCCGCTAACACCCGACAACGTTCGATCAATGTCTGTCGACAACGTTAGCAACCAATCGCTACCTAAATTCGCGGGCATCCGCGCCACGTCGCTTGAGCTCATCGCGCCGACTTACATCGGGCGCGCTGCCGTCACCGACACGTTCGCAACGGCTCGAAAGCGCGCCGGAGATCGACAATAAGTTTGCCGACACATCTTCCATTTAGTTGGGCGTTGCGGCCTCTACGCGATCTGGTCAATAAATTATAAAAAACTTCTTATCGCCCAATGAAAACGGCGATGCATACAGAAAGATGAATATCATGAGCGAGCGACTAGACGATGAGCTGCGCGAGTTTTTTAAGAGTTCATCAGCGCTGTTCCCGCCGCTTGCCCCCGATGCTTCCCCGCTCGCGCGTCGCAGTCGATACTGGACCGTGTGCGCCCTTGGCCGCACTGACTTACCGTCGGGCGTCACAATGAACGACGTGACGCTGGATCTAGCCAGCGGAAAAGTCCGTACGCGGTTGTTCTACGGTCATGACGGCGGCGATGAGCCCGTGCCAACAATCATTTATTTTCACGGCGGTGGCTGGGTTGTCGGCGACATTGACACTCACACCGGAACCTGTGCCCGCCTTGCGCACGAGGCCAACGCGTTGGTGTGTTCGGTCGACTACCCGCTCGCGCCTGAGGCCCCTTGGAGAGCAATCACCGACGCTTGTTTCCAGGCGGCCAATGCGATCGCCATGGATCGCATGGCGGCGTCACCTGGCGCGCCCATTGCGATCGCCGGAGACAGTGCGGGCGCTCACTTAGCTGCGGTCACTGCGCTGCGTGTGCGCGACGAATCTGAGGTCCACCTCGCGTTGCAAGCGCTCATCTATCCGTGTGTTGAGCCACAGTTCGACACGCCTAGCTACCGCGAATTCGCGGCTGGGCCAGGGCTCACTCGCGTCGACATGCAATGGTATTGGCAACAGTTTGCTGGAGGAGACGTGAATCTTCCACACGCCGCGATCTCGCCACTGCGCGCAGCGTCGCTCTCTGGGCTGCCTCCTGCATACGTGGTCACTGCGGGATGTGATCCGCTTCGCGACGACGGGCGCGCGTTTGTTAATGCGTTGCAGTCTGCCCGCGTGATCGCGCATCACGACGAGTTCGAGAGTCTGCCGCACGGTTTTCTGCGGATGTCGAAATATAGTGATGCAACGCACGCCGCTATCGGCCACATTAATCGTCGCATCGGCGAGATGCTGCGTAGCGCGAACACCTAACTTCTTGTGAGCATCGCTTTTATTTCTGATCCTTGGTTCTACGCACTCGCGATTCCTGCGGTGTTGCTCACGGGCATTTCAAAAGCGGGATTTGGTGCCGGCTCAGGCGGTATCGCTGTTCCTATGATGAGCCAAGTGGTTGCTCCGAGTGTGGCAGCAGGCGTCACGCTCCCGATTTTGATCGTGATGGATTTGCTTGGGCTGCGCGCCTATCGCGGCAAATGGCGAATGGATTTGCTGAAACCGATGATCTTGCCCGCCGTATTCGGCATTGCGCTTGGCGCGCTCATGTTCGGCGTCCTATCGGTGAAAGCCACCAAGGCGTTACTCGGCGCAATCGCTGTGTCGTTCGCGATCTATCAATTTGTCCCGACGCTGCGCGATTTGAAAACTTGGCTGCCCAATGCGCTTAGGCCTTGGATTTGGTGCGGACTCTCGGGCTTTACATCGACGCTTGCGCACGCGGGCGGGCCACCGTGCACGATCTATCTGTGGCCCAAGCGATTGGACCGCATGCAATTCGTTGCCACAACGGTTGTGTTTTTTACGATCATCAACCTGGTGAAGCTTCTGCCCTATGCGATGCTCGGCCAACTCAATATTGGGAATCTCGCAACGTCGCTGTTGTTGATGCCGCTCGCACCTATCGGCGTGTGGCTCGGCGTGCGCTTGAATCGCTGGTTGAGCGAGGTCGCATTCAAGAATGCGATGCTCACGCTCACCTTCATTTTTGGTTGCCGACTGCTCTACGAAGGACTCACGTAATGGCGACAACCCCGACGCTCACAATGGTCGCCGTTGATTGCGCCTATCCGGCGTTGGCAGCTAAAGCGCTGGCTCGCTCAGCTGCGCTGTTGCCCGTGCAGCATGTGCTGCTTCTCACCGACGCAGCCCTCCAATTCGAAGGCGTAGAAACGGTTCAAATCGCTCCAATTAAATCGAGAGCTGCTTACTCGCGTTTTCTGTTGAAGGACTTGGCCGCCCACATTGCAACCGACTACGCGCTCATCGTTCAATGGGACGGATTTGTCATTCACGACAACGCTTTTGCCAAAGAATTTTGGAATTACGATTACGTCGGCGCGAAGTGGCCGCATAAACCCGGAGACTTTCGCGTAGGCAACGGCGGTTTTTCACTGCGCTCGAAAAAATTGCTCGACGCACTCTGTGACGAAAAATTTAGTTACGTCGATGATGAAAACGAAGACGAAACCATTTGTATTCGCTTCCGCGAGGATCTAGAAACTCGGTATGGGATTTCATTCGCCAATGAACGTGTAGCGGATCGCTTTGCTTTTGACGTTTCACGTCCGATTGGTCGCACGCTCGGATTCCACGGTGTGTTCAACTTCTGGCAAGTGCTATCTGACGACGAGCTTGTGGCTTTCGCGCGCTCCGCGCCAGAGGCGATCGCAGAGGGCATGGGCTTTTTTGCATTGGCAAAAAATCTGACCGACCTCAAGCGCAACGATGTGGCTCGCGAGTTTGTCACTCGCATTCTTGCGTCGAAACCGCACGACGTTCAAGCGCTTGATTTGAAATCGCGGCTGCAAGTTTCGGCTCATTCTGCTGCTGTGAGCTCGTTGTCTGTCGCAGTAGCGGCAGCGCCCGCAATTACAGCGCCGAAATCTAGGAACGATCCCTGTCCGTGCGGCAGCGGCAAACGCTACAAAGAGTGTCACGGAAACACAGTGGCAGCAGCAGGTGGAAGCGCGCTATTCAACGCCGACGCAGTCGTTGCCGAAGCGCTGCAACTACATCAGCAGGGAAACGTCGCCGGTGCAGTTGAGCGCTACACGCGCGTGTTGCAACACGCGCCAGAAAATCCAACCGCGCTTCATTTCATCGGACTCGCGCAGTACCAAAGCGGCCAGCCGAGCGCGGGTATGGAGGCGATGTGGCGCTCGCTCGCAATCGTGAACCAAGAGCCTGAATTTTTCTCGAACTACAGCGCTGCAGCGTGGACGGCCGGGCGATACGACGAAGGATTGAGCGCCGCGAAGCGTGCGCTTGAACTCAATTCGAATCACGTGAATGCCCTCAACAATCTGGGATTTAATCTGCGCTCACTCAATCGCATCGATGAATCGATTGCTGCCTTTGATCGCGCGCTCGCTCTAGCGCCCGAATTCGCCTACGCGCGATGGAACAGAACCTTTTCCCTGCTCGCTAAGGGAGATTACGCGAAAGGCTTCGCGGATTACGAATTGCGTTTGCAGTTTCCGCAAACCCAACCCAGTGGAAAAATTCCAGCCGCAACGCCGATTTGGAAAGGCGAGGCCGCGAACGGTAAATCGATCTTGATTCTGTGCGAACAGGGGCTAGGCGACACATTCATGTTCGCGCGCTTTCTACCGATGGTGGCCGCACGTGGCCTACGCGCTACCTTCGCGGTACAGCGCTCGCAGGTGGCACTGATGCAGCAATCATTCCCTGAAGTAACCGTCGTTGCTTTGGGTGATCACGAGTCGATGCGGTTTGATTATTGGGCAGCGCTGTGGTCGCTGGTGCCTGCGCTCGGTGTGACGTTTGAGCGCCTACCCGCACCAGCTCGTTTTTTGCAAACAAGCAACGCAGCGGTAGAGCAATGGCGCGAACGTCTTCGCACGCTGCCCGCGATAGCCGACAGTTCTCAAACGACTGCAGGAGCGCTAAAGCGCACGTTGCGCATTGGGATCGTGTGGCAAGGGCAATTCGCAAGCCAAGACAATCAAATGGCGGATCGCTCGATCGCGCCGCGTCTGATCGAGCGATTCATCAGCGAACACCCCGAGCACCGCTGGGTATCGTTGCAACACGGTGCTGCTCCGTTGCGCGCTGAGCAGGTGGTGGACTGGACGAGTGAAACGGTTGATTTCACACAGATGGCGGCGTTGATCGACGCTCTTGATTTGGTCATCACCATTGACACCGGCGCTGCCCATCTTGCTGCGGCACTCGGCGCACGCACCTGGGTACTGTTGCGCGAAGCGGGCGACTGGCGTTACGGCATTGCCGGCGCGCACTGCGCTTGGTCACCCACTATGCGCCTATTTCGGCAGGATCAGTCTCGCCGCTGGGAGCCGGTGTTCGCTCAAGTTGCAGCTGCGTTGCACGACGAGCGCTGAGCGGCCCTGTTAACCTCAATCAGCTCAATCAGCTCAATCAGCTCAATCAGCTTTCGGCAGCCGCAGCCCCGCTTCTTTCATTGCTAAGCGTAGTCGGTCTGGATAGTCGGTGATGATGCCGTCGACACGCCATTCAATCAGACGCTTCATGTCGGCAGCGTCGTTAACTGTCCACGGAATTACTTTCAGCCCAAGCGCCTGGGTTTCGCGCACCAGCGACTCGTTCAAATCGCGGAAATTTGGCGACCACACCGCGCCGCCCGCTGCTTTTACAAGTCGTGGGATCGAGGCGTTGTAATCATCGATATCAAATCCAGCTAACCACGGCGAAGCTCCGGGTTTTCCGATTTGAACGGTCTCGTTTGTGCCTTGCTGGTTGGTGAGATAGACCGTCGCAATTTCAGGTGCACTCGACTGCGCGATGCGCAGCGTTCGCCAATCAAACGACTGAATCGTGGTCCGCGCCGAGAGCTTCGCGCGACGAATTTCAGCGATCAGCGCCGTGACCATGGCCTCGGGAGAGGCGGTTTCATCCGGCGCAAGCGGTGATAGCTTGGTTTCGATGTTGAAGCGAACATTGCCCGCGTTTCGTTTCTGAACAAGTTCAAACAGCGATCGCAACGCGGCGATTCGCTCGCCGTCACGTGCAGATTGCGTTGCGAACGGTTTCCCATATGCGCTTTCAACGTTTATGCGGCCGACGTCGAACTGCTGCAGCTGGGCGAACGTAAGCGACGCGATTGCGTTGCCGCGTTGAGGCAAAAATTTTCCAGTCGCGTCGCGCGTGATGTCGGGATTGAGCGTGCGATCGTGATAGATCACCACCACATTGTCTTTCGTCAAACCGATATCCAGCTCCAGCGTGGTCACACCAAGCTCTAGCGCGCGTTCAAACGCTGCTAGCGTGTTTTCAGGGGCTAGGCCGCGCGCACCACGGTGACCTTGCAAATCGAAACTTGAAGTTGCGCACCCCGTAAGCATTAGCAGAAGCGCGCACGTGGCCCCTAGTTTGATTCGCGTCATCAGCGAGTTAGCGGGCAGCTGCAGCGTTTGCATTTTCTAGATCCTCCGGCGCTTGTTCGGCGCTTCGCCCCTCGGCCTCCGCGTCCGCGCGCAAAATGTCATCGAGTTGAGCGCGCGCTTCTTTCGAGAGCGCGACCAGTTTTTCGTCATCGCGGAAAATAGCCTGTTGGCGAGCAAGTAAATCAGCATCGTGTTTCACAAATGTGGCAACCGTGCGCTCGATTTGTTCGGGTGACTCATCGAGTTGCGCGAGCAAATCTTTGGTTAATTCAATGCTTGACCAGAATGTCTCGCGCATCGGATTGTCAACGCCCAACTCGCGCAGTTGCATCGCGTGAGTCCGATTGCGAGCACGAGCGAGCACGGTAACCGTGGGAAAAGTTTTTCGCACGAGTTCGGTAATGGTCAGCGCAGCTTCTGCATCGTCGACGCAGACCACGAAAAACTTCGCATCCTGAGTTTTCGCTGCGCGTAGAAGGTCTAGTTTGGTTGCGTCGCCGTAATAAATTTTGTTACCAAACCTGCGCACCGAATCAACATGGTCAGATGCCGCATCGAGCGCGGTAAATTTGATGCCGCGCATGTTCAAAATGCGTCCGACGATTTGGCCAACTCGTCCGAAGCCCGCGATGATGACTGGCGTTGCCGGGTCATCGATTCGATCAAACGGCGCGGGCGTGTCTTGGCCAGCAAGCCAAGGCGCTAAAAGCTTGTCGTGAACCATCCAGATTAATGGCGCAAGTACGATCGTCAGCGCAACTGCAATCGTTAATATTTCAGCGTGTTCGGCACTAATGAGTTTGCCGCTTTGCGCCGCAGTGAAAATAACAAATGCAAACTCACCGCCCACGGCAAGCGCGATCGCCTGCGGACGCGCAATGCGGTCCTCCGCGCGCAGCACGAACCTGCGAAACACATAAAAAACGATGGCCTTCAGCGCAAAAATACCGGCCGCGATGCCCACGATCAACGCGGGCTGTGACGCGAGCAATTGCAAATTTACGCTCATGCCGACTGCCATAAAAAACAGGCCTAGCAACAGTGCTTCAAAGGGTTCAATACTGGCTTCAAGTTCGTGGCGAAATTGACTCTCCGCGAGCAAGACGCCCGCTAGAAAAGCGCCGAGTGTCGACGGCAGACCGACAAGCCCCATCAACCATGCGAGCCCAACGGTTGTGAGTAACGCAGCGGCGGTGAATATTTCGCGTGAACCGAATCTCGACACGTATTTGAACAACAACGACAAAACAGGTTTGCCGAGCGCAATTACGGCGATGATCGTGAGCAAGGCAGGCCATCCCGGCGGCTTGGCGCCGCTCGCGCTGCCACCGAGAAACGCGAGCAACGCGAGAATCGGAATGACGCTCAAGTCTTGAAACAAAAGTACCGCGAACGATTGCCGACCGTATTCCGATTCCAGTTCTCCGCGCTCGGCAAGAAAAGGAAGCAGGAACGCGGTGGACGTCATTGCGAGCGCGATTCCAATGACCACGCTGGCTACTGGCGTCGCACCAAAAAACCACGCCGCGATCGCAAGGGCTGTGCTGCAGGCAGCCACTTGTAGCGTCCCCAAGCCAAAAACTGATGCGCGTAGCGCCCAAAGCCGTTCACGCTGCAACTCTAAGCCGATTAAAAACAGTAGCAACGTAACGCCGAGTTCTGCGGTGTGCAGAATAGTTTCAGGTTCGCTCACCACCGCAAAAACGGAAGGACCGATCAACACGCCCGCGACTAAATAGCCGAGCACCGAACCCAGGCCCAGTTTTTTAAAGATTGGCACCAAGATGACCGCAGCGGCGAGCAAGGATGCGGCGGTGGCGAGCGCGTTCATGCGGCGGCTTTCTTGGTGTGCAGGCGGTGACCCGCGAGATCGTTCTCGCCTTTTGTTAGTAGCGGCCAAACCGAGAGCGCGCGCTCAATCGCAGCTTCAATCTCGGTTTGTTCTTCGCGTCGAGGTCGCTCTAGCACCCAATCCACAACCTGCCTTTGCGGTGTCGCCGAATCTCGTGGGTGACCAATACCAATACGCAGTCGCCAGTAGTTTGGGGTGCCGAGCTTTGCGTGGATGTCGCGCAATCCGTTGTGACCGGCGTGACCGCCGCCGAACTTCAGTTTGACTTCACCGGCGGCTAGATCAAGTTCGTCATGCGCAACGAGCACCGATTCCGGCGCGATGTCGTAGAACTTTGCAACCGCGGCCACTGCCGTGCCCGACAAATTCATGAACGTTTGCGGAAGCAGCACGCGAACGTTGGCGAAATCGCCCGTTCCTCGCGCGACCCATCCGCTAAATTTTTTCTCTGGCGCAAGCGATCCACCGATTTCATGCGCGACATCTTCAGCGAACCAAAAACCGGCGTTGTGGCGAGTTTTCTCATAGTCTGCGCCCGGATTGCCAAGGCCGACAAGGAGAAGGATGGGGGACGAAGGAGCGGTCATAGCACGAAGTGTATTGAGCCGTGCGAATGCGAGGGGCGTCCACACAATTTGAACGTGTGAACTATCGAATCCTAGAGAAACAGCTAGGACAGCTTTGAAAATTGGCGTTACGACGTAAAACTACAATAATCAAAATATTACTTAATATCTTGTATCGCCCAATTGAATCGGGGAGAAATGTAAAAAGCTATTGTGTTTCGATGCTGCGTTCAAGATCTAGTGTCGCGCCAAACACGAACGAATCCATTGAAATAGCACCGTGCTCGATGCCGCCGTCGATCACGGTGTACGGCGAAATTGTTTGTGCAGCACCCAGAGCAAACGCGAGCGGCAAAAAATGTTCTGACGTGGGGTGCGAAGCTCGTGCGTTCGGCGCGAGTTCGAGTGCGTGCGCCGCCGCGTCGGTGTCGCCTCGATGCAGTGCATCGTGAATCCAGGCAACAAATGAGCTCGCCGACGAATCAACTGTGGACGAGTGAAACCGCATGTTCCTCAGGTTGTGAGTCAAGCTTCCTGATCCAATGATGAGCACGTTTTCGATCGCCAGTGGCGCGAGCGCTCGACCGATCGCAAGCGCTGTATCGGCGTCAGCGCTAAACGGCAATGACACCTGTACCACCGGTATGTCAGCGGCAGGAAACACATGCATTAACGGCACCCACGCACCGTGATCACGCCCAACCTGAGCATCGAGCGCTGCTGCAATGCCTGCGGAAGTTAACTGCGTACAGATTTTGCTCGCGAGCTCGGGTGCACCCGGAGCGCGATATTGCAACGAATAAAGCGGATCAGGAAATCCGGAAAAATCATGGATTGTTTCGGGCTGCATCGCCGCGCCAATACGTACTTCAGGTGTCATCCAATGCGGCGACATCACAATGATCGCGCTCGGCTTTATAAGCGTGCGCCCAAGCGCGCCTAACAGCGCACCCGCACGACCGGGCGAGAGCGCAAAGGTCGGTGCACCGTGTGAAACAAACAAAACAGGCTGCTGAATATTCATAGCGGCGAGGATATCGCGCTCCGTGGAAACTGGCGATTGGACTCCGCCTTAACGAGACTTAGCCAATCGAAAACGAAAATTCAACTCGCGACGCATCGATGCAATCTGCGGTGTGCGTCGCTTCTTCAACGAACACGTGTTGATTGCGAACGACGACCAATGTGCTGCAGCGCGTGCCGTAATCGGCGAGCGTCGGCGGCGACTCAGCGCGCGCGGTGTTGCGAATGAAAATGGGTGAGAGCGCGCGCTCCCAGGGAAGTGGCACTCCCGTCGCAGGAAGCTCATCGTCGGGCGCTGGCGTTTCATCGCGCAACACGTTTCGTAGCGCCTCAAGTCGCGATGGCGAATCGGTTGCGGCCGCAATTGCAAAGCGCTGTTTGAGGCGAGAGACTTTCGGCCACGGCGTATCGAGCGATGCGTTCGACACGGCGTAGTGTCCGGCGTCGAGCGCACGCGGCACTCGCTCAACGCTGTTCAAAAACCAAAGTGACCGTTCCTGCGCGGCAAGTGTGCCGAGCATCAGGTTAAATCCGGCGAAGGTATCGGCCACTGCGGCGACCCGCGCAAGGTAGGTTTCTGGGGGTTGATCGCTTTCGAGAAAACCAAGCGGCAATTCGCCCCGTGAACGTGCGGCCGTTTTCGGTTTCGAGCCGTCACGCACGTTGGTGACCATCGCGAAGCGACCTTCACGCGTGATGCCAAGCCAGGTGCCACCGGCCATCTCATCTTGACCCATCAGTACTCTAGAGTTACGCCAGGTCATGACTGAGCTTGAGCGGGAAAAAAACTCATCTCGATTAGCGGCGATTACGATATCGTCGCCCAATCTATGCGGCCATTGAATAACACAGATGCACATACTATTTCGGTGCGGGCATTCCTAAGAAGCGGGATATTTCTCGTTTTTTTGACGCTGACAGTTTCGTTTTTGATGAAGCGAGCATAATTAACGAATTAGTTCAAAGTTCAACCGCTGCCAGAGAGTGCGCGACGCGGGGCGCGAATTACAGGTAGCAAAGCAGTAAATTTATGGAAACCTACTCAACTGATGATACGGCGCTCACCGACGCGCATCCCGACGAACTCGATCGCGGCGAAAGCAAGCAAGCACGTGAGGCCGGTTCGGCAGCGCTGCGATCATTGTCGGTTCTCGAATACGTTGCTAATAGTGATCGCTCGGTGAGTCTGACCGAAATCATGCAAGCGGTCGATCTGCCAAAACCGACGGTGTTTCGTATTTTGGCGACCCTTGAAGAAGCGGGCATGTTGCAACGCGAGCCGGATGCGAAACGCTATGCGCCCGGCGAGCGTCTCTCCAACCTCGCCGCAAATGTGTTGCTGCATTCCCCGTATCGCTCGGCGCGCCGCGCGATTTTGGAAGAGCTCGTCGAAAAGCTCGGTGAAACCTGTAATCTGACCATTCCTAACGGCAACTACGTGATGTATCTTGAGCGAGTGGAGGCGTCATGGCCGTTGCGGATTAATCTGCATGCGGGTTCAAAAGTGCCGTTGTACGCCAGCGCGAGCGGCAAAATCTTTCTTGCACACACACAAAAGCGGCTACGAGATCGACTGCTCGCGAATGCGCCGCTGATTAATCACACCAAAAATACGCTGGTGACGATGCGCGAACTCGAGGCTGAATTCTCGAAAATTCGCCGCGTTGGATACGCAACCGACAATGAAGAATATTTGGCGGGCATTTGCTGCCTCGCGGTGCCGATTACCAACGATCAAGATCGAGTGATCGCTGCGGTGTCGGTCCATGGCCCGACGAGTCGCATGAACGTCGAGGATACTGACGATTACGTAAAAACACTGCGCGAAGCGGCCGAACAAATCTCGCAAACACTCGACTGGTAATACCGAGGGGACTCTGTGAAGTTAAGTGTGATGGGCAGTTTGGGCACTTTCCTTCGCGGTGTCCCGTGAGCTTTTCAGGCGCGGACCGCCCAACGCGGCTAGATTCGTTGATCGAGCGCGCAGCTCGATTGAAGCCGCTCAACCTTGCTGTCGTTTTCCCAAACGATGAAGGCACGCTTCAGGCGCTTTTGTCATGTCAAGAAATCGGCCTAGCCCAGTTAACTCTCTACGGGGATCGGCAGAGAATCGCGAGCTTTGCCCAGTTTAATGGGGCGTTCAGCGATAGCGTTGTTGACACTGGGGTCGATCCGCTCGTCGCAGCCGCGGCCGCAATCGCTGCCACGCGCGATGGAGCGCATGACGCCCTCATGAAAGGCTCACTGAAAACTCACGAACTGCTCAGCGCGGTGCTCAAACGCGATTCAGGATTGCGCTCCGGGCGAAGACTGACCCACACTTTTTTGTTTGATGTGCTTCGGATGCGCAAACTGCTCGCGCTCACCGATGCTGCGGTCAACGTAGCCCCGACAGCGGCCACCAAAATGGAATGCTTGGCGAACGCGCTCTCGGTCATGCGCGCGCTCGGTGTGGATCGTCCAAAAGTCGCGCTATTGGCGGCGGTTGAGGTCGTTCGTGAACAACTGCGCTCCACGCTTGATGCGCAGGAAATTGCCGCGAAAGCGAATGTCGACGAGCGGTTTGCGGGTGCTGTTATCGAAGGACCGATGGCCCTTGATGTCGCACTCTCCGACGCTTCGGCTTCGCGCAAGGGTATCGCCAGCGAAGTTGCCGGCGACCCAGATGTGTTGCTCGCGCCCAACCTAGACGCGGGCAGTTTGTTGTACAAAAGCCTCGTTCATTTGGGCCAAGCACAATGTGCGGGGGTTGTCCTCGGTTCTTCGGTACCGATCGCGTTAACCGGGCGAGTCGACTCTGTATTTTCTCGCGTAGCGTCCGTTGCCCTAGCCAGTGTAGTTCGAAACGCTGCATGAGACGTGCTGGATCGCGTAACTCACGCCCTCCTAGACCTCAGCGCTCGATTTTGCTAACATTTCAGGCTTTCCCGACGTCGTTTCCTTCAACGGAGCGTGCAAGGCAGTATGAGCACGAATCGGCCCGAATTAGCAGTCAAACGCGAGCAAGTGTTTGAATACAAACGCGAACTAGCAACCTCGCGATCCCAGCGCCTCGGCGTTCTAGCGGTGATCGCGGCGATCAGTTTTGCATTTGCGCTGTTCCTAGGCTGGTTCGTAGGCGCGTGGCTGATTTTGCCTTTCGCTGGAATCGAAGTGGGATGCGTTACTGCGGCTTTCTTGTGGATTGAGCGCCGTGCTGACGACTGCGATCGCATCGCGCTGGGAGACGCTTCGATTTCTGTCACGCGCGTGCGCGGCAAACGCTCTGAAACGCACACGTTCACGCGTGCTTGGGTGCAGATCGACGTTGAGGCAGCCCCGGACGGACGCCAATGTGGATTGCGGCTTCGTCAGTCGGGACACGTCGTAAGGATGGGTGAGTTTTTGCGAGAAACACAAATCCGAACCGCTGCCAGAGAATTAAAACAAGCACTCGCCCAGCCGGTATGGGCGCAAGCATGATGAACCAGACCCAACACCTTCGCGTATCGACTTTTAAGATGTACGGATCAGCCATGAAACAACGACTATTCGGTTTGCTCGCGCTCCTGGGCTCACTATTTATGACCATGCCAGCGTTCGCGGGTTGGGCGATCGATCTGCAGAAACCTAACTCGGCAGTGGCCGAGCAGATGTACAGCCTCCATGTGATCATTACTGTGGTGTGTGCTGTGATTTTCGTGTTGGTCTTTGGCGTTATGTTTTATTCGCTCTACGCGCATCGCAAGAGCAAGGGCCACAAGGCTGCGAATTTCCACGAAAACGCAACCATCGAAGTGGTGTGGACGGTTATTCCTTTCCTGATTTTGTTGGTGATGGCGTGGCCCGCAACTAAAGCGGTGCTCGATATGCGCGATTCGTCGGCGCCAGAAATGACGATCAAAGTGACCGGCTACCAGTGGAAGTGGGGCTACGACTACATTCACGACGGTTTCGGTTACGTCTCCACGCTCGCAACGCCACTTGCGCAGATTAAAAACGAAGAGACCAAGGGCGAAAACTATTTGCTCGAAGTCGACAACCCGCTCGTGGTGCCGGTCGGCAAGAAAATCCGCTTGCTGATTACTGCAAACGACGTGCTTCATGCATGGTGGGTGCCTGCATTAGGCGTGAAGCAAGACGCAATCCCCGGCTTCATTCGCGACGCATGGTTCCGCGCGGATCGCCCAGGCCTCTATCGCGGTAACTGTGCAGAGCTTTGCGGCAAGGAACACGGCTATATGCCGATCGTGGTCGAAGTGAAAACCCAAGCCGATTACGACAAATGGCTCGCCGGCCAGAAAGACAAATACGGCGTTGGCAAAGTCGCCGCGCCGGTTATCGACACTAAGGTGTATCCGCGTGACGAGCTCGCAACGCTTGGCAAAACTGTTTACGAAAGCGCCGGATGCATCGGCTGCCACGGCCCTGCCGGAAAAGGCGTTCCTGGGCAGTTCCCAGCGCTCGACGGCAGCAAGATGGTAAATGGCCCGATCGCCGACCAAGTCGCACTTCTTTTGAACGGAAAACCCGGCACGGCGATGGCCTCGTTCAAGCATCTGAGTGATAAAGACATTGCTGCGGTGATTGATTTCACCCGCACGTCGTGGTCGAACAAGTCCGCTGAATTTGTGCAGCCGATTGATATCGCCAAAGCACGGTTCGGCGGCAAACTTCCAGACGGCGCGGCAGTTGCTGGCGATACGAAATCTGGCGACGCTCCGAAAGCGGTCACGGCGCCCGCATCAAGTTCTGCGCTACCCGCGAAGCTCTACTTCGCGATCGGTAAAAAAGACATGCCGAGTGATGCGAAAGAATCGCTTGATGCGGCGCTCGCGTTCTTGAAATCCAAGGGCGACGCAAAGGTCGCGATCACCGGTTTCACCGACAAAACGGGAAATCGTGACGCTAATCTCGAGCTCGCCAAAGAGCGCGCGAAAGCCGTTCGCTCAGCGCTGGAAGCGGCAGGCGTCGCAAAAGATCGTATTGAAATGAAGCCACCGGCGGAAATCACCGGTGGCGCAGACAACAAAGAAGCACGTCGCGTGGAAATCAATCCAGCGTGAATGACTGAAATATCAGGACGAAAAGACTAGGAGCAGTATCAACATGGCAAGCGTTCCCCACGATCACAGTCACGATCACGCCCACGATCATGACCATCACCCACTGAAATGGACTCGTTTTTTCACAACGACCAATCACAAAGACATCGGCACGATGTACATGTGGTTTTCGTTTGCGATGTTCCTTTCGGGCGGCGTCATGGCACTCGGCATTCGCGCCGAGCTGTTCCAACCCGGGCTGCAAGTCGTTCGTCCTGAGCTGTTTAACCAGCTCACAACGTTGCACGGAATCGTCATGATTTTCGGCGCGATCATGCCGGCGTTTGTCGGTTTCGCGAACTGGATGCTTCCGCTGCAATTGGGCGCACCTGACATGGCGTTCGCACGGATGAACAACTGGTCATTCTGGTTGCTGCCACCCGCTGCTATTTTGTTGATCGGTTCGTTTTTTGTGCCCGGCGGCGCAGCCGCTGGCGGTTGGACTTTGTATCCGCCGCTTTCCGTGCAAGCGGGCATGGGCATGGACATGATGATCTTTGCGGTGCACATCATGGGTGCCTCGTCGATCATGGGCTCGATCAACATCATCACCACGATTTTGAATCTGCGCGCGCCTGGCATGACGATGATGAAATTGCCGATGTTTGCGTGGACATGGCTGATCACGGCTTTCTTGCTGATCGCGACGATGCCGGTGCTCGCGGGTGCCGTCACAATGCTGCTCACTGATCGCCACTTTGGCACCACGTTCTTTAACGCCGCAGGCGGCGGTGATCCCGTGATGTTCCAGCACATCTTCTGGTTCTTCGGCCATCCCGAGGTCTACATCATTGCGCTGCCTGCATTCGGTGTGGTGTCGCAAATCATCCCAACTTTCTCGCGCAAACCACTTTTTGGCTATGCGTCAATGGTCTACGCAACCGCGTCAATCGCGATCCTCTCGTTTATTGTGTGGGCGCACCACATGTACACGACGGGCTTGCCAGCTGCAGGTCAGCTGTATTTCATGTACGCGACGATGCTGATTGCGGTGCCTACGGCGGCGAAGATTTTCAATTGGCTTGCGACGATGTGGCGCGGCTCAATCACGCTCGAGACGCCAATGCTTTTTTGCTTAGGCTTTTTGTTCTTGTTCACGATGGGTGGATTCACCGGCCTGGTGCTCTCCCTCACACCGGTCGACATCCAGCTGCATGACACGTATTACGTCGTCGCGCATTTCCACTACGTGATGGTGGCGGGCGCATTGTTCTCCGCGTTTGCGGCCGTCTATTACTGGGGTCCAAAATGGACCGGTTGGATGTACGAAGAAAAACTCGGCAAGATTCACTTTTGGTGGTCGTTGATTGCGTTCAACATCACATTCTTCCCACAGCACTTCTTGGGCCTCGCCGGAATGCCGCGCCGTATCCCCGACTACAACATGCAGTTTGAAAACTGGAATGCTGTGTCGTCGGTTGGCGCATTCTTGTTCGGTTTCGCGCAAATCTTCTTCATTGTGATCGTCATTCGGATGATCAAGGGCAAGAGTGGAATTCGCGCGGCCGCGAAGCCTTGGGATGGTGCTGAAGGACTTGAGTGGACCGTGCCATCGCCTGCGCCGTATCACACGTTTGAGACGCCACCGGTCGTCAAATAACAAGTTTGCCCATGACCACTCACGCCACACTCACCGATAGCACTCGTGCCGCTCAACTGCGCAAGCGCACACGAGCGACCGGTATCGTGTTGGCGTGCGTCGCCGTTGGAATCGCCCTCACCGTCTGGTGGGCGCGCATGGGCTATCCGCTGTAACAAGACAAACGCAAACGACCATGTCGATCTTCGAAAACAAAATCATGCTCAAAAAGCTGATCGTGTTTACCGCGATCATGTTTGCGTTTGGTTTCGCGCTAGTCCCGATTTACCGAAAAATTTGCGAGGTAACGGGCGTCAATGATTTGTTGCGTCCGGATCAAGTGAAAAACACGCAAGTGGACAAGTCGCGAACGATCAAAGTTGAGTTTGACGCGAACACCAATCATCTGCCTTGGAGCTTCAAGCCGGAAGTCACTGCGGTCAATGTGCATCCGGGCGAGCTCACCACCGTGGTTTATGAAGTAAGCAACACCACCAGTCGCGACATGACCGGGCAAGCCATCCCAAGTTATGGCCCGACACAGGCTGCGCAGCATTTCAAAAAGCTCGAATGTTTTTGTTTTGCGAAACAAGACTTCCAAGCGGGCGAAAAGCGCTTGATGCCCGTGGTGTTTTTGATCGACCCTGATCTGCCCAAAGATGTAAACACCATCACACTTTCGTACACTTTCTTTGAGATGCCCGGCGGCAAACCTGCACCCAATACGGCCCCCGCTGGCAAACTAGAAGCCAAACAAACCGCTGCGCTCAATGCTGCACCCGATGCGCGCCACAATTGACCCTTAAGCTAACGATCGACGCCTACCATGAGTGCAACCTCCCACGCCCCCGGTAAATACTTTGTTCCCGAGCCCTCGAAATGGCCGCTGGTAGGCAGTTTTGCCTTGCTGCTGCTGGCATTCGGCGCAGTCGGAACGATGAACAAGCTCGCTTGGGGTTGGTGGACACTCGCGGCCGGATCTGCGGTGTTGCTCTACATGCTCTTCGGTTGGTTTGGTCAGGTCATTAAGGAAAGCGAAAGCAAGCTCTACGGCAAAAACGTTGATATTTCATTCCGCTGGAGCATGAGCTGGTTCATCTTCTCGGAAGTCATGTTTTTCGCAGCGTTTTTCGGCGCACTCGGTTTTGCCCGGCTCCATTCCGTGCCCGACTTGGCAAGCATTGATTCGAAAACGCTGTGGCCGAATTTCGCAGGCTCGTGGCCGACGACAGGCCCCTACATCGATTCGCCGTTCACACCGATGGGTGCGTGGGGTATTCCTGCGCTTAACACTGCGCTGCTGCTGCTGTCTGGTGTTTGGCTCACGCTGTCGCATCACGCGGTTATTGCAGGGCATCGCTCGAAGGCGATCGGCTGGCTCGCGCTCACGATTGTGTTCGGTGTCGTGTTCCTCGGCTTCCAGGTGTACGAATACATCCATGCGTACAGCGCTTTGAACCTGAAACTGACATCAGGCATTTTCGGATCAACATTTTTCATGCTGACCGGCTTTCACGGCTTCCACGTCACGGTGGGCGCGATCATGCTGTTTGTTGTGTTGATTCGCTTGATGCGCGGACACTTTACGCCGCAGAATCATTTCGCGTTCGAGGCCGCAGCTTGGTATTGGCACTTCGTCGACGTTGTTTGGCTCGGTTTATTTGTCATCGTCTACATGCTCTGATCCACTCGCTAGAGATCGCCGCGCGGATTGCCGGGCGGTGTCGCGCAAAAAGCATAAAACGGCCGGGTGCCGCTTTTGTTTTGAAGGCGACTAGCGTTAGGGCGTTGAGAATACAGCTTACATCGTTTACCGCCCATTTATGAGGGGCGAAGAAGCAGAAAAAACGGCTATTGACCTCGACGCAATTGCCGTTCGTCGCCCAATCAAATTGGGCCGCAGCGTCGAAAGCCGAAGGTTATTTTCCGATGCCGCGCGGGCCGATGTAGCCCAGCTTGTAAGCCACCATCAGACAGATAAATAGTCCTACCGAAAGGCCAACGCGCAGCGCGAGCGCCTTGAACATTCGATTCGACCCTTTACCCGCGTCGCGGTACATAAAAAACAGCGCCGAGGCCATGGAAACCACAATCGCCACCAAAACTAAAATGACAATGAACTGCATGGATCGATTGTATGCCGAGGCTTCATTGACATTGCCGCAACCCACTCGCGCCAGCCCATAAATTCCCGCCAAAACGAATGCCTTCCTCCTCACTCTCGCCGCGTGTGTTTCGTCCGAAGCTCTGGGCGTTGGCGCTCACCGCGCTTTTCGCTGGAGTCACCATTCACCTCGGCAACTGGCAGGCAAGCCGCGCGGAATACAAGATTGAACAACAGCGGTTGCTCGATGAGGCGATGGCCGCACCCACGAAAGATTTTGCTGCGCTGGTGAGCGACCGCGCCCCCGACAAGGGCGTCGCATTTCGTTATCGCGCGGTGACGATTTCCGGCGAATTCGACCCACAACAAATACTTCTGCTTGACAACAAAATTCAAGACGGGAAAGCGGGCTACGGCGTGTTGCAGCTGTTTCGCACGACCGCTAACAACAGCCTGACACACGTACTAATTGATCGCGGCTGGATCGCAGCAGACAACGACCGGACCAAGTTGCCACAGATCGACACGCCGAGCGGCAAGGTTGAACTTGGCGGGCGCGTGAACTTACCGATATCGCGCAACCCAGGCACCGCTGACAACACGCAAACCGGCGCACGCATCAACTACGTGAACATCGAAGAAATCGGCACACGCTTAGGCGTGCCGCTTGAGCCGTATCTCATTGAACAAACGTCTGGCGCTGGCTATCTCAATACGCCGCGCGCAGCCCCTTCGGCAAACTATCAAAAAAATCGCGCGTATCAAATGCAGTGGTACGCGTTCGCTGCGCTGGCGGTGGTTATTTTTTGTGTGCTGAGCTTTCGCAAAATCGATTCAACAAGCGACCAGCATGCTTGAGTAGACAGTCTATGATGCTGCTCGCTGCGGCCCGCAGCGGCTCGTAGTCGCTCGCAGGGGCAGAATTTTTAGCGCGCATTGCGCATTTAGGTGTAGGTCTCGTCGTGAATTCCACGAAAAAAATGATTTTTCTCATCGCAGTAGTTTGCGCTGCACCCTTCGCCTCCGCGTGGGTAGCGTACTATTTTTTCAAACCTGATGGCGGCGCTAGTTTCGGGCTCTTGCTTAAAACGCAGCCGGTGCCTCCATTGCCGATGCAGTCGCTTGACACGGAGCGTGCGAAAGGTAAATTTTTGCTCCTTCACGGCGCGGACGGCGCGTGCACCAAACGCTGTGAGGACATGCTTTACTCGACGCGCCAAGCGCGCACGATGCTCGGTAAAGAAACGGATCGGCTCGCGCGCGTGTTGCTTGGAAACAATCCGCAACTCAGCGACGATCAGCGCCGCGCCCATCCCGATCTGATTGTGCTTAACGCACCCGCACCGACGCCTGAAATCGCTGCATTGTTGGCAAGTAAAACCGTATTGCTCGACCCGCTTAATAATCAAGTAATCGCCTGGGATCGTGAACAAGACGTTCGCGGCATCAAGCGCTTGAATGGCGACCTTTCACGCCTAATGCGCGCTACCAAATGGTCAACACAGCCTTAGCGCGCGCGTTGACCGCGTTAGTCACTGCATTAGCATCCTCGCCATGACCGCAGCGCCCCCCGCATCGCCAACATGGCGTGATTATTGGATCGTCAGCAAACCGCGAGTAACGCTACTTGCGGTGTTCACCTCGTTTATTGGGATGTTGCTGGTTGATCAACGCTTTCCACCGCTCACCGTCGTCATTGGCGGATGCGCCGGAATTTGGCTGCTCGCAGGCGCGAGTTTCGCGATGAATTGCCTGCTCGAAGCGGCGGTTGACGCAAAGATGAAGCGCACCGATTGGCGTCCGTCAGCGCAGGGCAGGTTATCCACCGCGCAGATCGTGGTCTTCGCGCTCATCCTCGGTGCGATCGGCAGTGCGATTTTGATCGTCACCACCAACGTGCTGACCTGGGCATTAACTCTCGCGACGTTCTTTGGTTATTCGTTTATCTACACGCTGTATTTGAAGCCAAATACTCCGCAAAACATCGTGATTGGCGGCGCTGCTGGGGCGATGCCGCCAGTGCTCGGATGGACAGCCGTGGCCAACGACATCAGCGCGCCGCCGCTCTTGTTGTTTCTGATCATTTTTGCGTGGACACCACCGCATTTTTGGGCGCTCGCGCTATACCGTCAGGACGATTACGAGAAATCGGGCTTGCCGATGCTTCCGGTCACACACGGGCGTGACTTCACCTTGCTGCACATGCTGCTCTACACATTTTTGTTACTCGCAGTGTCGCTACTGCCGTTTGCCATCCGCATGAACAGCTGGCTCTACGCGCTGGCAGCTGTGGTGCTCGGCGCGCGATTCATCCAGCTGGTATGGCAGCTTAAAGGCGATTACAGCGATCTGAAATCAAAAGCGGTGTTTCGCTACTCGCTGACTTATTTGGCGCTGTTATTCGCCGCGTTACTGGCCGACCACTATTTGATTGTCTAGCGCAGCAACTTACGCACGAGACGCTCGCTTAAACTCGGCAAGCAACGATTTACAAGCGGTTCCGAGATTTAGTTTTCTTAGCGACATCGCCCAGCTAAATTGGGCGGAACGAAGCGGAGCTGCCTAAATTTCCACCATTTCGAAATCGTCTTTACGAGCGCCGCACTCCGGGCAAGTCCAATTCATTGGCACATCGTCCCATTTTGTTCCTGCGGCGATGCCGTCTTCAGGGGCTCCGGTCGCCTCATCATAGATCCAGCCGCAGATGAGGCACATGTATTTTTTCATTGCTAAAAACGTTTTATTTTCGGTTTGACGCGTGATTCTAGTGTGCCGGTTCTTGTGCAGTTTGCAGACAAACCCGGCGCTTCTCGGCTGACGCAGTGAACTTACGCCGCGTTATTACAATCTCAGGGTTCCCCCGAAATTAATAAGGGCATCGCGAACCGCCCATTTTTTGGGAGTTTCGCGCCAGATGCCGATAACCCAGAGCTAGACCGTGTGGAAGCAATCGCTGAATCCGACGTTAAACACGCCGCCATCGAGCCGGAGCGGCGATTGAGCGCAAGCGCAACGTCAGCCGCTTCGCGCACGCCGCTTGGTCAATTGCTGGTGGATCGCCAGAAAATCGACCCCGCGGAACTCGATCGCGTATTGCGGCTACAGGCCAGCAGTTCAACGCGCGAACGCATCGGCTCGCTGCTCACGACGCTTGGTGTGGTGTCTGCGCGTGATGTCACGCAAGCGCTCGCCCTGCAGTCGGGCTTACCGTTTATCGAAGCCTCGGCATTTCCCGAAATGCCGATTCTTGAAGAGCGGATTTCGGCTCGCTTCCTTCGCGATGCGCGCGCGTTGCCGATTGAGGAAAACGACGAAGCGCTCACGCTCGCGGTCGCCGATCCGTACGATCAATTCCTGGTGCAATCGTTTGAGCTTGTGACCAATCGACGAGTGCATCGAGTCGTTGCGATTGGCTCGGAAGTCGACGCCGCCATTGAGCGGCTCTACGGCGCGGGGCGCACCCAAGTTGCGCAGCTCTCCGACGGCAATCTAGAAGCGCAATTTGAAGGCGAAGCGGTTGGCGCGGATGTGCAGCAGCTCAAAGACTTAGCGTCAGAAGCGCCGGTCATTCGGCTGGTGAGTTTGATTATCACCAACGCCTTAGAAGCGCGTGCCTCTGACATTCATATCGAACCGTTCGAAAATCGATTGATTGTTCGCTACCGCATTGACGGCGTGTTGCATGAAATCGAGTCTCCCCCGAAACGCCTAGCTGCGGCGGTGATTTCGCGGGTGAAGATCATGGCGAACTTGGATATTGCGGAGCGCCGATTGCCGCAAGACGGCCGCATTCGGCTGCGCATTCAAGGCAAAGAGATTGATCTTCGCGTGTCGACCGTGCCGACGATGCACGGCGAGAGCGTGGTGATGCGTATTCTCGATAAAGGCGGCGTCACGCTTAATTTTGATCGGCTCGGTTTCGAGGGCGACGTGCTCGCGCGATTCCAGCACGCGCTCGCGCAGCCCAACGGAATTTTGCTCGTCACTGGCCCAACGGGTTCGGGAAAAACGACGACGCTCTACACCGCGCTTGATCAACTCAACAAGCCCGATGTGAAAATTCTCACGGTTGAAGATCCGGTTGAATATCAAATGCCGGGCATCAACCAAATTCAGGTCAAACCGCAAATCGATCTCACCTTCGCCAACGCGCTGCGATCGATTGTTCGGCAAGATCCCGATGTCATCATGATCGGTGAGATCCGCGATTTGGAAACGGCAGAAATCGCCGTGCAAGCAGCGCTCACCGGTCACTTGGTGTTGTCAACGCTGCACACTAACGACGCGCCAGCCTCGGTAAGCCGACTGCTCGATATGGGTGTTGAAGATTATTTGTTGACCAGTACCTTGGTCGGCGTGCTTGCGCAGCGTCTAGTGCGAACTTTGTGCAATTCGTGCAAAGAGCCGTACGAGACGACTGCCGAATATGCGCATGAAATCGGTCTCGACCGAATGAGCGGAACGGCGCGCCCGATTGTTTATCGCCCGGTAGGCTGTCAGGCGTGCGGGCAAACCGGTTTTACGGGACGGCTTTGTATTGTCGAGATGATGCCGATGTCGGAGCCGCTGCGACGCCTGATCATGAAAAAGGCCAACGCTAGCGAAATTCGCAGAGCCGCGCTAGAGGAAGGCATGCAGCCGATGTACGACAACGGGCTGCGCAAAGTGCTCGCCGGCGCAACGACGGTGGAAGAGGTCTTGCGCGCCACGCGTGAGGGCTAATTAAGCGATGGCACTGTTTGCATTCCAAGCGGTTCGCGCGAGCGGCGACGCGGTCGCTGCCACGATCGACGCCGTGACACAGGCCGAAGCCATTGAGCGCGTTCGCGAACAAGGCTTAATTCTGGTTTCCATCGTGCCTGCAACTGCCGCCAACCTGTCGGCGCAGCAGCAGCAAAAAAGTTTTTTTGGTTCGCTGGTTAGGCCGAGGAAGGTCAGCCGCGATCAGGTGATTGCCTTCACTCGCGATCTTGCGAACCTGATCTCCGCAGGCTTGCCGCTTGATCGCGCGTTTGAACTGCTCACTTCCCTCGCAGACTCACCGCCGCTTGCCGCGTTAATGCAGGATTTACGCGACCGCGTACGCGGCGGCAAAGCGCTTTCGGTGGCTCTGTCTGAACACCCCAAACACTTTGATCGATTGTTTGTGAACATGGTGCGCGCCGGCGAAGCCAGTGGCACCTTGGGGCCCGTGCTGCAACGCATCTCCGAGTTTCAGGAAAGGAGCGCCGAGCTGCGCTCAAACGTGACCAACGCGATGATTTATCCGTTTGTATTGATTGCTGTGGCGGTCATTGCGGTGTTGGTGATGATGTTTTTCGTGGTGCCTAAATTTGAGGCCACCTTTCGCCAGTTTGGCAAAGCGCTGCCCGCATCAACCGAAAACCTCATCGCGTTTTCACATTTTTTACGCACTGACGGCTGGATGATCGTGGTCGGGCTCGCGGCGATCTTCATTCTCGTGCGCGGCCGCATGCGCACGCCCGAGGGCCAAATGAAATGGCACTTGCGCAAGCTCACGATGCCAGTGGTCGGCGAGCTCTTTCAGAAAATCGAGGTAGCACGGCTCACGCGCACGCTCGGCACGCTGGTCGGCAACGGGGTGAGTTTGCTGCCCGCGTTGACAATTGTGAAAGATACCGTTGATAACCGAGCGCTCGCGCAATCGCTCGACGGCGTGCTCGCTCGCTTGAAAGAGGGCCACGGCTTTTCGCGACCGCTGATGGAAACCGGTTTGTATCCGAAGCTTGCTGTACATATGGTGGCGGTGGGCGAAGAGACCGGGCAGCTCGACAAAATGCTGATCAAAGTGGCGGATGTTTACGACGTTGAAGTGAACACATCGCTCAAGCGCGCGCTGGGTCTAATGGAGCCGGTGTTGATCGTGACCCTTGCGCTGGTCGTTGGCGTAATCATCTACTCGCTGTTAAATGCGCTGCTCGGTTTGACCGACATGGGCGCATAGGCTGCGATTGAACGTTATGGCGCGAGTCGCTTCCAATTAGCGTCATTGAAACATTTACTTAGGTTCGGGAGAAAAGACATGAACAAACAAATTCGTCGTGCCGCACAGCGCGGCTTCACGTTGATGGAATTGCTCGCGGTGATCATCATCATCGGGGTGTTGGCGGCAACGATTGGCGGGCGCTTTTTAGGCCAAGCAGAGGGCGCGAAAGCGGGCGCAGCAAAAACTGAGATTGGCCAAATTGTGCAAGCGCTTGATTTGTTCAAACTCGAGATCGGACGACACCCCACGCAGCAAGAGGGGCTCGAGGCGCTCATTAAAAACCCCGGCAATGTGCCGAATTGGAATGGCCCGTATTTCCGCAAAGACAACATCAAAGATCCGTGGACCAACGATTACAAATACGTCACGCCGGGTCCAAACAACACGCCCTTCGAAGTGAAGTCGCTCGGCGCTGACGGCAAAGAGGGTGGCGATGGCCCGAACGCAGACATCATTAAGAGCTAGCGGTTAATAGCTAGATTGCAGTTGCGCCTACTTGATTGGGCCAGCAACGATTTTCATGAAACTCTCGATAACATCGCTTTTCAAGCTTTCCGCCCAATTATTACGCGGTTTGCGGGGCAAGACTATCTCGAGATCGCCGCTTTCAGGACAACGCGCTGCGCTTTTGGCGCGCGGCTTTACGATGATCGAAATGCTGGCGGTGATATTGGTGATCGCAGCGGTTGCGGCGATCTCGACGCCGATGTTTTCTTCTGGCGTAAGCGCATCGAAACATCGCGGCGCTGCGCGTGAAGTGGCGCAAATGCTTCGGTTGGCGCGCACCGAGGCGGTGGCCAAGCGGATCGACGTCGGCGTGGATTTTGACCTTGAAGCGCGCACGATGCAGATGCCAACCGCGTCGAACAAACGCGTCGCGAAAATTCCCGAGGGCATTGAGCTCAACTTAACCACCACCGTCGCCGAAACCAAAAACGAAAAGCAGGCATCGATCCGCTTTTATCCGGACGGCGGCGCAACCGGCGGGCGCGTCACGCTTAAAGTCAAAGATCGCTCGTATCTGGTCGACGTCGACTGGCTCACGGGTCGCGTGTCGATCGACGAAGCGTAAGTTGCTCATGTTCCGGCGCACGTTGCAGCACACACCCTTTTCATCGCGCGAACGCGGTTTCACGTTGGTCGAGGTCGTGGTCGCCGTGATCATCGCTGCACTCGCGCTTTCTGCGCTGTCGGGCGTGTTTGCGAGCGGCACGCGCGGCGCGGCGTCGGCCGCCGAGCTGTCACGAGCAAGCGCGCTTGCGCAGAGCTTGCTCGCGGCCGCAGGCGTCGAGCGGCCGTTAACTGATTCAGTCGAGAGCGGCACCACTGCCGACGGTTTGAGCTGGACGCTGAGCGCAGTGGATGAAATGAGCGAAGTAGACGGCGAAGCGCCGATCAAACCACTGCTGATACTCAAACGGGTTACGGTTCGCGTGAACGTGCCGAATGCAGCGCAACCTGAGCGCGCGAAAAGCGTTGAGTTGTCATCACTGCGCGCGGTGCCGCGCCCACTGCTGCAATGACCATCGCGACCCAGACTTCCGTGCAGAAGCTCCGCCGCAATGCTGCAGCGACCGCGCGGGGCTTCACCCTAATCGAACTGCTCGCGGCGCTTGCCTTGTTCGCATTGCTGGCATCGATTCTGATGGGGATGGTGGGCAACGCCGATCGCAGCACCAACGCCGCCAATCGTTCCAACGAACGCACCGAGCAGTACATGCGCACCCACGCATTTTTGAGCGAACATCTGGCCAATGCGTTGCCGCTTCGCTGGCGTCGCGAGCTTAATCAGCCGCTTAAGTTTGAAGGCAAATCCGCGAGCGTGATGTACCTGGCACCAGTGATTTCGCAAATCGCGGAGGGTGGCGTGTTGTGGTGGCAATTGTTGGTGCGCGAAAACAACGGCAAGAAGCAACTTGTGTTGAAGCGCCTGCCGCAAGATCCAGAGCTCAAGGAATTACCCAACTTGGGTCAAGCCGAAGCCTCCGTACTCGCCGACGGCATTGACGCCCTTTCACTTTCGTACTTTGATCCAGGCGATGACCCTGTGCAACAACCCGACGCGGGCAAATGGGTCGACGCGTGGGAGGAAAACTCTCGAATGCCATCGATGATTCGCGTGCGCATCAAAGAAACCGGCGGCATTGAATGGCCTGATTTAGTGATCCCGCTGATGATCACACAATCCATTGGTTGCAATTTCGACGCAACACGCCAGCGCTGCATTATTGCCAATCAGGTGCAGCGATGAAGCGCAGGCCATACAACTCATCGCGCCGCGTTAACCGCAGTTCCGCGCCCGGCGCGCAGCGCGGCATTGCGTTGATGGCGGTGCTCGGATTGGTTGTGTTTTTATCGATCATCGCGCTCTCATTTTCCGAAACACAACGACTATCGAGCCAGATCACCGCGAATTCGCTCGCCTCCGCGCGCGCGCAGGCTGCCGCCGACGGCGCGGTGCACAAGATGATTTTTGAGGTCAACAAGCCGCGCCAAGCCGACGCGTCGGGCATTGAAGACACCCGCTGGAAAGCCAATGGGATTGCCTACGTTTGGTCGGAAAACGGCGTCCAGGTGAGCGTTTCGGCGCGCAGCGAGGCTGCTAAAATCGATTTGAACTTTGCCGCAGAAGCGCTACTCAAAAACTTATTCGTTTCTGCTGGGGTAGAGGATGGGGAGGCTGACAACATCGTCAGCGCCATCCGCGATTGGACTGACGCGGATAATTTGAAGCGTCCCAATGGCGCGGAGGCAGACGAGTACCGAGCCGCAGGCAAAAAGGTGCTGCCGTCTAACGATTTTTTTGTCGCTGTTGAAGAATTGCAGAACGTGATGGGTGTAACGCCTCAACTCTATCTTGCTGTATCGCCGTACCTCACGGTGCATTCGCGCGCAGCGGGAATCGATCCGCTCACGGCGTCGCTCGATGTGCTGTTGAAAATTCCCGGGCTCGATCCCGGCGCTGTGAGCGCGTGGGTTGAGACGCGCGACGCCGCTGCGCGCGACGGGCAGCCGGTGCCGCCGCTCACCCTTTCGAGCCCTTATTTTTCGGGCGGCATAGGCACGCTGCGCATCAGCGCAGAAACCGCCACTACTGACGGTATCACTGCGTCACGCGATGCCGTGGTGCGCATCGGCGCGCAACAAGGCGTGCGCCCGCAGTTTTTGTTATGGAAAAAAGCGTCCCGCGCAAAAAGCGCGCCACCCGCCGTGCCCCAACTCGATAGCGCTGAGGTGCGTCGTGGCTGATACTCAAACAATCGCGCAGAAAGCCGTGGCCAAGTCCTCAGCCAACGACGGTTTCAACGTCACCACTTTGCAGCAGTTTTTTCAGTGGTGGAAAACGCATCTGTGGGACAGCTTGCCGCACGGAGTCAGAAAATCCTGGCTCCGCAACTCGCGCCCACTGATGATTTCGCTGGCTGACGACGCTATTTGGCCCGAGCGCAGTGAACTTGCGAAACCGTACAAAATCTCCCAAACGACCTTGCTTTCGGGAAATCCCGAAAAACTGCGCGATGTGACACTGGTGATGGGCGACAACAATGGGTTGCGCCGGAAAGTTGAGTTGCCGCTGGCGGTTGAAGGCCGCCTCGCGCAAGTGTTGAGCTATGAACTTGATCGGCTAACGCCGCTTCGTGCTGACGAGCTTTATTTTGATTTCCGCTTGTTGTCGCGCAACGCGACGCGCGGCGTGTGTTTGGTCGAACTATTAGCCGCACCGAAGTCCCGCGCAAACGAAATCATCGCGAATGCAAAAGCCATCGGTGCAAACGTCACTCGAATTGTGCTCGCAGCAAGCGACGTAGACGACGGCATTGATCTGCTGCACAAACCGATGGCGGAAGGTGCTGATCGCGACGTGAAACGCTGGATCACGCCGGGGTTGGTTGCGCTGTGTGCGCTGCTAGCGATCGCCCTCGTGACTTATCCGATTTACAAGAAGCGCCAGCAAGTCATCGCGATGTTGCCGCTTGAGGCGAGCGCTCGCGCCGACGCTGAAGCGGCCTCGATAGTGGGTCGCCAACTCGAAAAGCAACTGACTGAATACAACCACGTGTTGAAGCGCAAACATGCCTCGCCCATTGTTGTGCAAGTGCTCGAAGACATGACCAAGCGGATGCCAGAAGACACTTGGGCGCAGACGTTCGAAATTAAGGCGACGGCCAACGCGCCCGCGGGTCAGCATCCGCGCGAAATCATCGTGCAAGGCGAAACCGGCAGCGGCGGCAAACTGTTGCAGCTGGTGCAGGAATCCACCTTGATTAAAGATCCGGTGTTGAAGGCTGCAATGACGCGGGTGTCGCCAACCGCTGAGCGCTTTCATTTCGCAGGCGAGCTTGTCGCGGTCGCGGCCCCGCCCGCGCTCTCGCTCGCCGATGCGGGAGCGGCTTTAAGCGCACCGATCCAGGTGACGCCGAACGCGCCTGCGGGTGCACCCGCTCAATCTGCCTCCAAGCAAACCTCTGATCTGCCAAGCGCACCAGCTGCGGAAAAAGCGCCTGTGAAACCGGCGGATTCTGCTGTTCAGCCACCGGCCGTACCGCCCAAAAACGCTGGGCCTACATCCGATTCAGCAAAGAAATCAACCTCTGCGATAAATCCTGTTGTGCCCCAATATTCTGGCGCTAATGCGTCTGGAGGGGTAACGCCTAGCGTCTCCGGGGGCGTCATGCCAACCCCGACGCCGAGCGCGAATCCAACGCCCGGTGCTCAAATGCCAACACCGCCGCCGGCGACGGAGAGGCGCCCATGATTTTCCCTACTGGAAACAAAGGACGAGGTGCTGCGGTGGGTTTGCTCGTCGCGGCTGTCGTCGTTGTTTTAGCTGCCTTTGCAGTGCCCGCGTATTTGCTCCACCAACGCTACGACGCGATCATTTCAGACAAACAAAGCCTGATTGATCGCTATCAGCGAGCGTCGGCAAATCGAGTTGAGCAACAAAAGGCGATCGACGTCATAAAAGCTCGAGAGAGCAGTCGCTTTTATCTGCGCAATACCGCGCCGAATTTGGCGGGTGCAGAGCTGACCGATCTGGTGCGCCCACTCATAGAAACCAACGGCGCGCGTCTGACTTCGATCCAGCCCGCAACGGTTAAAGATGAGGCTGGTTTTCGTCTGTATTCGATCAACATCGGGTTCAATGCCACCCCCGCGAACCTGCAAAAAACACTCTACGCGCTTGAAACGGCGTTGCCGTACCTCTTTTTCGAAAATGTTCGCCTCTCGGCCACGGTGCCGCGCGGTTTCAAGCCCGCGCCCAATCAAGAGCCTGAAGTCGCTGCACAAATCGAAGTCCAGGCCTATGGGTTTAAAGACGTCGCCCGCGCGCCGCGTCCGGCAGGCACTGCGCCGTCGACCACTGCTCAGCCCGGAGGGTTGAAGTCATGAATGCTGTGCAAATCGGACTCGCCGCGCTCGCGGCCGTATTTTTAGGCGCACTCGGCTGGATGTCCGACTGGGGACAAGGCTTTTTCTCAGAGGCCGAGGTGAATCCGGCAAAGGTCTCGGCGAAACTAGATGCCGCTGCTGTGTTGCCCGATTTCAAATTGCCGTCAGAGTCCAACGCGTATGCGCAAATCGCAGAGCGTCCGCTGTTAAATCCAACGCGCCGGCCCGCGCCGACCCAAGCCGTCGCTGCCGTCGCGCCTGAACCTCCCAAGCCGCAAATTCGTCGTGGCCTTTACCAATTGGTGGGCGTATCTGATTTTGGTGGCGTTAAGTTTGCCCAAGTTCGCGAAGTTGCGGGCGGCAAGGTGCGCTCGGTCAAAGTGGGTGAGCAGCTGCAAGAGATGTCGGTGAAGCAGATCGACAACGAGAAAGTGTTGCTTGCATTCCAAGGCGAAATCGACACCCTTGAATTGCCGAAATACACCGCTTCCGGTCGCATTCCTCAGCCCGCTCCGCCGCCTCCTGTTGTGCAACAACCGCAGTTGCCGACGCCAGTGGCGCAAGTCGCGCCGCCGCCGATTTCGCCGATTTCTTCGCAACCGGTGCCGCCACCGAATAACGCCTCTGCAGGGCGTCTCGTCGGTATCACGACCGACGGCGCGTCGCCCGTGCCCCCGCCGCCGCCCGTAGCTGATGCACCGCCGCAGCGTCCCGGCCGAAGCATGCGGGAAGTGCTCGGGATCACGAGAAATCCTTCGGGAACGCCCCGACCCGGCAGCGGCCAACCAGACCAATTCCCGTCGCAATGACCAGCGCGCCAACCAACTTTTCTCGATCGTCTGCTTCTATGGCAAAACTTCATTCTCTTACGCAGCAGCGAAACTGCCTGCAGCCGACGCGAAGCGGCCTTGCGATCGCCATCGCATCTAGTCTGTTAGTGCTTGGTGGTTGTGCTACCCAGCGCGCCGAGAACGCGTCAGCTTCCTCTTCAATGCAAGACGAAAGATTGCGACCCCGCGCAGCCGCGAGCCAACCGCGCTTTTCTCAGCAAAGTGGGCCGGTTGAATCCGCACCGAGCCAAACGCAAACGCGCGACATTGTTCAGCTGGGCACCGGTCAAGTGTTTCGCGGCGCGCCTACGGTTAACCCGAGCGGTCCGAAAGATGAGCGTCCGGTATCGCTTAACTTCGAGAACGGCGACATTCGCGAGATCGCAAAAAACATTCTGGGCGACCTCCTCGGCGAAAACTTCATGATCGACCCGAGAGTCACCGGAACGGTGTCGATCCGAACGCCCAAAGGGATCGCTCGCGGTGAATTGTTGCCCGTGTTCGAAACGCTGCTCAAACAAGTCGGTGCTGCGTTGGTTCGCGATGGCGCGATTTGGCGCGTTGTACCCGCCGCTGAGGCGGTGCAAGGTCTACAACGTCCGCGCGTTGGCTTTTCAGCGAACGACGGCAGTGCTGTTCAGATTTACACCGCAAAATCCATCGGCGCGAGAGAGTTGCAACGCGTCATGTTGCCGTTCGCCCGCGGCGGTGAGGCGGCGGTCCGCGTCGATGAGTTGCGCAACCTGCTTTATTTGAGTGGTAGCGAAAACGAGATTAAGCGTTTGCTTGAAATCGCTTCGATGTTCGATATCGACTTGCTCGCGGGAATGTCTTTCTTGATGTATCCCCTGCAATCCGCGGATGTCAAGGCAGTAATGGCTGATTGGGATAAAGTATTTCCCGCTGCGACCAGCCCGTTCACTGGGCTTTTGCGCGTGGTACCGATTGAACGGATGAATGGGATTTTGCTGGTTTCGCCGCAGCGCGACATCATCGTTCAGGCGCGCGAGTGGATCGAAAAGCTCGACAAAGGCTCTGACGCGGGGGGCGGTGCACGGCTCTACGTGTATCAGCTTCAGTATTCGTACGCGGAGAAACTACAACCGCTGTTGCAGCAAGCGCTCGGCGGCCGCAATAACAGCAGCAACCAGCCCTCCGTCGCTCCCGGGCAGCAACAATCCACGATTGGCGCGCCGCCAACGCCAATTCCTGGTCAACCCAATATCCTGCCCGGAAATACCGTTGGCCAACCTGCCACAACGCCGACGTCGACACCGCAAAACGTTCAACAGCGGGCGGCGCAAGGGGCAGCTGGTGTCGCGGGCGCATCGTCGCCGGTCGGCCTTGCCCGAAATGCGTCTGTAATCGCAGATAAAGATCGTAACGCCTTGTTAATCGTGGCGACGCCTGCCGAATATTCAGCTATCGAATCGGTTTTAAAACGTCTCGATACGCCGCCGAAACAGGTCGCTATTGAAGTTCAGTTGGCGGAAGTTTCGCTCACTGGTGCCTTCCAGTTTGGTCTGCAGTCGTTCTTTCAGGGCAAGTTTGATAACCCGCAAAATCGATTGAGCGTTAACAATGGCAACGGCTCTATCGCCCTTCCGAGCGGGGGTTCCGCGAGTGTGTTTACTTACACCTGGCGAAGAACCGATGCGATTCAGGCCATTCTTTCGATGTCAGAAAGCAAGAAGCAGGTTCGCACGCTCGCGCAACCAACGCTGATTACGCTCGACAACCAGAAGGCGTCGTTCAATTCAGGAAAGCAAATTTCTGTACGCACACAAACCCAGTCGAACACCACGACAACAGGTGGCGTAGTTGATAGTTTCCAGTACATCAATACCGGTATTTCCATCAACGTGACGCCACGTATTAGCGGTGAAAGCGTCATTCTTGAAATTCAACAAGAGCTGAGCGACGCGACTGCCTCGGCCGGCCCCAATCCCGATATTACGAAGAGTTCGACCAGCACAACAGTGATGGTGCAATCCGGCGACACGATGTTGATCGGCGGATTGTTCAACAACAAATCTTCGAACGATAGCGGCGGTTTGCCGTTGTTGTCATCAATCCCGGTCCTTGGCGGACTGTTTGGCAATCAAAGCTGGAACACAGATCGCAGCGAGATTGCGCTCTTGATCACGCCGAGGATTCTTGGTGAGCTAGAGGAAACACGCGAGATTGTTGATGAGCTGCGCGCGAAATTGAGTGGCATTGAGTCGATGTTGCCCGCGGCAAGCACGGCAACCAATCCCGCGTCTCGTGACCTAAAGCGTGCGCTCAAAGAGCGCGAACTTCAAGCCAATCCAGAAACGAACACGTCAAGCTCGCTGCGCGATTTTGCAAAATCACTGCGCATCGATGCGGAACGTAAGTAGATTCTGGGTTCCCCAGCCGAACTTCCAAACCGCACTCTGACAAACACATGACACTCGAAATTAGTTCTATCGCAAAACCACTTGCAGACCATCGAATCCTGGCCTGCCTTGCTGTTTCCTGGATATCGCTCGTCGTCGCTGGCTGCGCCACAACCTCCGGTGGCGGCGCCGAAGTCGGGAAACCCGTCGTTGCGCCGGTCCCAATTACCGCAGTCTCTAAGCCGTTTGATAAGGCCGAGTGGGAAAAGCTCGCCACCGAACGCGCGAATGCGAGGTGGGCATTGATCGCCGAGAAGAAATTCGAAGAAGCGTTTGCGTTCTATACGGATGCATCGGCTCGCGACGCCTCGCCCGCCGTGCTCGGCGTAAATATGCGCAACATGCGCGCGCTGGGCGGCAAAGTTGAATCGGCAGACTGTTCGCCAACCCAATGTGAGGTTTCGGTGGGGGTGACGGTGCTGTTTCCCATTCCTCGCGTTGGAAATAAACAACAAATCATCCCATTCAAGGAAATTTGGACCCCCGAAAAGGGCACTCTACGCTTGATACGTCAGCCTTGAGTCCGCTATACTCCGTCCGTACACACAAATAACTATTGCTGTTGGTTCTATAATCCTTGAGTACTCAAACAGGAGTCATTTACACAATGAAAACATTTACGAAAAAAGCGCTAGGAGCGGCCATCGCCAGCTCGTCGATGATGATTGCGGCTACCGCAGGTGCTGTAAACATCAACCACGACGGCCTCGGTGAGGTTTTGATTTACCCGTACTACACGGTTCGTGCTGGTCAAGCTACGCTGATCTCTGTCGTTAACACGACGAATATTGCTAAAGCTGTCAAAGTCCGTATCGTTGAAGGCAAAAACACGGCTGAGGTACTTGACTTCAACCTGTTCTTGTCGGCAAAAGACGTTTGGACTGCAGCAATCATTGCGGATGGTGACGGCGCTAAGATCGTTACCAACGACAAGAGCTGTACCAACCCTAAGATCCCTTCAGCAGGTCAACCATTCCGTAATACGGCATACGTTGGCGATGCAGCAGCTCTCCGTACGCTCGACCGTACGAAAGAAGGCTATATCGAGCTGATCGAAATGGCAACGATTTTTGACGACAGCGCAGATGACGTAACTCACGTCGACGGCGTGCCTGCTTGTAAGCTCGTAAGCAATGCAGCAGTTATTGCAAACTCAACCGACTACGGCCCAACTTCAGGTGGTCTGTTTGGCGCGGGCTCGCTCATCGGTAACAACATGAGCACCGGTTACAACGCAACTGCAATCGAAGGTTTCGGTTGGGCAGGCGGCGTAACGGCATCGGGCACCTTGACGCCTAACCTGTCAGGCGGCACGAACACGACAGCAGTTGTTGTTGATTCGCCAGCTGCAGGCACGACACGTGTTGTCTCTGCTGCATTCCCAACTTCGCTCGACGCAGTATCGGCAACGATCATGCACAGCGTAGCAATGGGTGAGTACGCGTTCGGCGACGGAACGTTCTCGACCGATTGGGTTATCACGATGCCGACGAAGCGTCCCTATGTAAACGGTTCGGGCGCACCACGTGCACCGTTCCAACGCGCATGGAGCACTTCAGCTGGTACGGCTTGCGTAGACGTAACTTTGTCGTCGCATGACCGTGAAGAGCGCACAGCAACTTCGACCGATGACTTCTCGCCTTTGCCGCCTGATGGTGTAAACCAACTGTGCTACGAAGCGAACGTTATTAGCTTCGGCGGTCTGAACAGCGGCGCATCACGCGTGTTGTCGTCTGTAAACGCAGTCGGTTACAACGCTTACCAAACGCTGCCAGCAGCGGGCGGCTGGGCTGAAGTAACGTTCGGCAATGCGTCAACGTTCGTTCCAGCTCTCCCAGCGTTGGCAACGTCGCAAACCGCGCTCGTAACGAGCACCGGTATCGGCGCACCAACAACAGGTCCAGTAACGTTCTTCGGCTTGCCAGCAATCGGTTTCTCGATCGTTGCAGCAACGTTCTCGAACGCAACTCAGAACTACAATTCGTCGTACAACTTGAACTTCAAGCGCTCGTACTCGAATCCGTTCTTGCTACGTAATTAATACGGCTCACTTGCCTCGGCAACGAGAGCAAAAGCAAAAAAAGGCGGGGCAACCCGCCTTTTTTTATCCGCTCAATTCCCACGCTCATCGGATTACCCTTAGACAACGCGAATATGGAGAGGAACGGTTAAGACGTAAGCTAACATTCAGCCTGCCGGGGGATATTTCAACAGAGGAGTTGTATGAGGACATTACGCGCGCTTACATCGAGTGCATTTGCAGCGATGAGTGTTTTGGTGATCACGCCAAACATCGCTTACAGTCAAAGCTCGGGCAATGTTCCGGCAAACTGCACAATCAACGCGAGTAGTTCGACGCTGACCTGCACAACCACGGTTGCACTTACGGGTGTCACCGGTACTTTTTCTAACGGAACTCTTACACTCGCAGGGGGCGCTGCCGGTCCGCAGTGTAACGGCGGTCTAGCTGCCACGCCACAATCGGGTCTTTCGCCGAATACGGCAACAGCGATCAGTCTGCAGGCATGCCCTAGCAACACCAATCGCAGTGCACTAAATTTCCGCTGGGTAAGCCCAGCTGTGGCGGCGAACGGACAGGATCCCTGGTTCGGTACGGCTACAGCCACTGTACCCGCAGGTCAATCTGTTACCTATTCGGTAGACGTTTGCGATAGTAGCGCAGCTAACGCCGCCTGTACGCGCGTTACCACCGCTCCGATCACGACCGCTGGTACTGCGCCGACATGCAGCGCAATCAGCCCTGCTACGCAGACTGTCTTCCAAAACGCTGCAGCCACGGCCTTAAACGCTAACTGCTCAGGCGCGACCTCTTATCAGTGGTACACAGGTAGCTCACCCGCCAACGGTGGCGTGCTAATCAGTGGAGCTACAGGTGCAACCTACACACCGCCGACCAGTATTGTGGGTCAAGTGACGTATTCAGTGCGCGCATTCAACGGAACACAGTTCACCGACAACGCGAATACAGCATCGGTCACGGTGCAACAAGTCGTGAGCGGTGGATGCCCAGCGGGTGAACCAAGGTTTCGCATCAATTACAGCACTTCGGTCCAAAACTACACCTATCAAGCGTTGGTCGGAAGCGATAGCGTCCGACGTGAGTCAGGCTCAGTGTTTGTGGTGCAAGTTACGGTTGCAGCAACCGACAGCTCACTGTCTAAACAATATCCGCCAACATTTAACTTTACGCAAGATGACACAAGCCCGTACTCACCGCGTACGATTTCGGTCTCTCAAAACTGCGCCGACTTCTCGCCGTCTGCAGTAGTTGCGTCAGGCTTTGACACTTCGACAATTACGTTGTTAACCAGCGGCGACTCGCGTTCCGGTCTGCCTCGCTTCGCCACGCTCAGTCCTGGCGTGTGGTACATCAACGTAAAGAACGATGGATGTCCATCCGGCGTGAACTGCTCGATTTCCGGAATCTGGCGCAACTTTAATCGATAAGTCGAATCAATATCGAAGGAGGGCATCTGCCCTCCTTTTTTTTTAACGCTATGAAAAAACACTTGAACATCTCACCTTGGGTATCGCTCTTGCTGCTGTCGAGCACGCTGTCGTTTGCGCAACCGACAAATATGCCCAGCGCAACAACTCAGCTGGCGAAACGCGGCTCGCTCGAAGTCGTTGCAGAAGATCATCGCGCACTAAACTTCATGCTCAGCGACGAGAATTACCGGCGCAAAAATGTAGACGCAGGCAAAATAAAAATTGAGCTTGAGGAGCTCTTGGCAATCCGCGAGTTTTCTCAACAACCCAAGTCGTTGGCTAACGAAACTTCGTTAGAAAGGCGCTTCAAGAATTTTTACCTGGACAAAGCCAAACTAGAAGCAACGCTTCTAGTCGCGGAGCGTCGCGCACGCGAAGCGCTAGCGGCAAACCCAGAACTATTGGAACAGCGCGTCCGCGAAATTTACGCGAAAACCGACGCACCATCCACTCGACAAGCGTTATCTGCAGACTTCCAACAAATGACGTTCGATCTCGCCGCGCGAAGCTTTGCTGAAAACGCAACGCGCATCACTACGGCCATTAAGCGTCTTGACGCGGGCGAAGATTTTGGAAAAGTCGCACGAGAACTAAGCGACGACACGCTCGTTCAAGAAAACGAAGGCAAACTTTTCAATGTGTCCGGCGCGAACATGGAGTTGAATCTCTCGCGCATCCTTTTTGACACTCTGAAGCCCGGCCAACACTCGGCGGAGCCCGTCGTCACGCGACGCGGTTTGCATGTCATCAAACTGCTCGAAGTCCACCAGCCGCGCAAACGCGCATTCGAAGAAGTGAGAGACCAGTTACAAGCGCGCGTGCTTGACGAAACTGGCAAGCGTGGTCGAGATGAAATCCTACAAACACTCGGCATCCAACCCGCAACTTTCAACGACGTCGCCATCGACGCACTGCTTACGAAAATTGATCAGGCGGCCGTTGAGCGCGCGAAGCAGCTGCTCCGCAACAACCCACAAGGCGTGGCGCCAAAGTAGACGCAACGCGTCATCGCTTCCGCTCAAGAAGGACGTTGTCAATCCAGGCGGTTCCACCGCCGCGCAGCGACGCTCCGATCATTACTGAGGTTACGGTCGGCGACACGGTAAAGAGCACAGAAACCCGCTGCCAAGGCTGCGTACCCACCAGCGCGGTCGAATCGGCGACCTCAAAAGCGCCGTTCGCATCGAATGACGTCACCTTTACCGACCAACCCTTTGCTGTTACGTCAAGCGACTTTAGATCAGCTGACAAACGATAGTCGCCAGGTTCGAGTTTTTCTATTGACTGCACGACAGAACCAAACACCTGCTCGGCAGTGCGCTCGACACGAAGACTTTGTTGCCCCTCAGTTTTCTCGTCCCGAGAGCGAGTGAATCTATAGGCCTTAACGCCTGCGTGCTGACTGAATCGCCAGGGTGATGCGCCCGGCTCGGATTCAAAACCACCGTCTTTGAACTCTACGTTGCGCCAAACCTCTGCGGGTGCTGACAGCTGTGTCGATGTCGTAAGTTTCAATGGCTCAGCGGCGAACGACGCGGTTGACGTCAGCGACACGAAAACTAAAGCTGCGCTGAGAAAAGGCGGATTCATCTGTAACTCCCTACAAGAATCATCGGAATCAGGTTTTGCTTGATAGCTCGGCGCTTACGCTCACCGCGCCGGCACGATCATGCCGCGCGCTAACGGTAAATCTCGCCCCATCGCCTGCGCGAACGATCCACGTGAACCTAACGCGATCCTGCGTGGCGTTACCTGCGGGAAAGAACGAGGCGAGCGTTCCTACATTATTGCGGCCTTCCAGCTGCGGCCCTTCTTGCCGTTGTTTGCCGTCAACCAACGTTGCGCCTTCGGGCAATTCAATTTCCGCGATCACTCCGCGCACATACTTTTTATTGCGCGTCGTTTTGCTCACGTCGGTCGCAAGGTAGCCTGTGTTGTGTACGCCGAAATCGATGCGCCACAAATCATCTCCGAGCTTCGTGACATCGGTGGAATGATGCTCGAGCTTCGGCGACATCAGCGCCTGGAAAACAATCCAGTCATGGAATTTGTTGATTTCTTTTTCCATGAGATGCGGCGGCGGATTGCTGAATACGCCAATCTTGTCCCAACCGCCGAGTTCGACTTTGCCGAGCTCCGGATGATCGTACTCATACCAATCGACATAGCCGCGACCTTTATGAACCTCATCCGTCCATTTCAGCAGCTTCAAATCGTCTTCGACCGGATGATCGCGGAACCAGTCAATGTATTTGTATCCCGTGATCCCAGCCTCGCGCATCGGACACCAAATCTCGACCACCCACGCATACGAACCCAACTCAGTGAAGAGCCAATCCTGCGTGCCGGTGATCACTTCTTTCGGGTGATATTTGAATTCGTGGAACACGCTGATCGCGGGATAGCCGGTGAGCTCTTCGCCTTTCTTGCCTTGCGTGTTGAACACCCACAAATCTTCCGGCGGCATTTCGTCATCGGCTTTGGTGCCGTACGGACGAAGCAATACGCCGCTCCACGTGTGAAAGAAGAGGCCGCCGCAAATGTTGCGACGCTTGTTGATGAACTCAACGCAATTGCGAACCTCAGGCTCGCTCGTCGGGAAATCGCCAGCACCAAGTTGCTGTGATTCAGGTCGCCATTCCTCGGGAAAATTACGATTGAGATCGAGCCCTTGTTTCGGCTTCTGCACCGGCAGATTAAAGCCGTCGTACGCCTTCACGCGACCTTCGCTCACGATGCGGTAATACTCGCCGCCAGTTTCAACCGGATCGCGGCGCACCATCAAACGCGGCTCGCTCGCGTGCTTTTTCCACGGCCCGTTTGCGTCCTTGATCCGCATCATCAAAATGCGGCCATCGCCGTCGATGTCTTCTGCTTCGAGCCCCTCAATCGCGTCTTCGTTGTAGGGATACGGCCGCGTCGATGAGCGAATGTATTTCGGCTTATCGGCCATCGCCCATTCAGCGCCGTCCGGGTTCACGCGCGGAATGACGTACACAGTGCGCGAATCGAGCAAGCGCGTGATGTCATCGCGCTTGCCGTATTGTGTGAGGAGCACATCAATCAATCGCAGCGCCGCCACCGAGCCGGAGAGCTCCGTCGCATGAATGTTGGCATCCACGTAAAACGCAGGCTTGTCGGCGTCTTCGCCCGTCGCGAAATTGGTGATCGTCGCGCACCACACCGGGCGGCCTTCGTAGCTCGATCCAATCGGCGCGAGCTTCATGAACTTCGGAAACTTGTCAGCTGCTTCGCGCAGCAGAGACGTTAATTCTTCAAACTTAACGAAACGGTCGTAAGGAAACATGAATTCTTGCAGTCGCGAACAATTACATATTGTGCCAAACACGCGCTGAATTTCGACCTGGGAAACTACACGCGAAATACATTTAACTCTACACACCAATGACTAGTGATATGGGCGTATAGCGACTTTGGAGTTGAATATCGAAAAATAAAGAAAATCGACCTATCGCCCAATTAAGCGGGGCTATAAAGGATAGCGCCGTTATCAATTAACTTTCGCGCAGTCCTCGCATGCGGGCAATGAGCTTCGCTTCGTTTTCGATCATCCACGAATCTTTCTCTGCGATCGCAAGCGCTTTAACCGCGTAGTCTCTAACTTTAGTCGCATCTCGTTTCGCATCGAAGAGCTCAGCCAGCTCGCTGTAGATGTAAACGTCGGGCTCTTTCGCTTCGTCGGCTTCGCGTTCAAGCCGTAGTTGAATCGCGAGCGCTTCGTCGATGCGACCTTGCAGGCGGAGCGTATTCGCGATCTGCCAGCGCACGACGCGCATGCGCGCAGGTCGGTTAAGGGATTCCTCCGCTTTTTCGGTCGCTTGAAACAACGAGAGTGCACGCGTGTAATTTTTTTTCGCACGCTCAGACACACCCATGTTGTGCGTGAGCGTGGAGCGCCAACGGATCGCGGCGGGCAGTCCACTCGCATTAGCTAGATCGAGAGCCTTCTGGTTCCACCTCTGCGCTTCATCGAGGTCCGGAGAAAAACCAAACATATGCGCTGCGTCGATTGCAAGAATTGTGAGGTTTGCCGCGACCGCACGATCAAACGCTTCCTGAAAATACGGGCGTGCAATCTCAAAGTCCTTCGGCGTACGTAGCGTCCTGCCTCGCTCCAACGCTTCACGCACGCGCACGACTGCGGGCGTCTGCGCAGTGATTTTTTCCTTAACGCCATCGAGTATCGACAGTGCCTGGGCTTCGTCACGCCGCAAACCATACGTACGCGCGATTTGCGTTTCAAGCTCGAGCACCTGGACGTCATTTGCGCGCGTCATTGCATCGCGAAAACGTGCTTCGCTCTCTGCCGGTTTCGAGAAGTCCCAGAGTGTGTCGATATCGATCAAAGCCGCCATTGTGGATCCCGTCTTCGGAAAAATGTTGGAGGTACAGCCATTGGACGCCAAGACAACTACAAGCGCGGTCAAGCCCGCGCCTACAAGCCGGGCGCCAGAAAAGGCGTGGCGCAAGCGCGCGCTAGATCGAGAGAGGATGCTTAAGGGGCGACGCATCAATTAACCACCATCTTTTCTCGCCATCGTTTCAATCTCGCGCAGCCGGGAATAGAACGCGCCACCGAGTCTTGCGTAAGGCCGCAGCTCAGTGTGTTTCAACGTATCCACACGATGATTAAGCCCGCGCTTTTCACCGATGTAAATCCGCTCATCGATGTGGACATGGATCACGCGACCCATCACCCACGCGTTCGCACCGAGTGGCGTTACGCTGAACAGTTCGCACTCATAGGCGACGGGCGAGCCGACCACGCGCGGTGGCGCGACTCGCGTCGACGCGGCCGGCGTGAGCCCCGCATGCTCAAATTCGCTCTCAGACGCAGGCAGCGGATCGCTCGTGCGCACCATCGGTTCGGCGAGATTCTCAGGCACGATGTTGACGACGAATTGCTTCGTTGCTTTGACGTTTGCGAGCGTGTCTTTAATCGAAAACGCGCCGGTGTGCGCGTCTTCATCTTTCGCGCCGCAGCAGAAGCCAAGGATCGGCGGATTCGCGGAACACACGTTGAAAAACGAATACGGCGCGAGATTTGTGATGCCGTTCACATCAACGGACGACACCCACGCAATCGGTCGTGGAATGACCGAGTCGCGCAGCAAAAAATACAGTTCATCTCTCGTGAACTGATCGGGAGAGAGTGAAATCGTCTTCATCCTTCGATGTCTCGTCAAGCTCGACACGCGCTTAGCTCAGGACGCGCGGACGTTTGAAGGAGAAATTCGCGAACGGCCTGAATCGTTTTATCATCCATTAACATCGGTGCATGACCCGTGGCTTCAATTGTTATCGACCTTGATTGCGGGGCAATATTCAACATTTTACTGAGTGTTGATTCAGATAATAAATCAGAGCTTTGCCCACGCAAAATAAGCGTTTCTTGCTTAACGCTAGACCACAATGGCCACAAATCAACGGGCGGCAATTTGAGCCCCGCAACAAACGCCTCGCCAATTTTTGCATCCGTTTTGAATTCCCACTGCCCATCTTCGCGTTTGCGACACGACGTGCCGATGACGTGATGCTTCTGCTCATCGGTGAGCGGGCCAAACGGCGCAATCGCAACTTGCGCGGCGTTGAAAAGACTGAGGTAATCCGGAAATGAGGGCGGTCGTGCGCTCAAAAACGCAGCGATGCGAATGAGTGAGTCGCGCTCGATCTCGGGGCCGATATCGTTAATCACGAATTTGCGCATGCCTGAATTCGGCGCTGCCGCCAAGGCCATACCGATCAAGCCGCCCATCGACGTGCCGATCCAATCGTATTTCGTGATCGCAAGATCCGCAAACATTTTCAACATCGCACCGACGTAATTCGGAATTGCATATTCGGCGGCGCTCGCATACCAATCGCTCTCGCCACGACCAATCACATCCGGGCAGAGCACACGATATCGATCCGACAATGCATCCGCAATCACATCAAAATCGCGCCCATTGCGCGAGAGCCCGTGAACGCAGATAAGCACGTTCGGATTCGTGATCTCGCCCCAGTCGTGCACGGCCATGCGGCGTGTTGCACCGTTCGCTACTGGAACGTCAACAAAAAACCGGCGAGGTGGTTTTGGAATCACGAGAGTGCCTCGTCAGACACCAAAATACCATCACGGTCCGCATACAGAAAATCGCCGCTCTTAATCGTCGCACCTGCGAAATTCACCATCACATCGAATTCACCAATCCCACGTTTTTGCGAGCGCATCGGCACAGTCGCAAGCGCGCGAACCCCAATGTCGAATTCATCAATCTCATTCGCATCGCGCACTGGTGCATTGAGCACCACGCCTGCCCAACCGTTCTGCGCCGCCGCTTTCGCAAGATTGCCGCCGAGCAGCGCGCATCGCAGCGAGCCCCCGCCATCGACCACCAGCACGCGCCCCTCGCCGGGCGATTCCACCGCCTGCTTCACGAGCGAATTGTCTTCAAAAGTTTTCAACGTTCGAACGCGCCCGGAGAACATCGCGCGTTTGCCGAACGACTGAAACACGGGCGCGAGCACGCGCAGCGTTCCCGCAGCAAGTTTGTCTTCATGGGCGTCGCAAAGATCGGTGGTGGGTTTCATCATTCGATTGTATGTAGGCGACTCCCCGCGAAGGCGGGGATCAACGTCGCTTCGATTGAATTGCTGTGAGTTCCCCGAAGCGCGGTCGATCCCCGCCTACGCGGGGACGCGCCTACATCCACCGGTGGGCGGCTTAACGTCGCTTCACCGCTACCATTCATCTATGTCTACAAATAGTTCCCACGAAGAAATCGTCGCCACGACCCGGCGCTGGCTCGAAGTCGCCGTCATCGGACTCAATCTGTGCCCATTTGCCAAAGCGGTGCATGTAAAAGATCAGATTCGCTACGTCGTGAGCGACGCGGACGATGTCGAAGCGCTCGCCACGCAACTCGTGGCAGAGTTGGAATTTCTAGCCGAAACCAGCGCGGAAAAAATCGATACGACACTGTTGATTGCACCGAACGCACTCGCGGATTTCCTAGATTTCAACGATTTTCTCGACGTGGCGGACGGGCTCGTCGAAGAGCTCGAACTCGATGGTATTTTGCAAGTTGCGCCGTTTCATCCACAGTTTCAGTTCGAAGGCACCGACGTCGACGACATTACGAATTTCACTAATCGTTCGCCGTTTCCGATCTTGCATTTGTTGCGCGAAGACTCCGTGGAACGCGCGGTTGAAGCCTTTCCTGACGAGCTTCACATCGCCGAGAACAATATGGAAACACTGCGCAAATTGGGACACGCAGGCTGGAAATCGTTGTTCAATACAAAATAGCGAACACGTCACACTCACTCTCAAGAGTCTCGCCACCGAAAACAATTCCGACCGAACAAAGCTTTGCGTTATAGCCCCGACCGAAGGTCGCCCCAAATTGGCTGCGCGTCATCCCTGGATCGAGTCTGGGGCAGGCGTCGTCCTAGCGCAGAGCGCGACGTCCTGTTAATCCGGTCATTCGCGGGTCTAGTCGCAACCCCATTCACGCCTCATCGACACAACCATGTTCAAAAACATCATCCTTTACCGCATCGCCAACGAATGGAAAGGCGAACTCAGCGATATTGAGACTGGCCTGCAATCCATGCTGTATCAACCCTGCGGCGCCACGCAGGATCAGGCAATGGGATGGGTGCCGCCGCGCGGTCAGTCTCATGGCGCACTGGTCGAATCTGTTGCTGGGCAGTGGATACTGCGCTTGCAAGTCGAAACAAAAATTCTTCCGTCGAGCGTCGTCAAGCAACGGGCGCAGGAGCGCGCAGACCAGATCGAAGCGGGCTCCGGAAAAAAATTGAGTCGCATGGCGATTCGCGACCTTCGCGAGCAAACGATGATGGATCTTCTGCCGCGCGCGTTTTCGAAGCTCGCATCAGTGCCGATGTGGATTGATCCGGCCGCACGGTTGGTAGCCATTGAGGCTACAAGCCAAGCCAAAGCGGATGAACTTGCATTGCTGCTGCTTTCGTCCGTTGACGGCTTTGCGATGTCGCCGCTGCAATCACAAAAATCGGTCGCGACCTGTATGGCCGCGTGGCTCATGAGTTTTGATCCGCCGAGTCGGTTTAGTTTGGATCGCGAATGCGAGTTGAAGGCGATCGACGAAACGCAATCGCTAGTTCGATACACGCGACACAACATCGAAATTGAAGAGGTAAAGCGCCACGTACAAAACGGAAAGATGCCGACCAAGCTCGCGCTTACGTGGGCCGATCGCTTGTCGTTTGTGCTCACAGACACCTTGCAAATCAAGAAAATCAAATTGCTTGAAGCAGTGATCGAGGGCAGCGAATCTCAAGACGACGGCGAAGATCATTTCGACGCAGACGTGGCCATCATGACCGGTGAGTTGTCAAAAATGATTCCCGATTTGATTGACGCGCTAGGCGGCGAATTGCCTGCGAACTAGCTTAAGTCTGCCAGTAACTATTGCAATACGAAAACTATTCTATTGGGGTGTGACGGGAAATTATCTATTTTTTGATACAACAATAGAATTACTGCAAAGCCGAATAAAAACGGGCATACATGGCGATAGTTTTCTTTTTAGAAACGCCTGTGTCGCTGACGTCGATACGCTGTAACGTCATCGAAGTTATCAGCGTCGACCCATTGCTCTTTCTCACGCAGTCGCGCTCAAGGCCATCGTAGATTTGCGACCCCTCGCTCGCGCTTGATTCTTTTCCAGCATGCCACTTCTCTCGAAGCGGTGTGTTGGCCGTAACGGCCCCGCAGCCTCGAAAGTTTTTCATGTCGGATTACGAAGTGAAAACTATGCGCGTCGACATTGAGCGCGGCGCTGCGCTCACCCTTCGATCATTGCTTGATCGCCAGCAATATTTTGATCCGAACGGGCTGGCTGAAGCGGCGGGAATTTCTACCGCGAACTGGCCCTTATTTGGTTTGCTGTGGCCATCGTCACAAAAGCTTGCGAACATGATGCAAGTCATCGAACTGCGTGATCGTCGCGTGCTGGAAATCGGGTGTGGACTTGCGCTTGCGAGTTTGGTTTTGCACCGGCGCGGGGGCGACGTTACTGCAAGCGATTGTCATCCACTCACCGAATCGTTCCTATGCGCAAACGCCAAACTCAATGCGCTACCCACTCTCACGTATCGCGTTGGTAACTGGGGGCGCAGCAATCCATCTCTGGGCGTATTCGATCTCGTCATTGGCGGCGATGTTTTGTACGAACGCGACCATCCGCATCAGCTCGCCGAATTCATTTCGTTGCATGCCGCAGCCAAGGCAGAGGTGATCATCATCGATCCGAATCGCGGCAATACCGCCGCATTCACGCGCGGCATGTTGCGCTATGGCTTCTCAGTCACCGAGACGCTGATCGACGCGCCGCTCGCGGACGGCGCGCCTTTTCGCGGGAAGCTCTTGCGCTACCTCCGCGCGTCGCATGCCGCTATCAACGCCTAAGCGTTCGCGAAACTCTCGATCGGTGGACACGAACACATAATATTGCGATCACCGTACACATCATCCACGCGACCGACGGGCGGCCAGTATTTATTCGCGCGCACGCTCGCATTCGGATACGCGGCTTGCTCGCGTGAGTAGGCGCGATTCCACGTTTCTGAGAGCAGCACTTCTGCGGTGTGCGGGGAATTCACGAGCGGATTGTCATCCTTCGGATAAACGCCCATTTCAACCGCGCGAATTTCCTCGCGAATCGCGATCAGCGCATCGATGAAGCGATCCAATTCGTATTTTGCTTCCGATTCTGTGGGCTCGATCATGAGCGTTCCCGCAACCGGGAAGCTCACCGTTGGCGCGTGGAAGCCGTAATCCATCAAACGCTTTGCGACATCCATATTCGAGATGCCACAAATTTCTTTGATCGGACGAATGTCGATGATGCATTCATGCGCGACGAAACCGCCGTGTCCCGTGTACAGAATCGGATAGTGCGGCGCGAGCTTCTTCGCGACGTAGTTCGCATTCAAAATCGCCACTGCGGTCGCATCGCGTAAACCGTCCGCACCCATCATGCGGATGTAGGCATAAGGAATCGGCAGGATGCTCGCGCTGCCATGCGGCGCAGCGCTTACCGCACCGACGATGCCGCGACCAGGAAGAAACGGCGCGAGCTGCGATTTCACACCAATGGGCCCCACACCAGGTCCGCCGCCGCCGTGTGGAATGCAAAATGTTTTGTGCAAATTCATGTGCGACACATCCGCACCGATTTCCGCGGGATACGTCACACCGACTTGCGCATTCAAATTCGCGCCGTCCATGTACACCTGCCCGCCGTGCTGGTGCACGATCGCGCAAATGTCTTTTACCGCCTCTTCGAACACACCGTGTGTTGAAGGGTAAGTAATCATTAGCGCAGCGAGGCGTGAAGAATATTTTTCAGCCGCGGCTTTGAGATCAGCGACGTCTACGTTGCCCTGATCGTCACATTTCGTGACGACGACTTCCATGCCGCACATTTGCGCGGAGGCTGGGTTCGTGCCGTGTGCGGACGAAGGAATCAAACACACATCGCGTTGCTTATCACCGCGTGACAAGTGATAGCCGCGAATGGCGAGCAAGCCCGCGTATTCGCCTTGAGCGCCGCTGTTCGGTTGCAGCGTTACTGCATCGAAGCCTGTGACTTTGCAAAGCATATCCTCGAGGTTCGCAATCATTTCGGCATAGCCCTTGGCTTGCTCGGCCGGTGCGAAGGGATGCATGTTGCCAAATTCTGGCCACGTGACGGGAATCATCTCGGTCGTTGCGTTCAACTTCATCGTGCACGAGCCGAGCGGAATCATGGTGCGATCCAGCGCCAAATCTTTGTCGGAAAGGCGACGGATATAGCGCAACATTTCGGTTTCGGAATGATGCGTATTGAACACGGGGTGGGTGAGGATTGCGCTGGTGCGGCGTAGATTGGTTGGGATGCCCATTCCCTCACCCGCCCTGTCGGGCACCCTCTCCCCGAGGGAGAGGGTTTTATTCAGTGCTTTTGCAACACAAGCAAGCAGCGCATCAACATCACCCACCGTGTGCGATTCATCAAACGTCGCACCGACGGCGCTCCAATCTGCGTAGTGCCGCACATTCATACGCATTGCGCGCGCGGCATCAACGATCTTCGCTGCTGCGTCGTGCTTAAACGTCACGGTGTCAAAGAATTGCGAAGCGGCAATCTCAACGCCCATCGACTTCAATCCCGCCGCAAACCGCGTGGCACGCGCATGCACGCGCTCCGCAATCGCGCGCAAGCCTTTCGGCCCGTGATACACCGCGTACATCGACGCCATCACGGCGAGGAGTACCTGCGCCGTACAAATGTTCGACGTCGCTTTCTCACGGCGAATATGTTGCTCGCGCGTTTGTAGCGTGAGGCGATACGCAGGCTTGCCGCTTGAATCAATCGTCACGCCGACCAAGCGGCCTGGCAGATTGCGTTTGTACGCATCCCGCGTCGCCATGAACGCAGCGTGTGGGCCGCCGTAACCCATCGGCACACCGAAGCGCTGCGATGAGCCCACGACAATATCCGCGCCCCATTCGCCCGGTGCCTTGAGCATCACGAGTGCGAGTGGGTCAGCGGCACAAATGAAGAGCGCTCCTTTCTCATGCGCAGCCTCCGCATAAGCGGCCATATCGTGGATCTGCCCCGATGTCGATGGATACTGCGCGAGCACAGCGAAATAATCGCCTTCGTCCATAAGCTTCGGCGCGAAACCGACCTTCACAACAATCCCCATGGGTTCGGCGCGCGTTTTGATCACGTCGATGGTTTGCGGATGGCAATCGCTCGCGACGATCAACACATTGCTTTGCGATTTCGCTTGACGCTGCGCAAGCGTCATTGCTTCTGCGGCAGCGGTGCCTTCATCAAGCAACGAAGAGTTTGCGATGTCCATGCCGGTCAAATCGCAAATCATCGTTTGATAATTGATGAGCGCTTCAAGACGACCTTGCGCAATCTCGGGTTGATAGGGCGTGTACGCGGTGTACCAAGCGGGATTCTCAAGAATGTTGCGCAGGATCACACCGGGCGTGACCGTGCCGACATAGCCTTGCCCGATGAAGCTCTTGAACACTTCGTTTTTGTTCGCAATGGCTCGCAATTCTGCAAGCGCTTCCACCTCGTTTTGAGCGGGCGGCAACGATAGCCTCGTCGAGGCAAGAATCGTTTTTGGGACGACTTTCGCGATCAAGTCTTCAGTGGAATTCGCGCCCACCACTGCGAGCATTTCCATTTGCTCTTCACGGTTGGGACCAATGTGGCGTTCGATGAAATCAGACATGTTTGCTACCTAAATGCTTCTTTGAGTGATCCGTTCGTGGTGAGCCTGTCGAACCATGAACGCGTGTGAGTAAGTCGTACTAAATGGGTTTTCGGTAAACAATGAATCCGCTGCGATCTGCGATTTGGTTGTAGAGCACTTGAGCAACGGCATTGGTCTCGTGCGTTTGCCAATAGACCCGTTTCGAACCAGCGCTTTTTGCTTCGGCATAAACCGCTTCGATAAGCGCTCGACCGACGCCTTTGCCGCGCGCAGCCTCGGACGTAAACAAATCCTGCAGATAACAGGTGCGCTCCTTCGCCCAACACGTGCGATGAAACAGGTAGTGCGTGATGCCAAGGAGCGTGTTCCCTTCAAACGCACCGAGTGCGTGCATCGGCTCGCTTGCGTCATGAAAGCGCTCCCACGTGATCGCGGTGACGTCATCCGGAATATCCGTTTTGTAGAACACTTGATAGCCTTTCCACAATTGCAGCCACGCGTCGTGATCAGTGGGGGCGAGAAAGCGGGTAGTGATTTGCATGGTTTTCTGTAGGAGCGGCTTGCCGCGACCAATGATTGCGAAATGCCTGCGCTTGTCGCGGCAAGCCGCTGCCACAAACCGTCGGGTTTAACCGATTAACTTTTTGTAGGCCGCATCATCCATCAACGCATCAAACTGCGCTTTGTTCGACAGCTTGATTTTGAAGAACCACCCAGCTTTCTCGGGATCGCTGTTGACGAGCGATGGATCATCAACAATCGCTTGATTGATTTCAACGACTTCGCCGTCGACGGGTGCTTTGGCCTCCGCCGCTGCCTTTACGGATTCGATGATCGCCGCGTCATCGCCTTGCTTTAACGCGCGACCGATTTTGGGTTGTTCAACGTAGACGAGATCGCCCAATTTGTCTTGCGCGAAGTGGGTGATGCCGACGGTGCCAATGTCGCCGTCAAGCGTGATGTATTCGTGGTCTTCGGTGTAGCGAGTGGTCATAGCAATCTCCTGAAATTCAAGCGCGTTTGTATCCGTGCGGTGCAAAGGGCATATCCACCACCGTGACCGGCGTGGGGGTGCCGCGAAGCATCGCGTTAATTTTTGTTCCTGCGGCGGCGTACGCAGCTTCCACGTAGCCCATGATGACCGGCGCGTTCACGGTGGGGCCAAATCCGCCGCTGGTAACGATGCCGATCTTTACGCCATCACTCGATTGCAATTCGACACCTTCACGAATCGGCGCGCGACCTTCGGGCTTGAGGCCGACGCGTTTGCGTTTTACTTTCGATGGGTCGTCGAGCTGCGCGAGGATGACGTCTGCGCCCAGGAATCCGCCTGCGCGCGCGCCGCCCGTACGGCGGACTTTTTGCATCGCCCAGGTGAGCGCGGCTTCGACCGGCGTGGTGCTCGTGTCAAGGTCGTGACCATACAGACAAAGACCGGCTTCAAGGCGCAGCGAATCGCGTGCGCCCAAACCAATCGGTTGAACATTCGGTGCGGCGAGTAACGCCTTCGCGAGCGCTTCACATTGCGCGTTAGGTACGCTGATTTCAAAACCGTCTTCGCCGGTGTAGCCAGAGCGCGTGACGAGGCAATCGATGCCCGCGAGTGTCATCCGACCGCCTGCCATGAAGATTTGCGGGATCGCAGAATCGTGAGCGATGGATTCAAGCGCCGTTTCTGCGCCTGGGCCTTGCAACGCAAGCAGCGCCAAATCGTCGCGCACTTTGACTTCACAGCGCGACCCGATTTTCGATTTCAGATGCGCAATGTCGTGCGCTTTGCATGCGGCGTTTACAACGAGATGCAAATACGAACCGGTGTTGAACGCCATCAAATCGTCAAAGATGCCGCCTTGTTCGTTGGTGAACAGTGCGTAGCGTTGCTTGCCGACGGGCAAACCGACGATGTCAACCGGCACCAGAGACTCTAGTGCGCTCGCGGCTTCAATGCCATGCAGCTCAACTTGCCCCATATGCGAGACATCGAACAGCCCCGCGTGCGCACGCGTATGAAGATGCTCTTTCATTACGCCGAGCGGATATTGCACCGGCATTTCATAGCCCGCGAACGGCACCATGCGCGCGCCGAGGCTCACATGCAAATCAAACAAAGGGGTACGAGATAGGTTCTCAGCAGACTCTGACATCGGGACGCTCCGGCCGCTTTCGGCGCAATGGAATAACACGTCCCGGATCTGTCCTTTGTACCTGAGAGATTCACCGACCGCATCGCGCGTTCCGGTTTGCCCCTTCGGCGGAAGCTCTCACGATTCGTCTTCGAAGAAAACGTTCGCTGCCTCGCTCTCCAGATGGTTGTAGCGGGTCAGTATAGGGACCTGAGCGATCTTCCGGGGATTACGCCTACGGTAGCGCGATAAACAACCCGCGCTTCTCCTGACACGCCTTAAATGTTAACTCAGTAAGTTCGCGAGCGCGATTTCAAAGTTCGCGAGTAAGTTGCGGGTAAGCGAGTCTGACGGATCCGGCTCGGGGTGGGTCGCGGCGACGTGTACTTTTGTCCACGAGCTGCGACCCAACGCACCAACGCGCTGCCGAGACCGCGTCGTCTAGCCGTCTGCTTTCCAGTTGCCGAGGAAGTTCGACATCGCGACTTCCGCCGTTTTGTGCCACTCGTTGATCTCGGAGCGATACTTTTTCCACGGGCCGTATAGCTTCTTAAACGCAGGATTGGCCGCCGACTCAGCATCGTAGATTGACAGTGCCGCGCGGTAAGCCGCAATCATCAAACTGTTTGGGAACAACTGTAGCCGCGTGCCCGAACCAATCATTTGCTTAAACGCGGCGGGATTGCGCGAGTCGTACGCTGCCATCATCCACTGATTTACCGATTCGCTGGCAACCCGCACCGCTTCCTTATACGCCGGGGGGAGCGCGTCGTAAGCAGCTTTATTGACGTATAAGCTAAGCGCCGCCGATGGCTCCCACCATGCGGGATAGAAGTAATAACGTGCGACTGCTGGGAGCCCAAGCTTTGCGTCGTCGTACGGGCCGACCCATTCCCCGGCGTCGATCCGCTTGTCTTTGATCGCCCCGACGATTTCGCCGCCTGGCAAACTCACGGGGTCAGCACCGAGTCGTTTCCAGATTTCAGCGCCGAATCCCGGAATGCGAATCTTCAAACCCTTTACGTCTTCGAGCGAACGAATTTCTTTGTTGTACCAGCCGCCCATTTGCGCGCCGGTGTTGCCCATCGGAAAATTCACGATGTTGTATTGCGCGAAAAGTTCGCGAAGCAGCTCCATGCCGCCGCCTTGATACACCCATGCGTTGTGTTGGCGCTGGTTCATTCCGAATGGCAGCGTCGTGTCAAACGCAAGCGCTTTGTTCACATTGGGGAAGTAATAACCTGCGCTGTGCGCCGCTTGCACTGTGCCTTTTTGCACCGCGTCAAAATTGCCGAGCGCAGGGACGATTTCGCCGGGCGCGGCGACCGTGATCTTGAATTTTCCGTCAGTCACCCGCTCGACAATCTTCGCGAATTCCTCAGCGCCACCAAAAATCGTGTCAAGCGCTTTTGGGAAGCTTGATGCTAAGCGCCAACTCACGGCTGGCAAATTTTGTGCACTTGCGCTAATTGCCGCAGTTGCTGCGAGAACGCCAGTACTTCCCGCTAAAAAAGAACGCCTTTCCATCTGGACCTCCTAAAAAATTTATGTCGTATTTTTTTCTTCGAATATGCCTGAATTTACAGCAGTTGAAACGCATTGTTTCAATAGTCGAGCGTTCGTACAATCGCTGGCTATGCGCTGTCGTTGAATCCGCCACACTCAAGGTTCAGCCTGCTCAGCGCTAAATTTCTTGTTCGCACAACTTCGTTTCAGAAAGCTCTTCTCATGTCCACAGTGATGTACACCGCCTCGGTTTCCGCGTTTGATCGTCATCTCGCAATGATGCAGGGCTATCTTGGCAAGGGCGCGGCATATGCGGTCGAGAAAAAGCTTGACGACACGGTGCTCACGCAAATGCGAATATTCCCCGACATGTTCCCGCTGACGCGACAAGTCATGATTGCTTGCGATTTCGCAAAAGGGTCTTGCGCACGACTCGCGGGAGTCGACATTCCCAAGTTTGAAGATACCGAAAAAACGTTTGCGGAGCTGCAAGCGCGGGTTCAGAAAACGCGCGATTTTTTAGCAAGCCTGAAGCCCGAGCAGTTTGCCGAAAGCGCGACGAAAAAAATCTCGATCACCATCGGCGGTAATCCCGTTGAGTTTGTTGGCGAAGCCTACTTGTTCGCGTTCGTCACACCGAATTTTTACTTCCACTCGACGACCGCGTACAACTTGCTACGCCAAGCGGGTGTTCCGGTAGGTAAAGGCGATTTCGTCAGCCGCAATTAGTGCGCGCACGTTACTGAATTCCGCGTTTGATTACAAAAAATTGGAGAACATCATGAAGCCCATGAAACAAATTAGCGCAATCATTGCGACAGCTTTCGCCGCCGCTGCGTTTGCGCAGTCACCCGTTGGCTTGTGGAAAACAATCGACGACAAAACCGGCAAAGAGCGCGCGCTGGTGCGCATCACTGAGGCGGGTGGCGTGTTCACCGCAAAAATCGAAAAGTTGCTCGCGGCGGACGCAAAGCCCGATGCCAAGTGTGATCAATGCACAGACTCGCGCAAAGATCAGCCGGTGGTCGGGATGACGATCATGCGTAACGTCAAGAAAAACGACGAGGTGTACGACGGTGGCGATATTCTTGACGCCAATAGCGGCAAGGTCTACAGGGTTCGGTTGGCTCTCGCAGGCGACAACAAAAAACTTGATGTGAAAGGCTACATCGGTACGCCGCTGTTTGGTCGCACGCAAACGTGGCAGCGAGTTGAGTAACAGCTTCCGAACCGTTTCGCCCTATCTATTGGGCGAACGAGCGACATTACATAGTTGGCAATTATGCAATAAATTTGCCAGATCGCCCGCTATAAACGGGGATGTATCGTGTTTGCCAAATGGCTGCAATACTTGAAAAGGCATCGGCGATCCTTGCCCGATGCGGGCGCGTCACTGGCGTCGGATCCATCGCCGATTGGTGCCGTTGTTTGTGTTCAGGAAATTCACAATCCGTCCATTGCAGCGGAACTGTTTCGTCGTAAATTCGCACAAGACATCCCAGATTTTCCCAAGCATTTCGTCGCGATGATCGGCGAGCAGTGTGCGGGTTATGTGCACTACACGGCGTGGCAGGGGGATTATTTGTGCGGGGGTTTGTGCATCGACGATCGTGTGTATCGATCGCTGGACGCCACGCAACGCGCTTGGATTCGTGAACGTGGCGGCATCGCCGAAATCATGATGCGCGCAGCCCACGCGCAGCTCTCGGAAGCTCCGGCGATCTGGGGCTACATTGGCGACAAGCAAGCGGAGGCAGTGGATCGCCGCGTTGGCTTCGTCCCAGTCATTGAGCCCTATCTATTCGCGATTTGGCAGCATGATTTGAGCGACGAACAAAAGCGCGCACGTGCGGAGCAAGCGTTGAAGCTGGGGCCGTTTTAGGTGCGCTCAAGCACTCATGCGGTGAGCGAACCGCGAAGAATTTTGAGTAATCCGTCTTTGCTTCGCCAATCGGGGCCAAAAACAAACCGCGACAGAAGCCAGCGATCTGAGTCAAGCGTGACGTAGCCGCTGGGGCCGCCGAACGCGGCGATTGTTCCGTGTGCTTCGGCGTGTTGCGGCATGTACTCGAAGCGCATGTAGTCAGAGGCCTGCGTCCACGGATAGGCGAAAAGATGTGGCCGTCGCCCGCTCCTTGACTCAATGAAATTCGCCGCCGCTCGTACGTGTGTGTCGCATTCGACAAAGGTGTTAATCGCGAAAAAATCTCCGGTTTGTTGCGCTCGCTGAATCACTGGCGACACCGCCGGATGGTTGTGATCCCAGCCGTGACTTTCAATCGTAATTAGGCCACTTGCGTTAGCGTCGTGCCACCAATCATCATTGAGCGCGCGCTGCGCTTGCATCGCGCCGTGTGCAATTTGCGCGCGTGCAGACGGCGCAGCGATCACAAAACTAGTGAGTTGAGCGAAGCGCCCGCTCGCGGTGAATTCGCGAAGTGACGTTGAGAAACTCTTCTGTGCGCCGTGCTCGGGATGGGGCAGGTCGCGCCAGTCGAAGTCGGTGCCATCGTCGCAGCTCAACGCAACCACCGGTTTCCCATGAACGCCAAAACCCTCGCGTTCGCCGCGCACCCAGCGCGCGACCTCAACGAGCGGCACGATTTCAAATCCGGCTTCGGAAATCGTGACTAAGTCGTCAGCAAAGGCAACCAGATCGTTCGTTTCATAGGTGTTGCCAAACACGTTGTAGCCGTGCCAAGTGAGCACTGGAATTCGATCTTGCCGCATGCAAACGATATTAGCATTGCGTCGGTATGACTTTTGACTCGCTCACCTTCGCGCTGTTTTTCGCGATTGTTTTTCCTATCTACCTGCTGACACGCAGCTGGAGCTCGCGCAAGAATTGGCTCGTGTTCGCAAGCTGCGTGTTCTATGGATCGTGGAATCCGTTTTTTTTATTGCTGCTCGGATTCACGACAGTATTTGATTGGTGGGCTGCGCTGCACATTCATCGCGCAAACGACGAAAGGATTCGCAAGCGCTGGATGATCGCTTCGGTCGTCGCGAGTCTCTCGATTCTCATTTATTTCAAATACGCACAGTTTTTCGCAAACACTGCGATCACCGCCTTCGCGCTCATCGGGGTCACCTACAAACCGATTGATCTCGGCATCATATTGCCACTCGGTATTTCTTTCTATATTTTTGAATCGATCTCTTACATCGTCGATGTTTACAAGCGACGCGTTGAACCGACAAAAAATTTGCGTGACTACAGCTTGTTCATGACGTTTTTCCCGCATTTAGTAGCAGGCCCGATCATGCGCTATCGTGATTTTTGCGAACAAATTGCCACGCCGCGCGTGGTCACCAGTCGCGGTATGGCGCTGGGCGCTTATCTCGTAGTCGCGGGATTGTTTCTCAAAATAGTCTGCGCCGATCACATGTTTGCGCCCGTGGTAAATCAGGTGTTCGCACCGGACTATGCAGCGGGCACGACAGCATCGTGGCTCGGCGCTTTCGCGTTTTCGTTTCAGCTGTTTTGTGACTTCGCGGGCTACTCGCTCGCAGCGGTTGGCGTTGCAATGATGCTTGGCTTTGCGTTACCGACGAATTTCGAGGCGCCATTTGCAGCGGTCGGCATCGCAGATCTCTGGAGACGTTGGCACATTTCGCTTTCCTCATGGATGCGTGATTACATCTACGTCCCGCTCAAAGGCACCCACCACAAAAACTCAGTCTACGCTTTGCTCGCCGCGTTTTTCACGTTTCTTATTTCAGGGTTGTGGCACGGTGCGGAGTGGCATTTTGTGGTGTGGGGCGGACTGCACGGCGCGATGCTCGTGACCGAGCGGCTCATCGTCGCGTCGCCCATTGCGGCGATGGGCATTTGGCGTGCTCGCCCCATGCGTGCGGCGTTAGCGCTACTCACCTTCGTTTTGTTTTCGATCGCAGTTGTATTTTTCCGCGCGCCTGACTTCGCACTTGCGTGGTCTCGAATTGCCTCGATGTTCGGCGATGCGCCATCAAACGCAGCATTGTTTTCGTGGCATGGCGAAGCCAAGATTGCGCTCACCGGAATCCTCATTGGGTTATTGATTCACGCCGCATTGCGCCACCGATCAGGCTGGCAGTGGTTACCCAACACGCCGTGGATCGCTCGCACGCTGCTTCTTGCGTTTATGCTGCTCGCGATCATTCTCTCGCCCGGTAAAACGGCGGCTTTCATTTACTTTCAATTCTAGAAAATGGCGGCTAATCAAACCCCATCCGCTGCAAATTTTTGGTTCAGTGTGTTTGTCGCTGCCGTGATCGCTGCGACGGGCTGGTTTGCGTTTGAGCATTACTGGCGTGCTAAAGGCTACGTGCCTTCGGTGATGGACAGTAAAGAGCTGTGGTCGCAGCAGCGGGCGGCGGTTTCACGCGGTGGCGAGATTATCCCGGTCGCGCTGCTCGGGGCGTCGCGCATTCAATTTGGCATCTCACCCGCCGCCTTCAACGGTGAAGCGAGACGGTTGCGCGCGAACGCTAGTGCGTACATGCTCGCAATCAATGGTCATTATCCGATGGCCACCCTGCGCGATCTTGCGGCTGACGCCTCGTTTCGCGGCGTTGCAATCGTTGGCGTTGATTCGCGTGGCTTGCAGAAAATTCATCGCGAAATGCAGGCACCGTGGCCGCAATATTTCAGCCACGACTGGACGCCTGCGCGCAATTTGCATCGCACGTTGTTAACCGAACTCCAGCGCGTATCGATTGCAGCACGGCCTGATTTTTCGTGGTCGAATTTACTCAATCGTCGGCTCAACAGTTGGGGACTTCCGCAACAGGAGTATGTGACATTCTTCGATGATCGATCAGGTGTAACGGACTACGCCCGAGTTAACGTGGAGGCGATTCGTGAGGCGCGAGTGCGCGATTTGAAAGATTATTACGCGACTACGTCAGCGATTTCGGCCTACCAGTGGCTTCGCGACAATGACGATGTGATTGAGTGGGTGAAGGCCATCAACGCGCGCGGCGGACGGGTTGTCTTCTATCGCGAACCGATCTCCGGCGAACATCTCGCGCTTGACGAAGCGCGCTTTCCGCGCGCTCAGTTTTGGGATGCGCTTGCTGCAAAAATGCCGGCAACCTTCATCGACTTTCGTGACTATCCGGCGCTCAACTTCCCCACACCCGATACGTCACACATTGACGCGAAAGATGTGGATCAGCACACGCGAGCGCTGGTGCAGTTGCTGATAAACATGGGTGTGATCGCAACAAAAACGTAGTGAGCGGCTTGCCCCGTTTTCGCGTCACTTGCCAATACAAAATCGCGAAAAAATCTCACCCAACAAATCATCAGCCGTAAATTCGCCCGTAATTTCGCCGAGCGATTCATGGGCAAGACGCAGCTCTTCCGCGAACAGTTCGAGCGCGATGTGATCAAGGTGTTGCTTTGCGGCGTCGATATGTGTGAGCGTTTTTTTCAACGCGGTCACATGACGTTCGCGCGCGGAGAAGGTCCCGCCTTCGCGATGTTCGTAGCCGACGGCTTGAGCGATGGCATTGCGAAGCGTCTCGATTCCTGCACCGGTTTTTGCGGAGATCGGCAAGTTACGAGTAACGAGCGACGAGTGAGGCATATCGATGTCGCTCGTCTCTGTTTCGCGTCTGTTGCTTAACGTATCAATTTTGTTGCGAACAATGATCGCGCGAAGTGAGTTTGGCAACTCTTCGGCGAGTTTCGCTATATCCGCAGCAACGCTAGCCGATTTCGCGTCGACCAATAACAGCGCAAGATCCGCATCGGCAATCGCCGCACGCGTTCGCTCGATGCCAATTTTTTCCACGGGATCATCGGTATCGCGCAAACCTGCGGTGTCGATGAATTCGACAGGCAAGCCATTTACGCTGACGCGCGCGCGCACGGTGTCGCGTGTTGTGCCTGCAATCGGCGTGACGATCGCAACGTCTTCACCCGCGAGTGCGTTGAGCAAACTCGATTTGCCAACGTTCGGGGCGCCTGCGAGCACGACACGGATGCCGTCGTGCAGGAGCTGGCCTTGCGCGGCTTGTGCGATCACGCTCTCGAGCGCGGCGCGTGTGGAGGCGAGTTGTTCACGCGCTTTTTCTTGCTCGATAAATTCAACGTCTTCCTCAGGGAAATCGAGCGTGGCCTCAACAAACATGCGCAAACGGATCAAACGGTCCTGCAAGGTTTGAATGTGTTTGGAGAATTCGCCCGACAAGGATCGCACAGCAGCGCGGGCGGCGCTCTCTGTCGCCGCGTCGATGATGTCGGCGACAGCTTCGGCTTGGGTGAGATCGAGTTTGCCGTTGAGATACGCGCGCTTGGTGAATTCGCCGGGTTCGGCGTGTCGCGCGCCAAGTTCGATGGCGCGTCGCACGAGCGCTTGCAAGACGATGGGCGAGCCGTGCGCATGCAATTCCAAAACGTCTTCACCGGTAAACGACGCGGGCGCTTTGAAAAAGAGCGCGATACCGTCGTCGATGATGTCGTTATTTGCACCGCGAAATTGCGTGTGTGTTGCGATTCGTGCGATAAGCGCTTTGCCGCAAATCGAAGTGGCTAACGATTCCAGCGACGATCCAGAAACACGCACGATCCCCACGCCACCGCGACCGGGCGGCGTTGCAATAGCGACGATAGTTTCAGCAGACATGATTGCGAGTGATTAAACCTGAGTTCGACTGACAGAGGACGAAAGTCTGCGTGATGGCCCCATCATTTAAATCAGCGTAAAACAAAAACGCCCAATCTAATTGGGCATAAGTGGCGTTTTATCGCACTATCAGTAGTTTATTTTTTACCATTCATCGCCCGAATAAATTGAGCGATTTGCGCAAAAGCTGATTAGCGTTTCATGAGTGCCTGAGCGGCGGCTTGCTCTTTCTCAAGCATCTTGTTGATCTTCCATTGCTGTGCAATTTGTAGGACGTTCGAAACCGTCCAGTAGAGCACTAATCCTGCCGGGAAGAACACAAACAACACCGCGAATGCAACCGGCATGTACATCAATACTTTTTGCTGCAACGGATCCATACCCGGTGCAGGCGGCTGCAACTTGGCTTGCGCAAACGCAGTGATCGCATAAACGATCGGCAACAAAAACCAAGGATCAGGTGCGGAGAGATCTTTGATCCAGCCGATCCAAGGCGCATGACGCAATTCAACCGCGCCACTCAATACCCAAAACAGCGCAAAGAACACCGGAATCTGCACGAGGATCGGCAAGCAGCCGCCCATCGGATTGATCTTCTCTTTTTTGTAGAGCTCCATCATCGCTTGATTGAGCTTCGCGCGATCACCCGCGTAGCGCTCTTGCATCTCTTTCATCTTCGGCGCGAAGAGCTTCATCTTGCCCATGCTGCGTCCGGCCGCAGCGTTGAGCGGATAAAACACGGCCTTCACGAGCACGGTGAGCAACACAATCGCCCAGCCCCAATTGCCGACGAGGCCGTGAAACCACTTGAGCAACCAAAACATCGGCTTCGCGATGAATGCGAAGATACCGTAGTCGACCACGCGATCGAGTTCTGGCGCAGCGGCGATCAGCAAATCCTGTTCTTGCGGCCCGACGTAGAGCGGCACGGTCACTTTTGCAGTGGCGTTTGGTGCAATATCTCCGAGCGGTGTTTTGAGTCCGGCAAGGTACGCATCGCCCTGCACTTTGCTCATGTAGTAATCGCGTGCGCTACCTGCAGTGGGCAACCACGCGCCGACGAAATAATGCTCGACCATACCGATCCAGCCGTTCGTTGAGCGCTCCGTCGGGATACCCGGCTTGCCTTTTTCAACGTCTGAAAAACCGACCTTCTGATATTTTTTTGCCTCAGTGAACAGCACGGGGCCAAAAAAAGCGCCGCCGCCCATCGGCTGTTTGATGCCCGTATCAACGCTGTCGCGCTGAAGCTGGAAATAGGCGTTCGGCGCCATCGTCGCTGCGCTCGAGTTGGTGACTTCGCGGGTGACGTCCACCACATATTTGCCACGCTTGAACGTATAGATCAGGTCACTTTTTCCGCCGGCAGAGAGCGGCGTGGTCAGGCGCACTTCGAGCGACTCTGCGCTGCCCAAATCGGTCGTGGTGGAAGTGCGCGTGTAGAGCGCGTAGTGATCGGGCATGCCCGCGCCGGTAAGCCCGCTTTGCGCAACGTGTTTGCGCTTATCGGTTTTAGTTAACACGCGATACGGCAGCGTTTTGTCCGTCGTGTCACCATGCTGCTTGAGCGCAACATCTTCAATCACGCCGCCGAGCGTGTTGATTGTGTAATCCGCGAGATCAGTTTTTACGACGAAGGTTTCGCCTTTGAGCTCAGTGGTGGGCGCGGCTTTGGGCGGTTCACCGCCCGCCGTTGCAGCGGCATTTGCAGGCGATGCGCCGGGCACATCAGCAGGCTTCGCAGTCGCCGCTCCCGCAGCATCAGACTTCTTCGCCTCTTGCTTTGCCACTTGCGCGGCAGGCGGCTGCGGATTGTTTTCTTTCTGCCAAGCCTGGAACAAAAACAGTCCCGACATGGAGAAGATGACGAAAAGTACGATGCGCTGAAAGTCCATGGTGGGCTTATCGATTCAATCAAAGAAAGTCTGCGTCAACTCACGAAGCGCACAACCGCGCACGCTGTAACTTGATGAAGAATTTCTACTTCTGTGCCGCTACTTTTTCGGGCACCGGATCAAAGCCGCCCTCGTGCCACGGTTGGCATTTGAGGATTCGCTTTGCGCCAAGATAAGCGCCCTTCGCCGCGCCATGCGTTTTCACCGCGCCCATCGTGTATTCAGAGCAGCTCGGGAAGAAGCGGCAACGCTGGCCGAGCATCGGACGAATGCCGTAGCGATAGCCCTTGATGAGTGCGATCAGTGCGCCTTCACCGAGCGTGGGCTGGGAACCGTTGGTCGCGTTCATCATGTCAGCGTTCGACTTCATTTCGCATCGCCCAATAATACTGGGCGAGAGGGAGATTTCTTCTTAATATCGAAATCGAGCGAATGTTCCCACTCTGCCCTAATTGACAGGGCGTCGCTTAATTGTGCTGTTGACGCGAGCCGTACAACGTAGGCGTACGCGGGGAGCGCGGGTCGGCGCAAACGAAACGCTTCACGGAGTCTGCGTTTAATCGCGTTTCTCAACACCGAGGTTCTCGCGTTTTTCTTGCTGATCATCATGCCCAGCTGTGGTTGCGCGGGCGCGTTTACAAGAGGGCGTGTTGCGCTTTGCGACGAATCGGTAGACGCGCCAGTATCAACGCGATACACCCAGAGAAATTTGCCGCGGAAGGGGCGGGTTTTGAGCGCGCGCGTGAACGCGTCCGGCGTTAGAAGCCGGGCTTCGCGCGGGAACCCGGCTTCGCTCATGCGTGCTTGCGTGTGCGCTCGCGCAAACGGCGAGCGCGAGGCATTAGGCTGAGAGAACCTTGCGGCCTTTGGCGCGACGACCGTTGATGATGCCGCGACCTGCTTTGGTGGACATGCGAGCGCGGAAACCGTGGTTGCGCTTACGACGGATAACGGAAGGTTGGAATGTACGTTTCATGATTCTCGGGGTGCGATTTCCGCAGTGAACAAAAATCGTTCGCCGCTACGCCAGAAAGATTGGTGAAGGTGCCTGCGCAAAATCGCAGAAAAGCCTTGAATTATAGCGTTTTTGGTGGAGTTTTCGGCCTAATGAGCCCGAGTGTTAACGCCGTGCCCAAGAGAACGATACCGCCGCCAATCCACATCGGCGTGGTAACGCCTTCATCGAGTAACGCCCAACCCCACAGGGCGGCAAACACAGGAATCAAAAAAGTCACTGAAGATGCTTTTTGCCCGCCGAGCCGCGCTATTAGGCGGAAATAGATAACCAGCGCAATTGCGGTGGCGAGCACCGAGAGCAAAATCGCCGCGCCCCACGCCTTGGCCGACGGCATCGCGCTGGGCCAAAACGCAATCGCAAACGGCAAAATCATCAAGCCACCCGCAGCCTGGCTGCCCGCTGCGACTGCCATCGGCGGCAAATTCGAGAGCTTTCGCTTGGTGTAATGCGACGAAAAACCGTACGCTAACGTGGCGATCAAACCGGCAATGATCGCCAAACCCGAGCCGCCCGGCTTGAAATCCACCTGTCCCCAAGTAAGCACTAACATTCCGAGCGCGCCCAGTGCTAAGCCAATCCACTGCCGACGTGTGAGCGATGCTTTCAACCAGATCACTCCCAGCAGCGCCGCCCACAACGGGGTTGTAGCGTTCAACAGCGACGCGAATCCAGCGGTTAACGAGAGCGACGCGTAGGCGAGTAACGTGAATGGCACGAAGGAATTGGCGACGCCAATCACTGCAAGTTCGCGCACATGCGCTCGAAGCCCGCGGAGCCCGCCCTGCATCCACACGAGCGGGAGCAAACATAGCGCCGCAAGCCCCGCGCGAATTCCGATTAAGGCAAACGGACCGAATTCAGGCGTAGCGACGCGCATGAAAAGAAACGACGCGCCCCAAATGGCCGAGAGGAAGAAGAAGTCGAGGATGTCGGAGGATTTCATGGTTTCAGTCGGTATGGAATCAGAGTGCTGTCGGGACGCAACTAAGTCATTGGCGTTCCCTAAAACACAATTCCCTCCAAACGCAACAAAAACTCTTTCTTATCCAATCCACCCGCATAACCCGTCAACGTGCCATTCGCACCGATCACACGATGACAGGGCACCACAATCCCAATCGGATTGCGGCCATTCGCCGCGCCAATCGCGCGCACCGCTTTCGGATTGCCGATCGCCGCCGCTTGCTCGCCATACGTTCGCGTTTGCCCATAAGGAATTTGGGTGAGCGCTTTCCAGGCCGCTTTCTGAAACTCCGTGCCTTCTGGCGCGAGTTTCACCGTGAAACTTTTCCGTGTACCCACGAAATACTCGGTGAGCTCTTGTCGTAATTGCAAGAACACGGGAAGACTCGGCGAGTCGATCCAATCATCGTGCATCGCAGGCACATATTTGCCGCTCACCACATGCAAATCGGTGATTGCATCGTCAGTGGCAATTGCCAACAACGCGCCCATCGGCGAATCAAAGTGAGTAAAAAACTTTTTCATTTTCAAATCCTTCATTCCCTCTCCCGCGCGCGGGAGAGGGCTAGGGTGAGGGAGGCAATTTCGCGATTAGTCGATGAGTGAGCGGTCAATTTGCAGCATCCAAACTCCGCCACAAATGCATCACTGCATAACTTCGCCAGGGTCGCCACGCCTCAGCGATCACATCGGCTTCACGCTGCCCTTTCGCAGTATTCGGTAGTTCCAGCGCGTTGAGCAGCGCCACATCTTGCGGCGGGAACGCGTCCGGCCACGAAAGCGCACGCATCGCGATGTAATGCGCTGTCCACGGACCGATGCCTTTCACCGATTGCAACGCAGCGCTAGTGCTTTCAATATCCGCGTTTGAAGATAAATCAACCTCGCCGGCAGCCACTTTTTGCGCAATCGAAATAATCGCATTCGCACGCGCAGACACGATGCCAAGTTTCGCGATGTCGTCTTGAGTGAGCATCGCCACTTTTTGCGCCGTCGGAAACGCGTAGTTCAAATCGTCAAATGGCGGCGTGACGTCGAACGCAATGGCTTCACCATGCGCGGCAACGAAACGCGTTGCCAATGTGCGCGCCGCTTTCACCGTCACCTGTTGCCCGAGAACCGCGCGCACTGCAAGCTCAAACCCATCAAATGCGCCAGGCAAACGTACGCCCTCGGCATGCGTCGCGAGTTTCCCCAATGCGATTGCAATTTCCGTCGGGTCCGCATGCAAATCAAACACGCGCTTCACATGCGCGAGCACGCCCGCGATCACCGGCGCGAACGCGGGCGACAGCGTTACTTCGAGCGAGTGCTTCGAAGGCGCATGCGCGATTTGCAGCCAACACGTAATTGCTTCGTCACCCGCGCGTTCGAATCGCAGAATGCGCCGATACACGCCATCGGCCACCGCCTCAACACCAGGAATCGCGCGCTTCGCAAAAAACGAAAGCATCCAATCCCAATCGTAAGGTGGGCGGTAGGCCAAATTAAACGTAAAAAACTTTGCATTGTGCGGCGTGATATCCGCTTCTTTCCGCAACCGCGTCGGCGCAAAACCATAGCGTTCGGCAAAGAGCGAATTCATTCGCCGCACACTCGAAAAACCGCTCGCGAAGGCGACGTCTGCAACGGGTAGCGACGTGTCAGTTAACAAGCGCTTCGCGAGCAGCAATCGTTGCGTTTGCGCATATTGCACAGGCGACACACCGAATTCTGTTTGAAAAATGCGACGCAAATGCCGATCAGTCACGCCGATGCGATCTGCAATCGCCACCACATCATCGTCAAATCTTCCAATACCGGATACCGCATCTTCAATCATCCGCGCCGCCGCTCGCGCCATCTTCGAACTCGCCTCGCTCGCTGCGAAGCCCGGCGCTAGTTCGGGGCGACACTTCAAACACGGCCGAAATCCCGCCGCCTCCGCCGCCGCCGCGCTCGCATGAAATGAGCAGTTCTTAAACATCGGCAACTTCACCCGACAAATCGGGCGGCAGTAAATCCGCGTCGAAGAAACCCCCACAAAAAATCGCCCATCAAAGCGCGCGTCATGCGCTTTCATCGCTTGATAGCAAGCCTCCGCGTTGAACTCGCGAGTGGGTTCAGTGATTGCGGCGACGCTGTAGCGGGAGGAAAACATGAACGAAGTTTATCGCTCATGTTCGCTCGAGATTCGCCGTTTTCGGACGTGATGTTTGACGGTGCTAGATGTACTCGGTAAAGCACAGCGAAGTATTTATCGCTTTGGCACAATCAAGTTCACTTGCGGAAAGTACGTCGCAATGCGCGACGCATCGCGCGTTAAAAGCGGCAAATTCTCCACTTGCGCGTGTGCACCGACGAAGAAATCTGGCAGAGTGGTTGTTTTGCTTCCTTTGCTGCGACGATATCGCTGATGCGCTTTTGCTGCGAGCCATGCCGCGCCGCGCGGAATCGGTTTCACCTGCAATTCTGTCGCACGGATAAACGCATCAAGCTCCGATTCGCTCGAAAAAGAATTTGCGATCTCTGCGTAAACGACAGCGTTGATCATCATCGCGCCGCGAGCCGCCGCTTTCTCAAGTTGCGCTTGTGACCAATCCGCCCAAGTCTCATCGTTCTCAATGAGATCGAGCAATACGCAGCTATCGATGAACGTGCTCACGATTTCTTCGCGCGATTCCAGTCAGCGCCACGTGTTTCACGCATGATCGCGTCAGTATCGCGTTGCTGTACGCCAACGCCGCGCCACTTCGTGAATTTCCCTTTCGCGCTCGGCGCAGGCTTTGCCGCAACAATCATTGCGCGACCATCGGGAAGCGCCTGATACTGAATTTCTTGACCGGGCACAATGCCCAAATGCAAACGAATCGCTTTCGGTACTGTGACCTGGCTTTTGGCGGTTAATGCGTAGCCCATGGCTTCTCCCGAAAAAAAGTAATACTTTAATTGTAATACTCTACGATATTACAGAAGTGCCCCCGGTGGAGATAATCACGTCATGAAAATTTACCAAGTCGGCGGCAGCGTGCGCGACAAGCTATTGGGCTTGCCGTCGATGGATCGCGACTATGTCGTGGTGGGGGCGACGCCGGAGCAGATGATTGCGCTCGGGTTCACGCCCGTTGGAAAAGACTTTCCGGTGTTTTTGCATCCGCAAACGAAAGAGGAATATGCCCTCGCGCGCACCGAGCGCAAAAGCGGGCGTGGCTACACGGGATTTACGTTTCATACGTCTACTGACGTGACGCTGGAAGAGGATTTGCGTCGTCGTGACTTGACGATCAATGCGATGGCGTTTGATGAGGCCGGAAACGTTGTTGATCCTTACGGCGCGGTCATTGACCCCTTCGGTGGTAGGCTTGATCTCGCGTCGAAAACCTTGCGGCATGTGAGTGAGGCGTTTGCGGAAGACCCGCTTCGCGTGCTGCGACTCGCGCGATTCGCTGCGCGGTTTCATGAGTTCAGCGTTGCCCCAGAGACTATGGCGCTCTGCAAACAGCTCGTTGACGAGGGTGAAATTGCGGAGTTAGTGGCTGAACGCGTGTGGCAAGAAATTTCCCGTGGTTTGATGGAAGCGAAACCATCGCGCATGTTTGAGGTGCTTCGCGAATGTGGTGCGCTTACCGTACTTTCTCCGGAGTTAAATCGCCTTTGGGGCGTACCGCAGAAGGCGCAGTGGCATCCTGAAATTGATACCGGCATTCACATCATGCAAGTGATTGATTACGCGGCGAATAAGGGATGGCCGCTCGCGACGCGTTTCGCGGCGCTCACGCACGATTTGGGCAAGGGCACGACGCCTGCCGACATCTTGCCCGCACATCATGCGCATGAGATTCGAAGCGTTGAGCTTGTCGCGGCACTGAGCGAGCGCTGGCGCGTGCAGCGCGACGTCGCCGAGATGGCGCGCATCGTGGCAGCGGAACACGGCAACTTGGGCAAGCTCGCGGAGATGCGCCCGGCGAGCGTGCATGACGTGCTCGCGCGATGCGATGCGTTGCGACGACCGGAGCGTTTCGTGCAAATTCTCGATGCATGTGAAGCGGATAAAAGCTCGCGCCGCGCGGTCGAGTTGCCTGAGAGCGCGGGTCAGCCCTACTCGGCGCGCGCTGATGCAATGCGCGCGCTCGCGGCGATGCAATCGGTGGATGCGGGCGCGATCGCAAAACCGCTTTCGCAAGACGGTAAGTCAGAGCGAATTCACGATGCGGTGCGCGAGGCGCGGATCGACGCGATTCGTCGCGCGCAGTAATTTACGTGATTCTGTGGAGTCAGCTTTGCGTACTATCCCCCAATTTAATCGGGCGATCGCATCGTAAATTGGAGTTACAGATATTTCAATTAAAGTTGATACTTGCCCATATTTACGGGGCGATGGCGCATGAAGCTTATACATTCATTCTGTTCGCGATATGCGCGAAGAGCTCACTGTCCGCGCGAGTGAGTTGATCGATGATGGTGAAGTGATTCAGATCTGCGAGTGTCCATTCGTTAACGTCGTTCCAGTGAGTGCCGATGAGTTTATTTTGTCGATGAAACTCTTCAAGTTCTGCACCGCCGACGCAGGCGGTGAATGGGCAATCAACGCGACGTTTGCGATACGCCGGACTCATCGCGAGTGCTTCTGCGTTGGAAAGTTTGAGTGCGTCATTTAAGTAAATCGGCACCAGCGGTTCGAGATCGAAAAGACCGCTAATGGAGGTTGCAGAAACGAAAGGCGCGTTGGGCAAACCGCGCGACGTCCAATCGGTTGTCATGCACCACGCGGTGAGATGGCCACCCGCAGAATGCCCTGCAAGCGCTATCCGTTCGCGATCAATGTGCAAGTCGTGTGCGTGATTCCAAACGTGTGCGACTGCGGTTTCAATTTCGTCAGCGATGCCGCGAATTGTCGTTTGTGGACACAGCGTGTAGCCCGCGATCACTGCCGCAAATCCGTTCTCAACAAACGGTTTTGCGATCACGCTCCAATCGTCCTTCCACAAACGCTGCCAGTAGCCGCCGTGAATGAAGAACAGTGTTGGCCACCCACCATCAGGTGACGCGCCTTGCGGTGTGAACACATCAAGCAAATTGCGTTCGCCAGTGCCGTATGCGAGGTTACGCGCGCCGCCTGCGGTTGTGCGAATCGTCTCGCTCTCGCGCTGCCAACGCGGCAACAGCGTCGTCATCCAATCCGGAGCCGCGAGACCGTTGTTGTAGCGACGAGCGAGTTCTTCGAGCGGTAAATCTGGAATCATTGCTTAGTGAGCCGAGGAGTTTTTCGAAAACACAGCGAGCAACGAAGCGCTGATAATGAGCGCCCCACCGATCAATGTCGCCATCGTTACCGTTGCTGCGCCGCCGAGCCACGCTGAGACTGTTGCGACCAAAATCTCAGAGAGCATCAACACCGAAAGCACGTTTGCCGGCAATCGACCGGCGCCATACTGGAGCGCTAAGTTGCCAACCAAAACGAACACCGCGAACACCACAATGACCAACCAAGCGTTCGACGTCGCGTTCAACGTCATCGGATGCGCGGTGAAAGAAAGCGTAAAAATTGTGAGTGGTGCGATGATGACTGCGCCCAAAAACATGCCAAGTGCTCGTGCGTCTTCAGGCGTTGAGTTGTATTTACGCAGGATCACGTTGTTAAGCGCGAAAAACGCACCGCCAGCGACGGCGAGCCAATCCGCGGTTGAATGCGGGATGGGCGCAATGAATGTGCCTTCGCCAAGTACCAGCGACGCACCCGCAATCGCGAGGGCGATTCGCGCCAGCGCCGAAATCGTTATGGGCTCGTTCAACAACCAACGGGCGAGCGGCACCACCCACATCGGCATCAAATAGAAAAGCAGAATACAGCGCACGACATCGCCTTGCGCAAGCGCGATGTTGAAACATGCATTGGTTCCCCCGGCCGCAATCACGAGCCACCACAATGATTTGTTTTTCCAAAGTTCTCGCGGCGCATTGCGGCGGGCAATGACTACAGTCACGCTGCATAACAAGAATACGAAAAACGTCGCCCACAACGAGGGCACGCCATGCTTTTCAAGATACTTAAGTGGAATCCAGGAAAGCCCCCAGACGGAGGCGTTGACGAGTGCTGCGAGTGTGGCGGCGAGCGGGAGGTGGCGCATTGCGGCATTATGCCGGTCAGCGTTATGTGTTCGTCGACCTAGAAATCGAAGCTGCAAGAAGACCGTTTACCAGGATAAACAGAATTAACCAGTAACCGGAATTGTGTGATCCCATTACCCAGCCGTTCAACAAGACCGACATCGCGTGCCAGGTAGCAGCACAGGTGAGAATCACAAACAGAACAACGAGCGATCTAGATCGCTCTGCAGCGGGCCAAACGATCGAAACGCAAGCCCGAGTAAAAAACGCGGCGATCAGCGTTAGCGGTGTTGTTAGTGAGAGGAAAAGCCAATCGGGCATCGCTTAAGATCACGCCGCCCGCATCATCTTCTTATGTGTTTTCGCAAGCGCTTGCAGATACTCCATTTGGTCGGCCAAGATGTGCCGATTCGCGAGGATTAGTTTTTCGCTTTTCACGGGGCGATAGGGCACGTAGAGCAAACGAAGTCCTGCTTGCTCGGGTGTGCGACCTGCCTTAGAGAGATTGCAATCGCGGCATGCGGTGACGCAGTTTTCCCACGTGTCTTTTCCGTGTTGCGAGCGCGGGATGATGTGATCGCGGGTGAGTTCTGATTCCGGAAATTCGTCGCCGCAGTAACCGCAGAGATGACGATCACGCGCGAAGAGCAAGCGGTTATCACGGCCTGGAAGCGCCGAAACCGGACTCCAGGTGCTGTGTTTGTGTTCGCCTTCGCAAGCGATGATTGAGGCTACTTCGATGACGCTGCGTTCACCGTTTTTTCGTTGAATGCCGCCTCGGAACGTAAGGACTACTTCGCCGAGTGCCCACACGACGTTACCGCGAGCGTACTGACAAACAGCGGTTTCGGGCGTCATCCACCCCTTCGGTTGCCCGCCGGAATCAAGAGCCAAGATCGCTAGCGACATCGGTATGCACCTATTTCCGTTACGCGTAATTGCGTCCTTGGATACGTAACTTACCACGAAATCGCGTCTAACGTATTTCTAGTGCGGCAATAGCCCGAACCGAGAACCAACAGACGACATTTGATTTAGGGCGACAAACCGGTAGCGCCGCAAACCTGTTCGAGATAGCTGCGTACTGCCGCCCAAGAGTTTCGAGTTGCTGAACCACCGATTGCACCGCTGGTTACGGCGTCACCCGAGAAGCCCTTGATCGCGCGATAAAAAAGCGAACTATCGGAAGCGGCCGCGACGCTTCCTCCGCTGCCGTCTAGATCGAAGCCACAGGACGAAGCGGTTTGTGCGGCGGCTGTAATCGGACACACTTGCGCGATGTATGCGGCGATTTCGATAGGTGAGCGCCTGAGCGCATTGTTGGACAGCGCGTTCGCTGTGAGCGTTGTGCCGTTCAAGCCCGCAATTGAGCGCGAGAGCAGGAGCGCGTCGGTTGTGCTCAACAGAAAACCGTCGGCATCTAGATCGAGATTGCATTTCGACGACACGTATCGCGGATTCGAGCGAGTGACGAAATTTGCATCGCCCAATTCGCCGTTTCCGTTGTAACCCGTGCAGAGCACGTCGCCGCTGCGCATTTGCGCGCAGCTGCTGCGTGTACCCGCGCTCACTGAGACAACATCGCCCACGTCTACGCCTAACGTGGCGAATAAGCGGCTCACGGTGGTTTGATCGCCAAGCTGACCATAGACGTTACCGCCCCAGCACGTGAAGCGACCTGTGCTGAGCGTTGCGCAGCTGTGGGTGTCAGGGCTTAGGTAATCGTTGCCAGCTGCCGTGACATTCACCGCATTGCTGATTCCGCTTACAGTGACCGGAACGGAGCTCACTGTCGTCGTGCCGTTGCCGAGTTGCCCCACCGAGTTATACCCCCAGCAGCGAACCGTACCATCTGCAAGACGCGCACAGCTGTGGCCGACACCCGCGCTGACCTGCGTCGCGTTTGATATGCCAACGACTTGTACAGGAGCGTTGCTATTTTGAAAGCCGCCATTGCCTAACTGACCGCCGTCAGTCTCGTTGGAGAATCCAACTGCCACTTTGTTGCGTCCCCAGCACCAAACCTCACCGTTAGAGCGAACTGCGCATGTATGCAGCGCGCCCGCACTCACGCCAATGATGTTGGAGAGAGCAACGTCGGTTGGGGTGGTGAGCGTAGCTGCGTCAAAGCCAACGCCGAGTTGTCCAAAGTTGTTTGCGCCCCAACACTTCACTTGTGCGCTCGACGTTAGTGCGCAGTTGTGGGCTCCGCCACTTGTGACTGCGACCGCACTGTCTATTCCGCTAACCGCCACGGGTGTAGTGCTGGAGGGCGGGGCACCACTCCCAAGGACGCCCAAAGTGTTGTCGCCCCAGCAGCGCACCGTGCGGTCTGCAAGCGCCGCACACGAATGATAGAAGCCGGCTGACACCGACACCGCGTTCGAAATACCAATCACGTTGGTCGGTACGTTGCGAACAGTGGTTGTGCCATCGCCCAAACGACCGCCCGCAACAAGCCCGAAGCCCGCGTTGTTTCCCCAACAGCGCACACCACCGCTCGTTGTCACCGCACAAGCGTGGTCCTTGCCCGTAGAAATCTGCGTGTAGCCTTCCGCCTTGGCAGTCACGCGAGCTGTAGAGTGTGTTGCTAAACTAAGAAAAAGAATGAAGAGGGATGAGTAGCCCAGAGCGTTTCTTACATGGCGGTATCGTTTTTGTGCTGGACCCGCAGAGCGACCGCTGCGCTTCGGCTGTTGCATGGGTGCGTTCATTGTGATCCTCGCTTGCACAATCAAAGACGATCAGGCTTTACATTTTAGACAAGTTCGACGCGATGCTGCGGATTGTTCACGTCAGGTCTACGCATTCGGGCTTTTTCGGCGAGCGTACGTGTTAGCAATGCTCGTTTTTGTGAGCGGTGCAGCTAACATAAGTTAGCTGAAAATGATTCCTTGATGGCGTCTAAGCCTGCAACTGCAGCGACGCTAATCGCGCATACAACGATGACGATTGCAGTAGCTGCTCGTGCGTGCCTTCCGCTAGCACGCAACCTTCATCAATCACCACGATTCGATCTGCGTTTTGAACGGTGGAAAGGCGATGCGCGATCACAATCGTGGTGTGTTTTCTCGCGATTTTTTCGAGCGCGTCGGTCACGAGCGCTTCACTTTCTGAATCGAGCGCACTGGTGGCCTCATCAAGCAACAAGAGCGGTCGATCCGCGAGGATCGCGCGCGCGATGGCAACGCGTTGTCGCTGACCGCCGGAGAGAAGCACGCCGCGCTCACCGAGCGTAGTATCAAAGCCTTGCGGCAGTGCTTGCGCAAATTCGGTGACGTGTGCCGCTTCGCACGCGGCGAGCACATCTTCTTTGCTCGCATCGAGTCGCCCGTAGCGCACGTTCTCGAACAGCGAATCGGAAAAGATCACCGGGTCTTGCGATACCAGCGCCATGCGCGACCGCAACACGGTGAGATCAAGTTCTCGAACGTTCTGACCGTCCACAGAAACGCTGCCGCTTTGCGGATCGTAGAAGCGAAGCAGCAGTTGAAACACAGTGCTCTTGCCCGCACCGCTTGGGCCGACAAGCGCCACAACTTCGCCAGGTTTCACGCTTAACGAAAAACTATCGAGCGATTTCGTGAGCGGCCGCGTCGGATACGAAAAACTTACGTTGTCGAAACGAACTTCACCACCCGTTTTCGACGCGATTTGCTCAGTTGGCGCGGCGATTGCGGGCGATTGAATTTCGCTCACCGTGACCAGCAATTCACGAATCCGCTCGCTCGCACCCGCGGCCCGCTTGAGCTGCCCGAACACCTCCACAATTGAGCCGACCGCCGTCGCCACGATCACCGCGTAGAAAACAAACGCAGAGAGCTGCCCGGCCGTCATGTTGCCCGCGAGTACATCGCGCCCGCCAACCCACAAGATAAGCGAGATGCCAACGAATGCGAGCACGATCACAATTGAGGTCAACATCGCGCTGTTGCGCTCACGTTCTGCCGCGTTCGAAAAGAGCGCGTTGATACGCTCAGAGAAGCGCGCCTTCTCAAAATCTTCTCGCGCGTACGCCTGCACCGTGCGCACCGCGTGAATCGTTTCATCACCGCGTGCGAGCGCTTCGGCGAGTCGATCTTGCGAGGCTTTAGCCAGCCGCTGCACGCGTCGTCCGAGAATTACTACGGGCGCGATGATCAGCGGCGTGCCAATCAATACGAGTCCGAGTAATTTGAGCGACGTGATCGCGAGCATTACCAGCGCGCCAATCATCATCACCAAGTTGCGCAGCGCCCACGAGAAGGCGGAAGACACGACCCCTTCAAGCACCTGTGTGTCGTTCGAGAGCCGTGAAAGCACATCGCCCACGCGTTCTTTCTCAAAAAAAGCGGGCGAAAGCGACAGCAAATGCGAATAGATTTTTTGCCGAATATCGTTAACCACACGATTGTTGATCCACGCGATGTTGGAAAAACGGATGTAGACGCCCGCGCCCTGCGCGATCGCGAGTGCGACCATGACCAGCAAAATTTTGTCGAGCTGCCCCGAGTTTTGCGCCGCAAATCCTTGATCAATCACGCGCTTCAAGCCTTCGCCAATCGCGAGCACCGCAGCCGCAGCGAGTGCGAGGCCAAACATCGCAAATACGAGTCGCTTCCAATACGGCTTTACAAACGGCCAAAGAAACGAGAGGACGGCGAAGCGAGCGTTCAAAAATATTCCAGGTAGGCGAAGGTGGCGGCGACCGGGCAGGTTCACTTCGGCGCTACGCCGACGCGCGATCCAACGTGTTTGCCAACAGTTTAGGTTGCGCAGCGCGCTTTCAACAAGGATTCGCCCGCAAACGAGAGCCATCTTCCACATACTTTGTAGGAAGGTGGTGGATAGAACAGGCTACAAAATAATCGGTAAAACGGCTATTTGTATGGGGTATGACGGCCTATTGGACTTTTAGCAATTAATTAGTTAATGGGCGCTTAACCTTGGTATCACTGGGTCACGCTTGCAAAGATGATTTCGGATACCGGCCGACAAAAACGTGCATCACTGCCCTGACCGGCACCAACCCGCCCCACAGTTTCGCCGATGTTTCGCGCACCTCGCCAGTGTCGTTGCCGATGCTAGCCTTGTGCATGCATCTCCCTACTGGGTTGCGATACGGCGGAGGTTTACTGAGGCGTAAAAGCAGGACTTGCCAATGAAAAATTTCTTCAGACGTTTTACGTCGAGATGCGTAGTCGGGGCCATTTGCGCGACGACATCATTTGCAGTGAACGCAGCAGGCGCACAACGCCCCACACGCGCGATGCTCGCAGACCAATTTGCAGGGCCACCCGGCAACGATTTCGGATTCGTTTATCTCGACAGTCACGGCAATTTTTACGGGAAACCGTCACGCCGTTTTTGATCACCTCTCTAGAGCGATTGGGCGTGCCCGTTTGGCAAACCAGCGGATTCAGCTTGTTCGCGACCTTCTATTACCGGACGGAGGGGTTGCAGGAAAAAGTCTGTGATACCGGAAACAAAGTCGTGGACGCCGAGCTACATTCTTAAAGGCAATGTGGGCACCCGTTGGAAGCCCCCCCGCGAATCAGCTGCGCAATCCGCGCGACTGCTGCGCGGCCCGCGCTGAAGCACCGCTACGTGGTTGATCAGCAGCTCGCGCGCAGCATGCTTAACTCGCGGTGGACTGACGATGGCGCTAGTTTTTGTGCGTTAAAGGAATAAAGCCTCGCCGCTACATCCCCTACTTTATTGGGCGACAGAGAATTTTTCGGTGTAAAGCAACAGTACGTATAAATTTGATAAACGCCCGTTACATTAGGACTGCACGGAAATAGAATATTGTTAATTTCACAAACCCGACCAAATAAGTCGGGAACTTTCTGCAATAATCAGCACTCTCATGTGGCGAGTGCTAAAGCGGTGAGCAATCAACCACCTGATGCACTTGAATCGCTCTGTTGAGTGGTTCTGGCGGGGTAGCAAGCAATCGGTCTTGCACAGCCCGCCCCCTCGTGGGGGACACTCGAAATAGCGTGAAAACGTGTTTCGAGGCACGGCGCGCCGTCGCGCATTGGTTCGACGGCATCAGTTGATTGGAGACTTTTCAATGGCTAACCCGACCGCAACTTTGCATTTTCCTGTTCCGTCCGCGCTAGGCACGATTGATCAATACGTCACAGCGGTAAACAAATATCCGCTGTTAACGGCCGAACAAGAGTTCGAGCTGGGACTTCGCCTGAAATACATGAATGACTTGGAAGCCGCGCGCTCGCTGGTGATGAGTCACCTGCGTTTGGTCGTTTCAGTCAGTCGCAACTATTTAGGCTACGGGCTGCCGCAGGGCGATCTTGTGCAGGAAGGCAACGTCGGCCTGATGAAAGCGGTAAAGCGCTTTGATCCAGAGCGTGGCGTTCGCTTGGTGTCATTTGCACTGCACTGGATTCGCGCCGAAATTCACGAATACATTTTGAAGAACTGGCGTCTGGTCAAAGTTGCGACCACAAAGTCGCAACGCAAGCTGTTTTTCAACTTGCGCGCGATGCGCTCCGGTGAACACGCGCTGACGCAAGCCGAGGCCAAGCGCATCGCCAAAGAACTTAACGTCAAGCCCGAGGAAGTGTTCGAAATGAACATGCGACTCAACGGGCGCGACATCGCGATGGACGGCACGCCCGACGACGCTGAAAGTGAATCAGTAGCGCCGATTGCGTATCTCGCTGCGGATGAAAACGCGGATCCCGCAAGAGTCATCGAAGCAGAGCAATCCGCTCGTTTCCACAATGAGGGCCTCAAGCGCGCACTCACCAAGTTAGATGAGCGCTCACGCGACATCATCACCCGCCGTTGGCTCGCCGAAGACGAGGAAGAAACGCTGCAAGTGCTCGCCGACAAATACGGCGTATCTGCGGAGCGTATTCGCCAGATCGAAGTCAAGGCGATGAAGCAGATGCGTGCGGAGATTGAAGCGTAACGCGGTCGCGAAAAAGTAAAAGCCCGGTTCGCCGGGCTTTTTTTTCGTCACAATTCATGCAGCATCGTCAATTCAGGCGCACGCCAACGAAGGCGCTAGCTTTGAATGCAAAAAAGCCCGGCGAACCGGGCTTTCCATTTTCTTTTTCTTGCAACAACCCGAAGGATGTTGGTAGGACGTGGCGGGCTCGAACCGCCGACCAACGGATTAAAAGTCCGCTGCTCTACCAACTGAGCTAACGTCCCAGTGAGCCTTAGATTATAGACACAAAAGTTTTCGAGCCGATAGTTCAGCGCTCGATGGTGCTAGATGGAACGCTCGAAAACCATCGCAACGCAACACGCGCGAAATTGTCGGTTGTCGTGACGGCCACGATAAAACCTAAGGTCACTTAGTCTGGAAATATAGGGCATACAAGCTGTTTCAACTAATAGTCGAAAATTGTACTTTACTGCCTTATCGCCCAATTAAATAGGGCGCTACCCTAAAGAGTTGATTGCTAGCTCATTCTGCGTTTAAGCCAGCGCATGAGCGCTCCTATCAGCGGCAACTTTTCATAAAGCTCTTCAGCGGCGTCCCAGTAATCGCGATGAAAACTGACGCGACCCGCATCATCGAATTTAAGATGCGACGTGCCCCGGATCACGCGTTCGAGCGACGGCTGGTAACGCTTGATGGCGAAGCGGAATTCCCATACCAAAAACGCCTCGTTGCCCTGAACCACGCTCGATTGCACAACGAAGCGCGGCAAATTTAATGCGGTGAACATGTGCGAAAAAATGCCGCGAATCGCTTCGATGCCGCGCACTTCGTTGAACGGATCTTTGAAGTACGCATCGGCGGCGTAAAGCTCGCTCAGCTCAGCAAGCGACTGCTCGGTAAGCGATTCATAGAAATTAACAAGGCGCACAACCGCGGCTGACACGCTAGAGCCCCGTGGATTGTTTGATGAGCTTGAAATACCAGCGATAGGGCAGGATTCGCAGAAACTTCATTTGCCGCGTAAATGCACGCGGGAAGTGGATCTCGAAATCGCCGCGCTCATAGCCGAGCATCATTTGTCGCGCGGCCTCTTCTGGCTCAATCAAATGCGGCATCTTGAAGTCGTTGTTTGCCGTGAGCGGCGTGCGCACGAAGCCGGGGTTAACCACGGATACACCAATCGCCTTTTCGGAGAGATCAATGTAGAGCGTTTCAGCGAAGTTGATCATTGCCGCTTTCGACGGGCCGTAGACCAGCGCTTTGGGCAGGCCACGATAGCCCGCGACCGACGAGACGATGCTCACGTGCCCCGTTCCCTGCTTCAAGAAATATTGAGCGAGCAAGGCGCTGGCGTTCATCGCGCCGTACACGTTGGTTTTCATCATGTCGCTGATAGCGGCGTCGTCTAATTCCCAGGCGCGGATGGCGCGGTACGCGCCTGCCATGACGATGCCCAAATCGAGTCCGCCCCAGTTAGCGTGAATCAGTTCAAGCGCGGTGGCAACGCTTGCGCGATCGGTCATATCGAGCGGCAAACGCAGTGCGCTTGCGTGTGATGAAAACGCATCGTCGAGTGCTTGCGCGCGCCGTGCGGATACGGCGACGCGTGCGCCGCGCGCGAGTAGCGCCTCTGCCAACGCCTTTCCAATGCCGGTAGATGCGCCGATAATCCAAACACGTTGCTTGGACCAGTCGGTGATGGGCGGATTAAGCGTTGCCATGATGCCTCGTACGCTTAGAGTTTGTTGAAGGTAATGAGCACTTCGCCCAGCTTGAAACCAAACTTCGAAAACTCTGCGCGATTGATCATGACCTTGTCATCGATCTGCCACATCCAATCATCGAAATCGAGGTTGTATGTTGTGCCGTCAACGTTGAGCGCTAGCACGTATTTCCAATTGAGCGCGTTGCCGGCGGCCTCGCCAATCGCTTCGCCGACGACGTCTGCGGCCGTGCCAACATAGCGGTCACCTTGCTTCCTGATCGTCCACACGCGGCGCTCTTTCTTGCCGTCGGCGTAGGTGAAATCTTCGTCGAGCGTGCCGACGTCGCCGACCCAGGTGCATTTCATATCAACGATCATCCGGCGGGTGACTTTCCCGCTGCGATCAGTGACGATGCCGTGCGCAATGATGCGACCGTTGAAATACTGCTTTAGGTCGAACTTAGGCGTTTCTTTTGCGTAGTCCGACACTTGATGGCTTGCGCAACCCGCAAGCAGTGTGATGAAAAGCGTAACGAGGAGGAGCTGGATTTTCTTCATGGTGATTCTCGAAAAGTGTCTTTGTATTTCCAAAGCAATGCCAACGCGCAGAGCTTTAGCGCGCAGGGGAACAAGGTGTAGGCATAAGTGAGCGCGGCGACGTTGGATTCAGGTTTGCCTACCGCGTAGCCAAGCGCGCTCACGATGGGCAGCGCGAGTCCCGCAGCTAGCGCAAGGTTTGCTTTAGTGACAAATGCCCAAACGCCGAAATAACTGCCCGTGCGCGCTTGACCGTTAGCGCGCGCAATGATGTCGGCGAGCAGTGCGGGCGGCAGCGCAAGGTCAGCGCCAAGGGCAACCCCGGTTGCGATGCACACAATTAAAAACGGGACGCGATCACCGCTTGCAAAAGTGACGGCCCAAATGAAAGCAGCCACTGCGAGCAGCATGCCAATCGACCACGCCGTCACCTTTCCGTAGCGCTTAGCCAAGAACGCCCACATCGGCATCGCCAGCGCGCCCGCAAGGAAATAGCTCACTAAAAATTGCGCTTCCCAGTCTTTTGCGCCGAGCACATCATCAACAAAAAATAGCAGCAAGGTGGCGGGAATAGCCGAGGCAATACCGTTTAACGCGAACACTGCAAGCAGCGCACGGAAACGATGATCGGAGAGCGTAATGGCGATCGCTCGCTCATCTTTGGCCGCCACCTTCGCCTCGCGAAGTCGCCACAGCGCAAACACTGCAATCACCAACACGACCACGAAAATCCACGAAAACTTCGCGAGTCCTTCGCCGCTTGATTTCGCGAGCACTGCGGGCAACGCTGCAGCGAATAACACCCCGATTAGGCCCAGAGCTTCGCGCGGCGCGGTGTAAGTTGTTCGCTGCAATGCATTTCTTGGCAACTCAGCACCCCATGCGCCGTGTGCGATGGATGCTAGGCTGAAACCTAGATAAACCAATATTAGAGAAAAACAGAGCCAGACCCAAAGCGAAACGGGCGACCAACTTGGGTGCAGCAAACACAACATGCCAACCCCAAGCCCCACGCCGCCTAGCGCGGACGCCAGAAATCTCGATGCAACGCGGTCGGCCCAGCGCCCCAGCAACGGGTCAACAAACGCGTCCGCAAATCGCAATACCAAAAGCAGCACGCCAAGCGTTGCGAGCGACAAGCCCAGCTCCGCGTAATACTTTGGAACGTGGACGTAGATTGGCAGCGCGGCCATCGCGAGCGGTGCAGCGAATAGGCTGTAGCGCGCGACTTCTAGTTTGTTGGCAGGCTGCGCGCTATTCACGGCGATACGCTACTGCTTGTTGCCGAGCAAGCGCTCTCGGAAGCGCGGCTGCGATGACTTTTCATTGAGCCAGATACCAAAGAACGCGTCAACGAACTCGGGGTCGCGGATCTCGCCTGCGAGCGCGCCGTTGTAGAAAAATTTCGCGGTGCGCTCGGCAGTGGCAACGCCGGTCAGTCGGTCGTTGGGCTTTACGTTCGGGAACACGCGAGTCATTTCGGCAACCCACTTTGGATACACCGCGTCGCTTCCGATTTCCTGACTGCGCATCTCTTTGATACTTTGCTCCGCCAGCGCTCGGCCTTCAAAATTTCGCAAATACTCGATGTCGAGCGCGTACGGTTTTCTCGGATCAAACGATGCTCCATCGGGCGTCCACAAATAAGCGTTGTAAACCCGAAAACCAAACACGCGCAGTAAGCCGCCACCGCGTGGCTTGAGCGTCATGGTCCCCGCCGCAGCAGCCACGGGTAGCGCAGGGGCGCTCAGCGCGTCGCTCTGCGCAGAGGCGATGGGCGCGCCCGATGCCACAACAAGCACTGACACGATCGAGATGAAACTACGTTGTAGCCAATTCATTGCTGCTCACTTCTGAAAGGTGTATTGACCAACATCGATGCTCTTAGCTTCGAAGCCCGCAATGCAATAGGCCAAGTAAAAACGCCAAAGTTTCTTAAACTGTTCGGAATAGCCCAGCGCTGTAATCGCGGCATCGCTGTCGTCAAATTGCTTGAGCCAACGGCGAAGTGTTTCTGCGTAATCAAGACCAAATTCTTTGCGCGCAGCTAGGGAAAGATTCGCGCCTTTGCCGCCCTCGATAAAGCGCTCGGGCGATGGCAGCATGCCACCCGGAAAAATGTATTGCTGAATGAAATCGCTGGTTTTGCGGTAGGTTGCAAACCGTGATTCGTCAATGGTGATGACTTGGATCGCAGCGCGCGCGCCAGGCTTTAATGTATTCGCGACGACGTCAAAAAATTTCTTCCAGTACTTTTCGCCCACTGCTTCGAACATCTCGATAGAGGCAATGCCATCAAAGCTCGCACCAAATCGCGTGGCGGCATCGCGGTAATCACAGAGCTCGAATCTGGCTTTGTGTTCCAGCCCGAGCGCTTTAATTCGCTCGGTTGAGTATTCGAGTTGTGCCGTTGAAAGCGTAATCCCAGTCACACGAACGTCGCGGGTTGTCACCGCGTGCTCGGCAAAACCGCCCCAGCCGCAACCAATTTCAAGTATGTGGCCGCCTGGAGGTGGGTTGATTTGCTGCAGGATGCGTTCGTATTTCGCGAGCTGCGCGTCGACCGTGCTGTCTGAGTTTGATTCAGTAAACAGCGCCGAGGAATAGGTCATCGTTGGATCGAGCCACAAGCGATAAAACGCGTTGCCCAGATCGTAATGAGCTTCGATGTTTTTCCGCGCTTGCTTCTTGCTATTCGCGCGTAACAGATGGCGCAAGTTAAACAAGAAGGCTTTCCAGCCGCGTCCGTAAAAGGCGGGCATCAGCGCTTGCTGATTTTTCGCGAGCAGCGAGAGCAGTTGCACCAAGTCGGGCGTGTCCCACTTGCCGTTGAAATACGTTTCGCCAAACGCGACGTCGCCACCGGTCATCACCTCTGAGCACATCGATAAGTCGCGGATATCGATCTGCGCGTGCAGTGCGCTCGACAGATCACCAAACTCGTGGCGCACATTGTCAGGCAGCGTGACGGTGAGGTGCCCGTGTTTCAAGTGCGCGAGCAACTTAAGGAGAATTCGCGCGGCGATGGGCAATGAAGCGGGTGATGAAAAAAGCGTGGATTCACCAGAATTCATGAACGCGAGACTCCAGTCATTTTTGAATTTAGTTTGCCGTGAAATGGAACGCGCTTGATCCAAAGACGAAGCGCGTGCCAGTGAATGCGGGCTACGACGGACAAGCTCTGCAGCGGAAATCGCAACAAAGCTCGACGAAGGTTTTGCGCGGTAAGCGGCTGCGCGACACCGCTAACGTGAGTGTGCAGCAAATGCCCTTGGCCATCGTCGTAATCGATCCGCGCGAGCCAGTGGTTCGCTGAAAAGTTAAAGCGGAAAGCGTAACTTCCGATCACTTCGTTAAAGGGCGACACGTGCAGCAGTTTGCTCGAATGCAGCGTGTCGCCCGATTGAATCGCCTCGCCATTACTCGCTGTGAGCAGGTAGCGATGCGATTGACCGAACGTATTGTTTACTTCGGCGAGCACCGCAACCACGCGACCCTCGGCGTGCCGACAAATCCAAAAACTCACCGGATTGAAAACGTAGCCGAACATGCGAGGGAACGCGATCAATTCGACGTCTGCGTGCTCGTCTTTTGCGAGCAATTTATGCTCCGAGAGAAGCGCGTCGATCCACGCTTGTAGAGATGTAGAAGGCGCGCGGGCGCCGTGATCTAGCTCATGAAAAGAAACGAGACCTGCACGATTGACGGGAAGCGTTTCGTTGACTCTCGTAAGCTCCGCAAGAGGGATGCGAACGCAGAACAGTGGATACGTGAATGAATGTTGTGCGGGCCGCACGCGCGTATGTGTGACCTCACCAACGATCAGCGCGGCTCTATTCATTCGGCAGCAAGCTCCAGCGGTGTTGCCGCTTCACGCTCATTGATCGCTCTCACCACATCAAGTGCCGAGCGAATGCCGTCTTCATGAAACCCGTTGTAGAGCCATGCGCCCGCATAGTAAGTGCGGTTTTCGCCTTGCAGCTTACGAATGTCGCCCTGAGCTGCAATCGCGGCTTGGTTAAGCAGTGGGTGCGAATATTCAAACTCAGCGATCACGCGATCCGCCGCGGGTTCGAAAGGGGGGTTCAGTGTTTCAAAAAGCGGCGTAGAAAATGGCAACGGCTGCAGTTTGTTGAGCCAATAGGTGAGCGCAACCGGACGGCGATCATCGACCGAATTCGTTTGTAAATAATTCCAGGCTGACCACGCCGCGCGGCGCTGGGGCATGAGCGCAACGTCGGTATGCAGAATACAACGATTGGGTTGATAAGCAATCGCGCTTAACGCCATATTTTCTTGGGCAGTAAGCGCATTAATATGTTGAAGTGATTGATCTGTGTGTGAGGCCATGACCACGTAATCGTGGCGATCGGTGCCGGAGGCTGTGCTGACATCAATAAACGATGGCGTCCGCATGACGCGTTCAACGGGCATTGCTAGCCGAGCGTCGCGAAGGGTCGCGATGATGCGAGCGACGTAGTTGCGCGAACCGCCGCGTACCGTCATCCACTGCGGACGGTTAGTTACTTGAAGCAAACCGTGGTTGTGACAAAAACGTAGCAACATCGCGAGCTCGAAGTTCATCACGTCGCCACGCGGGCTCGACCAGATCGATCCCACCATCGGCCACAAATACCAATCGAAGAGGGCATCGCTGTAGCGTTCGCGCTTTAGAAATTCTGCCAGCGACATCGCCGGAACGTTATCGTTTTTTACGAACGCGGTCGTCTGTTTGTTGAAGCGAACGATGTCGGCCAAGAAGCGCAAAAATTTGGGGCGGAACGCATTCGACGGCTGCGCGAATAGCGCCGCGAAGCTCGTGCCCGACCATTCAACGCCATCGCGATCTGAGCGCACCGCAAACGACATTTCGCTTGCGGCGAGCGCGACATCAAGCTCGGCGAACAAGGCGAGGAGGTTGGGGTAAGTGCGGTTGTTGCAGACCAAGAAGCCGGTGTCGACGCCCGCCGTTTTGCCGTCGAGCGTGACGTCAACCGTGTGCGAATGTCCGCCGAAATAATCGTTGGCTTCGTAGAGCGTGACCACGTGCCCCGCTTTCTGCAGGTAGTACGCGGCGCTCAGCCCCGAAATTCCAGCGCCGACGACGGCGATTTTGCTCAAACTTTGCTCCAATAGGATCGACCGAGATTCATGGTGCTTCCGACCCCAATCGCGGCTTGTCTGTTGTTGTTCGCCGCGAGAAGCTCCCCTAATGGATCGAGATCATATCAGAAATTGAACTCATCAGTCACTTTTAGTACTTGGTAGTTTCCCGCGGCCGTACAGCTCTGCATACGCGGAGTGATTGTGAATGGATTCAAAGTTTTCGCTGGCGACTAAAAACTCGCCGATTCGCTCGTTTCGAGCGCACGCCAAAGCGATGTCGCGAACCAAATCCTCAACAAATTTTGGGTTGTCGTACGCCCGCTCCGTCACGAATTTTTCGTCGACTCGCTTCAACACGCCGTAGAGCTCGCTCGACGCCTCGGTCTCCGCGATTTCGATGAGCGCGTCAATCGTGAGTTCGGGCGCGGCCTCGGCTCTGATGGTGATGTGCGATCGTTGGTTGTGTGCGCCGTAGTCGGAAATTCGTTTCGAACATGGACAAAGACTGGTAACTGGTGCGACTACTTCAATAAATAGTTTCACCGCCTCATTCAACGGCGCATCAACGATGAAAGCGACATCGGCATCAAGTAAGCTCTCTACACCGGAAACTGGTGCTTTTTTCTTACGGAAATAGGGGAAGCGCATTTCAAGATACGAAGAGTTCGCCTCAAGTCGCGCCTGCATCACTTGTGAAAGCGCGAAAAAGCTCGCGGGAGTCATCACGTCGAGTCCGTCTTCCAAGAGCTGCGCAAAGCGCGACATGTGCGTACCTTTAACGTGTTCAGGCAGCCCGACGTACATCGAAAACGTGGCCACCGTTGCTTGCGGCTCACCGGCGACGTTGGCGACGCGAACCGGATGCCTTAGCGCGCGAATGCCTACGCGTTGAATCGGAAGATGGCGATCGTCCGGACGCGATTGAGTGTCGTCCAAGGGTTGCGCTGCGTTCGCGCTCAAAGAAAAATTCGCGTCGATGGCGTTCATAGTGGGCTTAAGTTTATCGTTCAATGCTGACCCGAAAAGCGCGTTTCATGCGGCTTCGCCGCTGGACGAAGGAAGGCTCGTACTTTGATCTTGGTCTCGCTATCGGTCTCTAAATTGTCATCATGGGTTCAGCGCCAACGTGCCGGTGAAAAGCGCCGCCACGATATGTTGTGATCGATAAGCCGAACGCAATCCGATCGATCGCGCGATTAAGCCTGTCCGGTATGCCCCCAGCGTTCGCGCATCCGTAATTTTCCACGATTGTCCATTCATGTCCTAGACACGCCCACGACAAGGAGATAGACTACGCACTCACGGCTGTTTTGTCAAACCATTGTCTTAGACGAATGATTATTGTGTCCGACGCCTCAGGCACCACACTTACGCACCTCTCAATTAGCGCGGTTGAGCGAGACACCGGCCTGTCGAAAGACGTTTTGCGCGTGTGGGAGCGGCGCTATGGTTTTCCGCAACCCGACCGAGACGCCAATGGCGAACGTTTGTACCCCATCGCACAGGTAGAGCGATTGCGCGCAATCAAGCGACTGATGGATGCCGGGCATCGTCCGGGGAAATTGCTCTCACTTGACGAAGGTGAGCTCGACAATTTGGCAACGCGCCAAGTTCGCTCAAAAGTCGTTGATGAAGTGGGTGATCTCCAGCGACAAATTCTTAGTTTGCTGCAAAACCATGACACGGTGGGTCTGCGGCAAACGCTCGCTCAGCTGTTGATGAAGCAGGGGTTGCAAGAGTTTGTCGCAGAAACGATTGCGCCCCTCAATCGCGCAGTGGGCGAATCCTGGATGCGGGGTGACATGCAAATTTTTCAAGAGCACGCCTACACCGAGCAGGTGCAAGTGGTGCTTCGCAGTGCGGTCAACGCGATGCCGCACCGCGCCGCAAAGCCGGTAGTGCTACTCGCAACGTTTCCCAACGAGCAACATGGGTTGGGTCTACTGATGGTGGAATCAATCCTCGCGCCCGAAGGTGCCTATTGCATATCGCTCGGAACGCAAACGCCCATTCCGGAAATCGCTGCTGCAGCTGCAGCGTACGGTGCAGATGCAGTCGCGCTATCGTTTTCCTCAGCCTATAGCAGCAAACAGGCGCTCGCGGGCTTGCAATCGCTGCGCGCGATGCTGCCAGAGCGTGTATCAATGTGGGTCGGTGGCGAGCTGATTCGCCGCATGCGCCGCGAAATCCCGGGAATAGTTACTACATCCTCGCTGGCAGATATTCTCGCTGCACTGCGCCAATGGCGCTCCGAGCATTCGAATCGTTAGTCATCAGCGAACTCTTTGCCTCACGCGCACTTGAATCTAAAGTAAACGTACCGACGTACTCTAATAGCGCTAATTGGCGTAATCCTAGTATTTCCGTCACACTACAGCGCTACACTCGTCGCGTTGTTTTTGATCGATCGATCAACATGCTTTACACCGAATTATTTAAAGACTTGGAATCCGTTCGCTGGAATATGTCCGACGACGTGCCTTGGGCATCGTTTGACCCGGAGAAGCTCTCCGACGAGCAGGCGCGCACCATCAAATTAAATGCAATCACCGAATGGTCGGCACTGCCCGCCACCGAGATGTTTTTGCGCGACAACCGTGATGACAGCGATTTTTCCGCGTTCATGTCAATTTGGTTTTACGAAGAGCAAAAGCATTCGCTCGTGCTCATGGAATACTTGAAGCGGTACCGTCCTGACATGGTGCCGAGCGAAGATGAATTGCACAACGTGCGATTCGAGTTCGACCCTGCGCCCGCGCTTGAAACGCTAATGATGCATTTCTGCGGTGAAATTCGTTTGAATCACTGGTATCGACGTGCGGCTGAATGGCATACCGAGCCGTTGATTAAACACATCTACGGACTCATCGCGCGCGACGAAGCGCGCCACGCGGGTGCTTACCTTAAATATTTGAAGCGCTCCATCACGCGTGCGGCGGCCGGTAAAGCCAACGAAATCAAAGCTGGCTTTGCAAAGATTGGTTTCTTGATGGCCGCGAGCGGGCGCGCGGGCAAACCGCTGCATCCGACCAATTTGCACGTGAACAAAGCGATGTTTCCTAACGACACCGTGCAGAGCAAACTGCCCGATCCCGAATGGCTCGAACACTGGCTTGACCAGCAAATCAACTTCGACAAAGAGTGGGAAGGCAAAGTAGTGAAAATGATCCTTCACAACTTGTCGACGCTGTTTGGGAAAAGTCTTGAATCCTTGGCCGATCTCAACAAATATCGCAAGTCACTTCTTGCCACCTAACGCCGCATGCGCATCGCGCGTTCGCTATAGCTGAGATAATCGCTGTGAAGTTGGTCGGGCAGTCGTCGGTTGCGCAAGCAACGGGAGGAAGGTCCGGGCTCCGTAGAGCAGGGTAATGGCTAACGGCCATCCGCCGTGAGGCGAGGACTAGGGCCACAGAGACGAGCGTATTTAGTTACGGTGAAACGCGGCAACCTCTACCCGGAGCAATACCAAATAGGCATGCGCTGTGCGCGGTAAAACGCGCGCTCAAGGCGGCTCGTTGGAGCATGCGGGTAGGTAGCTTGAGGCGTGCGGTAACGTACGTCCTAGAGGAATGACTGCTGCAGCGCGCAAGCGCTGACAGAACCCGGCCTACAGACCAACTTCAACTCATTCAGCGAATCCGCGTATCGCAACCAGCGTGTCGGCGCACCACGGTCGTGTGGATTCTCAAGCGTTGCATCGCTTAGGCAATTCGCGCCCGGCAGCGATTAGGTGCGAAACATCAAATAGCTTAACCAGATGCCCAATCTATTGGGCGTAGTCGCTTTTTCTATTGCGTTTCGTTTGCGCATAAAAAATCGCGGGTCGCCCAATAAAAGGGGCGAGTCCGCGATGATGTTGTGTTTCAAGTTAGTTCGGGCGAACGACGTTTGCGGTGTATTTTCCAATCAACCCGAGAAGCTGGTCGTCTTGGTAAGGTTTGCCCAAATATTCGTCAACGCCGAGTTCTTTAGCGTGATTGCGGTGCTTCTCTGCGGTGCGCGACGTGATCATGATGATCGGGATATTGTTCTGCCGGTTGTCGGCTTTGATCGTTTTCGTGAACTCAAAGCCATCCATGCGCGGCATTTCGATGTCGAGCAGGATCACATCCGGATTCACGTCTGAAAGCACTTGTAGCGCATCGAGACCATCTTTTGCTGTGATCGCTTTATAGCCCTCACGCTCAAGCAGGCGCGACGTAATCTTTCTCACGGTGAGCGAGTCGTCGACCACCAAAACAATCGGCAAACGACCGATCACTTCGAGCGGCAACTCAGGCTCGATTGGTGCTGCGGCTGCGGCTGCGACCACCGGTACCGGCGCCGGAGGGGCGATCGGCTCGGGCGCGCGAGTGATTGCGTCGGATGGCGTGCTTGCTGTTGCAGCACTTTCCGACGAAGTTGCATCCGCCAACGCGTCGGTCATCGGTATCGCAGGCGCAGGAGAAGTTGTCACGATCCCACTGGCGGCTGCAGGCAACGAGGTAGCCATTGGCGTAACCGCTGCGGGAGCGGGTGTTGTTGCAGCAGCTGATGCGGACGCTGAGGCCAAAGCTGCGGTCGCGACGCCGGCCGCGCTTGCGCGCAGCAGAGCAATCGGATCCATTAGCAACACAATCTTGCCGTCGCCCAATACCGTTAATCCAGCCATGCCTGGAACACGTGCGAGCTGCGGCCCGTACGGTTTGGCCACCACCTCTTGGTTGCCGATGACTTTGTCGACTTCAATCGCCGCCGTCGCATCACCCGCGCGCAAGAAGGCCACGGGGTACGATTTGTGCACCGTGGCGTCGGGGCGTCCGCCCAGAAGCACCGACATGCTTCTATACGGCACGAATTTCCCAGCGACGTCAAATTGCTTCGCGGCAAGCGCCACAACACGTTCACGGGCGGGCACCTGGCGTACAGTTTCGATCAGCGACGAAGGAATCGCGTAGACCGTTCCGGCGCTCTCAACCAACAATACTTGAGTGACCGCGAGCGTAAGCGGCACTGACAACGTGAATTTGGTGCCGACACCGGCGGCGGTCGCCGCAACCACGCGACCGCCGAGCGCCGCGAGTTCGCTGCGCACCACGTCCATACCGACACCGCGACCGGAAATAGCGGTTACTGCGTCTGCCGTCGTGAAACCGGGGCGGAAAATGAATTCGATCAGCTGCGCATCGTTAAGCGGCTCGTCCGCCTGCGCGAGTCCGACGCGAATTGCGCGCTGGCGCACGCGTTCAAGCGAAATGCCCGAACCGTCATCGGTGAATTCGATGGCAACCTCGTTGCCTTGCTGTTTAACCGCAATATTGATTTCGCCAATCGCCGGTTTGCCAGCGGCTTCGCGCACCTCAGTCGGTTCGATACCATGCGCGAACGAATTGCGCACCAGATGTTCGAGCACGGGGATCAGGCGCTCTAGCACGCCGCGGTCGATTTCGATACGACCGCCAACGATATCTAAGTTTGCCCGCTTGCCAACGTCTTTCGCGGTTTGCCGTAGCACGCGGTACAAGCGCTCGGTGACGGTTGAGAACGGCACGGTGCGCAGCGATTGCAAACGCAGCTGCACCGAGCGCGACAAACGCGTTTGTGCGGCGAGTGCGGTCTCCGCGTCGTCGATGTTTTTCAGCAAGTTTTGCTGCACTGTGCCGACGTCGTTCACGCCTTCAGCCAAGCTTCGCGTGAGCTCTTGGAATCGTGTGTAGCGGTCAAACTCGAGCGGATCGAACGTGGATTCTTGATCAAGTCGCGACTGAATCTGCGACTCGCCCTGAATCTCGATTTCGCGAAGCAATGTGCGCAGACGAACCACGAACGAAGTGAGGTCGGCCAGACTGGTTTTCAGGCCGCGAAGTTCGCTCTCGATCCGTGATCGATTGATCGCGATTTCACCGGCTTCGTCGGCCAGCAATTCCACCGAATCGGTACGCACACGCAGGTAGGCGACAGCGCTCTCTGGTGCCACGGCGGTTGTGGTGGCAAGCGCTGGTTTTGGCGCCTCTGCCGTAATCGAGGCTTTTGCGGCCGCAATCGCGGCTGCCGTGACCGAGACTTGCGGTGCGGCTTCTGTCACTTGAGTCGGCACGACCGTACCTGCAGTCGCGTCAGCAGCCACCGGTGCGGCGATCGCTGGCGCGGTGATTGATTCGTCATCAATCAAATCGGGGATGACATCGCCTTCGGCTTTTGCGAAGCGCGGCAACGCCACGTCGTACTTCCCGGCGACAAGCGCGTCGAGGACGTAAGCCACGTCATCAAATCGTTCTTCAACTTGGTTCAAGTCGGCATCTGTCCAATCGCCGTGCTTTTCGGCAACGGCTGATTCGACGATGTGTGTGAGCTCGCCCAAACGCATCGCGCCGGCCATTCGGGCGCTGCCTTTCAAGGTGTGAAGCGTGCGCTTCAAACTATCAAGGTTGTTCTTATCGTTCGGTGACGCGCGAAGTGTGCGGATTTCAGCGCTCGCTGTTGGGAACAACTCCTGCGCTTCTTCCAAAAAGATAGGCAGCACCTGCACGTCGATATCGTCGTTGATACCGACCAACGGATCTTCGGTCGATAGCGGTACAGAACTAGCTTTAGGTGGCTGCGGGAACTGGGGCGGAGCTGCAAAAACGGTTGCAGCCGCGATCGCAGTAGAAAGCGGGGTAGCCCCAATCGGGTCGGCGGTTGGGCTCGATGCCTGAGCGGGAATGGCTATCTCGGCAGGCTCGCCACCGGTTGCAGGCGCCGACTCCGATGTTGAGCCGGCCAGTGCGCTAGTAGCAAGCATCGCTGCACCGACACCAAAAGCGGCGGTTTCAGCAAGCGGCAACGCGACGGGTGCATCGACTTCGGTCATCTGCTGCTGATCGACCGCAGGCGTGTGCGATTCGACCGGCGGAGGGGCCGCTTCAATGGCAACGCTTACCGGCGCGATCTCTCCGATCGGTGCGCGGAAATTCTCCGGGATGTCAATCGCGATTTCGTCTTCAATTTCAAACGATGGCGCTTCGTGCCGTGCCGACTCGCGAGCCATTTCGGCAGCTGCGCCGCCGCCGGTACCGCCGGTTGCCGAAACAAACGTTTCGAGTCGATCCGACGCGACTGCAATCAGATGACGTTCGCTTTCGCTCGTCGGGGTTTGAGTCTGCAAACGCAACACTGATGAGCGCAAGGTCTCGATTGCATCCGAAAGCAGTGACAAATTCTCTTCGACTTTTTTGGTTTGGCGAACTGCAACGAGCGCTTCTTCGATGTGGCCGGCGAGATCACCTATCGCGCCAAAGCCCGCGGTGCGATGAATTCCGCACAAGGTGTGGCTCGCGCGCACCATGGAGTCTGACGGCAATTGGCTCGGATCGAACTGCATGAGCGAGAGCTCTTGATCCAGTGTGTTTAAGTGCGAGCGAGCTTCATCGCCCATGATTGAGAACAGGGTGCGGCTCACGCGAACGCCGTCAAGCTCTAGCTCATCGCTCCATGCGGGCAATGAGAAAGCGGGCGCGACTGGAGCTGGCGCAACAGGCGCCGCAATCGGTGCGATCTCAACAGCTTTGGAATCGGCGAGGCTTTCGAAACTTATTTCCTCAACTTCCAGCGCGGGCAACGGGGTGGCTGCCGCCTCCGTTGTCGGAAGATCAAACCAAGCTAAATCGGCAGGTGTAGCAGCCGCTTCGTTGGGCGCGGAAGACGGCGTCGGTGCAGCGAAATCTGCTTTCTCAAACAAGCTTTCAAGTCCAACGCCCGAGTCTGTTGGGGCTGGCGTGGCAAAAACAGATGACTTGCTTTTTTCGGCGAACGCGGTGGCGCCCAATGCGGTTGCGGCAGCAGCGAAAGTGGCCAAACCGGAGATTTCGGCTGTTGACTGAGCGGGCGCGGCAGTCGAAGGCACGGACGTAGTCACCGGCGCCGGGGCCGGTGTTGGTGCAACTGCGACCGGCGCCGCTTGTGCTGCGCCGGTGGGTGGCGTAGCCACGCTGTGACCGCACTTTTCGACAAGGGCGTCGAACGTGTGCGGATCGACCAGCGCGCGGCCATTAGCCACCAATTCGGCAACCCACAACTTGAACTGCTTCGTGGCAACGTTAACCAGCTCGGTTTCCGAGCCCGACAGCGAGCGACCTTCCTCCAGCACCGGATTGAGCACGCGCTCAACATTCCACGCGGCTTCGCCTAGCGTGTGCAAGCCGACCATGCGGCCGCTGCCTTTGAGCGTATGGAACCCGCGACGCACGTCTCGCAATAAATCGTTGCGAGCAGGCGCGTGCGCGTACTCGGCCATCGATGCTTCAATATTGCCAACTACTTCGCCAGCTTCCTCGATGAAAATTTCGAGTAACGCGTCGTCTTGGCTATCAACTGGTACGTCGAGGAGGCGCTGTGTTTCTGCTGAAACGGCCGCAGCAGGCTCAGAATTTCCGAGCACGGGCCGAAGCTCGTTTTGCAACAAATCGAAGTCAAGGCGATCGCCACTGATCACGTTGAGTCCTGATTTTGCGGCGCTCGCTAGTGAGGCATCATCAAGAAGCTCGGCATCGCGGCGGATATCGTTCAAACCCGAAGCAACGGAGGCGCGTAAGCGCTCATCGGTGGGCGAATTTTTCAGCTGAACAACATCGGACTTAAGCGCGCGAATTCGGGAGCCGAGGGCCACCTCAACGCTATGTTCGGGCGCGTCCTCCACCACTATGGCTGATTCACCGCGCAAGGTGCGACCGAGCGACTCGAGGATCGCCTCAGCACCTGCCTCTTTGCGCTCTCGTGCGTCGACGTAGAAACCAAAGCCCGCCAACGCATTGGCAATCCGATCAATTTCGACCGCGTCGATGTTGCTGGTGTCAACGAGCATCGTCGAGACGCGCTGCGAAACCTGCTGGATGATGTGGTGCGCGTCGTTCCAGCCGAGCAAACGCAACGCACCAGAAACTTGTGCGAGCAATCCGGGGATCTGACCCAAATCTTCGACCGCCGTGCTGTCGCGGAAAACGGCATCGAGTGCGCTCTCGATTTGCCGCATGTTGGTGCGAATCTCGCGGCAGACTTGCGCGATGGTTTCGCGCTCTTGTGCGAGTCGCGTAAGCGATCCACTTCCCATCGCGTCGACCAATTCGGCGGGGATAGGCGCACGCGACGTTGCGTAGCCCAAGCGCTTGAGCGCTGTATTGACTTCGTTCGGAAAGGTTTTAGGCAGTGCTGCCAAATGCTGCGTTGACGTTTCCAGTAACAACAAGCAGGATGCGAATTCAAGCGACGCTTCGTCATTGAGCGAGCGTGACGAAATGAGCGAAGCGACATCAGCGAGCCCAGCACCGAGCTCGGATAGGCTGCGCAAGCCGATTGCATCGCATGCCGCAGGCAGTTCAGACAGCGCTGCCGCAAGCCGCTCGGGTGCCCCAGAGCGATTCGTGGAAACAGCGCCCCACTCATCCTTGCACCGTCCGACTGTCTCGTTGAGTCGATCAATGGCTGGGCGCAGAGCGACGACATCAAGCTCGCGCGGCACACGTTTCGGTACTAAAACATCGAGGCTGTAGAGCGCTTTAACTTCGCTGCACGCGTCAGAGCCTTCACCGACTCGCGAGACGTGATACAGAACCTCTCGCTTTAGGCGATCTGCGACTTTTGTCGAGCCTTCGACCAACCGACGAATTTGTAAATCGATTCGGGCAAACAGTTGCTTGACCGACGTGGACGATTCAACGCTGTTTTTCTGTACTGCGTCGAGCAGTGCACTGGCCGCCCACCAAAATGATCGCTGCGCAGGCAGCGGATGCGCCTGTTCGATGCCCGCGAGCGCTTGCTGCATGAGCGCGAGGCCAGACGCGGATGCGTTACCGCGCAACCAATCGAGAAATCCCCGCTGGAAGTCGCGGCGATGTCGCAGTAAATAGGACGCTAATTTCGACGGCTCTACAGCGTCGGTGATCTCTTTGAAGCGCGGCTTACGCGATAAGTCAGGGAAGAACAGATCGGCCGGCCCAAAACGAACTTCACGCAAGCGTCCGAGCGCCAGATACTCCGGCAAAAAGCGAAGTGGCACTGGCTGCGTACCGACCGCAATTTCCTCCAAGTGCGCAACCAATCGTCGACAAGCCGATGCAATGGTTTGCAGCGCTTCTGGCCTAGGATTTTCGGGCGCGTCTGGCAAATGCTGTTCAAACTCGCGCAGCAATACGGCGAAGCCTTCAACGCCAACCAGCTCGAAAGCACCGGCTGCTTTATGCAAATTCGAGCGCACCGTCGCCGAAAGATTGCCGGATTCGCCGGCCTGTAAACGCGCGATACCATCGAGCGCGGCTAACAGCGTTGCGTCAAGTTCTGCCTTTACCCAAACAATTGGCCCGCTGTCCAGGTCCAGTGGAATATCTACCGCCACTCGAGCACTCCTTGATTCACTTTATGGTCTGTCGAAATCGATATTTGTTTCGATCAGACTTTGAAGCCCGCCACCGACGAGCGCAGCGATTGCGACAAGCGAGCAAGTTCTTCAATGGAGACGTTTGTTTGTTGGGTACCACGCGACGTTTCCTCCGTCACCGCAAGAATGTCTTGCATGCCGCGCGTCACTTCAGACACCGACTGCGACTGAGTTTGCGTTTGCGCGGAAATGTTGCCCACGATGCCTGCGAGGTCGCGTGAAACGCGGTTAATTTCGGACAGCGCTTGACCAGCGGCATCAGACAGGCGTGTTCCCTCGACCACGCCCTGCGTCGTTTTTTCCATGGCATTAACGGCGTCTTGCGTATCCGCTTGAATCGCGCGCACCAAGGCTTCGATCTGTTTGGTTGCTTCAGCGGAGCGTTCAGCGAGTCGCTGAACCTCTTCTGCAACCACTGTAAATCCACGACCCGCTTCACCGGCGGACGCCGCTTGAATTGCAGCGTTTAGAGCAAGCACGTTCGTTTGCTCGGTAATGTCAGAAATCAGCTCAACGATCTCACCAATCTCTTGTGACGATTCACCGAGACGCTTGATTCGCTTCGACGATTCTTGAATCTGCGCGCGAATTTCATTCATACCTGCGATTTGGTTTTGCACCGCAGTGGCGCCCTGCTCAGAGGCCGACAACGATTGTTGCGCCACGCGTGCGCCCTGCGCCGCAGATGCCGAAACGTCGTTAATCGATTGCGCCATTTGAAGCACCAACGCCGAGGCTTTTTGAATCTCAGAAGACTGACGCTGCGACGCTTGGTACAAGCGCTGCGAAATCGACTGCGCGGTTTGCGTTGCGCTAGTAACGTCGGTTGTCGTCGAGTTAATGTCGGTAACCACCTTACGCAACTCGTCGACCGTGAAGTTGATCGAGTCGGCAATTGCACCCGTCACGTCTTCGGTCACCGAGGCATGCACAGTAAGGTCACCGTCAGCCAAGGTGCCCATCTCGTTGAGCAAGCGCAAAATAGCTTCTTGGTTACGCTGGTTTTCCACCTCAATTTCCGAGGCACGAGCACGCGCTTCGTTCAAGTACAAGTAAGCCAACAGCGCTGCGAACAACAGAGCCAACACGAGGAATACACCCGCAAGAATCAGCGCAAAGTTGCTCGTGTTGCCGGTGCCCTGATAGGTCTCGGTGAGCTTCTGCGCGTCGGCCATCAGTGGCTCCGCTTCTTGAGCAATCACTTTCGCAGCTTGTTTGCCCGATAACAAACGCGGCATCGCGCGGAGCACTTCAACCAGGCGCTTTTCAGTTTCCTGGAAACGCGTCCCAATCTCAGCGAGTGTTTGCTTAGTTTCTGCGTCACGAACCGGGTTCACACGCAACGTCTCGCTGCCCTGTGACAGCCCGTTTACGATGTCACGGAAAGTCGCGGTGTCTTTCCCGAGCAGGAATGCGACGTCTGAATCCACTTCATCGCCAATCAGCGCGTTAGCATTTTTTGCAATCCGCTGAGTCAACATCACAAGGTTGTTCGACAGTGCGCTCTCGCGACTACCGGCACCCGAGAGTTGCGTTGCAAGCTGCTCGGTGAGCTCCAACAAACCCTGGTTACCCGCGTTCACGTTGGATACAGCGGCCGACAGCGAGGTCAGGATGCCGCGCGACGCCATCAGCTCTTCGACTTTGGGCTCAAGCGCCGTCCAGCGTTTTTCCAAGGTCGTCGCGGCAGAGGAAACGCTTGGCGATTGTGGCTCGGAGAGCGAGACGTTGTTGTACACACCGCCGCGCGTCAGTGCCGAAAGGTTAGCTTTGAATCTATCGCGACTGTTAGACAAAATGTCGAACGCTTGACCCACGCCCATTTCCGACTGCGCGCTACCGCGAGCGAGGCGCTGCGCGAGCATTTGCATTTCACCGGCAGCGGCAATCTGCGCACCATTACGGCGTGCTTCAAGCGCGTAGAGCCCGAAGAAAATCGCCATCAGCACAAAGGAAATAGCGAGCAGCGATGCGATCAACTGGAACTGCTTCGCCGCTGGCCAATGACCAATCAGCGGCAAGCGCTTCGCGCCCGTATTGCCGCGTGAAGCAGACCTTAGCTGCTCGACGACTGATCCGGTGTTGTCGTTGTTAGCGTACCCCGCCGCCGACATGATTGCCGTGTCGGTGGCGATAGGCGTCGCGATGACAGTGGGGACAGAGACAGACGGTTGTGCCTTGTCGCCAAAGAGTTTTCCTAACTTCAATTTCATACTCAATCCTTAACTGAAAGGCGGCTATACCACTTGCAAAAATTCTTGTTGTTCAACGAGCTTGCTGAGATCGGCCTCACGCCAAACGATGCCATCAGCATCGGTTAGCCGCGCCTTCTCCCACGCAGCGAGCTCGACCTCCGGCTGCGGTTTCATTGAATCGAGCAGACGTAATCCCACCACTCGATCCACCATCACTGCGGTGCGCAGACGCGCGAGGCGCTGCCCTAACAAAACGACTCGGGTTGCGGCAGTCATTGCGCTGCGGCGACTGCCTTGCATCCAGGCAGACAAATCACTCACCGCGTACAGTGTTCCGCGCACGTTAGCGATACCCAAAAACCAGCTTTTGGCGAAAGGTACCGGGCTAAATTGGTTAATCTGCGCGACCTCCGCAATATCGCCGAGGTCTAGCAGCAAGTTGTGTTCCGCAACGCGAACAGCCAAACGCGATTCCCGCTTCGGCTGAGCCGCAGCAAGCCGCAAGCGCTGCCCCAGCGCTTCTTGAAAACTAACTAATCGATTTTTGTCTCGTGCCATGGATCCCCCACGATGTTTTGGCTACACGCGTTTCAGGTCTTCGTTACGCTGTTATTCGTAGGTCAACTTAGCTTTGAAATTTTGTCAAGCAACTCGGCGGCGACCACGGGTTTGACGACGTAATCGCGAGCGCCTTGGCGCATGCCCCAAATTTTGTCGGTTTCTTGGCTCTTGGTCGTGCAAATAATGACCGGTATGTGTTTTGTTGCCGCATCTTTCGCGATCTGGCGTGTTGCCTGAAAGCCGTTCAACCCCGGCATCACGACGTCCATCAAGATCAAATCGGGCAGCAGCGCTTTAGACAGCGAGACGGCTTGTTCACCGCTATCACACTGACTGACTTGAAAGCCAGCGCCCATCAGCACTTCAGACAAATAGTGGCGTTCGGTCGGGGAGTCGTCAACGACGAGAATGTTTTTGATAGCCATACTGAGATTAAGCAATAGGTTTGGACGAATGTACGAAGTCGTTTACGGCACCGATCAACGTGTCTTTGGTGAAGGGCTTGGTCAGATATTGGTCGGAGCCAACCATGCGGCCGCGCGCGCGATCAAACAATCCGTCTTTCGATGACAGCATTACCACCGGCGTTGTGCGGAATTTCGCATGCTTTTTGATCAGCGAACAGGTGAGATAGCCGTCGAGCCGCGGCATCATGATGTCAACAAAAATAACGTCGGGCTGGTGATCAGCGATCTTAGCGAGCGCATCAAACCCGTCCTCAGCAAGCACAACCTGATAGCCAGCTTGCAACAAAAAAATCTCGGCGCTACGGCGAATGGTATTGCTGTCGTCGATCACCATCACTTTGGTGGTCGCGTTGCCATTTGCTGCAGACGCCTGCGGGTCATTGGACATAGATATTTGCCAAGAATATCGATAGAAGGCAGTAGTGTGCCACGTCGATGCCCCTCGGCCCTCATTAAGTTGCTCTACAAATCAATACTTTAGCGCTCATGTGGACTTGCCGCAACGTGACGGATTTCGTCAATGTGACGCACCGCGTAGCTTTTGCGCGTTCGTCGTGCGGCCTCGCCCCAAGAACCGAAGGTACGCCACGTTTTGTGTTTCCTCTACCCAACCATATTGCTGCGCCGCAAGCTTGCCTAAAAACACATCCAGCGCTTGCTGTTCGGCAGGCGGGGCGTGAATTCCAGCGAGAACTCGCCCCACGTCCGAGCCATGATTTCGATAGTGAAACAACGTGATGTTCCATCCGTGATTCATCGTACGCAAGAAATCGACCAGCGCGCCCGGACGCTCGGGAAAATCAAAGCGAAAAATTCGTTCACCCTCAACGCCCGCCGCATGTCCGCCTACCAAATGTCGAATATGTAGCTTAGCGGTCTCGTTATCCGATAAATCGTCGGTTTGCAGGCCATTTGCTTGAAACTCGACCGCGAGCACGGCGGCTTCGTCGCGGTTGGCGACTTCAACACCCACGAAGATATGCGCCTCACTACCCGCGGCGTAGCGATAGTTAAACTCGGTGACCGCGCGTTTTCCGACTAACTCACAGAATTTTAGAAAACTCCCGGGCGCTTCTGGAATCGTTACCGAATAAATGGCCTCGCGCGCCTCGCCAAGCACCGCGCGCTCAGTGACAAAGCGAAGCCGGTCGAAATTCATATTCGCACCACAGGCGACCGCGGCAAAGGTTTGTCCGCGTACGTTCCGCTGCGCCACATATTTTTTCAAGCCCGCGATCGAAATAGCACCAGCGGGTTCCAAAACACAACGGCAGTCGACGTACGCATCTTTGATCGCAGCGCAAATCTCGTCGGTGGTCACGGTAATGGTTTCGTCCACCACTTCTCGGCAGAGCCGCAGCGTTTCCTCGCCTACTTGCTTCACGGCGACACCGTCGGCGAACAACCCGACCGTTGGCAGCTCAACGCGTAAGCCCGTAGACAGCGATTGAATCATCGCGTCGGAATCCTCGGATTGCACGGCGATGATGCGTATTTCAGGCCGAACCGCTTTGACATAAGACCCAATGCCGGCGATCAGCCCGCCGCCGCCTACCGCCACAAAGATCGCGTCAATCGTTCCGTGATGCTGGCGCAAGATCTCCATTCCAATCGTGCCTTGGCCGGCGATCACGTCCGGATCGTCATACGGATGCACAAAGCTCTTTTGCTCATCTTGCGCGAGTTTCACCGCGTGCGCATAGGAATCAGAGTACGACTCACCGTGCAGCACCACCTCCGCGCCGCGCGCGCGAACGGCGTTTACCTTGATCGACGGCGTCGTGCGCGGCATCACGATGGTGGCTTTGCAACCCAACTTTTGCGCCGCCAGCGCCACACCTTGCGCGTGGTTTCCGCTGCTGGCGGCCACGACGCCTCGTGCGAGCTGCGTTTGGCTTAAGTGCGCCATCTTGTTGTACGCACCGCGCAGTTTGAACGAAAAAACGGGTTGCTCGTCTTCGCGTTTAATGAGGACTTGATTGCCCAGCCTTTGTGAGAGCGCAGGCGCCGGTGAGAGCGATGTTTCAATCGCGACGTCATAGACGCGAGCGTTCAGAATTCGTTTTAGATAGTCCACAGCGGGCATGTTTTTTCGTCAGAGGCAGCACGGCGCGCGCTGCGACCGTATATTTCTACATTCTATGAGCGGCGCTCACCCTGCGTTTCAGCGTGCGCGCTCCGCTCGTCCCAACTCATTCGCGAAAGAAACATTTGAGCGCCACCCCAGACCAGAAAACCATGCAAAAGCGAGCAGCTGCGGAGCGCGCGGTTTCGCTCGTCAATTTCGATCAAATCATCGGTATCGGCAGCGGCAGCACCGTCGCCGAGTTCATTCGCTTGCTTGCGCCTCATGCCGCGCGGATTCCCGGCGTTGTGGTTGCGTCCAAGGCCAGCGAAGCCATTGCAGTGGAATCGGGATTGCGGGTTGTAGAGCTCAATGATGTTGCGCCGCCGGAAACCTATTTCGACGGCGCCGACGAGATCGAGCCCGGTTTTGCGATGATCAAAGGCGGCGGCGCAGCGCTGACTCGCGAAAAAATCATTGCGAGCGCCAGCAAGCGGTTTGTTTGCATGGTTGACGAAAGCAAACTGGTCGCCGCGCTGGGTGCGTTCCCGCTGCCCGTTGAGGTGATCCCGATGGCGAGAACCTTTGTTTCTCACCAATTGCAACTTTTGGGCGGAACGCCCGATTTACGTGGGGCAGCGAGCACAGATAACGGCAACATTCTTATTGATGTTTCTGGACTGAAACTTCTTGATCCTAAAGGATTCGAGGATAAAGTTAATTCGATTCCAGGCGTTGTCTGCAACGGAATTTTTGCTCACCGTCGCGCTGACGAGCTCATCATTGCTGGAGAATCGGTGCGGCATCTGACCCAACCGCAAGCGATGTGGTGAACAGATGACCTATGCGTAGCTTGATTTAACCAACAAGTGAGCGTTTGCTCACTGCGCGCTGAGCACTACGCCCAATGCCTGCCTTCGTTTTCCGGTGCGCCCGCTTTTTCGCCAAACACGTAGGCGCGGTGCGCGGCGACGTAATGGTCATCGAGCGGCACTGCGAGCATCTCGCTCGCCGACGCAGCGATTTGAGCGCCTGATTCCAACGTCCAATTGCCTTGGGCGGTGCTGTCAGTTTCGATGGAAATCGAGCTTTGTTCTCGTGTGAGCGCAAAGTAGACCTCACCGAGCAACCGCGCGTCGAGGAGTGCGCCGTGAAAATTGCGCGATGCGTTGTCTACACCGAACCGCTCACAAAGCGCGTCAAGCGAATTGCGTTTGCCTGGAAACTTCGCCCGCGCCAGCGCCAGCGAGTCGACCACCGCGCTTCGATCTTCTAAGAACGATGCTTTCTTTCGAATCAAGCCGAATTCAGCTTCTAAGAAGCCGAGGTCGAAAGCGGCGTTGTGAATGATGATCGTCGCGTTCGCAAGGAACGCGGAGAGCTCTGCGGCTACGTCTGCAAAGCGAGCTTTGTCCGCGAGGAATTCGCTGGTGATGCCGTGCACGGCAACCGCACCGGCGTCGATTTCGCGGTCGGGGTTCAAATAGCGGTGGAAATTGTTGCCGGTGAGGCGCCGGTCAACGGCCTCAACCGCGCCAACTTCGATGATCCGATGCCCGAGCTTTGGGTCAAGCCCGGTCGTTTCAGTGTCGAGAAAAACCAAACGTTCAGGTTGAGCCATGTCGCTTCAAAGTTTCGGTGATCTCCTGAACCGCCAATTCGATTTCCGCTTCCGATAGTGCGGGGCGACCGGTATTCGGCTCGGCCATCGTGACCGTACGATCCATTTGCGTGCTGAATTCACCCAGTGCGAGGGTCGAGGTTTGCGTGGTGATCCCTTCGCTCCATGCCGCCATCGCGCCCGCCCATTTCAACGCGATCACGCTCAAGTTGTCACAGTCGAGACCGTTGCGCCGTTCAGCCTCATTGAGCAACGCGCTTGCGTTTTGCTGCACGCCGCCAGTCGAAAAAGCGTCCGCGAACTCCTGATCGGAGTACGCGCTCCACATACCATCGGTGCACAACACCAAGGTGTCATCGTTGTGCAGCGGAAAACGTGGCGAGAAGTCGACGTTTGGCTCGAACTGACCGCCTAAGCACGAAAACACCTTGTTTCGATCAGGATGTTTATTGGCTTCTTCCGCTGTAATTACGCCGTTATCGATCAAATACTGTACTTTTGAATGATCGCGGGTGCGTGTAATCGCTTTGCCGTTCCTAATCATGTAGAGCCGTGAGTCTCCCGCATGAGCCCAATAGGCGGCGTCGTCTTGAATGATGCAGGCCACGCAGGTCGTGCGCGGCGTATCGACCATGCGAAAGCGCTCGGCGTAATCGCCCAGTGCCTCGTGTGCCGCGTTAATCGCGCGCTGCAAAAAAAGCACGGGCGACGAAAGAATGGGTTTCGCTTCAGCCTCGAAGCGCTCGATAATGAGCCGCACTACGATGTGCGCTGCGATCTCGCCGCCGACGTGTCCGCCCATGCCGTCAGCTACGACCAAGCAAAGCGCGTCGCGCGTGTAGACGTAACCCAGGCGGTCTTGATTGACTTTCCTCGCGCCGCGGCGGGTTTCCTGAAAGATAGAAAATTCCATTCGATCCTATCGAGCGGCACCGCTTAGCGGGCTCGCTTCTGCTTTTTCCAATAGCGCTGCAGTTTCTCCATCAGCGTCAATTCGCGCTTCGGAATGTCATCTGTCAGCAACTTTTGAACCTGCATCACCGATTGCGGCCGCTGCAGCGAATCGAGCTTTAAGCATTGGTCAACGAGATCGAGCAGATTGTCGGAATATTTTCCGCCCCATAACTTCTTTGCGAGCACATAGTGTTCGTCTTTAACGCGGCTGTCTGCGGCTTGCGGGGCAAATGCAGCGAAACACGCAAACAACGACGCTCCAACGCCATAGAGATCGGTCCATGGCCCTAAACGATCAGAATCGCCTTCACGATACTGCTCAGGCGCTGCGAAGCCCGGCGTGTACATCGGTGTGACCTTGCTGCCGCGGGTCGTCAGTACCTGACGCGCAGCGCCAAAATCCAGCAGCACCGGTGAACCGTCAGTACGGATGTAGATGTTGGCCGGCTTGATGTCTAAATGGAGCAAACGTCGCGAGTGAACCTCGCGAAGACCGTTCAACAGGCGCGAAAACACGTGACGGATGAGCCCCTCGGGCAGCATGCCTTGGTTGCCTTGGATGTATTGCTGCAGGGTGCGCCCGCGCTCGTACTTCATCACCATGTAAACCGTTTCGTTCGCTCTGAAGAAATTCAGCACGCGAACGACGTTAGGGTGATTGATCGACGCCAGTGATTTGCCTTCGTCGAAAAAACATTTCATGCCGAAACGAAACGAATCGAGATTCTCGATCGAGCTGGCGTGAACCCGCGAGCCCTCGGTGCGCAGTACGAGCCCGCTTGGAAGATATTCCTTGATGGCTACAACCTGCCCGTTATCGTCGACAGCACGATAGACAATCGAAAAGCCGCCGCGACTGATCGCGCGGTCAATTCGGTAGTTTTGCAAGCGATAGCCCTGCGGCAGCGCGCGATTTGCGACAGCGGACATAACCTCGTGACGTTTTCTTCTAAAAAGTAAGACTTGGCGCGATGCCAGTGGCTCCCGGCCTCATGCTGGCATCATAGCAGCGCGGTAAAATCACGTGTAGAGCAATTGCGCTTTCCGAACCTTGATAGCAAGCGCCTCCGCCGCGTGATCGCCGATCACGTACTATTGGCCTATCCGACGCGCTGGCAACTGCCATGCCGTAAACACACTGGAGTCCTCCGTGGCACGCATTACCGTTGAAGATTGTTTGGTTCACATCGATAACCGCTTCGAGCTCGCGCTTGCCGCCGCTACGCGCGCGCGGCAGCTCGCTTCGGGGCATCAGCCGCTGATCGCTGCGTCGAAAAAAGATAAGCCTGTGGTTATTGCTCTTCGCGAAATTGCCGAGCAACGCATCGACCGCAGCCTTCTGCGTCGCGTAGGACTATAGCCACCCGTATGCAATGGGCGACGGCGTTCACGTAGAGATTGCGAAACCTTTCCTAGACGCCGTTGCAGCGCGCTTTGCGCCGCACGATGCCGCCGACGTTCGGCGCGCCGCCCAGTTCGCTCGGGACGCCCACGCCGGTCAAACTCGCGCATCTGGCGAACCCTACTTTTCACATCCCGTCTCGGTCGCGCTGATCCTGCTTGAGTTCGCGGCCGCTGATCGCGATCTGATTTGCGCTGCGCTGCTTCATGACGTCATCGAGGATTGCGGTGTCACCGAGCCGCAGCTCAGCAACGACTTTGGTTCAGGAGTGGCGGAAATCGTGGGCGGCGTCACCAAATTCGACCAAACTCGAGTTGGATTAGGCGCTAATGTCAAAGAAGAAACGCTCAGAAAACTCCTGACCGCCGGCGCACAAGATCAGCGTATTTTTTCGCTCAAGTGTGCTGATCGCCTGCACAACCTTCGCACGCTGAAATTTGTTCCTCGCGAAAAACAGCGGCGCGTTGCCGGTGAGACCTTGGCGGTGTTTTGTCCGCTCGCAGAGTATGTGGGTTTGACGCGATTCGCGGCTGAACTTGAACACCTTGCGTATTTCTGGGCGCATCCGCAAAGAACGTCAGCCGTTGAGGGGTGGGTGAAGCGAAAAGCTCAATTCGATCGAAGGCGAATTGAGACCGCGCTTAACGAGTTGCCTGCGTTGCAAGCAGAATTTTCGCGCTCATCGCAATTGCTTTCGAAAGCCACCCAGTTCACCCAGGCGCTGCGATTGCTGCGTGAACAAAGTGCGTCACGTGCGCTGTTTGCAACGCCCACCGTTTACTTTGACAACGCTTCCATCAGCGACGCCTACGCGCGAATCGCGGTTTGGCATTCTGAAGCCTACGCGCTGCCGGGTGGTTTTCGCACCGATCTTGTGGGCGGCAGCGTTCACACAACGGTGTTTCTGGGTAAGCATGGCCCTGTTGTAGATCTTTGCTATTTGTTTCCACCGCTTCGAACGCGCGCGTTTGTGTTCGAAGGGCAGGGCGCAGCATCGCTTGAGGATTTGTCAATCGTCGTTGCGGGACGCGGCGAGGAAGGCGAACTCACGCGCACGCTTCGCGAGCTTTTGCGGCAGCGCTCGATCACCGTGCTGTCGCCCAAAGGCAAGCCGTTTTTGTTGCCGCTCTCCTCAACTGTCCTTGATTTCGCCTTTGCCGTTCACAGCGAAATTGGCCTTCGCGCGCGCGGCGCGCTGGTTAACGGCCGAGTCGTGGATATCTCGTCTGAATTGCGGTCGGGCGACATCGTGGAAGTGCTCACCACCGAGCGCGTTACCGCACTACCGGAATGGCAAGATCTGCTGAAATCACCGCGCGCGCGCTCAAAATTGCGGCATTGGCTTCGCGACGATAACAAAGTGCACTAATCGAAAACCGCTCGACTACTTTTTCTTGTTCGCACGCGAAGCGCGCGGATGCGCATCGTCGTAGACCTTCGCGAGGTGTTGAAAATCTAAGTGCGTGTACACCTGGGTAGACGCGATGCTCGCATGCCCCATGAGCTCTTGCACGGCGCGTAGGTCACGAGAGCTTTGCAGTACGTGCGATGCGAACGAATGCCGCAATCGATGCGGATGCACGTGGCTCGAGACACCCTGCAGGCTTGCGCGCACAGCCAGTATTTTTCGCACACTGGTTGCCGCGATCCGTGCGCCGCGGGTGCCAACAAAGATTGCGATTTCGCTCGCGTTGGCCGTGCGTTGCGATCGAACTTGAAGCCATGCATCGAGTGCTGCATGTGCCTGTGCCGGAAGCGGCAGCACGCGTTCTTTGCGCCCTTTGCCATACACGCGAATTTCTCGGCTAGGAAGGTTGATGTCGCTCACATTGAGTCCGGTGAGCTCGCTTACCCGAAGCCCACAGCCATACAACACTTCAAACATCGCTTGATCGCGCTCGCGCCACTCCTCGGCAGCGGGCTTGAATTCTCCATCGAGCAAGCGCGTCATTTCGGTTTCCGTAAGCGCGCTAGGAAGGCGCTTCGGTGGCTTCGGTACGCGGACGGCGTCGAATGCATCAGGTTTGAATCTCGCATCGTGCCTTGCCAGCACGCGAAACCAAGTCTTCCACGCCGAAAGCGTCGTCGCCAGCGTTCGCGGTGCGATCCCACTCGCGTGAAGCGCAGATAAGCAGCGCTGCGCGTCGCGCCAATTAGTTTCGTGGAGCGGAGCCGCACCGCGCGCAGCGACCAGTGATTTGCAAGCGGTGAGATACCTGCGGGTAGTTTCTTTCGCCCCGCGCGCCTCAAGTGCCACCTCGAACGTTGTCAGGGCTGCAAGAGCCTCCAGCGGAAACTCTTGCGCAACATCTGCAGACGACTCGTTAGCCAAGTTCGCCAAATTGCTCTTCGGCATGGGCGGTGTAGCGCGAGAGCGCGGCGCTGACCAAGTTGCCAACGCGAGAGAGCACGTCAACGGCCATGTCAGGCGTAAATCGTGCCGCGTCTTCGCTGGCAAGACCGAGGACACCAAACGCCTCACCATTGACTAGCGGCACATACGCGAACGACTGCAAGGTTTCGGGGCCAGCGTTAAACCAGCTTCGTGACTCATATGCGCTCAACGGGCCGACGTAGGCGCGGTCAAGCCCAGCAACGTATCCTTTCATCGCGTCAGATACTTCGTCGAACACGGGCGCAGTCCACTGCTTGATCGACACGTGCGGGATTCGATAATCAGACTGCAAGCTTTCGCTGACTACGGCGGCGGTCGTTGTCGGATCGTCCGCACGTATGAGCGCAATGGTGAGCCGATGAAGTTTGTCGGCGAGTGTGTCGTTGTGTTGCCCGTAACCGATGATCTCATCAAGGCGTTTTTCGAGCTGCGAGTTTTTCTCGCGAAGCGTGATGAGCTGACGCTCCACCATTGAAATGGCATGTCCGCCTTCTGGATGCGGAGTGCGCATGTCAGCGAACACATCGGCGTGGTCAACGAAAAAGTCGGGGTGTTGCCGAAGCCAAGCGGCAATATCGTGTGCATCCATAAATTCGAAGCTTACTCTTCTTACGTCGTGTGGATCGGGATCAGCGCCTCGGAGTGAATCTCACCGTCGGCAATTCGGCTGACTGCACCACGCATCGTAGCGCCGTAGTGCTCGTCAATCGCAATTTCAATTGTGCCACCAGGCATGTGTACGCAAACATTGCGATCAACCAAACCGAGTCGATGAGCAACGGCCGACGCAGCACTTGAGCTTGACCCCGACGCGAGTGTGTAGCCCGCGCCGCGCTCCCAGATTTCAATGACGATATTGGCGCGATCCATGACGCGAAGAAATTGCACGTTGGTTCGCTCTGGAAACATCGGATTGCTCTCGATGAGCGGTCCGAGTCGCTTGGCGAGATCTGGGCTCGCTAGAGATGCGCGATCGTCGACGACCTCGACGACGCAATGCGGATTGCCGATCGTCGCACAGGTAATGAGCAAGTTAACGCCATCAACGGTCAGCGGCTCCCGAATGACTTCGCGTGCTTCGCCCGCCACCGGAATGAGCGTGCTCAAAAAAGAAACGCGACCCATCTCCACGGTGACCGCTTCGCCACGTCCGTGTACTTCCGCGCGAACGATGCCGCCGACAGTGCGCACCCTAAATGGCGAGTTACTAACAAGCTTTTGATCGAACAAATAGCGACAAAAGATTCGTAGCCCATTGCCACTTTTCTGTGCTTCGCTGCCATCAGGATTGAAGATGCGCAGCCCAAATTCAGCTTCGCTATCGCCTGGCAGTGGGCCATACAGAATGCCGTCAGAGCCGACCCCGTAATGACGATGGCAGACTCGCTGGATCAGCGCAGCGCTCGGCAGCGTGGTGACGCGGCGAGCGTCGATCACGATGTAGTCGTTGCCGATTGCGTGATATTTAGAAAATTGCATTATTTAACATTGGATCGCAATCGCTTATTTAATTGGGCTAACATCTCTTACTGCATAATTATCAAGAATTACAAAAAACCACGGGTTTGCCCCATTGGATCTAGCTTTTAATGGATAGGTTGACAATCTACAGGGGTCCCGAAATGGTGATTGAGCCATATTTCGGCGTAGTCAACTGCCCGTTGAACTCACGGGTTCGGTAAACGCGGACAAAAGCTAGTTTGTACTTTTTGAAATTGAACGCGACACCTGCTGCGACGTCAGCCACAAAATTTTTCTTGTCGACGCTATGGGAATCGCGAATGGTGTTCCCGTCCAAGAAAATATTGCGAGCGATCGCCCGACCATCGACGGACACGAACACATGGGCACCAATATCGCGAGTGAACTGTAGCGCGCCTTGCTTGGGGCGCGGCGCCGAATTGTCGCCCGCTGGGCGAATCGGTGACGTTCCAAAATCGTCCGGTAAACCCCAGCCGAGTCGAGCTTCAAAGCCAGCGTTGGCATACGTTGCAACGTTTCCTAAAGATAAACCCGCGTGTGGAATCACGTCGATACCAAAACCGCTGCGAATGTTGTCTTGTGCAAAGGCGTCATAGCGATACTTGCGTTCGTAGACAAGCTGAGCGCCGAACTCGTTGCCAAGTTGATTGGCCCACCCGTTAAATTGCTCAATGCCGCGCGCGCGATGCACAAAGTCTTGTATTTGCTTCGCGCGCGACCATGGGCCGACAACGCCGAAGTTCAGCTCATATGAATCCAGTCGATACGATGAACGCGTGTTGTATCCGAAACCGAGATAGGTCCAGCCCGCGTACGGACGATCATCGCTCACCAGATCAGCGCGCTTCTTGTCGCGCGGGGTAAACATTGCCTGGCCCAATGTCACCGTGACGTTGCCTTCGACTTCTTCTTTACCAATCCGGATCGGATACACCGAATCAAACACCTGGCCGACGCGCTGCAGCCAAAGAGGCAAACACGGATCCTCCTGAAAACTGCGCAGATTCGGTGACGACCAAGCGAGCTTCACACCGTTGGTGTAGTCCTGATCTCGATTGGCGAACAAGTCATTGTCAATCGTGAATTTATAGGTGCCTTCGTATTTGGTCACCATGTTGAACGGTGTATCGGTGTCGAGGCAGCGGATATCGGTCTGAGCCAACACGGGAAGCGTAAAGCCGAATGTTGCGAGGAGGGTTGCGAAGTGCTGCGTGTGTTTCATTCTGTGTTGCAATATCTTCAGGGTTGAGGGTCGAGCAAAACGCAAGCTACCGTTTAGCGCCGATACATCGCACCAAAGCTGCTGGGTGACGGAGTTGAGGCGCGTTTTGCACTTTGCAGCACGTCCCACTCGTACTCCTTCCAGCGCACATAGCGGTCAAATACGTTGATGGGTACGGAGAACGCCTCCGCGCGTGCCATCGACTCTTCGCGAAGATACCAACGATTCAACCCGTCAAAATAGACCGCCTGATATCCACCGGCGATCATCAGCGGCTCGAATTCATCCCAACATGGCGTTGGTTCGTTTGGCAGTGTTGCTTCAATAACAACCACCCACGGGCGCCACCGCTGAAAGTCCATCCCCCGAAGCACCGCCGCCTCAGCGCCCTCGACATCAATCTTGAGAAAGTGGATGTCACCCACCTGTTGATCCAACAAAACTGAGGCGAGACGCTCAGTCGGCACTCGTCCGATTCGGGTTTGCAGCCCATGTTTTGAAGCAACGCGAAGGGCCTCAGCGTTCAGCGAAGATAGCCCAGAATTCTCAACAAAGTGGAAATCGGCCATTCCAGCGCGGTCGCTAAGGGCCAAGTTCAAATTAATGTCGCGAGGGCGTTCGCGCAACATGGCCGCAAAGTAGGCTGGATGCGGTTCGATGCTGATTCCGCGCCAGCCGCTGTCATAGAAATGCTTGGTCACCGAGTCGATTTTGGGCTCCTGCGCGCCAACGTCAACATAGAACCCGTTGACAACGTCGTGAAGCAAACGCCGAAGCAACACGTCCTCAAAATTCTGCGCGTAACTGACCATAAGGGACAACGATTTCGGGAACGTGTAAGGGTGTGCGCTGGAAGGGGTCTTGTTCACGGGAAACGAGCGGAATTGATAAAGAGTTAGTGTTTTATCGCGATCAACCCTATCGAGGTGAATATGAAGCGATCCAGGTGTATTCGAAGGTGCGTGTTGTTGTACGGCGGAATGTCGTAGTGCCTATCAATTGCTCGATCGCCTGGGTTGTAATTTACCGGCACTAGCTCGCAGCCAAGTTGGCGTACCTTACTAGCTAGCGACTCGATATCAAAGCGCCTGAAAAGAACAAGATTGTGCGCTTCGATTGTCGAAAAGTTTGACGACAAATTGAACTCGGTGGTGTGTACTGCAACTCCGCCTGGTTTAAGACATTTCAGCGAATTCAGGAAAAAATCTAGCCCGTGCCGAATGCTGCCTAGGTGCTCGAACGCGCATGCGGACCAAGTGAAATCAAATCCGACTAGATCCGCCGAGATCTGGTTCATGTCTTCAGCTCGAAAAGTAACTCGGTCACTGAAAAGTCTTGGCTCACAGATGTTGAGTTCGTTAAGGTCAGACAGTTGAGCGGCATGTTGACTCGACGGTATCCAATCCGAACTGGCGGCTGCGGTGGGATCTAGATCTGTTGCAACAATGTTGCAGCCTAAGCTTGCAAAGAGTGCGGGCAAAGGTTCCTTGCCAACGCCGAAACCTAATCCGCGCTTGCCCGTGGCAAGCATGCCCCGTTGCGACAGCGCTTCGCATATATAGACAAACTCCCATTGCTTGCGATTGTGAGCTGGCGTTTGTTTCAGTCGAGCGCACCATTCGGCGTAGACGGGTTCATCGAATTGGTCAGCCGTACAAAGCTGAGATCTCACCGCTGAGAGCGTGGGCGGGTCTGTTTTGGATAGAAACGACATCGTCTCTGGTCGAAACACTTTTAGCGCCTCAATATTTGGCGTGGGGATCACCATCTGTCGCTCCTGTGCGAAATCTGAAGAGTAAAAAGCAATATCCTGTTGAGCTAAACGACGCGGCGAACTACATACTCAGTGCTTTACGAATTCTTGCGCCGACGGCGGCAAGCGAGAAACGTTGTGCGAGGTCGTTGCGAGCCACCTCGCCTAGCGCTGCCGCCTCGGCGCGATTGTCGTACACGAAGCGCATCTTTCGGGCGGCGTCTTCGACATTTGCGTCGGCCCAGCTCTGCCCGTTTGCATCGGGGTAGTCGCCCGCTCGGATCGCAACTCTTGAAAAGTCTACGAGCAAACTATTATGCTCATTCATGAAGGCAAGATTGCCCGAATAGCCGGTGCCGATCGTTGGTTTTCCAAGCGACATCGCCTCGGCCATGCCAAGACCTAGCCCTTCGGAGCGATGTAGCGATACGTAGCAGTCGCAGACGCTTTGCAGCCCTGTGAGTTGATCGCGTGAAAGGTAGCTATTCACGAAGATGATCCGCGAGTCCGATTTTGCCTCGCTCATTAGTGCTTCGACCTGAGTTTGAAACAGCTCGGATTGTGATGTTTTCACAACTAATCTCGCGTCACGGATTGAAAGCGGAAAAGCGGTGCGAAACGCCCTGATGACGGCTTCGGGGTTCTTTCGGGTTGCGAACGACCCGTACGCAAATGAGAAGAGGAATACGCACGCGTCATCGGGCAGGTTGAATTCCGCTCGGCTGTAAGGTCTAGAAAGTTGAGGAGTTAGCAGAGGAGGTGTGATTACACGCACTGGAATCGAAGCGCTTGAAGTCACCGCGCCGGCCACGAAGTCTGAGGCGACCCACACCTCGTCCACCAGTCGGGTGGCATCGACCCAGCGCTGAGGAATTCGTTCTAACTCCCAGTACCAATAACCAATTTGGCGGCAGTCGATCACCGCACCCACACCATCGAGATGCAGCGCTTCACCGAGCGAGTCAGGGTTCACGCAAACGACGCGCGTACGAAACGTCGGCGTATCCACAATCAAATCGACGACCGATTCGTCGGCCTGACGCATTCCAACGTCAAGCGCTACGTCAGCGACTGCACAAGTAAGATTTTCAGTGCGTGCAGCCCGCACCAGGAGCCGCATGCTTTCGCCGAGCCCCGACTCAGCGCGCGCGAAGCCGATGAATTCAACGCCATCGTTGCGAATGGTCGATGGCTTAGTTCGGGCATCAACTGCAGCAGCAATGTGGCCGAGTGTTTCGGCGCTCAGGTGCGCGCCAATCCAGATGCGAAGCGGACGCTTAAGAAAACCTAGTCCGTCGATTGCGGCGCAAGGCGCCAACTGGTTGTCGGGCATTTCGTGGGTAAGCGCGCGACGAACATAGCCTTCGATCGGAGCGAATTGCCGCTGCCACCACTGATCATTCAGAGCTGACGCAAAGGCAAGCGAAGTTTCAGAAATGTGGATTGGCTCGCTTTTCCACAACGCAGCTAGGAACAGATCGAAGATATTCTCTATGACGCTTCCTTTCGAACATGCAGAAAGAAAGTCAAATTTCCATGCAGTGACACACAGCAGCGTGCGAAGTTGATCGTCCGCAAACAGCGCCGAACCGAGTTCGTCGATGTGCGCGAGTCGCCTAAGTGCGGTGCGATGCACTCGCGCAACCGCCTCGTTTTCTTTTGTCGCAAGCAGGTCTGCTGCCAGTAATCCCCATTGGGCACCGTCATGCATAAAGCGTTTTATGGCTGCTGCGGCGGCCTCGTTCGGGGCGCACAACCTAGGTGCTATCACGACGGTTTCAACGCCCGCGGCTGCCATGCGATTCACAGCGCCAGCGAACGTGGGAACCATCCACGTTGAGAGCGCCAACCCCGACGCAAGGTCGGCGTCAAAAGAGCCAAGAATCGCAATCGCACCCGCAGTCACAGACGTCTCGCTAAGTTCCGCGCTGACGGCAGCAAGCTCGGTGCGGGACACGTCTGCATCGAGGACCAGAACAAGTCCCCAACGAACATCGTGATGTGATGCACTAACCGCTTTCGTTGGCGCTTGTGCCTTAGCCGCTACACGCGCCGAGGATTGACGCCCGCCAATGAACGCAGAAAGTAAATGTGCATAGTTGTGGCGAAACGATGCAAACTGCCACTTCGTCATCGCACCCGCACGCTCAATGAGTTGGCGCGCCTCTTGGTAGTCGAATTGCTGCATGCGGACGACGCCCAGCATGTGCATCGCGTCAGCGTTTTCGGGATTTAATCCAAGGCTTTGCCGGTAATAGCGTTCAGCCAGCGTGAGGTCACCTCGTTGCTGCGCCTGTAAGCCTACGATCGCGAGATGATCCGCGTTTGGTTCGGTTTCTACGGGGGCTTGCGAAGCCAACGCAACCGCGCCATGACAGTGTTTGTATCGTTTGCCGCTGTGGCACGGGCAGAGGTCGTTGCGAGACGGTGGAGGCGTGATTTCTGTCATTGCTGCGGGAGAAGATGTTTCGATAACACCAACGTGTCGTCGATAGCGATCCCCCTCGATCAAGACTGCGTATGAATCGCTTTTGCTCGTGGCCGAGCCCGTTCATTTCCAAGCGCCTTGTTGTTGCCGAAAGTGTTTTGCCTTGACTTTACCTTAGGCCCGCACCGCACCGTCGCCAAAAACAATCCATTTTTGCGTGGTGAGCCCTTCGAGTCCGACAGGGCCGCGTGCGTGAAGTTTATCGGTTGAGATGCCGATTTCAGCACCTAAGCCGTATTCGAAACCGTCGGCAAACTGCGTGCTTGCATTGATCATCACACTCGCGCTGTCAACTTCGCGCAAAAAACGTTGCGCATGGCTCCAGTGTTCGGTGATGATCGCATCGGTGTGGTGTGAGCCGTAGCGCTCAATATGATCGATGGCCTCGTCGAGATTCGTGACAATCTTGATCGATACGATCGGTGCCAGAAACTCGGTTGACCAATCTTCTTCGCTGGCAGGCTTCACGTCGTGCGCAGCCAGTACGCTGCGAGTGCGCTCACAGCCACGCATTTCCACACCTTTATCGGCGAAGATTTTTGCGATACGAGGAAGCACGTCATGGATGCGTGCTTCGTGCACCAATAAACTCTCCATTGCGCCACACACACCGTAGCGCCGGGTCTTCGCGTTATCACAAACGCGCACCGCTTTTTCTAAATCGGCGTGTTCGTCAACGAAGATGTGGCAGTTTCCGTCGAGATGTTTAATCACCGGCACACGCGCATCCGCGCTAATGCGCTCGATTAAGCTCTTTCCGCCGCGCGGAATGATGACGTCGATGTATTCGGGTCGCGTGATCATTTCGCCGACCGCTTTGCGATCCGTGGTTTCCACCACTTGCACGATGCTTTCGGAGAGTTTCGCCGCTTTGAGCCCAGCACTGATGCACGCGGCTATCGCTTGATTGGATCGTGCAGCTTCAGAGCCGCCGCGCAGCACAGTGGCGTTGCCGCTCTTCAAACAAAGGCCCGCAGCGTCGACCGTCACGTTTGGGCGCGATTCATAGATGATGCCGATCACGCCGAGGGGGACGCGCATCTTGCCGACCTGAATGCCGCTCGGACGCGTGTTCATCGAAGTAATTTCGCCTACCGGATCGGGCAATTGCGCTATTTGCCGCAGGCCATTGGCCATCGAAGCAATGGTTTTTGACGTGAGCTTTAAGCGATCAATCATCGCCGCCGACAAGTCCGCCTTCATCGCGTCGCGAACGTCGGCTGCGTTTTCTTCGAGGATGTGGGCGTCGCGCTTTTCCAATGCGATTGCGGTTTCGAAGAGTGCCGCGTTTTTCTGTGCCGTGCTGGCGCGAGCAATGGCGCGGGATGCGGCGCGTGCGGAGCGCCCCACCAAATGCATGTATTCAATAACGTCGATTAACTTATTCATCGTTGCCCGATTTTACGCGAGCAACGAGACAGATCACGCGATACCAGCTCTATCGAGCTTCGCCCAAATCAATTGGGCGACAAAGACTAAGCTTTGTCTCTTCGAGGCGACGCCTTAACTTGCTTGTCGCCCAATTAAATAGGGCAGGTGGCGAATAAGTTCGCGGGTCTATTTCAATGCGAGTAGTTCGCCTCTGAGACTCACTTTACATTCAACGTTACAGCCCGTTCCGCTTTGGGCGGAAGGAAACTACGATCAAAAATATCTTCAGCACGTGGCTTATTCGTGAACTGGAACGATTCGCCAATTTGATCAATCGACTTGGTGAGCCGCTTCATGTCCACGTCGCCAAAACCATTGGCAAGCACCTCCTTGGTTGCGACGTTTTGGTCAATCGCCATTGCGAGCCGCACCGCTTCCCACTGCTCATCCGCGATGGGATTTTTCTTTATAACTAGCTTCACAGCTTCGCGTTGCTTGCTCATTACTTCGATCCACGCGCGCGCCGTTGCTCGGACAAAGCCCTGTACTGCCTTCGGATTCTTCGCCGCAAAATTTGGATTGACCATGATCGCGTTACCGTAGAGATCGAGGCCGTGATTTGAGAGCAACATCACGTTCACACCATCCTGTGGCACACCGCGGCTGCGTAAATTGATGTAACTTGAAAAAGAAAATCCCGTGATCGCGTCGACTTTGCCTTCGGCGAGCATGGGTTCACGTACCGGGAATCCGACGTTTTCAATTTTTACTTTGCTTACGTCGATCTTGTTTGCTGCGACTAAGCCTTTCCACTGTGCGTACGCGCCGTCGGCTGCGGGTGCACCAAGCGTTTTGCCTTCGAGATCCCTAGGTTTCTTGATGTTGTTTTTAGCTAGCGAAACAATCGAAAAAGGCGGCGCGTTGTAAATCATCAAAACCGCCTTCACCGGGGCGTTTTCCTTCTTGTCGCGAAAGCGCACCAGCGAATTGATGTCACCAAAACCCAAGTCATAGGTGCCTGATGCAACGCGGTTAATCGCCTCAGTGGAATTCGCGCCGTTATCGATGGTGACGTCGAGTCCCTCTGCTTTGTAATAGCCTTTCTCCAGCGCCCACAAATACGGGGCGGCAGGGCCTTCAAAACGCCAATCAAGCGTAAATTTCACAGGTGTTTGCGCGAGCGTAAGGGTTGCCGCGGATGCGGCAAGAAGGGTGGTGCTCCAGCGGAACAAGTGTTTTGCGATCATAGAAATCTCCGGAATTTGCTGTGTTTTAAGGCAAAGCACGTGCCAAGCGCGAGCGGTTTTACCCTCGATTGCGCGCTGTGACCGTTATGAGCCGTATTGCGACCGATACGCGTCAATTTGGAGGCGCACTAGGTTGCGGGCACGTTTCACGCTCATAGAATCGTGAAAACCAACAAAAGGTCAACAAGATGCAGCTCGGGGAACCGCTGGTAGCGCTCAACCACGTCAGCATGGTCTACGGATCAGGCGAAACCGCCGTGAAAGCGGTTGACGATCTCACCCTCACTGTGCGCAAAGGCGAGTTCATCGCCGTCGTAGGCCCGTCCGGTTGCGGCAAAAGCTCGATGATGAAATTGATCAGCGGCTTGATGCCAATTGCCGGTGGCTCGCTGACGATTGAAGGCAAACCGATTAGCGGGCCGATCAATAAAGTGGGTATGGCGTTTCAAGCGTCCAACTTGCTGCCTTGGCGAACGGCGGTGGATAACGTGCTGCTGCCGCTTGAAATTGTGCAACCGCACCGCTCGCAGATTCGATCAAAACGCGACGAATATCGCCAAAAAGCGCGCTCACTACTGGAATCGGTGGGCTTAAAGGGGTTCACCGAGAAGTTTCCCTGGCAACTCTCTGGCGGCATGCAACAGCGCACCAGTATTTGCCGCGCACTAATTCACGAGCCCGAAATACTCATGCTTGACGAACCGTTCAGTGCGCTCGACGCGTTCACCCGTGAAGAACTTTGGTGCATCATGCGCGATCTTCATGCACAAAAACAGATCACGGCGATGCTCGTTACGCACGATTTAAGGGAGGCCGTGTTTTTGTGCGACACCGTTTACGTGATGAGTGATCGCCCGGGCAAGATTGTGAAAGTGCAAAAGGTGGATTTGCCAAGACCGCGGGACTTGGACGTGACCTATACGCCGCACTTTCAAGAACTCGTGCAAGAGCTTCGCTCCTACATCGGTCGCCACTAGCTGAAAACGCGACACATCAAAATGAAAAGTGTTTTCCCTCTCTCACTCACCATCGCGAGCTTGCGATCAAAGACCCTCGCAAGCTTGCGATCAAAGACCCTCGCAAGCTTGCGATCAAAGACCCTCGCAAGCTTGCGACCCAAGACCCTCGCAAGCTCGCGATCAAAGCGATCACCTGTCCCAGCGGGCGAAGCGAGATTCGTGTTCGCAAATTGCGTTTGTGAATTGCGCAGAAATTTCTAGCATGCAAAAGTTCAAAGAAACCATCCTCGCGCCGACTCTCTTCGTGATCGGCTTGATCCTGTTGTGGGAAATCATTTGTCGCGCGTTTTCGATTGCGCCGACGATCCTTCCGTCTCCACTCGACATTTGGAAAGCGCTCATTCAATTTTGGACGCCGATTGTCGATAACTCATGGCAAACTTTGTTCACCACGCTCGCGGGTTTCGCGCTCGCCATTGTGTTCGGCCTGTTGCTTGGCGTGTTCATCGGTTGGTCGAAAACGATTTACGGCGCGCTCTATCCGGTGATGATCGGCTTCAATGCCGTGCCCAAAGTTGCCGTCGTGCCAATTCTCATTTTGTGGTTCGGCATCGGCACGGTACCTGCGATTCTGACCGCGTTTTTGATTTCATTTTTCCCAATTGTGGTGAACGTGGCAACGGGGATCGCAACAACCGAACCCGAACTTCGCGATGTGCTCCGTGCGCTCGGTGCGAGCAAGCTCGACATCATGCGCAAGGTGGGTATTCCGCGCTCAATGCCGTATTTTTTCGGCTCGCTTAAAGTCGCGATCACACTCGCATTTGTCGGTTCAGTGGTGAGCGAAACACAAGGGTCTAACGCAGGTCTAGGCAAACTGATGCTCGACGCGCAGGCCGCGTTCAAAGTGGAGCTTGTATTCGCAGCGCTGGTGGTGCTCGCGGTACTCGGCATCGTGCTCTACGCGATCACGGCGTGGGTAGAAAAGCGCATGACCGGTTGGGCGTTTCGTGGAGAAAATCAAGGTCTTTAATGCGAGTTCTGGTCATCCGCGCTCACCCGCTCGATGAGAGCTTCAACCATGCCGTCTTGCAGGCGACGTTGCGTGGACTGAAAAAAGCCGGGCACGAAACAACGCTCATTGATCTCAACAAAGACGATTTCGATCCAAGACTCAAAGCTGAAGAACGCCGGACGTATCACGATCACGCATTCGTTCCTGAGGATCTGAAGCGTTATGTCGAACTGATTCGCTCACACGACGCGATGGTTTACGTGTTTCCAACGTGGTGTTTCGGCGTGCCCGCGATTCTCAAAGGTTTTTTTGATCGCGTATTTCGTCCCGGCGTCGCTTTTCACATTGATGGCCCGGTGGTTACGCCGTTGTTCACGCACATCACAAAAATCGCAGGTGTTTCCACCTACGGACGCGCTCGATGGATGGCGATTGGCATGGGCGATCCGCCGCGCACACAGATCGTGAAATACGTGAAATGGTTCTGCGCAAAAGGCTGCAAAACCGATTACATCGCCCACTACCAAATGAACGCAAGCACCGATGCGTCACGCGCGAAATTCCTCACAAAAGTAGAAGCGCGCATGGCTTCGTTTTAGTCGTTAATCATGCGGGGTCGCCGCGATAGGTTTTAAAAAAACTTATAAATGCCCAATATTATTGGGCGAGTAAAGCATAAAGACACTATTACGATTTAGATATGTATACGGCGTATCGCCCAGTATATAAGGCGATACAGCGATAAAGCGGTAATACGGCACCTCAGGTACTATCTTTTGATACCGACCGAAAAAGCGTTGTGAAACTCTCAGACCGTGACAAGATTGCGGCGTCAAGCGGTCGTTGCACTCATCGTGTGACGCCGAACAGGGGGATACACAATGATTTTCTGGGGAACATTATGGGGCGCGTTTCTAGGGCTGTTGTGGCCGGGAACGGGCGAATGGGGGTGGATTCCTGGTGCTGTCGTTGGCGCGCTGATGGGACTCACGTTGCGCTTTTCCGTCAGAAACGCAATCGCCCGTGAATCGGAAAAACTCAAATCGTCAGCGCTAGCGCAGTTCGCTTCTTCGCAAAGCGCGAGCGTGGCTCAACCGGATTCGCCTCGGGAAGAAGAGCGTGCCGCCACCGCTATCGCAACGGGTGTCGCAAGCGCAAATTCTGTTGTGAGCCCGATTGAAGCCGCGTCCAATCTCTCCAGTGAAATTAGTCGAGAGCAAGCGCCAGATTCGACGCTTCAAGGTACGCTGATCGCGCAAACTCGGAGTATCCCTGCCGCTGCATCTTCTTCGAGCACGACTCAAACATCGAACTCCGCCTCGCAAAGAGCCAGCAAACCCCTACCGTCGGCTCCCGCCCCCTCGCCCAGCATTATTGAGCGCGGCATTAAGGCTGCGATAGCGTGGTTAACGGGTGGCAACACCGTTGTACGCGCTGGCGTCGTGGTTCTCTTCATCGGCCTTTCGTTTCTTGCAAAGTACGCTGCCGACAATTCGATGTTCCCGGTGGAGCTGCGGCTAGCGTTGGTTGGTATTGCTGGGCTCGCGCTGCTCGTCACGGGCTTTCGCTTACGCGACAAAAAACGTGGTTACGCGATGACGCTGCAAGGCGCAGGCGTCGCCGTGCTCTATCTCACGGTATTCGCGGGGTTCAAACTCTATTCACTCATGCCCGCCGGTTTCGCGCTTGCGATCATGGTCGGCCTTTGTGCGCTGTCGACCTCGATTGCGCTTCTGCAAAACTCGCGAACGCTTGCCGTGATTGGGTTTGCCGGCGGCTTTCTCGCGCCGATCCTCGCGTCCACTGGCGGCGGCAATCACGTCGTGCTGTTTTCGTATTACTTATTGCTCAATCTTGCAATTCTCTTTGTCGCGTACAAACGCTCGTGGCGCGTGCTCAACCTCGTGGGATTCGCCTTCACCTTTGGCGTGTTTATGTTGTGGGTGAATGATCGCTATCGCGCAGAATTGCTTGCGAGTACCTTGCCATTCTTGATTGCGTTTTTCCTTGTGTACGTGATTGCCGCGATGCTCTACGCGCGACAGGAAACAACAAAGTTCAATGCCTCGGTGAACGGCGCAGTCGATGCCACACTCGTATTCGGCGCGCCTATCGTTGCGTTTGGTGTTCAAGCTGCGTTAGTGCGGCATATTGAATTCGCGCTCGCATTCTCAGCGCTCGCGCTCGGCGCGTTCTATTTATTGATAGCGTTTGTTTTGCTGAAACGGAAGCTCGCCACGCAGCGATTGCTGATGGAGTGTTTCATCGCGCTCGGTATCGGCTTCGCCACGCTCGCTGTGCCGCTTGCCTTCGATGCGCGCTGGACGGCGGCGATTTGGGCGGTAGAGGGCGCAGCGGTGTTCTGGGTTGGCATGCGGCAAGCGCGCTGGATGCCGCGCGCGTTTGGGCTGCTGTTGCAATTGGTTGCGACGGTGTCATTTTTAGAGGTGATCAATGGGTTAGCTACGGCGACCTATCCGTTCGCCAATGCACTGTTCGTCGGAGCGCTCATGCTCGCGCTGCCCGCATTCGCGCTCGCATGGTGGACACGAAAGCCGCTGGCGCACAGCGGAAGCAACGCTGCAAAACAATACGCGTCGTTTGAAGCGTTTTTGCCAAATCCACTGTTCATTGTCGGCTTTCTTTGGTGGCTTTGCGCGCTGTCGTTTGAAGTCACGCGACGCGTTCCTGGGAACGAAACTTTCGGAGAGTTCGCGATCATTCCCGCGATGCACGCCAATCTCATGATGTTGGCCTTTGTCGCTAGCGCATTCATCGCAGAGCGTTTCGCGAAACGCACGAACTGGAACGTCGCCTCATGGCCCGCGTACGGCACAGCCGTCGTGCTTTTGCTAACAGCGCTTGCCAACATTGTTAGCGATCATCGTGTATTCGAGCATTTCGGCTGGGCGATTTGGCTCGCCGCGCTTGCGCTGCATTACGTTGCGCTGCGCCGTGTCGATCACAATGTACCGCGTCCGTGGTTTACTGCGATGCACGTGCTCGGCGTATGGACGATTGTTTTGCTGCTCGCCGACGTGCTCGTCTACGCGGTTGATCGCGGTGATCTGTGGCGCACCGCGTGGGCATCGGTTGTGCTTCTGGTGGCAGCGACCCTGGTGTTAGTCGGCCTCGCGACCTCGGCAAGCAGCGCTCGAACCAGTGGCCGCTGGCCACTCGCTTTGTTTGCAAAAGCTTATCTGTGGTTTGCTGCTGCGCCGATTGCGGTGGTCGTGTTTTTTGGTGCATTGCTCGTCGCGCTCATCTCGAACGGTCGCGCTGATCCACTGCCTTATTTGCCGCTACTCAACCCAACTGATCTCGCGATTGCACTTGGGCTCGTGGGCGTTTTGTTGTGGTTGAAGCGCTTGCACTTAATGCGTGAAAGCCTGCCTGCCGCTGTGTTTTCCAATGCCCCGAGAATCGCGCTCGCGGGCGCTGCGTTTATTGCGATCAATACGGTATGGCTGCGCGTTGCGCATCATTTTGCGGGCGTAAGCTGGAACGCGAGTGCGCTATTCAATTCATTTATTGTGCAAACAGGCTACGCGATTTTGTGGACGGCGCTCGCGCTTGTGCTGATGGTGCTCGCGCATCGCAAAGCGATGCGCAGCCTATGGATGGTCGGCGCGGGGTTGCTCGCGCTCACCGTTGCCAAACTCTTCTTCGTTGATCTCTCAAACGCGGGCGGCACCGAGCGGATCGTCGCCTTCATCGTGGTTGGTGTGTTGATGTTGATTGTGGGTTATCTCGCGCCGTTGCCGCCTACAAAATCAGCGTCCGAAATTTCCTCGCGGACGAGCGCAATATGAAACAGGGATTCGTTATGAAACGCTTTGTTATCGCTACGTTGAGTTTGCTTGTTGGCGTAAGCACGTTTGCAGCAAACGAGGTGGAGAGGCCGAACGCGTATGGGGTGCAGTTCCCTCTACAGATTGCGCCCAACGCGGGTTTACAAAGAGCTACTTTGCCGCCGCTCGCGCTCGCCGCGATTCAGTCGTGGCAGCTTGCGGATATTCGAGTGTTCAACGGAAAGGGCGAAGCGGTGCCGCTCGCCCTCTTGCCGTTACGCACCGAATCAAACGTAGCCGCGCCGCGCGCTGTCGCAATTTATCCAATCAATGCAACCGAGCAACAGCAGCAAGTGTTAAGCGGCTTACAACTACGCATTGATGAAAGTGCGGGCCGCCGGATCGTAACGGTCGATAGCGGCGGTAAAGCCGCGCCTTCGTCAAATACGACTAAACAAGTCGGCGCGCTGGTCGATACGCAATCGTTCACCGGCAAACTGGAGTCGCTCATCGTTGACGCTGAATTGCCCATTGGAGAGCCAGTTTCGCTCACAGTGAGCGCGAGTAAAGACTTGAAGAATTGGCGAACGCTCGCCAACGCAAGCCCGGTGTTTCGCTTTGGCGGTGAAGGCGCGCCGGGGAATCTGCGCGTTCCGCTCGGTAACGTCACGCTCGACAAAGAGTATTTGCGAGTCACTTGGCCCGTTCAGCCGGCGTTCGTGCTGCGTGCGGTGCGAATTACAGAAACGCCGACGTCTGCGACGCCGCCGCGCGTTGAATTGCCGCTGGTTGCAGTGCTCAATAACTCAACGGATGAATTGATCGTGGTGCTGCCGTTTGCAACGCCGCTACAAGGATTGCTTGTGCGGGCAGGCCCGGGCAACGCGTTGGCGCCGATTCGCATTGATTCACGTAACGCTAAGAGCGAGCCGTGGCGAAACGTCACAACGAGCACTATCTATCGAATTGCAAGCAACGGGAGCGAATCGGTCAATCCGCCGATTGAGTTGAATGGGCTCGTTGCGCGCGAGTTGAGAATTAAAGCCGATCGCAATCCGTCTGCCTTCGCCGACGGTAAGTTCACGGTGCAGGCGATCATCAATCCGATCAGCATCGCGTTCGTCGCGTCGGGGAACCCGCCGTTCACGCTCGCGATTGGAAATAAAGACGCAAAACCAATCGCCTTGCCGATATCGAGCGTGATCCCCGGCTACAAAGAGGGCGACGAGGCAGCGTTAGCGCAAGCCAAGGTTGACACCGCGAATTCTTTCGCGGCACCTGTTGAACCGCCGTCGACACTCACTGCAATCAAAGAAAAAGTGGGTGCGCCGTCAGAGCGGTCGTTGCTACTGTGGGGCGTGTTGATCGGTGGCGTTTTGTTGCTCGGCGCAATCGCGTGGTCGATGTTGAAATCGACGGCAAAGATCGATACCGATAAAACGAATGGGTAAAAAAATCGTTAGCTCGGCAAAGCAGAGCGTTCCCACCCGAGCTTTGCGTCCTAGCGAAGCGACGTCCTATCGCAGCGACGTCCTCTCGTCTTTGCGCGGAGTGCGCGCATCAAAACTTCGGCAAGGTGCTCACATTCACTTTGCCCGCTTTCACATCCGCCGCAATCTGATCGCGAATGTCCCAACCGCGTAGCTTGCCGGGATTGATAAGCCCTTGTGGATCGAGTCGCAGTTTCGTCATCACGATGTCGGGATTCACTTGACCTTGCTTGCCATCTTCCACGTGATAGACGTGAGGGTTCGCGATGTACACGCCGTTATCGCGATGCAATTGCATAATTTCGTTTAACCGCGCGGCGTTCGTATAGCGAACAATTTGCAAGCCGCTAAACGTCATTTGGCCTTCTTTGAGGCGAATAAATTCGAGATGCAACAGGCATTCATCGCCGAGTAATTGCTTCATCTTGAGCGCGTGTTCGACATGCTGCCCCGCAGGGAAGCCGCTTTGAATGTAAGTGATCGTCTTGTCGACTTTGAGCGCGTGCAGCGTGGTGTGATTCCACGTGTATTCGAGAATTGTTTTGCCTTTTTTGACTTGCTCAATGTGCGGCTCGTCGTAAGTGATTTCAGCACCATGCTTTGTCGCCCATTCTTTCAGGGCTTCACCACCGTTTTCTGCATAAATCACGAATAACGCAGACTTACCGCTTGCCCAACGATCATGGAACGTTGGCAAGAAAGGTTGAATGCCATCCTCGAAAAACGACACGGATTTCTTCGCAACACCCGGGCCATTCGCAATTTCATCGCCCAAGCGCAGCATGCGCTCGATGCCATCGCCAACGATCACGCATTCGCGCCACGCATGCACGGGTGCGAGCGCGATTTCCATTTCGAGCACGACGCCGCTAGTGCCGTACACATGATGCAACAGCAGTGCTTCGGGCGCACGCAGTTCGATGAGCTGGGGTTCACGCTCAATGGTGATTGCCTTCACGCCGAGCACATTGCCAGTGCTCGCGAGTGGTCCGTAATTGATCGAACCAATACCGCCGAAGCCGCCGCCGTATAAACCGCCCACCGTCGCGATGCGAAAGGTGGACGGCATGCAGCGCAATTCCCATCCTGCGGGTTGCGTCGCTTTATCAATGTCGAGCAAACGCATGCCCGCTTGCACGCGCGCGACACCGCCTTTATGCCACACGAGCTGGTTGTACTGCGACAAATCGATGATGACGCCGCCGAAAAGCGGCGTGCATTGCCCGTAGTTGCCGGAGCCTGCGCCGCGCGGCGTGATCGGCACGCTGTGTTTCGCACAAGCCGCAACGATACGAACGATCTCGTCTTCCGTTTTCGGGCGAACGACGATGTCAGCGCGATACGGCTCCAATTGTTCGGTGAGCACCGGAGAGAACCACGAAAAATCGCGCGACAGACGCGTGACTTGCGATTCGTCTTCGATGAGGTGAACGCCGTCGAGTTCAGTGCGGAGAGCGGAGAGTTGTTGGGCGGTCGGTTTATTCATTGGCACACGTAGGCGCGGGCTTGAACGCGCGTGAAAACTTAAGTGAGCGCGGTCAAGCCCGCGCTTACAGGTCGCTCGTCATCATCTTCACAAGTCGCCGCGCATCGCGCTTCAACTGTTGCATATCGAAACCAGGAATTGCGCCGTCTTCCACAACGACGCGTCCATTGCAAATCACCGCTTTGCATTGCGTTGCGCCGCCTGAAACGACGGGTCCGACCGCGACATCATGCAAGCCGAAATAGCGCGGATGATCGAGCGAATAGATCGCTAGATCAGCGGCCTTGCCGACTTCAATTGTGCCGATGCCATTCCAACCCATCACTTGTGCGCCGCCTTGGGTGCCGATGTTGATGACCGTTTCCGCATCGATGTTCGCCGCGTTCTGTTTTGCGGCGCGATGCACCATCCATGCGGTGTGGGCTTCGTTGGCCATGTCCGCGGCTTCGTTGCTCGCCGCGCCGTCGACTGCGAGTGACACCGGCACGTTCGCCGCGAGCATCTCCGGCACGTTGGCGATGCCTGATCCCAGGCGACAATTGCTCTGCGGGCAATGCGAAATACCGGTTTGCGTTTTGCCACACTTCTCAATTTCCGCCTGCGACAAATGCACCATGTGCGCGAACCACACGTCGCTGCCGAGCCATTCGTATTTATCGCAAAAATCAATCGGCGTCGTGTTGTGAACTTCTCGACAGTACTTCACATAATCGTAGGTTTCGCTCAGGTGCGAATGCAGGCGGATGCCTAACCGCCGCGCATGACGCGCCAACTCAACCAGCTCATCGGTTTTGCAACTCCATGTCGGTGTCGTGATCGCACTCGCTACGCGTCGCATCGAAAAATCGCTGGGGTCGTGAAAACGTTTCACATCGTCTTCGATCCGACGCATGATGAGATCAATGGGCTCCGGCGCGCATTGCGGCGGTGGCGCTTGATCGATGATGCGCATGTGCGTTTGCCCGCCGCGCAGCAGCGCGAAGCGAACGCCTAACTTTTCTGCTTCGTTGAATACTACTTCGGAAGCGTTGTAGGTAATGTCGGGGTAGTAGTGATACTGATGATCGGCGACGGTAGTACAACCTGAGAGCAGTAGTTCAACTAAACCGACGCGCGCCGCAATCGCGAGCGCTTCCTCGCGATCAAAGTAGCGGCGATAAGGAACGGGCACCGCAGAGAGCCAAGGCACCAGCGCTAGATTGATACCCGCGGGGATGCCTTTGAGCAACGACTGAAACAGGTGATGATGGGTGTTGATCCAGCCCGGATAGATCACGCAATCGGTGGCGTCGATCACGCGTTCGTTGGGCTCGGGTGAGAGGTTGCCGATGGCGGTGATTTTGCCGTTGCGGATACGGATATCGCCGCCGTTTGCGATGTCGAGTCGCGCGTGCGCGCCCGCGAGTCCGGTCATCACCGCGAGCGGACTCTTGATTAGTAGATCACTCATAAATCACCGTCATTCCCGCGAAGGCGGGAACCCACTCGTTGCGTTGCAAATAGCGGAACACGGGCGAGCTCTTGTCATCAGTGGGTCCCCGCTTTCGCGGGGATGACGGAATGGTGAGATCACTCCTCATGCTTCACCTCACTCTCATGCCAATGCGAAAGCGCGAGCTTTGAAAGCCAATTCATCAACACGAACAGCACAATACCCGCAACCGTAATCAACAACAACGCCGCGAACATGCGTGGAATATTGAGCTGATAACCGCTTTGCAAAATTTGATAGGCGAGACCCACGCCCGTGCCGCCAGTGCCCGCGACGAATTCTGCGACGACGGCACCGATCAGCGCGAGCCCGGAGCTGATACGCAGCCCGCCGAAAAAGTACGGCGCTGCGGATGGAATGCGCAATCGCGTGAGCGTCTTCCAGCGCGAAGCGTGATTCATTTTGAAATAGCTGGCGAGCCCCGGGTTCACGCTGCGAAGCCCGAGCGTTGTGTTCGAAATCATCGGAAACAGCGCCACAATCGTCGCGCAAATCACGAGCGATACCGTCGGGTTTTTCACCCAAATAATGATGAGCGGCGCGATGGCCACAATCGGAGTGACTTGCAATAACACCGCGTACGGAAAAAATGCCGTCTCAATCCATTTGCTTTGCACAAACGCAAACGCGATCAAGCTACCGAGCGCGACTGCTGTGACGAACGCGAAAAACGTAATCTTCATCGTATTGAAAAGCGCCGAGCCGAGCAAGCCCCAATCTTTGATGAGCGTCTGCACAACCAGGTCTGGGCCCGGCAACAGGAAAGGTTTGATGTCGAGCGCGACGACCAAGCCCTTCCACAACGCGACGAGCAAGATGGCAACGATGAGGGGCAGCAACCACTTTTGATGTTTCATCACGCAACCTCGTTTGATGGCGCACCCATCGCGGCGGCGCGAAGCAGGCTGTCTTGCAAGCGTTTTGCGTACATCGAAAACTGCGGCGACACCCGGAAGTCGTTGTCACGCGGATAAGGTTCATCAATCGCGACCTCTTCAATCACACGACCCGGCCGCGCGGCCATCACTACGACGCGCGTTGAGAGATACACCGCTTCGTAGATCGAATGAGTTACAAACACCACAGTGAGTTTTTTTTGCGCCCACAATTCGAGTAAATCGCTATCGAGTTTGTTACGCGTGATTTCGTCGAGCGCGCCGAACGGCTCGTCCATCAACAGCAAATCGGGTTGCGTGACGAGCGCGCGCGCGATCGATACGCGCATCTGCATACCGCCGGAGAGTTCGCGCGGATAAGCGTTTGCAAATTTGTCGAGGCCGACCAATGCGAGCGACTCATCAACGCGACGATTACCATCATCACTCGTGTCACCCCGCAAATCAAGCGGCAACCGCACATTCGGTCGCACCCGTGACCACGGCATCAGCGTTGCTTCTTGAAACACAAACGCAACTCTATGCCCATTCGCTTCGACTTGATCGACCGGTTTGTTCCACAACAGAATCCGTCCGTCGGTCGGCGTGAGTAATCCCGCGACCATTTTGAGTAGCGTGCTTTTTCCGCAGCCGGAAGGTCCAAGCAGCGTCACAAATTCGCCGGGCTGAATTTTCAAGCTCACCGGCTCTAGCGCACGGGTGCCGTTCGAATAGGTTTTGTCTGCAGACAATATTTCGACAGCTGGCGGCGCGGGTGAACTCATTAACTACTCGTGTTTACAGATTTGCGTTCAGCGATCAGTTTAGTCGCTTCATTCCGGCAAGGGCCGGAACCCATCGATCATTAGATTTTCTTCAACTACCAACAGAAGTCTCGAAGGATGGATCCCGGCCTTCGCCGGGACGACGCGTTTGAGACGGAATGAAAACGACAGCAAAGCTTTGCGTCATAGCGACCAACGGGAGCGACGTCTTAGCGAAGCGTCGTCCTAGAAGTGCGCAAAGCGCACTTCGTCGTCCTCCAAATAGCCAAAGGCTATTTGGGCGCCATGATTCTTAGATCTTTCACGAACTGTGTGTTGTACGTTTTCTTCACATCGACTTTTGCCGCATCAAGCATTTTGTTTGCGACCATGAAGTCGTAGAACTGCTTCATCCGTGCGTCGGTGATCGTGCCGATACCCATCGTTTTGGTGTCGCCGCTATCGACGATACCCATTTGCTTGAGGATCGAAATGCCGTGCGCGATTTTTTCATCCGTCATGTTCGGATTGTCTTTTTTGATCATCGCGTTGGCGGCGTCGGGGTTGCCCCACAAATAATTTTTCCAGCCTTCCATCGCGCCTTTCACAAACGCGGCGACCGCTTGCGGTTTCTTCTTGATCGTGTCTTCCATACACACAATCGTCGTTGAGTATTGTGGCCAACCTAGATCAGCGAGCAGGAACACCGTCGGCTTGAACTTCGCTTCTTTCTCAATCGCGAACGGCTCAGAGGATAAGTAACCTTGTTGGGCAATGTTTTTATCGGCAACGAACGGCTGAATGTTGAACGTGTACGGACGCGATTGCGCATCGGTGAATCCGTATTTCGATTTCACCCAGGGCCAATACGTCGTGTTCGCCGCGCTCGAAATCAAAATCGTTTTGTCTTTAAGCTCTTCAAACTTTTTGATGTGCGGATGCGCGATGATGACTTGCGGGTCTTTCTGAAACGCTGCGGCAACCGTCACCGCGTTAATGCCTTGCTCCCACGCCTTCATTGTTTGCGCGTCGTAACCCATAAAGCAATCGACTTGCCCTGCAGCAAGCAACTGCATGCCGTTCACCTGCGGGCCGCCCATGCGAATGGTCACATCAAGGCCGTATTTTTTGAATGTGCCATCCGCGACCGACTGATAGAAGCCGCCGTGTTCGGCTTGCGCATACCAATTGGTGAGATACGTGAATTTTTCTTGAGCCGCGACAGTGCTTGCCGCGGCGAGGGCGCAAAGGCCTACGATCGTTGCACGGTGAAGTGATTGCGTGAACATAGTGAATCCTTGTGAATCAAAACTAGGGATAACCAAACGATACAAAGCAGCAATCGCCATGCCAGGAGACGCACAAAAGCGCTCGCGCCGGGCGTTAACCATGGAGATTATCGTTGTCGCCACGTCGGTTGCAACACAAGGTTCCGCAGATTTTCGTTAACGTTTGAGCGCTACAGCTATCAACCTTTTACGCTGCTTAAATACGGCTATGCGCCAATCAATCAATTAAAAGACTAAAGCTAGAAAACTCATTATTGCCCAATCAAAACGGACGTTCCGCTTTGATGTTGGAGCGCACCACGCAGGCGACTCAAGTAACGCAAACCTTCGATTGCGCGCACGCCGTACCAGCTGGGATATTCACCATCGATGAGCAGCGCAGGAGTGTTCAGCGACTTCGTTTCATTGAGTGCGCGAACGTCCTCGTCGTCAAAACTATAGGGTTCCGTCGATAGCAGCACTCGATCGACTTCGCGCCACAGCGGCTCGTCATCAGAAATTTCTGGATAGCGTTTTGAGGCTTGAACGGGATGAGTTTTCCAGCCCACAGTCGCAAGCATCGCGCTTACGTAGGTATCGCGAGAGACCGTCATCCACGGTTTCTTCCAAATGAGATAGAGCACCTTTTCGAGCGCTAGCCGGGCGCCGACATCGCGCGCCTCGCGCAGTGCAATCCACAACGATTGCGTCAATTCATCGGCTTCGCGCGGACGAACAAAAATGTGACCGAGGAGTTGGAAAAGTGCCGCGTTGTCCTCGGGAACCAGCGGGTGGGTGACGATGACGTTCGGAATCGATTTGCGAATGATGTCGACGTCAGGCTTTCGGTTTTCGTCGATATTGACGATCACATGCGTTGGCTCAGTGGCCGCAAGTTTCGCAATGTCGATGTCCTTGGTGCCGCCCACTTTCACGACTTCACGCACAGCAGGCGACGGATGGATGCAAAAACCGGTGCGCGCGACGACGTGGTCACCGAGACCCATCGCAAACAAGGTTTCGGTAATCGAGGGCACGAGGCTTGCGATGCGCGGCGATGCGTGCGGCGAGTGATACACACCGATCGCATCGCGAACGGTGGTTTGGAGTGAAGAGGTCATCGACGTCATGTGCGGTGCAACGGCCTGAATGCAACCTGAATTTGCGCGTGCAGTGATTGTTGGCTGCGAGCATCATGCTCACATTGCGAGGAACCGGCGGGTTCGATGATGCGATTGATGTATTTCAACGTGTAAAAAACTCAACATAGCGCCTACTTAAATGGGCTTAGTTGAGTGTTACACGTGTTATCGAGAAATAACAAAAAACACTTCATCGCCCGTAAAAATAGGCACAGTTAGCACATAGCCAGAAATAAAAAAAGCCGCACGCGGCGGCTTTTTTCATATTAACCACTTACTTTCGTTCGCTTTTTGCTTTCGCAATCAGGAAGTCGAGCGCGGCAGGAACCTCACGGTGCGAGCCTTTCAAGTTACCTGGCTGCAGCTTAAATTTGCCGTCTACGAAAATCATCGGAACGCCATCAACGCTGTAGTTACCGGCCAGCGTTTTCGCGCGGTTCATTTTGCTATTAATGGAGAAAGAATTCCAAAGCTCTTTGACCTTTGCCGCATCGAGCCCGTTTGACGCGGCCCAATCGAAGAACACTTTTTCTTCCTGCAACTTTACGTTCGCGCTGTGGATTGATTGAAACACCTTCATAGTGAGATCGTCGCGGCCCATCGCCTCTAAGGTGTAGTAGATCTTCCCCAGATTCGCCCATGCAGGTTGAAACGCTACTGGAACGCGCTTGAAGCTCACGTTTTCAGGCAGCTTTTTGATCCACGGGCCGAGGAATTCTTCGAGGTCGCGGCAGTGCGGGCACGCATAGCTGTAGAACTCGATGACTTCGATCTTGGCGCCTGTTTCCACCGCCTGCGGATTCTTCAGCCGAAAATATTCCTTGCCTTCGGCGAATTGTTGTTGCGCAGCGGCGCTAAACGAAACCGCGGCTACACCCATCGCCATCCACTTCAATACATTGACCCAACGTTGCATTTTTTCTACCTACGATAAATAAAAATCACTGATTGCGTACGACTAACGCCGCTTGACTTGGTTCGATGACATGGTTTGCGCGGAGTCGTTCAGGCGACAAGCGTTGAACGTTGCCACGGAAACGCTTTCGCTACGGCTTAACCACGCTAACTTCGATGCCCTGACGCGCCAGATCGCCGCGCGCCTTGCCCATTTCCTCAGGGTCTCTGTAGGGGCCAACGCGCACCCGGTGCACGGTGCCTTTTTCGGGAATCTCTGCCGCGAGAACAATGGCTTCGTAGCCGAGCAAAGCAAATTTGGCTCGCTGGGCTTCGGCATCGGCTGGGTTAGCGTAAGCGCCTACTTGCAACCACAAACGACCGCGCGGCTCGGCGCTTGGGCTGGGTTCATTGGCACCGAGTTTTGGCGGCGTCTGAGTTGCGCTGGTGGAGCCTGGCGCTATGACGGCCGCCGGCGGCGTAATGCGCTGGGAGTCGGCTTTGCCTTCTTCTTTTGCGGTGACCGCAACGCCGGTCGCGCTCGGCTTTGACGGGTCAGATTTGCTGCCATCGGCCTTGCGGATCGAATCGATTTTCGCCGGTGGCGTGGATTCAGATCGGTAGGGCGAAGATTGATAAATCCAGACCGCGACCACGCCAGCGGCGGCCATACCCGCAACAAAACCAATCAGTCCGCCAAATAAAAACGGCGCGGTGTTGGGGCGTGCGGTGGGTGCGTTGGCAGAATCCACGATCTACATTCTCTCTGGCGCCGAAACGCCAATCAGGTCTAACCCGTTTTTTAGCACTTGTGCGGTTGCAGCGGCGAGCGCCACGCGCGCAGTCTTCTGCCGTAGATCGTCCACCAAAAAGCGCTCGGCGTTGTAATACGTGTGAAAACTCGCGGCAAGCTCGCGCAAATAATAGGGAATCATATGGGGCGCAAGGTCGCGCGCAGCCGCTGCCACAAGCGTTGGGTAGTCGGCAAGCTTGGTCGCCAGAGCTTCCGCTTTTTCATGCTCCAACGCGGAGAGATCCGCATTCGCGAGCGCCGCGGCATCGAGCCCTGAGTCACGCAAAACGGAACAGATTCGAGCGTGCGCGTATTGGACGTAATACACCGGATTTTCTTCAGATTGCGAAAGCGCAAGGTCAATGTCGAACGTGAATTCACTATCGGCTTTGCGCGACACCAAGAAGAAGCGCACGGCGTCTTTGCCGACCCATTCGATTAGCTCACCAAGCGTGACAAAACTGCCGGCGCGCTTTGAGAGTTTGACTTCTTCACCGCCTTTCATCACGCGCACCATCGAATGCAAAAGGTAATCGGGATAGCCTTTCGGAATGCCCATATTGAGCGCTTGCAATCCGGCACGCACGCGTGCGATCGTGCCGTGATGGTCGGTGCCTTGAATATTCACGACATAGGTAAATCCGCGTTCCCACTTCGCGACGTGATAGGCGACATCCGGCACGAAATAGGTGTAACCGCCGACCGCTTTTCGCATTACGCGGTCTTTGTCGTCGCCGAAATCGGTCGTCTTCAGCCAGAGCGCGCCTTCTTGCTCATAGGTGTGACCTGAGGCCTTCAGCGCCGCAACGGTTTTATCGACGCGCCCGTCGGTGTAGAGCGAACTCTCCAAGTAATAGCAGTCGAATTTTTTGACATTGAATGCGGTCAAGTCTTTGTCTTGCTCAGCGCGCAGCACTTCCACTGCGAGTTTACGAACGGCGTCCGCGTCGTCGGGATTGCCGCCGCGCGCCACAAAATCTCTGGCAATTTCAACGATGTAGTCACCGCGATAGCCGTCGTCGGGCCAGCCTTCCATTCCGGGCTCGACGCCCTTCGCGCGAAGTTGCACCGAACGAGTGAGGTTGTCGATTTGATTGCCCGCGTCGTTGTAATAGAACTCGCGGTGCACCATCGCGCCCTGCGTTTCCAGAATTCGGCAAAGCGAATCGCCGAGCGCGGCTTGTCGAGCGTGACCAGTGTGAAGCGGTCCGGTCGGATTCGCCGAGACAAATTCCACGCAAGCGTGTTGGTTCGCGTTGAACTTGTTTGAGCCAAACGCGGCGCGCGCTGAGAGGACATCCGCTACAACTTTGAACTTAGACGCGCGATTCAATCGAACGTTGATGAAGCCTGGACCGGCGATAGCGACCTCTTGCACATTTGCGTGCATCGCCCTATTGAGTTGGGCAACCAGCAGTGTGGCCACTTCTCGTGGGTTTTTTCCGAGCGGCTTGGCTAATTGAAGTGCAATGTTGGTTGCCCAGTCACCATGTTCGGCCTGCTTAGGTCGCTCAAGCGCGAGCACCGGCATCGGCTCAACAACAAGCCCAGCGGCTGCAAGCCCCTCACTAAGCCACAAAATCAGTTCTTCTTTTTGCATGGAACGCCTTGTTTTATTTGGCAAATTATAGTTTTTTGAGGCGCCGCGCGTGCCGCAGCGCAGCAAATCGAAGAATGTAAAAAATTGTGATGCGGGTTTTCCGTGTCGGCGAACGCGGTCGCAAAAGCGTTGGCAGATCACACGCAAACTCTTTTTTTCAGGAGCACGTATGAAAAAAGCACTTCTCGCCGTCGCCGTTGTTGCACTTAGTTCAGGCGTTGCCCTGACCCATGCGGGCGACAAGAAACACCTCTACGTCAATGTGAACGCTCCGGTTTATCGCGGCGCGCCACCTGCGTATCACGGCGGATACTACCAAGCACCTCGGTATGGCTATTCCGGCGGCTACTATGGGCGCGGTGGCTATGGTCACGGTCACGGCGGTTACTGGCGCAATGGTCGATGGATTGCGCCAGTAGTGGTCGGCGCGACTCTGGGTGCGCTCGCTATCTCTGCATCGACGCCTGTGTACGCAAGTCCGCCTCCGGTGTACTACGCGCCACCGGTGAATCACTATGCCCCAGTTGACCGTTTCTCTGCGGCTGATTTAAATAACGATGAGTATTTGAGTTACTACGAAGCACGCCGCTACGGAAACTTGCACCGCAACTTCCGCGCGATTGATTGGAATGGCGACGGCTACCTCTCGCGCGATGAAGTCAACGCCTGGCGCTATCACTGGTAGACCTTAAATGAGCGCGCGCTGACGAACAAGCGTTTCGCCAGCGCGGCGCCGTGTGTAGCCACACGCGGTGATCGCAAGAATTCGCGCTACGATGCGCACGCCGAGTCATTCATGGGGAAAACTGATGAACTCTACGAACCGCACCATTGCGAAACGCACGCTTAGTTGTTTGCTGCTTATTTCGGCCGCAGCCTTTCTTAACGGGGCTCACGCGCATTTCCGCGATTTATCGGTAACTGCTTCTGTTGCGACTAAACCGAGTAATTACGCGGCGAGAGCGTATCAAGCCAAAAACATTTACCCGGTTGCAAGACATGGTGTTTACTACGTCATCCCGCGCGCGTTGCCACTTCTCGCGCAGCCCGTTGATGGCGACGGGTATGAAGAGGCCTACGACGATATCGACGAATTCGACGCCACCGATAGTGATAACGACGGCTTCATTTCATTTCGCGAAGCGCGACGCGCGAACCCCGACTGGGCGCGAGACTTTCGGCGAATCGATGTCAGCGGCGACGGCTATCTAACTCGCGAAGAAATCGAAGCGTTCTACCGCAAGTAATCTAACAACAAATAAGGGGAGCTCCATGAACAAAGTATTGCTGGTGATGGTCGCGTTTTGCACGGCTGCTGCGGGAACGGTTGCTTTCGCAGCGCCGAACAAGTTTTCGCGCGCGGATGGAAACCGAGATGGCGCGCTTAACCGCATCGAAGCGTGCGTTGGCAAAACGCCAAACGTATGCCGCAATTTTGTTCGTATGGACGTCAATCGCGACGGCGTGGTGACGCGCTCTGAAATTCGTGCGTACAACAACGTGCGGCGAACGTCGCGTGGTTTACCGCCGAAGCGGTATTGATTTTTGTAACGCCTGAACTTAAGCGACGTGCTCGTAGGCCAGATGGCCGGCCGCAATCGTCGCGCGTACAACGCCGGGTAATTCGTACCCAATAAACGGCGTATTTTTCCCTGCGCTTTTCAAGCTCGCTGCGGTGATGTGGCGATAAGCGCCCGCGTCGAACACACACACGTCTGCCACCGCGCCGACGGCGAGTCCACCGCCTGGAATTCCGGCCGCCGCCGCCGCCCGCGACGTAATCATTGCGAGCGCGTCGGGCAGCGAGAACTTCGCGGATTCGGCAAGTCTCAAGGTGAGCGATAGCAACAACTCAACGGCCGTTGCGCCGGGCGCAGCTTCACCAAACGGGGCTTGTTTCGCCTCAAGCGGGCGCGGTGTGTGATCGGAAACCACTGCGTTGATCGTGCCGTCGCGAACACCTTCGATCAAAGCGTCGCGATCGCGCCCAGTGCGAAGCGGCGGCGACAGGCGGAAATTTGAATTGAAGTGGCCGATATCGACTTCGGTCAAGTGAAGTTGATGAATCGACACGTCGGAAGTTAATTTCAAACCGCGCGCCTTTGCGTCACGGATCATCTGAACGCCTCGCGCGGTCGAGATTTTTGAAATATGGCACTTAACGTTTACGCCTTGCATTAATTCGGTGATTCGGGCTATTGCAACCGTTTCGGCAAATGATGGAATCCCGTTTAAGCCCAAGCGCGATGAGACTTCACCATCGTGTGCCGATCCGTCTTTAGCGAGGTGAAAGTCCTCAGCACGAAGCCAGAGCGTGTAGCCAAACGTCGCCGCGTATTGCATCGCGCGCCAAAGCGCTTGCGTGTCGATCATTGGTGCATCGGCTTGCGAAAAACCGATGCAACCGGCCTGCGCGAGTTTCGACAACTCCGCGAGCTGTTCACCGCCGAGCGCTTTGGTTAGCGCGCCGAGCGGATAGACGTGCGCGCTGTGCTGCGCGTCGGCACGCATTCGCAACATGTCAACGAGACCGGGTTCATCGAGCACCGGATCGGTGTCAGGAGGACACACAATGCTCGTCACGCCGCCAGCGACCGCTGCCGCGAGTTCGGTTGCGAGCGTACCGCGCTTGACGTGAACCGCGAGATCGACGAGTCCTGGTGCGACAACCAAACCGGCCGCGTTAACTTCTTTGTTGGCATGCCAATCGTTCGGCGGCGCGCCGATTGCAGCAATTTTTCCGGCGGCAATGAACACGTCGCTGATGCGATCAACACCGGTTGAAGGGTCAATCACGCGTCCGCCGCGAATAGCAATTTTCATCGCGTCGCTCCTGCCAAGATCGCCATGACAGCCATGCGTACAGCAATACCGTAGGTCACCTGTGGCAAGATGACCGACTGCTTTCCATCAGCGACCGCAGAATCGATTTCAACGCCGCGATTCATAGGGCCGGGATGCAACACAATTGCATCGGGCTTAGCGAGCGCGAGCTTTTGCGGAGTGAGCCCGTAGCGTGAAAAATACTCGCTTGCCGATGGCAGCAAAGCCCCGGTCATGCGCTCGTTTTGGAGCCGCAGCATCGTAACCACGTCGACCCCTTTGAGCCCGGCCTCCAACGAAGTGAAAACACGAACGCCCAGACGCTCGATTTCGGTAGGCAATAGCGTTTGTGGACCAATCACGCGAAGCTCAGGCACACCGAGCGTGGTGAGCGCATGAATCTGCGAGCGCGCGACTCGCGAATGCAGGATGTCGCCGACGATGGCCACGGTTAAGTTCGAGAAATCTTTCTTGTAGCGCCGGATGGTGAACACATCGAGCAGTCCCTGCGTGGGGTGCTCGTGTCGCCCGTCACCCGCGTTGATCACGTGAACGTGTGGTGCAACGTTTTGTGCAATGAGGTAAGGCGCACCGCTCGCGGCATGGCGAACGACAAACATGTCTGCATGCATTGCGCTTAAGTTGGCGATGGTGTCAAGAATCGATTCGCCCTTGCTGGTCGATGATCGCGCTACATCAAGGCTCACCACGTCGGCGGAGAGTCGTTTCGCCGCGATCTCAAACGTGGTTCGCGTGCGCGTCGAGTTCTCAAAAAACACGTTGAAAATTGACTTTCCACGCAGCAGCGGCACGACTTTCACTTCCCGCTCGTTGACACCTACAAAGCTCTCAGCGGTATCGAGAATCCGCTCAAGAATCTTTCGTGGCAGACCTTCAATCGCGAGCAAATGATGCAACTCACCGCGCTCGTTCAGTTGTAAATTTTTCTTTGAGAGCATTGAGTTTTATGGGTCTGAGGTTTATCGCTTCGGCCAGGGCTCGGAAATTAAGGTCAACTTTCCATCTTCGCGTTTTTCAAGTGCGAGCATGGTGTCAGCGGGCACGATGAGGGCCTCGCCGATGTAGTCGGCTGCGATCGGCAACTCGCGACCACCACGATCGACAAGCACGGCTAGCTGAATGCTCGCAGGACGCCCGTAGTCAAATAGCGTGTTGATGGCTGCGCGGATGGATCGGCCGGTAAACAACACATCGTCAACGATCACCACATGAGCGCCATCTACCGAAAACGGAATTTGTGTCGAGCGCACCACGGGCTTGAGCCCCGCCGTGCTCAGATCATCGCGGTAAAACGAAACATCGATGTAGCCGACTTCGTGTTCGCCATCGAGTTCTTGCTTAAGGCGGTCAGCGAGCCATGCGCCACCTGAGAAAACGCCTACTAGTTTGGCGTCAAAAGCGATGCTCGCCGCCATTTGCATTTTCAGCGTTTCGAAATACTGTTCTGCGTCTGAGTCCAGCGTAGTCTGACTATTCATGATCGCTTTTCGCGTCCGCAGAGAGTGTGACGGGCTCAACGTGCAAGCCACTCTGAAAGAAGCGGCGCAAAATTTCTGCGGCCGCCTCGGCGTCGAGCGTGAGTTTGTCTTTGCGTTTCGCGTTTCGCGACGCATACAACAAGATTGCCGCATCGAGGCTCGAATAACGCTCGTCAACGAGATGAGCCTTCAGTTTGAAGCGCCCCTCAAGTTGTCGCGCAAACCTTTCGGCTCGTGCGGTCATCGCATGTGCGGTGCCGTCGGGGTGGCTCGGATGACCGACCACGAATGCCGCGGGCTGCCAGCTCGCAACAATCGGCTCGATGGCTTTGAATCGTTCCTCGTCATTGGTTGCGACGATGGTGGTTAGCGGGTTCGTGGATTCAGCGACGTCGCTGCCTACCGCTACACCGATGCGTTTTTCTCCGAAATCAAAAGCGAGATACGTTTTGCCCTTCATCAGGCATGCCCCGCAACACTCGACAACGCGAACTTCGAGACCCCAAGTTGCCCCATCGCCGCATCAAACAAAAGCTCACTCGGCGTTTCGAAAATTAGGTCGGCACTGGCCGGGACAGTAAGCCAAGCGTTTTGAGCAATTTCTTGTTCCAGCTGACCCGCGCCCCAACCCGCGTATCCCAGCGTCAACAACCAGTCTTCCGGCCCAGAACCGCTAGCAACCGCTTCCAAAATGTCTTTCGAAGTGGTTAACGCGAGGTCGTCGCCAACTGAGATTGATGAACTCCAAACGCCGTGCGGGCGATGCAACACAAAGCCATGCTCGGTACTCACCGGACCGCCATAGTGCACGCTTCGATCGACGATTGTTTCAGGCGATATCTTGATTTCGATTTGCTCGAACAAGTCTTCGAGCGTAATGTCCGTTTTGCGGTTAATCACGACGCCGAGCGCGCCTTTTTCCGAATGCTCGCAAACGTACGTCACGGTTCCTTCGAAATTGGAATCAACCATGTTGGGCATGGCGAGTAGAAGATGACCGGTCAAGCAAGTGGAGTGCATAAGCCAAGATTTTACGTTTTCAGCCAAAATTGGGTCAATTCGGCATCCGCATGCATTCGGCAAGTGGCTTTGCACCGGAATCGCTCGCTACTCACCGTTGTGCGGCAGCATCAAATAGCAGTATGTCTTCAGCAGCAAAACCACATTTTTCCCGCTCTTTATTTTGGTTTCGACGCGATCTCCGCGCGTTTGACAACGCGGGGCTCTTCGCTGCGCTTGAGGCCAGCGAGGCGGTGTATGCGGTGTTTGTGTTTGACCGCGAGATATTGGACGCGCTCGACGATCCAGCGGACCGCCGCGTCGAATTCATCTGGGAAAGCGTCGCCGAACTCAAGGCGGCGCTCTTGGAGTTGGGTTGCCAACTTCACGTGCTACACGACCATGCGGTCGAGGCAATCCCTTCGCTTGCGAGCCAGCTCAAGGTGGACGCCGTATTTACGAATCACGATTACGAGCCCGGCGCAGTCGTGCGCGATGACAAAGTCGCGGCAAAGCTGCAGCAAGCTGGAATTGCGTTTGAGACCAGAAAAGATCACGTTGTATTTGAGAAAGACGAAGTGCTGACTCAGGGCGGTAAATTCTTTTCGGTATTCACGCCGTATAAAAACGCGTGGCTTAAAAAAATCGACGCTTCGCGCGTTGCCCCGTTTGACGTTGCCTCGCTCGCCGGAAGATTTAGCGCCAACAATGCGCTTGACGCGCTCATTCCGCTCGAAAAAATGGGGTTTAAGCGAACCAACCTGAGCGAACTTAAGTTTCCTGTCGGCGCTCGCGGCGGAGAGCTCCTCTTCGAACAGTTTTTAGAGCGTATTGATCGCTACGATGACGCAAGAAATTTTCCGGCGATCAAAGGCCCATCGTATTTATCAACGCATCTACGATTTGGTACTGTGTCTATCCGCGCGCTCGTGCGCGCAGCATGGACGCGCTGGCAAGAAGGTTCGCGCGGTGCCGAAATCTGGTTGTCGGAGCTGATTTGGCGCGATTTCTACGCGCACATCCTGCATCACAACCCTCGTGTCGTCGGCAAAAGCTTCAAACCAGAATACGACCAGATTCAATGGCGTAACGACACGACCGAGTTCACCGCGTGGTGCGACGGGCGCACCGGCTACCCTATTGTGGATGCAGCCATGCGCCAGCTCAATCAAACGGGCTACATGCATAACCGCTTGCGCATGGTCGCCGCGAGTTTTTTAGTCAAAGACTTATTGATCGACTGGCGCTGGGGTGAAGCGTATTTCGCCAAAAAGCTCAATGATTTTGATCTCGCGTCGAACAATGGTGGCTGGCAGTGGGCGGCGTCAACGGGTTGCGACGCACAGCCCTATTTCCGCATTTTCAATCCCTTGAGTCAAAGCGAGAAATTCGATGCTGAGGGCGTATTCATTCGGAAGTACGTGCCGGAAGTTGCAACACTCTCGAACAAAGATATTCATGCGCCGTGGCTGACCTCGCCCATTGAGCAAAAAGCCCGAGGGTTTGTTCCTGGCCGCGATTATCCGTTGCCGATTGTCGATCATGCGAAAGCGCGCGAGAGTACGCTTGCGGAATTTAAACGTGCGTTGAAATGAACGCTGAAGATTTTCTGCGCGCTCACGCGGCCGTAGCTCAAGAAAAACCGTAACCCAACCGCTGATTAATAATGAAGTCTCTTGAAAATAAAGTTGCAGTCGTCACTGGATCTACGTCGGGCATTGGTCTTGCGATCGCGCAACGCATGGCACACGCGGGCGCTGAGATCGTGATGAACGGCTTTGGTGACCCCGCTGAGATCGAGCGCACTCGCGAAGCACTCGCAGCGTCGGCGAAGGTGCCCGTGCATTTCATTCCCGCCGACTTATCGAAGGGCGCTGAAGCGCAGATGCTCATAAGGCAGGCGATCGCGATTGCAAAACGCGTCGACATTCTGGTTAACAACGCGGGTATTCAACACGTTGCATCGATTCCCGAATTCCCCGATGAAAAGTGGGATGCGGTGATCGCGATTAATTTGTCGAGTGCTTTCCACACTTCGAAGATTGCGCTGGCCGATATGCAAAAGCGCGGCTGGGGGCGCGTGATTAACATCGCGTCCGCACATGGTCTGGTTGCATCAGTGAACAAATCCGCCTATGTCGCCGCCAAACATGGCATCGTTGGCCTCACCAAGGTGACCGCTCTCGAAAACGCGAAAACCAACATTACCTGCAACGCAATCTGTCCCGGTTGGGTCGACACACCGCTGGTGCGAAAGCAAATTGAAGCCCGCGCGGCGGCGCAGTCAATTTCCGTTGAAGAAGCCACTCAGCAGTTGGTTGGCGAGAAGCAGCCGAGCGAGCGCTTTGTTTCGCCTGAACACCTCGCCGAGCTGGCAGTTTTTTTGTGCAGCGAAGCGGGCAGTTCAATCACCGGATCGTCGTACACGATGGACGGCGGATGGACGGCGCAATAGCGCACGACGAATCGGCGTTGGCCTCTGGCGAACAGCACATGCGGCTGGTGATCGATACCAATGTACTCGTCTCCGCGTTGGTCTTCAAAGATTCTCGGCATCTCTTGCTTCGCGAGGCTTGGACAGCAAAACGCGTCACTCCGCTCATGTCGATGGCCACCTATCGCGAATTGAAGCGCGTGCTTTGCTATCCCATGTTTGCGTTAGGTGATGACGTGATTCAATCCGCGATCGAACGTGTCGGACCATTCATCGAATGGGTGGAGATTGACCTAGAGCGCGTTTCAACACTACCGAAATGCAGCGACCGCGATGACCAAAAATTTTTGGAAGTGGCCGCTTGTGGAGACGCCGACGCGCTCGTGACCTACGACAAGGCGCTGCTAAAGCTCAACCGTAAACAACTTCGCTTCATCATCGCAAAGCCAGAGAATTTAATAGCGTCTTTCTTTGCTTAAGCCCAATTGGATTGGGACAAAGCGTTAATTTAACGTATTCTCAATAAGTCTACGAAAGACATGCTCACCCCACATATATCGACGTCGCAGGGGATTTACTGAGTCAAAGCCGATAGCATTCGTCGACTGCTGAAAATGAGTCAAGCAGGCTCGCGGCGCTTTCATTGCCAACAATCAGCACCTTAAAAAGCTCACCCATCTCCGTCGGTGAGATCAGCTTTTGCAAGGCCCCCGTCGCTTCGAGACGTTCAGAATCGTTCGTAAATGATGCCTGCTCAAACGTACTCAAGATCCCAGAAGCGAGCAAAAACTTCGCTTGAGTCGTGTAACAAATCACCTGTGCGCCAGCGTCTACCGCAGCCTCAGCAATTGCGGTGAAATCAACGTGTGCGGTAATGTCTTGCAGACCGGGAAGCATCAGCGCGTCGCTGTGAACATGATGTTTGTAGTGACACATCAGCGTGCCGGAAGCACGATCCGGTATGTAAAACTCGCGGCGAGGAAATCCATAATCGATGAAGCACAGCGCAGACGGTGCATCGGGTTCAAGTTTCTCCGCGAGCGTTCGGGTCAGCGCCTCGGCTTCGAGGTTGATCTCGCTAACGTAGCCCTCAAGCGGCGGGATTCTTGTTTTCGCAGCATCAAACAGCGCGCCTTGAAACAACGGAAGCCAGCGCAGCGAAAATCGGAAACCGTCGCAGGCAACCATTGCTCGCTCATAGGCCGAGTTTTGGAAGCGAACTATTTCGCACGGAACGGCGTCGAGCACTTCGTTAGCAACTACGAGCCCGGAAATCTGCTCTGGCAGCTGATTGATCCATGTAATCGGCAATCCATCGAGTGCCGTGCGCTGGCGATCACGCAAATCATCACTGAGATCGAGAATCTGGTAGGTTGCGTTTGGCAGCTCCGCGAGCATCGCTTTTGCGAGTGCGCCGCTGCCCGCGCCCAGTTCAAGCACGCTCTTCGCGGCGAGAGCGTGGAGCGCTTTAGCAATCGATGCGCCAAATAGTGGCGACATTTCCGGAGCGGTTGTAAAGTCTCCGGTGCGGCCGAGTTTCGTGGAGCCCGCCACGTAGTAGCCGAGCGAGGGTTCGTACAAGCACGCGCGCATAAAATCGGAAAACGAAATGCAAGCATTCGCACTCGCCTGGATGCGAGCTGCAATGGTCTGCGCAAGTCGCTCGCCATGCATTACCGATGTCGCATCAGGCAGCGGCAGCCCTCTATCGGCGACCTGAAACAAAGAACTCCACATGACCAACCATCAACCCCAAAAAGTAGCGCTAGTAACGGGCGCTGCAAAGCGTGTTGGCGCTGCAATTGCGCGCCGCTTACACCGCGAAGGATTCGCGATTGCAATTCATTATCGCGCATCAAAAACTGATGCAAGCGCATTGGTGGAATCGCTTAACGCGATTCGAGCGCAGTCAGCCGCTGCGTTTCAGGCTGACCTGTTGAAAACAGAAATGCTTGGCGCGCTGGTTGAAAGCGTAACTGCGCGTTTCGGTCGTATCGACGTCCTGGTGAACAACGCATCAACTTTCTATGGCGGTACGCTGGCAAGCGTCGATGAAACCGCGTGGCATGAATTGATCGGCAGCAATCTCAAAGCGCCACTTTTTTTGAGCAAAGCGTGCGCGCCGCGACTGCAGGCAAGCGGAGGATGCATCGTCAACATCACTGACATCCACGCCGAGCGGCCAATGTCAAATTATGTGGTCTACAACGTCGCAAAGGCCGGCTTGCGTGGACTTACGCACGCGCTCGCCTGTGATCTTGCGCCGACGATCCGCGTGAACGCGGTCGCGCCTGGCCCCATTCATTGGCCAGACGACGACCAGATCGATGCAACTGAGAAATCGCGCATTCTTGAGCACGTTCCGCTCAAGCGCGAAGGCGGCGTTGATCAAATCGCAGAGGCAGTGAAGTATCTGGTTTGCGATGCGACGTACGTCACCGGGCAGACGATAAACGTAGACGGCGGACGCTCAGTAGCGATCTAGTAGAGCTGGCTGTTTAACTATCGAGCGTTTCGATAATTGCTATCTAATTTATTCGTTTTACAGATATAAAAAAACGTTAGATAGTTGTGTTTTCGATCAATTCGATAGGATTCCCGTTATGCTTTCTCGTTTTAATCTTCTAACACTCGTCGCTCCGCTCGCAATTCTGGCGGGCACCGTCGTCGCGCAAACACCCGCATCGCTCGTTCCCGCTGGTGAGAGCGAAAAAATGAACTACGCTGCAATCGGGGTCCAAATATATGAATGCAAGCAAGGTGAAAAAGGGGCGGCGTGGTCGTTCGTTGCACCCGAGGCCGACTTGTTTGACAGTACTGGCAAACTAGTTGGTAAACATTACGCTGGACCCGCGTGGGAATCGAGTGACGGCAGCAAGATCGTCGGCTCCGTGAAGGCGCGCGCTGATTCATCGCGTTCTGGCGCGATCCCGCATCTTTTACTCACGGCTAAGAGCGAAGGAAGAGGCGGTGTTCTGGATAATGTAAGCTCGTTGCAGCGTATCAACACCCTAGGCGGAATTGCGCCTGCTAGCGGGTGTGACGCGAGTAAGATCGGGCAGCAATCTCGCGTTTATTACAGCGCGAACTATGTTTATTTTGTGAAGTAAAGGAATTCGTGATGTTATTGACAAGTCGACTTCAAAAGGTGTGTGTCGCGCTTTGTGTTTCCCTCTATACATGCAGCGTTGCAAATACAGTTTATGCAGCGGGAATAGAAACGACGCCAATTGAAAACAAGGCGAATCCTGCGTATGAAGCGGGCATGGCGGCTAGTAAACGCAAAGACTGGAGCGCCGCGGCAAAGCATTTTGAAGCGGCGGTTGCAGCAGCGCCCGATAGCGCAGACGCACACAACATGCTGGGCTATTCTTATCGTTGGCTCGGGCGCTACAAAGAGGCCTTCGCTAGCTACGATCGTGCGTTCGCTATAGATCCTAACCATCGAGGCGCGCACGAGTATGTCGGTGTTGCCTACCTTAAGCAAAACAACCTTGAAAAGGCGCGCTGGCATTTGTCGCAGCTCGAAAAAATCTGCGGCAAGCAGTGTGAGGAATACGTTGATCTTGATCGCGCGATCAAGGCACATGTAAAACCGAAAAGCTAATTTCGAGCCTCAACGCGACGTGATTAACCTCGATATTGATAGTCTGCGCACGTTCGTGACGCTCGCCGACAACCAGAGCTTTACGCTCACCGCTAGTTGCGTTGCGCGTACGCAGTCGACGGTGAGCGCGCAAATCAAAAAGCTTGAGGAACGCCTGGGTTTTGTTCTGTTTGAGCGTGATCGCCGTAATTTTTCCGTAACGAGCAAAGGAGAAGCCCTGCTTCGCTACGCGCGCGAAGTTTTGCGAATTCACGATGAAGGCGTGAAACAAGTGACGTCGGAAGAAATTCGTGGCGCCATTCGCGTCGGGATCACCGATTATTTTGTACCGCGCGCTTTGCCCGACCTTCTCGTGCAATTTCGGCGATCGTATCCCGCAGCACAGGTCGAGGTGACATGTGGCCTCACTGGCGAATTGCTAGCGAAAAAGAAAAACGGCGAGATTGACATTGTGGTGGGACGGCGGGATGCCACTGACTCATCTGTGCGAAATCAGAACAAGTTGCTTGTTTTGCGCAGAGAAAAGCTGTTCTGGGTTGGGCCGAAAGGCGCTACGCGTATGAGCGCGCGCAGTGCGCCGGTAGACCCACTTCCGCTCGTGCTGCTGCCTGTCGGCTGCGGCGTACGCGCGCACGCCGCCAAAGCGTTGACGCGTGCTCGAAGGCGTTGGTACGTCGCCTATTGCGGGCAAAGTGTGTCTGCTCTGCAAGGCGCGATTAGCGCTGGTCTCGGGATAGGCGCGCTGACTGAAGGGTCGCTCAACACTGAGCTATGCATGCTGGGCAAGCGCGAAGGATTGCCGCCATTGATTGACTCTGAGATCGTGTTGCATCCAGCAGTCGCCGCGTCCAGCGAAATTGATGCGTTGACCGATCTTTTAGTTGCTCACTTCGAGCGCGCCCCTAAAAACTAGCAGCAGGCCGCAGCACTACTCTTTGGGCTTCTCCCCGCCATCATCCATTCCTGCGGCGACGTTCGAATAGCCGTTATCCACATAAAGAATCTCGCCGGTCATTGCACTCGCCCAATCGCTCATCAAAAACGCAGCGACGTTACCGACCTCATCAATCGTCACGTTGCGTCGAAGAGGCGCCGCTTCGGCAAAGTTCTTGAGCATTTTTGAAAAACCTGCGATGCCTGATGCCGCGAGTGTTTTGATCGGCCCCGCGCTGATCGCGTTTACGCGGGTGCCTTCAGGCCCGAGCGTGGCGGCCATGTAGCGCGTGATTGATTCGAGCGCAGCTTTTGCTACCCCCATCGTGTTGTAGTTTGGCACGGCGCGGATCGACCCAAGATAAGAAAGCGTGAGTAACGCGCCCTTTTGGCCCTTCATCAATTCACGTGATGCTTTACCGAGCGCTGCGAAACTATAAGCGGAAATGTCTAAGGCTGTGTTGAACGAGGAGCGCGACAAGCCCTCCAAAAAGTCTCCTGCAATCGCCTCGCGAGGCGCATAGCCAATCGAGTGAACCACGCCGTCGAGCGCGCCCCATTCACTTTTGAGCTTAGCGAAAACGGCATCAATCTCGTCCTGTTTTGTGACATCCATGCTCATTACGAGCCCGCCACCCAACTCCGGCGCGAGTTTTTCCATACGCTCACGCATCGCCTCGCCCGCATAGGTAAACGCGAGCGTCGCACCTTCGCGCTTGAGTGCCTGCCCAATCCCAAAAGCAATGGAGCGGCTGGAGAGAACGCCTGTTAAAAGGATTTTTTTGTTTTTGAGAATCATGATGGCTCGCAGAAGCGTGAATCAGCGAATTCTATGTGTGAACCCATTGTCGTGAAACTTCACGTTGACTTCATCGCCGCCCGCTAGCATCTCAGACAGCGCTCTTCCGTCGAGTCGTTGGCCTCAATAAGTTGATTTTTTGGACCATTGCACACAATGAATCTAGCCATTGCGCGTTCAACGCTCGTTTTTTTCCCGATGATCTGCGTCGCACTTTTCGTCGCGCTGATGGCATTTGGCCCGGCTGCTCAAAAGCTCAACATCTATGGATTCTTCTTCAATGTGTGCTTTTGGCTGACCATTCCCTATGCGGTGATCGCGATCGTCACCGGGTGGCTCGCGGCGCGTGCAGGGCGCTGGGCAACGTGCATTTTTGTGCTGATTCTTGCATTGCTTGCGACCATCGCGTTTTATTCGCGATTTGTGGAGCCAAAGCGAATCGTAATTCGTGAGCACACGTTGCAAGTGGGCACGTCGCTGCGCATTGCGTTCATTGCAGATATGCACATCGGTTTTTTCGATGGTAAGGAGCGCGTTCAACAAATCGTTGATGAGCTCAATCGTCTTCAAGTGGATGTAGTTGCCGTGGGCGGCGACTGGACTTACGAACCCACGGAGCCGCTCACTGAGCTGCTATCACCACTTGCACAACTCAAGCACCGTATTGTTGCCGTGCTCGGCAACCATGACGAAGGGCTTCCAGGCATGCGCGTCGTTGAGCAGCTTGAGCCTGCGCTCAGGCAATTGCGCGTCGAACTCATCGAAGGAAAGATTGTCATCATTGACGGCGTGCGAATTGCTGGAATCGGCGATCGCTTCGCGGAGAAAGACAAGCTCCCTCTGTTCGAAGTCGCGAACACGCCACATGTCGTGTTGGGTCACAATCCCGATTCGATTGATCGCCTGCACGGCACAAAAATTCCACTTTTGCTAGCGGGTCATACGCACGGCGGTCAAATTAATGTGCCAATTTTCACCGATTGGATTTTGTCCCGTTTCACTAACGGGAAGTACAAAGAAGGGCTTTATTCCGACGGAAATTACCGAGTATTTGTGACTGCGGGATTGGGCACCGTCGGACTACCGCTTCGTTTATTCCAACCCCCCGTGATCGACATCATCAATCTACGCTAAATCGCTGGCTTCGCTTTCGCGCATCGAGATGAGGCCGCTCCTACAATACGGCCATCGTTGTGTTGTGTTGAATTCATGTCTTCCCTGATGACCCCCAAAGAAATTGTTCACGAGTTGGATCGCCACATTGTGGGGCAGGCGGCGGCGAAGAAGGCGGTCGCAATTGCGCTACGTAACCGTTGGCGGCGACAACAAGTCGCCGAGCCGCTTCGAAATGAGATCACCCCAAAGAACATTTTGATGATCGGTCCGACCGGTGTTGGTAAGACCGAAATCGCGCGCCGTTTAGCAAAGCTTGCGAATGCACCATTCGTGAAAGTGGAAGCGACTAAATTTACCGAGGTAGGCTACGTCGGGCGCGATGTCGACACCATCATTCGCGATCTGGTGGAAGTGTCGATTAAACAAACGCGAGAGCAAGCGACAAAGGCGGTACGTGATCGTGCGTTAGATGCGGCTGAAGATCGCGTGCTCGATGCACTGCTGCCGCCGCCGCAAGCCGTCAACTTTGATGACTTAAAGCCAACCGATAGCTCAACCCGCCAAAAGTTTCGCAAGATGTTGCGCGAGGGCCAGCTTGACGACAAGGAAATCGAGATCGAAGTGGCGCAAGCCGCAGCGCAGATGGAAGTCATGGCACCGCCAGGCATGGAGGAATTAACGCAGCAGATTCAAGGCATGTTCTCGAACCTGCAACAGGGGCGCAAGAAACTCAAGAAGATGCGCGTAGATGAAGCGCTGAAACTATGTCAGGACGAAGAGGCCGCGAAGCTTGTGAACGAGGAGGAGTTGCGCGCAAAAGCGCTTGAAAATGCCGAGCAAAACGGCATCGTGTTTCTCGATGAAATTGACAAAATCGCAGCGCGCCAAGAAACAAGCGGCGCGGACGTGTCGCGACAAGGCGTACAGCGGGACTTGCTGCCGTTGGTTGAGGGCACCACGGTGAACACGAAATACGGCGCGATCAAAACCGATCATGTGCTGTTCATCGCAAGCGGCGCGTTTCATCTCTCGAAACCCAGCGATTTGATTCCAGAATTGCAAGGTCGGTTTCCAATACGTGTTGAACTATCAGCGCTGACCGTCAATGATTTTGAACGCATTCTCACGGCAACTGATGCGAGCTTGACTCAGCAATACGCCGCACTACTCCAAACTGAGCAAGTCACACTAGACTTCAAACCAGACGCTATCACGCGACTCGCAGAAATCGCATTTACGGTAAACGAACGCCAAGAAAACATTGGCGCGCGTCGCCTACATACGGTGATGGAACGGTTGATTGAAGATGTGAGTTTCGAGGCCGACTCTCTTACCGGTTCCGTGATTGATATCGATGCAACGTTTGTTGATAAAAAACTTGCGAGCATTGCGCAGGACGAGAATCTGTCGCAATTCATTCTCTAGTTTGATTCCAAATAAGTCGAGTTAGCCCCGTTTTATATGGGCGATCGCGAAATAAATTTATATTCTTGATTATTAAACATAACCACCTCCAGGCCCAATGCAATGGGACTACAGGCGCTTTAGTTATTGCTGCGTTGAATCAGCGAATAACCCATAAATCGGCTTCGGATCTTTCGGTCAAATCTTCTGCGCCGAGCGTGTTCGCGTGGGCGGCCGGTTCAAGCTCATGAGCGTAGCGGTCAGCGCGAAACCGTTTAGCGCGCTTTCATTCGCGCTTGCGGTTTTCACGCCATTCGGTTGCGCGTATCTCATCAGCTACGGCTTGCGAACGGTGAATGCAGCCATCGCGCCGGAGCTTACGCGCGAGTTCGGACTTGACGCTGCGCAGTTAGGCTTTCTAACGGCGGCGTACTTTCTTGCGTTCGCATTCACCCAGCTGCCGCTTGGCAGCCTGTTAGATCGCTACCGCCCGCGCCGTGTTGAGGCAGCGCTCATGATGATCTGCGCAGCGGGCTGCTTTGTTTTTGCATCCGCCACGTCGTCCATCGGATTGATCGTGGGTCGCGCGTTGATCGGTATCGGTGTCGCCGCGTGTTTGATGGCAACGTTGCGAACCTTTGGGTTGTGGTTGCCTAAACCACGACTGCCCGCGATGAATGGCTACATGCTTGCCGTTGGCAATGCGGGCGCCATTGCTTCGACTGCACCGGTGCTTTGGGTGCTTGGGTTTATAAGCTGGTCGCAGATGTTTTTTGTTGTCGGTCTGCTCTCGATTGCAGTTGCAATTTGGCTTGGATTTATTGTGCCCGATCCACCGAGTGCGCGCACCGCTCAGAACACGTCGCCCCGAGTGTCGGTGGCCGTCGTTCTGCGATCGCCATTGTTTTGGGCGGTGGCACCCATCACCTGCTTTGGCAACGCGGTAGGCCTCGCGGTGCAGGGGCTATGGGCTGGACCTTGGTTGGTCGATGTCATGGGCATGCAGCCCAACGCGATTGGCGGTCACCTACTACTCGTTTCTGCTGGCATGTTCGTGGCCAACATTGCGCTTGGCACATTGATGGGTCGCTTTGTTACGCGGGGTGGTTCTGCACCTTATTTTGCGAGCGTTGCGTGCATAGGCTACGTGCTCGGATTGCTTCCTTTTGTGTTTTCCTGGGCGCCTTCCGCCGCGTTGTTGCTGACATGGTTTGGTTTAACCCATGTGGCGGGCAATCTAGTTTTCGCGGCACTCACGCCACATTTCCCCATGGCGGTCGCCGGCCGCTTGTCGACCATCATCAACTTCATGATGTTCGGGCTCGGCTTTTTAGTGCAATGGTGCATCGGGTTGGTGGTGAATCGATACCCAATCGCAACAGGTAGCGGCAGCGCACGCTACTCGCATGAGGGCTATGAAGTGGCCTTTACTATCATCGTGCTCATTGAAATTGCCCTAATCGCCTGGACGTTTTTCGCGATTCGCCGAGCCACTCGAAACCCGCCGATATGAACACCGCACTCCGCATCGCAGAAATTGTTCTGCCCGTGTTGCTGATAATTGTCTTGGGCTACGCGCTCGGACGCACATGGAAGCCCGACATGCGGGTGATGAATCGGTTCAACCTCGACGTGTTCGGGCCGTTTTTGGTGCTCGCCTATTTGAGCGACAAGAGCGTCGATTTGCTTTCGCTTTGGCCGCTTGCTGCTGCATCCATTGTTGTGGTGATTGGCTCCGGATTGCTCGCCTGGCCCTTTGCAAAACTCAGTGGCGAGAGCCCGCGAACGTTTGTTCCGCCGATGATGTTCAATAACTGCGGCAATATGGGTTTGCCGCTCGCGTTGTTCGCTTTTGGCCCGGCTGGCGTGGCTGGAATGGTCGCGCTTTTCACGACGTCAAATCTATTGCACTTCACCATCGGCCCGTTCATCGTGCATCGACACGCCGAGATCAAGCTGCTCATCAAGAGTCCGATGATCTGGGCAACAGTGATTGGTGGGGCAATCGGCATTGCGGGATTGCACATCCCCGACGTGATTCACAAACCGATGAAAATGATTGGTGATTCTGCGATTCCGCTCATGCTGCTTTCACTCGGCGTGCGAATGAACGAAGTGAAGCGAGAAGATTTTTCGATGTCGCTTCTCGCCGCAGCGGTGTGCCCAATTGTCGGGCTCATTGCGGCGTGCATTGCAACCTATCTGATCCCGATGACCAAGGAGCAAATCGGGCTTACTTATTTGTTTGGTGCGCTACCGCCTGCGGTGCTTAATTTCTTGGTTGCCGATTACTACAAACAAGAGCCTGCGAAAGTCGCCTCGATTGTGCTCGTGGGGAATATTGCGAGCGTTGTTTTCGTGCCGCTCGGGCTTCTATTCGCGTTGCGCTAATTGCGCAGCGCTGTGCTGAATGCGTTGTCCGACTAAACGCGCAACGCGAGTTGTTCTGCACCCCAATTAGCACTGGGCTTGCGCTTAAAGCCGCTCTTAGCGTAAGTGTGCCAACGCCCGAGCGCGTAGGCAACACATGCGGACGCGCAGGCCGTCGGATTTAAATCGACTTGCGGATTCGCAGCGGTGACCAGCTGTAAAGACTGTTTGATTGACGCTTCGATGCGATCAAGTATTTGATTAATTCTCGTTTGCAAGCGCGCATCTTCATTCACTAGCGCATCGCCGATCAACACGCGCACCATCCCCGGATTTTTCTCGGCAAAGGTGAGCATCATCGCAACGATCGAGAGCGCTTGAGTGCGCCCTTCTTTCTCTGCTGTCACAATTTGATTGATGAGCGAGAACATGGTCTCTTCAATAAATTCAATCAGCGCTTCAAACATTTGCGCTTTGCTCGCGAAATGGCGATAGAGTGCTGCTTCCGAAACCCCCACCTTTGCGGCGAGAGCGGCGGTCGTTATTTTTTCGCCTTGTGGTGTCTCCAGCATTTCTGCAAGCGCTTGCAGAATTTGCGTTCGACGCTCCCCCGGTTTACCCGCCATATTTTTTGCTCCTCAATTGCGTGTGCAATTGAATCCGATCAGTTCAGTGGGATTCGTAGACGAAACACGTTAGTTTGCGCGAATCATGGTGCCCACGCCCTCAGACGTGAGAATCTCCAACAGTAGCGCATGCTCTACACGCCCGTCAATGATATGAACCGCTTTTACGCCGTGCAGCGCAGCATCAAGTGCGCCTTGGATCTTCGGGCGCATGCCGCCGGAAATGGTTCCGTCAGCGAAGAGCGCTTCGATTTTTGCGTGCGTAAGGCCCGTCAGCAGGTTGCCGCCTTTGTCTAGTACGCCCGGCGTATTGGTCATCAGCAACAGCTTCTCGGCTTTGAGCGTTTGAGCCAACTCTGACGCCACTAAATCGGCATTTATGTTGTACGCCTGTCCGTCTTCGCCAACGCCAATCGGCGCAACCACCGGGATGAAATCTGCAGCGTCGAGATGATGAATCAGCGTCGGGTCGATGAATTCAATGTCGCCGACGAAACCAATATCGAGTTTTTCGCCTTGGTTCGTGTCGGATTCCAACATCAATTTTTTGGCGCGGATGAAGCCCGCGTCTTGCCCATTGAGGCCGACGGCCTTGCCGCCCTCTTGATTGATCAGGCCGACGATTTCTTGATTGAGTTCACCGAGAACCGCTTCGACAACGTACAGCGTCTCGTCATCGGTGACGCGCATGCCCTGAACGAAGGTGCCTTTTTTTCCCGTTTTGTCGAGCATTTCGTTGATTTGCGGACCGCCGCCGTGGACCACTACCGGGTTCATGCCCACCAGTTTCAACATCACAACGTCAAATGCAAACTTCTTTTTGAGCGCAGGGTCGGTCATCGCATTGCCGCCATACTTAATCACGAGCGTTTTGTCGTGAAACTGCCGGATATACGGCAGCGCATCGGCGAGAATTCGAGCGCGGTCGGCGGCAGAGGCTGCGGATAGAGGCATGATGGAATTAAGTTTGATGGCGCGAGAACGTCTGCGATTCTATTCGGCTTGTGTCGGTAAGTCTGTCCGTTTTGCGTCTGTTAGTTCACGCGCGAAGTTCTCGCGCATCAGATCACGTCACTTACTACCGGAGTCCACAATGAAATACCGTTATTCGGCTGCGCTCAGCGCAATCTCTTTGCAGCACAACGCCTTGCGCGCTTTGGTGTCTGCGTTTTCGGCGTTTGCATGCGCCTTGGTGAGTGCGCAGACCGTTCAGCTAAATTCGCCACCCAAGCCGAACGTAGCACCGTTGTCCGAACAAAAAATCAATCCCGGATCGCTGAAGCAAATTACGCTGGGTGATCTCGTTATCACCAAAGCCGAAGCCCGCATCTTTCCTGCCGCCTTGGCTGGATTGCCTGCGCCGAAACAGCAGCTACGAGTGAACTACTGCGTAAAAAATGTTGGCGCTACCGCAGTAAACGGGCCTATTCGCGCTAAGTTCTACTGGGCTTCGGTTGGGGCCTTCAGCGCAGTACCTGCGATCCCCGGCATGTCGGGAAATCTATTTGATGTAAGCGGAACCCTCAACCCCAACGCCGAACACTGCGGGATGATCAGCTTGAATTTCGATTCAGCGGCGGTGCTCAACGAATTAGGCGTGCTCAAACAAAATCCAACGGTCGGCGCGTGGGCGCAGGGCAGCAATGAAGGCTCAAACACGGCGAACAAAGTTGCGAACAACACCAAAGCCGTGACATTGATCGGAGCCAATCCAACGCCATAGTCGATGTCTTATCGGAAATATCCGTATAGACCCAAATCTAGTGGGCACGCGTGTTATTTACTAAAATAACCGGTGCGAGGTATAAAAACGCTTACCGCCCAGTTTATTCGGGCGGTAAGCATTAGTGCCACTTAGGTTTGTGCGGCACGCGTGAACTATGATCGCGTCCACTCTCGTAAGTGGCTAGCGCAAGAAAATACCCTCACGCGAAATAATCGTTTCCTCAACAAACTCGGAACCGCTGCGATCGTTGGGTCCGTAGCTGATGACGAAGTCGCCGAGACCAAACTTGGTCATTGAAGTGAGCGCGGTTTTCAGCGTTTCGCGATTCAAGTTTTTTCCCGCACGACGCAGCGCCTCCACGAACACACGAGCGCCGACATAGGCAACTAAACCGTTGTAGCTCGGCGCGAGTTTTGCCTCGGCACACAGCGCTTGATAGTCTTTCGAGAGCTTCACCACGCGAGAGGTGGGCAGCGGCATTACTTGCATCACGATTACGCCTCGTCCAGCCGGCCCCAAGCCTTTCACAAAAGAGTTTGAACTGTTGTTTGAGAGCGTAATGAACTGCGCGACACCGCCGCGTTGCTTGTATTGCTTTACAAAATCCGAAGCACAGATTGCGCTACATAGAAGTACGATCACGTCGGGCTTTTTGTCCAAAAAACTTGCCAGGCCAGGCCCGAGTTCAGCGGCTCGGTTATCCACCTTTTCAGCAATCGGCGTGAGACCAAGTGGCGCCAGCTTTTTGGTCGCTGCCTCAAGCAGCGGGTTGCCGTACGAGTCATTAGACGTGAGGAATGCAAATTTCTTTCGATCAAACTTCAGTTGCAGGTCAATCGCGCGTACGAGCTCGGCTTCGTAGCTCGCCCTCACGGTGAAAAACGTGCGCTGATCGGGCGCGTACATAAAATTTGGGCCTACCTGCGGCGCGATGATCGGAATGCCAACCGGCGCCGCGTTTTTCAACAGCATCTGATTGGTCGGCGAGGTTCGCGGAAGAAAGAAGGCAAGCACTTCGTCGCGCTCCACAACTTCGCGAGATAACGTGTCGGCGAGCGTAGGTTCTTGCTGATCGTCAAGCAGCACCATTTCGATTTGACGCCCAGCGACACCACCTTCGCGATTGACCTGATCAAGGTAGGCCTGCGCGCTTGCGAGCGCTTCTTTGTTGGTGGGAACCAGAGGACCTTTTGACAGCACGCCGACGTGATGGATGCGCACTTTCGTCGGTGTCACTGCGGGCGTTTGCGCTTGCGCGCCGAAACAAAAAGCGAACGCGACACCAAAAACAGCAATGCTTTTCACAAAACCCTCCCTCTTTTAATCACCTATTACAACTTCCGCACGTTACATGAGCTTGGCGTCGCAGCGCAACAGGAACTCCCTACAATTAAGGGTTTCCAAAGCAACGCCGGATAACGCCGCGCGCCCTGCCTATCATGCCGAATCAAGCTGACATTTTGGCGACAACGTCGCCTACACAACAATCCGATCTCGCGCCACTCGCGCCACTCGCGCAAGCGGCGAACCCGAAGAAAAAGCTATTCATTCGCACCTTCGGTTGCCAAATGAATGAATACGACTCCGACAAGATGGCCGATATCTTGAACGCATCGGATGGATTTGAAAAAACTGATACACCGGATGACGCGGATGTGATTCTGTTCAACACCTGTTCGGTGCGCGAAAAAGCGCAGGAAAAGGTGTTTCACGATTTGGGTCGTGTGCGTGAGCTAAAAAAAACGAATCCGAATCTTGTGATTGGCGTTGGCGGCTGCGTTGCTTCCCAGGAAGGCGCAGCGATTGTCGAGCGCGCACCGTTTGTAGACGTCGTGTTCGGTCCACAAACGCTGCATCGTTTGCCGCAGCTGATTGCAAAAAAACGCGCGACGGGCAAATCGCAAGTAGACATCTCGTTTCCCGAAATCGAGAAGTTCGACAACATGCCGCCTGCGCGCGTGGAAGCGGCAAGCGCGTTCGTGTCGATCATGGAAGGGTGTAGCAAATATTGCAGCTTCTGCGTGGTGCCATACACCCGCGGCGAAGAGGTATCGCGACCGTTTGAAGATGTGCTCACCGAAGTCGCAGAGCTTGCGATCAAAGGCGTAAAGGAAATCACGCTGCTTGGCCAAAACGTGAACGCTTACCGCGGCAGGATGGGTAGCAGCGCTGGCGATAGCGCGCAGATCGCGGATTTCGCAACACTTATCGAATACATCGATGAAATTCCCGGCATTGAGCGCATTCGCTACACGACGTCACATCCACGCGAGATGAATACGTCGCTGATCGAGGTGTACGCCAAAGTGCCGAAACTTGTGTCGCAATTGCATTTGCCCGTTCAACACGGATCGGATCGCATCCTCGCTGCAATGAAACGCGGCTACACTGCGCTTGAATTCAAATCAACCGTTCGCAAACTGCGCGCGGTGCGTCCGAACATTTCGCTCACTTCCGATTTCATCGTCGGCTTTCCGGGCGAAACGCAAAAAGATCACGACCTCACGATGAAATTGATCGATGACGTTGCGTTCGACGGAGCGTTTAGTTTCACCTACAGCGCGAGGCCGGGCACGCCCGCAGCGGATCTTGTTGATGACACGCCTGCCGCAGAAAAATCAGCGCGCTTGAGTCAATTGCAAAAGCGCATCGATGAACTTTTCTACGGATACTCGCAGGCGATGGTTGGCAACGTTGAACGAGTGCTCGTTGAAAGTGTCTCGAAAAAAAGTAAAGACGAGCTTGCGGCGCGCACTGAAAATAATCGCGTGGTGAACTTTCCGGGTAACTCGCGCTTGATCGGGCAATATGTCGACGTGACCATCACCGAAGCAGTCGCGCACACGCTGCGCGGAGAAATTGTGACGCGCGCTTAATCTCGAGGCTTCGGTGCTGCGCTGACGTCGTTTCAGCGATGGTCTTTGTTGCCCAGTACCCTTTCCAATTGGGCAACTACGTGTTTTTACTCAAGAACTGACTTGAACGTTTATCGTGCGTGTGCCCCAAACTAATAGAGCGGATCACGCTGTAGCAGATGTCTATTTTTTATTCGCGTTGCGAGCGAGTTCAACCCACGCTTGCACGCTCGGGCGAGCCCACTGTGTTTGCACATAGCGGCTGAGCTTTTCCGGCACTTCGTCACCGTTATGAACGAGGCGATTCAACATCATTGCTAAATCGACATCGGCGATGCACCACTCATCGAACAAGTGCCCCGATGAATTGCCGACCAGGACATTAGCCGCGTCGAGGAGTTTTTTAGCCGCCTGCTGCGCATCATTTGAAAGGGGCTTAGCGATATCGTTTTGAAACACCGTGCTCGTTGAACGCTCAATGCGAATCGGCATCAAATCGCTTCGAACAAATGCTTGAATTTGTCGCGCTCGAGCGCGCTCTTTCACGTCGCGCGGATAGACGCGTGGCGCATCAGGAAACGCTTCTTCCAAGTATTCACAAATCGCGGACGATTCGGAGAGCGCGAAATCATCATGTACCAGCGTCGGGATTCGCTGCGTGAGCGATTGTTTCGCATACGCCGCACCTTGATGCGCGTTTGCTCCCAAATCAACTTCGCTGATCGTGAATGACAAACCTTTTTCTTTAAGCGTTACGAACGCAGCAAGCGCGTAAGGGCTGGTGTATCCGGTGTTGACATAGAGATTCAGCATAAAAAAGTCACTCGAGATTTAGGCGTTATGTTGCGCTATCGACGCAAGAATAGTAGACGTGTTTTGAACGTTTGCGAATGATCCCGAAAGCGCTGCGAGATAGGCGAGTTGAACGTCTTTCGCGGCAACGGTGTTGTCACCAAACGTAAGTGCTTTCGTTGCGCACGCGTCCGCCGCAAGCGCACAGCGAAAACCGAGATCGGATGCCGCACGCACCGTCGTGTCAACGCACATGTGCGTCATCATGCCCGCGATCACCAGCGAATCGATCTGCTGATCGCGCAAGCGTTGAAGCAGCGCTGTCTCTCTAAAACTATTGGGGAAATGCTTCACAATGATCGTTTCGCCATCACGCGGCGCAACACTTTGGTGAATCTCTGCGCCTTCTGTGTTCGGCAAGAAAAATGTTGCACCAGCGCGCGTCGAAATGTGTTGCACGTGGACGATCGGCTTACCCTGCGCTCGAAACGCGGCAAGCAACGGCGTTGCTTGTTCTGAGGCCGCGACGGGCTCATGCAAAGCTGCCGCGCCGCCAGGAAAGTAGTCGTTCTGGATGTCGATTAACACAAGCGCTTCGTTCATTTTTCTCTCCGATGATGCATGACGAGGCTCGCGATTCGATCTAAGCGCGGGCGAGTTTCGGATCGAGTTTCGTCGCAAGACGACCCAGAGCAGCGGCGGCTCTACACAAGAGAGCGGCAAACGGGCGCAGCACTGAAACGCCAAGCGCTTCGGCAAACGACGGCCCCAAATGCGAAACGAGCTGCGATTGCGCCGCAAGCGCGACGCGCACCACTGACGTTGCGCTGGTCGCTTCGATCACGACATTGCCAACGTGACACGGGATGTTGATGGACTGACCTGAGCCAACAAAAAAGTCGTTGCAGTTTCCATCGATGGTCACCCAAAGCTCACCTTTGAGTGATTCCAATGCGCGAACTTGGCTGGCTTGTAGTACCAATGTGCGATGCCGCGTGAGCGACCAGTCTTGCGTTGCGAAGGGATAATGATTGTGGTCCATGACTGAGTTCCTTTCAGACACTATTCGCGAGTGAGGAGACTCGCGTGATCGTATTTAAGAGAACAATTGAGCCTGTGTCCAACGCATTGATTGCGGGGAAGACTGAGGAAATTGCATGCATAATAGAGCGATTACTTTGGAGCGCCTATGTCTGATTCATCGTCTCTCTCGGTTGCCGCACTACACCATCGCCCGCTCACGCTGGCGGGCTTGCGTGGATTTGAGGCCGCCGCTCGCCACACCAGTCTGACTCGCGCTGCGATGGAGTTAAACCTCACGCAATCTGCAATCAGTCGACAAGTACAAGGGCTAGAAGAGGAATTTGGCATCTCGTTATTTGTTCGGAAAGCGCGGGAAGTCGCACTTACTGATGAAGGCAAGCAGTTTCTGCCCGTGGTGCAACGCTTGCTCTCGGAGCTTGATGCCTGCGTAGAGCGGATGCGGCGAGATGCGTTTTCACCGCGCATTTCGGTGAGCACGTTCGCTTCGTTTGCATCGTTGTGGCTGATTCCGCGCCTCGCTGGTTTCCGCGCGCTGCGGCCGACCGCAGACATCGAAATTGGCGCAACGGATCGTCAGCTCGATCTTGAACTTGAAAATATCGACGTCGCCATTCGCTATTTGCGCCATGAAGCGGCCCCAGCTGACGCCGAACTTCTTCTCGACGAGGTAATTTTTCCAATTGTCGGCCCGAGCTATTTGAAGACCGCGCCCGCGCTTAAAGATTTGAAAGACCTCGCGAAACATACGCTGATCGAGAGCACGCCCGGCGGCCCCGCAGAAACCGGCGCGACGTGGGTGTCGTTTTTCTCGGCGCTTGGGATGGCTGATGTGCGCGGTCGGTCGCAGCTCAAGTTCGATTTCATCGCGCAAACCATGATGGCGGCGCAACGCGGCCAAGGGGTCGCGCTCTCGCGAATTTACGGCGCCGACATGGCCATGAGCGGCGAATTGGTGCGCCCGTTCGATGTTGCGGTGCGCTCGAATTCCGGTTGCTTTTTGATCGTGTCGCCGCGCGGTGCGCGCCGACCTGAGGTGCGAGCGTTCGTCGATTGGCTGCGGCAGGAAATCGCCAAGTTCAACGCAGCGCATTCGCAATGGCTCGAGTGCTGTGGCGCAACAAAAACGCTCGTTACGAAGGCTGCTGCGAGACGCCCCGCGCCTGGCAAACGCAGTTAGCGTAGAGCAGCGCATGTTTCTTTTTCGCAACGGGAACTTTGCACTTCGTTCACTTGAAGTCGTCATTCGTCGCACGCGTTCCGCTGGCTGCGTTTGAGCCAGAAGCTTGCAAGCGCCGATACGTACACTTATCAGAGTTTTGATCGAAAACGTTTTGATTCAACAAAAACCGCGTCGCGCCAGATACATCGGGTGACGAGCGGGATTATGGTGACTAACAACGCGCTCTTCAAATTTCTTCTAGCCCGTTGCTTTTAATGTCTAGCGGTCAAAAGCCGCTTTGCCAATTGTGGGGAGTTTCATGTCACGATTTCACCTTCGCCCGCTCGCCTTTGCCACCACGGTAACAGTCGCGAGTGCCACTGCGATCCTAATTTCTGGCTGCGCGTCAAGCCCAACCGCCCAGACCGCTCCCGCTGCAGCGCCAGCAACGGATGCTGCCAAAGCTGCACTCGCATCTGCAACCGGCGACGCCGCTAAAGCTGCCGCGGAGAAAGTTGTCGCCGCTAAAGCCGCTCCCGCCGGCGCACCTGCGGCTGCCGCGCCGGGCACACCGCCGCCGCCGCGACCATTCGCCGACATTATCAAAGACGCGAAAGAAGACAAAGGGTTCTTCACCACGTGGCACAAAGACGACAAGGTTTGGATTGAGATTCCCGAATCGATGTGGGATCGCCCGTTTTTCTTTTCGGTTAACGTGACCAACGCGATCGGTGATTCGGGAATTTTCGGCAACCAAATGGGCGGCTATCTTGCCACTGGCCGCGGCTCCTACATGGCGAGCTTCCGCAAGTTTGGTACGCAAGGCGTGCAGATGATCGCGCGCAACACCGCATTTACTGCAGCTGATAAATCGCCAGCTAAAGACATGATCAGCCGCGCATTTTCGGATTCACTGATTGGTACGGCGGCAATTGTTTCAGCACCGCATCCCGAGCGTAAAAGCGTGTTGATCGAAGCAAACGCACTGCTGATCAACGATTTCCCCTCAGCCGCCTCGCGTCTGGAGCAAGCGTACCGTCAGCCGTACGCATTTGACCGCGCAAACTCAGGTATCGAGCGCTCAAAAAACAGTGAGAGCGAAACCGGATTTCATGTTCGCGCGCACTACGGTCTCCAGAAAGTCGTGCTGCCGCCGCCCATACCGAATCCGATGGCGCCTCCTTCGCGCCTGCCAACCACGTTGCCGGATGTGCGCTCGATGTTCTTCGGCTTCTACTATGGGTTCTCGAAGCTTCCTGCGCAGCCGATGACACCCCGCGTGTCCGATCCGCGCGTCGGGTATTTCTCGACGGCAGTGGCGGACTACACCAATCCTGACATGCGCGATCCGCGTTCGCGTTTCATCCACCGCTGGCGTTTAGAGAAGAAAGACCCCAGTGCTGCGATGAGTGAACCGAAAGAGCCAATCGTGTTTTGGCTCGATAAAAATATTCCAACGAAATACCGCGACACCGTCAGTGCGGGCATTCTTGAATGGAACAAAGCGTACGAAAAGATTGGTTTCAAGAACGCAATCGTGGTGAAACAGCAAGCCGACGACGCTGACTTCGACACCTCGGCAACGCGTTTTGCCTCGGTACGCTGGGTGGCCGGTCGTGCCATTCCGTTCGGTGCACGCGGTCCGTCAAAGGTCGATCCACGCACTGGCGAAATCCTCGACGCCGATATCGAAATGAATGAGGACATCACCCGCATCTACACTGGGCGCGCTAGCGAAGATCCGCCGCGCCCCGTTGCATTTGACCGTTTGTTTGGCAATTCCGCTGAGCTTTGCAGCTACGCAGGAAGCAAGCTCAACGAAACCGCGCTCGCCCTCGACTTACTCGTCGGCCGCGGAGAATTTGAATACGGTTCCCCCGAAGCCGAGCGCTTTGTGATGGATGCCATGAAGGACATCACCACGCACGAGGTGGGTCACACCATTGGTCTGCGTCACAATTTCCGCGCGTCCACGTCGATCACACCCGAGCAACTTCGCGACGCGAAGTTCGGCGCTGAAACCGGTATTTCATCTTCGGTGATGGACTACAACGCGTTGAATATTGCCACCAAAGAGGAGCGCCAAGGTCAGTACTCGATGGTCACGGTCGGCCCGTACGATATTTGGGCGGTCGAATATGGATACCAGCAAACGGCACCTGAGGCAGAAAAGACCACGCTTGCAAAAACGCTCTCCCGCGCCACAGAGCCGCTGCTCGCGTACGCAACAGACGAAGATGCTGGTTTCGGCTCTTTTGTCGAAGGCATCGACCCTGAAGTCAATCGCAGCGACTTGGGCTCAGATCCGCTTGCCTTCTACGAGAAACGATTCACCGTTGTTCGCGAGCTCTGGGATCGTTGGCAGACAAAACAGTTGCCAGCGGGAACGCAGTATGAGCAACTTCGCCGTAACTTCGAGCGTGGCTTCAATTTGATCGGTCAGGTCAGCGAACTGGCTGCGAAGTACGTCGGTGGCGTGACCGTGCTGCGCGATGTTTCAGGCACTGGCCGTCAACCGCTCACCCCGGTCGACGCCGAGAAACAGCGCCGCGCACTTAATCTGTTGACCAAAAACTTGTTCGAAGTGAATTCGTTCAAATTCCGCCCTGATTTCCTCGGCAAACTCACCATCGACTTCGACGCGAGATTCGATAACTTCGACGACGATTTTGGATTGGGCGGCATCACCCCGGTTGATTATTCAGTGGCAGGGCGCGTGCTCGGTATTCAACGTGCAGCCCTGCAGCAACTGATGCGTGATAGTGTTGCTGCGCGCTTGATTACTGCGCCCGAACGCATGGCCGACTCGAGCAAAATGCTCAGCGTTGCCGAGCTCTACGGCACGCTACAAAAAGCGGTGTGGAGCGAGCTTGGCAGCAACACCGACATCAGCCAGATGCGTCGTAATTTGCAACGCGAGCACGTGCGCATGATGGCGCAAGCCGTTGCCAGCCCGAGCCCGCGCACGCCCGCCGACGCAAGAAGCTTGCAACGCGAGTTCGCCGTGGATTTGCTCGCAAAGCTCAAAGCGGCCTCTGCGAAACGCACGCTCACCATCGAGAACCGCGCGCATCTGAACGAGTCGATTGCGCTGCTTGATGGCGCGCTTAAGGCGCAAGTCACAAAAGCACTCGGTTAGCGAAGATTCGCTCAGTTCTACGAAAACGCGACCTCGGTCGCGTTTTTTTTGGCGCGAGCGTTGCGAATGAGAAAATGCGGAGATGAAGTTTCTGATTCAAAGCTCGCGACGCTTTAGCGTGGACGCAGCTCTCGTCTTGATCTTGGCATTAGCCAAGCACGCTATCGCACAGCCGATGTTAGTGTCAACAACGGAAACGATTCAGCCTGCTGTTCCGTCCGTCGCGGCAATTCCCGCAATCGTGGCACCGGGTGCTGCTCAATTTTCCAAGCTCTGCACAAACACCGCCGACCCTGCCGACTGCGGCAAAAAAATTGAGTTGTTTCAAATTGCGCAACCCGGTGCAGATAGAGTGGTGAAGCGCGTTGGGCGTTTGCTCGCAGTGACCATCCCAAACGAGCCGCCCTTCATTTTTGAGGATGTGGATTCGGAGGCTGGGCCAAACACTAGTTTTTATGCGTACGTGCCGAGCGCCGACGCGGTCGTGCTCTATCGCGCGCGAGCGGACAAAGTGGAATTTTTACTGCTTCAACGCGCTACCGGAAGCCTTACAGAACTCCCCAACGAACCCAAATTTAATCGGGATGGGCGCTACTTTGCGACCGCAGATTTTTGCAAGGAAGGCTGTGAAAATCGGCTTGCGTTGTGGCGGATTGAACGACGTGGAGCGCTGCGAGAACGCGTGTTCACGCCGCGCACATTGTGGGACGACGCTGACGTAAGCTGGGCGAGCAATATTCGCCTCATTGTTGAAATCACCGAGAACGCAAAATCTAGCGCGATCAGCTTGGATGTCGCCGATGCTCGATGGACAGTGCTTGCGCCTTAGCGCTACGAACACCGCCTCCACTCGCGATAATTAAATTAGAGACGCTGCCATGACAGAACAGCTTGAACAGGGAATGCATCGTCCAATCCGCAGCTTTGTGGTGCGAGCTGGCCGAATGTCGCCGAAGCAACAACGCGGGCTCACAGACGGCATGGCGCGTCTCGGCGTGCCGTATCGAGAAGATGTGATGGACTGGTCGCAGGCGTTTGGCCGCGTTGCGCCACTTATTCTAGAAATCGGCTGCGGCATGGGACAAACGACAGCTGCGATTGCAGCGGCGCAGCCAGAAAACGACTTCATCGGCGTTGAGGTGCACCCACCAGGGGTCGGCAACCTGTGCAATTTGCTAGAGGAGCAACGCGTTGCGAACGTGCGCGTCATTCAGCATGACGCGGTTGACGTGCTGCAGCACATGATCGCACCGCATTCGCTTCACGGCGTTCATATTTATTTCCCCGACCCGTGGCACAAGAAACGACACAATAAACGTCGCTTGGTGCAACCCGCGTTGGTTTCGCTGATCGCCTCGCGACTGGCAAACGGTGGCTATCTGCATATGGCAACCGATTGGGTGCCCTACGCCGACCAAATGCTCGAAGTCCTAAATTCCGAGCCATCGCTTAAAAATTCAGCAGACGGCTTCGCGGCAAAACCTGAGTGGCGACCCCTGACCAAATTCGAATTGCGCGGGATAAAGCTAGGTCACGAGGTGCGTGATATTTTGTTCTACCGCCCAATATAAGAGGCTGTTGACCTATAAAGCCGGAATAAGACAGTTTCTCAGGAATGCAACAAAGCCGGCGCGTTTGTCGTGCTGCGCCTCTGAATTGCGTTTGTACCTGTAAGCGTCATCGACGCCGCGCTCATTTCATTGAACCGGCAGACCCAGCGGCGCGACTCATTGAGCGTCCATCAACTCTGTCTAGGTGAAACTGTATGAATCTTCGTCTCCTCTCGTTCGCGATTTCGTCGCTTGTTATTGCGGCAAGCGCAGTTGCTCAACCTGGCGTTACGCCGGTGATCACGCCTAGCAGACCGCTGACTGAAATCAAACCAAACCTGCAGCTTGCGCGCCCGATTCGGCTCCCAGATCTAACGGTCATGAGTATGGAGCCACGCATGCTGAGCGGCGTGCCTTACCTCTACGTTTGTGTGAAAAACACGGGCACTGCTACGGGGCCGTTTGACGTTGAAGCCATGATGCAACAAGGCACGCCGTCAGGTTCACCGCCTATCTCTTGGGCCGTGTTGATCGGAAAAATTCGCTACCCTAGCGCGCCCGCCAACGGCGGTTTCGTTTGCAATGATTTCCGCATTCCGGGCAATCAACTACCGAACTGTGTGAAGTATTCAGCGCGCGCCGATTCAAGCAATGAAATCGCGGAGAGCAACGAGGCTAACAACGGTGGCGAAAAAGTAGGCACTTGCCTCGGCACGCCGCCTCTACCAGCAAGTTCACCGAAACTCGGCGACATTTCAAGGCCGCAGTTGCCACGCATCCCTACGCCACCGCGCCCGCCTGAGCCGTTGACTCAACAGTAATTGCCGTTTGCTAGCGCTTTCGCGTTTGTTCGCGAAAGTCGCTCGCAGCCAGCTCACGCCTTAACGATGCGTTGGGTGTTTTTGAATTTTCGACTGGAGGCAATCCGCCAAACGCCTGCGCGGCGGGGAACTCAAACGCGCGCGACGCCAAATGCGAAGCGCGAGCGACGTCACCCGCACGATCGTAGCTGCGTGCCCATTGCGCAAGCAGCCGCTCATCAATCAAGGAGCGTGTAGGTCGTGCAAATAGCGAGAGCTCTGCGCGATCAGGATCGAGCATGATTAGCGCATAGTCGCCGTAGTGACCATACACGGTGTGCGTCTTAGCCCGCTGTGCTGCCTGCAGTGCGAGATCAAGCCGCTCACGTTGGTTGTAAATCGCTGCGACCTGCAAATAGCCGTAAATAAACCAGCTCGCAATCGCCACACTCGCAGCGCCAGTCAGTCCGGCGATCACCATCTTGGTTCGCGTTGTGCGGATCGACAACGTGGCGCGATCGGTACTTTCTTCTTCGGTCGACGCGCCGCAAAGCAGCGCGGCTGCAAAAACGGTAGGCAGCAAAAAATGCGCGAACCATAGCGGGTATTCAAACAAACTTTGCACCAGCACCGCAGCGATGAACGCAACGATCGTCCATTGCCAGAACTTGAGTCCGGTTTTTAACGCCCGCAACAGCGCGATCAGCAAAAAAAACAGCACAGCCGTCGCTATCGGTGCGCCCAGCTCGACAACGAGTTGAAGAATCAAATTGTGTGCGTGATCAAACACATCGGGTGAGCGCTGAGCGAACGGTGTCAACGTCCACGCAAAATTAAGTTGACCAAAGCCAACGCCTGTCCACGGCTCGGCTTTAATCAGGCCTAGAACATTTTTCCAAAGCAATACACGTTGCTCCGTCGACGTAACGCGCGTGTCGTATTCCCAAAGATAACCGCCAACGAGCAACGCGACGCCCACGAGCGCAACGCAGGCTCCGATGAACCACCAATAGCCGCCGCTGTGCTTCTTGCGAGCCTGTTGCGTTGCAGCGCCGCGCGTTCGTGCCGCAATTTGACGCGACCACAGTAACCCCGCGATGATGATTGCAACTGCGATCACCAGAGCGATCATTCCCGCTCTCGATCCGCTCGCAAAGACGGCCCAGAAAAGTAATGCGCACACGACCCAATTGAGCGAGCGCCAGCCGTCGAGGGCCTCCCAAATCGCGCAAATGCCCCAGACGCACACTAGCGCGAGCAGGTTAGGCTGCCGCAAATTGCCGAAAACACGATCACCTTGAAGCTGCGCAACAAACAGCTCGTTTCCAAAACTGGGCGCATTCCACTGCACTAGCGCCACTACGGCGTTGGCAACAGCAGCGATTACGATACCCATCGAAAAGTATCGAAATAGCATGCGGCGTTCAAGAAAACCAAGTCTTGCCGTTGTGACGCTGAGAACGCACCCCAGAGTCAACACACACAGTGCGGGTAGCGCAACGAACCACGGCGTGACGCCGACCACGGCATGGAGGATGATCGCAAGAATGAGGATGAGCAGCGCCACCAGCATTGGCCGAGCCGCGCGAAGTGAGCTATCGGAAAACCAATCGCGAAACGAAGTTGCGGCGGCCGACGTCACTATAAATACAGCAGCAACGAAACCCCACAACAACGCGCTCAGCCATTGATTAAAGAACGCGGGCTGCGGCGGCTGTTGGTAAGCAACCACTAGTGGCAAAGCGGTCGCCAAACCAACGAACCAGCCAACGGCGACGGAAACTCGTGGCTTGCTGATGCTGGTAAGCGAGGGGGTTGCCATGGACTGTCGCTGGATCAGACTCAATCAATCCTCTGTGGTCGTTAGACGCCTAAAAAGCCAGGCGAAAGACGTAAAAACTCAGCATATCGAAATTACCGCCAAAAGTACTTACGCCCATTTATCACTGGCGTTTGGCGTGGAGTGCCGTTCGCTCTAGATGTGAGCCTTGTCGCAGAGTTGCGACAAGCTTTGTTGTATCCGTACGCAACAGGTGTTGCCACTGATTCTCGCTCGTTGAGAAATCATGGTTCGCGGCAAAATAGGTATTCAGTAAACCCATACCGCCGCACTTTCCTTCATCACTTTCATGATTCTAGAGCGACCTTTCGCGCTCGCGACTGCCCAAACGGACAGCTCGCCAGCAGGCTTCTGCACTCGTATTTTCACGGGTCTGCTGGCGCTTGGCTTCGGCGCAATTGTTGCTGCCGCACCGATCGGCTATTCGGTTCGCAGTGATGGTGATGACAACCTGTATCGAATCGATCTCGCAACTGGTGAAGCGAGTGTGATCGGGCCGTCGGGTTTTACCAAGATCGAAGGCATGGCGATGAGCCCTGCCGGTGAGGTGTTTGCGGTTGATCCGCAAACTGCGTCGCCGCGACTACTGAAATGCTCGACGACGCCGAGCAGCTCTGCCGTTTGCGCTGCAACAGGCACTGTCGCCTTGGGTGTTGCCGCCGTCGCGTCACCGGTTGGTCTCGCGTTTTTGCCTAACGGCGAACTCTACATGGCGATGAGTGCAACAATTTTTTCGCTCAACACAACAACCGGCGCCGCAACGCCACGCGGCCCTGCCGGATCGGTTGCAATCGCCGGGCTTGCCGGACGGTCGCCGTCTGCTAACTGCAGCTCGGGTTTGTTCGCGCTCGGTGCCAATGTTTCGCCCGCGCAGCTCTACTGCGTCAACACAACCTCTGGCGCACTAACTGCACTCGGCCCAGTGACGCCGTCAACACTCGACGCGGGATTTGACGCTGATACCGTTACCGGACTGTTATGGGAGATTACCAATGCGAACCCATCTCAGGTGTTTTCGATTAATGCGGAAACGCGTGCCACTTCTACGCCTGTAAATGTGACGCTGAACGGTCTCGCCATTGGCGGATTTGAAGGCCTCGCCGTCGCGCCGAGTCCAACTGTGGTGCGTGGTTTCGGCGAACCGATCCCGACACTCAGCACTTGGTGGACACTGCTAGCTGGTCTGTTGCTTGCGATGGCAAGCGCAATGCATTTTTCGAAACTCGAAGCTGCATCGGCACGTCGCCTACGAAAATAGTGTCGCGAGTGCGATGCCTGGATCGGGCGCACGCATGAACGCTTCGCCTACGAGGAACCCGTGAACCTGATGTTCTCGCATCTGCGCCACATCTTCGCGCGTCAAAATTCCGCTCTCCGTAATAACTGTTTTGTCACTCGGAATCTGAGCGAGTAAATCAATCGTGGTTTGTAGCGACACATTAAACGTGCGCAAATCGCGATTGTTGATGCCGATTAGTGGCGTTGCCAAAGTCAGTGCGGCTTCAAGCTCCTCAGCGTCGTGGGATTCCACGAGTACATCCATGTTGAGCTCATGTGCAAGCGCTTCGAGCGCGAGCATCTGATTCCACTCAAGCGCGCCGACGATCAGCAAAATGCAATCGGCACCCATCGCTCGTGCCTCATAGACTTGATAAGGATCTACGATGAAGTCCTTGCGAACGATTGGCAAATCGCAGGCAGCGCGAGCTTGCTTTAGATATTCGGGCGAGCCGTGGAAATACGAAACATCAGTGAGCACTGAGAGACAGGCAGCGCCGCCCGCTTGGTAACTCCTTGCGATTTCTGCAGGAACGAAATGCTCACGCAACACACCTTTACTAGGGCTCGCTTTCTTGATCTCAGCGATCACCGCTGATTTCTTTTCGCCAAGCTTCGTCCAAATCGCTCCCGCAAAATCGCGTACATCGTCGCGCGCGGCTTCAGCTTCTGCGCGAACAGCGGAAAGTGGTTTCGCACGCATCGCCGCCGCGATTTCATCGTGTTTAGTTGCGATAATTTTGTTGAGGATGTCGGACATAGCCAATTCAAAACCTATTTGAATTGCTGCGTAAACGCAGCAAACTCGTCAACTTTTTTACGCGCAGCCCCCGACTCAATAGTCTTCCTCGCGAGATTGATGCCGTCGCGCAACGTTGGTGAAACGTTTGCAGCGTAGAGCGCACCGCCTGCATTGAGCAACACGACATTGAGCGCGGGAGAATGCTTGCCTTCAAGCGCGTTCAACATCATCGCCTTTGATTCTTCGGGCGTTTCAACGCGCAGATTGCGAGTTGCGCTCATAGTGAAACCGAAGTCTTCGGGATGAATCTCGTATTCAGTGATCTTTCCATCTTTCAGCTCGCCGACCAACGTGCCCGCGCCGAGCGAAATCTCATCGAGCGAATCGCGCCCGTGAACAACGAGCACATGTTGCGCGCCTAAGCGCTGCATCACCCGCACTTGAATGCCCACGAGATCAGCATGAAACACGCCCATCATGGTATTCGGCGCACTTGCGGGGTTGGTGAGTGGCCCAAGAATGTTGAAGATCGTTTTCACACCCAACTCACGACGCACAGGCGCAACCGCTTTCATTGCCGCATGATGATTCGGGGCGAACATGAAGCCAATACCTGTTGCGCGGATACTCGATGCAATCTGCTCTGGGGTGAGCATGATGTTCACACCAAGCGTTTCGAGCACGTCCGCTGCACCGCTGCGCGATGACACGCCACGATTTCCATGCTTCGCAACTTTCGCGCCAGCGGCGGCTGCAACAAACATTGACGCGGTGGAGATATTGAACGTATGCGACATATCACCGCCAGTGCCCACGATATCCACCAGATTTGGCTCGTTATCAATCGGCACTTTGGTGGAGAGCTCGCGCATCACTTGCGCAGCCGCGGCAACTTCACCAATCGTTTCTTTCTTAACGCGCAGTCCCATCAAAAAAGCCGCCGCCTGAGCAGGTGTGAATTCACCCTTCATGAGTTGATGCATAAGCGACAGCATCTCGTCATGAAAAATTTCGCGATGCTCGACGGAGCGTTGAATCGCTTCTTGAATTGAAATCGGTGGCATTTGAGTTACCTGCGGTATTGGACGAATGACAAGTGATGAATGACGACCGAAGTCATAAGCTCACGAAGTTCTTGAGTAGATTATGGCCGTGTTCGGTCAAAATCGACTCAGGATGAAATTGCACACCCCAGACGGGTAGTGTTTTGTGGCGAACCCCCATGATTTCGCCATCGTCACTTTCGGCAGTGATGGAGAGCTCTTTCGGAAGCGTTGCGCGCTCGATAACGAGTGAGTGATAGCGAATCACTGTGTAGGGCGTGGGAATGTTCGCAAAGCAATCTTGACGATTGTGTGACAAGGTGGATGTTTTTCCATGCATCACGCGCTTCGCGCGAACGATGTTTCCACCAAACGCAGCACCAATTGATTGATGCCCGAGGCAGACACCAAGGATTGGAATTTTTCCAGCAAACTCGCGAATGAGCGACACTGAAATACCTGCTTCATTCGGCGTGCACGGCCCCGGTGAAACGACGATTCGTTCGGGCTTTTTTGCGGCAACACCAGCGAGGTCAATCGCATCGTTACGAATGACTTCTACATCTTGCCCTAGCTCGCCCAGATACTGCGCGAGGTTGTAAGTGAAGCTGTCGTAGTTGTCGATGAGCAGAATCATTTCGCTGCTCCTTTGAAATAGTCGCTAACTGCCATAACAAAACGATTGACATCACCGTGCGTGATATCCAGATGCGTAACAAGTCGCGCTGCGTAAACCCCTTGCATCAAGATACCGCGTTGCGCGAGAAATGTTTCCAGCGGTTTCGCATGCGCTTCGGGCAGTTTGAGGAACACCATATTCGTCGCTTGTCCGACCACTTCAATCTCAGAAATTTTTCGCAAACCTTGTGCGAGCAGCTGTGCGTTGGCGTGATCTTCGGCAAGACGACTCACATGGTGATCGAGCGCATAGATTGACGCTGCTGCAAGGTAGCCTGATTGCCGCATGCCGCCACCGAGCATTTTTCTCCAGCGATACGCTTTGTCGATCAACTCGCGAGTGCCCACGAGCACCGCGCCCACGGGTGTACCTAAACCTTTCGAAGTGCAAATCGAAACAGTGTCAAACGGCTTACAAATATCTGCGATTGACACGTTTGATGCGACTGCTGCGTTAAACGCGCGCGCGCCGTCAAGATGTGTCGACAAACCTTTTGACCGCGCAAAGTTGGTGGCTTCGGTAACGTATGCCGCGGGCAACACGCGACCGCCCCACGTGTTTTCTAGCGCGAGCAACCTCGTTCGCGCGAAGTGCGCACCGAGTCCGGGTCCGTGAGGTTTAATTGCAGCGGCGATTTTTGCGAGTGGCAAACTGCCATCGGCTTCATTCTCAATTGGCTGTGGCTGAATGCTCCCGAGCACGGCCGCGCCGCCGCCTTCCCAACGATAAGTGTGCGCCATTTGCCCGACGATGTATTCATCACCGCGCTCACAATGCGCCATGAGGGCGGCGAGGTTGCTTTGTGTGCCAGAGGGGAAAAAGAGCGCTGCTTCTTTACCAGTGCGCTCTGCCGCCATCGCTTGTAGTCGATTGACGGTCGGGTCGTCGCCCCACACGTCGTCGCCGACCTCCGCTGCGGCCATCGCCGCTTGCATCGCGGGTGTTGGTCGAGTGACGGTGTCGCTGCGCAAATCAATTACTTTCATTGCGTGCCTCCGTCCAATCCCTGCTGCACCATCTCAGCCGCGCGCAACACCGAACGCGTTTTCTGCAACGTCTCTTCCCATTCTTTAGTAGGCACTGAATCATGCACGATACCTGCGCCTGCTTGGGCATAGAGCTTGCCGTCTTTGATGACCGCGGTGCGTATCGCGATGCACATATCCATGTCGCCCTGATAACTCATATAGCCCACTGCGCCGCCGTAAATATTTCGCTTCACCGGCTCGACTTCGTGAATGATTTCTAGAGCACGAATTTTTGGCGCGCCAGAGAGTGTGCCTGCGGGAAACGTAGCTCGAAGCACATCGATATTGTTCGTGCCCGGTTTCAGCGTGCCTTCGACGTTACTCACGATATGCATCACATGCGAGTAACGCTCAACAATCATTTTGTCTTTCACGATCACGCTGCCCGTTTTTGCGATGCGCCCTACATCATTTCGACCGAGATCAATGAGCATCACATGCTCGGCGACTTCTTTTTCGTCCGCAAGTAATTCTTCTGCAAGCGCATCATCTTCCTCGCGCGTTGCACCACGCTTTCGAGTGCCCGCAATTGGGCGCACGGTGACCGTTTCACCTTCTTTGCGCACCAGAATTTCAGGCGAAGCACCAACCACATGAAAGTCGCCGAAGTTATAAAAGAACATGTACGGCGACGGGTTTAACGTGCGCAGAGCGCGATAGAGCGATATGGGCGGCTCCGGGAAATCCATCGACATCCGCTGCGATGGCACGACCTGCATGCAATCGCCTGCGGCGATGTAGTCCTTGCACACATGCACCGCTGCTTCGTACGCCGCCTGCCCCATCTGCGATTGTGCGTTGATCATTGTTGTCGCCGGTTGCAGCGGCAATTTCGCAGGCTCACGCAGCCGCGCTCGCAATTCTGAAAGGCGCTGATTCGCGCGCATGAACGCATCGGGCTTCGCAGGATCCGCATACACGATCAGCGAAATCTTTCCAGACAGATTGTCGATCACCGCTAGCTCTTCAGTGAGTAGCAGCAAAATGTCGGGCACGCCAAGTTGATCGGGCTTTGCGTGTTCTTTGTAGCGCTTCGCTAGGCGCGGCTCAATGTAGCCCGCCGTCTCAAATCCAAAGTAACCGGTAAGCCCGCCCGCAAAACGCGGCAATCCTGGCACGGTCGCCACTTTGAATTGCGCTTGATACGCGGCGATGTAATCGAGCGGATCAGCAACGTTTTGTTTGGTCGGGCCGTATTCGGTGATGTGGGTGATTTCATTGCCGCGCACCTCGATGCGTGAGCGCGTGCGCAAACCAATAAAACTGTATCGCCCGAATCGCTCGCCGCCAACGACGGACTCCAGCAGAAACGTGTAGCGATCATTCGCGAGTTTCAAGTAAATCGAGAGCGGTGTATCGAGGTCGGCGAGCGTGTGTTCAACGAGCGGAATGCGCGTGAAGCCTTGCTGGGCGAGCTTTAGGAATTCTTGTTCAGTCATACATGTTCAAGGTACGGTGAGCGGCGATCGGCGATCGCCGTAGCTCAGGGGTTTGAAGAAACTCGTTTCGGTGTCTGTGGCACGCGTTTGTGGCACGCGGCAGGCGCAAATAGATCTAGATGGCTTGACGCCACCAACCTTTTTGCCACCAAGAACCGTTGAGTTTGAACATGAAGTCTTTTGTGTTTCGCGAGAGCGCTGCTATGTGAGCAACGGCGGAATATCGGTAAATGTACTCACAATCGCGTTAGGACGCAAATCAGTAAGCGCCTCGCCCTCGCTATATCCGTAGTCCAGTAACACCACCGGCGAGCCCGCCGCTTGTGCGCTGCGGCTGTCGTTGCCGGAGTCGCCGAGCATCAACATTTCTTTGGGGTGCACGCCATGTTTCCCCGCTGACCAATAAATCATCGCCGGGTGCGGTTTATTGTGCTCAAGCGTTTCACCACAGACGACGTGATGAAAATACTTCGCGAGACCAAAATGTTCGAGCAATGTGTGGGTATAGCTCGTCCATTTGTTGGTCACCACTGACATCGTGAAACCGCGCGCCTTGAACGCCTCAAGCCCGTCGATCACGCCGGGATAAAGGGTTGTTTCATCGGCGATGTGCTCAGCGTAATGGCGACGATAGCGCGCCATCGCGTCGGCCTTTTCTTGATCCGTCGGTTCACGCCCCAACACAACGCGTAGCGATTTACGCATGTGTTCACCAAGTCCGCCGCCGACAAAACTTTTTACCAAGTGAAGATCGAGCGTGTGATGCCCGAGTTCTGCAAGCACGCGATTGACCGCGCCGGCAAGATCGGGAATGGTGTCGAGCAGCGTGCCGTCAAGATCAATTGCCACTGCGCGGATATTGGAAATGTGAGTCATTAAATTTAACTTCGTGCCTATTCCCCCGTTCCGTTTGGGCGACCGGCGTTATTATCTTAATTATCGAATACTAGAATATATTACGTAGCAGCCCAATTAAATTGGGCGTGAACATATAAAGCGGAATGCTATATCGAGGCTAGCGAAACTCGCATTTGGCTGATCGCTGCGGCGTAATCTTTCGCGCCATAAATCGCCGATCCGGCAACAAACGTATCCGCGCCTGCCGCTGCGACTTTCGCGATGTTGTCGGCTTTGATGCCGCCATCGACTTCGAGCAAAATTTTTCTACCCGTTCGTTGTTCCGCTGCATCGATACGCCTACGAACCTCAACTATTTTTGGCAACACGCCTTCAATGAATTTCTGCCCACCAAAACCCGGGTTCACGCTCATGAGCAAAATCAAATCGAGTTTGTCGATGGTGTAATCGAGATACGACAGCGGCGTTGCCGGATTGAACACGAGCCCTGGTTTGCAACCTGAGTCACGAATGAGTCCGATCGTTCGATCAATATGGTCACTCGCCTCAGGATGAAAACTGATGATGTTTGCGCCCGCTTTCGCAAATTCTGTAGCGACTGCGTCAACGGGTTTCACCATTAAATGAACATCAATGGGCGTGTCGCCCACATGCGGCTTGATTGCCGCGCACACCATCGGCCCGATCGTTAAGTTCGGCACGTAATGATTGTCCATCACGTCGAAATGAATCAAATCCGCGCCCGCAGCGATTACTGCACGCACCTCATCCCCCAGTTTTGCGAAGTCCGCCGAAAGAATCGACGGGGCGATTTTGAAATTGCGAGACAATTGAGTTCCCTCTAACGCAGCGTTCAAGCGCGTAACATGTGTAAGCGAGATCGCCCGTGAAATACGGTGTAACTATTGATCCCACGCCATTCTATTTGGCTGAGCAAAGCGATCCCGATCGCGGGTTATTCACCTTCGCTTATCACATCAATATTGTGAACACGGGTGACGAGACGGTGCAGCTTATTTCACGCCACTGGATCATCACTGATGGCAATGGTGAAATTGAAGAAGTTAAAGGCGAAGGCGTTGTCGGTAAACAGCCGATCCTCGCGTCCGGCGAAAGCTTCCAGTACACCAGCGGTACGCAATTTAAAACCCCGGTTGGCACGATGCACGGCAGCTACACCTTTACCGCCGCCGATGGCACCTCGTTCGAAGCCCCCATCCCACGATTTACATGCAGCGCAAAACGTGTGTTGCACTAACCGTCGATGTCCCGAGACACGGCTAGCCGCCATTAGCGGTTCATATTGGGTGGATCTTCGCCCTGAACTTTCGCATTACGCCTAGCTTCTTCCATCTTTGCGCGATCCTTGGCCGATGTACCCTTCATCACCCACCAGATCAAGCCTGCGAACAGCGTACCGGCGACAACTGCTTCAACAATAAAAATCCAAAATCCGCTCTCAATCACAGCGCAGTTCCTCCCAACAATTCTTCAATTTTAGGCGCAGCTTTGGTAAGCCCGACGCAGAAACCCGCGCCTACAATCGCAGCGTGAACTCCGCCTCTCTATTCACTGAAAAACACGGCACAATCACCCGTCTCACGCTCAACCGTGCCGCTAAGGCGAACGCGTTGGATGACGCAACGGTTTGCGCATTACAGCAAGCGCTTGATGCAGCGCTGGTCGACGGCACCGAACTGCTGGTGATCGCGGGCGAGGGGAAAAATTTCTGCGCGGGGTTTGATTTGTCGAATCTTGATGCGGAGAGCGATGCCAGTTTGATCACACGACTCCAGCGCGCGGAAGCGCTGTTGCAGTCGGTTTATTACGCGCCGTTTGCAACCGTAGCGCTCGTCCAGGGCGGCGCTTACGGCGCGGGCTTTGATCTCGCAATGGCTTGCGATTATCGAATCGCTGCGCCAGGCGCAACGCTGCGAATGCCGAGCTGGAAAATGGGCATTGCCATTGGCACGCGGCGGCTCGCGTCACGGGTTGGTGCGGACATCGCATTCCAGTGCCTGCGCAGCGCCGCAGTACTGAACGTAGGCGACGCGCTCGCCGGCAATTTCCTCACTGAAATCGCGGACAGCGCGGCTTGGCCGCGTCGCGTTGAAGAAATCGCAGGCGATGTTCGTGCGCTTTCGGCGGGCGCCTATGCACAATTAAAACGAACAGTTTTGACCGACACTCGCGCTGAAGACATGCGTTCACTTACCGAATCGCTCGTGAGCGAACCGCTTAAGCCGCGCATGCAGCGGTACGCGAATTTACGAAAAGCAGAAACTATGTGAAACCACGATTTCATTGGGCGGAGCACTAAGGAAACGTAAAACTCGAAAAACTAGTGAACTAGCGCTTAACCCAAAAAATACGGTTGCTCTGGTTTATTGTCACATGCCGAGTCTTGCCCGTACGCAAAATACGACTTCCTAAGCGCGGCGGCACCGATCGCGCTATGCCGTGACGGGAGCGTTCGGCTTCATCGGGCATTACGTTTCACCAAGCGACGTTGGCCCCGACGTCGTCGAGCCGCTCGAGCACGCAAGCGTTGAAAACCGCCAGGGCGCACGCGAATAGCTTGCGGCGACTGCACGCGGCTTTTGGGAAAACATCGATCTTGGCAATATAGCCTGAGCAAATTCGCTCCACCGTGCCAGCGGGTGACGGCAACTCGCTTATCAAAAGCGTACACCGTGCGACTCCGTTACGATTGACGCATGCCCATTGAATACGCTCGCAGTTTGACGATGGAAAATCGCTCTCCCCGGAGCGATCGACACCTCGGATTTGGGCTCGCGTTTGTCGCAGGTGCGACCAATGCTGGAGCGTTTCTCGCGGTTCAGCTCTACACCTCGCACATGACCGGCTTGGTGTCATCGATGGCCGATCACATTGCATTGGGTGAGAGCACGCTGGCGCTCGGAGCGCTAGGTGCGGTGACCTCCTTTTTGCTCGGCGCGATGACCTCCGTCGTCATCATCAATTTTGCGAAGCGCCACGAGCTTCGCAGCGCGTTCGCATTGCCGTTGCTTCTAGAGGCCGTCCTGCTCATCTCGTTTGGGTTCCTCGGAGCGCGATTGGCTCAAATTCAAGGGTTATTTGTTCCGGTCACCGTAATGCTGCTCTGCTTCATCATGGGATTGCAGAACGCGGTGGTCACCAAAATTTCTGGTGTGCCCGTGCGAACCACCCACCTGACGGGCGTTGTCACCGATCTTGGTATCGAACTCGGCCGCCTGTTTTATTGGAATCGAAGCGCGCGAGGCGCGGACAAAAAAGTGGTGGCTGACCGCGAGCGGCTGAGCATTCTGTTTCTGCTTTGTTTGTTTTTCGTGATTGGCGGTGTTACGGGTGCGCTTGGTTTCAAGCACTTCGGCTACGTCGCGACCGTACCGTTGGCCGCCGTGCTCGTTGCCATGTCGGTGGTTCCAGTTTTTGATGACCTGAGAGCCGCGTAATTCGCCACATCGATCAACGAACTCTGGCTATCTTGAGAGTTATTGGCAGCAACGTCGTCGTCAACACAAGACGGCTCAGCGAGCGCTCGCGAGATCGAACCACGACCGTCTCGTTTCATGCGCAACCACTTTCATTTGTGGAGTCCGACGCGCAGTACGCTGCCGCCCCCTCACTACAATTTGTGAGTCAGAAAACTAGGATCAAGACATGTTCAGTCACATTATGGTGGGCACCAACGACATCGAGCGCGCAAAGCGGTTTTACGATGCCGTACTCGGCGTATTAGGCGCAGGCGAACCGCACAAAAATACAGCCGGAACGGGGCATGCTCGGCTCTTCTACCGTCATGATGGCGCAACGTTTTGCATCAGCGAACCGATCAACGGAGAAGCCGCCACCGTCGCCAACGGCGGCACCATCGGTTTCAAGTGCAGCTCCGCCGAGCAAGTGCAACAGTTTCACGACGTAGCCGTCGCTCATGGCGGCGTTTCTATCGAAGACGCGCCTGGCCTGCGCGAAGGCAAGATGGGTGCGCTGCATCTTGCCTATGTGCGTGATCCGGATGGCAACAAGCTCTGTGCGCTGTATCGGCCAAAATAATTCGAATCACGTTTGAAAACGTCCGATCCTTTTCAGCAGCTAAGCCGTAGTCGTGCTACTTTTCGGCCAACAGTCGCGGCGTGGGTCGTTTAACTTTTCGATATCAGCTAAAGCGCGAAGCGCCCGCGCAATGCGGGCGTTAACGCTTATTCAGTAGATTAGTGTGTGATGACTGAATCGCGTGTATCGCCCGAATAAATCGGGCAATTACACTTAAAGCTTTATCGCTTATTGCTTCTGGAAATCGTCGTGACACGCTTTGCAGGTGCCGCCGACGACGCCAAACTGTTTCTTAAATTCTGCTTCGTTGCCTGCGTTTGCGGCAGCGGCGAGTTTCACCATTTCAGCTTCCATCTTCGCGCCGGCTTCTTTGAATTTGCTGTTGTCTGCGTGCCGACAACAACTGCGGCGCGACTCCAGTCAGCGACCGCAGGCTGTGACATAAGATCCTCAACATCAGACAGAGCCATCAAGTGTCAAACGGCTCACTGAGCCCGTTGCCTGCGCGCTGCTCACCGCGCTGCAACGCAGTGGCGCATTCCCCTTTTGATAGTTGCGATTCTTAATGCGTCGCGATATAAACACCTGCACAATGAACACGTGCACGACAGCGTGCTAGAAAGGTGCCGCGCGTGTACGTTGCGAAAAAGTCCTTCTTTGCCTACAGGTGTTTTTATGGTTTCCCGAACACGTCGCGCAATTGCGCTCATCTTGTTTTCGAGCACTCTATCGCTTGCGGCTTATGCTCAGAAACCTACGTTTAATTGCGCTAACGCGGTCAACGAAGTCGAAAAGCTTATTTGCAGTAATCCGTCGCTAGCCAGTCGTGATCGAGCGTTAAGCAGTGCATACAAATCTGCATCTGCGAAAGCTAAAGGCGCGCTAGCAGCTTCGCTTAAACAGACTCAGCGGGGTTGGGTTAAGGCGCGCAACGAATGCTGGAAAGCGAAAGAGCAAACCTGGATCACCGCAAGCTGGACCGTGAACACAGTCAAGGATTGTGTTGACGCGCAATACCGTATGCGCACGTCGGAATTGCAGGCCGTATGGCGACTCGTTTCGCCGAAAACAATTTCGTATTCCTGCCAGGAGAACCCCGCGAACGAGCTGGTCGCGAACTATTTCGAAACCGACCCTGCAACGATTCGGCTTGAGCGCGGCGATCGTACGGTAACGATGTGGGCCGTAGGCACGGCCAGCAACCAGTTATACGAAGGGCAAAACGTGAGCCTATCGCGCTTGGGCGCTGACGTGAAAGTCAATTGGCTTGACACCCGCAGTGGGAAAACCGAAGCGTTCAATTGCAAGGAGCGTTAGCAATATGACATCCACGACATCATCCGGCGGTTCGCCGTGGGGCTCAAGACTCTACGGCGCATTCTGGCTCGCGCTCATTTTGTTCGCCGTCTCGGGGTTGTTGGTGGTGTACACATTGCCTGCGTGGATGATGGTGCTGATCGTCCTTGGTGGCATCCTTGCTGGCTCTCTGCTGTTCGTGCTGCGCTGGGTTTTCAAACGACAAAGTGCCGAGTTCTCCGCAGGTCGCTCATTTATCGCTTTCGCCTGCGCTGGAATACTTGCATCGTTGGGCTTCGCCGCTGCGCCGCTCTACTACCTTGCGTTCTGGGTGCAAAGTGGGCCGATTGCGGTGCCGCTCGTCCACTTTTCTAACGGCAAGAAACAGGTTGTGTTCCAGGGAATGCAGCATGTTGCGTCAGAAGATTTCTTCAAATCAGTCGTATTTGATCTTCAAAAAGCGCTAGTTGACGGTTACACGCTGTTCTACGAAGGCGTGCAACCCGTTGCGGGACGACCCGATCTCGACGAATGGTTTAACAAAACGCTGCGTGGATCCGATACCGACCTGAGTGCCGGGTACGTCAAACTTGCTGATAACTGCGGACTTAAGTTTCAACTCACTTATTTTCAGCCTCTGCTCGCGGACCAAGCGGCGAATCCTTCTCGCCACGTTACGGCGGACGTGAATTATCTCGAAATGAAAAATGAGTATGACCGTCTGCTCGCTAGCGAACCCGCTTTCGCATCCGCAATCGCTGCAAGAGCCGCCGCACCGAAAAAAGACGCGGGAACTGATCCTGTGTTGCCGTTGTTAGAAGCGATTAGCTCGGCTACACCCGATCAAAAAAAACTGGTGGGTATCGTATGCCGCGGTGTGCTCGGGATGGCAGTCTCTGGCCAAAGTGGCAATAAGCACAATCCCACAGATCGCATAATCCTTGATCTACGCAACAGAGCACTCGCGAAATTCGTTGCTGACTCAAATGCGGAGAAGATCTACATCACGTACGGCGCAGCCCACTTTCCTGGATTTTTCTCCGAGCTACAAAGGCTCGACCCGAAGTTTGCGATCAGTGCAGTCAAAGGGGTTCGCCCCATGACGCTTCCAGATGACGTAAAGCTCGCTCGCTCGGCGGTGATGAACGCTGCGCCGACGAAATAGTCTCTGCGTTCGGAGCCTAACTGAATAGCGTTAGTGCGCCAAACCGATTTCCGTCGACGGCGACAACCGAATGAAGATGTGGTTATCGCTGTTTGATGCTGGCGATAACCACAAAATCCGATTCGTTTATTGCTTCCGGAAATCGTCGTGACACGCTTTGCAGGTGCCGCCGACGACGCCAAACTGTTTCTTAAATTCTGCTTCGTTGCCTGCGTTTGCGGCAGCGGCGAGTTTCACCATTTCGGCTTCCATCTTCGCGCCTGCTTCTTTGAACTTGGCGTTTTGAGTCCAAATCGCGGGCAGCGCTTTGGTGTTGCCGATATTGTCGGTGCCAGCAACGAAGCCTTCCCACGGCATTTTTGATAGTGCTACCAAGTTGGTCGTGCGGCGAACGGCGTCGTCTTTGTTAAACGGTGCTTCGCCCTTGGCGACTGCACCCATCGGACCGAAGTACCAGCCGATCAGCGCGAGCGCCGATTGGCGTTGCTTCACGAATTGCTCAGGTTTCGGTTGCGCGAGAGCGGTCGCGGCGATGGCGACAGCGCCAGCGACGATTGCAAGTTTGGTTAACGATTTCATAAACAATCCTTCAAAGAAAAAAACTAACAACAGAGGAACAACACAACTAATAAATACACTTTATTTCGCGAACAAGCTTGACCAATTCACTGTAACAACCACCGCAGCTACGGCCAATGACAACACAACAAATCCAACGGTATGAGATGCTTTGCGCGCGGTTTGCGCTTGCTCGGCAAGCGCGGGCGGCAACGATTTATTGCCCGTCAACATCGCACGAATCAGCCCCTCTTTTTTAACGAACACATGAAAGAGAACGGCTGCAATGTGGACTGCAACGAGCGCGAGCAACACGTCGCCGAGCAGGCGATGCCAGCTCATTGCTTTGAGAGACATTTCGGTGGAGACATAGCGTGCAAGCGGCCCCGTTGTTGCAATTTCATCGTCAGAAATCAAGCCGAACCCCGCTTGTGTTGCCAGCAACAGTAGCAACACGACAACCATCCAACCGCCCACCGGGTTGTGCGAAATCACGTGCTGCGAACCCGCCTTGAGTAAGCCCAGTGCAAATCGGATCGCCGAAACGGGGCCTGCGACGAACGAAGTGAATCGCGCGAATTCGCCGCCAACAAAACCCCACACAAGGCGAAACAGCACCAGCACCAAAATCGCATAACCCGAGTACATGTGCCACTTTATCCAGCCGCCGCCAACTTTGCCGGTGATCGCTGAGAACGTAAAAAGCAGCACCAAACTCCAATGGAACGCGCGAACGAAGCCGTCCCACACGGGCGCTGAGATCAACGTAGTGTCAGGTTTGGTCATGCCGCAAGCTCCTTTTCGAATGCGCCGCGCAACTCCGCAAGCGCCGAGAGCATGGCTTTTAATTGCTCTGGCGGCAAACGGTCAAACGCACGGCTCAAATGATGAAGGTGCGCCGGAAACGCGCGGGCAAACATCTGTTCCCCGAGTGTCGTGAGCGCGATATGCGTGCGCCGTGCGTCAGTAATGTCAGCACGACGCGAAACTAGTTTCCGCTCTTCAAGGCGGTCTAGGACGCCGGTGAGTGTGCCCTTGGTAATGAGTGTTTTCTCGCCCAGCTCGCCGCAGGTCATCCCGGTTGTGTTGCCGAGCGTTGCGATAACGTCAAACTGTGGCGGGGTGAGCTCAAGCGTGCGAACATGTGTGGCGGAAAAGCGTTCGAACGCTTGATTGCAACGAACCAGCTCGCGCAAGGCGGGCAGAAACCCAGGTTTTTCGTATACAAGCTTCATCTTAGTTCGAACTAGAACAAAATTCAGACAAATATGCAAGATGTTAGGGCGGCTTCCCGCCAAATTTTTGTAGCCTGCCGAGCGCTGCTGCGCCTAGGCGCAGCCTTTTGTGGAGTCGCGGCGTCTGTCGCTGCAAGCGCGGCGGAGTTGCCGCCGACCGTTCAGCGGGCGCTGAAAGCAAACGGCATCCCCGCAAATGCGATGTCGCTTTACGTGCGCGAAGTCGGACGCGAAGCGGCGCTGATCGAGCATCGAGCCACACGGGCGATGAATCCAGCCTCGACGATGAAACTGGTGACAACGCTTGTGGCGCTCGATGTGCTGACGCCTCAGTACACCTGGAAAACTGACTTTCTGACTACCGGGGCGGTTCGCGATGGCGCGCTCGACACGCCGCTCATTATTCGCGGCAGCGGAGACCCTAAGTTCACCTGGGAGCATTTGCAAGCCGCGGTCAACGCACTTCGAGCGCAGGGGATTCGTGAGCTTCGCGGTGGCTTGCAGTTTGATCGAACGCGTTTCGCGCCGGCAACGTATGACAGTGCGGCCTTTGACGGACTACCGCTTCGACCCTACAACGCAACGCCCGACGCGCTGTTGTTCAATTTCAAATCCGTTGGCTTTCGCTTCACGCCCCAACTTAGCGGTGCAATCAACATCACTACGGACGGCCCTACGCCAGAAGGCTTAAACATCGTGAACCAACTGCGCAGCGTGACCGGCGCCTGCGGCGATTGGCGATCACGGATGGCGGCGAGCTTTGAGGCGGGCAAGCTTGGTGACTTAGACCGTGCAGTGGTCGTGGCGAAACCACTCGAACCTATTGCCACCACCGCTACGCCGACATCGCCACCGCCAATGGCAAATGGCGCCACAACTGCGACGGCGACTGCTACCTTTGCCGGCGTCTTTTCAGTCGAATGCGGCGACCGTGATTGGTACGTCAGTTTCATGGATCATCGCGAGTTGTTATTTGGCACGTTTGCACGACTTTGGAAAGATGCGGGCGGCGTGCTCGTTGGCGCGGTGAAAGAGGCGGCAACTGCAAAAACGGCGCGAGTGTTGTATTCGCATGCGTCGGTGCCGCTCTCCGCGATGGTGACGGACGTCAATAAATTCAGTAACAACGTGATGGCGCGGCAATTGTTGCTGACGTTTGATGCGGTGTTGAACGATTCGCCCGCACGAATTGGCCGCGCTGCATTGGCGGTTGGCGAGTGGACCAAGCTGCGTGGCTTTGACGTGCCCGAGCTGGTGATTGAGAACGGATCGGGACTGTCTAGGAAGGAGCGGATTTCTGCCAAAAGTCTCGCCAAGTTTTTGGAGTACGGGCTAACCGCACCCTACGCAAATGATTTCGTGCAATCGCTTCCGGTCGCGGCGACCGATGGCACGCTGGTGCGACGTTTTATCAATAGCCCAACGCAAGGCAATGCGTTTCTAAAAACCGGCACGTTGACAGGCGTGAAAGCCTTAGCGGGCTATTTGCAAGTGGCGGGCAACCGGCGCTACATTTTCGTCGGGATGATTAATCACGCAAACGCCGATAACGCAGTGGAAGTACTCGACGGTGCGGTGGAGTGGGTGTTTGCAAATGCCACCGCAGACGCTAAAGAAAACGCAAAAACGAATGCGGGATCGTCGCCTAGAAGGTAGTTGCTAGTGGCGTTACCAATAAAAAACGCGGCCTCAAAGTGAAGCCGCGTGATTAGTGCGCAACGGCATTGCGCCGCGTGCCAGAGCGGCTCGCGTTATTCGACGGCGCGTTTTTCTGACAAACGCAACCAACCCTTAATGATGCGGTAGGCAAACCACACCCACACGATGCCCCACGGTATCCAAGCCACGACAAGGCCAATACCGAAGGTGACGATCACAAAAAGCCATACCACCGAAGCCCAGAGCAAACCCCACCAGAAAGTGCGGATGAGCCAGCTGAAGTGCGATTGCAAATACGTTCCGCGAACGTCATCGGCTTTGACATACGCGATGATCACCCCCGCGATCGCGATCACGCCCGCAGTAAGTAATCCGAGCGCATACAGCGCATACATCACATGCGTAATCTGCACGCTAGATTCAGCAGGTCCAGAGACAACATCGGGCGCTGCAGCAGGGGTGCCAGCAGCGGGTTGATCAATAACGTCCGGCATAGGTTTTCTCCGAGATAAATGCGAAAGCCTCGCAACGTGGAATATGGCTATGATTCTGCCGGAATGCAAGCGCGCGGGCGATCAAACGATGAACGCCGCGACCAATCGACGAAGTGAGGGACGAACTGAGTTGCGTCATGGCGATCAACTCATCGGTGCCGGGCTTTTGCGACTGTGCGTTAGGGTGTGAACTGATAATCAGAAAACGGCTGGAGACGACTGAATGACGCAGGAAAACATTGATGATCGAGACGCCAATCGCGTTGTTGTTTTGGAAGGCACGCCGCTGGGTACGCCGGTCGCAAAAAGTTTTAACACTGCGGACGAGGCTGAACCGTTCGTTACGGCGCGAATTCGTGCGCACGTGCTGCCCGACGCTCGGGAGAGATTCGAGCGCGCGGTGGCTGATCGAATCGTGAGTGAAGACGGTGTGAAGGCAACGGCGGCTGTTCTTGAAGGCACGCTCGCCTACATCCGCGCGCTTGCCAAGGCCTATGCCCCCGCGCGAATCACGATCACCGCGCGCCGCTACGACGATGACGATGATCTGCGCAGATGAGGTTTTTGCAGTCTTGCAATCGTCTGCGCTCGGTTGCTCCGTTTGCGGCTCTAGTCGTTGCCGCCTTGGTTGCGGGATGTGCAAGTTTTGATCCGTACAACACCATTTCCCGCCGCGAAGTTTCAACTCTCAGTCTGCGGGATGAACAGCTAACGCCACCAACCGCTGAAGCGATTCGCGCCGCGCGAGTCGCAACTGTCGACTACGTGTGGACCACCATTCGTGATCGCTACTATCGCGCAGATCTGAACGGCGTCGATTGGGCGGCAGCCAAAGCTAGATGGGCGCCGCTCATTATTGATGCGCCGAACGAAAATACGTACTGGGCGCTGCTGGATCGCATGGCCGCCGAGCTTAAAGACTCGCACACCCGCGTCGAATCGCCAATCCAAGTCGAAGCGCGCCGTCAGCAGCGTGTGCTCACCCTGGGCGTTAATTTTCGCGAGCTAGCTGGAGCGCTGATCGCAACGTCGGTGAACGTGGATTCTGACGCTTATTTCGCAGGTCTGCGGCCCGGAATGCTCATCACGCAGATCGGTAGTCGTCCGGCGCTAACGCAGTGGCGCGAATGGGTTGCACAGGCTCGGCCTTCATCGTCGCCGCAGGCCACTCGTCGTGGCGCGCTTCGCGCGTTGAACGACGTCGCGCGCGACAACCCACAAGGTGTGATGGTCGAATTCGAACGTGCGGATGGCGAAAAAATCACTGCAACGCTGAAGCGTCGAAATGCAATTACGCGACCGTTGGTAGCGTCGCGAATATTGCCCTCGGGCGTCGGATACGTTCGGCTGACCGCGTTTTCAGAATCATTGCGAAGCGAATTGTTTAGTGCGCTGGACGCAGTGAAAAGCGCGCCGGGATTGGTTCTCGATTTGCGCGGCAATGGCGGCGGATCGGGTTCGCTTTCAAACGCACTGGTGGGTTATTTTTTCAAAACGAAGACCGGTATCGGTCGGGCAACTACGCGAAACAACACCCCGGTGACGGTTGCGTTTGGCGCAGTACAAGTCGTCGCTCTAGATCGCAGCGTGCCCGGTCGTGCCGACGCTTACGCCGGAAAGGTCGTGGTGTTGATCGACAATTATTCGGCGAGCGCCAGCGAAATCGTCGCGAGCACGCTCAAAGCAACGGGCCGCGCCGTCATCGTCGGTGAGACATCGTGCGGCTGTTTACTGGCGTTTTTGGGTTACGCCCAGTTAAATCAGGGCGGTGAGCTCGCCTACAGCGAAGTAGGTTTTCTTGATTTAGCGGGCCAAGCTGTCGAAAATGTTGGCGTAGCGCCGAATGTAGAGATCCTACCAAACGCTTTCGATTTGCAAACACAGCGAGATCGAGCTCTCGAAGCGGCGGTTTTGCAAGCGCTGTAGCGATGCCCCTGACCGCGTGCGCAGCAAGCTGAGACGGACCCAGCGCCCAGCGTCGCCGCAGCTTTTTTTCTATTTCCGTATGCGAAAAAGGGACGTTTTGCTCAATTGGTATTCGATGTAGAAAAGCAAGATAGACCCTAATTTATATGGGCTTGCACGATAAAATAATAAATAGCGAAATCGTCTAAAATAAGTTGCTTACCCAATCATTATTGGGTCTAGTCGAAATCGCTGTCGACGTTTTCATGCGGACGACGCTTGAACTCTCAAAAGTGCTCCCTATAATTAGCACTCATCAACGACGAGTGCTAACAACCCGGTGGGACACCTGGCATCGCACTGGTCGCTCAGCCATCCGGCTGATCTCGTTGAGTCGCGCCTGCGGCACCAACGACCCGATTTCTAACCATGTACTAGTTCAAGGAGAACATCGCATGAAACTACGCCCATTGCACGATCGCGTGATCGTTAAACGTCTCGAAGAAGAGCGTAAGACGGCCTCTGGCATCGTGATTCCCGACACTGCCGCTGAGAAGCCGGATCAAGGCGAAGTGCTCGCAGTCGGCCCTGGTAAGCGTGACGACAGCGGCAAACAAAACGCGCCCGACTTGAAAGTTGGCGATCGCGTGTTGTTCGGCAAATACGCTGGCCAGACCGTCAAAGTCGATGGTGATGAACTTCTCGTTATGCGCGAAGAAGACATCATGGCTGTCGTTCAAAAGTAAATCTCGGGCGCATTGCTTCGTTGCTTGCACGCTCGTGTACACAAGTACACGTCGCCGCCAAGCGCCTCGCACTGCATCCCGATATTTCCTTTGAACGGGTCTCCCCTCAAAAGAATTTATTGTTAATTTGGAGTATTAATCATGGCAGCTAAAGACGTACGCTTCGGCGAATCAGCCCGTGCCGGTATGGTGCGCGGTGTCAACATCCTGGCAAACGCAGTTAAAGTCACACTCGGCCCGAAGGGTCGTAACGTAGTTCTCGAGCGCTCATTCGGCGCGCCAACGATCACCAAAGACGGTGTATCTGTTGCGAAAGAAATCGAACTCAAAGACAAGTTCGAAAACATGGGCGCGCAGATGGTGAAAGAAGTTGCTTCGAAAACTTCTGACGTCGCAGGCGACGGCACCACGACCGCCACCGTGCTCGCACAGTCGATCGTGCAAGAAGGCATGAAGTTCGTAGCCGCTGGCATGAACCCAATGGATCTGAAGCGCGGTATCGACAAAGCAGTTACCGCTTTGACCGAAGAGTTGAAGAAAATGTCGAAGCCTTGCACGACCGCGAAAGAAATCGCACAAGTCGGCTCGATCTCTGCAAACTCAGATGCGCACATCGGCCAGATCATCGCTGACGCGATGGAAAAAGTCGGCAAAGAAGGCGTGATCACTGTTGAAGACGGCAAGTCGTTAGAGAACGAGCTCGACGTCGTTGAAGGCATGCAGTTTGATCGCGGCTACATCAGCCCATACTTCATCAACAATCCTGACAAGCAACTCGCTTTGATGGACAACCCATACATCCTCCTGCACGACAAAAAGATCTCGAACATTCGCGATCTGTTGCCAACGCTTGAGCAAGTTGCAAAAGCCGGTCGTCCGCTCCTGATCATCGCTGAAGAAGTTGATGGCGAAGCGCTCGCAACGCTCGTTGTGAACAACATCCGCGGCATCCTTAAAACTGTTGCTGTTAAGGCGCCAGGTTTCGGTGATCGTCGTAAAGCCATGCTTGAAGATCTCGCGATCCTCACTGGCGGCACTGTGATTTCTGATGAAGTCGGCTTGAAGCTTGAAAGCGTCACGCTTGCTGACCTTGGTCAAGCTAAGAAAATCGAAGTGGGCAAAGAGAACACAACGATCATCGACGGCGCAGGCAAAGAAGACGGCATCAAAGGTCGTGTTGCGCAAATTCGCAAACAGATCGAAGAGGCGACCTCTGATTACGACAAAGAAAAACTGCAAGAGCGCGTTGCGAAACTTGCGGGCGGTGTAGCGCTTATCAAAGTGGGTGCAGCGACCGAAGTCGAAATGAAAGAGAAAAAGGCACGCGTTGAAGACGCACTGCACGCAACGCGTGCAGCGGTTGAAGAGGGCATCGTTGCTGGTGGCGGCGTAGCGCTGCTTCGCGCACGCGCCAACGCAGGCAAGATCAAGGGCGACAATCCTGATCAAGAAGCCGGCATCAAAATCATCCTTCGCGCCATCGAAGAGCCGCTTCGTATGATCGTGCAAAACGCCGGTGGTGAGCCATCAGTGGTGGTTAACAAAGTGCTCGAAGGCAAGGGCAACTACGGCTTCAACGCCGCTAACGACACCTACGGCGACATGGTTGAAATGGGCGTGCTCGATCCAACTAAAGTCACGCGTTGCGCATTGCAAAATGCGGCGTCTGTTGCATCGCTAATGCTTACGACCGATGCAATGGTGGCTGAGCTTCCTAAGGATGACTCACCCGCTGGCGGCATGGGTGGTGGCGGAATGGGTGGGATGGGCGGCATGGGCGGAATGGACATGTAAAAACCTTCGCATACGGGCGCATTGCGTCGTTGCTTTCCGGCTCGTGTACGTGAAGTACACGTTGCTGAAAAGCGCCTTGCACTGCATCCCGTCTGCTCGGTTTTATGTTGTCCCGTTCGTGGTGATCCTGAGCTTGTCGAAGGGTCGAACCATGAACGCATGTCCAAGCTTCCAGCGTGTCATTCCCGCGAATGCGGGGACCCAGACCAAAAAAAGCGCCTCCGGGCGCTTTTTTTCTGGGCATTTCCGTTAGATACAGCTATCAACTTTTCCGCTCGATGTAACTGATGCGATGATTTGTCGCCGACGATCGATTCGTCGTCCACCGTCCGATCTACGGCGTCAGCGTGCCCAAATACGCTTCGATCAGCAATGCTGTGTTACGCGGTGCGCCCGGCGTAACGGCGTTATTGACTAGCGCATCGCCGCGCAGACCCAGCAGGTAGCGAAGAATTAGCATGCCATCAGTACTCGCATCGAAGCTGCTGTCGCCATCGATATCGAGCGATGGTTTAGTCAAATCTAGATACGTTTTTACATCGGCCGGGAGGATCCGGGTGGCAGTCGCACCGGTGATGCCGACAACTGCTGGCGTACCCGTTGGGTTCAATAAATAGCGCATGATCAGTAAGCCATCGGTCAAGGCGTGATAGCGCGTGGAAGTGTTGCTGGCATCAACGTCGAGGGTCGGTGGCACCAAAAAGCCGCGAATTTCACCTCCGCCAAATGTGGTCGTGTGAAGATTGAAGTACGACTTGCCCGCAGCGATCCCTGCTTGTAACGCTGTGAGGGCAGCGGCAGTCGTTCCACCGCTGCTCGTCAAAAATCCAGAGTTGTACGAACTGGCTAAGGTCATATCAAATGTATTGTCATAGGAGCCTGATGTCACGCCGGTCGGGAAACCGGGAAAAGTTGGGCTGACGGTGGCGACGCCAGCGGTTCCGGTCAGCGCAGTTGAGGTGCAACAGTGGATGTGTACAACAGTTACCGTTCCGGTCAAGCCCGAAAAATTCGAAACAACTCGCATCGTCTGCGCGCTCGCGTCAAAGGTAACGCGAGCTGTTCCAACCGCAGTTGAAGAGTTTGGCGGAGACTCTGCGGCGCCTGACAATATTGCCTGGTAGCTCAGCGTTTGCGCGGTCGCGACTCCAGTCATCATAGCGATGACAAAACATACTGCCACGCTCAGACAGCTGATCGCGCGAACGGATTGGTGGTGCATGACAAAGCTCCTTCGTCGAATCTCGTACATTGGATGTGCGGTCGGGCGGATTATGGGCGCGCCGCGCCCAAAAGGAAAGCACGATCACGAAGGCGCGACAAACTCAATCGTGGACATGAAGATCGCATTTGACTGGTTCAGACGGGAATCTGACCGCGTTTTTCGCGACATAGGCGTATGCGCGTCGTATCGCTTCGCTGTGATCTAGGCGCTTTAATTGTTAGGCGAAATATGCAGATTTTTCAATTCACCCCGCCGAATATCACGCAACATAAACAAATAAAGCCCCTCCACTTTCTCGCGCGCCCAGGGTGTTTTGCGGAGGAATTTGAGGCTTGAGTTGATGCTGGGATCGTGCGTGAAGCAGCGGATCGGGATGCGCTCGCCGAGCTCTGGCCACCCGAAATGAGCGACTAGCGCTTTGAGAATGGCTTCGAGCGTGAGTCCGTGTAGTGGGTCGGAGGGTTTTGGGGCGGCGGCGTCCATGAGTTCGTAATTATGCGTGGGCTGCGTTTTTGTTGCGCTTACTCGCGCAAAGAATCTACTCAGTCTCACGCAAACAACCCATCTGAATTCAGCAAACAAAGTTGTGTCGATTCGGTTAGAACTACTCTGCTTCTATTTGCTTCCGAACGAGTTCGCTGATGCATCCGTTTTTGTCTGACGACGTCGCACGAATTTTTGATTCGTATCCGCCTGCAGTGCGTCGTGAGGCGATGCGATTGCGGGCGCTGATTTTTGAAGTCGCGGCGGCGACCCACGGCGTGGATCGCGTGGAAGAAACGCTGAAGTGGAATGAGCCCGCGTATGTAGCGTATGCAACGTCTCCACCACGAAACGCTAACGCATCTTCATCAACGCCGCGCTTTGCGACGCGTACCGAACGCCTCGTCGGCAGCGCGATTCGCATCGGCTGGAAAACGCGCGATCCGGAGCGCATTCGCTTGCTCTTTCATTGCCAAACGACGTTGATTGATTCGTTTCGTGAACAGTTCAGGGGGGAATTCACCTTTGAAGGTAATCGTGCGATGGTGTTCGGTTTGGACGATATGCTGCCGAAAGAATCGCTGTCGGCGTGTATCGCCGCGACATTGCTCTATCACGCGAAGAACAGTTCTTGAACCGTCTGCGTTAACATTGTTAGTGAGTCCACAGTTCACTCAGACGCTCCCGGCACTTTGGTGCTTCGCTAAACCTGTCGTCAGTTAAGTTCGCGCGATTATCTTTTGCGCTACTTTCAATCACCACACGAATCGCTTTTGCTGAACCGTGTTGGAAGGGGAGCTGCCAACTTTTTCCACCTTTGTGGGTTCGGCGTTGAAAGGCAGATTCGCTATGTCTGACGCTATTTCGTCATCTCCAAAAAATGATTCGCGCGCGAGTTCGCGTGAGTTCATTTCATTCTCCGTTACTGATGTTTCGTCGCTTGCGAAATCGTTGCGTGCGGCAATTGCGGCGCAAGCTGACACGCCATCGCAAGCGCAGATGCTCAATTGGCTCGCGAAGGGCGCAGGGTTTCAAAACTATCAAAGTCTTCGCGCGGCTTCGATGAGTGATGCGGCGCGGGCTGTGAAACCTGCTACTTCGCCGTCAATTTCTGTGACGAAAACGGGCGCGGACGCTGCGCCCTTTGCGCAGTCCACCGCGCCGCCCGTGACGCCGCTCTCCGCGCACGCCGCGAAAGCGCTCACGCAATTCGACGCCGACGGCAAGCTCGCGCGCTGGCCGCATAAATTTGCAGTGCAGCGCATCGCGATGTGGGGCTTGTGGTTGCGCTTCGAAGCGAAGAAGCGCTACACCGAGAAGGAAGTCGGTAGCGTGCTCAAAGCGTGGCACACGTATGGAGATCATGTGACGTTGCGACGCGAACTCATCAACATGAAATTGCTTGAACGCAAGCCCGATGGCTCCGAATACTGGAAGGTCGCGCAGCAGCCGAGCGATGACGTGAAGCTCTTTTTGAAAGGGCTGCGTTCTAAAGTTTAGTGACATTCAGCACTAGAGGTTATCGCCCAATTTTATTGGGCGTAACTCGCTAAAAATGCACTTATTGATTGCGCATTTTTTTAACTTATTCGCCAAGCGGAATTGGGATTATGTTGACGTGGCTGTGATTGATTCATACATTTCGACCGTCGTTAACGCACGCTTCAAAAAATCCATTTGTCGCGTACGCCGGGAGCAACCATTCGGGTTCCTTAGCGAATCAAACCCGCAAGGTGTGCACCACGCACGACGCGAATCCCATTGCTCTCAGCAAACTTCGCCGCTGCGTCGCTCACAGCATTGATCGCAACATAAACACCGCGACCCGTTTCCGCTTTCTCCATCGCCGCGAAAAGTTCGCGCAACGGCTCAACCCCGTGCGTCGCGGCTTTCCAGCGTTTACAACTAACGAGCGTTGTGTAGCCTTGTTTTTCTATCGCGAAGTCGGAGCCGGGTTTTGCCATGCGTGTCGCGTTGTAGCCATCGCGCTCGTAAGCGCTCGCGAGCGTATCGGTGAAATCGCGCGCCGACATCGCAGCGATTTTCACGAGCGTGGCGTCGATTTGTTTCGCGCTTAACGTGCCGCGCTGCTTCCATGCGGCGAGAAATCCGATCACGACAAAAGGAATACTTGAGAGCGCGCCCGCAGCTTTGAAGCGTTCGGGCATCAGCGCAAATCCGGCGCCGCCCACGATTGCTGCGACGATAAAACTCACCCACCAGGACGAGCGCAGTAGTCGCGCAAACAGCGACTTATCGGACATTTTCAACACGACGTGAACAACCTTTTAGTCAAAACGCAACGTGCGAGTTTGTCACATCATCGCCAATCGGTTCAGATTGTCGCGCGCCGTCGAAATGATTTATTGATTCGGTAACGAGAAGTACGAAGTATGTTCATGGTTCGACAGGCTCACCACGAGCGGGAACAGTTCAAACAAAACATTGCCGGATCAATAGAGTTGCGGCCCCATTCTTGAATCAGCCCTTCACGCCACCCGCTGTGAGCCCACCGACAACACGTTCTTGGAAGATCGCAATCAAGATGCACACGGGCACGATGGCGACGATCAACGCTGCCGAAATGAGCGGCCATGGGAACGCGAATTCACCTTGATAGAGCGTGATGCCGACTGAGAGTGTGCGCATGCTTTCGCGTGAAAGAAAAGTGAGCGCGAGCAGAAACTCATCCCACGCGTTCACGAACGCAAGAATCGCAGCGGTGAACACGCCGGGCGCGGCCAGCGGCATCACGATTTTGAACAACGCTTGCACGCGTGTGCAGCCATCGACCATCGCAGCGGCTTCAAGATCGGGCGAAATATCTTGGAAAAAACTTGCCATCACGAGCGTGCATACGGGCAATGAGAGCACGGTGTATGGCAGGATGAGCGAGAGATAGTTGTTGAGCAAACCGAGTTCGCGCATCACTTGAAACAGCGGCACTATAAGCGAAATGAGAGGGAACATCGAGACTGCGAGCAAGCAGCTCATAATGAGGTTTCGCTTCGGCAATTTAAGTCGCGTGAGCGCGTAGGCGGCGAGCGCGGCGACGAATACCGTGATGATCGTGGACGCACCGGCGACGATGACGCTATTCAAAATGAATAAATGCAGCGGCTTTTCGGTGAACGCTTGGTAATAGTTCACCATCGTCGGATCGCGCGGAATGTAGGTGATCGGAAATTGCAGCAGCTCACTTTCAGTTTTCAGCGAGGTGAACAAGATCCATATCGCCGGGAAGAAGCCGTTCACCACAACGATCAAGCCCGCGAGCATGACCATTGATTTGGTTTTCATGGTGGCGAGGTTCATTTCAATCTCTCCCCGCGCTGCGCTGCGTGTAACGAAGATACCCGCTCGTTGCAATGATCGACACGATGAACATGATCGCTGCAAGCGCGGAACCGTAGCCGAAATCCAGGAAGTCCAGCGTGTTTTTGTGGATATACATAGCGAGCGTTTCGGTGGAATCACCGGGGCCGCCGCCCGTCATTGCGTAGGGAATATCGAAGGTTTGAATCGCGGTGATCGTGCGGAAAATGAGTGCAACGAAAATCGCGGGCATCAACATCGGCAAGGTGATTTCTTTGAATTGCAACCACTTGCCTGCGCCGTCAACCTCGGCCGCTTCATAGAGCGATTTTGGAATCGACTGCAAACCCGCAAGCAACACGAGCGCCATGAACGAGGAAGATTTCCAAATGATGGTGATGCAAATCGCGATCTTCGCGAGGATCGGATCGGTTAACCACGGCAGCGGATCAAATCCGAATCGCGACACGAAATCATTCACGAAACCGAGTTTGAAATCGAAGAACCAGCGGAAGATGAGCCCCGCGAACACCAGCGGCAGCGCCCACGGCAGCAGTAACGCAAGTCGAACCGGCCACTTTCGTTTGAACGGCAAGTTCGCGAGCATCGCAAGACCGAGCCCGAGCGCGAGCGAGCCGGGCACAGTGATCACGATGTAGAGGATCGTGTTCCACAGCGCGCCCCAGAAGCGCTCGTCTTCCCAGGCTCTGACGTAGTTCGCAAAGCCAACGAACGGCTCGCCCAACCACGGCTCAGTCAGTCGTATCGTGTGAAAGCTCGATATCAGCAGCTTCGCCACCGGATAGAGCACGATCAGCGCGAGCAGGATCCCCACGGGCGCGAGGAGCAGCCAGCCGAGGGTGCGTTCGGAGAGTTCTTTGCTTTGCTTCATCTTGATTTACGGAAAGGCTTCATCGGGCGTTTCCGTAAATCCCCTCCCCTTCAAGGGGAGGGTTAGGGTGGGGATGGGGTTGCGTGAATCTTCTTCTCGATACCCTCTCACCCGCCCTTCGGGCACTCTCTCCCAGAGGGAGAAAATCTAAAGTGTCTTCCCTCACCCGCCCTTCGGGCACCCTCTCCCAAAGGGAGAGGGGAAGGGTTACTTGAACACCGGCTCCAACCGCTTCTTCATATCCGCAAGCGCGACATCGGTGGTCTTCGTCCCCGACAAATACGCATTCATATTGGAGCGAATCGCATCCGACACTTCTTGATAGCGCGGCGACACCGGGCGTGACTTTGCAGTTTCGACAATGGGCCCCGCGAACTCAAACCACGGATTCGCTGCGAGCACTTCTTTGTCTTTGTACACACTCGGAAACACTGGCAGATGCGACGCCGCAATCGCTTGCTGCTTCGAAACTTCCGGCGACGAGAGATAGCGCACGAACTTCACCGCTTCCGCTTTGTTCTTCGAGAATGCGCTCACCGCGAGTTGCCAGCCGCCGATGCAGGTTGCCGATTTTCCGGTCTTCGACGATGGCAGCGTGGTCACGCCGATGTTGCCTTTGACTTTGCTATCGGCATCATTTTGCGCGCGGTTCCACACATAGCCCCACGTCTGCGCGAAGATCAAATTGCCCGCTTGCATGTTGATGCGAATACGATCAGTAACGATCTCACCGACGTTCGGCGACATCACACCGGCTTGTTTCAAGCGACCGAGTAATTGAAACGGTTGGCGCGCTTCGGGCGTGTCGAGATTCAACTTACCGTTCTTCGTCATGTCGGAGCCTTCGCCCCAGAGTGGCACGAGGAAGGTACACACCGTGCCCTCAATCGGCGCGCCTGCCGTTTCAAAGCCGCGCAGGTTTGGGTTCTTCTCACCTTGCATGATGATCTGCGATGTTTCCATTAACTCGTCCCATGTTTTTGGGACGGCGCGCTTGTATTTCGCGAGCAAGTCTTTGCGGTAGTAAAGGAATTGTGAGTCCGCGAAGTACGGCAGCGAAATCACTTTGCCGTTCACCGTATTCGCGTCTGAATACGCCTTCATGTATTGCGACATGACTTTCGCTTTGTCAGCACCCAAATAACTATCGAGCGGCTCTGCCCAGCCCGCAGCGGCCCATTGTGCCGGGCGAATCACGTCAATCAGCACGACGTCAAGTGCGCTGTCTTTCGAGGTGAGCACGGTGTTCAAATATTGCTGTTGCGCTTCGGACGTTGCACCGCCGACCTCCACCGCGATCTTCACACCGGGCGTGCGCTTCTCGTATTCATCCGCGATTTTTCGCATCACGTCAGGGCGTTGTTGTCCGCCCGTGAAGATGCGAAGCGTTGTTTGCGCGAAGCTCGCTGATGCGCCGACGATAAACGATGCAAGCGTTGCGGCGAGCGCTAATTTTTTCAATTTCATAGTATCTCCTCCGTAAATAAACGCCCATATTTATTGGGCGAAGCAAGTAAATTAAGGTAAGTATCGATAAGTAACTAAATTATCGCTTTCGCCCAATTAAATTGGGCGACGCGGTTTTGTGTTGCTAACTGGTAATCGCCATGTCTGTCGTCACGTCAAACAAATGTGTTTTCGCTGAATTGAACGACACATTCACTGTGTCGCCCATCGCGAGCTTGATGTCTGCTGAAAGTCGCGTCACCATTTCAACTGGCTTTTCAGCACCAATCGCGATGGTCACCAAGGTCTCGGCGCCGAGCGGCTCAACCACCACAACGCGGGCGCTGATCTCATTTGCGTGCTCCGCGCCTACCGAAATGTCCTCTGGACGAATTCCAAATGTTGCTTCACGTCCGCCTGCGCTCGTTCGCGGGTAGCCCAGCTTGATTGCGGTGCCAGCGACCATGACGCTCGCGCCATCTGCGCTTACTTTCGCAGGCGCGAAATTCATCGCAGGCGAGCCGGTAAATCCTGCCACGAATTTTGCAGCGGGGCGGTTGTAGATTTCATCCGGCGACGCGTACTGCATCACTTTGCCCGCGGATAGCACGGCGATGCGATCCGCGAGCGTCATCGCTTCGACTTGATCGTGCGTGACGTAGATAATCGTTTTTCCGAGGCGCGCGTGGAGCTTTTTGATTTCAGTACGCATTTCGTTGCGCAGCTGCGCATCGAGGTTCGACAGTGGCTCATCGAACAAAAACGCTTTCGGATCACGCACGATCGCGCGCCCCATCGCAACACGCTGACGCTGGCCACCGGAGAGCTGTCGCGGCTTGCGCTCGAGCAAATGTTCGATCTGCAAAATTGCGGCCGCGTCGCCCACACGCCTCTTGATTTCCTCTTCGGAGGTTTTTCGTAGACGCAAACCGAAGGCCATATTTTCGTACACGCTCTTATGCGGGTACAGCGCGTAATCCTGGAACACCATTGCAATATCGCGCGAGCGCGGCGGTAAATCATTCACTCGCTCGCTGCCGATTTCGATGTCGCCCGAGGTCGTTGTTTCAAGCCCTGCGATCATGCGCAAGAGCGTTGATTTACCGCAACCAGACGGCCCGACGAACACCACGAATTCGCCCGACTTGATGTCGAGATCAATGCCGTGAATCACCTTCGTTTCGCCGAAGGATTTGGTGACGCGCGCGAGGTTGACTTGTGCCACTTTAGTTTTGCTCCAACAGCGGGTTGCGGGTTGCGCGCGTCAGGACGTCGCTCACTTTGTTCGCTAGGACGACGCTCAGATCGCTTTGCGACTGAGCTATGACGTCGCGCTCTGCGCTATGACGCAAAGCTTCGCAAACGCTCATTTCTGATTCAAAGAATTGCGTACGCATAGCTTTGCGTCCTAGCGACCATCGGGAGCGACGTCATAACGAGCGAAGCGAGTGTCGTCATAGTGCGCAAAGCGCACGTCGTCCTGTTTTTCACACAAATCTCCTCACGTTCATTACACGCTGCCCGTAACTACGCCATTCGTTTCCGACGCGCTTCAACGCGTCTCCCCGTACGCATGTCTGGTACTTGTCATTCATCGCATACCCAAATTCCGCAACCGCGACGACGGGCGTATCGCCTTCCAGCGGACGCGTGGATTGCACGACAGGGCCAATCGGAAAAGCGACGCCCGCTTTCACGAATACAGGAATGCGCTCTAAATCGTAGTTGAGTTGAATCACTTCGCCGCCATCGACATGCATGCCGCTCCAGAAGTCATACCAGCCGCCGTCGTCATGTCCTTCGCTGGGTAAATAACCTTCCACATCACCATCGCGATTCGTCACTGGCATCACGATCAAATGGGGGCCACAGTAGAACTGGCTCTCGAACGCGCGCGCCACACGATCATCAGGATGCATGAGCGCCATTGAGCGCATCACGGGCAACCCCGTTTTCACCGAGAGATCGCACACGCCGCGAAGATACGGCAAGAGCTTATAGCGCAGCTCAAAAAACTCGCGCGCGATGCGCTCAACGTCTTTGCCAAACATCCACGGCTCACGCGCGCCGATCCCGTGAATGCGGAAATGCGATGCGAACACCGCCGCTTGAACCCAGCGCAAATACAGCTCGGGTTCAGGTTGTGTCGAACCGTAAAAACCGCCGACGTCGGTTGCGTGAAAAGGCGAACCGGAGTGACCGTGATTGAGTCCCGCGCGAATCGAGTTCACCAAGCCACCCCAATCGCTTTGCGGATCGCCGCCCCATTGCAGCGGATGGCGCTGGGTGCCGATCCAGCCGGCGCGCCCCCACACGCAAGCCTCGTCACCGTACGCCTCGCGCGAGGCTTCGTACACGCAGCGGTTGTACAGATGCGCATTCACATTGTGCACGCGAGCGCCTGTGTCGCCGTTGTGTGCGAGTGCGTTTGCGGGAACCTGCTCACCGAAATCGCTCTTGATCGTATCAACCCCGAGCGCCCACAATTTTTTGTGTTCATCGCGCCACCACGCGTACGCGGCGGGATTGGTGAAATCAACGAGCCCCGAGGGCGGCAGCGGTGTGAGCGTCGGGCCAAACGGCGTCGTTTTCTTTCCGGTATCCCATTGAAACACGAGCTCGCTGCCGTCAGCATTTTTCAAAAAATAATCATTCGCGCGGTACTCGCTGTACTGCGGATGATTCACCGAAACAATCGGATATTCCCAGCAACAAATCTTGTAATCGAGCGCTTTCAAGTTGTCGATCACGCGCTTCGGATCCGGGTAGCGCGCGGGATCGAAATTGAAATGAAAACGCGTTGGCGTATCTTGCCAAGCGCGGCCATCAAAGGTGATTACGTCCGCTGGAAATTTGCGATCACGAATTTCTTTCGCGGTCGCCATGATGTCATCTTCGGTTTTGTAATACGCACGAGAAATCCATGCGCCGAGCGACCACAGCGGCACGTTTTCAGGTTTGCCGGTTAAGCGGTGATACGCGGCGATGACTTGTGCGGGCGTGTCCGCTGCGATCAAGAAAAGATCAAGTTGCGGTTCGTCGGACACGATCACATAACTGCGATTGCTCCATTGCGGATAGCCAACGCCGTGATGCACGTCCACCGTCGTATGCGCGAGCACGCCCCAGCAACCCTGTCGCGTGATGGCCCAGGCAAACGGCGTATTTTTGTAGGCGAGGTCGGTGTTTACGCCCAGCGCGTCTTCCACCCTCGAAGTCACAAGTTGACCGACTTTGTTGAGCGCCGAACCCTTTTCACCAAGGCCATAGATTGCGGTTGTTTCATCGAAATCAAAAGCAATCGTGCTTTGATTTGGTTTCATCCCAATCGCCGGAGCTCTTTGGGCTTCTAGCGGTTTAGCCATGCCGCGAAAATGCTCGTCTTTTGTACTCTGAAGAAGCGGCCTGCCGCGATGCGTGAACAAAAGATTGACTGCGTGCGTCGCGTCGCTCGACACGGTGAGCGTTGCGTTGCCGCATTTGATTGAAAGCGAATGCGCAGCGCTGGAGAGCTTGCCCGAATCGTCCGCTTGAGCCACGATCAAACCGTAATCGGGTTTTGCGATGGGGTTGATGCGCAGGCGAACAATGCCCGCGCCGTAACTCGCAAGCGTGACGGCCACGCGCTTGCCATCAAGCGTTGTCGCAACCGCTTCGTTCGTCGCAGCCGTTGTCGGAACGAGCGAAATTAGGCGATCAAATTCGGTGAAATCTGTATTCATTAAACGTACGTCGCTTTGCCGAAGCAAAGCGGCTCAAGAATCTCCCCTCTACCTGTGGGAGAGGGGTTGAGGGTGAGGGAGAGCGCGTTCATTTTTGTTTCCTTTCGAACGCGCTCAATAGGCCGCTTTCATCGGCGTGTTGGACATCACGGTTTGCGTCGGCAAACCATCCATCGGTACATCGTTCATAAGCGAGCGAATCGAATGCGTAGTGGTCTTGATCGAATTCATCAGCAAACCAATGTCGCTCGCGTGCGAGACAAAATTAAAGCCGACAGAAAACGCCCAAGCGACAAGCTCAGGCGTTGGCATCACTGTGCCGAGCGGCACGCCTGCGCGTTGGCAATAGCCGCCGAGTTCCGCCATCAGTTCGCGCACTTGCGGATGATTGACATCGCCGCCGTGCCCGAGCGTGACCGATAGATCGCCGGGGCCAACGAAGAGCCCGTCAATGCCTGACGTCGTTGCAATTTGCATCGCATTTCGCATCGCTTCTGGCGTTTCAAGCTGCGCGATCACACAGACTTCGTGATTTGCTTTTTCAAAATAATCGGGGATCGTGTTGTAGCGACTGCCACGATGCATGCGCGCAAATCCGCGATCGCCGAACGGAGGATAACGACAAGCCCGCGCGACTTCACCGGCCTGATCGACCGTGTTAACCATCGGGAAATAGAGTGACATCGCGCCCATGTCGAGTGCGAATTTGATATTCGTTTTGTCGTGCGACGGCATGCGAACTACGGCGGACGTTTTCGTTTCCGCCATCGCCTGCATCAAGCTGTGTAAATCGTGGATAGAACCCGTTGAATGTTCAACGTCGATCACGACGAAATCGTAGCCCGCATTGGCCATGACTTCAGCAATTACGGGTGACGCGGACATGAACCAGCCGCCAACAAGGCGTTGGCGCTGCAACAGTGCGTGCTTAAACGAGTTGTGCAAATTCACGACAAACGCCTTTAGAAAATTGTAGGTTCGGGCAACAACTCCGTGCCCTGCAAAAAGTCGAAATCCGCGCCTACATCGGCTTGCGTCACGTGCTGCTGGTAGAGCGCGGCGTAGCTTCGGTTGTAACGCATTGTGGCGGGCTTTGCATCTTGCCACGCAGCATGACGCTTTGCCATTTCTGCGTCGTCAACAAGCAATTCAATTTTCCGTGCGGCAACATCGAGCGAAATCATGTCGCCATCGCGCACCAGCGCGAGTGGGCCACCGACCGCCGCTTCGGGGCAGACATGCAGCACACAAGTGCCGTAATGCGTTCCGCTCATACGGCCGTCTGAGATACGCACCATATCGCGCACGCCTTCCGCGAGCAGCTTTTTCGGAATCGGCAAATTGCCTGCTTCTGGCATGCCCGGCGCACCGACCGGACCGATGTTTTTGAGCACAAGCACCGAATCCTTCGTCACGTTTAAATCCGCAGAGTCGATGCGCGCCGTCATGTCAGCAAACGTTTCGAACACAACCGCAGGCCCGGTGTGTTTCATTAGATGCGGCGATGCAGCGGACGGCTTCATCACCGCACCGCGAGGCGCGAGATTGCCTTTCACCACCGCGATGCCTTCGCGTGATACGGGATTTGAGAGCGCACGAATCACGTTGTCCCCTTGCTCACCGTGCACCTTCGCGCCCGCGATATTTTCTCCGAGCGTTTTTCCTGTGATCGTCATGCAATTCAAATCAAGATGCGCCTCGATCCGCTTGAGCAACGCCTTCAATCCGCCTGCGAAATAAAAATCTTCCATGAGCGCATCGCCCGCAGGCATCAAGTTCGCGAGCACCGGAATTTCTTTGTTGTACCGCTCCCATAAATCAAGCGGCAACTCTACGCCGCATCGCCCCGCCATAGCTGGGAGATGAACGCAAGCGTTTGTCGATCCGCCTATCGCTAAAACCGTCTTGATCGCGTTGTGAAATGAGGCTTCGGTAGCGATGGTTCGCGGCGTGAGATCTTCCCACACCATCTCAACAATGCGCTCGCCCACTTCGCTGCACATACGCGGATGCGCGCCGTCGATCGCAGGAATCGAATGTGCGCCAGGCAGCGAAAAACCGAGCACCTCGGCGACCGCGGTCATCGTGGTCGCCGTGCCTGCGGTGTTACACGTGCCGGGCGTGCGCGTCATGCAGCCTTCGAGTTCGAGCCACGCGTCGTCGGCCATGTTGCCCGCGCGTTTCTCGTTCCAATATTTCATCGTGTGCGTGCCGGTGCCGACTTTTTCACCACGGAACGAGGTGTTAGACGAAGCACCTGCCGGAATAAAAATGCACGGCAAATTCACTGAGAACGCACCCATCAAGAGCGCTGGTGTGGTCTTGTCGCAACCGCCCATGAGCACCACGCCGTCGACAGGATGGCAACGAATCAATTCCTCCGCTTCCATTGCGAGGAAATTGCGATAGAGCATCGTCGTTGGTTTCACCCACACTTCGCCCAAACTCATCGCAGGCAATTCAATCGGCCAACCACCTGCGCGAATCACGCCTTCGCGCACCTTCTGTGCGCGTTCGCGCAGATGCGAATGACAGGTTGAAATATCGCTCCACGTATTGAGGATGCCGATCACCGGGCGACCTAAATAATCGTCGCGATTCCAGCCCGTTTGCGCCAGCCGCGCGCGATGAGAAAAACCGCGCATCGTGTCTGGCGCGAGCCAGCGCTGGCTGCGTAAATCTTCGATTCGTTTGCGCGCGACCGACACTCGTTTCTCCCGAAAAACCCGCTACATTCATGAGCTTTCCGAAATTCGCAAGGTGAATCAGGAAAGCTCAACCCTCACCCCCAGCCCCTCTCCCAAAGGGCGAGGGGAGATACTCGCTCATAAATCGTTGTTACGATTTATGAAACCATCGCTAGGTCACTCTGGGCAGAATAGTACACGGAAGTTTCGCCTAAAAACGCAACTCATATAGATGACTTGTTGGAGTCACATAAGGTATTGAAATTTATGGAAAAAATGACTGCGAATTTGTGTTTAGACGCTCGCGCGCACCTCGGTGAATGCGTGCGTTGGGATCACGAAGCGAAACTTGTTTATTGGGTAGACATCAATAACAACCGTTTGCATCGTTTTAACCCGGCAACGGGCGTGAACGACACCATGGACATTGGGCAAAACATCGGCTGTTTCGCGCAAGATAAAAACGGGGGTTTCATTGCCGGGCTGCGCTCAGGCTACGCGCGAATCACCCATTTCGGCGGCGACATCATCCCTCTCGCAAGCCCTGATTACGATCCTACCAAAGCGCGCTTCAACGATGGCCGCTGCGACAACAGCGGCCGCTTCTGGGCGGGCACGATGTGGGAGCCGCGTGATCGCGACGGCGGCGTCGTGTATTGCCTCGAGGCCGACGGACGTTTCCGCGCCGATGCGTGCAATACGATCATCACTAACGCGATGACCTTTTCGCCCGACGGCAAAACAATGACGCTCACCGATTCGCCGAAACACGAACTCTGGGCGTTTGATTACGACGAAGCGACTGGTACTCCGTCAAACCGCCGCGTAATCCGCCGCTACGATCCACCGACCGGCCGCCCCGACGGCGCCTGCGTAGATAGCGAAGGCAACATCTATGTCGCCATCATTCAAGGCTCGCGGGTCGAAAAATTATCTCCAACAGGCGAACTCCTCGCAGTGATCGAGCTCCCCGTACCCTGCCCCACTTGCTGCACCTTCGGCGGCGAAGACTTACGCACCCTCTACGTCGTCACTGGCCGCATCCGCATGACCGATGAAGAACTCGCCGCGAAACCTGAAGCGGGTGGAATTTATTCAGTAAGAATCGAAGCGCCGCACGCGCAGGGGATTGTTGAGCCGAGATATGCAGGTTGAAGCTCAGTTGAAAACGTTATGAAACGCTTTTCGTTTCGCTGTTCGATAGATCGCAAAGTCAGCGCGATCAATTGAGATGATGTCAGTGATTCCATTCTGGTTGGCCAGGTGCACGAGCGAGGCATCGGCTAAATCCATCGGCCGATCTGCATATTTGCGCATCATCTTAGAAAGCGCTGGCAAATCGTCCACCGAGAGCGCGTTTAAGGTGAGTAGGCTAGCGCGATGTCCCGCGTGAAGCCAGTCTAGGAAATCGCCCTGAGTTGCGGCGTTGAAATCCAGAAAGTACATTACCTCTGACACGACCTCCCACGTCGTGTGCAATCGAAGTGCTCCGCCCTGTTCACGAAAAAACGAAACGCTTTTCGCGTGATAGCTATCGCGCGAATTAAAGAGTGCCGCGAGCGGGCCGCTATCGGCGAGTACGTTTCGCATGAACGCGTTGCTTCACGAGCGATTTCAAATCTGCGGACTGTCGTGACGAGTCGCCATGCTTACCAAATGACGGCGCGCCGAGTGCGAATAACGATTGTCCTTTCGCGCCGATTTCCTGTTCAGCCAATTGCTTGAGCGCGCGTTTCACGAGCGATGATTTTGATTCACCGGTGGCTTGGTGGAGCCGCGCAACAAGTGCGGACTCCGCGTCGTTGAGACGAACTGTGAGAAATTGAGTTTCCATTGCTGCCTTCGCCTTGTTGCATTAAAGATTAAGCGTCCCGATACTCATGTTGTGTCACAATTATAGAGTGATGTAACACAATTTTGCGTTGACAGAGTTTCACAATGTTGAGTGCTTTGTTGTCAATGGCAAAATCAACGCATGCCCAAACTCTCCAACATCTACTCCTCACTGCGCGGTAAAGCCGTGTTCGTCACTGGCGGCGCGAGCGGGATCGGCGCGGCGTTGGTGAGTGAATTTGTGGAACAGGGTTGCGTCGTTGGTTTTCTTGACATTGATGATGCCGCGGCGGCGGAACTCCGGCAGCGACTCAATGCGCGTGATCGGCTGCGTTATTGGAATTGCGATATTCGTGATGTGGCGGCGCTGCAAGCAACGATTGCGACGGCGGCGAACGCGCTTGGTGGGAAGCTCGATGTGTACGTCGGCAATGCCGCAAACGACGTGCGCCATGCGTTCGATGAGTTAACGCCTGAATTTTGGGATAACAACCAGGCGATCAATCTACGCCCGCAAGTGTTTGGCGCGCAGGCCGCTGCACGCGTGATGGGCGCCGGCGGCTCGATCATCACGATGGGTTCGGTGAGCTGGATGCGTCGGCGCAAAGGTTTTGTGAGTTACACCACGAGCAAAGCCGCGATTCATGGCTTCACGCGCACGCTCGCGCAAGAGCTGGGTGAACGCGGTATCCGCGTGAATTGCGTGGTGCCCGGCGCGATTAAAACCGATAAGCAAATGGCGCAAGTCGTCACGCCGCAACTCGAAAAAGAATTCATCGACAATCAAGCGCTCAAGTTTCGATTGGAAGCGGAGGATGTCGTCGCGATGATGATGTTTTTAGCGAGTGATGACGCGCGGGGTTGCTCCGGGCAGGCGTTCATCGTGGATGGTGGAATTGTGTAATGGCCGTATCACTGATCGCCCAATTTATTCGGGCGATACAGTGAAATTACTGTATTTGCGATAACTATCATTAATTGCTCTTTCGCCCATATAAATTGGGCGATTAAGGAAAAAGCTGGATGGCTTCAATAAAACTCTACGGCGTCGCTGCGTCACGTTCGTTTCGCAACATTTGGATGCTGAAAGAACTCGGTCTTGCCTTCGACCACGATCCGATTGCGTTTAATGATCCCGCGTTGAAAGCGCCGCCTTACACCGATGTGAATCCGAACGGTCGAATCCCATTTATCGTAGTCGACGGTATGCCGCTCTTCGAGTCGCTCGCGATCAATCTTTATCTCGCGGAAAAATTCGGCAGCTCGGTTGCGGGAGCGAATGTCGAAGAACGCGGACAAATTTCGCAGTGGACGTTGTGGGGCGCAACGAGCGTGGAAACTGATCTTGGCAACTGGGCGTATCACACGATGTTTTTGCCGGAGGCGGAGCGCAAACCCGAAGTCGCGAAGCAGTCGCTTGAAAATATCAAGAAGCCGCTTGCCATTCTCGACGGCGAGCTCGCGAAACGTGAATACTTGGTCGGCAATCGCTTCACCGTTGCTGATTTAAATGTCGCTGCTGTTTGCTATCGCGCGCTCGGCCTCGACATGCCGGATAAACCGCATTTCAAAGCCTGGCTCGCGAAGTGTTGGGCTCGTCCTGCCGCGCTCGAGGCGCGTCGTGCACGCGGCGACAAAGTGTAATGGCAGCGGCGAACGACACATTGCGTTTCGGTGAGTTTCAAGGCCTGCCCGCGCTCATCGTTCATACGCCGTTTTCGCATGCGGCGGTGAGTTTGTTCGGTGGACATGTGCTCTCCTTCGTGCCGAATGGTTTTGAAGATCTGTTATGGCTTTCGCCGTCGACCAAGCGTCCGCCGGACCCGATCCGCGGCGGCGTGCCGATTTGTTGGCCGTATTTTGCGAAGCAAGGCCAACCGAGCGACGCGCCACAACACGGCCTTGTGCGCGCTAGACAATGGAAGCTTACGCATGCAGAGCAAACCGTTGCGGGCGAATGGGTAATCGCGCTCGCCGCGCCCGTACTCGATGACGTGCCGATGACGGTGATGCACACGATGCGCATCGGTCGTGCGCTCGAACAAGCCTTGACGACCGTGAACATGAGTCAAGAAACTGTGCGCTTCACACAAGCGTTTCACACCTATTTCAAAGTGGGCGATTCGATGCGGGTGTCAGTTAATGAACTTGACACCTTGAGTTACAGCGACAAATTTGATGATTTCAACGTTCACACGCAACGCGGCGCGTGGCATTTGAATGATCCGCGTGATCCGGGTCGCAGTGATCGCATCTACATGAGCGCGCCGAATCGTTTTGAGCTTGTCGATCCGGCGCTTCAACGCAAAATCGTGATGACCACCGAAGGCAGCCGAACACTCGTCGCCTGGAATCCGGGCGAAGAAGCGGTGAAAGGTTTCGCAGATATTCCCGATACATCGTGGCGCGATTACGTCTGCCTAGAAGCCGCCAACTGCGGCAACGAAGTGATCGAACTTGGAACAGACGACAGCCATATGTTGCGGCAAACCATTTCGGTGGAAGCGTTACAGCAGCACTAGCGCTTTGGACTGTAGGCGCGGGCTTGACCGCGCTAGGGCGCTTTGGTGGATCGAGATTAGCGCGATCAAGCCCGCGCCTACAAAGGCGACTAAACTTCACCTGCGTTAATCTGCGAAATCTGCGTCAAAAGAATTTGTGACTGGTACCCCAATCAACATCCCCCTCGTGGTCGATCTCGACGGCACGCTCGTGCGCACTGACACGTTGTGGGAAAGCTTTTTCGCGGCATGGGCAAACGACGTGTGGCTTCCCATCACCACGTTCTTCCTACTTTTCAAAGGCCGCGCGGCATTGAAACGCGAGTTGTCATCACTTGCGCTCGATTCAAGGTTTACGATTGACACGCTACCCATCAACGAAACCGTGCTCGCCAGCGTGCGCGAAGCGCGCGCCCAAGGGCGCACCACGGTCCTCGCCACCGCTGCAGACGCGAGTGTCGCGCAGGCTGTCGCGAAACGCCTCGAATGTTTCGATCATGTATTCGCCTCTGACGGCGCATTGAATTTGAAAGGCAACAACAAGACGGCGAAACTCATCGCAGAATTTGGCGAAAAACGCTTTGATTACATCGGCGATTCGCGAGCGGATATTCCGGTGTGGCGCGCTGCGCGTGAAGCGATCACAGTGTCAAACGTCCAACCCAGTGGCGTTGTTCGCCTTGATTCCGCCATTGAAAAAGCCAGCGCAATCGCTGTATGGACGAAGCTCCTGCGCGTTCGCCATTGGATCAAAAACGTACTCGTGTTCGTCGCGCTCTTCGCTGCGCATCGCTTCACTGAACCGCTCGCGTGGCAGCAAACAATCGCTACGTTCATCGCCTTTTGCGCGGTGTGTTCTGGGATTTATATCTTCAACGATCTGTTTGATCTTTCCTCAGACCGCTCGCACCCCAGCAAGCAATTTCGTCCACTCGCCGCGGGCTCAATTGCCTTGCCCACGGCGCTCATCGTAGCCATCATTTTGCTCGCGGGCGGTCTCGGCATCGCGTTCAAAGTCAATTTGTGGGTGGGCGCTACGATCTTGTTTTATTGTGCGGTGAACGCGATCTACACCTTACATGCCAAACGCGTCGCCGTGCTCGATGTGAGCATCCTCGCGGGGCTCTACACGTTGCGCATCGTTGCGGGTGCGGTCGCGATTTCCGCACCGCTCTCACCGTGGCTGTTCGCGTTTTCGGTGTTCGCGTTCTTGAGCCTCGCGCTGCTTAAACGCGCGATCGATCTCAACCGCCTCGCGCCCGACGAAAAGCTCTCCGGTCGCGGCTACACTGGGCGCGACGCCATCTTCGTCAACGTGTTCGGCGCAGGTTCAGCGATTGCCGCCGTGCTCGTGCTCTCGCTCTACATCGCTGCGCCGCAGGCAACTGTGCTCTATCGAAATGCAGTGTGGCTCTGGTTCGCGCTTGCCGTGATTCTCTTTTGGCTGATGCGCATGTGGTATCTCGCCATGCGTGGCGCTTCGGACGATGATCCTGTTCTTTTCGCTACGCGCGACGCCACGTCATGGGCCTGCGTCGCGCTTGTCGCAGCATGTTTTGTTGCGGCGACGTAGCGTCGCCACTCTCTACGGCAACTCGGGCGTTCGCAATGCCTTCTGAATAAACGCCTCGACCGCGTTCGAGCTCGTGCGCGTCGCATTCGCTCCGAGCGCGTTCGCGATCAATGCAGCGCCACGCATACCAAGCTGGTAGCGAGTGAGCATCAGCAAATCAGTGAGCGGTAACACGCGATCATCGCCGTCGATGTCGAGCGCGAGTGCGCTGCCGCCGATTTGTGTGCGGTAGAGTTCGAATACTTCATCGGCGTCTTTGTCGGCAAGAAACACCACGCGGGCGCTGTCGGGGCTGATCTGAAAATTTGAAAGATCGCCACCCGTCACCAACGCTCCAGAAATCTTGATCGGGGCGCTGCTTGCGACCGGCGTACTGAATAGCTCAAAGACCCCGTCTGTGCTGTCGGCAATAAACACTACGCGGGCGCCGTCGGGGCTGATCTGAAATTGAGCAACGTCGCCACCCGCCGCGAGCGAACCCGAAATCTTGATCGGGGCGCTGCTGGCAGTCGGTGTGCTGAATAGCTCGAAGACGCCAACTGTGCCTTTGTCCGCACGAAACACCACGCGGGCGCTGTCGGGGCTGATCACAAAACCTTCAAATAGAACATTGCCGCCCGTTACCAGCGGCCCCGAAATCTTGATCGCTGCGCTGCTGGCAATCGGCGTGCTGTAGAGCTCAGTGACGGTAGTGTTGTCTTTGTTGGCACGAAACACCACGCGAGCGCTGTCGGGGCTAATCAGAAAATCGGCCGTGCCGCCGCCCGTCACCAGTGTCCCCGAAATCTTGATCGGGGCGCTGCTGGCAATCGGTGTGCTGTAGAGCTCGAAGACGTTGTTGGTGTCTTTGTCGGCGGTAAACACCACGCGCGCGCTGTCGGGGCTGATCTGAAAACCACTGCCAACTACACCGCCCGCCACCAGCGCCCCCAA
>JAAFIS010000004.1 GCA_013298695.1 Betaproteobacteria bacterium
TTTCTCTAGCAAAACTACAGGTAAATATGTGTGTTTTGGGCGCTACTAATCGGCTATTCCGCCTATTTTACTGGGTAAAATGCAGATTTAGCTTGAACAGCGATCGACAGCTTTTGTTCGCTTTCGGCCCAATCAAATAGGCTTTCGCTACTTAGAGCTTTAAGTTAATCGTGGCAGCGACTATTTACTGAAAAACTTGCGCTATGTAGTTTTTCGTAGTTCTTGCTCGCCTCTGCGCCTGCTCTAAGCGGCCGCACCAGACGCAGAGGATGTTGTTTCGTTTTTCGCGCTACTGTGCGTTCTCAAGTTGGGTCTCAGCGCCGTCGGCTCGGGCTTCGTCTTCCATCCATTGCGTCACCGCCTCCTCAAGCGAGCCGCTGCGGCGCGCTCGGGGGTAACACGCGTAGTAGCCTCGAGATAGCGTGACCCGCTCGGCGAACACGAGACTGATTCGACCCTGCGCGAGATCGCTTCGCGCCAGCAGCTCGGGCACCAGTGCGACACCAAATCCCGCCGACGCCGCATTCAAGAGCATGGTGTACTGCGCGAAGCGTGGTCCCGCGTATCCGTTAACCTGTTCTGCAATGCCGAGTGCAGCGAGCGCTTCTGGCCAAGCATCGGGAACCTGCGCGTGATGCAGCAGCGACTTGCCTTGAAGCGCGCGTGTGGGGTCGGGTGTTTGACGTGCGTTGCGGCGCTGGTTTGTCGGTCGCTTTGACGGTCGTTTCGGCGCAAGCGCTGATGGTGCGCCCACGGCAACGTTCTCTCTGCCAAACAAATAGTGCGACTCGAGATTCGGCCACGTGCCCGCACCGTATCGAATAGCGATGTCGACGTTTGAAGGCATGGGCTCAGTCCACACGGGCGGTGCGAGATTGAGCGTAATGCTTGGGAAGCGTTCGCGAAACGCAGTGAGTCGCGGCATCAACCAGATGCTCGCGAAGCTCGGTGGGCAGGCCAAATTAATCTGATTAGGTTGCCCGCCAAACGCTTGCAACTCAAGCGTTGCCGTTTCGATATCTCGCAGCGCGGCTTCCACTTTCGGTAAGTAAGACGCGCCGGCTAGCGTGAGCGCGAGGCCAGGATTCAGTCGCTCGAATAACGGGGCGCGAACGAAGTCTTCCAGCGCCGCAATTTGCCGCGAGATTGCGCCTTGCGTGAGGTTCATTTCAAGTGCGGCTTTGGTGAAGCTCAAATGGCGCGCGGCTGCAGAAAACGCGAGCAGCGCTTGCGTGGAAGGGGTGGCGCGACGCATTGTTTTGACCTCACTGCGCAGATTGATCTCGTCTGGATCGTAACAAGAACGACGAGCTTTAGCATGAGAATTTCTCATTTGCTCGTTAGAAAGATTAGTTTGTCGTGAGAAATAACGGCGACTCATAATCAGAATGTGAAAGCGCGGGTCTGGGCTAGACAGACTTCAGCCGCAGCGCATTAATTGCGCCGTTGTTTCGAATTTATTGTTCTTCGGAGGTGTATTGTGTTTCGTCGGCTGGCTTTGTTTTCTGCGGCGATCACGTCGCTCATCTGCATGACAATCGCTCATGCGCAATATCCAAGTAAACCGATTACCTTGATCGTTGGCTATCCTGCAGGCGGCAGCGTAGATCTCGTCGGTCGGGCGCTGGCTGTTGAGCTTGGAAAGCGCGTCGGGCAACCCGTTGTTGTCGAAAATGTGGGGGGTGCGGGCGGCGCGATTGGCGCACAAAAAGCGGTAGCCGCACCCGCGGACGGGCACACGCTTCTTCTCGGCACTAACAGCGAAATTGCAATCGCGAGACTCACCAACAGCGCGATCAAATACGACGGAACGAAGGATTTGGTCGCCATTGGGTTGATGGGGACACAACCTATGTTGCTGGTTGCAAAGCCGTCGCTTGGCGTGAAGAGCGCTGATGAATTGTTAGCGCTCGCGAAGAAGTCTCCCGGCAAGCTCACGTACGGCACTTCTGGCATTTCAACGCCGCTTCACCTCGCAGGCGAAATGGTGAATCAAACCGGTGGCGTTGCGCTCACTCATGTGCCGTACAAAGGTGCGGCGCCAATGGTCACCGATTTGCTCGGTGGCAACATTGATGTCGGCATGTTCGTGCTTTCTTCAGGATTGCCACACGTGAAATCTGGCAAGGTCATTGCGCTCGGGATCACCGAATCCAAGCGCTCGCCCGCTGCGCCAGAAATTCCAACGCTCGGCGAAACCAAAGCGCTCGCAGGGCTCGATATGGGAATCTTTTTCGGGTTGTTTGCACCGGCAAGAACGGAGCGCACGATCATCGAACGTTTAGAAAAAGAGATGCTGGCGATTCTTGGTGATGCTGAATTTGCAAAGAAACTCTCGGATGCTGGCGTCAACGTGCGTGCGATGCGTGGCAATGATTTCTCTAAGTTAATCGCGGGCGAAGTGGGGAAGTATCAACGCGTGGTTGAGATCGCAAAAATTCGCGAGTAATACTGACTGGGTTTGGGCGATTCGTCGTGGCGCCGACAAAAGCGCTATCAAACCCGTAGTTCAACGCCCTATTTGAATTGGCAATAAGCAGCATTTCTAGAATATTCGGGTTACCACGAAAAGCTCGGTAGCGCCCAATTAAATCGACGTTTCTTGCTTAATTCTTTACCGCAAATAAAAAAGCCGCGAATCATCGCGGCTTTTGCTCTGTTAGCCAGGCTCAGGCTTTTGGCTTGAATTCCTTTGGGCATTCCGTGACTTTGACGTCTTTCATCACCCAGTCGATAATTTTTTTCAGCTCGGCATTCTTTGCGCCGTCCTTCAACTGAGGGTGAGCCGGCATCGGAATCGCGCCCCAAACCCCCGCTCCGCCTTCAATAACGTGCTTCGCAAGCGCAGCCTTGTTGGCGTCAAGCTTCTTCGCGTCTTTTGATGCGTAGCACGCGGCAACCTGGCCGTATGCTGGGCCAATGACTTTCTTGTCAAGCTGATGGCAAGCCGTGCAGCCGTTTGCCTTGGCGAGATCTTCACTAGCGAGTGTGGGGGCGCTAAACGAAACAAGAGCTGCTGCTGATAACAGCGCGATGACTGACTTCATGAATACTTCCTATCGATAAAACAAATGCGTGGGCTGAATTGTCGCTGAATTGCAGCGGCGAACGTCGGCGCGCTATGCGTTGATTGAAACGCAATTAACGGCGCGCACCGCACTTGGTTTACCACGCGAATAAAAAAGGGGTGTTGGCGACTCCGCCAAACCCCTTACCTATCCGCAAACTGTGCGGTTAGCCCACTGGCCGATCTGCGATTGGTCCAATGGGCGCTTTGCAATTAGCGCTTTTGTGACGCCAAGCGTTGTCGACGGAAGGCGAGCGCCATCATCATCAATAACGCCAACGCGAGGAGCGCCTGCGACCACTGCGACAACGTTGGCACCGGTTGATTCGGCGTGAAGCCGGCATCGAGCTGTGGGTTGTTATCGCCAGCCGCCACGGTGACCACTGCGGTGCTTCCGGTGCTAACTCCCGGCGGGAGCTGATTGTTGTTGGCTTCGGGTTGCGTCCCGGTCGTGCCCGCTGGCGGGCCCGACGGCGTCGACGTGTAGCCCGGCGCGTTGAACTCGACCGAGTAGCTGCCCGGAATCAAGTTGGTAAATTGATACCAGCCCGGGCCTGGGTTGCCAGAGGTTTCGCCCGGAGGACGATCGCGCGTGATTTGCGTGGCTACGACATTTCCAGCACCGTCACGCAGCGTTACAGCTACGCCATTGATGCCGACTTCGCCGGGGTCGGCTCTGCCATCACGATTTATGTCTAACCAGACAAAGTTACCAAGCCTTGCTGGCAGGAACACACCGAAGTCAATCGTAAGATTGCTTTGGTTATCCGGCGTGGTGTCGGTTTGACCTGGCGTTACGTTTCCGTCTTCTCCGGTCGGTTGTCCAGCGCCGAGCGTGACCGGACGCGAACGAATTGTGTTGCTTGCAAATTGGATACCGTGGTCGAAATTGGTCGCGGTGTTGCCGAATGCAGTGGCAGGCGTGGCTGGTTCAAAAGGACCCGTCGTGTTGCCGTTACTACCGCTGGAGCTCACGTAGCTCACGCCACCTACCGTCGGCGTCACAACTTCTACGGTGTAGTTACCTGCAGGAAGATCCTTGAACAAATAGTAGCCGCCAGTTGTTGTGGTCGTGGTGATTGCCACGCCGCCAACCGCACTCGTTGAGATCACGCCGGTGGTCGTGTTGCGATAGAGCTGCGCACCGTTGCCGTCGAGCAGATTCACTGTAACCCCGTCGAGCCCAGCTTCGCCGCCATCAATCGTGCCGTTGTTGTTGGCATCAACCCAGACCCGGTTGCCCAGGCTGTAAGTCGCGAAGAATCCGATGTCGAGCGTCGGCTGCACTGTCGTTCCAGTTGCAGTCGTTACGGTTTGGCCGTTGGTTGTCGCGCCGGGAACAAGCGTGAAATCACCCGAACGCACGGCAACGCCAGCAATCGGGCTCGCCGGTACGCTGCCCTGATTATTGTTGTCGGTGAGCGCTGTGCCGAGAGGCGTTGGGCGCGTGCCTGGTGGCAACGTCGGCAGCGACACGTAATAACTGCCCGGTGGAATCGGATTACCGTTGGTGGTGCTAACAAACTGGTAGGTCCCGTCAGGCTGCGTGGTAGTCGTCGCAATTACCGCGTTAGTCGCAGCATCTCTGAGTTCAACCGTGATGCCCTGAACGCTTGCCGGAGTTGCATCAACGCCTGGGTTATAGACGCTGTTGCCATTGGTGTCGATCCAGATTTGATTACCAACGGTGAGTCGATAGAAACCGAAATCAATCGCCATATTGTCATTGCCATCACCGTCAAGCCCAACGGTTGCTGGGTCAGTGTCGCCCGCCGCGCCGTTTTCGCCCGTAGGCTGCAAACCAGCGCCCAGCGTTACGGTCGGCGAAACGATGCCGTTAGTTGCGGGGCTTGCATTAGTAATTCCTTTGTCGGTCCCGTCGGCCGCGCCCACCGCGCCCGCGCCGGGAACTGCATTGTCCGGCGTCGAATTTCCATAACCACGAAGCGGAGTGGTGCCAACCAAAGCGGCATTTCCGACCGCGGTTGCTTGCGCGCTGGTGATACCGCTCCAGTTTGAGGCCGGAATACGAACGCTGTACTGACCCGCGCCCAAACCGTCAAATACATATTCGCCCGTAGCGCTAGTCGCGCGAGTGGCGACTACCGCGCCCGAAGAATTCAATAATTCAACGATCACGCCAGCGGCGGCGGCTTCGCCTGCATCACGGATGCCGTTGTTGTTGGTGTCAAACCAGACGCGATTGCCGAGGGCATAAACCGGCACGTTGAAGCCGAAATCAATCGTCGAGTTGGTGCTCGCGTCGCCGCTCGGACCCTGCGCCGATGCGCCAGTCGTGCCCACGATGTCGGGTTCGCCTGTGGGCTGCAAGCCCGGGCCAACCGCCACGGGTACGCTGCGGAAATTGCCTGCGACAGGCGCGTCGATTCCCTTGTCGCCGCGATCGCCAGCTTGCGTTCCCGTCGAGCTCGCCGCACCTGCTGGTAGCGTGCTGCCGACCACTTCGACGGTGTAGCTGCCTGCTGGCAAACCGTCAAAACGGTAGTACCCGTTGGCATCCGTGACTGTGGAGATAGCCGTGTTGCCTGCAGCGACCGTAGTGATCGAGCCGTCCGCCGCGCGGTAGAGCTGCGCGCCGGTGCTGTCGAGTAGTCGCATTGTCACAGCAGCGATGCCGGCTTCGGCACCATCTTGCACGCCGTTGTTACGCGTACCGCCGCCGTTGCCAATGTCCAGATAGACACGATTTCCCAAACTAAACGTTGGCGTTACCGCGAAGTCCATGCGCGGCTGATCGGTTGTTCCAGTGCTGTTAGTAGCAGTTGCTCCCGTTGGCAACGCACCTGCAGCGGTCAAGTTAACAACGGCGGAGTTAATCGGCGATGTGCTTGGCGTAGTTCCAGCACCGTTATCGCGGCTGTCGCCCACCGGTTGACCTCCACCAGCGGGGTCAGCAGAGCTCACTAGATTAGAGAGCGGTGCCTGCCCTGCAGGAAGGCGCACGGTGTAATTACCCGGTGGGATCGGATTGCCGTTGGCCGTGCCCGCCGTGCCTACCGCTGGAACGCTGGTGAGCTCCATGAACATGTAGTTACCGTTGGCATCGGTGAGCGTTTGTGCAACGACCACATTGCTGCTGTTGACCAGCTGCACGGTAACCCCGCTAATGCCCGGCTCAGTTCCGTCGCGCACACCGTTGTTGACTGTGCCACCACCGGTGCCATTGTCGTTAAACACCAAATTACCAACGCTCAACTTGTAGAAACCAAAGTCAACCGCGCGGTTATCAAAAGCGTCGCCCGGCGATGACGCAGTCGCACCATCGTTGTCTGCAGTGCCGTCTTCATTGAGCGGTTGATTGCCAACTGCCAAAGTAATGGGTGGCGACAAAATGCCGTTCGCAGCGGGCGTGCTGTTGAAGATGCCCTTATCAGTTGCGTCGACTGTCGTCGGGCCAGAAGCTGCGTTATCCGGGGTCGAATTGTTATAGCCCGCCAGTGGACGGGTGCCCGCCAATGCCGCATTACCCGCCGCCGTTGCTTGCGCCGCAGTAATGCCAGTCCAGTTCGAGGCCGCCACACGCACGGTGTACACGCCAGCGTTTAAGTTGTCGAATAGATATTCACCAGTCGCGTTGGTCGACGTGGTGGCGATGACGTTCGAGCTACTGTCGAGCAGTTCGATTACCACGCCTGGCACGTTGGCTTCAGCAGCGTCTTTTACGCCATTGTTATTGGTGTCGAACCACACACGGTTGCCAATGGCGAAACGCGGCGGAACGAAACCCAGATCCACGTTGGGCTTATGGCTAGTGCCGTCGTTGGCGAGGCCTTGCGTGTTTGGATACGTCCCGGTGGTATCGGCGGAATTAAATATCGCTGAGGCACTCGCACCGAGCGTAAAGTTTGCGGTGGAGGTCGCATTTGCGGATGCGTCTGCTGTCCCCGCCCCAGAATCACCATCATCGTTAGTGGCCGCGCCTGCGCTCGTCACTGTGGGCAAGCTTGCTGGGTTTGTACTGCTCGAAGTGCCCGCGAGCGCGGCTTGACCCGCAGGAACGCGCACTTGATAGTCGCTGCCCGGTAGCAATGGAGCACCCACTGTTCCTGTGGCGCCGGCCAGGTTGTTTTGCTGGGTGAAGATGTAGTTACCGTTGGCATCGGTTGTGGTGCTAGCAACCACTACGCCGCCCTTGAGCAGTTCAACCACCACACCTGCTGGAACGCCAGCTTCAGTGCCGTCTTTCAGTCCGTTATTTCGCGTGCCGCCACCTGCGCCGCTGTCGTACCAGAGGGTGTCGCCGACGGTGAGGCGGAAGAGACCGAAATCAACCGTGAGGTTATCGCTAGCATCGCCTCGTGGCCCATTCAGACCTGCCGGAGTGGCGGTCGAGTCAACGTCTGCGGTGGGCTGGTTGCTCGTTCCCAAAGTGACAGAACCACTCGAGACGCCAGCCGTTGTGTAGGCGGCGGCGGTTGCCGGGTTGATCCCTTTGTCATTGTTGTTGGTGCTGCCCGTGCCCGACGTTACGCCGGTAACCCCGTTCGCGCCCGGCGTAGAGCTCGTGAAACCTGCTAGCGGTCTTTGCGGCTGAGCAAATCCCGATGCGCCGCCGTTAAGCGTGCCGGTGGGGAACGAGCCTGTGAAACCAGTCCAGTTACGCGCGTCGACCACAACGCGGTAGTCGCCTGCAGGCAGGTTATCAAAGCGATAGTAGCCGTCACTCGTGGTGACGACCTGTGCGGGCGTGTTGCCGCTTGAAACCGACGTAATGTTGCCCGTTGGCGTAACGAAAAGCGGATTGCCCGATCCATCCGTCAAGGCCACCAACACATCAGCTCGGCCCACTTCGCTGTTGTTAAAAATGCCGTCGTTGTTGGTGTCGCCCCAAATGCGATTACCGAGGCTAAACGTTGGCGGAGTGAAGCCAGCGTCTAGTCCGAAATTGTTCTCGCCCGCTCCGCCCGTGCTGAATGTGATGCTCGGGAAGTTGCCCGCTCCGATAGCCGCCGTTGGCGTTGGAAGGGTCGCGTCAGAATCGGTGAGGTCTGTCAGAGCGTTATTCGTCGTGTTGCCCGACGCATTTGGCGTTGCGAGCCCCAGACTCGCCAGCGGGCCAGCGCCTGTGTAGTTTGTCGCGTTGTCAAAACGAATTTGATAGCCAGTGGTGTTCGGGGTTAAACCAGTGATTGCGTTTACCGTCGAACCACCGTTGGTTAACGTAAGCGCATTGCCGTCGGCATCGGTTGTACGGTTGTTAAAGTAGTAGTTACCGTTAGCGTCTGTTACGGCAGTCGCAAGTAGCGTCGTGCCATTAGGCGCGAACAGGTTGACCGTTACGCCTGCAATGGGCGGCTCGCCCGGATCTTGAATGCCGTTGAAGTTTGCATCAAACCAAACGCGGTTTCCAATTTCAATCGGCGCGGCGTCACACAGCGCTTCGACATCGCCAAACGATGATGACTTGCCCATGTTGTTGTAGACATTGCCCGTTTGCGGTCCGGGGTTGCTAAACAAAATCTCATAGCCCTTGGTGAGCGCACCGCTTGTGTGATTGTTCCAGCCGATACCCGAAGACCAAATACGCACCGGATCTTTTTTGGTGTACACATAGTCTGGGAAACCTGGCACCTGCGCGAGGCCACCCATCGAGCTGTTTTGATCGATCTGGTCATCTTGATAGAACGTAAAACCACTCGTTGCACAATTCGCGGGGTCGTAGATGCCCACAGCGCTCGGACAAGCGAGATAGGTGTCACCATGGCCGCGACCATCGGCCAGCGAGTTGTTGTTAGTGTCGAAGAAAAATGTACCGCGGCCCGTGGTGTCGCCAAATCGATCACGTACACCCACCAACATGTTCGCCCCGTTGAACTCAATATCTGCGACTAACGGTTGCGGGCGTTGACCGGTGTTGTCTGAGTTGTTCCACGCCCCAAAGTCAGGATTGGCGCGAGCGGTGACGTTTAGTGTGAAATTTGCGACTTGTGTAAACGCGTTAGTCGTCGTGTCCATCCGATAAACGAAGGCGCGCAATCGCGTTGGATCGCCGCCGGGGTTTGCTGCGTTTTGGCTAACGTCTGTGATGGTCGATTCTGCGGTACAAGTAATGCCAACGTACAAAAAGCCTTTGTTGTATTTCAGCGCAAATGGTCGCAAATCGCCCTCGACTGGACACCCGGTCGCTGCGCTGGTGCCAATGTCTGTAATCGATGGAAGATTGATCGTCGTTGCTGAGGTGGGTGACGTAAGCGTCACGCCGTTGCCCACATTCATCCGGTACAAACGCTTCGAAGCAAGCCCGATTGCGTAGAGTGTCGTGTTGTCATCTGACAAATCGATATCGCCAATACCAAGTTTGCCAACTAACAAACGATTACTGCCGTCGAGCACTGCGAGGTCGCGAGTGAAGTCTGACGCTGCGGTTCGCGGATCAACGCCTGTCGAGCCAGGCACTAAGGTTTCTAAATTTACGAAACTGGTTGGCGCGCCGCTAGCTGGCACCGAATAGATCTGCCCAACGCCGCCCGGCCCGACGCCGATATGGCGTTTAAAGTACGCCGACACCAGCACATTTTTCGACTGCTTGTGATAAGCGATACCCCACGTCGAACCAATTTGAGCAGCAGATGCTCGCGCGGTTGGCGTTGGCGCGTCCGTGCCAGCGGGATTTGAGCGCGCGCTGTAAGGGAATTGATAAAGCGCAGCCGCCGTGTTGGTCGAAGCTGGCCCAAAGGTGCCGCAGTTGGCGGCGAGATTGGGATTGTTTTGGCAAAAATCGCTAGGGTAATTCAAACCAAGATTGACGTTCGTCGCGGTGGCGTCGACGAATTGCGTAGCGGTATTACTGCCCGTGCCAACAAATGCCGGGCGCATGCCGAACAGTGGGTTTGGCACGCCGGCGAGGAGCGGAGCGGCTTCGTTCCAAGTAAACGACAAGCGACACGCTTTCTTCCCCGCAGCCGTTTCAGAAGCACTTGGCGTCACTGCACCGGTGATCGGCAAAGAGTAGTTGCCAAGGGTCGCGGCAACGTTACTCGTTGCGACCGGGCCAAACGTCGTGACGACGTCATCGGCGGTTCCGAGAATATTGTCACTGCCACGACCCGTGACGCAGACGGCGCTTACCGACACGTCCGCGAGCCCGACGTCCACGGCAGCGCCAATCGTGCCGCCGGTCGTTCCAGCGTTTGCGATCGTCGTCGTCGTGTCGCGAACACCGTTACTGTTGAAGTCTTGGAAAACGTTGCCTGTAATGTCGGCGTGCGCCACAACGGCGACAAGCATTGCGCTCGCACCCAATAGATTCGTGGCTGCGTTTGCAATTTTGCGAAGTGAATTCATCCCCGTCCTAACACTTTCTTGTTTTCGATATTAAGCGTTGCCGTACGTAGCTGCGCGCGCAATATCTCTCAAACTTAATCGTAGCAAGTAATCGCTTGCTTCAGCACGCTACCTCCCAAAAATAGGGATAAGTCTGATGGAGTTTTCTGACCAAGAAAGTGAGCAAAAACAACACTTTGTAACAAGGTTGATTCGCCCTCGCCACTGCTCTGCGCGCCCTTGATCACAGCGCTAGAGTCGAAAAGATGCCCGATTTCGCTATTGGTATTTTTTGCGCTATTGCCCCAATATCACGGGGCGAGCATGAGTGACGCCGTAAATGTGTTTAACGTGTAACGGATGCGGGTTGCGTCGGCGGCTCTCGCAGGGTGGGCGCGGGTAGATCAACGGATCGCTGATCGATCAATTTAAACGTTCGCGATTTCCCGTCTAGATTGTCCACCGCAAAGTTCATTTCGGTCGTCGGAATGACGGTTCGCGCTGCAAGGTTGTATTCAAACGGAATCGAGCGTACGTAAAGCCGCCCTCGTCCGTCAAGCCGCAGCACGCGGGCGCGCTTGTCTTGCGCGGCAGGAATGGCATCGAGTTTTATTTCGACCGCTTCATCCGCGCTCAATGCGCCCGTCTTCGTGATGGCGTACGACACAATGGCGTTGTCGCGCGCGCTACCGACGAAGAGCCGTTTCTGGCCGCGATCAAAGGCCACCAAGAGCGACAGCGCATCGATGCCGCGTTTCACAATCGTGACTCCCCTGGTCGCTAAATCGATCTTCGCAATCACGCCGTTTTCGGTGCTTGCCGTTGAGCCATACACGCTTGCCGCATACAGCGCATGTTGCTCGCAATCCAGCGCGAGCGCGAGCAAACCAAACGGGTTTTGCTCTGTGGCAGGCGCGGCTTTCGGAATCTCAACAAAAGCGCTCATCACGCCCGTGTCGCTGTCAACGCGATAAACGATGTTTGATTTCTCAACCGGGTTGTAGGCCAGTGTGATGCTCGGTACGGGATAGGTGAATACGTGGCCGTCGCGATCACGCTGCACACGTCCGAGAAAGCCGCCGATTTGCCACGATTCATGCTGCGTGCTGCGTGCCGATTTCCCTTGCACTGTGACGTCGGTGACCAGCAATCCAAGGCGGTGGGTCGACGTGGTGTCGACCATCGCGCGTTTTGAAAAGCCAATTTTTTCGAGAAATTTCGGATCGCCCGTGCAACGATCCCCTGATACGAGGGTTTGCGCAGACGCTGTTGTTGCTGCCGGTGCGATCGTTGTGGCAGCGGCTTTTTGGTTATTAGCATCCGTCTTTTTAGCCCCTTCCGATTGGGCGAAAACCGCTAAAGGCATTACCGTCAGTGATAGCGTAAACATGGCTTTTCGCCCAATCAGACCGGCTTTTACACAGTAAAGTTGTGGCGGAAATTTCATGGCGAACGCGAAAAAGAAGCAGGCCGATACGAAAGCGTCGGCCCCGAATAGCAAGGATACGCGCGCGGGACGTAAACACCATTTTCGATCACGAAATCAGCCCAACAGTATTCGTGACCCTGGCGCGAATCGTTGACCATTTGCGCGACGTACCACAGCACCAGCGGCACGTTTGCTTTGGGTTCAATGGCCTCCTTAGGTTCCAAAAAGCGATGCGGCCCTTGTCGATGATCATCATTGCAACACGTGCCGATCGGCGGCAAATCCGATGCGCCTTCATCACGACCCGGCGGATGAATTGTCACGTAGACGTAGGCATCGTCGCCGCGTGTTTGTGGCAGCCCCAGCGTTCGCGCACTATCTGCACGCGGCTGGATCGGTTTATCGTGACAACTCGCGCAGGTGCGACCGTCGGTTTTCGCACCTGGCGCACCATCATTCGCTCGCATCAAAATTGTGCTGCCCGCCGCGTTCGCGAATCGCAACTTCGCCTCCTCGTTGTTCGATGTCAGCTCGCGTGATCGTTTCCAGTCCTCTGTTTTCCACTCATTCCATGCGCCTGCGTTTTGTGAGGCAACGCCTGACATCGTTGCGAATTCAATGCGTGTGACGGGGCGATAGGTTGCACCGTCGCCGCAACCGCGACCATAACTCGCCGACCAAGGGCGGAAGCGACCGTCATTAAAAAAATCAAAGCGTTGTCGATAAAAATAATTGCACGGGCGCGGCCATTGTTCGCTGCGGAAATCTTGCACGAGCGAGAAGCCGACTTCGACACCGCTTTCTTTCAGCGTTTCGAACACCGGTGGATCAATCGCCACCACCGCCGCTTGACTAAACACCGGGCAACCCACGGCATCCGAATAGCCGAGCTTTTCTTTCCACGGATAGGACACATGCCAATCCACCGTCTTCACGCTTTTGTAGAGCTTGTCGCCTTTGTATTCGACGTCTGCAACGCGCACGCCGTCAGAGCTCGTAATCTGAAAATTGAACTTCCAACCATTGCGATCAACACTCGTCGCACGTTCACAATAGTCACGCGCAATCGTTTCGTTTTGTACGCGCTTCTCTGATGGCACATTCGCCGAGCGACCGGTTTTTGACCAGCGCGCGCCAACCACTCTAAGCGCCGTTAAATCAACCACAACGAACAGCGCGGTGTTGCCCTCGACAATGGTTGGCGCAACGCATAAATGCTGTGATCGCTCGCAGCGCGTTTTAGCAAGCGACGCTTTCGATGTCGCCATGATGAATTCGTCGAGCGAGGGCGCACGACCCAACGCCGTTACGACCAGTGGCGATGATGCTGCGAGTTCGAGCGCGATGCGTTCGAGCGTTGGCGAAATTTCCGGTTGAATGCCGACCAGCGTCCGCACGGAGAGCACGCGTTTGGCAGCAACATCGACCACCGCGATTCGCGTATCGTTGAGCGCGAACAAAAACATTTCCACGCGATAACAGCGGTTCGCGGCGCTTTTGCAAACTTGCAAATCAGGCGTCACCATATCGCTGTCGCGCAAGACGTAAACGCCCATAATTTCGTTGCGCAGCGATGCGTTCGCTGATTTGTCGCGAACACCTTCTACGAAACGTGCGTCGGCCAACGCGAGCGACTGCGCGTCTTGTTGCCGCGCATCAAGCGAAGCGCTCGAGCGCATCACCGGAAGCGGCAGCCGCAGCGCGTTAGCGATTTGCGCGCGGTACGTTGCGATGGCTGCGCGAGCCTCGGTTGCGGCAGACGCGCGTGAAGAAAGCGCCGTTCCAGCGCGGCCCTCTGCGGCTACGGGCGCACTGCCTAGCAACGCGCCCGCGACGGCGAAGACCAAAGAGACGCAAATGCGCGTGATGGGAAAAAATACGACCATGCGCGAATCGTAAACGGTTTAACAGCAACGTAGCTGATCGCGCATTTAAATTGGGCGATTCTAGATTTTGAAGGCTTTACCGCGTAAGCGTATAAACAAACTTTTAGCCCAATTTAACTGGGCTATTAGTGAAGTAGCTGGGCGCTACCCTGGGTCGATTTGTTCGCTACGCTGCGCGCAAAGTCAGCCCCACTCGCGTGACGCCGTTTTCCGAACTTACCAGCGGACGCCCGCCGTGCATTCGCGCGATCGCGCTCACGATCGCAAGCCCCAGCCCGTGATGCGTTTCGCAGCAGCCGCGCGCAGCGTCGCCGCGAAAAAAGCGATCAAACAAACGCGGAATCAAACTCGGCTCGATGGTTTCGCCCTGGTTTTCAACGATCACTCGAATTTCGTGCGCGCCCTCGGGTTCAATGCGTACACACACTTCTGAGCCGCGCGTGGCGTAACGTGTGGCGTTGCCGATCAAATTCGAGAGCGCACGCTGCATGAGCGGCGCGTCGACCGCTGCAACGGCGGTGCCTTCGACGCTTGCCGTAATACCGGCTTCTTCGAGCGCGAATTCGTGAAACTCCACCACTTTTTTGGCGATCTCGCAGATACGCGTGGGTTCGCCGCGGCGGGCGAGTGCGCCACGGTCTGCGCCCGAAAGAAACAGCATGTCGTTAATCATTGACGACAAATCTCGCATCTGCTCAAGCGAGGTGATCATCGTTTCGCGCAGTTCGCATGCGGGGCGATTTTTCGCCAGTGCGACTTCGGTGTTGCCCATCAGCGCGGCAAGCGGTGTGCGCAGCTCATGCGCTACGTCAGCGTTGAAACCCTCGAGCTGCTCAATGCCTGTTTGCAAGCGATCCATCAACGCATTGAACTGGTTCACCCACGGCGCGAGCTCCTCAGCAACCACAGGAATCGACAATCTTGCATCGAGATGTTGTGGCGAAATCTTCTTGGTTTGATCGGCCAGCACTTGCAGCGGCCGAAGTTCGCGACGCACGCGCCACGCGGTGCTCCAGCCCACCAATAAACCACCAAGAAACGGCACACTCAACAACGTCCAGAAAAAGTCGTCCATCAGATGCGTGTCTTGCTCGGTGTCGATGGTGAACGTCGCGTTCAACACGCCGATGTTGTAGCGCGTTAGATCCACCGAGAACGACTGGCTTTGCGTGTGTTTCGAAAGAACAAACGGCGCTTGATCAGGGTCGCGGTACAGCGTGTCGCCATTTTGGGTAACGATATCAAGGCGGGTGCCGGGTCGACGCAGCGCCATCATCGACGCGGTGCGCGAGAGCTGCGCATAGCCGCCGTCAGCCGCAGCTTCACGAATAATCGACTCAATGGTTTCAATTTTTTTTGTAAGCTCGGTGCGCTGTTTACGCTCCATCAGCATGTGCGCCGCGCAGTAAATAAGCACACTCAACACCGAGAGCACCACAAAAACCTGTAGCGCAATTCGCTTCGAAAGCCGTTTGCCGATGGAATAGGTTGCCACCACCGGCGACTTGTTGCGCGACTCATTCATGCTGATCGATCCTCAAGCACATAACCCATGCCGCGCTCGGTATGCAAAAGCTTCACGTCAAACGGATCATCGAGCTTCGTGCGCAGCCGCCGCACGGCGACTTCGACGATGTTGGTTTCGGAATCGAAATGCATATCCCACACTTGCTCAGCAATCGTCGTGCGCGACAAAATCTGACCGCGACGACGCAGCAACAGGGTGAGCAACGCAAATTCCTTTGCGGTGAGTTCAAGTCGCTGCTTTGCGCGAGTGGCACGTCGTGCCACCAAATCCACTTCAAGATCGGCGATTGCAAGGGTTGTTGCTTGTGCACCGTTCGGCGTGATTGCTGAGCGCCGTGTGATCGCATTCAACCGCGCGAGCAGTTCGGTAAAGGCAAACGGCTTCACCAAATAGTCATCGGCGCCCTCTTCAAGCCCGCGAACACGATCATCGAGTTTGTCGCGCGCAGTGAGCATAAGCACCGGTGTGCTCTTTTGCGGCTCGCCGGCCGCGCGCAATGCCTTCAACACACCAAAACCATCAACGCCAGGCAACATCACGTCGAGCAAGATGGCATCGTATTCACCAAACACCGCCAAGCGTTTTCCTTCAATGCCGTCGGGTGCCACATCCACCACATGGCCGTGCTCAGTCAAGCCTTTGACTAAATAGTCAGAGAGTCTTTTTTCATCTTCTACAACGAGCATTCTCATAGTCGTGTGCCCCGGTTGGCGGTCTGGATTTCTAAGTGTTATGTGGGCGCTATGTTGTCAGAAAGTAAGCCTTCGCGGGATTACAAATTTGTAATTTTGTTGTCGGTTGTTTCTCAGATTCGACCTCTACATTGCATCCCGTGGTGACGAAAAACAGTTACTGCAAATCAAGAAAAAAAGACTCCTCTCCTCCTCTTACAACTTCAAGGAAATTTGATTATGAAAACTCTGAATGCAACCCTCCTCGCCGCTTTGATTGGGATTCCTGCCGTGTCGTTTGCCGACGGCGGTGCTGAACCGTACGTCAACATCCACAGCGCTGCAACAGCGAGTGACGTCCGCGCGCAAGCAGTTGCCGCACGCGTCTCGTTCAACAGCAACGACGCAACCTCGGGCTTGGTCGTAATTAACGACAGCGTTGCAAAAACGCGCGAGCAAGTGCGCGCTGAAATCGCCGAAGCACGCCGCCTGGGTGTATTGACGATGGGCGAACAATCAGTGGTGCCAACCATTGACCAACAACTCGCGATTAGTGAAGCGGGACTGCGTGCGATCAACAGCGCGCCAGTCGCAGCAAACGCAACGCTTGCCGCGTTGATCGCAAGCCCAAACAGCGCACAATAATCTCGATATGTTGAGTGATTGACGCAGTCCAACCGCACGGGCGGTCGGCTGCGTCACGCTTTTTTTGTTCCATACAACCATTGCAATTCGACGCCGTTTTGTCAGGGCGAAGAGATCGTTCGTTGGCTATTCCGAATAATTGTTTAATCGTTGCTACTGCCCAGTTAAATTGGCGTTGTGACGCGATGACTATTCGAAATATTCAGACATAGCGCCAACATGGATTGAGCTGGTTGCTCAATCGTAAACAGCGGCGGTGTTGTTGCTAATTTATCGCGGTCGCGACACCCTCACGGGTCGCATGCCGCTGCGCACATCAGCGTTAAAACTAAATCAGCGCGAATCCGCTCGCTACGTAAGAAACTGTATGTCGAACTCGCACCATGAATAAAGCTCATGGCGCGATGTGACTATTTCGATTGATCGCGCGAAACACTGCGCGCATAGTGGTGCCGTCAGAAAAAAACAAATGATCGAGGGCTACCATGAAACTATTTCTCGCAGGCGCGAGCGCGAGTTGCGCTGCGCTAATTGCAGTCGCATTTTCGACGCCGGGTTTCGCGCAATCAAACAACGCTAGCGATTCAGCGATCTTGCAAAAAATTAAGCGTGGCGAGCCCATTGTGATGGGGCATCGCACCAATTCGCCGCCGCTTTCTTACGCGGGAGAGAACGGCGCGGACGGCTACACCGTCGACGTGTGTCGCGCCGCCATCGCCCGGCTTGCCAAGCAACTTCAACGCAAAGAAATTGCGATCATTTACAAGCCCGTGAGCCTGGAAAATCGGCTCAGCAAAGTTGCCGATCGCGAAGTTGATATGGAGTGCGGTCTGACAACAAACACGATCTCGCGCGCGCGCACTGTTAATTTCTCGCCAACAATTTTGGTGACGGGCACCAAGATCGTAGTGCTCGCAGATTCGCGCATTCAATCGCACTCCGATTTAGCTGGGCGCGCGGTGAGCGCAGGTCGCGGCAGCACCAATTTAAAGAGCGCAAAACGCTTCGCCAACGAGCGAAATCTCGCGATTAGTCTGCGCGAAACGAACGATACAAAGGCTGCGTTCATCGATATGGTTAACCGCTCGACCGACGCAGCGGCGTTAAACGAAATCTCTGCACGCGGTTGGTCGCGAGAGGACACGAAGAACGCGGTACGTTTTTTAGATCGCTATCTTTCAACCGAACCGGTTGCGATTGCGTTGCCGAAACACGACGCTGCGTTTACCAATGCGTTCAGCGCGGCGGTGTCGGAAGTGCTCGTGAGCGGGGAAGGTGAGCGCATTTACGAGCGCTGGCTGGGTCGTTACGGCCTCGGTCTGCCGCTCAACCAGTTCACGCGCGAAGCGTATCGTTTGCCGCTCGCGTTCAGTATTGCGGACGAGCTTTTATAGAGCTGCACGCACGTGCAGTCTCCCCTCAGCGATTTGTGCTCTTGCGCTATTACATTGGGCGCTAAGGCTAAAAATACTGCGTTTCGATAATTGCCAAAATTAACGCTTTCGCCCAGGCTAATCGGGGAATTCGGGATAGGGCTAGGGATCAACGCTTCACTTTTGCCAAAATCCCATCGAGCTGATCCAAACTCGCATAGCGAATGATCACTTCGCCTTTGCCATCTTTCGCATGCACGATTTCGACATAGGTGCCGAGCGCGTCGGCGAGATCGGTTTCTAGGCGATCAAGGTCGCTGTCGCGTACGGCGTCTTCGGGGGCGATGCGTTGGCCTTTGCCCGGTTTCGATGCTTTCGTCGACTGGCTTGCTTTGTTGCTCGACGAGGTTGCGCCACTCGCGTTGCTCTCTTCTTTCACCAACGCTTCAGTCGCGCGCACAGAAAGATCGTTGATCGCGATTTTTTCGGCGAGCATCACTTGTTTGTCTTTCGGCAAACTCGCAAGCGCGCGGGCGTGACCCATCTCGAGCGTTCCGGCGACGACGCGATCTTGCACCGCTTGCGCGAGCTCAAGCAAGCGCAACAAATTCGTGACCGCGCTGCGCGATTTCCCAACCGCATCGGCCGCTTGTTCGTGCGTGAATTTGAATTCGCTGATGAGCCGCTGCAAACCGACCGCTTCTTCAATAGCGTTCAAATCTTGCCGCTGCAAGTTCTCAATCAATGCAAGCGTGAGCGCGGTCTTGTCATCGACTTCACGAATGATGACTGGCACTTCGGTGAGTCCCGCAAGTTGCGCGGCGCGGAAGCGGCGTTCACCGGCGATGATCTCGTGCGCGCCGGAGGTTGTTTTACGAACAACAATCGGCTGCATGATGCCCTGCGCTTTGATCGACGCCGCGAGCTCAGTCAACGACGCATCTTCGAAGCGTTTGCGCGGTTGATATTTACCTGCAGTGAGAGCGCTAATTTTGAGCGACGCAACGCCTGCTGCCGGTGTTGCCACTTTGGTCGGCTCCGGCATCAAGAGTGCATCGAGTCCGCGGCCGAGGCCTTTTAATTTAACTGCCATGGTGTCATTTCGTAGGGTGGGCACCCCGTGCCCACCGTTGTGTTGATCGATTGATTCGAGGTGATGTTGTTCTTGGTGGGCACGGGGTGCCCACCCTACGTGGCTTCATGCTTCGCGATTAACTCTTGCGCAAGCTGCAAGTACGCCTGAGCACCTTTACTTGCTTTATCTAGCAACAACACTGGAATACCGTGCGACGGCGCTTCCGCGAGTCGAACGTTGCGCGGAATGATCGTTTTGAAAAGCTTGTCGCCGAAATGTTGTTCGAGCTGCGCGGCGACTTGTTGCGACAAGCTCATGCGGTTGTCGTACATGGTGCGCAGCAATCCTTCGATGTGCAAATCGGGATTCAAGTGCTGCTGTAGTTTACGCAGCGTTTGCACGAGATCGCTCAAACCTTCGAGCGCGTAGTACTCGCATTGCATCGGAATCAACACGCTGTCTGCGGCGCAAAGCGCGTTGAGCGTGAGCAAATTTAGCGTCGGCGGGCAATCGATCAAGATGTAATCATATTGATCAGCGACGGCTTCAATCGCTGCCTTCAACGTGTGAATCGCATCCTTCAATTTTGTTTCGCGATCCGGCATGCTGACCATTTCGATTTCCGCGCCCGCGAGCTCGCGATTCGCAGGAATCAAATCAAAATCACCTTGCGCGCGTACGCGAGCCTCGATCAAACCCGTCTCGCCAAGCAGCACGGTGTATACGCTTTGCTCGATGCCATTTTTATTAACGCCCGCGCCCATCGTTGCATTGCCTTGCGGATCAACGTCGATCAGTAGCACGCGGCGTTTTTGCGCAGCGAGTGAGGCGGCGAGATTCACGGCAGTGGTGGTTTTGCCGACGCCGCCCTTCTGGTTCGCTATTGCGATGGTTCTAATCATTTTCTTTTTTCAACAGAATGTGCTCAGTTGCGCTTTCATCTTCATTAAGCAATGCCGATAGTTGTTCTGGTTTCATTTGTTTGATTCGTTGCTCAATTGAACGATCGTATCGGCGATCATTTGGCTCGATTCCCCGCTGCGCTTTACGAGCGTATTCTTTTGAGAACAGCGCGATCTCATTTGTCAAATTTTCTGGGCGCTTTGACGGCAACTGTTCTACCTCTGCACAGCAAACTTAATGGAAAACCCAATCAACGCCGTCCCCGCAATCCGCTTCAACCACATCGGCGCATTCGGCACGCGCACAAACACTTTTTTCGCCACCGATGCAATTGCAATCAACCACATGCAATACAAAAAACAAATCGCGAGCACGATGCCGATCATGCGCGCGTAGGTCGCGATGCCGTCGAACGTGTTCGTATCGATAAAGAGCGGGAAAAACGCGACATAAAAGCCAATTACTTTCGGGTTCGATAACGACACGAACATCGATTCCACAAACCAGTTCTTTACGCCGCGCGCTCTCCGCACCTCTCCCTCCGGGAGAGGTAACGACGAAGTCGTTGGTGAGGGATCCCCTAACTTGTATTTCGCATTCCTAATCAACGAAAACCCAATCCAAGCCAAATACAGCGCCCCCGCGTAACGCAACACATCAAACGCACGCGGATACGCCGCCGCGAGCGCCGCCACGCCCGAGAGCGCGAGCACCATCCACACTGTGTCGCCCGCCATGAGCCCAAGCGTGCTCCACACCCCCGCGCGAGCACCACCGTTTTTCTCCGCCATCGACGCGAAAAGTTTGATCGTGCCGGGGCCGGGGATCGCGAGGAAGATGATCGTCGCGATGACAAGCGCCCAGAGGTCGTTGATGCCTGTCATTTGCGACCTCCGGTCGCAGGACGAATGAACAGTGACGAGTGACGGAATACAAGGCGCATCACTTCGTGCTCAGTTTGTATTTCGCGTAGTCGTTGGTCTGCGACTTGTAGTAAAGCGTGTCTCCGTCTCGCGGAAAAACATTTCGCATGGTCGATGAAAGAAAAATGATGTCCGTTTCACCACTAACAAATCGTTCAAACACGTGATCACAAGCTGTCATTGGAGACTCGAAGTAACGCGCAGTCGGCATCGGGCCTTTGAGCGATCTGATTGGTGTGAATCTAATTCGGCGAGTTTGTTTTGACCAGTCTTCTTCGACCTTTTCGATCTTAACTTCGAGTATGTACGCCGATTGCTCAATCAACGGTATCGCGATTGATTCAATAGGTGGGTGTTTGTAATCGGCGCGCCAAGCTGGTGGTGAGCAAGCAACTGCATGAGTCGTAAAGCAGGATATCGCCAATCCGAGCGACCAATTCAGTCGTAGGGTGGGCACCCTGTGCCCACCAACACATCGCCGCGAACCTACTCGCGACCCGAATGGTGGGCACGGAGTGCCCACCCTACAAAATCGCCTCACGCGCGCTCAAGCCACAACAAACACCGATCCGCATCCAAAAACGGCACCTTCAACTCCCGTTTCCGATCGACCACCCAGCCCGTGCCTGCAAGCTCGGCGACTTCGTCTTCGGGGAACTTGCCTTTCATCGCAAGCATCAGGCCGTCTTCTTCTGGGACGACACATTCACCCGCTGTTTTCACGAAGTCTTTGAGCGAGGCGTAGGCGCGCGAAATCACGACGTCGTAGGTGACCAAATGTTCTTCGACGCGTTGATGCACGGCGGAGAGATTGCCAAGTTTCAAATGCTCGGCGGCCTTCTCAACGTAGTCAGTTTTCTTTCTGACCGCATCGATCGAGACCACTTCAAGATCGGGCCGCATCACGGCAATCGGCAGCGCAGGGAAGCCGCCGCCCGAGCCCACATCGAGCAACGTGGTCGCTTCTGCGGGAATGCAATAGAGCACGGAGAGCGAATCGAGAATGTGTTGCACGAGCATGTCGTGCGGATCGCGAATGGCCGTTAAGTTGATCACCGCATTCCATTCGGAGAGAAACGAGAGTGATTCGATGAGCGCATCTTTTTGTTTGCCGCTCGCGCTGAGGCGCAGCGTTTTCAGACCTTCGGAGAGTTTTTCATAGAGCGCAGCGCGAAGCTCAGGCGTGAAATCGATCAATTCGCGACCCTCTTTAAGTGGACGATCAATAACGGGACGTAAACCGGCGGATGTAGTCATGCCTTGACCTTGAGGATTGATATTGTTTTGCACGACGGGACGCGTTCCTGTTTTGTTGGATTTATCGCTTCGCGTGGGGGATTCGGAGGTTTTCACGCAACGCTTTCGTTTAAGGTAGTAGCTCTTGCTGCATTTGCCCGTTTTAAATGGACGAGGAGCAGGGAAACCGCAGCAGGTGTAACGCCCGATATTCGGCCTGCTTGCCCAAGTGTTTGAGGCGTTGCTAGCGAGAGCTTTTGCTGCACTTCTTTGGAGAGACCTCTCACCTGGGTGTAATCCAGGTGCGCCGGAATCACGAGATTTTCGTTGGCAAGCTGACGCTCGATTTCGTCGTTTTGACGATCGATGTAACCGGCGTATTTGGCGGCGATTTCGATTTGTTCGGCGACGCACTCTCCCTCTGGGAGAGGGTGCCCCTGAGCTTGGCGAAGCGGCGGGTGAGGGAGTTCCTCTCCCCCTGGGAGAGGTCGCGCGGTAAGCGCGGGTGAGGGAACACCACCTCGGCACGCAAACCAAATCGAATCGAGGACGCCTTCAAGGTTCTGAAACAACTCGTTGTTCCAGATACGAAGCACTCGTATTCCATTGGCGGCAAGCGCGGCATCGCGCACTGAGTCGTAGTTCGAATCAAGATGCTGCGAGCCATCTAGCTCGACGGCGACTTTGGCTTCGTGACAGTAGAAGTCGAGAATGTAGCGATGCTCGCCTAGTTCTATCGGGTGCTGGCGGCGGAATTTGAGATCGTCGAGTCGGCGGTCGCGCAGGAGGGACCACAAGTAACCTTCCGGGTCTGTCTGGTCTGCACGGAGGGTTCTCGCGTAGTCCAACAATTGCGGATCAGTCGGGCGTTTTTTTCCCTCACCAACGACTGTGTCGTTACCTCTCCCAACGGGAGAGGTGGAGCTTCCCTCACCCGCGCCTTTGTCGCGACCTCTCCCGGAGGGAGAGGTATCACTCTTTGCTTTCAGCGAAAACTCCGTGCGCAAGCCATCAATTGTGGCGTAGGTCACGCCCGGCCTGCGAAGCAGCTCAAACAGGCTGTATTCCCGTTCAATAGGCGTTCCGAGCGTAGCGAGCGCTCGCTCATTATTCAAAATCTGGGGGTTGATCCAGGTGGATTTGAGGCGCTCAGTTTCGGCGGCAATGGCGTCTCGTTTCCGATTAAACGCGTCCCAACGCGCATCATCGACCAATCCAAGCGCCCTGCCCTGCTCCGTCAAACGCATGTCTGCGTTGTCTTCGCGAAGCTGCAAACGGTATTCGGCGCGGCTGGTAAACATGCGATACGGCTCGGAGACGCCTTGCGTGGTGAGGTCATCGACGAGCACGCCCAGATAGGCTTCATCCCGTCGCGGGCACCAACCCTCTTTGCCTTGGGCTTTGAGTGCCGCGTTCACGCCCGCGAGCAAACCTTGTGCGGCAGCCTCTTCATAGCCGGTGGTGCCGTTGATTTGCCCAGCCATGAAGAGGCCATCGAGATACTTGGTTTCGAGCGTTTGTTTAAGCTGGCGCGGATCGAAATAGTCGTATTCGATCGCGTAGCCTGGGCGCAGAATATGCGCGTTTTCGAGCCCGGCCATTGAGCGGATCAGCGCGATTTGAATGTCAAACGGCAAACTGGTCGATACGCCCGCTGGATAAACCTCTTGCGTGGTCAAGCCCTCCGGTTCAAGGAAGATTTGATGACTCGTTTTGTCTGCAAACCGATGAATCTTGTCTTCGATGCTCGGGCAATAGCGCGGACCGACGCCTTCAATTACGCCGGTAAACATGGGGCTTCGATCCAGGCCGCTGCGAATAATGTCGTGCGTCCGCTCATTGGTATGCGTGATCCAACACGGCACTTGGCGCGGATGCATCGCACGCGAGCCCATGAAACTGAACACCGGTTCGGGATCGTCGCCCGGTTGGATGCCGACTTTCGTGTAGTCGATCGTTTTGCCATCGATGCGCGGCGGCGTGCCTGTCTTCAAGCGCCCTTGCGGTAGCTTCATTTCTTTAAGTCGCGCGCCAAGCGTGGTGGCAGCGGGATCGCCCGCGCGTCCTGCGGTGTAATTCTGCAAACCGATGTGAATCAAGCCAGAGAGGAACGTGCCCGCAGTAAGCACCACGGTTTCGCTCTCGAAGACCAATCCCATTTGGGTTTTTACGCCTGTAACTTTGCCACCGATAACCATCACATCGTCAACCGGCTGCTGAAACAAAGTTAGGTTAGGTTGGTTTTCAAGGCGCGCGCGGATCGCGGCGCGGTACAAAACTCGGTCGTTCTGCGCACGAGTTGCGCGAACCGCCGGGCCTTTCGAAGAGTTCAGGATTCGGAATTGAATACCCGCCTCGTCTGTGGCGATCGCCATTGCGCCACCGAGCGCGTCCACTTCCTTAACCAGATGCCCTTTACCGATGCCGCCGATCGACGGGTTGCAGCTCATCTGCCCCAGAGTTTCAATCGAATGCGTGAGCAATAGCGTTTTCGCGCCCGCGCGAGCAGACGCCAGCGCAGCCTCACTACCTGCGTGGCCGCCGCCAACGACGATTACATCGAAACGGGTGGGGAAAATCATCTGTTGATTTTAGCTGCGTGTTTCTCCTCTGCCCTCGGGAGAGGTCGCGCGGGAAGCGCGGGTGAGGGAAATTTCGCGCATAAGCAGATGTTCCACGTGAAACATTCGATGCCGGGGGCATCGAATGGTCGAGAAATAGATATGCGCGAATAGCGCCGTGGCAAACTCATGCGGATTATGGACGCGCCATACGCGTACTCAGGAACAGTTTTTTTGCAACCAAGCGTCCACCCGCGAAGCGGTCAGTTCAAATCGTAAGCGCGTAGGCGCGAACGATGTTTCACGTGGAACAAATCGAGCCGGGGGCTCGATTTGGTCAAATATTAGATATGCGCGAACAGCGCGGCAGCAAACTCATGCCGGTTATGGACGCTCGGTTCATGTTTGGAAGAACAATGGTTTTGCAACCTAACGTCCGCCCGCGAAGCTGTCGGTTTAGATCGAGAGCGCGTATGCGCGAAAGATGTTCCACGTGAAACATACAACAGGCTCATGGTTCCCTTCGACAAGCTCAGGGTGAACTCAAGCTCATCACAAACGAAATCAACCCAACCGCTCCCGCACATAAACCAAAAGCCCCTCCCCCGCCGCCTCCACCAAATCCAACACATACTCAAAATCCCCGCGCTCCCCATAGTAAGGATCGGGCACTTCGCGCACCTTGAGCTCTGGTGCAAACTCCATCAAACCACGAATCTTTTCCCGCGCTTCGGCGGGCGCGCGATGCATCAGAGTCGAATAGTTCATCGCGTCCATTGTGATCAGCAGATCGAACGCCTCAAAATCTTGATCGGTCACCGCCCGTGCGCGCAGCATCGAAAGATCGTAGCCGCGCTGTTTCGCATGGAATTGTGAGCGCGCATCCGGCGCTTCGCCGGGATGATAATTGTGCGTTCCAGCGGAATCCAACGTGATCTGCCCGAGCAAACCGGCGTCCGCCGCCTTCTTGCGAAACACGCCTTCCGCCGTCGGGCTGCGGCAAATATTGCCCATACAAACAAAGAGAATCTTCATGTCATCCGGTCTATTACTTATAGTTAGACCGGGATTTTCACCGACTCAGCGGTTGCAGTAAATAGCGCGCGTCTTTCGGCTCTAGATTGTGAACCACAAATTGACACGAAAGCGTGGCCCGAATCGAGCGCCGCGCTCTAGTTCAACACGCCACGACCGTAACCGCCATGCGCCATCGGCAACACGGCGCACACCATTGCCGCGCCTTTATCTTTTTCGACGCCTTTGAGCGCATTGACTTGGTCTTCGTAATCCTCGTCTTTGCGCAAATCCTCGATGGTTTTCCCAGTGCGCTTCACGAGCGAGGCGAGCTTGTCTTCATCGATCTTCACGCGCTTGCACTTCTCACGCGCGAAATCGGCGGATGCTAGGGTGCTAGCGGTTTGGGAGATCAAGGCTTCTTGATCGGTGGCTGCGTGGGTACTTGTAGTGACAACAAGGAAGATCGCGATGCACAGTAGAAACTCATAGGTTTTTGCAACACCGACAACCATACAATCAATTTGTGTTGACATATATACAAAAAAGAGTAGTATCTGTTTTGTGGGCATATCTCCACACAAAATTAACAGGAGTCATTGTGATCAAACAAGCATATATCTTCCGTGGTCGCCGACCACCCGGCTCTCCAGCCGCAAAAGCCCGCGCCAAACCGCAACCAACACAGTGTGCGGCTAGTCGCGAAACCAACTCGAAGCGCGCTGCTTTAGTCTCGAATCTGAGAAAACTTCTAGATCGGATTGATCTACCAGCAGCGTCTCTCGCGTAATTCATTGCAAATTTATGTCACCAGCAAATACTGCCGTGACTCGTGATAGCCACTTAAAACTTGGCGCACGTTTGGAATACTTTTTAACTCCGTAAGGAAAAGATAACTTCATGTTGAAACGAAAAATCAACGTTGTGACAAGCGACGGGGCGGTAAAGGCACTTCCGCTGACCGAATACCTTGTTTTCGCAACGTTAGCCGATCTACACGCAGAGCATGGACCAGTGCATGGCCCCGCTATCGCTCGCGCTTCGAATGGCGAGCTCACTGTAGCGACCGTTTATGGATCGCTTGAACGACTTCGAAAGAAAGGAGTGGTCGACTCGAACGAAGAATTGTTCGAGATTGGCCCTTCAAAGGTACGGCGCGTACTTTGGTGTCCACGCGCCACCGCTACTGAAACAAGGACACCAAAGAAAGCAAATCCATATGACGTTATACCCCTTCCGGAACCCGCCTAGTGAGAAAGACAAGGCACCGGGTTTTCGGATAAGAAAAATATACGAGCAACAGAAATGGCTTCAACCAATCCTGCACGATTGTTATCTTTTGGCTAACGATTGTGCGGCTGATTGGTGCGAGTCAGATACAGAAGAAGAGCGGATCCAGATCGTGGATTGGTACGAGCGTCAACGCAACGAGTTGTTTTATGAAGGACTCAAGCGAACAACGTTAGCTACCTTTGTACACGGGGGCATCCTTTCCATCTGGTCGACGCTTTATGACGAAAGTGGAAGGGTGCTTGAATGGGTTCTCGCGAACCCATTCAAAACCCTCTTCTCAATTGCGCTCGTAGTGGTAGGCACAAAACTGCTACGTAAACGCAAGTGAGGGCACGGTAGCTGACCTATTGGCGAGCAATTGCACGATACGGTCCCGAACGAGTTTACCAAGCGACACTAATCAGTGTGTCAACTACGGTCTCCTTACAAGGGTCTACTCTCGACCCTTTATTTATTTGTGCACACTACACATCCAAATTCCGAACCCCCAAAGCATTCCCCTCAATAAACGCCCTACGCGGCTCAACCTCTTCACCCATCAGCGTGGTGAAAATTTCGTCTGCGGCAATCGCGTCTTCGATTTGCACTTTGAGTAGACGGCGGACTTTCGGGTCCATGGTGGTTTCCCAGAGCTGTTCGGCGTTCATCTCTCCGAGGCCCTTGTAGCGCTGGATCGATAGGTTGGCGCGGGCTTTGTCGAGCAGCCAGTCGAGTGCTTGTTTGAAACCGGCCATCGGCGCGTCTTCTTTATTGCCCTTGCTGTCGGTGCGCGAGACGATCGCGCCCTGGCCGACCATGGATTGAAGCTCGGCGGCTTTCTGAATTTGCGTGTAGTCGCCGCTTTCGAGGAAATGCGATTCGAGCACGGTTTGCGTCGTGCGGTTGTTGTGCGTGCGCTTCAACAGCAACACGTATTCCTCATCTTTTTCGTTATAGAACGGGACGACTTCCAGTTCAGGATCAGTGATAAGCGCTTGCATCGATTTCGCGCCCGCGGCAGCGGTGTCGGCGTTTTCGAGCGACACTTTCGCACCGAGCAACAGCGCATCGAGCGCGCGACGATCAATCGTGCGCGCGTTACGGTCGATGACCGCATCGGCCAATAAGTATTGGCGAGCAAGGTCAGAAAGCGCTTTCTCGGAAAGTGGTTCTGCGTCAGCGCTCGGCTTAAATTCTGCACCTTTGAGCGAAATTCTCAATAGGAACTGCTTCAGCTCAAGTTCGTCTTTCAGATACTGCTCTTCTTTGCCCACTTTGGCTTTGTAGAGCGGCGGTTGCGCGATGTAGATGTGGCCGCGCTCAACAAGATCGGTCATCTGACGATAGAAGAAGGTGAGCAGCAGCGTGCGGATGTGGGCACCGTCAACGTCGGCATCAGTCATGATGATGATGCGGTGGTAGCGAAGTTTTTCGACGTTGTAATCGTCTTTGCCGAAACCGGTGCCCATCGCGGTGATGAGCGTGACGATTTGCTCTGACGAAATCACCTTGTCAAAACGCGCTTTTTCGACGTTTAATACTTTGCCGCGCAACGGCAGAATCGCTTGGAATTTGCGATCACGGCCTTGCTTCGCGGTGCCGCCTGCGGAATCACCCTCCACCAGATACAACTCGCACAACTTCGGATCTTTTTCTTGGCAATCAGCGAGCTTGCCAGGCAAACCCATCGAATCGAGCACGCCTTTGCGACGCGTCATCTCGCGTGCCTTACGTGCGGCCTCGCGAGCGCGCGCAGCGTCAACAATCTTGCCGCAAATCGTTTTTGCATCGGTCGGATATTCGAGCAAAAAGTCCGCGAGTTTTTCCGCGGCGATTTCTTCAACGACCGGGCGCACTTCAGACGAGACGAGTTTGTCTTTGGTCTGCGAGCTGAATTTTGGATCCGGCACTTTCACCGAGAGGATGCAAGTCAAGCCTTCGCGCGAATCATCGCCCGCGACTTCGACTTTGGCTTTTTTATCCAGCTCGTTGGTGGTGATGTATTTGGTGATGGTGCGCGTCATCGCGGCGCGCAATCCTGTTAGGTGAGTACCGCCATCACGTTGCGGAATATTGTTGGTAAACACTTGCAGCGTTTCACCATACGAATCATTCCATTGCATCGCGACTTCAACCGTGATGCCGTTCTTCTCGCCGATGGCGTAGAAGACATTTTTATGCAGCACGTTTTTCGCTTTGTTGATGTATTCAACGAAGCCCTTGATGCCGCCGGAATGCGCGAAGTTTTCGCTTTTTCCGGTGCGCTGATCAACCAATTCAATCTTCACGCCGTGATTTAAAAACGAAAGTTCGCGAATCCGTTTAGCGAGAATTTCGAAATGGAATTCGACCAATTGAAAGGTTTCAATCGAGGCCATGAAATGCACTTCGGTGCCGCGACGATTGCGCGTTTCGCCGGTGACCTTGAGCGGTGCAACCGGCTCACCTTTGCGGAACTCCATTTCATGCACTTGGCCATCGCGCCAGATTTTCAGCTTCAACCAATCGGAAAGCGCGTTCACCACTGACACACCGACGCCGTGCAAACCGCCGGAGACTTTGTACGAGTTTTGATCGAACTTGCCGCCCGCGTGCAATTCGGTCATCACGATTTCAGCCGCTGAGCGCTTCTTTTTGTCGTCTAATTTGATGGCGGTGGGAATGCCGCGACCGTTGTCGGTGACGGAGATGGAGTTGTCGGTGTGAATCACGACTTTGATGTCGTCGCACACGCCTGCGAGCGCCTCGTCGATCGCGTTATCAAGCACTTCGAACACCATGTGATGCAGACCCGAGCCATCGCTGGTGTCGCCGATGTACATGCCGGGGCGTTTGCGCACCGCTTCCAAGCCTTCGAGGATGCGAATCGAATCCTCGTTGTATGCGTCTTTTTTGTCGTTCTCTGCCATGGTATTCTAACTTTTTGATCGTTCGCCCAATTTATTTGGGCGAGAGCGAAATTAATCGTAACTGTCGTAAATACTGTTTTTTATCGTTATCGCCCATATTAATCGGACGACTACGCATAGAGCTTACTTCTAACGCCGGGACTAAATCCGCATTGGCATCACCACATATTTGAAATCAGTGCGGCCGGGCATCGTGAATAGCGCGCTGGCGGCGGAATCTTGCATCGATAGTGTGATTTCGGTGGAGCCAATCGTGCCCAACGCGTCGAGCAAATAATTGATGTTGAAACCGATGTCGACGGGGCCGCCATCGTACGCAATTTCGATCTCTTCTTCGGCTTCCTCTTGCTCGTTATTCGTACAAGCGATTTTTAACGTTTGCGGCGACAAACCGACGCGAACGCCGCGGAAGCGCTCGTTCGACAAAATCGCTGCGCGCTGTAGCGTTTGCAATAAGAGCGTGCGATCCAGTGTGACGTGTTTCGTGTGCGCGGTCGGGATCACGCGGTTGTAATCCGGGAATTTGCCGTCGATCACTTTACTCGTAAGCTCGATGTTGCCGAACGAAAACCGCACTTGATTGGCCAAGATATCAATCTTGATGGCTTCATCGGTATCGGCGAGCAGCTTGGAGAGCTCCATGATCGTTTTGCGCGGCACGATGATTTCTTGTTTCGAGAAATTTCCTTCGACTGGCATTGAGGCATAACTCAAACGATGGCCGTCGGTGGCGACGCACACGAGCAAATCCTTTTCGAGCACGAAGAGCATGCCATTCAAATAAAAACGAATGTCTTGTTGCGCCATCGCGAATTCGACCAGTCGCAGGGTGGATTTCAATAATTTCTGCGGCACCGAAAAGCTTTGCAATTGCTCTTGGCTCATCGTCAAGCGCGGGTAGTCGGCGGCCGGCAAGGTCTGTAGCGAGAAGCGGCTCTTCGCGGCCTTCACCGCCATCTTGCCGTCTTTGGCATCAAGCGATACGGTGGATGCCTCAGGCAGGGCGCGCAAGAGATCCTGGAGCTTCCTGGCGGCCACGGTGATCGATTGATCGCCGCTTTGCTCGACCGCCACTGAGGCCGAGATCTGCAACTCAAGATCGGTGGCCACTGTGGTGAGCTTGGTGCCCTTGTGTTCGAGCAGCACGTTGGCAAGGATCGGCAGCGTCTGGCGACGCTCAACGATCCCGGAAACAGCTTGCAGCGGCTTCAGGACGAGATCGCGAGAGATAGATTTAAGTTGCATAGATATACCTAACCCTAACAATAAGAGATGAGGGAAATTGTGAATAAGTCAAAAAAAGTCATTGCAATCAATGGTATGGCGCACAACAAAGTGCCGTGTAAGGCGCTTGTCTGAGTGTGGGCGAGTGTGCATGGAATTTGGCAGAAGAGAAAAAAGCTGAGTTATCCACAAAAGCTACTGGCTTATACCGATTCGTGAGTGAGTACACCCTTACAACCATTCGCCGCAGTTCAACCCGCATAAACATCGATCGAAATCGCCCATTCGTAGGCGGATCGAGTTGTTCTAAATCGGTGTTCATCGGTGAGAAGCAATTGCCTTAGCTGCGCAGTAACTGCAACAGAAATGAATAATCGTGCTGGATCTGCGGAGTACTCTCGCGTAGCACGATAATTTGTCGACAAGCGTGAAGTACGGTGGTATGGTCCCTGCCCCCAAAGTTTTGGCCGATTTCTGGTAAAGATAATGAAGTGAGCTCTTTCGCAAGCGCCATCGCCATTTGCCGCGGCCGCGCCACGATCCGCGACCGATTTTTCGAATGCATGTCGCTGACTTTCACTTTGTAATAGTCAGCGACGACTTTTTGAATGTTTTCCACCGAGATTTGGCGCGATTGCACAGCGAGCAAATCACGCAGGGCTTCTTTCGCAATTTGCGGGTTGATTTCCACATTGTGAAATCCGGCATACGCAATTACACGCTTTAAACCGCCTTCGAGTTCGCGCACGTTGGAGCGAATGTGCTTTGCGATGAAAAACGCAGTGTTCTCATCGAGATCGGCGTTGAGCTGCTTGGCTTTAGCGAGCAAAATCGCCACCCGCATTTCCGTTTCCGGCGGTTCGACTTGTACGGTCAAACCCCAGCTAAAACGGCTCTTCAAGCGATCTTCGATGCCTTCGATCTCTTTCGGATAGGTGTCGCAGGTAATGATGACTTGTTTTTTTGCCTCAATGAGCGTGTTGAAGAGATAAAAAAACTGCTCTTGAGTTGAGCCTTTGTTATTGAAGAACTGAATGTCATCAATGAGCAGCAGATCGAGCGTGGAATAACTGGCCTTAAATGCATCCCAGGCTTTGTGTTGATACGCTTTCACCACGTCCGACACATACCGCTCCGCATGAATGTAGCGAACCCGAGCGTGCGGCCGAAGCATCAACAGTTCATTGCCGATCGCTTGCACCAAGTGCGTCTTACCGAGCCCCACGCCGCCGTAAATAAACAGCGGGTTGTACGCATCACCCGGATCGGTCGCCACTTTTTGCGCGGCGGCGCGAGCGAGTTGATTGGCTTTACCCGTGACAAACGAATCGAACGTGAAACTTGAATTTAGAGCGTAATCGCGAGCCGCCGTTTCGGCGCGTGGTCCGGTTTCGGCGCGTGGTCCGGTTTCGGCGCGGAATCCGGTTTCGGCGGTGGCACCTGAATTACCTGAGGCGGGCGTGCCGGAGCGCTCAATGACCACGTGGGCAGCGGCTGCAGGCGTCGATAACGGTCGCGTAAAAAACGATGGCGCGGTCGATGAACGCACGCTGACACTTGCGCGGTTAGCCGTTGTGCCATGGGCAGAAGAACCTTCGATACCCGCGCCATTTTGCGTGGCTGCCATCGCGCTATCGACGCGAACTTCGACGTTGATCGGGCGATCAAAAAAGACGACCGCCTGGTCTTTGATTGCGGACAAAAAACGCTCGCGCACCCATTTGCCCACGAATGAATTCGGGGCCAACACCACGACTTGCTCGTCGGTTTCAATTGCTGCCAACGGCCGCAACCACGTAGTGAACTGTTGCGCAGACAGTTCACGCTCAAAATGAGACAAACAGTGGGACCAAAAACTCGACATGTAAGGGTGTGTTCCGCAGATCCCACCACCACGAAAAAGACGCGTCGGACAACCGGAATCAAGCCCTCAATTCTACTGCGGAAAGCGACCCAGGAGTGTACTTATCCACAGGACTTGGCTTATTCATGAACCGCCCAGTTAAAGCGGGCAAGCGACGACAAAACTGCGGCTCTCGACTACGCTGCACCCCGTCGCGCTAGAAGTGTGTACCACGCGCCGGCGAGAGCGCACGCGATGCCCAACCAGCCCAAAACGTCTAAGCGAAGTCCTTCGAACATGAGCGAAATGAGCAGCGCACCGATGGGCGACAACACGCCGATATACATTGCGCGCGCGGCACCCTCGCGTCGAAGCAATTCGAGGTAGCACAAAAAAGTGGCCACGGTTCCTGCGAGCGACAGGTAGAGGAACGCCGCCCAAAATGAGGCACGCGTGTCCCAATAAAGAATTTGACCGGTGGCCACGGCGTAAAGCATTGTCGCCAACGCACCATAGAGCATCGCCCACGCGGTGTAGGTAGTCACCGGCACTTTGCGTTCGTTGAGGCGAACAGAAAGCACGGCGGAAATCGAAGAAGCCAGCGCTGCCAAGATCATCGCCCCGACCGCCCAAAGCGCAAGCGGGGCAACCGCGGACGCACTAAACAGCGCGCCAGGAAGAAAGCAAAGCGCGACACCCAACACACCCAAACTGCCGCCAATCCAAGTCGTGCGAGTGATCGGCGTCGCAAACGCGATTCTCGCAACCAGCGGCGTGAGAAAGACCATTAAAGTGAAGGCAACCGCCACCAATCCGGACGGGATTACTTGTTCGGAAACATAGGTAAGCACATAACTTAGGCCGTACGCAAACACCCCGGAAGATGCGGCGTAAACGTGATCGGCTTTTGCCATTGAAACACGGCTTCTGCGGGCGATCAAATAGATGAATATCACTAACGAAGCCAGCAAGAAACGGAGTGCGACCGCGTACGTCTCTGATGTTGCACTTCCCAGCTGGAAAGTAATCGCATAGAACGTGGTTGACCAAATCACCACCGGCACAAAAAACAATATCCAGCTACTTCGCGCCACGCGCGTCCTCTACAAAAAAGTAAATGATCCGATCTCGCGAGACTCGCCGCGAGTTATTTTGGACATCTGATTGCTTATTGTTCGACGCTTGCGCGGCGCGGAAAACGTATCGACAGCTGCTTTAGCTTGCGATACAGGTGGGTACGCTCAAGACCCGCCTTATCGGCAACGCGGCTCATGTTGCTCGACTCACGGCCAAGCAAATTCTCAAAATAAACGCGCTCAAAGGCTTCACGCGCTTCGCGTAGCGGCAGCTCGAAAAATTCAGGCGGCAACTGGGGTTGTTGCGGCGCGGCGGGCTCTTGCAGGTCGCCCAAAATCGCCTGCAAATGATCCACCGTGATGGTGTCGTTGTTTGACAAAAGCAAACTCGACAGCACGCTTTGCAGTTGAATCAAGTTCCCCGGCCACGGCGCAGATTCGAGCAACGCTCTGACCTCGACTGGCAATCGCGACGGCGCGTCCGCAGAGAACGCAAGCGCACAACGCTCAATTAACGAGGGCAGATCGCTGCGACGTGCGCGAAGCGGCGGCACCACGACCGTTGCTGCTGATAAGGCCGAATACAAGCTGGGATCAAAGCGGCCTTCGCCCGAGAGCTGACCCAGCGGCTCGGAGCTTGCGCAAACAATGCGAACACCGTAATTGGTCATCTTTCCGAGCATGAACGAGAGCGAGCGCTGTTCGCTACGCGACAGGTGCGCCACCTCAGCGCAAAACAGCGTGCCACCGCGCGCGCTCTCCAGAATTTCGAGCGGGTTACTGATCAAGCGCTGACCGCTTTCCAGTGAAATCCACGGCGTGTTCGCTTCGTGCAGCGCGCGCGCGCACTCACTGAAACCCACGCCCACCTCGCCTGTTAACAAGATGGGCCGGAGATCACCCATCAGCGCCTCTAAGCGCGACTTCAATTCCGTAATCGGCGGACTCGCGCCGAGCTCTGATAAGTCAATCACTGCTTTCGGTTTTGCGCGAACGTTTTTAAGCGCCCGCTGAACCGTCGCCAAGAGCTTTTGCAAACCAATCGGCTTCTCAAGGAAATCAAAGGCGCCAATACGCGTCGCTTCGACCGCAGTTTCAATCGTCGCGTGGCCGGAGAGCATGATCACGGGCATCGTGAGCTGACCAGCAAGCTTCCACTCTTTGAGCAACGTCACGCCATCAGAATCAGGCATCCAGATGTCGAGCAAAATGAGTGCGGGATTGTGTTTCGCGCGCAGCGCGCGGGCCGTGGCAGCGTTCTCAGCCAGACGCACCACAAAGCCTTCGTCTTCGAGAATCTCACTGAGCAGTTCGCGGATGCCGACTTCGTCGTCGACCACAAGAATTTCGGTTGGCGTAATCAACTACTACCCTTTTTGTTCATTGACCGATGATGTCGGTGCTGCGCTTGAGGCCGCGGCCATAGGTTGCGCGGAAGCTAACTGTGTGGATGACGCTAGTGGCAAAACGACGCTCACCACCGCGCCGCCTTCAGGTGAATTTTCTAATGAAATTCGGCCCTTGTGTTCGTCAACGATTTTCTTCACGATCGCGAGGCCGAGCCCCGTGCCTTTCGGCTTGGTGGTTACGTAGGGTTCAAACGCCCGCGTGCGCACCGACTCCTCAAATCCGTTGCCATTGTCGCAGAATCGGAGTAAGAGCTCGGTCGTGCCGTCACTGGCACCGCGATTGATCCCCTCAACGCGAACCTTTGCGTCAGCGCGATCCACGCACGAGTCGACTGCGTTTTGCAACAGGTTGTGGATGACTTGCCGTAGCCGCGTGCTCTCGCCGCGAACCACGCCGTCAGCCGCGCGCCAATCGAGCGTGACGTTGACTTGATAGGATTCATAGAGCTCAAGCGTCTCGCGAAGCAACAGCCCCACATCAACCGGCTGCAAACTGCCGGGCCGCGGACGACGCGCGTAAATGGCGAAATCGTTCACCATGTTTTTCATTGCCGTGACTTGATTCACAATCGTCTGCGTACCGCGTTTGAGCGCCTCGGCTTCGGCGTCAGCGAGTCGCGGCGACAGTTTCATTTCCAGACGCTCTGCTGAGAGCTGAATAGGGGTAAGTGGATTTTTGATCTCGTGCGCGAGTCGGCGAGCCACCTCGGCCCACGCCGTGTCGCGCTGCGCTTGCAGCACTTCCGTGATGTCATCAAACACCACGATCCGAGCCGCCACATCGGCCACCACGCGGCGCGATCCCCGCATGATGAGCGTACGCGCGTTGCCGCCAATCATGATTTCTTGTTCGTGCTGCCAGTCGGCGTCACTCGCGCGCGTGAAGTGACGGCTGACCAATTCAGCAAACTGGCCGAGCGCGGGTTCGGTGTTAGCCCAACTCGAAAGCACGCTGCCCACATGTTCATCAATGCGCGCTTGCAAGATCACGGCGGCAGCAGCGTTGGCCACACGCAGCACGTAGTCATCGGTGAAAACCAACACGCCTGCGTTTAAGTTGCGCAGAATGTTTTCAAGATACAGATTGCTGGTTTCGATTTCGCGGCGATTAATAGCGTCGCGTTCGCGAGCGTCGGCCAACTGCGCCGTCATCAAATTAAACGAGCGCGCAAGCACCGACAGCTCATCGCGACCCGCAACCGGTTGTCGCCGCGAAAAATCGCCGGCTGCCACGGCACGGGTACCGGACGCAAGATTGGCAAGCGGTCCCGCGAGCCGCTCGGAGAACACGCTCGCAAGCGACAGCGCAGTGAGCAGGGCGAGCAACAACAACAACGTCAAGGTAAACGCGAACAATCGTTTCAATGCGTTACGCTGAAAGGACACTTCTTGATAGTCACGAAATCCGGCGTCAACGCGCTCGGTTTGCTCCCGAAGCGCGGGCGCAACGCCCTGCCCGACCAGCAGAATTCGCGATGGCGAGGCCGCCGACGAACTGACTGGCACTAGTGCGCGCAGCAAAAGACCAGACTCACCTTGCGACTCAACGTTACTAATCGTCTGCATTGAGCGCACACTGCGTAGTTCAAGCGGCGAGGGCGGGCTTGGCGCGAGCGCCTCACGTGACTCGGTGGCCAATGCAATCGTGCTACCGGTTGCAGTCAGGAGCGCGGCGTAAGTGACGCCTGAATTTTCGCGAGCTAGCGCAAGCGCAGCGCGCGCCTCGGCGGGTTCTGCCGCCGCGACAACAGTGGCCATCGATTCCGCTTTACGCGATAACTCTTTAAGCGGGGTTGACAGCGCAGTGCGGCCCAATTGCAAGCCCGCGTCTAAGGCTTTCTCGATCCGCGTATCGAAAAAACTCTCGATTGAGGACGCCATAAACGCAACCGACACCGCGTAGACCACCGCGCCCGGCAGCACCGCGACGACCGCGAAAAACATCATCATTCGGGTCGTGAGTTTGGCGCCAAAGACGTTCGCGCGGCGCGCACGAAGCAACACCGACACCTGATAAATCACCATGCCTGCCAGGCCAAACACGACCACCGCATTCGCCACTAAGAGCGCGGTGTAGTAGCGCGTCAAAAGCTCAGAGTTCGCAGAGGCAGTAGCCAGCAAGGTAATGAGCACCGCACCAGCCATCGCGAGCACCCAGCGCGTCCAGCGAATCCACCGCGGCGGCGAAAGGGAGAGACTCGCGTCTTTTTGCGCGTCGACCGAGGCCTCGCTCATGGCGTCACCACCACGCGATACCAATCCGACGACAGCGTCCATTCACGCGACACCAGCGTATTTACCTGTAGTGGCTTCGGGAGTTGCGTCGTGTCGAGTCGCAGCCGCAGTGAAACTTCATAGCGCTCGCCGCTGCGCAGCGCCTTCCGCTCCACCAATTCACGTCCACGAAGCACGCGGATTTGCCGCAGCGCGTCGTCAAGCGACGAGTAACTCGCGCCGCCGCTCACCGTGCCGCCCGCATCAACGCGGTAGGTGCTAGTCAGTGGCACGTAGGTCAGGCGGCGCACCGATGCTCGCGTGGGCACAGTTTCGTCGAACCACAACGACCGCGAACGGGTAATTTCTGCGTCGAGAACGAAGTACAGTGGCGTGCCACGGAGCAGCGCGTTCTCTAACGGGGTTGTGAGGCTAAATTCGAATTCAGCGTCAATCACCCATGCATCGTCAGACGCCTTCACAAGTGCGCTTTTAGTATTAATGACTTCTGCATAAACGGGGTTTATTGCCCAATTAAATTGGGCGATAACCAAGATCGCCATTAGAAATCGTTTGACTGCGTGGCGCACGCCTGCCCACCCGATTTGAAGCAAGAAACTCCGCAGCATCATGATGCGGTTTTCTCCAGCAGCGCGTAGAAGAAACCGTCGTGGTTGTGCGTTTTTTTATTGCCACCAGGAAGCAGCTGACCACCGGCCGAGGCGGGGTCGCCGGGCAAGCTAATGCGAACGCGTCGCATGTTGCTGTGGCGGACGAGTGCTGCGTCAATTTGCGCTGCGTTCTCGTCGCGAAACACCGAACAAGTGCAATACAAGAGCCGGCCGCCGACCGCGAGCGTTGTCCACAAGCCGTCAATGAGTTGAGTTTGCAGCGCCGCGAGCTGCGCAATATCGCTCTCCCGTTTGAGCCATTTGCCGTCGGGATGGCGTCGCACAACACCGGAGCCGGTGCACGGCGCATCGAGCAAGATCCGATCAAACGGAGCACCGTCCCACCAAGTCGATACATCGGCTGCGTTGGCAACCTGCGTTCGCGCGGTCAATCCCAGGCGCGACAGGTTCTCGGCAACGCGCAGCAGGCGCTCAGCGTCAACATCAAGCGCCACCAAGTTGCACGGCGCAAGCTCAAGGATATGCGCTGTTTTCCCGCCCGGCGCTGCGCATGCGTCGAGCACTCGATGTTCGGCTTTCGCTCCGAGCAGCGGCGCGGCGAGTTGCGCGCCACCATCTTGAACCGAAAACCAGCCTTCGGCAAAGCCCGGCATCCGATGCACCGGTCGCGGGCGCTTCACGACGATCATCGTTTCACCCAGCGTTTCGACTTCGATCTTTTTGGCCGCAAACGCGTCAATGAGTTTCTCGCGACTGCAACGGAGGGTGTTCACCCGAAGCGTCAATGGCCCGTGTCCGTTGCCGCCGCGCAAAATGGCTTCCCACCATTCAGGATGGTCGGCTCGCACGCGATCGATCCACCACTGCGGATGATTCCAATGGCCCTCTTCGCTCGCCGCGCCCTTTGCTCGCGCCTCGTCGGGATTGCGCAATACGTTGCGCAGCACCGCATTAACGAACCCCTTCGCGCCGCGATTGACGCGCTCTGCAGCCTCAACCGCCTGCGACACCACAACGTGCGACGCGGTGCGCGAATACAGCAACTCGTAGATCGCGATCCACAGCACGGCTTCAATCAGCGCATCTGGTTTAGCACGAACAAAGGCGCGAACGATCACTCGCAGTTCACCCAAGTGCCGCAATGTGCCCAGCACCAAATCGGTGAGCGCGCCACGCGCCGCGCCATCGAAGCCCGAAGTGTCTTGCCGAGCGATGGCATTGTCAGCGTTGGTGCCTGCCAACACGGCAAGCACGGCTTGCGCAGCAGTCAGCTGAACGCGGGCCAGCGATACTGCCGATGCGGGCGCGGCGCCTGGTGCACCACGCGGTTTCGTGGCGCTCGCGGTTGGCGGCGGCGCAGCAGCGGGTGTTGGGGGAGGGGAAAGGTTGGCCACGGTAGAGGGGTCGCGGGAAGGTGTGTCTGAAGCGGCGCGTTGGCATCGCGTCAGGATTAAAAAGAACAATGCGAAGTGTACGGGGTGCTATTAGCAGAAGCCGCTAGTGCGCGTAGTTATTGGGCGGTAACAACGAAAAAATGTGTTTTCGATACAACACATAGTCGTTTATTAGCCCAAATTCAGCTGGGGCTAGCGCGAGAAAGCCGCCTACAGAAAGTACGACCGTCAAGGGCCTTGATCGTTTCTCAAGCAAGGGTAAGATGCCGCGCTTCGCTTAAAAGTTTCCCGATCATGTCAGCAACCGCCTACGCCGATCTCACCCGCACGTTCACCCGCCTCTATCGTTTTCGTCATCTCGCCTCATTGGCGGGCTGGGATCATGCCGCGATGATGCCGCCAAGAGGCAACGACGCTCGCGCGGCCGCCATGGCTGAATTGGGTGTTCACATGCACGGGATGCTCACCGACACGGCGCTTAAGGCAAAAATCGATGCGGCCGAACAAGAAAAGTTGAAGCCCATTGAGCAAGCCAACGTGCGTGAAATGAAACGCAGTTGGGAAGCTGCGAATTTGTTGCCCGCGAAACTGGTGGAAGATATGTCGCTGGCTAGTTCTAAATGTGAACACGCATGGCGCGAGCAACGCCCGGCCAATGATTGGAAAAGCTTCGCGCCAAACTTGGAAGAAGTCGTGCGCCTCACGCGCGAGCAGGCAACACTTCTCGCGGAGGCGAAAGGCACGTCCCGTTACGACGCATTGATGGATCTCTACGAACCAGGCATGACATCAAAAAAAATCGAGGCGATTTTTGGTGATGTAAAAACCTGGCTGCCCGATCTCATTGCAACGGTGCAGAAAAAACAAGCCAGCGACTCAGTTATCGCGGCGAAAGGGCCGTTCGCCATCGAGAAACAAAAAGCGCTCGGTCTCGCCGTGATGAAACACCTTGATTTTGATTTCGAAGGCGGGCGACTCGATGTGAGTACGCATCCGTTTTGTGGCGGCGTACCGGAAGACGTGCGCATTACAACGCGCTATCGCGAAGATGATTTTGCACAAAGCCTGATGGGCATCGTGCACGAAACCGGCCACGCGCGTTACGAGCAAAATTTGCCGCGTGACTTGGTTGATCAACCGGTCGGCGTTGCGCGCTCGATGGGCATTCACGAAAGCCAAAGTTTGTCGTTCGAGATGCAGCTTGGTCGATCAAAGCCATTTCTTTCATTGATCGCCCCGCTCGTGCGCGAACATCTTGGCGAGCAGCCTGCGTTTACTGCCGAAAACTTGGGCAAACTCTACACTCGCGTGAAACCGGGATTTATTCGCGTTGACGCCGATGAAGCTTGCTACCCTGCCCACGTTATTTTGCGTTTCGAAATCGAGCGCGCCCTTATGGACGGTGAAATCGAAGTCGACGATATTCCTGCACTGTGGGACGAAAAAATGATGCAGTATTTAGGCGTCGACACGCGGGGCAATTTCAACAACGGCGCCATGCAAGACATTCACTGGCCAGGCGGCGCTTTCGGCTATTTCCCAAGCTACACGCTCGGCGCGATGTACGCGGCACAGTATTTCGCAACGATTCGAAAACAGATTCCCGATCTCGATCAACGTATCGAACGGGGCGACTTGGCGCCGATCTTTGATTGGCTAAAAACAAACATCTGGTCAAAGGCAAGCTCGCTAAGCACCGATGAACTGGTCGTTCAAGCCACCGGCGAAACCCTCAATCCAAGTCATTTCCGCGCTCACCTAGAACGACGCTATCTCGGTTAATGCTGCTAACGAGTTGAAGTTGAAGCGCGGCACGTTGGTGCGGTGTCACGCTTCAGAATCGAGGGAAATCAGGGTGCTGCGTGACGCGGATCACGGCCCTGCACAATATGGATCACGTATTCGCTGATGTTTTTACTGTGATCGGCAACACGCTCGGCAGCTTTTGCGAGAAACGCGACCTCGATGCCCGCACCGATCGTGCGAGGATCTTCAAGTGTGTAGGTGACGATTAAGCGCATGATGCGCTCAAATTCTTCGTCCACCGCTTTGTCGCGACCAATGACCTCGCCTGCGGCTATGACATCGAGTCGGGCAAATGCGTTGAGCGTTTCCTTGAGCATTTCTTGCACGAGCCCGCCAATGTGTCGCACTTCATTTAAACGAAGCGACTGGAATCGCTCGTTGGCCTGAAATTCTTTTGCGCGCTCGGCGATTTTTTTAATCTCGTCGCCTACGCGCTCGAGATCGCCCGCGGCCTGCATGGTGCAGATGATTTGTCGTAAATCGACCGCTGCCGGTTGCCGCTTGGCAATGATTTCCATGCCTTTGCGATCAATGTCCATCTGCATGCTATTGACCCGCTTATCTTCGCGAGTCACCGCGCTCACGAGTTCGCTATCGTTTGAGGCGATAGCTTCCATTGCGCGTGCGAGTTGTGCTTCAACGATACCGCCCATCGCGAGCAAGCTGCTGCGAAGATCTTCAAGCTCAAGTTCAAACTGTTTTGAAGTGTGTTCCATGATGTTCAGCCAAATCGTCCTGTGATGTAGTCTTCAGTGCGCTTATCTTGCGGTTTAACAAAGATTTGCGCGGTGGGGGTGAACTCGATTAACTCGCCGAGATACATGTACGCAGTGAACTGTGAAACGCGCGCGGCTTGCTGCATGTTGTGGGTCACGATCACGATGGTGTAATCGGTGCGCAGCTCGCTTACTAACTCTTCGATGCGAGCCGTTGAAATGGGATCGAGCGCAGACGTGGGTTCGTCGAGCAAAAGAATTTCGGGTTTAACCGCGATCCCGCGCGCAATACACAATCGTTGCTGTTGACCGCCTGACAGCGACAAACCGCTCTGGTTTAACTTTTCTTTGGTTTCTGTCCACAGCGCCGCCTTTTTGAGCGCCCATTCAACGCGATCATCCATATCGCTCTTGTTGAGTTTTTCATACAAACGGACACCAAATGCGATGTTGTCGTAGATCGACATCGGAAACGGTGTCGGCTTTTGAAACACCATCCCCACCGAACCGCGCAGCGCATTCAAATCATATTTCGGATCAAGAATGTTTTCGCCGTTAAACATCACCTCACCCTCAGCGCGTTGCCCGGGATAGAGCGAATACATGCGGTTGAGTACGCGCAGCAGCGTTGACTTGCCGCAGCCGGAAGGCCCGATAAACGCAGTGACCTGTTTCTCAGGAATATCGAGCGAAATGTTGCGCAGTCCCTGAAACGAACCGTAGAAAAAATTCAAGCCGTTAATCTTGAGCTTTGTCGCGTTTGCCACCGCGGAGGCATCATTGCCGAGGCTAACTTGAAATGACATAGTGGGTGTCCCTCTCGCAGTCTTATTGAGTTTTCTGGCGGAATACAGTCCGCGCCAAAATATTGAGTAGCAGCACGGTCAACGTAATCAAGAGCGCTCCGGCCCAAGCAAGACGTTGCCAATCTTCATAAGGGCTCATCGCAAACTGGAATATGACCACGGGCAGATTGGCCATCGGCGCTGACATATCGGTGCTCCAGAATTGATTGTTAAGCGCAGTAAATAACAGCGGCGCAGTTTCGCCAGCGACGCGAGCCAGCGCGAGCAGTACGCCTGTGATTACGCCGCCGCGCACCGCTTTCAAGGTGACCTTAAGCACGACTTGCCACAGCGGCGCGCCGACGGCAAACGCGGCTTCACGCAAGCTGTTCGGCACTAAGAGCAACATATTCTCAGTGGTGCGAACAATCACAGGCACTGCAATGATGGCCAAAGCCGCAGCGCCCGCCCAACCCGAATACTGTTTGAACTGAAATACGATTGCGGTGTAGACGAAAAGTCCAATGACGATTGACGGTGCGGATAGCAAAATGTCATTCACGAAACGCGCAATGTTCGCAATCAGGCTTTCGCGCCCCACTTCTGCCAGATAAATGCCCGCCATGATGCCGATCGGCGTTGCAATCAGCACCGATGCGCCCACCATCATCACACTGCCAAGAATCGCGTTCGCAAGACCGCCATCAGAGCCTGGTGGCGGTGTCATTTGAGTAAATAGTGCGGGTCCGAACGCTGCAAAACCTTTGCCAAAAAGTGTGACCAGTATCCAGATCAAGAAGACCATGCCGAACGACATGGTCGCCAGCGACATGAGCATGTTGAACCGATTGACCCATACCCGACGGCGATAAATAGGGTTGCTGGCGCGCGCGTTGTTGCTGGTTTTCATGTGCGTTTTCCTTCACGTTTTGCCAGGCTAGAAAGCATCCATCGAGACGCCGCCAACACGCAAAAAGTGAGTAAGAACAACACTAGGCCTAGCGCGATTAACGCCGACATGTGCAGTGGGTCAGATGCTTCGTTAAATTCGTTAGCCAGTGACGACGCAATCGAATTGCCAGGCTCAAATAGCGCAAGCGAGATGTTGTAAGCGTTTCCAATGACAAAGGTGACCGCCATCGTTTCACCCAGCGCTCGGCCAAGACCGAGCATTACGCCACCTACCACACCGGTCTTGGTGTACGGAAGCACAACGTTCCACACGACCTCCCAGGTAGTTGCGCCCAAGCCATACGCGGATTCTTTAAGAATCGGCGGTGTCGTTTCAAAAACGTCTCGCATCACCGACGCGGTAAACGGAATCACCATCACCGACAAAATGATGCCAGCTGTGAGCACGCCAATCCCGATCGTTGGCCCTTGAAATAGCACGCCGATGAACGGAAGTTTGCCGATAGTTGCCGCGAGAAAAGGTTGTACGTATTCGCCGAACAGCGGCGCAAAAATAAACAAACCCCACATCCCATAGATGATCGACGGAATGGCTGCCAACAACTCAACCGCAGTGCCTAACGGTCTCTTTAGAACGGGCGGACACATCTCGGTTAGAAAGATTGCGATACCAAAACTTACGGGCACCGCAATCACCATTGCGATGGTCGCTGTGATCAACGTTCCCCAGAGCGGAGCGAGACCGCCGAACAAGCTGCGAACCGGATCCCAACTGCCATCCACCAAAAACTTAGGTCCGACCTTGGTAAGCGTAGGCCACGCACCGTGGATCAATGAGATGATGATCGCGAGCAGCGTGACTAAAACTAGCACGGCAAAAAACTGCGTGCTGCGAGCAAAGATGGCGTCTTGTCGTGCGAATGTTCGCGTTGAAGTAGCGTCCATTGTGTTTTTATACCCCAGTCATCTAGAGAAACAAAACCCGCAGTCGTGGCTGCGGGTTCTTGCGGTGACTCGCTGCGCGCGAGATCACATGGACATTACATCACTGCTTTACCGGATGCGTCTGTAACTTTCTTCCACTCGTCGCGAATCAAATTGACCGTTGCGGGCGGCAGCGGAACATAATCGAGATCGCTTGCGGCCTTCGCGCCATTCTTGAATGCGAAATCGAAGAACTTGAGCACTTCACGCGACTGCTCTGGCTTCGAAGGTTTGGCGTATATCAGAATGAATGAAGCACCGGCCATTGGCCATGCGTTCTTGCCAGCTTGGTTGGTCAACACAACACCCATGCCAGGTGTGCCTTTCCAATCAGCGTTCGCCGAAGCGGCGGCAAAGCTTACATCGTCTGGCGTCACAAAGTTGCCGTCGCGATTCTTCATTTGAATGTAGTCAAGCTTGTTTTTCTTAGCGTAAGCAAATTCAACGTAACCAATAGAGCCCTTGATGCGCTGAACATACTGCGCAACGCCTTCGTTGCCTTTGCCGCCCACGCCTTCCGGCCATGAGACTGCGGTGCCAACGCCAACTTTGGTCTTCCACTCAGGCGACACTTTCGCCAAATAGTCCACAAACAAGAACGTAGTGCCCGATCCATCCGAGCGGCGAACAACGGTGATTGGACCGTCAAGCTTCACGCCAGGATTTAAATCGGTGATGGCTTTTTCGTTCCAGTTTTTGATCTTACCCAAATAAATGTCGGCGAGAACTTCACCCGTCAATTTCAATTGACCCGGTGCCACGTTGTCCATGTTCGTAACGGGCACCACACCACCGATGATGGCCGGGAACTGAATCAAGCCGTCTTTGGCGAGATCTTCAGCTTTTAGCGGCATATCGGTCGCACCGAAATCAACCGTTTTCGACTGAATCTGTTTGATACCGCCGCCAGAGCCGATCGACTGATAGTTCATAGCGATGTTGGTCGCTTTTTTATAGTCATCCGCCCATTTCGCATAAATTGGAAAAGGGAAGGTTGCACCGGCGCCAGTGATGGTTTGTGCGTGTGCAGCGGCACTGATCGCGGTTACCGCCAAAAGCGCAGAAATTAATTTAATTGATCGCATTATTTTTTCCACAAGATACGAGGAGAAGGAAATACCTTTCGGTCGCTTCGCATTTTGTGCAGAAATTATTACGGGAATATTTCACAAGACTGGCGCTCGATGAACCGTGTAAACTATATAAATCATTTACTCACATATAACTTTGAAACATGCCGACAATTTCCAAAGCGAAAACCCCGTTGCAAAAAGCTAGTAATGAAATTTCGAAACTATCGAAATCTTCAGTTAAGCGCCCGGTAGCCACGCAAAAAAGTGCCAAACGCGCAAAACCCGTAGGTAGTGCCGTCGAACCTGCGCCCGCACCAAGCCCGTCCGCAAAAGCGACCACAGCGACCAAAGCAACCACCGCCGTCGCACCGAAGATCGAGCCACGCCTCAAAGCGAAACTGGTGCGCGATAGCTTTACGCTGCCTGAGACGGACCACGATTTGATCAAACAGTGCAAAAAGCATGCGATCGCGAGCGGACGCGAAACCAAGAAAAGCGAAGTCGTGCGAGCTGCCATCCAAGTATTCGCGGCGCTGTCAGTTGCGCAACAACTCGCCGCTTACGAGAAATTACAGTCAATCTCCGTTGGGCGCCCGAAGTCAAAATAGCTTGGGCGAGCATCTACTCCACTTGCGCGAATAGAGCTTCGGCTTCCGCGTTTTGATTGGCGCATGCGCTCGCTATGCAGTCGAGCGCACGCCGATCCGCGCGCGCTTGTGAATGCAAAAGTGCGCGTAACGATGGCGTGATCGATACGTCTTGCTCTGCGAGTGTGCACTCGACGAGCGCAATCAGCCCGTAGGGCGCGATACAAACACACACGTCACCGCACAATACTCTGAGATTGAGCGCGTAACACGCGGCGTTTAGTGCAGCGATATCTAAGTTGCTTTCACGGTTCACCATTGCGCGCTCCTATCTGACTGACGGTGCGAATCGTCGTTGCCGCCGATGACATTCGCGTGACAACATCGTCATCTGTTCGACACACCACGCGAAGAACATGCGCTACTTCAGCAATTCAAGCTTCGCGCATGTCAGTCCATCAATATGTTGAGCGAACAAGAAATCAGATTGCCGACGAGCGATTGATCGCCGATCAAATCATCCGTTTTCTCTACAACCAAAGCCGTGATGAACCCGGCTTTCTGCAGCGTGCATTGGCGACGGGCGTCATCACCGACGCGCTCGCGTACTGGCAATTTGATCGCCGCGTCGCTGCAGGTTCGGAAGTGATCGCAAACACCGCGCACCGAATGATGGTGCGTGAAAGCGAGCTGCTAGTGCCCTACTCGCGGATGCAAACGCTTCGTGAATTGTTTGAACGACAAATTCGTTATTGGGACACGCGGCCACTTCCCGAGCAAACGCGCTGTATCGTCTCGCCTGCTGATGGAAAATTATTGCCTTTTGCGGCGTTTTCGCGCGAGGCGTTGCCAATCAAATCGCGTTTTCTGAAGATCGACGCGTTACTTGCTGGCGTGAATCCTTGGGCATCATCCCGCCCGAGCGCACAGCACGCGCTGGCTGGCGTTGTTGTTCGGCTTACGCCTGATGTCTACCACTACACCCACGCTCCTGTGGCGGGCATTGTCAGGAAGCGCGTCACTCTCGAAGGCGCGTTTCATTCGTGCAATCCGACTGCGCTGGTGCGCTTTGAAGGATCGTACGCACTAAATAGACGCGTTGTGACCGTCTACGACACCAACGTTCACGGCGGAAGCGGCGTCGGACATGTGGTGCAAGTGGATGTTGTCGCGATGATGATTGGCGACATTGAATCTCGCTTTAGCACGCATCGCTACGATCACCCACGTGAACTGCAAGCGGGAGATTTCGTGCCACGCGGCGCACCGGTTTCTCTGTTTCGCCCGGGGAGTAGCACCAGCATTGTGCTGTGGGACGGTAAGCGGTGTTCGGTTGCAGAAGAGTTACTTGCCAACGCAAAGCGAGCGGACGTGAAAAGCCGATTCTCGGAATGGCTTGGTCAACCCTGGGCGGAAACCTCGGTAGCGGTTCGTCAAGCTATTTCTGAAACCATCTTTGAGGACAAGTGAATATGACAGACTTTCTCTCAATTGAGTTTGGCATCGCGCTGCTCGCGCTAAGCGCTGTGATCGTATTCCGATGGGGCTTCAAACATTTACCTGGGGAAGGATGGCAGTTCGCCGTCGCGATCCCCGCAAGAGTGGATGGCGCGGAAGGCAAGTACTGGCCCGCCGTCAACATTACTTTCTACGGAGTTATCTCCAGCGCTGCTTACGCGCTGTCTTTGCTGCTCTATGTCTTTTTGATGGGTGCCACCGGGCAACCATTCGCGCCCGCTGCACTGTTCGTTGCGATTCTGCTGCTGGTCGGCATCCCTGCGTCAAAAATCGTTGCGCGCTGGGTAGAAGGCGCAGCGGGCCACACGATTGGCGGAGCCGTGTTTGCAGTGCTGGTAGCCGCAATGCCCGCGATGGCGATCACTCAGGCGGTCGCAAAGTTTCTAGGCTGGCACGCGTTTAGTCCTGCTGCGTTGACCGCTGCGGCGGCTATTGCATACGTCCTTGGCGAAGCAATTGGGCGGCTTGCATGTTTGTCATTTGGATGTTGCTACGGACGCCCTATCGACACGTGCACTTCGCTACAGAAAGCGCTCTATTCAAAATTCACAGAAACCTATCGCGGACGCTTTAAGAAAATTGCTTTCGCCGGAGGCCTACATGATCGCGCGGTGATCGCGGTGCAATCCATCGCGTGTGCGCTGCTGTTCGGATTATTTCTCATCTCACTCTGGCTGTTCTGGCGCGGTCATTTCGCCATGAGTTTGATTGTTGCGCTCGGCGGATCGCAACTTTGGCGAGCGTACTCGGAGCAACTTCGGGCCGACTACCGCGGGCGCGATGGATTTACGTTGTATCAAGCCATGGCGCTAGTCGGTGCCGCACTCTCGGCCGCTTTCGCCGCAATCTACGCGCAGCCAAGCGATGCTCAGATCGTCGCCCTTGCCGCTCGCGGATGGACTGCGATTGTGCGCGTCGAAGTGCTCGTTGCATGCCAAGCGCTCGCGGTCATGATTCTTTTTTATATGGGGCGCAGCTCCATCACGTCGTCTCGCCTAGAACTCGTACTCAATGCACCCTCTCCGAAATCCTAGACCCCATTTCTCGTTAGCCACTCGACTGTGGCCAATCGCCTGTGCGCTGTTCGCAAGTTTCGTTTTCAAACCGCTGTATGCGCGAGATATCGTGATCGCTCAAAGTCTTGACCTTTCGGGGCAAACCAACCTCGGCAAAGACTTCTCCAACGGCATCCGCACCTACTTCGACGCGATTAATAACCGCGGTGGCGTGCGCGGAAGAAAAATCACGTTCGTTCAGCTCGATGATTCAGGTGCGCCGGAAAAAACGGTGGAAAACATCACGAAACTTCTGCGCGAAAACGAAGTGGATGTGCTGATCGGCCCAACGTCTGCGAGAAGTTATCTCGCAGCGCTCAGTGCGAAGCCGTTCTCGTCTAGTAACGTGGCATTGCTGGGTGCGCCGACCGGCATTCGAACCAACACCGGTGAGAGCGCGCGAGTTTTGCATGTTCGCGCAAGCTACCGCGATGAAGCGCGTCAACTTATCGCTCACGCAACCAAAGTGCTCGGTGCACGCAGCGTGGCGCTAGTTCGCGGTGAGGGCGAAGAATCGGAATTTGCTGCGGCAGCATTCCGGGAAGAAGCTCGCTTGCAAAATCTTCAGCTCGCGTTTGATGGTGATGCTACGCAATGGCAAGCGCGCCGAGCTCAAAACTCCGCGCTTGAAGCCGTAGTCATTTCCGGTGACGCCATTGGTGTAGCGCCGCTGCTGACGCACGCGCGCGCCACCGCGCGCAATGCAACGTTGTTTGGATTCTCTACCGTGGATCATCGCACGTTGTTGGAGCTCTCGAAAACGGCTGCAATCGGGATGATCTTGAGCCAAGCGATGCCCTCTGCTGAAAAAACCGTGCATTCATTCCAGCGCGAGCATCGCCAATTTATGAAAACCTATCGTGATGAACCCCCTTCCTTGCACACGCTTGAAGGTTATGTGGTGGCACGTGCGTTGGTTGGTGCACTCAATCGAGTTGACGGCGAACCCACCGCTGAGCGCGTAACCGCAGTGCTCAAACGAGGCGTCGCGCTTGAACTTGGCGCACTAAACATAAACGCCCGGGCTGACAACGATTCAATTCGATTCGTGAATCTGTCGGCGATTTCAAAACGCGGTGAACTCATCGACTAGCGGTGCAGCCTAACGACAACTATCCGCAAATCAGACCATCCGGCTCGTTAAGCGTAACGTCAACTCGAATGGGCGAAGCGGTCAATTGATCATGTTATCCAAAATAAACGTATTTAGCACGCTAGCCCAATAAAATAAGCGCTTTAGCGTATGTCCTGTGAGATAAATTCGCAACCAACGACTGTCGTCAATTTGTAACGTAGCGCAGTCATATTCAGTGTGAATAAAAAATTGGGAAGACCGCTGTGTTTCCGCTAATCAATCGCGAGCGCTCGTTGCTTGCGTTCAACGAACGCGTGCTGGCGCAGTGTGAATTGCCATGGACGCCGCCGCTAGAACGGCTGCGCTACCTCACCATTGTCAGCGCGAATCTTGACGAGTTGTTTGAGGTTCGTATTGCAGAGTTGAATCAAAAACTCGACGCACTCGAATTGGCTGGGTCTACCGACGCGTCCGCTTTGCGCGCAAGTCTTCTTGACGTGGCCGATCATGCGCACGCGCTGGTAGAAAAGCAGTATCGAATACTCGATCAAACGGTGTTACCCGCGCTCGCGGAACACAACATCATTCTGGTGCGAGACGCTGGGTTGAACGCTGAACAACGGCGTTGGGTCGTGGCTACCTTCAAGCGCGAGGTCGCGCCGGTGATGACGCCGATTGGCCTTGATTCCGCGCATCCGTTTCCCACCGTTGCGAACAAGGGCCTGCACTACATCGTAGAGCTCGCTTCAACGCGAACAGCTGCGAAGCGATCCGTCGCAATCGTTAAAGTGCCGCGCAGTTTGCCGCGCGTTTTAGAGTTGCCATCAAAGAATGGGCAACGCTTTTTCGTGTTGCTTTCTACCGTCATTCAATCGGAACTTTCGAGCCTGTTCCCGGGGCGCGTGGTAACAGATTTTTCGCAATTTCGCGTGACCCGAGATAGTGACTTGTGGGTTGGTGAAGAAGAGACAGACTTGCGCCGCGCGCTAACCGGTCAGTTGCGCCGCCGACCCTTCGGCCAGCCGGTGCGCCTCGAAATCAACGCCGATTGCAGCGAATCAATGGTCGAGTTGCTGCGATCACAATTCAAAATCGAGCAGCACGAGGTGTACCGCGTCAACGGGCCTGTGAATCTCGCGCGACTGCAAGCGCTTGGCGAGATTGCCGATGATCCGACCCTGCGTTTTCCGACGATCATCGCGTCGCGATCAGGTCCATCGGTACACGGCAGCGCGTTATTTGATTCGTTGAAGCGTGGGGATGTGTTGGTGCATCACCCGTATCAATCGTTTGATGCGGTCATTGATTTTCTGCGCGTCGCAGTTGAAGATCCTGATGTCATTGCGATCAAGCAAACGATCTATCGCACGGGGAGTAAATCGGTATTGATGGATTTGCTGCTTGAAGCGGTGCGTCGTGGGAAAGAAGTCACCGTTGTGCTTGAACTCAAAGCAAGGTTTGACGAGGAAACCAATATCAACTGGGCCGACAAATTAGAACAAGCTGGCGCGCATGTGGTGTACGGTTTGGTGGGGTTAAAAACCCATGCCAAAATGCTGCTTGTGCTGCGGCGCGAAGGCAAGAGCGCGAAAAATATTCACCCTTACGTCCACGTCGGCACCGGTAACTACAACCCCGGCACTTCGCGCTTCTACACCGACTTCGGCCTACTCACCGCAAACCGATTGATCGGTAACGACGTTGCCGCAATCTTTCATCACCTCACGAGTCTTACGCATCCGCCGCGGCTGAACGCGCTATGGTGGTCACCGCACACAATGCGCAATGAAATGCTCGCAGCCATTGATGCCGAAATAGCAAACGCGACAGCGGGTCGTCCAGCGCGTGTGATGGCTAAAGTCAACACCCTGAGCGACGAACTCATCATCGAAGCACTTTATCGCGCGAGTGCGGTGGGCGTGAAGATTGAGCTGATTGTGCGCGGCGCATGTTGCCTTGCACCACAGCAGCTTCGCGTATCGATGAACATTCGTGTGCGCTCCATCGTGGGCCGTTATCTAGAACATTCACGCGTGTACTATTTCGAAAACAATGGCGACCCGCGTGTGTTTATTTCTAGCGCAGATTGGATGAGTCGCAATCTGGATCGTCGCGTTGAGGTGGCCGCCCCCATTCTTGATAAGGCGCTCCGCGATCGTGTGATCGAAGAAGCGTTCACCATCGCGCTTAAAGACAATCATAGCGCGTGGACGTTGTTGAGAAACGGCGCTTATAAGCTGGTTCAACCGCCTCGCGGACACGCCGCACTCTCGATGCAGTCGACGTTAGCGGCTCGATGGGCTGCACCCGCCGTTGAGCCCGCAAGCTCATGAGCGATTTGATTCTCTGGCGACATGCGGAAGCCTTCGATGCGCTCGAATCACAATCTGATTTAGAACGCAAACTCACCGTGAAGGGGCAGCGCAATGCCGAGCGCGTTGCGCACTGGTTGGATCGCAATTTGCCGCAGCGCTGCCGAGTGTTTGCGAGCGAAGCGAAGCGATCACAGCAAACCGCGCATTGCCTACCGCGCAAATTTAAGGTGCTGCCCACGATCAATCCTGATGCCACTGCGCAACAGGTTTTTGCTGCCGTCGGTTGGCCTGAATGCGATGACACGATTGTCGTTGTCGGCCATCAGCCTTGGATCGGCGAATGCATCGCGACACTTTTGCACGTCAATCACGTAAACGGAATGAGTGTGAAGAAGGGTGCAGCGTGGTGGTTTCAGCGGCGCGTTAAAGACGATTTGCCTGAAGTTAGCGTGCGTGCAGTCATCTCGCCAGAGCTTTTGTAACTCATATGGGCTTTGAGCCACTAAACCCAGTTACATTGGGCGATAGTCACATTTTATCGCGTTTACGATAACTTAGTTTTGTGTTACGTAGCCCAGGAAATGTCGGGCGTAGCGCGGTTGCATTTGCTGGACAGAGAGCAGCACAAAAAAGTCCGCGCAATCGAACTGTGGATCCCAAGCCGGTTCACCACAAATCCATGCGCCAAGACGCAAGTACCCCTGCAAGAGAGCCGGCATTTCGGGCTTCACGCCATTGGGATCACCCAGCGGCGGCAACCCGTGAAGCGGCTCGATTCGGAATTCTTCAGGCGCTAGATGAGCTGCGAGCAAACGCGCACGTAACGCGCCAAGATTGTTGGCACCGCGCTCAAGCGGAACGCTCGCGCAACCGGCGAGATACTTGACTTGATTGTCGCGCACGTAGCGACCGAGCCCTGACCACAACCGCGCGAGCACCACAGAGCCCTCAGCGTTGCGATACGCAGGGTGAACGCAGGCGCGGCCGACTTCAAACATGTCATTTTCAATCGACCGAAGCGCGTCCAGTCTGAATTCAGTTTCCGAATATCGCTTCGCAAGCTGACGCGCGCCCCAGGGCGGCAAAATTCGATACGTGCCCACCACTTTATCGCGCCATTCATCGACCACCACGAGATGCTCGCAGTAGGCGTCGAACTCATCAAGATCACGGCCGTCATGGCGATCAAGATCGGCGCCCATCTCCTCACAAAACACTTTGTATCGCAGGCGAAGTGCCGCATTGATAAGTGCGGCATCGCGGGCAATACTGACAGAGAAACGCGTTGTTGATTCAACGCTTGAGACGACTGAGCCGGTCTGTAGTTGCATGAGCGCCATCGCGGAAGAGAGATGCAACAACTGTAGGTTTCGCTGATGACGATTGCGCTACATTTTCGCGACGCTTCAATGACTCTGCACCAGTCAGTGTCACTGCGCTGTCATCTGAGCGCAGCAAAATTTAGCTGTGATCTTGAGATTGTTTATCGGTAGTGATCGCGCACGATGGTTGCGACGCTCTCAATGTGCAGTCTGTTTATCGAAGCGTTTCGATAAATGCCCATGCGGTGCAATCGCGCTGCCGCACGAGCCGAGGTCACGGCACGCCGCACAAGTGTTCCGCGCGCGGTCGCGAGGCGCAAGTCATCCAAACACGATTTCAACATCAGGTGAGGAAAATTCGAGCGGCTCAATCGTGGCAATGTCTTTCCACATGTCGACGGCTGTCGTGCGAGTTTCGTGAGCCATGACGCGCTGCTTGATGTCTGCTGTGCAGCGATTGCAGTCGGTCAAGCCGGTTGCCCTGAGACGCAGCAAACGGCCAGAAGCGGACTGTCACTTTCGCCACGCCCGTGATTTACGCGCGATACAAGCCTATCGCCTCAATGAGTGGTTTCGATCGTTCCTTGTCTTCCGGCGGGCTGAGATGTGAACTTTTACGCGGCGCCACGAGAATATTTGACGGTCAACCGATGCCTAAGTATCCGGAATCTGTTGTAGCGTGCGACAGCGATGGGAAGCAAGTTGATGAAAAAGTTCACCGCCAAAACCACAGAAGCCTCAACAAGCATGTTGTTTCGAGCGAAGGCGATCACAATCAGCATGAGAAAAGCCAAAGACGCACTGTGTGCGATTTCCGCGTAGATTGACTGCTTCACGTAACCCGAGACGTTGGAACGATTCCAGGAAGGGCGCCGTGAAGCAAGTCCTTGTCGCTGCCAGAACGAGCCACCAGAGACAAACGGACGAACTCTGCGAACACCAAAACGAACATAAAGAGTACCGTCGTTCTCCCATCGATAAGGTTGAAAGTGCGAGTGCATGAGAGACAACTACGGTTTATAAATCACCAAACGAAACTCCGTAACGAAGGTGGGCGCTGAGCGCATTAGTACGAGTAGTAGCTTCATTGTTATCGGGCTGTTCCTCTACGACGGTCAAATGCGAACAGGTGCTACGTGCGTCATCTACCCAATCAAACGCTTGATTGCTTCGATGAAAAAGCGCGGGGGCGCAGCGTTTACTTCATTGTAGAAACGACCGTATGACACCGGGTGCATTGAAGAGTGCGTGGCACACGATGGCTGGAATAAGGCTGCCACTTCGCGCGCGAAGTTCTCCCGCCGTAAACCCCAGAATAAACGCAAAAAAGGCGGTGACCGGCCCCACGACTAAATGTATTGCCGCAAACAAAAGGGCGACGGCCACGATCGCAAACCTAGGAGTAACTTCAATTTTCACGCGCGCTGCGACGATTGTCTGGAGCAATCCGCGAAAAATCAATTCCTCCTGAACCGAAGCTCCGATGAAAAAATAAGCGAACAACAGCCCTGGCGCAATCGCAAGGCCAGCGAGCGGCCCCGGCTCGACGACCTGTGAGAGTACAAATGCCGCACAGGTGCTCAGAGCCGCGCCGATAGCGAGCGCGGCGTAAATGTATTTGCGATTAGCGTACGCGAACCCAAAGTCAGAAAACGTCAGGCCGGTCTTCTGTAGGGCGATCATGCACACCAGCGCTACCAATGCAGTGATTGCCATCACCAAAAGCAGTGCGGTAGGCAGCTTGGGTCGCAGAACACTCACGACTCCGAACGCTGTGCTGTATACCGCGACGAATAGCATAAGCGCAAACAATAACGCGACGACGATCCGCAGAATCCGGGCAACGGAGAGGGGCAACTTCATCGTGCGCAATGTAGCGTATCTTTAAGTATTACTTGCATGTTTTCGTGCGAGCGAACTTTGTATTGAGCGAGATCAGCCGACAAGCCGTAAACGCCGAGGACTCAAGACACGACCGACCACTCAAATTAGTTTCGCTGAAGCAGTCCGCGATGTCCGTCGTGCGCTAGTCTGTGCATCCATAGGTGGAGGTACGACTTGTCCTCTTTCTTAAGGAATCATCATGAGAACATTCGATCAGTTGCGTAAGCTATCTGTCTTTGCGGCACTGCTATGGTGCGGAGCGCTCACGCTACCGTTCCATGTATTTGCACAGCAAACCTCGGGACTGATACCGAGCACCGCGCTAGCGCGAGAAGCGTTGGTCAATCTATCGGGTACCTACGCGAGTACAGCCGCTGAACCTTGGTATGGTGCGTGGGGAACACGCGAATTTAGTTTCCAGGAAGGTCGTTGGTCGCTCAAGTTTGTGTTTGCACTTGACCCAAAAATGGAGCGCCCTGTGTTTGCATTTCGAACGCACGGGACATACTACCTTGGCGTACAAAACAAAAGCGTCCCTAACGCGTTCAATGCGCTCTTCACCGAGGACGCAAAATTCGTCACACTTCTTACAAGCGAACGCGAGCTTGCGAACAAATTTCGCTTCGCAAACTGTGGGCTTGTCGCAAACCAAGAGAAAGACATCTCTATCGACGGTTGTGCCAACTGGAAACCCGTGATGCAATGCGGTCAGGATCATGACCTGTTGGCGCTCACATCGACTGGCGGAGTGCAGTTTGGGGTGCGCCCGATGAACAACGACATGTGTACAGCCGACAAACGCCCGAGCGCATTGCTGCAACCAGTGTCGAAACGCTAAATTAAGCAGTTAACGAAGGTTTCTGTTCGACGCCAGTTCGGCAAGCAGAAACCTTTTTTTGCGGAATCTGTGACGCGCTTTGCGTTGGCGGAAACTGAACCGCCTGCGCAGCGGCGCTGAAGTGGTAATCGCTATCGAACGACGTTGCGCGCTTACGAAGGTTATCCAAGTGGCAATGTTCAGCCGTTAGACTTTGACTCGCCTTGGTTGGTACAACGCCTTTGTGAGTAATTCGAGATGACCCCATGGACAATCTTTCTGCTGGTTCTCGCTGCGATTATGGTTGCGGTGACATACGGCGTGTGGTGGGTCAGATACGGCGACAGTAAACGTCAACGCGATACTGAGAAACAAAACAGCGATGCCCTTGCCGTCGGCGTCCGTACGCACGGTTGGCGGCACGAATCGTTCGAACGGGGTGATATCAAGTACCAAGTAAGCGGCACACCAGACTCGGGCGTCGCATGGACACTCCAGTACGATGCTAACCATCGAAGTGACACTTCCACGCCCCGTCTGACGTTTGAAGTTGACTGGCTCGGCAGTGGCGCGAATGAGTGGCACATCGAAGATCGGCCAATCTACGAAATGACGCAGAAAACGCGTAGCCAAGGCGGTGATTACTGGGCTCACAAAAAATGCTCACGTCGAGGAACGATGGCATACGTTTGAAGCATGCGTTCTACGAGCGCGCGACTGCCCGAGCCGCAGGCAGCGCGGCGTTTGGTAGGCAATTTGTATTGGTCTCGACGGAATCGAAGTGGGCCGACATCGTCGATGCGGAGATCGAACAAATGATTCTGCGCCCGTCAAACTTTCGCGGGAGCACGTCAAAAATTGACGATGATCTGAACGCGTGGCTCGAACCCGACGGGCTCAGATTGACTATCGGTATCGATGCGCCGTCAATTGATGTGATCGCTCATGTGATTCTGCTTGGGCAGGGCTTGGTAGATCGTACCAAACGCATCGATGAGCAATCACAACGTTCGAAGCGCTAGGATGCTGCGCTCCAACTCATGACCTGAACCTCACTTTCGCCGGTTCGGACGTCGCACGTCGGCTACATCGTAGACGTAAATGCCGTCCACAATGTAGTCTTGGCTCCGCGTCCTGCAACTCAGATTCCGCTCGAAATCCGATACTTGGGCGTTCAATGATCAAGCGGTGAGTAAATCGAATCACTAAGTAAGCCAAGGCTTGAGGATCAATTTACCGATCGTCCTGCGAGATTCGAGTAGACGATGTGCTTCTGCTGCGGCGCTTAGCGGCATCGTCGTAATCGTAGGTGCAGCAACTTTGCCTGACAACTGCATACCCGTTAATTCGCCGACGGCCGCACCAGCCGCCTCAGGGCGCCCCATAAACCAGCCACCAATGTTGAAGCAAACGATCGATTGATTCGGTGCTGGTTCATAGGCAAAGGCGTCAAAGGCAGCCTCGCTGAGGTAGCCACTTCGCCCGCTGGCGGAACCGAAAATTACCATACGCCCAAAACTTGCCAGCGCACTTAGGCTTTGCCCAGTTAACAATCCGCCCGCAGAATCCAGAACGATATCGGCACCCCGGTGATTGGTAATACGTTTAACTTCATCAACCCAGCCGGGAGTGTTGTAATTGATTACCGCATCTGCGCCGAGCTTTTTGGCTTGTGCAGCTTTCTCGGCGCCGCTGGTTGCTGCAATCACGGTTCCCGCGCCAAGCGCTTTGGCGATCTGAATGGCGTATTGCCCAACCGCTCCGCTCGCTGCAGGTATCAGCACCGATTCCCCAGCCTGCAGACGCGCGCTCTGTTTGAGTACCAGGAGCGCTGTGGTGCCTGCAACCATGATGGCGCTGGCCACATCGAAACTGATCCCGGGAGGAATGGGTGCCACCTGCGGCGCATAGGCTTTTGCGTATTGCGCGTAGCCATTCTTACCATCACCGCCGACCAGCGCGAACACCGGAGCGCCCACAACAAGCCCATCCACGCCGTCACCCAAAGCGGCAATATGCCCAGCGACTTCGCCGCCCGGCGTGAACGGAAATATAGTCGCGAAAGGGTATAAGTCGCCTCGTCTTCGCTTCACATCGGAAAAGTTTACGCTGGCGGACTCCACACGAATGAGTACTTCGCCTGGCTGTGGCAGCGGGACTGGACAAGTTTCCAAGCTTAGGTTGTCTACGTCGCCGCGTTTTGAGGCGACGATAATCTGCATTTGGTCGGGGATTTCCATACGTTGCTCCGATTGGCCAAACAGCACCTGCTGTTTGTATCTGGAGGAGCACTCTGCGATGGGCAAACGGACAGCGGGCTAGAACAGATTGATTGAACAAATCGGTTTTCTCAGGATCAAGAACATCACGTTTTCGCGGAAGCGCTTGCGCTCGATGTCAAGTGCTCGTTTCCAAACGCTCCAGATTTGGATAACTTGCGTTTAGAAAGCCGTAGTCGTACTGCGAGTCCCGTTCAAAAGCGCATACCAACAAAAATTGTTGCACTTCGGTGTCCGAAAGTACCAAGGCCGAAGATCCAAGATGTGCGGTGCGACATGGCCGCCAATCGTGCCCGGTTCCGAGCCAGCTGCCTACCGAACATCAATCTTTCCTTTGGAGTCATCATGGAATACGTCCTCACCTTCAACCAGCCCACCGACGTCATAGAAATGCACGAAGACCCTGTTAGAGGTCCTCCGTCACTCGCGCCTTGGAAGGCCTATATGGACGAGTTGGTCGCAGCAGGCGTCATGCGCGGTGGCAATCGCCTGTCACCGCCCTGGACAGCGACGACCGTGCGTATTCGCGATGGCAAACGCGTGATTCAAGACGGCCCATTTGCCGATACCAAAGAACTTGCTGCGGGTTATATTGTGATTGATGTTGCCTCGCTGGACGATGCCTTACGTTGGGCGGCAAAGAGTCCGAGCTCAGGCACCGGGAGCACTGAGGTTCGCCCCGTCGCGATGCCACCGAAATAGCGATGCAATGCCGTTAAGACAAGGCCACAAGCTTGACAGCACAATCCCCAAAGCCTAGTCCGGTCGCCGCCTCGTCTCGAGCGGCAGAGACAGCCGCTCGAGCGGCACGCGAAAGCTACGGGCGTCTAGTGTCTTGGCTGGCATGGCAATGGAAAGACATCGGCGCGGCCGAGGACGCACTTGGCGACGCATTTGCCACGGCGCTCGCCCGATGGCCCATTGACGGCGTGCCGGATTCACCAGAGGGATGGCTCATGACTGCGGCCAAGCGAAATCTGTTGAAAGCTGCGCGTCGGCAGCGCCTCGCCAACGATCCTGCGTTGACGATTCTGTGGCCGGACGAGAACACACCCGTGGCCAGCACGAATGAGATTCCAGACGACCGCCTGCGCTTGATGTTCGTCTGTGCTCATCCGTCTATCGAAAGCTCGGTTCGCACGGCGCTTATGCTTCAGGTGGTACTGGGTCTTGAAGCACATCGCATCGCCGACGCCTTCTTGGTTTCGGCTGAAGCGATGACCAAACGGCTCGTGCGTGCTAAAGCAAAAATCCGCACTGCTGGAATTAGGTTCGACGAACCAACGAGCATTGAGCTGCCGGGACGCCTTGATGCCGTGCTCGAAGCTATTTATGGCGCGTATGTCTGCGGATGCGGACAGGCGCTCGACGACGCCGTCGACGTTCTTGCGCAGGAGGCGGTCTATCTTGCAGAACTCGTCTGCCATCAGGCCGCCGATGAACCGCATCGCGCTGAAGCACAGGGACTCTTCGCGCTTCTCTTGTACTGCGAAGCACGCAGACCGGCGAGACTCGACGCAGAGGGCGACTTCGTGCCGCTGGATCGTCATGATGTCGCTGAGTGGAACGAGGCCCTAATTTCACGAGCGAACGCATTGCTAGCTGCTGCTGCCGATCGCCGAATGCCAGGGCCGTTCCAGTTGGAAGCGGCAATTCAATCCGCGCACTGCGATCGACTTCGATTCGGATCAGCAAGTTGGAGGGACATTGTCACGCTGTATCAACGGTTGTTGGCCATATCGCCCAACGTCGGCGCTCGGATCGGGCACGCCATGGCTGCAGCGAAAGCATCGACTGATCCTCAAATCGGACTAGCCTTGCTTGAAGCGATTGGCCCTGAACAGATGGTTCACCATCAACCATGGTGGGCCGCGCGCGCACAATTACTCAACGATGCCGGGCGTTTTGCTGAAGCTCGCAGCGCTTACACCCGAGCGCATAGTCTTACGAAGGACCCCGTGCTGCAACGCTACCTGATGAAGCGAATCGAGATGACGGCACTGCTCTCCTAAGTAGAGTTCGCTGAGATGATCTACGTGCTTAACTGTTGTCCAAACAAGCGGAGAAAGAAAATGACTTGCGGAAATGTTTTGACCGTGCGCTCTTTTGTTGCTGTTGCCTCTCTAGTACTCGCGACGGCTCTACTGACACCCCTGCAAGCACTGCAGGTGACTGAGAATTCGCTCGCCAACCGGAATAGAGAGATCGTTGTGGCGATGTACTTGAAGCTCTTCAACCAAAAAGACATAGCAACTGCCGACGAATATATTGGTGAAAAGTACGTCCAGCACAACCCACTTGTACCGGACGGCAAAGAGGCGCTTAAGAACTATGTTCGATACCTTAAGACGCAGACACCTGATTCAAGCGTCGAAATCAAGCGTGTCATTGCATAAGCTGAGCTCGTGGTCCTACACGTGCACAGCAAAAACAATGCAACCGACCCCGGTACAGCCATCGTTGATATCTTCCGCGTCCAGAACGGAAAAGTTGTCCAGCACTGGGATGTCGTACGGGTCGTACCAGAAAAATCCGCCAACAAAAACACGATGTTTTACTCTCCAAAGGGTTGGGCACGCCTCGCTTGATAAATCGGCGCTTCCCTAGCGCCACCACCGGAGGGCGTCCCCGAGATTGGACTTTTTTCAGTGTGTTGTCCGTTTGTGATGCAGTCGAGCATCTCTAAAGGCAAGCTCACGACAAATCTCAACTGGAGCAAACATGAAAAGTGCCACGACCCATCAAAAACAGGTCGCCATCGTAACCGGTGCCTCTTCCGGTATTGGTTTCGCCACCGCGCGGCAATTGCAACAGCGAGGCTATCGCGTCTTTGGATTCTCCCGACGCGGCAGTGCGCCCGATGGAATAGAGGCGATCACTCTCGATGTCACCAATGAGCAGGCCGTCCGCGCAGCAGTACAAGCGATCATCGAATCTACTGGCCGCATCGACATTCTGGTGAATGCTGCTGGCTTCGTCCTCCTCGGCGCCGTGGAGGAATTTTCGTCGGCTGAGTACCGTCAGATTTTTGAGACGAATGTGTTCGGCACAATGCTGATGACAAGAGAAGTACTCGCGATGATGCGCCTTGGGCGGCATGGCCGCATCGTCAACGTTGGGTCAATCGTCGGGCTGGTTCCGACGCCTTTCACCAGTCACTACGCAGCAACCAAACATGCGATTGAGGGCTTTACGGAGTCACTCGATCACGAGGTCAGGCATCTTGGCATTCGCGCTACGCTGATTGATCCAGGATTTACGAAAACCGCCATTGCGTCCGCAACCTTGAGGCCCGCGCTGCGAATCCCACTCTACGAGGCGCTCACCAACCGGATTCTGGCCGCCGTCGTCGGCGGACTGAGCGCAGGAATATCAGCAGAGACCGTTGCCGATCAAATTACGAGTGTTATTGAGCTCGTCAATCCGCCGTCAAGAGTTGTTGTCGGCGGTGCTGCCAAGCGCCTTGCTTTGATGCGACGACTCCTGCCCGCCGGACTATTCTCGAAGGGGCTACGTCGCGAATTTGGCCTCGAAGGCCATTGATGATGTTCAGGCATCAAAGCCAGAGATGCCGATTACCCAAATGAGCACCACCGAAACTTACCCGGGCGCGCCGTCTTGGTAACGTTCGATTTGAGCAGCATGCGGTAGCGGGTTGGCTCAAGAGAGGGGTTAGAGCCCAGCAGCGGGACGCTACAGCGAAAAATTGCTGCGAAGACTTGTTCGGCGGTGCTGCGTACTTGCGAGCCGTGCGCGCCTTGCGAGCAACGCGCCTCGTCTGCGACTCTGCTGCGCCGAACTGCCTTTTCGAAGTTGGCCGCCTGAGGATCAGCCGCCTTGAGTGGCGAGGAAGTCGCGCAGCCTCAGGTCTTCTGTCAGACCGATGGCGCGCTGCAGCGCCTCGGCCCTGCCTGGTGCCTGCGCCAAGCGCATCACGTGGGCGCGAGCCACCCAGTAAGGCGCATACGCGGCGACCGCTTCGGGCGGCAGGCCGTCCAGCACGGCCATCGCACTGGCCGAGTCGCCCGTCTCGGCGAGCGCCACGGCATAGCCAGTGCGAGCTCCCAAGCCGGGGTGATGCTGCGCCAGCGAGGCGTACAGCTGGGCGATGGCATGCCACGGTGTCTGACCGGTAGCGCGGCGCTGTGCATGGGCGGACTGGATGGCCGCTTCGATTTGGAACGCGCCGGGCTGGCGTAGCCGGGAGGCCGCCCAGAGTGCAGCTTCGGCCTCGTCGATGAGCGCGGCGTTCCAGACAGCCGGGTCTTGTGCGGCAAGGGGCACGAAGCGACCGCCGCTGTCGAACTGCGCCCCGCGGCGCGCCTCGGCATGCAGCAGCAGCGCAAGCAGGCCCTGCGCCTCCGCCTGCGCCGGCAGCAACTGCACAATAAGATGCGCCAGGAACAGCGCCTCCTCGCGTAGGTCGCCGGCCGGAGTATCTGGCCCCTGGCGTCCCAAGGTGTAGGCGGCGTAGATGGCTTCCAGCACGGCAGCCAGCCGACCGGGAAGCTCGCGGGCTTCGGGCGGGTCGAAGCGCAGGCCTGCCTCGCGGATCTTGGCCTTGGCGCGCACTAGGCGCTGCGCCATCGCGGTGGGCGACACGAGGAAGGCGCTGGCGATGGCCTGCGCATCAAGGCCAAGCACCGCCTGCAGCATCAGCGGCGCGCGCACGTTCTCTGCCAGGGCCGGGTGCGCGCAGACGAACATCAGCCGCAGCCGCACGTCGGGCACGGCCTCGGTGGTGGGCGCGGCCGTGTCGTCATCGAACAGCGCCGTGACGTTTGGGTTCCGGGTCAGCCGGGTGTGCCGGGCCTCGTGCAGCAGCCGGCGTTTGGCTGCGGCCATGAGCCAGGCCTCAGGCGAAGTCGGCAGGCCTTGCACGGGCCAAGTGCGCAGTGCGGCGGCGAAAGCCTCGCTGAGCGCGTCCTCTGCGGCTGCTAGGTCGCGCCACTGCCAGGCCAGCAGCGCGACGAGCCGGCCGTAGCACTCGCGGGCGACGCGCTCCGCCGCTTGCGCGGCGTCGCTCACTGCGCGGGCGGCGGCGGCAGCACGGGCCGTACCTCCACACTGCCGGCCGAGGCGCAGGGCGCGCGCGCGGCCCACTCCAGCGCCTCGTCGAGCGACGCGACCTCAACGATGGAGTAGCCAGCGAGGTGCTCGTGAGTGTCGGCAAACGGGCCGTCCTGCACCTGGCGCTTGCCGCCCGTCATGCGGACTGTGGTGGCCGTGTGCGTCGGCTGCAGGCCGTTGCCGCTGACGAAGACGCCCGCGCCGACGAGGGCACCGATGTAGGCGGTCCAGGCACCCCAATAGGCAGGTGCAGTGGCAGGGTCGTCGCGGCGGTCGCGCTCGGCCGCGGTTTCGTAGTTCATAAGCATGAATTGCATAGGGTTCTCCGTAGGCGGCCCGCGCACCGTGCGCGTTCCTGACATGGTGATGCGCGGCGGGGCACCCGATCGACAGCGGCGGCAAAAAAATCTTCGCGCCCGGCCGCCTGGTGCTGAAGGCGCCGCGCCTCACACGCCCGCCAGCGCGTCGCGTTTGGCTCGACGATGAGCAAGTAGTTTAAAGGTCACCCAGACGACCGAACTTGCCGAAGGGCTCCACCTGCTCGCTGCGCACCAGTGGCTCGTGGACCAGCGGCACTGGCACGACGCACGCTTCTGCCCGCAAGGCGCGTCCGTTGTCTTCCCGGCACACGTCCGCCGCAATCTGACGGTACTGGCGTTTCCGACGTGTACTGGAGCCTCTCTGGCAAAGTCAGGTGCTGCGGCGCGGAACCGAGGCGCTATTGCTCTACTTTGTAATGGTGGGCAGTTCCACAAACAGGCGCGGTTTAGCAATCGGCCATTGACCGCTTTGGGTCGTTTGGAACAGTTGCGTGAGAAATTTCGACGGACTCCTTTCAGCCTGAAGCCGTCGCTTGAAATACCGCCAGCGGATACATCCTGGCCGAGAGTTGTAGCCAGAACCTCCGGTATCTGCGCGTGAAGCGTAGTCGGGCTATCTCGACCGCAACCTCCTCAAGTATTTCATCCTAAGTCTCCGCAGCCGTTCAAATCCACCCGAGACTCTTTTTTATCGGTGTGCTTCTCCGCCGGGAATCTTGCTGCCAGCTTTTCTTGGCTCTATCCATCTGCTTTAGTGGTGAGCTCAACGCCCCACTTTGCATGTCGCTCACACTCTTCTTCGAGCAGTGCGAAAGTGAGTGGGTGCGATTCGTGAAGGGTCGGGGAAATCGCGAGTTGAAAGGCCTTGCCGCGCGACTTGAGTTTCGGTGAATCGGCAATGTCGCTTCGACCGTGTGCATAAATGGATGCGATGCGAATGCAAAGCAAGCGCTGCAGATCTTCTTCGCTGAATTCATCGCGCACGAGTTTTTTGAGCGATCCCGTATGTCCGAGTACGAGTTGCGAGATTGTGCTTCGCTCGCGCTCGGAAAATCCCGGAAGGTCGGCGTGGCTCACAACGTATGCAGAGTGACGGTGATAGTCCTCGTGCGAAATCGCCATCCCGATTTCGGCGAGCGCAGAAGACCAAGCAAGAATCGAATCGGGAACGTGGTGCCCGAGAGACGCCCAAAGCGATTGCGATAATCCGTTCACGCGCTCGGCTTGCGACACGTCGATATCGTATCGGCGCTGCAAGCGCTCAATGGTGCGGCCTCGGGTGTCGGCCGCTTCAGTGATGTTGTTTTTTCCACGCGCAAGCAAGTCGTAGAGCGCTCCTAAGCGCAGTGCTCCGTCGGCAGGAGCGATGCTCTCAACCGATAGCTCACGCATCAAACCGAGCAGAATCGCGAGACCACCGGGCAGCACGGGTGCGCGCGTCGATTTCAGTGCGTTGAGTTCAACCCGATCCATTCGCCCAGCTTCAACTAGCGCGTCTCGAAGTGCGATCAAAGCGTCTTGAGTAATGCTGTCGCCAAATTGATTTTCGGTCACGATTTCGTGTAGCGCGCGCACCGTGCCGGAAGAGCCATACGCGACATCCCAACCGCGTTTGTATTCAGCGCGCATCACTTCGAGGCGTGAACGAACATAAACGTCGGCTTTACGAAACGCGGCGGCGGTGACCATGCCATCGGGGAAGAAATTTTGCGACAACGTGACCGCGCCTAACAAGAACGATTCCATGGCTGTGGGCTCGTAGCCGCGGCCAATTACAAATTCTGTGGAGCCGCCACCGATGTCAACAATGAGTCGATCACTGTCGCTCCAGGGCAGCGTGTGGGCGCAACCGACGTAAATCAATCGCGCTTCTTCGTGCCCGGATATCACATCAATCGGCGCGCCAAGCGCGGCCTCTGACGCTCTCAACAATTGCTTTGCGTTTGAGGCAACGCGGTAGGTGCTGGTTGCCACCGCGCGAATTCGATTTGGCGACACCGCCGACAGGCGCTCACGAAATCGAACGAGCGCAGCGCAAGCCTCTTCAATTTTGCTGTCGGAAACAATTGACTGTTCGGTCAATCCACCCGCAAGGCGAACGCCTTCGCGCAACGTGCTAACCGGCACGATTTGATCTCCGTCGAGCTTGCCGATTAGCAGACGAAAGCTGTTTGAGCCGAGGTCAACCGCGGCAAGTAATTCTTCACTCATGGAGCAACTTTATCAGCGCGGCAGAATGCGCGAGTATTGGCGTTGGACAACACGCCCGAGACTACGCCGAGGAAATTACGCCACGGAGACAGTTTTCAACACCTTTCACAGGTAGCCGTTACTATTGGGCTATACGCCAATAAACTGTAGCTTTCGAAATATATATTTTATGGACTACAGGCCCAATAAAATCGGTGTTAAATAGATTAAGTCACCGTGCCATTTAATCGCGCAACATCCATCGAGCGAACACACTTGCGGCGAGCGCACCCAGAACTTGTGCGACGAAAAACATCGGCAAGGTTTGTGGCGAAACGCCCGAAAAAGTGTCGCTCAATGAGCGTGCAATGCTGATTGCGGGGTTTGCAAAGGACGTTGACGAAGTGAACCAATAGCCCGCCGTGATTGCCGCAGGCACCGCGAAGACGGGCGCCAGCGACGAGCGCTTTGCTGAAAACAGAATTGCAAACAGCAACCAAAACGTGGCGACGAATTCGCCCACACCCTCGCCGAACGAGCTGCGCAGCTTGGAGGACGTTTGCAGCAACGGCAAGCCAAACATTGCATGCGCAAGCGCTGCGCCGACGACCATGGCGATGATTTGGGTTGGCACGTACACGGCGAAATCGCGCCATGAAAGTTCGCGCCGCAGCGCCATCACCAAACTCACTGCGGGGTTGAAATGCGCACCGGAGAGAGGCCCTAATGAATAGATCAACACGCCAAGCGCCGCGATCGTTGCCAAGGTGTTGCCGACGAGGGCGACGCCCGCGTTCCCCGCAGCCAAACGTTCGGCCAAGATCCCGCTGCCTATCACCACGCAGGCGAGCAGCATTGATCCGAGCGCCTCTGCGCTCGCCTTACGAACTAGAGAAGCTTGCATGAGTGTTGTTTCAAGCAACCGGTGAGTTGCCGATTTTCTTCACTTCGCTCTGGATAGCGTTCGCATCGAGTACGTGCAACGGCAAATTTGCGAACACCGACACTCGCTGACCAATTTGACGCGCTATCTTGTTGAACGCAGCGCGTTTTTCATCGTCAGAGCCAACCACTGCCGCTGGATCTTCAAATCCCCAGTGCGCAGTTGCGGGATGTCCCGGCCAAATGGGACACACCTCGCCCGCCGCGTTGTCGCACACGGTGATGATGAAATCCATTTGTGGCGCATCGGCCAGCGCAAATTCGTCCCATGATTTACTGCGCAAGCGCTCCATCGGATAACCCGTCGCCGCCACTTGTTCGATGGCAAACGGATTCACGCGCCCCGTCGGGTGTGATCCCGCGCTGAATGTATTGAAACGACCCTTGCCTGCCGCCCACGTGAAAGCCTCCGCCATCACGCTGCGCGCGGAGTTGCCGGTACAGAGAAAGAGGATGTTGTAAGTTTTTTCCATAGTCGAATGCTTTTATGTACGTGTGACACGGCTATGACAGAGCCGTGTCATCCGATTGCGGATTCGCTAAGCCGCACAAGCCGTGCTGCAAGCTGATTTCGTTGGTTCTGGTGTGGCGACCGTAACCGGCGTTTTCATCAGAACGGCTGGCGCGCAACACGTGTTTGCGCTTGGCGCGACTGCGCTGTTGCCTTCGCCGTTGTAAGTCTGCGCCTCGCCCATCGTGTGATACATCTCCCAGGCAATGCCTTGGGGATCGGCAAGCCAGTGCTTAGTGCTCTTTGCGTAGCAGCACGATGTTGCGCCCTCGTGTTCTAGCGCAAGCTCAGCGGCGGTGTGGTGGCTGCGCATCTGATCGAGCTCGCTCTCACTTTCAACCTGAAAGCCAAGGTGATTCACACCGGGCGCATGCCCGCGCGTTGAGATCGCAAAGTTAATGCGAGGATCATCGAGCATCCATTTGGCGTAGTCGGCTTTTTCGACGCTTGGCGAGGCGCCAAACAGCGCGCTGTAGAAGCGCGTGCTTTGCGCTAGATCTTGTACTGCGACGTGAACGTGAAATCGTTTCATGATTGGTTTCCTTTTGCAGAGTGTGTTTTCGAGGAGGAGGAGCCCTGTTTCTTTTTGACCGGCGGACAACAAGCGTCCGCATCGACGTGTTGTGCGGCTCCGGCGCAACAGTTTTCTGTGAGAAATGAAAGCAGCGCGTTCATCGTGTCAAACCGCGCCCGATAGATGATGTATCGACCCTGTTGTTCGCTATCGATGAGCTGAGCGAAGCGCAACTCCTTCAAGTGAAACGAGAGCGCTGTCGGCGCCACGCCTAATGCGTCTGCGAGCGCCCCTGCAGGCATGCCCGCTGGCCCCGCAACCACAAGCGCGCGAAATAAATCCAAGCGCGTTGGCTGGGCCAGTGAGGCAAGAATCGGGGCGGCATCAATCGTTTTCATAGTTCAACAATAATTGAACTATTAAACAAACGCAAGCTTTTTTCGTTCGACTTTCGAAATGTGTAACCTCACTGAAACAAATCAGTCACTTATCAGAAACGCAAGCGCCCGATAGTTCTAGTCTCGTAGCAGTAACAAGGAACCACTATGGCTCAATCGATTCTTGATGATGACGGCGTCTCCAATCCGTCGACTCGTCCTACATTCGCTGATTTAGTTGACGGCGTGAACGCGCGCCGCCGCACCCTACTTAAATCCGGCGCTGGATTGGCAACAATTCCCTTCCTCGGCGGGCTCGCGGCCTGCGGCAGTGATAGTGATGCAGCACCGACGCCGCCCGTGAGCAGCGAAAAAATGCTCGGATTTGCGAGCGTGCCTATTTCAACGGGTGACGCGATCGTTGTTCCAGCGGGCTATGTTGCAAACGCAATGATTCCTTGGGGTACACCGCTTGTGGCGGGCGCGCCTGCATGGAAAGCGGACGCAACCAATTCCGCCGCCGACCAAGAAAAACAAGTGGGTGACAATCACGACGGAATGCATTTCTTCCCATTCAATGCGAATGCGAGCGGACTCGGTGACCGCAGCGATGAAGGCTTACTCGTGCTAAACCACGAATACATCAACCCAGAATACTTTTACGCGCCGGATAGCGATGCTGCGAACTGGTTGTTGCCTTTCACACTGGAGAAGGCGCGCAAAGGTCAGGCCGCGCACGGCAACACCGTTGTGCATGTGAAGCGCGCTGCTGACGGTAGCTTCGAAATGGTTGCAGGTTCGCGATTTAATCGCCGCATTACAGGCAACACACCGATGAAGTTGAGCGGCCCAGCCGCGGGCAACGATTTGCTCAAAACCGAAGCGGATCCAACCGGCACTAACGCGCTTGGAACCCTAAACAATTGTGCCAACGGCTTCACGCCTTGGGGCACGTATCTCACATGCGAAGAAAACTTCAACGGCTATTTCGGCTGGAATGGCACTCGCACCGCGAACGCGCTCGAAAATCGTTACGGATTAGCGCAAACGGGCTTTGGTTACCTGTGGCACACCGTTGACCCTCGCTTCGATGTCAACGCAACGCCCAATGAACCCAATCGCTTTGGTTGGGTTGTTGAGATTGATCCGTTTGAGCCCAGCTCAACACCAGTGAAGCGCACGGCACTCGGCCGGTTCAAACACGAAAACGCTGAGCTGGTGATCGCGCCGAACAATCGTGTCGTCGTGTACATGGGCGACGACGAACGCAACGAATACATTTACAAATTCGTTTCGAGCGGCACATTCGATCGCGCCAATCCCACTGCAGCAAGCAATCGTAATTTGCTCGATAGCGGAACGCTTTATGTGGCGAAATTCGAAGCCGGCGCAACGGTCGGAGATCGCGCGGGTGTGGGTAGCTGGATTCCTCTGGTGTTCGGTCAGAATGGCTTGACTACTGAAAACGGATTTACCAGCCAAGCTGACGTATTGATTCGCGCACGCCAAGCGGCAGATCGCGTCGGCGCAACGATGATGGATCGACCAGAATGGGTGTCAGCGAACACCAAAAAAGCGGGTGAAGTATTCGTTACGCTGACCAACAATAATCGCCGCGGCACAACGACCGCGTCATCAAACAAACCTGACGGCACGAGTGCTGCCGGATCTTCGCGCCCACCGGTTGACGAGGCAAATCCACGCGACAACAACGTCTGGGGCCATATCGTTCGCTGGAACGAAAACGGCGGCGATGCGACCGCACTCGCATTTACTTGGGACGTGTTTGTGATGGCGGGCCAACCGACTGTGACCGGCGCGCGCGCACCAAGCTCCAACGTAACCGCTGACAATTTGTTTAACAGTCCAGATGGATTGGGTTTCGACAGCTTTGGCCGGATGTGGATCCAGACCGATGGTAGCTTCGCAAACGCGGGCGACTTCGTGAACATGGGCAACAACCAAATGCTCGCCGCTGATCCAGCGACCAAGGAAATCCGTCGCTTTCTGGTCGGACCTTCCGGCTGCGAAATCACCGGTCTTGCCTTTACTCCGGATCGCAAAACGATGTTTGTAAACGTTCAGCATCCAGGCGAGTTAGGCTCACATCCGCGCGCGCCGAAGAGAGCAGACGGTGTCACCACCATCAGCGACAACGAGCTCGCGCGTAACGCGACGCAGTTTTCGCAATGGCCGACCGCAGGCGCCCGTCCACGCTCGGCGACCGTCGTGATTCGTCGCGCCGATGGTGGCGTGATCGGTGGTTAATCGGGCTCGTTCACGCTCGATATTGCCGGGTTGAGTTCGCTCAATTCGTGGTTAATCGCAAAGCCCGCCTCGTGCGGGCTTTTTGCTTTGGTGGATCGTTAGCATTAAACGACAAGCGCCAAATCTTCCGATAACTACGTATCTAGAACGCCAATTTAATTGGGTCAAAAGAAGAAAAGTATCTAAACGCAGTAACTAACTAATCTATCTTCTAAGCCCAATAAAATAGAGCGATCACCGCATAAGCCGAATTGAAACCAACACTTCCGATTTCTGTTGAAACGCGTTTGCGCGGATTCCGCTGGCTGTTTCTATCGCTGCCGCTTGCGCTAATCGGCGCGATTGCCGCCTCATATTTTGTGCAGGACATCGCGTTTTTTGAAGCTTGGCCCGCACTCAATGTTGCGTTTTTGTTGATCGGTTTTGCCATTATTCCGGTGTTCTCGCCGGCAGCATCGCTCGCTAGGAAACTGGTACACATCGCAATTTTCGCGCCGCTTGCGGCATGGTTCATCGCCGTGCTTATCGGCGCAGCGTTTGATCGCTTTTACGGCAACGATCTGCTGCAAACGTTTTATCTTCGCTTCCGCGTTACGCTGGTCGCAGGTCTCTCGGCGGGCGTGCTCTATGCGGCGATTGTGGGTGTCATCGTCTATCTGCGCGCGCAACACGTGGCGATTGCGAATACGAAGTTAACCGCGGCGAAAAACGAAAGTGACATTGCGCGCCAACTCACTGAGACAAAGCTTCGACTGCTACAGGCGCAAATTGAGCCGCATTTTTTGTTCAACACACTAGCGTCTGCACAGCAACTCGCGAGCAAAGGCGCGCCGGATGCCGCTGCGTTGATCGGGCAACTCGTACGGTTTTTGCGAATATCTGTGCCGTCGATGCGCGATGAACGGGGCGCCTTGAAACGCGAGTTTGAGCAAATCAACGCGTATCTTTCCATCATGCAAACCCGGATGCGCGAGCGATTGCAATTTAGCGTGACCGCTGCGCCCGAGCTAGACGACGTGCCGCTGCCGCCCGCACTCATCATGACGCTGGTTGAAAACGCGGTGAAGCACGGCATTGAGCCCTCGCGTGATGGCGGTCGCATTGACGTCGTTGCCATCCGCGAGGCGGACGATGTGGTGATCACCGTGGCCGATACCGGCGTGGGTCTGGTGGCCACGGCGCATAAAGAAGTGGGCTCGGGCCTCGGGCTCGCCAATGTTTCCGAGCGCTTACGAGCCATCTATGCTGACCGCGCTTCCGTGTCTCTAAGTGAGAACAAACCGCACGGCTGTAACGCGGTTGTGCGCTTACCGTCATTCAACTCGACTGAAAAAACACCATGAATGCACTACGTTGTTTGATTGCTGATGATGAACCGCTAATGCGTGAGCGGATGCGCGAATTGATGGCGCCGCATGAAGGGCGGTGTGAAATCGTGGCGGAGGCGACCAATGGTGACGACGCCTTGCAGAAGTTCAACGAAACGCGGCCCGACGTGTGTTTCCTTGACATTAAGATGCCGGTGCTCACCGGGCTGCAGGTTGCGGCCGAGATCGGAGATGCCGCGAAAATTGTTTTCTGCACGGCCTACGATCAATTTGCCGTTGAAGCCTTCGAGCGCGGTGCGGTGGACTATTTGTTGAAGCCGATCGAAGCGGATCGGTTAAAGCTCACGGTGGATCGTCTGATCGACCAAATTGCAATTCCGCCGGACGACGTCACGCCTGTGTTGCACCTGATCAATTCGCGAGAGCCGCGAACCGCAGAAAAACTTCGTTGGATAAAAGCGCTGGTGGGTCACGACGTGAAAATGTTTCCAGTAGACGACGTCATCTTTTTTCAGTCTGACACGAAATACACGCGTGTGGTGACTGAGCATGAAGACGTGTTGATTCGCACATCGCTTAAAGAGCTCGTCGACGGCCTTGACCCGCAAATTTTTTGGCAAGTGCATCGCGGCGCGGTGGTCAACGTCAATCGCATCACCAAAATCACGCGCGAAGGCGTGGAAAAACACTCGCTCGTGCTCAAAGGCACCGATGAAAAGATCAGCGTGAGCCGACATTTCTTCCATTTGTTCAAGCAAATGTAACTAGCAGCTTCTGCAGGTAATGCCCTAATGCATTGGGCGAATTGATGTACTCGTAGACTTATCAATACGCTACACACAGACCCTGCCCGCCCAATAAAAACGGGAGTTGCAGTCGATAGTTGTATTGCCATCAATCACCATCCGTCTCACGAAATCGTGATTCGTCACTTGCAAAGTGTTTGATCCAAGGAAGCCGCCGACAATGTACTTATGGCTGGAGTGTGTCTAACAATATCGATGAAGTCGGCACGCGGATTTTCACTTTTGGGATTCGCATGCGCGCGTCCGCTTCAGACTTTGTTGTGTGTGTTTGCTGCGTTGTTTGCGAATAGCGTGTTTGCGCAATCGGCCGCTTCTGCCTCCTTGTCAATTACCTCAGCCGCGCTGCTGTTTCGCAATCCCGACGTCCTTGCGCCTTCGCTCTCCCCCGACGGCACGCATATGGCGGTGCTCGCGCGACGCAGCGACAAACGTGATCGGCTCAACATTGCTGTCATCAATCTAGACACCAATCGATCGACATTCGTCACACCATTTGATGATAGTGACGTGGTTGAGATGCACTGGGTAAATTCCACGCGACTCATCTTCACTACCGGCAACATCATCGACGCCGCTGCAAATAGCGTTCCGTGGCGGCAAGGCGGTATGTTCGCAATTGACCGCGACGGCAGCAATGCGCGTCGCCTGGTGAGCCCGTTGGGCAATGGCGACGCTATCGTGCTGCGCCCGCGATATTCGATTTTCTTGCAGTCTATCGGTGAAGGCAGCGACGACGTGGTGGTCGCGGCCAACGACAACAATTTCGAAGCGCTCGATGTCTACCGCCTCAACACGCGCACCGCTCGAAAAACCTTGTTGAGCTTCGAAGCGCCAGGCGATTCACGGCAATGGATTCTCGACAAGTCAGGCGTTCCGCGTGCAACGATTACGCAGATGCGCTCTCGCGTTGCAGCGTTCTGGCGGCCGCAGGCTGAGAGCAGCAAATGGCAAAAAATGTTCGAGGGCGACATTCTCGAAGCCGGCAGCGCTGTGCAGGCCATCGATTACGACGGCTCGCTGATCGTATCAACCTATCTCAACAAAGCGCTGCCGCTAGCTGCAGGCGCGTTGGGGGCGAACGTAAGCGTAAACATCGCGATTCGAGAAACAGCCGCGCTGGTACGCGCAGACGTGCAAACGGGGCAGTTCCGAGAATTGCTTTTTTCACATTCGCGCGTCGATCACGCCGATGCCGTGTTCGATCCGTTTCGTAAAAAACTGGTGGGCGTTAGATACGTTGACGAGCGCCTACAAACACACTGGCTCGATGACTATTGGCGCGGCATCCAGCGCAGCATTGATCAAGCGCTTCCAGGTCAGGTCAACTTCATCTCACCACCGCAACAAAACAAACGCATGCTCGTTGTTAGTGCGAGCGCAAAAAATCCCGGCAGCGTATTTGAGTTTGATTTTGCCTCTCGGAAACTTAAGTTTTTGTTCGACTTCCGAAGCGGCATGTATGCCGACACCATGGCTGACGCGCGCTACGTGAAATTTGCAGCGCGAGATCGTTTGCCGCTTGCCGCAGTAATCACCGCGGCCAACGGCGTACCCGCAAATCGTCCCGCGCCGACCGTTGTTTTGGTGCCGTCGGGGCCGTGGGTGCACGCGCCGTGTTTGTGTTGGGATGCTGAGACTCAGTATTTTGCGCAGCGTGGCTTCACCGTAATCGTGCCCGTGTATCGAGGACAGTTTGGGCTCGGGTTCCGTCACTGGACGAGTGGCGCAAAGCAATGGGGCCTGACCATGCAGGACGATGTCGCCGATGCGGTTGATTACGCAATTAAACAAGGCATTAGTGATCCTGCGCGCATTGCGATCATGGGTACAGGTTACGGCGGATACGCCGCGCTGCAAGGCGCCGCAAAGACACCGACACTCTACAAGGCCGCAATCGCGATGTCTGCACCGACCGATTTACAGCTGTTTCAGTCCATCACCTGGGCCGACTACAGCGACAGCGCATTTCAAAAATACATCGCCCCCGTATTGATTGGCGACGAGAGTAAAGACGCAGACCAGCTCCGCACCACGTCACCCCTAAATAACGCGAGCAACATCAGTGCACAAGTGTTTCTAGCGTATGGCGGCGAAGACCGGCGCATACCGCAACAACACGGAACACGCATGCGAAGCGCTCTCGAGCGCGCCGGCAAGACGGTGGAGTGGATGTTTAAAGAAGACGAAGGTACTGGCTACGTAAAAGTGGAAAACCGCGTGGAGTTTTACGCGCGCGCCGAAGCGCTAATTCGGCGCGCGTTTGCGGCGCGCTAGCGCTATTTGTTGCGCTGACAGCTCGAGCAATAGAAAACGTTTCGACCGGCAACCGCGCTTCGTGAAATCGTTGTAGCGCACACATGACACGCCGCGCCTTCGCGGTCAAATACCCAATGACGATATTCTCCGAAGCGCCAGCCGCTCTGCTTCAAGTCGCGCGCGAGCGCAGTGTCGTTGGTGATGCCGCGCGTTCGAAAGCTCTGGCGGGGCAACGCGATGATTGCGTTTGCAAGTGCGTCGAGCTCAACGTCGCTGCAATTTGCGGGTTTAAGGTGGCCCTGAACCGCACCGAGAAATAAGATATCACTGCGCAGATAGTTGCCCAAACCCGCGATAAACGACTGGTCGAGCAACAATGCAGCCAGCGATCGATTGCGAAAACGTGGATGCAGCAGCCGCGCTAGCACGTCCTCCACAGTGAGCGAATCGTCGAGCGCATCGGGGCCGAGATTTGCGATATACGAATGTTGATCGAACGCGTTTGCGGGCATCCAGTCAATGTCAGTGGCCGAATAAAGCATGGCGACGCCGCGCTGTGTCTCAAACAGGAGTCGCAGTGCTTTTCGATGCTGCGGGGGCGCGCTCCTTCGAGTAACCCATTCGCCATAGAGTTGGTTGTGTGTAACGAGCCCGTCGCCCGTTGAGAATGCGAGCGTCATCGCTTTGCCGCGCGGGCGCACTTTCGTGATGCGCGCCGCTTGGATACGCACTGCGTAGGGAGCAACGCTTGGCCATGCGAACTCAACGCGAAGCAATTTTTCGTTTTCGACAATGCGTGCGAGCGCCTCCGCCTCGCGCCAAACTTCAGGGCCTTCTGGCACGTAAACCTCCCGTGCTTTTCGTCTGTTAATCCAAGAACTCGGCCAACACGCGGCCGGTATGCGAAGTCTCTTTCGCTTTCAGAAGCGCTGAAATGTCGCCCGCAACAACGACGTTGCCGCCGCCGGTGCCGCCTTCTGGCCCCATGTCGACAATCCAATCAGCTTCTGCGATGAGATCAAGATTGTGCTCAATCAGGATGACCGTGTTGCCCGCATCGACTAGGCGGTGTAGCACATGAATCAGCCTCTCAACATCGGCCATATGCAAGCCGACAGTTGGCTCATCGAGCACGTACAGCGTATGTGGATTCAGTGATCGTCTTCCGCCGCCCGCCGCCTTTACAACCACGGCAGGCGCAGGTTTCTTTAAAAGCTTTTGTGCCTTTTTCGAGAGCTTCGGCGCATCGGCAGGGTTAGTGCTCTCTGTTAACACTATCGGCGCACGCACTTTCGCAAGCTCAGTAACCAACTTAATGCGCTGCGCTTCACCGCCGGACAAGGTTGGGCTCGCTTGCCCCAGCGTGAGATAGCCCAAACCCACATCGCGCATTAGTTTTAACGGATGATGGATTGATGGCATTGACGAGAAGAAATCAGCCGCATCTTCCACGTTCATCGCGAGCACTTCACCAATCGATTTCTCACGCCATTTCACGGCGAGCGTTTCGCTGTTGAAGCGCGAGCCGCCGCACACATCGCACGGCAGTTTTACATCGGGCAAGAAATTCATCTCAATGGTTTTTACGCCTGCGCCATCACAGGCGTCGCAGCGCCCGCCTTTAGCGTTAAAAGAGAAGCGCCCCGGCCCGTAACCGCGCATTTTCGATTCGGTGGTGTCGGCGTAGAGCTTTCGAATGTTGTCCCAAAAGCCGATGTAGGTGGCGGGACACGAGCGCGGCGTTTTACCAATCGGCGTTTGGTCTACCTCGAGAACGCGATCTACATCGTCCCAGCCCTCAAGACTCGCGCAGCCGTTCAGCGCCGGTGCTTTTTTCCGATTGTTTTTTGCGGACACCAGCGCCGCTAAGTTTTCGTGAATGACTTCGCGCGCGAGCGTTGATTTGCCTGAACCGGAAACTCCGGTAATCACGCTCAATCTTTTAAGCGGTATCTTTACCGTGACATTACGCAAATTATTGAACGAGGCTTTGGTCACGGTGAACGCGTCGTCACGCTTAGTCACGGCGACGCGTTCATGGAGCGGATGCGTGAGTGGTTTTCGGAGGAATCGCCCGGTAATGGAATTTGGATTCGCCATTAGCTCGCGTGCGGTGCCTTCGGCAACGATCTCGCCACCGCGAACGCCCGCACCTGGGCCGAGATCAATGATGTGATGCGCTCGCTTGATGGTGTCTTCATCATGTTCAACGACGATGAGTGTGTTGCCCTTTGCCTGCAGTTTTTCCAGAACGTCAAGCAGGATCCGATTGTCACGCGCATGTAAACCGATGGTCGGTTCATCAAGGACATACGCTACGCCCTGTAAATTTGAACCAAGCTGTGCGGCTAGGCGTATACGCTGCGCTTCGCCACCAGACAAAGTTGGCGCGGAACGATCAAGCGTGAGATAGCCGAGCCCGACCTCCTGCAAGAAGGACAGACGTGACTTCACCTCCGAAACAATGTCGCGCGCGATTTCTTCTTCACGCACGCCAAGTTTGAGCGTTTGCATGAACTGCTCAATATCCAACACCGACTGGGCAACTACTTGATGAATGCCTTGCTCTCGGAACCGCACATTTCGCGCGATCGGGTTGAGGCGTGCCCCGTCGCACGTGGCGCATGCTTCGAATGCTTCTTTTGAGTCAAGAAACGCGTCAAGCTCACGATCAGCAAACTCCTCGCTGGTGCGATCATCGCGGCGATAGCCTTTAACGTTTTCTCCCGTGCCTTGACAGCTCGAACACCAACCGTGTTTGCTGTTGAACGAGAAGAGCCGCGGATCGAGTTCAGCAAAGCTTGTGCCACACGATGGGCACGCGCGTTTGGTTGAAAACACCACGAGTTCGGCGTCCTTAGAATTCGGCTTCCAGGCAAGCACATGCACCACGCCTTTTCCATAATCAAGCCCTTGGCCAAGTGCCGCGCGAATAGTCTTCTCGTTTTTGGCAACCACTTCGCTAGTGCCAATTGGTAGCTCAATGGTGTGCTCGATAAAACGATCTAAGCGCGGCCACGGTGTAACCGGAATCATTTCGCCATCAACGCGCAAATGTGCGAAGCCTTTGCCCTTCGCCCATTTCGCTAAATCGGTGTAGAGCCCCTTACGGTTGATAACGAGCGGCGCTAAAACAGTCGCATGCTTACCCTTGAACTCCTTCATGACTCGCGCGACAATCGCACCTTGCGACTGCGGCTCAATTGCGACGTCACAGGTCGGGCAATACTGCGTGCCAAGTTTCATCCACAGCAAACGCAAGAAGTGATAAATCTCGGTTAGCGTGGCGACAGTTGATTTGCGGCCACCGCGCGATACGCGTTGTTCGATTGCAACCGTTGGTGGGATTCCATGAATGGCATCGACGTCGGGGCGCGCTGACGGTTGAACAAATTGCCGAGCGTAAGCATTGAGCGACTCAAGATAGCGGCGCTGACCCTCGTTAAAGATGATGTCGAATGCAAGCGTTGATTTGCCGGAACCTGAAGGGCCGGTAATCACAGTGAACCCTTTCGCGGGAATCTCGACGCTCACGTTCTTCAAATTGTGCTCGCGCGCGTGGAGCACGCGAATTGACTTCGCGACAGCTCGCGACAAATAGGGCGCGCGCGGTTCCTCGACTTTGAACGATGCAGCTTCCCGCCGCAAGCTCGCAATGTCGCGCTCATAGTCGTTGAGTGCTTTTCCAGTGTGCGACGTTTTGTGTTTTCGGATTTCAGCCGGTGTGCCAGTGAAAATAACTTCGCCGCCAGCGTCACCGCCTTCTGGCCCCAAATCGATTAGCCAGTCGCTCGCTGCGATGATGTCGAGATTGTGCTCGATCACGATCATCGAATGCCCGGCATCTAGAAGCTTGTCGAACGCGCCCAAAAGTTTTGCGATATCTTCAAAGTGAAGCCCCGTTGTAGGTTCGTCGAATACAAATAGTTTTCCGCGCGGATTTGCGGCATCGGAAGGCTTCACCCGTTTGGGCAGCGCGCCGATAGGTTTGTTGTTGACGCTTTCTGCAAGATGCCCGGCGAGTTTCAGCCGTTGCGCCTCGCCGCCTGAAAGCGTAGGTACAGGCTGTCCGAGCTTTACGTAGTCAAGGCCAACGTCCGAGAGCGGCTGCAGCGTGCGCAGCACTTCTTCGCCCCCTTTGATGTCTTTGAAGAAAACAAGCGCTTCGGTAACGGTGAGATCGAGCACATCACTGATGCTTCTATTGTTGACCTTTACTTCACGGATCTCGCTGCGGAAACGAGTGCCGTCGCAATCCGGGCACCTGAGATATACATCCGACAGAAACTGCATCTCAACATGTTCGAAGCCAGAGCCTGTACATGTCGCGCAGCGGCCATTTCCTGCATTGAAGCTAAACGTCCCGGCTGTGTATCCGCGTTCAACCGACACGCTGGACTTCGCATAAATCGCTCGTATTGCATCCCACGCGCCGACAAAGCTCGCAGGATTAGAACGCGATGATTTACCAATCGGTGATTGATCGACGAACACGACATCGTCAACGTTTTGATGGCCGAACAATTGGTCGTAGTGACCGGGTGCGTCGGTCGATTTGCCTTTGGCTTTGTTGAGCGCGGGCACGAGGATGTCTTGGATCAACGTTGATTTTCCAGAACCTGAAACTCCGGTGACCGTGACTAGCGCATGCAGCGGAATATGGACGTCGATGCGCTTGAGGTTGTTTTCGCGCGCACCCAGCAGTGAGATAGCACTGCCAGCTTTCTCATTTAAACCCTCATTTAACTGGGCCAATGATTCGAATTTTAGTAACTTGCTTTTTCTATTTATCTGCTTTTGCCCCAATAAATACAGGGCGGTAGATGAACTGTCTGTCTGCGTAATTCCGCGCGGGGAGCCGTCGTAGACGATGTGGCCGCCGCGCTCGCCCGGGCCGGGTCCGATGTCAAGCAAGCGATCAGCGGCGAACATGATTTGTGGATCATGCTCCACCACCACAAGCGTGTTGCCCGCGCTTTTCAGCCGCTGCATAACACCAATGATTCGCGTCATGTCGCGCGGATGCAAACCGATCGACGGCTCGTCGAGCACGAACAGTGTGTTGGTCAGTGAGGTGCCCAGCGCGGTGGTGAGATTGATCCGTTGAACCTCGCCGCCGGATAGCGTGCGTGATTGCCGGTCAAGCGTGAGATAACCTAATCCGACGTCGCAGAGATAGCCCAATCGCGAGCGAATCTCACCAAGGACGAGCTCGCCCGCTTCATCCATCACCGCACCGCCGTCGGCAAAATCAAGCGCGTTGAAAAACACGCGTAGTTTGTCGATCGACAACAACATCAAATCGTGGATGCTGAGTCCGGGCAGCGCCTCTAGCACGGACTGTGTGAACGCGAAATGTCGTGGATGAAATCGTTTCGTGGGCGCGAGCACAGCGTCTGAGTTCGTTTTCGATCCCAACCGAAAATTAAGTGAACCCGGTTTTAATCGTGCGCCTTCGCAGGCGTGGCACGGTGTGTACGCGCGATACTTCGACAGCAGCACGCGGATATGCATTTTGTAGGCCTTCGATTCCAACCAATCGAAGAATTTGCGAACGCCATACCATCGCTTGTTAGCGTCTTTTTCCCAACTGCGCCACGTCTCGTCGCCATCGATAATAAATCGTCGATCATTCGGGCCCAACTGCGCAAACGGCACGTCGAGCGGAATATTTCGCGCTCGGCAATACTTCTCCAAATCGTCCTGACATTCTTTGAAACTCGGCGTTTGCCACGGCTTAATCGCGCCTTCTTTAAGCGTCTTGTTTTCATCGGGAATAACTAATCCGAGATCAACACCGATCACGCGACCAAATCCGCGGCAGGTATCGCACGCGCCCATCGGGTTGTTGAACGAAAACGTTGACGGATGCGGATCGCTGTAGGTGATGTTGCACGGCGCGCAGTGAAGATCTGAGGAATAACGCCACACTGCTCCCTCCCCTTCAAGGGGAGAGTTGAGGTGGGGATGGGGTTTCTCTGAATCAACGAGCGAGGTTCGTACTTCTGCCGACGACGAGCTTGTCTGGGTCCCCTTTAAAGAGTTAGAAATACTCTCGGGCGCATCGAGAACGAAAACACTCACCCGCCCTTTCCCGTGGAGTAACGCCGCTTCAATAGCCTCCATCACTCGTGCTTTTTCGCCGCCGCCGATTCGCATGCGATCCTGGACTACGTTGAGCGTTGCGCCCTCGCGTGAATGCATGCGCGTGTAGCCCTGCGCAGAAAGAAACTGCTCGATTTCTTGTTCGGTAAAGTTGTCGGGAATCGTGACTGGAAACGTAATCGCAACGCGAGGATCGGCGAGTTTCGCTGCGCGCAACTTAAGGTCGATGAAAATCGTTTCCGAACTATCGCGACGCACTGCCTGACCACAGTTGTGGCAATGCAGTGTGGCTAGTCGGGCAAACAAAAGCTTTAGATGATCGTTAACCTCGGTCATCGTTCCCACCGTTGAACGCGAGGTGCGCACCGGATTGGTTTGATCAATCGCTATCGCGGGCGGGATGCCGTCGATACGGTCTACCTGCGGCTTGTCCATGCGTTCGAGAAACTGCCGCGCATACGGGGAAAAAGTTTCAACATAGCGGCGCTGACCTTCCGCATAAAGCGTGTCGAACACGAGGGAGGATTTGCCCGAACCGGAAACCCCCGTGACGACCGTTAATTCACCCGTGCGAATATCCAGATCGAGATTTTTGAGATTGTTTTGTCGTGCACCGCGGATGCGGATGTCAGTGATCGTCGGTGCGGGTGGAGTGGGGGCAACGGAAGACTTAGCGAGAGAAGAGCGTTTTTTGGCAAGCATGTACAGCAATCAGTGGTTCAATGATGCCGTCCCCTAACGGCTGGACTAGTGTATAGGTTTCCAGTGGTTTTCTTCGCGTAAATTAAAAGCAGATTTGCAATGCCGGGGAGTGTAGACCGGTATTATTTGGTTCATATGGCGTTTGAACCTGTCACGGTTGCTCCGGCGTTCAAGGGCGGGCGATCCTCGTTACGCCAAATGCACGTATGTCGCGCGAATCTTGGAGAAATAAATCAATGAAAGCAGCCATCCTCTTTTTCGTAAGTCTGCTGATTGGGTCGGATCTTGTGTATGCGCAAGGCGGCGCAGCGCCGATCTACTTTCAAACCGTGAGCGGTTCCGCAAGCACCTTCCCAGCGACTCAAACGTTGCGATTGAATCGCGGCGGTGCCATCGCAGCCACGACCTGCGGCGCCCCTTACTCGCCCTCGCTTCTTCAGACGGTCGGAACCTATCTCACAACGGGCAGCACGCTGGGATTTACCAACCCCTTTCCGCAAGCGCTGTGTCACGAGTTCAAGCTATCTTTGCTCACTGGCTGCACCACAAACAGCTTACTCTATTTCGCGGCGTATTCACCCAGCTACGACCCAGCAAACCCTCTGCTTAACCTCATTGGCGAGCCAGGACTTAGCAGTCTCAGCGTCGATAACCAAACCTTCCGATTTACCGCGCCGGTTGCGGCGAACTCGCCCGTGGTCATTGTGGTGAGCAGTATTACCTCTGGTGCGCCACCAACGCCGTGCACTTTCGCCGTAAGCGCTTCGCCGATCATGGCAACGATTTATCAGGCGGTAAGTGTTTTTACGGGTACTCCGCAGTCCACGCAACCAAATCGGCTCCAGCTCAGCGCTGATTCCGCGAGCACGACTTGCGCGACCACTGGCGTTAGCCCCGGATTATTTGGCACCGCCGGAAACTACGGTGCCACGGGCAACCTGCACGCATTCAGAAACTTATCAACTGAGTCGCAGTGCGTTGAATTCACCTTTGGCCTGCTGCCGAACCCCGCTTGCAGTGGAGGTACGCTCACGCTGGCGGCCTACACCGGTAGCTATTCGGCCGCGAACCCAGAACTAAATCTGCTGGGCGCCATTGGAATGAGTCCCATGGCGCCTGCGTCAGCCACCTCGTACCAAAACACGACGAACCCCAAACGATTTACCGCCACCATTGCACCCGGTGCGATCATTATTCCTGTCGTCTCTTCCACAAGCAGCGGCAATCCCGTGTCAGAAACCTGCACTTACATGATTAATGTATCTGCGCCTGTCGCATTCGTGGGCGCGCTTTGTAGCCTTGATGTTGATGGCGACGGCACGGTGAGCGCTCTTGTGGATGGACTGCTCATTACTCGCGCGTTGCTGGGATTTACTGGGGCTTCCCTCACAAACGGCGTCACGCTCGCCGGCCCAAGGAATACGGCCGAAAAGATCTTGCCGCATTTGAAAACGTCATGCCGACTGCCTTGATGGCCTGAAGCTATCCGTGCGCCGATTGCGCAGGCAGGGGTGCGTACACTTTGCGTATGAAAAATCTGTTGTTGCTCTCCAATTCGCGCATGCCCGGCCGCGAATATCTTGAACATGCCGTGGACGCCATTCGCGAAACGCTGCGTGACGCGAAGAAAGTCGTTCTGATTCCGTACGCTAGCGTGACGATCGTTTGGGATTCCACTGCGAAGAATGTTCGCAATGGGTTGCAGGTGTTGCGCGACGAAGGCGTAGAAATTACCGCGATTCATCATTTCAAAGATCCGGTCGCTGCGTTAAAAGAGGCTGATGCGATTGTGGTCAATGGCGGCAATACATTTAATCTGCTGCATCACTTGCGGCGCAAGGAATTGATCGTACCGTTGCGAAATGAGATTCTTAAAGGCAAACCGTACATCGGTTGGAGCGCGGGCAGCGGCATTTGCGCGCCGACGATTCGCACCACCAACGACATGCCGATCATTGATCCCGCAGGTATGGACGCGCTCGGCGTGATCGATTTTCAACTCAATGCGCACTACACGAATGCAGTGCCCGAGGGCTGGATGGGCGAAACGCGCGATCAGCGTCTCGCGGAGTTTTGCCACGTGAATCCGACAATGCCCGTGTTTGGTTTGCCTGAGGGCGATTGGCTTAGAGTGCGCGGCGACGAAATCACATTGCATGGCGAATTCCCCGGGAAATGGTTTCGCGCAAGCGGCGCGCCGGAGGGCGTGAGCGTTGCGCCAGGCAGCGTGATTACCGCCGCATCAACATAGCGACTGCGAGTGCGGCCACGAGTGCGCTCGCCGAAAACGCAAGCATCGGCGATGTGTGGCTCCACAACACGCCAAACGCGGCCGTGCCGGGCAAGATCGCGAGACCGCGCAGCAAGTGAAACCAACCGAACGCGGTGCCGAGCGATTCTTTTGGCGCGAGCTCTGCGACGACAGCTTTTTCAACGCCTTCGCTCGCGGCGACGAACACGGCCTGAATTGCGAACAGCACGATGATGGATGCGATGGTCGGTGGGATCAAGGCGAATCCGAAGGCGATGATGACATAACCGATGCGACCGATGTTCACCCAGCGCAGATGCGAAACTTTGTCACCAAACGCGGAGAGTTTCGGCGAGAGAATCATCGCGAGCGCTGAGAACGCCGCCCACAAGAGTGGAATTTGTGCGTCCGTGATACCGCCGTCTTTCGCACGCAAGATCATGAACATATTGCTCACCTGTGCGAGCGCGAACAACGACGTCGCGATGAGATAGCGCTTCAACGGCTCAGGCAACGTTGCCCATCGCCAATCAATCGCTGACGATTTCGAAGCGAATGAAGCCGCGCCCTGCTCTTTCACAATGAGCGTGAGCAACACGCAGAGCACGCCGGGGACGAGCGTCGCGATCAACACCTCACGAATGCTCCAACCTGACGCAATCAACGCGGCAGCGACGAGCGGCCCAACAACTGCGCCCGCATGATCGGCGCTTCGATGCACGCCGAATGCGTAGCCGTGTTTCTCCGGTGACACGCTTGCAGCGAGCAGCGCATCGCGCGGCGCAGAACGCAAGCCTTTGCCCACGCGATCGAGCACCCGCAGCGCAAGAATGATCGGCCACAATGAAAATACCGCGAGTAGCGGGCGTGAGAATGCCGGAAGCGCGTAGCCGATCACCATCCACGGCTTTGCGCGCTGAGTTTTGTCGTAGAGCCGACCGGAGACAAGTTGCATCAAAGCCGCCGTCGCGTTCGCCGCGCCTTCGATAAGCCCGAGCAATTGAGAGCCGCTGGCGAATGTTGCTGCAAAAAACAACGGCAATAACGGATACACCGCGTCGCTTGCGGCGTCGTTTAAGAAGCTGATCGCCCCCAAAATAAACACAGTTTGAGGCAGGCCAAAATACGTGCGCATCGTGTGACGTTAGCAAATCGAGACGCGCAGCGTGCTGAATAATTCGCAACGCAAAATTATCAGTGTAGTGCCAATTTTACTGGGCGACGACGTAATTTTTAATACGTATCGGAATCTAGACAAAACGCATCTATGGCCCACATAAACAGGGGCTCAAGCGTTAAAGTTTTGACGAACCCAAATCACCACTTGACGACGATAATTTGCGCATCTCACTGGTTTTGTCAACTTCGATCACGCTCGCGTTAAACGTGAGTTGGGGCTGTTTCGCGCCGAACGATTGCGCGAGCGGCACCAGCGTGGCACGCGCGCTCGCTTCGACCTCACCGCGCAACTGCTCAATCAGCTGATGCGCGTGTGTTTTTGCGTGCGCGGATGCGCCGTCGAGCAAGCGGTTCTTGTCCTCTTCGCTAAAGCCAGGTCCAAACGCGCCATTGAGCAAATCGGGCAGCAACCAAGGCATGAACTTGCTGCGTTGCTCATCATAAAAACGCAAGGATCGAACGCTGATTTCCGCTTTCACTGGCGGCAGTTGAATGCGGGTTTGCGATCCGGTCGTATCGATATGGAACTGCGGCGAGCGCAGGTCGTAGCGAAAGTCGATTTGAAATTCGAAAATCATCGCGAGTTTCTTCTGGGAAAACGCCCAGCGCAGATACTTGCGGCCGAAATCCCCAAATGAGTAGTCAGTTTCCGTAACAATTTCTTTGGTAATCGCTTTGAAAACCGACAACTCACCGACCGCTCGCAAACCTTCAAGTGACACGTGCGAGGTCACCACTGCGGCGCTTGACGCACTGCGACGCGACCACAACCAGCCGCCAATCGCACCTATTGCGAGCGCGATTAACAAGGCCGAAAGCGAGAACAGTTGATCCATAGGGTCAGTGTAGAACTTGCGGGGCTGGCTCGCGAACCGCAGCGTTGATCGCATGCGTTAGAAGCGCTGAAAAATGAGCCACCGCTCGATCATCCCGATAAATGTCGCCTGCCTTCTCGCGCATTCTTGTCCGCAGCGCCGCTCTTGCCGAGGCATCGCTTGCAAGCCGGGTAACGATGTTGATGTAGTCGTCTTGAGCGACTGCAATGGTTTCGGTGATTTCGGCGCTTACTAGTGCTGACATTGCAAAGCGGGAGCGCATAAGCTCACTAGGCAAAGTTACGATGGGAATGCCGGTGATGAGCGCATCCCAGGTGGTGATGCCGCCACCGACTGGAAAAGGATCGAGCATGATGTCGCATGCGTTGAGTAAATCAACGAACTCTGCGCGAGGGCGCGTCGCGAAAAAAGTCACGCGTTCGATGTGCTTGCCGATTGACGTTTGCAAACGTGATTTGAGGGCCGATGTTTGACCGGGCATTTTCGATTCGGGCAGCAAAATCCGCGCGTGTGGAACGCGTTCAAGGATGCCTCTGAGTACCGCATCGAATTGCGGCATGAGCTTGAACAAAGATTGCGGGCAAATCATCAAGCAGTCCGTGCTGTTGAATCCAAGCGACGCTCGATTCCGCGATTGGGATTGGGATCGCGATTGCGATTGGAATCGCGATTGCGATGGCGAGTGCTGTGCAGGGGGTTCGTAGGCAGGATAAATGCTGCCCTCCGGAATGCGAACTAGTGCTTCGCTGTAGAAGCGCTCGCTTCCGGGCGGCTCCAATGCTGAGAAGCTCAAATAGCCGTCGATCGATGATAAGCCGCTCGTACAAGGATGTCCGAGTGTGGTCCATTGCACGGGCGCGAGTCGCGCGTGTGCAAGAAGATAGGTGAACGAGTCCATCCCAATCTCAGGAATCACAAGCGCGTCGAGTTGTAGATTCGCAAGCTCATGTTGCGCTGTTTGCAAGTCGTTGGCGAGATTTAGGCAGGTGGCGTGCTCGTCAATGCGGTTGGCGAGCGTGTCGCGAAAAAACGGTGGCGTACGAATCACAAACACATCGAACTGATGGCGCGACAAGCCGCGAATGAAGGCCGCCACCGAGCGCCCCACGCTGTGATCAAATAAGAAATGTGACAAAAAGCCAATCCGCCACTTCCCGGGCTGCCGCACTTCGTTCAAATGCGGCGCTCGAAAGTTAAGCGACGGCGCACATTTACGCAGCGCTTGCGACAATCCGCTTAGCACTTGGGCGTCGTCACTGCGCCCGTGATACGAAAGGTAGAAAGGCGAGTGACCAAACTCGTTTAGCGGATCTTCAAGAACAAGCCCCTTGGCAGTCAGGGCCAATACATTTTGGTGAAGCGCTTCGCGTGCTCGGTCGATTTCCGCTTCGCTGCTCGGAATGGTCGGCAGCATTGTCGCAAGGCGGAACTCGACGCCCGCAGGCAAGCGATCAGTCCGCAACGATTCATAAATTTCGCGGGCGCCTGCATCGTTGCAGTTTTCGTGCTCGAGGAAGGCAGCGTTGAGCGCGAGATCGGCTTGCGAAGATGATCGACTAAGTCCAGCTGCGTAAGCTTTGCGTGCGGCGTCGATGTTGCCACTGGTTTGCTCGGCTTGCGCAAGTGCGCCCCAAATTTCTACGGAATTCGGAAGCCGCTTTGCGCTCGCTCGTGCAAGTGTGAGCGCTTCGGTTTGCGCCGCGCTATCTATGAGTGCGTGAATAAGTGCCGCACGCGCTTTTGCGTTGTCTGGGTCAAGCTTGACGCACTCGCTGAGTTCGGATTGAGCAAGCGCTAGATTTCCCGCTTGATGCGCGTTCACGCCACGGTTGAACCGTGCGTCAAGAAGTTGCGGATTCGCTGCAATCGCGCGCACAAAATTTTCTTCCGCAGACGGATAATCTCGCGCGACGCGCAGCAGTTCACCGAGATTATTAAGCGCGGGGGCAAAGTTTGAATTGATCGAGACGGCGCGCTGGTATTCGAGCTTCGCTTCGTCCGGATTTTTCAAACTCGCGAAAACCAATGCCAAGTGGTAGTGCAGCTCGGCGCGCGGTTCAGGCGCAACGCTAATCGCGCGAACAAGGCGCGCGTGCGCGATCTCTAGTTGTCCGCCACTCCACGCTGCGACTCCGCCGTAGAACAGCGCTGCGATGTCATTCGGTGCAGCAGCCAGCGCAGCTTCGTAGTGATGCAGCGAACCGGCAATGTCTCCGGCGCGATGCGCTGCAAGCGCAAGCTGAAGTGATTCCGCCATTCGCAGCTACAGCAGCACGATATCGTACTGTTCCTGCGAATATCCTGGCTCGGGCTGCAACGACACGGGCCGCTGAATATCCTGTGAAATTTGCGCGAGCGTTGCCGACTCTTCTTCAAGGAACAAATCAGTGACTGACGGCGCGGCCAGAATCCGCATTTCGCGCGGATTAAATTGCTTCGCTTCACGCACGATTTCGCGAAGTATTTCGTAGCACATCGTTTGCGCGGTTTTGATTTCGCCACGACCTTGGCACGTCGGACAAGGCTCACAAAGCACATGCGCTAGCGATTCGCGTGTGCGTTTTCGCGTCATCTCTACCAATCCGAGTTGCGTGAACCCGTTGATCGTTAAACGCGTGCGATCACTCGAGATTGCGGTTTTTAGCGCATCAAGCACGGCATCCCGATGCTCGGCTAAGTCCATATCGATGAAATCGATAATGATAATGCCGCCCAGATTTCGAAGCCGCAATTGGCGCGCAATGGACTGCGCCGCTTCCAAATTCGTTTTGAAAATGGTGTCGTCAAATGATCTTCCGCCGACAAAGCCGCCGGTGTTTACGTCAATCGTTGTGAGCGCCTCGGTTTGATCAAAGATGAGATAGCCGCCACTTTTCAGATCAACGCGTCGGTGCAGTGCGCGCTCAATCTCTTGCTCGGCACCGTACATATCAAACAGCGGTCGCGTGCCTTGGTGCAGCTGAACCCGCTCAGCAAGCGTGGGCGAGTAGCGCGCCGCGAAATCGAGCAGCGCGTGCTGCACACTTTCCGAATCAACGATCACCCGCTGCGTGTCTTCATTGGCGAAATCTCGCAGCACGCGCTCCGCAAGCGACAAATCTTGATGCAGCAGCGAGCCGGGCTTCGCCGTTGAGCTGCGCGCTTGGATTTCAGACCAAAGCTTGGTGAGATATTCCACATCGCGCGCAAGCTCTCGCTCGCTTGCCTTCTCAGCAAGCGTGCGAATAATGAAGCCACCGTGCGGCACGTCTGGCGGAAGCAGCTTAGTGAGCGAATCCTTGAGCAGCGTTCGCTCAGCTTCATCTTCAATGCGCTGCGAAATGCCGATATGTGAATCTTGTGGCAAATGTACGAGCAGTCGCCCAGCGAGCGATATCTGTGTGGAAAGCCGAGCGCCTTTAGTGCCGATCGGATCTTTGATGACTTGCACCATGAGCGATTGCCCTTCGTGCAGCAAAGTCTCGATCGGACGCGCACCGCTTTTACCAACGGCCTCACCCGCGTGAACCGAGTTTTTGTATTCCCAGATATCGGCCACATGCAGAAACGCCGCGCGATCAAGACCGACCTCGATAAACGCGCTTTGCATACCGGGAAGAACGCGTGCAACGCGACCCAAATAAATATTGCCGACCAGGCCGCGGTGATTTGCGCGCTCAATGTGTAGCTCTTCAATCACGCCGTGGTCGAGCACCGCGACGCGGCTCTCTTGTGGAGTGACGTTGATCAAAATCTCTTCGGTCATCGTTGACCTCCGTCAAGCGCCAACGCTACGAGCCTCGCGGCGCGCTCCTCAAACTTTGGGAACAGCGTATGCGAAGGACGCCAGTGGGTGGCGATCTCGAGCGAAACGACAAATTCGGCACCGCCGAGCAGCGCAGATGGGAGTGAGGAAAGTGCGTGCATATTGTTCACGTTATTTTCTAACGCACCTTGAATGTGTATTGGGTTTGATCGGCGCTGCGTTCGAAATCAATAAACACTTCATAACTGTCGGCGGTCACAACGCCTACGCGCTGGTGGCCGGAGAAAAAAACTAAAGCAGCTGCACTCCGAATCGCGAAAGCAAAATCGCGGTTTCGTAGATTGGCAATCCCATGACCCCCGAATAGGAGCCTTCGATCCGCTCGACAAACACGGCTCCCATGCCCTGAATCGCATACGACCCCGCTTTGCCAGTGGGCTCACCGCTTGCGATGTAATTCTTGATCTCGCTATCGGTAATGTCGCGAAAGCGGACGCGAGTGATCGAAGTGTCATGCAACATTCGGTTACCGTTTGTCACGGCGACGGCGGTCAACACTTCGTGCGTCGTGCCGGAAAGCATTTTTAGCATCCGAACCGCGTCGTCAGCGTTTTTTGGCTTACCTAGAATCGTGCCGTTGAACACCACCGTGGTGTCGGCACCGATGAGCGGCATTGGCGGCAGTGCGCGCTGTTTCGCGCGGAGCACGCCGATATCTGCCTTCATTTTCGCCATGCGCTCAACGTAGATGAACGGATTTTCCGAAGTCAATGGATCTTCGTCGATGTCGCGCATCCGGCCACCGTCTTCGCGCAGCAAAATCATTTTGCACGCAACCCCCATTTGCTGGAGCAATTCCAAGCGGCGGGGGCTTTTTGAGGCAAGATAGATTTCGTTCATATCGGCAAAGTGGATTCAGTCGCGATGATAGGGATGATCAACAAGCAAGCTTACCGCACGATAGAGCTGTTCAATCAACAAAACGCGCGCCATTCCATGCGGAAGCGTTAATTTTGACAGCGCAAGACGATGTTGCGCGGACTTTTTCAGGTCAGCGTCTAGTCCGTCCGCGCTACCGATCAAAAACGTGGCCGCAGGGGATTCGCGCGACCATTCGGCAAGTCGTGCTGAAAGCTCGCGCGTGGTGAGTTGATCGCCGCGTTCATCGAGCGCGATCACCAGCGTTTGACGGGGCAGTTGTTGCCGAATCCGCTCCGCCTCGTCGGCGAGTACGCCTGCAATTGATTTACTGGGAGTGCGTTTTTCCGGTTTGAGCTCGATTAATTCGAACGCCCATTCCGGCGGGAATCGCTTCGCGTATTCCTGAGTACCGTCAACCACCCAACGCGGTTGATTGTGACCCAGCGCGATTAACTTCAATCGCACATTGTCCTTTCTAACCCAGCACCCGCACTACGCTTTGCGCTTCGTCGCAGGCTTTCTCGCAGCGCTCTTCTTAGCGGCTGGTTTTTTGACTGCGGCTCGCTTGGTGCTCGGCGTTTTTGCCGCTGGTTTCTTCGCGGCAACTTTTTTGCTGCTTGGCGCTTTGCTCGACGCGGGCTTTTTAGCGGCTGGACGTTTGGCTGCGGGCTTCTTCGCGGCGGTTCGCTTAGTAGTGGTGCTTGCGGTGCTTGCAGTGCTTGTAGTGCGCCGTTTCGCCGCCGGTTTGGGCGCATCGCTTTCGCTTACGGCGACGGTCACCGGCTTGGCTGAACGCTTGACAGGTGCGGGCGCAGATGCGGCCGCACTCGACGTGCCAACTTTTCCAGCTAAACCCCGTGAACCTAGGGCAGCAACCGTGCTTAATGCGCCTGTCTTATTTGCAGGTTTTCTCGTTCTTGTCCCCGTTGAACTGGCGCTTGGCGTCCAAAGTTCTTCAAGGTTATAGAGCGTTCTGGTTTGCGGCAGCATGATGTGTGCGATGAGTTCGCCGCAATCGACGAGTACCCACTCGCCGCTGCCTTCACCTTCAATCGCGCGCACCGATCCGCCGGCAGCACGTACTTTGTCTTGTACGTTTCGCGCCAGCGCTTTGGTTTGCCGTGGGCTTTCGGCGGTGGCGATAACCACCGCGTCGTAGAGCGACGTCAGCGTTCGCGTGTCAAGCGTCACGATGTCCGTTGCTTTGATGTCTTCGAGCGCCGTTACGGCGGCCTGTTGAATTTTATTGAGGCGCAATGAAGTCCTTGTTCAGTCGAGGTAGATCCGATGCGCTCGAATATAGGACAGCACCGCGTTCGGAAGCAACGACGCAAACGCTCCATCCGCTGCGCCCGAGCGAAGCATGTTGCGAATTTCGGTCGCAGATACGGCTTGCGGCGCAACGGTTTGCAAGTAAATTCGACCGCTAAGCTCGTTTAGCAGCAGCCTCGCATCAGCCGTTGCGCGCCCCTGCCACACCGGCGCAAGCGCCGCTGAGAACACGTTTGCCGTCGCAAATCCGGGGCGGTTTAACACCACGAAATGCGCAAAATCGAACAATTCACTCGCTCGATGCCACGATTGGATCTTTAAAAATGCATCGACGCCAATCAGCCAAATCAGCGGCGCAGCAGGATACTTCGCCCGAAACGCCTCGAGCGTGGTGATGGTGTAGCTAGCGGATTCCCGACTCAATTCGCAATCATCGACCGCGAGGCCCGGCAGATCGGCCACGGCCAGTTTCAACATGGCGAGTCGTGCGTCGGCACTGGCTCCGGGGCGCCCACGATGTACCGGCGATTGCGAAGGAACGAAACGAATCTCAGGCAGCTTCAAGGCAGCGGCCGTATCCTGTGCAACGCGTAAATGTCCGAAGTGAACGGGATCAAAGGTGCCGCCGAACAACGTAATCGGTGGCGGACGCGGGGTTGTTTCGGAATTCGCAGGCGCAGGAGAAGTCACGAATCACAGTCTACGCGGGTGCGCTTTGTATTACAGATTTTTGGAAAATAGCCCTAATATATTTGGCTAAATGACTATTTTACTAATTTATCGACAATTAATTTAAATGCGCCTGCTGCCCAATCAAAATGGGATAAAGTCGCATTAGTTAATATCGCGCGGCACCAAAGAAAAACGCGCCGAAGCGCGTTTTTCACGAGAAGACCTCGGCCTGACTGGCCTACAGCGCGCCCAGCGTCTGAGCGCGTGCGGCACGTCCTTCAGGCGAGTTGAGCCAAGCGCGCGTTTCTTCGCGGACTTGTGCGCGGGTGCGGCCATCGTTGGTTGAGCAAACAATCATTGAAGTCGCTTCGCTGTAGGTGTTTCCACAGCTTGCCGATTGCGCATTGCTGCCAGCGCGGGCAGGAGACGCAATGTTGCGAGCGCCCGTGTTGGCTTGCGCGACACGGACCGCTTCGGTTTGAGCGGGCGCTTGAACCGGTGCTGCGTCCTGAGCGAAGCCGAGGCTGCTTGCGGCAGCAATAGCGATAGCGATCAAAGTAGATTTCGTATTCATGATGTTTTCCTAAAGGAGAAGGATTGAAGAGTCGTGTGGCGGATTGATCCGCTCTATCTCGCTGAAGCATCGCGTTGTCTTCGAGCGACGCGGGTGAATCCTGCGCAGCTTGAAGACAAATTGCAATGTCTTCGTCGATGGGATGAATGTTAGTTATTGCCTAAACAGGAATAAATACCCTGGAACACAAAACATTATTTAGCTTTATGCAACAATCCGCGACTTGAAATCCATCATTTCGATATCAGGCACCGCTCCATGGATCAACTTCGCGCAATGCGCGCTTTCGCTAAAGTCGTTGAGCTCGGCAGTTTCACTAAGGCGGCCGCTGCTTTCGACATTACGCCCGCGGTGATCACGCGTTTGATTGCCGAACTTGAAGAGCATCTCAAAGTTCGCTTGCTTAATCGCACCACCCGAAGCCTCACGCTTACCCAGGTTGGTGAGCGCTACTTAGAAAGCGTGCAGCGCGTGTTGGTAGATGTTGACGACGCGCAAACCGTGGCGATGCTCGAATCGGCAGAGCCCACTGGAACCGTTCGTGTGTTGTGCACGCCTGGCTTCGCGACACACCAAATCGCTAAACATCTTGCGAGGTTTCGCGAACGTTATCCGAAACTCATCATTGAACTCACCGTGCAAGGCGTTGTGAGCGCAGCAGACGACGCGCATGACGTTTCAATCATCACCGTGAGCAAACCGCTCGAAAAAGGAACCTTTGTCGCGCGCTTGCTTGCGCAGAGCGAAATCACGCTGTGTGCGAGCAAATCCTATCTTGATGCGCGCGGCAGACCACAGCATCCGAACGAGCTCGCAGGTCATGAAATGTTGCTGCCTTTTTCTCCACAAACGCGCAGCGAGACCACGTTCATTCCGCGCGACACTCAAGGAAAAAAATCAAAGCCAGTGATCGTGCCGCCCCCAAAAATGGCGCTTTCAACATCGCATTTCGACATGCTGCACGCCTCGGCCGCCGCAGGCATGGGGATTACAGCGCTTGCCACCTTCGTGTCGCATGACGCCCTGCGCCGCGATGAAATGGAAATCGTGCTGCCTGATTGGCGCATTTTTACGCTGCACATTTATGCAGCGATGCCAACCCGAAAATTCGTACCGGCGCGCACCCGAGTGTTTATCGATTTTCTCGTCGAAGCGTTTGGTGGTGAGGCGCGTGATCCTTGGTTAGATGAAGCGCTCGCGCCGGCCAAAATTCGCGCAAAGAAATCGCGCAAATCGCCGGGTCGAAAACAAAAATGACGACGCGCTACGCGCCTTCACGTTTCAACTGTTCGTAGTGCGGCGTGAAATCTGGTGCCGTGTCGTCGCGCAGCTGCTGAAACGATTCGAGCACGAAATAGGTCGTTTGCACATCGTCGATCAAAAACGCGGTGCGCATTGAGGTCATCACGTCAAACGGAACGCGCTTTGGAATCGGTGAATCAAGCGCGTAGATCAACTCTTTAGGTGATGACAACACGCCTGCGCCGTAGGCTTTTGTTGCACCCTTTTCGCGAATCAAACCAAACTCAATCGTGTACCAATACAGCCGCGCGAGCCAATCGAGTCCGCCCAATCGCTTTGCCTTCAACGCACCTTCGCCATAAGCCTGCAAATGATCCGCGTAAATCGGCGTAAACAGCATCGGCACATGGCCGAAAAAATCATGAAAGATGTCCGGCTCAACGATGTAATCGAATTCGCGCTCCTCACGCAGCCACACCGTCACCGGAAAGCGGCGATTCGCAAGATGCGTAAAAAACACGTCGTCCGGCAGCAAACCTGGCACTGCCACCAGCGTCCAATTCGTCGCGGCTTTAAGCGCAACATTCACGTCAGCAAAATTAGGTATCCCGCGCCGCATATCAAGCGCCGTAAGCCCGTTCACCGCATCCAAAAACTCTTTGCAAGCGCGCGAAGGAATCAACGCAAGCTGTCGCTCAACAAGCCGCAGCCAGCGCGCTTGCTGCTCGCTCGTGTAATCGCTCATTGCCTGCGGCACGGTGTAATCCGCTGCCATGCTCGCGTAATTGCCACGCAAACCGGGATTGCCGTCGCGCGTTTTGAGGGAAATGTCGAAGCCTGCGGGTAGCGCGGCGTCTGAAAGAGTGGTGGTGTCCATGCCGCTATTTTGACGTTTTGTGCAGCAATTTTGTTGCGAGCGCTGGCTTGGGCTGAAAGGAGTCAGTCGAAACTAATCGCACACACGCTAGAAGCGGACAGTAGCATGCGTTACGCTAACTTTATACCTGACGTTTAACGTTTGAGCTGAGCGGCCGGAACCGGATTGGTGCTTGGCCCGCGAGACGGATGATGACGCTGGCCGGTTCGCGAGCCAAGCGCCAATCCGGTGGAGGCCCGCTCGAGCGAAGGATTAGGCGGCATTCTTTCCGTCGCAATACCAAAAGTTGTACTTGGAGTGGTTGAAGTCTGTCGCAGTGAGGTACTCATTGGCCAGAACGATCGGCTCGGCGAAGATGTCTTCGCCGTACGATTGCCAGAGCAATTTCCCATCGGGGGTGAAGCGCGAGATTGATAGCTCGCCGTGGGATATGAGTGCGCCTGACAATGCATGAAGGTACAGCCCAAAGCAAGTTGCGACATCCACCTGGAGCGACCACAGGAACTGGAACGGAGAGATGCTCATGCATGCGACCGAATCTCCGACCGCGACAAAGAGGTGATTGTCGATGAGAAGCGCGGATTGCTCGTGCACTCCGGTGGCCCCACCGGACGCGCCGAGTACGGCCAAAAGCTCACTGGATAGTAGGACACCGTGAATTGAGCTCGGGCGGTCGGGATGAGCGAGGTTCTTGGCGAACGGGTAGAGCCGAGCGTTGTCGACAGACCCGAAGGTGTACGTAGGCTCGTCGACGAGGACGATGGCCCGATGGTCCAATGTGAGTTGCATGCCGCCAACGTAATGTAAGTTCGTATTGCAACTATATATTTTTATACGCACACATCTAGGTTTGCGCTAGATCAGTCGCTTTGCTTGTCACAACTCGCTTACGCAATTTAAACTGGTCATAAGGACAGTTTCATTCCAAGTGTGCAGAATTTACAAATTTGAATGAAGCCGCGCTCAACCGTCCAGGTTAGCTTTTGCATTCGCCTCTGCATTGCGCGCCATCAACCGAAAGGCTTTATTCGTCCTCGCGAAATTTGCTTTCAAAATGTGTGCAATATCGCAGCCAAACGATTGACGACCGCTGATTTCCTTGCAAACACTGTCGAGCAACGACGCGTTGCAAAAGGTCGCTTGCGACCATTGGCTGCTGTTGAGCGCTCGCTCGCCATAAACTAATGAACAGAGAGCAACCGCGCCAGAGTATGCAACCTCCAAAACTTCGGCTTAACCGTAGCATTTACCGCTTTTTTCTGGTTCCGTACGAATGAAAAAACTCATTGTCACATCTGTGTTCGTAGTCGTCCTCGCAGCGCTCTTCTACGCAACGCCGTATCTCGTTTTGTGGCGCATGAAAGCAGCGGCGGACGCTGGCGACTACGATGCTTTGTCGAGCTACGTGGATTACTCAAGCTTGCGAGAGAGCGCGAAGCGAGCCGCAGCTGAAAGCGGGTTCGCAGGACTCATGTCTGCGCCGAACAGCGGCGGCAAAACCATCAATCGAATCGCGGGTCTGCTTGGCGCGCCCGTGATGGAGGCAGCCATTGATGCAGCGATCTCTCCGCAAGGCTTAGCGCTGTTGATGCAAGGAAAATCTTGGAGCGCGATGCGGGCTCGCGACCCTGCTCAGGCGCCGGGATCAACTGACGAGCCGAGGAAAACCAGCGCACTTTTCTCGGCCCGGTACGATTCGTTCAATGAATTTTCGGTGGCGATCAAGAAGACGGGTTCTGACGAGGCATCGGCGCGCGTCGGCCTCACGCGTGATTGGCTCATTTTTTGGAAACTGACCTCAATTCGCTTTTCCGGTTTGAATGTGCCGCCGATTAAGTAACTTCATTTGCAGGAGCCCCTATGTCGCAATACGAACTCGCACAACTCAACATCGCCACGCTCAAGATGCCGCTTGAGGCACCGGGGATGGCTGATTTCGTGAACAACCTGGATCGCATCAACGCACTCGCCGAAGCCTCTGAAGGTTTTGTGTGGCGACTCATGGGCGAGGGCAACGACGCCACGTCGCTGCGCCCGTTTGGCGATGATGTGATCGTCAATATGTCGGTGTGGAAAGACGTTGCCGCGCTCAACACATTCGTTTTCAAATCGGGGCATGTTGAGATCATGCGTCGGCGCAAAGAATGGTTCGAGCGCATGGCGGACGCGTACATGGTGCTCTGGTGGATTCCGCAAGGACATCGCCCGAACGTCGAAGAAGCCAAAGCAAAGCTTGATCACATTCGCGCGTTTGGCGCTACGCCAGAGGGGTTTAATTTTCGCAACGCGTTCGCTGCGCCCGATTCGAAATCGGCGGGCACGCCGATTGGATTTGGCGACGTGTGTCCTGTGTAGCGCTCGCTACGCCATTTTTTCCAACCGCCACATCTGATATTTAAGCGCCGCGCGACAGCCGATCACAATGGCTGCGATGGTGACGAATGATCCGAGCGCGAGCGTGCTCATGCCGCTCAAGCCTTGGCCGACGGTGCAGCCGAGTGCGAGCACGCCGCCGAAGCCCATCAGCGCTGCGCCAACCAGGTGATTGCTCAAATCCTCGGTGTTGGCGAAGCCTTCCCAACGAAATGTTTTTGTCGCCAGCGCCATCGCACCTGCACCCACGATCACGCCGATCACGCTTGCGATGCCGAACGTTACGAATTTGCTTTTGTCACTCCAGAATCCAAGCAGCTCCAGCAAGTATGCGGGTGGCGCAGTAAAGGTGAGTGATTCCGGGCGACCGGAGTTGGTAGCGACCCACGCCGCTTCGAGCGACTCGGGATGCTCTGCGATGAAGCCGACTTTGCCTGTCGCGTACCAACCCGCAATCACGGTCAAACCCACGATCACGCCGCCCAGCCAATTCCATTTGTCTGCGCGAAATTCTTTGCCGATGAACGCGAAGACGACGAACGCCGCGCCCACTGCCATTGCAACATAACTCGCCGTTGCGCCGCTCAATCCAATCAGCGACGGAATGTCTTGCGCGCTTGCAAACGTGATTGCGACTTGATCAAAAGTGTTCACGCGCAAGACGCCCAGAATTCCGCGCAAAGTGAACCACGCAAAAAGCGCCATCACGAGCAAGGTGACGAGCCCGCGCAAGCTGCCCGCACCGACACGTATCAAAGTTTTACTGCCGCAACCAGAGGCGAGCGTCATGCCAAATCCGAACGCGAGACCGCCGACGATGTGTGAAAGCCAAATGAATTTCGGCGCGACGTAAAACGATTTCGCAATGTCAACGATGCCGGTCATCTTGAGCAGAGCAACGCCGATGATCGCAACGCCGACTGAGGCGATCGCCATCCGCGCGCGCGTCCAATCGCCGTAGTTGGCGATATCCGAAATCGCACCCATCGTGCAGTAGTTGCTTCGTTGCGCCACCGCACCGAACACAAACGACAGCGCGAACGCCCACCACGCGGCGGCAGTTTGGAGGGACACGATTTCAGCGGGCATAGCGGTGAGCGATTGAAAAACAGCCCGACATTATCTGCGGGAATCTCGCGAGACAAGACTTTAGTCAGGGAATTAACATATGCAACAACCGATATGTGCGAGCCGTCATCATGAATCTCAACACCGTTGAAATCAAAGCCTTCGTGCCAACAAAGGATTACGCACGATCAAAAACTTTTTACGAAGCGATTGGTTTCACCTGCGCGTTTGCTGACGAGGAAATCGCGTATTTTCACTGTGGCAATTGCAGTTTTCTGCTGCAAAACTTTTACGTGGTTGAACATACAGGCAACTTCATGATGCACTTGGTCGTCGAAAACGTGGACGATTGGCACGCGCAATTGACGAAGGAGAACATTGCCGAGCGCTTTGGCGTAACGATTGGTGAGCCCGTGGATCAACCGTGGGCGATGCGTGATTTCGAACTCTTTGATCCCAGCGGCGTACTCTGGCGGATCGCGCAAAACACGCAAAAAAAGGTGGAAAAGTAATACTAACAATAGTTGTATTCGCCCAATAATACCGGGCGACCAGACCATTCACTGAAGTAATCACTATTGCCTAATTAGCGGATCACAGCCCATATAAAACAGGCGATAGAGATCAAAGCTTTATTTATCTTTTAACGCGCGATATAGGGCAGCAGCAGCGTTTTGATCGGCTTCGGCAGCGCTGCGTCTGCAAGATCGGTGAACGAAAACCACATCAAACCGGGCTCGCTCGCTTGCGACGTGAGTTGGCTCACTTCAACGAGCAGCGGGTTCAAGGTGAGCTTGAAATGTGTGAAGCTGTGATCGAGTGGGTTCATCTTTTCGCGTCGTGTCACGCGCTTGATCGCAAACCGCGCGTTAAGCATTAAATCGTCCACTGCTGCGCTCGAATCGTTCGATAGTTCCGGCAAACACCAGAGCCCGCCCCAAATTCCGCTCGGCGGGCGTTTGACGAGCAGTACGCTATCCGCATGTACTGCAAGCAAATAACGCTGCGTTCGATGCGGCAGCGGTTTGCTCGGTTTCGCCGCAGGAATTTCTTCGATGCGACCTTCGATGCGCGCAGCGCAATCGATATTTACCGGGCAAAGCATGCAACTTGGCGAGCGCTTCGAACAAATCGTTGCGCCCAAATCCATCAGCCCTTGCGTATAGGCGACCATGTCGCTGGGTTGCGCAGGCAATCGTGATTCCGCTTCAAGCCACAACTTTTTTTCCACAGCGCTCGTGCCTGGGAATCCTTCAACGCCCGCGTGTCGCGCGAGCACGCGTTTCACATTGCCATCCAGAATTGGCGCGATGTTGTCGAAGGCAAACGCCGCGATGGCGGCCGCGGTGCTGCGACCGATACCCGGTAGCGCGGCGAGCGCATCAACGTCGTTCGGAAACGCGCCATCGTATTGTTCAACGACGATCTTCGCGGCTTTGTGCAAGTTGCGCGCGCGAGTGTAGTAACCCAAGCCCGCCCACAGCGCCATCACCACATCGTCGCTCGCGGCGGCAAGATCGCGCACTGTCGGACACTTGTTCAGAAAACGCTCGTAGTAGCCGAGCACCGTTGCAACTTGAGTTTGCTGCAACATTATTTCCGACAGCCAAATGCGATACGGATCGCGCGTGTTCTGCCACGGCAAATCGTGGCGTCCGTGTTCGTGTTGCCAGTCGACAAGACGGGTTGCGAAATCAGTCGCCACAGTCGTCAACTTTGTAGGAGCGGCTTGCCGCGACAGGGTTGATTTCAAACTAAGTGTCACTCGACATCACATGGGTCGCGACAATTCGCTCTAGCAAACCGCTGTGACTAGCGAATGCCTAACCGCTGCCTAGCCTTTGCGGCAGCCTCCGAGGTCGGGTACTTGGTAGTTACTTCTTGCAAGCTCGCGCGCGCACCCTGCAAATCGCCCAGCTCAGACTGTGACGACGCAATATTTAGCAGCGCGTCGGGCGCTTTGTTGCTGTCGGGATATTGCGCGATCAACTGCCGTTGCGCAGCGATTGCACCGCGAAAATCGCGAGTTGCGTAAAGCGAATTGCCAATCCAATACTGCGCGGAGGACGCCAGCGGATTTCTGGGGAAGTTGCGAATGAAAATCTGAAATGAAGTCACCGCTTCGCCAAATCGGCCGCCACGAAAGTGATCGAGCCCTTGATCATAGGCGCGTTGCTCCTGCGCTGGATCAGTGACTTGGGCCGCTTGAAGCGGAGCCACGGGTTGACCGGAAATCGCGGGTGGCGCGCTTCGCGAAGGGTCGGTGGACAGCGGCGGTGTTGGCCCGATAGGTGCGACGACTGGTGCCGTGTTTTGACGCAGCGCCTCGGCTTGAGCCGCTTCAATTTTTCGCATCCGACCATCAAGATCGACGTACAAATCACGTTGGCGTTTTTGAGAGTTTTCCACTTCGTTTTGAAGCAGTTCGATCTGGCCACGCAAACGCGCGAGCTCTCCGCGAAGTGTTTCGACCTGATTAAACAAATCGATAATACTGCGATTGCGCGCCTGCGATTCCAACTCGGCAACGCGTTGGTCTATGACTCTTTGCTGCTCTGTGATTTGGGTGCGCAGCTGAACAATCTGTTTGCGCGCTTCTTCGTCGTCAAACAATCCCGCGTGTGCGACCGTGAACAGTGTGCTGCTGACGCAACCCAGAGCGATTGCGACAACGGATCGCGCCAAGCTTTTACTCACCACGAATTACTCTCCCACGTAGCGAATATCTGCGCGACGATTCTCTGCGAACGCTTGCTCAGTTTGCGTGGCGTTGCGCGGTTTTTCTTCGCCAAAACTCACGCTCTCAATTTGCGAATCGTTAACCCCGAGCAATGCCATCACGCGCTTAACCGCCTCGGAGCGCTTCTGCCCAAGCGCTAAGTTGTACTCACGGCTGCCGCGTTCGTCAGTGTTGCCTTCGATCACGATGCGCGCCTTCGGTGTGCGCTTCAAGTACGCGGCGTGCGCTTCAACGAGGCCCTTGTACTCATCTTTAACCGAGAAGCTGTCGTAATCAAAAAACACGCTGCGCCGCGACAGCGGACTGGCCGGGTCGCGCAGGGCAGGATCAAGGCCGTCGGGATTTGTGTTTTGGCCCACCGTACCCGCACTCGTGACAGCGCCCGGGGATGTTGAGGTTCCCGTGCCCAAGCCTTGCGTTGACGGAGAAGTCGTTGAAGTTGCGGCGCGATCTTCAACTTTTGCGGCTTGTTCGGGTGTTGACGAACAAGCCGTGAGCGCGATCGCCGCACTCAACATGAGCGCATGAATCCACACAGGGCGTGACGGCGTTTTGGATTGCATTACTGTCTCCTTCATTAAATTTTCGTGTTCAATTAACGAACAAAAGGTCCCCAAGCGGGCTCTCTTACATCAGCGCCCGAAGACGCCAGTCGTTGTTTCACGCGGCCATCGGCCGACACTGCGGCGAGCACGCCGCGTCCGTTATACACCGAAGCGTAAACAATGAGCTTGCCGTTCGGTGCGAAGCTGGGTGATTCATCAACCGGGCCTTGGGTGAGTGTTTGCACCTGGCGTGATGCGAAATCTTGGATTGCGAGCGCGTAGCGGCTGCCTTCTCGTTTCACAAACACCATCGATTTACCGTCAGCAGCAACCTTCGGATTCGCATTTTCGCTGCCTTCAAAGGTGACCCGCTCGGCATTACCGCCGCTCGGATCGATGCGATAAATTTGCGGTGAACCGCCGCGATCACTCATGAAATAAATTTTGCCGTCTACCGCCCAGTGCGGCGCGGTGTCGATCACGCTGGAGTTGGTGGTCAAGCGTCGTGCATTGCTGCCGTCTGCGCCCGCAATAAAGAGCTGCGTGCCGCCCGCTTGTGATGACGCGAACGCGATGCTGCGGCCGTCGGGCGACCACGCAGGAGCTGATTGATTGCCGCGCGCAACAATCAGCGCTTGTCGCGAGCCGGTTGAAACGTTTTGCACGAAGATACTGGGCTTGCGATTTTCGAACGACACGTAGGCGAGTCGAGTACCGTCGGGCGACCATGCGGGCGAAATAATCGGCTCCGCCGACGCCACAATTGAAATGGCATTCATGCCGTCGCTATCGGCAACGATCAGCTGATAGCGAGAACCGCTTTTTGAAACGTACGCAAGCCGCGTGCTGAATACGCCTTTGTCGCCCGTGAGTTTTTCATAGACAACGTCAGCAATGCGATGCGCAGTGGCGCGCATGTCAGCCGCCGATACGTTGTAGACCAGCCCTGCAACTTGAGCACGTTTCGGCACATCAATCAGTCGAAACGTCACCTGAAATTGACCGTTCGCCGAGGGCGTTACGGAGCCCACAACCGCAGCGTCGGCAGCGCGCGCTGCGTATTGGGCGAGCGCGTCGGCGTTGAGTTCAGAGGTTAGCGGTAGTCCGGAATTTGCGATGTTTTTGATCACGCCGCTGCGAGCCAGATCTGCCTGAATCACCGTAGTGAGCAGCTCCGAATGCTTGGCGTCACCCACAAACTCAGACGTCACCACCGGAATCTGTTGTGAGCCCACGCCTACGATGTCGATCGTGAGCTGTGCTCGTGCGCCCAACGAAGCCACCAGACCACCAAGCATCGCGCCCATGATCCACAGCAGTCGCAAGGCGGCGAGACAACGTTCGGTCAATGCATTCATGGCGTGGCGTTTTCCGTAAGAAGTGGTAGCGGCGAACCGCTGATATTCAAGCGTTGCTGCGCGAGCGCTCTCGCCTGCTGTGCGTCTTGCTCGGTGAAGTAAGGCCCTATTTGCACGCGAAACAGCGCGCCGACTTGTTTGACGAGTGGCGAGATGCCAAGTTCAGTGGATACCCGACCTTGGAACGCTTGGGCGTTCGCAAAGTTTCCGAAAGCACCGAGTTGAATAAAAAATTGCGGTGACGCCCGATTAAATTGGGCGGTAGTGGGCGCGGCCGTATTCGCGGACACCACGACGTCTGGTTTCAAGCTTGGCGCTGCCGAGGGCGATGATGCGGAGCTTGATGTAGGTAGTGACGATACCGTGCTTGAGCGCGCGCTCGCAAACTGAGACGGTGTCAGCAGCTCAAACACGACTTCGCCGCTACCGATCTGCGCGATGCCAATGCGATGCGCGGCAGCATACGAGAGATCGACGATGCGCTCGGCGTGGAAAGGCCCGCGATCATTGACGCGAACAATGACGCTGCGCCCCGATTTCACACCCGTGACTCGGGCGAAGCTCGGCAGCGGAGCGGTAGGATGCGCCGCGCTCATCGCGAACATGTCGTAGGTTTCGCCGATGGCGGTTTTCTGCCCGTGAAATTTTTTGCCGTACCACGATGCCGTCCCGCGTTGACTAAACGGCTGCAACAGCATCATTGGCGTGTAATTCACTCCAAACACGTTGTACGGGCGATTGGCGAAGCGATGTAGCGGCTCGTCGCGCGGCACCGCATCTGCGACTCGATCAAGATCGGCGTTCACTGAATCTGGCGGACCGTCGTCTTTGTAATACGCACCCTGGCGTGCGCTTGCGCTCGGTTTCACGCTGGGCTTTGATGCACATCCGAGCAGAAAAGCGCTCATCATCAGCGCGCAGCTGACGCCGCGCCACATCATGAGCCCACCAGTTTTCGATGGGTGGCGACACTCATCAAAATGCCAACCGCTACAAACAGCGTCATCATCGCGGTGCCGCCGAAGCTTACAAACGGCAGGGGTACGCCCACCACCGGCAGCAGCCCTGCAACCATGCCGACGTTTACAAACGTGTAGGTAAAAAACATGAGCCCCAACGTGCCAGCGATCAATCGCCCGAATAGCGATTGCGCGCGCATCGCGATCAGCATGCAACGTCCGATCAGAAGAATGTAGAGTGCAAACAGAAGTAGTGCGCCAATCAATCCGAACTCTTCGCCATACACCGCAACGATGAAGTCAGTGTGTTTTTCTGGAAGAAATTCAAGGTGGGTTTGCGTGCCTGCGAGCCAGCCTTTGCCTACCAGCCCCCCCGAGCCAATCGCGATGGCTGCTTGAATCGTGTGCCAACCTGCATCCTGTGAATCGCGGCCGGGGTCAAACGCGGTGAGCACGCGCTCTTTTTGATAGTCGTGCAGCAGATTGAATTCCCACGCTCCTGCAAATGCAAGCGCGGCGACGACCGCTCCGCCGATCATGATTCGCCAGTCGAGGCCGGCCAGATACAAAATGAAAAATCCGCAGGCGCCCACCAAAAGCGCGGTGCCCAAGTCGGGCTGACGCACAATTAGCGCGAACGGAATGGCAACGAGCAAGCCAGCCACTAGGAAATTTTTCCAGCTGATCGCGCCTTCGTGTTTGTCGAAGTACCACGCCAGGATGAGCGGCACCGCAAGTTTCATAATTTCCGACGGCTGAATATTGCCAATGAGGGGCAACTTCAACCACCGACGCGCGCCTTTAATCACCTCGCCACCGAGCGCCACACCCAGCAGCAAAATGATGCCCGCGATATACATAGGGATCGCAAAACGTGCAATGAACGAGGGCGATAAATTTGCGATGACAAACATGATGATGACAGCGATGACGACCTTCTGCGACTGCGAGACCACACGACTCATCGTTTCATTCGCGGCGCTGTAGAGCACTAACAGACCGAGCACGGTAATGATGGTCACCAGCGCGAACAAAATCGGATCAATGTGATCGGTGAGTTTGTTCCAGATGACTTGAATCATTGCGATACCTTTGCATCTGCACGCGTTTTCATTGCAGCATCGAGAAGCGATTTGTCGAAGAACGCGTCCATTACTTTGCGTGCAATCGGAGCGGCTGCCTTGGCGCCAAAGCCGCCGTTTTCAACGAACACCGCCAACGCAATTTGTGGCGTTTCGAGCGGCGCATACGCCATGTACCACGCATGATCGCGCAGCCGCTCTGATACTTGACTCTCCACATACTCACCGCCGCGCAGCCCAAACACTTGCGCGGTTCCGGTTTTGCCGCCGCTGGTGTATTTCGCGCCTTTGAAAACGGTGGCAGCGGTTCCTTCCAGAACGACGCCTTGCAAGCCTTCTTTGACGGCGTCTAAGTGGTTTGCTTTGAGTGGAATCGTGTACATCGGCTGCGGCTGTGTCAACCGCCCTTCCCCAGTTTTCACGTCTTGAATTCGTTTCACAAGATGCGGCTTGAATGCGACGCCTCGATTCGCCAGTGTCGCCGTGGCAAAGGCGAGCTGTAGCGGGGTGAACGTATTAAATCCTTGACCAATCGCGAGCGAGACTTGATCACCAACGTGGAGCTTCGGATCTTTTGGAAACCGTTTTGCTTTCCATTCACGAGTCGGCAAAATGCCAGCGAGCTCGCCTTCGATATCAATGCCTGTTTTTCGGCCAAACCCAAATTGCGACATGAACTTAGACCATTCGTCGACATCGAGCTCAGCGCCGAGTAGGTAGTAGTAGGTGTCGCACGAGACCGCGATCGAGCGAGGCAGATTCACAAGGCCGTGACCACCGGCCTTGTCATCGCGCCAGTAACCACCACCGAGTCGAAAAAACCCTGGATCAGAAATAGTTTGGCTCGCAGTGCGAATGCCCAACTCTTGCGCCATCAACGCCATGAAGGGTTTGTAGGTCGAGCCCGGAGGATAGGTGCCCTGAATCGGGCGATTGAGCATGGGTTTGTCGGGTGAGTCTCGAAGCGCTTCCCAGCTCTGCGGATCAATGCCGTCCACAAACAAGTTCGGGTCGTAACCTGGCTTGCTCACGAAAGCGAGAATGTCGCCGGTTGCAGGCTCGATCGCGATCAGTGCGCCGCGTTTGTCGCCAAACGCTTCTTCCGCAATTTTTTGCAAACGGATATCAAGCGAGAGCTGCAGGTTGTTGCCCGGAATCGAAGGTTTTCGCGAGAGCTGGCGCATCACGCGTCGCGACGCGTCCACCTCAACTTCAACCGCGCCCGAGTTGCCGCGCAGCTCTTTCTCGTAGGACAGCTCGATTCCGGATTTGCCAATGTAGTCAGATCCTTTGTATTCAACGGCAAGACCTTGCTCCTCGATGCGCTCTTTTTCTTTTTGATTGATGCGTCCGATGTAGCCGATCACGTGCGAAGCCACTTCGCCCATCGGGTACTGGCGAAACAATCGCGCCTTAATTTCAACGCCGGGTAACTGAAAGCGATTGGCAGCAACGCGCGCCACTTCGTCATCACTGAGTCGTGATTTAAGCGGCAAACTTTCTGCTGAGCGAAACTCTTCCAGCAAGCGCTTGAAGCGCCGACGATCACGCGCAGTGACGTCAACGAGCGTTGCGAGCCGATCAATTGTCGCGTCAATGTTTTCTATTTTTTGAGGGTTGAGTTCGAGCGTGTAAGCCGAATAATTCGACACCAACACAATGCCGTTACGATCGGTAATGATGCCGCGGTTGGGTACTTCAGGTTGTACGTCGATGCGGTTGGCTTCGGCGAGTGCCGCGAAATGCTCGCGTTTTATGACCTGCAGATAAGCGAAGCGCCCGGCGAGTAATACGAAACACGCAAGCATCACCGCTGCTGCGATAAACACGCGCCGCTGGAACCAAAAAACTTCTTGTTCGCGATTGCGAAGTTCTGCCATGGCTACCTCAATCCGTGAGCGAGCGCACGCGCTGCGGCCATTGCAGGAATACCGACAGCGGTGGCCACAACAAAACGCTGGTCACCGTTGAAAGCAAGAACACGGGACTCGGTGGTGCGGCACCGCTCATGAGCCGCAGCACGAGCACGATGATTTGCGTAAACACTAAAAGCGCAAACACGTGAAGCGATTGCTGCCAAAGCGGGAAGCGCAAAACGCGGCGATGAAAATACTCCGCTGAAAACGCGAGAATGGCGTAGGCAAGCGCATGTTGGCCAAACAAATTGGCCTCGACCACATCGGTGACTAAGCCGCATATCCAGCCCGCGCCGACGCCGATCCAGCGCGGCTGATGAATCGCCCAATAGAGCAGCACTAAAGCGAAAAAATCGGGACGCAGCGCGAGCAATACGCCGGAAAGGGGCAGCAGGTTTGCCACAAACGCAACGAACAAGGTCACCACTACGAACCAGACTTTTGGCGGCAGCAAAATGTCTTCGGGGCGCGCCACTCTCATCAGCGGCGAATCGGGCAGTCCCAATCGCATCGTCAGCTGCCCTTTCGCTTCACTGAAGTTTTCCCAGCCACTTCCTCGGTCGGACGAGGCGGAAGTGGCGTTGGTCGATCTAGAACAAGCACATCATCCGCGCTGGTCACACCCGCAAACGGCAGACACTCGATCTTTGCGAAATCGTTCTCACGTTCGCGCACGATCTTTGACACTCGACACACACGAACGTTCGCTGGAAATAAGCCGTCAATACTTGATGTCAGCGCGATATCGCCTTCAACGATGTCGGCATTGCCCGCGACAAAACTGAGCTCAGGTACCTGTCGCGCGCCGCGCCCACGCATGATTGCTCGAATTCCGTTGCGCTCAATTCGAATAGGCACCACGGCTTCTTTGTCAGTGATCAATGTCACTTCCGCAAGCAGCGGATGCACCCGCGTGAGCTGGCCGAGCAGTCCGAGTCCGTCAATCACGGCAGCGCCAGCTTCGAATGATTGCGAGCCGCCGCGCTCAATAAAGAATTTTTGTGAGTAAGGATCGCGCCCCAGATACAGCACGCGAGACGGTTGTGATTTCACAGTAAGCGTTTGCGACGCGCCTGCGATTGCGCGCCAGCGCTGCGCATCCAGCTGAGCGGCGCGGCTTGCTTGCTCTACTTGCGCGTTGTCTAAGAGCTGTTTTTTGAGTACTGCGTTTTCTTCGCGAAGTGCCGCGCGCGATTCGAAAAATTCGCCAGCGCTTGCGATCGCAGCGCCCGGCAACAGCGCGAGCTGCTGAATCGGGTACACGACCGTTGCAATTCCCTTTCGAACCGCCTCAAGCGTCTGGAATTTGGCATCAACAAACATCAGCGCAAATGAGGCGACGCCGAAGAAAGTGAGCCGCGCAAGCGCAGAAGGGCCGCGATTGAAAAAACGCGGCGGCTCTTTGGGCAGTGAAGTGACGTTACCGATCATTCGCAAACACCGATGGCGATGGCGCGCTGACGCTCGAAGATGGCGAGGCGTGGCGCGAGGTCAGTCACAAATAATCAGTCCGTCGTAAAGATGGATGACAGGCGATCAATATTTTCAAGCGCTTTGCCGCAACCGCGTACGACGCAAGTCAACGGGTCTTCGGCAACCACCACCGGCAAACCGGTTTCTTCCATCAGCAGGCGATCCAGATCACGAAGAAGCGCGCCGCCGCCAGTGAGCACCATACCTTTTTCTGCGATGTCGGAACCGAGCTCAGGCGGCGTGCGCTCAAGCGCTTGCTTCACTGCACTCACGATGGCGTTTAACGGATCGGTAAGCGCTTCAAGGATTTCGTTCGACGACACGGTGAACGCGCGAGGGATACCTTCGGCCAAGTTTCGGCCTTTGATTTCCATATCGCGCACTTCGCTGCCGGGAAACGCAGAGCCGATCGTTTTCTTAATCAACTCAGCGGTTGTCTCACCGATCAACATGCCGTAGTTGCGACGGATGTAATTGATGATTGATTCGTCAAACTTGTCGCCGCCGACGCGAACCGAGCCCGCGTAGACCATACCGCCGAGCGAAATCACGCCGACTTCCGTCGTGCCGCCGCCAATGTCGACGACCATCGAACCGGTTGCGTCGGAAATCGGCAGATCAGCGCCGATGGCTGCCGCCATAGGCTCTTCAATCAAAAACACTTTTGACGCACCGGCGCCAAGCGCGGACTCACGAATCGCGCGCCGCTCCACTTGCGTTGAACCACATGGCACACAGATGATGATGCGTGGACTTGGCGAAAACATTTTCGAATCGAGCACCTTGCGGATGAATTGCTTCAGCATTTGCTCGGTGACGTTGAAATCGGCGATCACGCCGTCTTTCATTGGGCGAATCGCCGTGATGTTGCCCGGCGTACGGCCAAGCATTTGCTTCGCCGCGAGGCCAACTTCTTGAATCACGCGCTTGCCGTTGGGGCCGCCTTCCTGGCGAATCGCAACGACCGACGGCTCGTCGAGCACAATGCCCTTGCCGCGCACATAGATCAGGGTGTTTGCAGTACCGAGATCGATGGCGATGTCGGTGGAGAGGTAACTACTGAGGAACTTGAACATATCGAGAAACTTGCGGGCCCTCCCAGGCCATGATCGTGCGCCAAACGGTGCGACCACACAACGCATCGGTTGCGTGGCAAATAACCCCCGGAAAGACGTTTCGATGCGGCTTTGCGAACGAGATGCCGCGTGGTTGTAAGCGTGATCGAATAACCCGATATGTTACCCTACGCCCCTTGATTCTCTTGGCTCCGGACGCCTCTGTTCCTGCCAAGTCGCACAACAAAAACCCCCTCCTCGTGTCATGAGCTTATCCGCACAAGATATCGAGCGGATCGCGCACCTCGCCCGCATCCGCGTGAGCCCTGATGAAGTGGCTCAAGTCCAAGCCAAACTCGAAGGCATTTTCAAACTCATCGATGACATGCAGTCGGTCAACACTCAAGGTGTCGAGCCGATGTCGCACGGGCTCGACATGGTGCTTCGTCTTCGTGACGACGCGGTGACTGAAGTCAATCAACGCGAAAAATTCCAGAGCAATGCGCCAGCCGCCGCTGACGGTTATTTCCTCGTGCCGAAGGTGATCGAATGAGCGCCCGCCACGCTGCAGGAGCGGCTCTGCCGCGACCAACGCCCGCACGATCGCCGCTTGTCATGGTTGCATCCAATCGCGGCAAAGCCGCTCCTACAGGGAGTCGCGCATGAGCTGGAACACCTTCGCTACCGTCGCAGAAACGAAAAAAGCGCTCGATGCCAAGCAGGTGAGTGCGGTTGAGCTTGCGAAGCATTACCTTTCTCGCGTATCGTCCATAAATCCAGCGCTCAACGCTTTTATTACGATTGATCCGGAAAAAACGCTTTCAGAAGCGCTCGCCCAAGATAATCGGCGCGCAAAGGGCGAAGCTGCTCCGTTACTCGGCGTACCGATTGCGCACAAAGATATCTACCTGATCGACGGTTGGCGCACCACTTGCGGCTCGAAGATGCTCGAAAACTTCGTCGCGCCGTACAGCTCCACCGTGGTGAAGAACATGGCCGACGCCGGCATGGTGACGCTCGGCAAATTGAATATGGACGAGTTCGCGATGGGCTCGTCGAACGAAACCTCGTATTTCGGCACGGTGAAAAACCCGTGGGATTTATCGCGCGTGCCCGGCGGCTCGTCCGGCGGTTCAGCAGCCAGCGTCGCCGCGGGGCTTACGCCCGCTAGCACTGGCACCGACACCGGCGGCTCAATCCGCCAGCCCGCGATGTTTTGCAACTTAACGGGCTTGAAGCCAACCTACGGCGTGTGTTCGCGCTACGGCATCATTGCGTTCGCCTCGTCGCTTGATCAAGCCGGTCCGTTCGCGCAAACCGCAGAAGACTGTGCGCTGTTGCTCTCCGCGATGGCAGGCTTCGATCCACATGACGCGACCTCGCTTGATCGTCCGAAAGAAGATTACTCGCGCGATCTTTCAAAGCCGCTCAAGGGGTTGCGCATCGGGTTGCCGAAAGAATTTTTTGGTGACGGTGTTGCGCCTGGCATCGCCAAAGCGGTTGACGAAGCGCTCGATGTGTATCGCAAACTGGGTGCAACGACTGTCGAAGTGTCGTTGCCGAACGTGAAGTATTCGGTGCCCGCGTATTACGTGGTCGCGCCCGCCGAGGCATCGAGCAATTTGTCGCGCTTCGATGGCGCGCGCTTCGGTCATCGTGCGAAGGACTACACCGATATCGTTGATATGTACAAACGCTCGCGCGCCGAAGGCTTTGGTGCGGAGGTGAAGCGCCGCATTCTGATCGGCACGTATGTTTTGTCGCACGGGTATTACGATGCGTATTACCTGCAAGCGGGCAAGCTGCGCCGCCTGATCGCGGAGGATTTCAAGAAAGCCTACGAAGTCTGCGACGTCGTAATGGGCCCGACCGCCCCCGAAGGTGCTTTCCAATTCGGCGCAAAAAGCGACGATCCGGTGAAGATGTATTTGAACGACATTTTCACGATTTGCGCGAACTTAACCGGGCAGCCCGCGATGAGTCATCCGTGTGGCGTCGACAAAGACACCGGGCAGTTTGTGGGCATGCACATTATCGGCAACTATCTCGACGAAGCGCGCATGTTGAATGTGGCGCATCAGTATCAACTTGCCACTGAGTGGCACAAGAAGCATCCAGCGCTGTAGCGCTGGATGCAGGACGACGCGCTTCGCGCTAGGACGACACTCACTGCGTTCGTTATGACGACGCACCTTCGGCGCTACGACGCAAAGCTTTGCAAGTAGCGGCGGAAATCTAAACACAACACTTACGATAGAAAATTGAATGGAGATAACGAACGCACTTTGCATAGCTTGCGTCATAGCGAGCGGCGCGAGCGACGTCTTAGCTTGCAAAGCAAGCGTCGTCCTAGCGCGAAGTGCGTCGTCCTTCATTTCGCGGAGTGAAATGAAATGAACTGGGAAGTGGTTATCGGTCTTGAAACACACGTGCAGCTGACCACTGCATCAAAGATTTTTTCGGGCTCATCGACCGCGTTCGGCGCAGCGCCGAACACGCAGGCCTCGGTCGTTGATCTGGCGATGCCCGGCGCATTGCCGGTGATGAACAAAGGCGCGGCGGAGCGTGCGGTGAAGTTCGGCCTTGCAATTGGCGCGAACATCAATCGTCGCTCAATCTTTGCGCGCAAAAATTATTTCTACCCGGATTTGCCAAAGGGTTACCAGATTTCGCAGTTCGAGACGCCGATTGTGCAAGGCGGCGGGCTCACCATCACGCTTGACGACGGCTCGACGAAGTTCATCGAACTCACCCGCGCGCATCTCGAAGAAGACGCCGGAAAAAGCGTGCATGAACAGTTCGATCACGAGTCCGGTGTTGATTTAAATCGCGCAGGCACACCGCTCCTGGAAATCGTGACCGAACCGGTGATGCGCTCTGGCAAAGAAGCGATTGCGTATGCGAAAGCGCTGCACAATCTCGTGCGCTATTTGGACATTTGCGACGGCAACATGCAAGAAGGCTCGTTCCGCTGCGACGTGAACGTGTCGGTGCGCCCGATGGGGCAAAAAGAGTTCGGCACGCGCCGTGAAATCAAAAACTTGAACAGTTTCAAGTTCATGCAACAAGCGATTGATTACGAAGTACGCTGGCAGATTGAGCAGATTGAAGACGGCAAAAAAATCGTGCAAGCGACGGTGCTGTTTAACCCCGACACGGGAGAGACCCGCGCGATGCGCACCAAGGAAGATGCGATGGACTATCGCTACTTCCCGGATCCTGATTTGCCGCCGTTGGTGATTGATGATGCCATGTTTGATCGCATTAAAGCGTCGATGCCGGAATTGCCGGAATCGAAGTGCGCGCGTTACATGAACGAGTTCAAACTCTCTGAATACGACGCGCGGTTGTTGTCGCAAGATCGCGCAACGTCGGAGTTCTTCGAGACGGCAGTGAATGCAAAGGCTGATCCGAAGCTCGTCGCGAACTGGATGCTCGGTGAACTCTCGGCGTCACTCAATCGCGAAGAGAAAACAATCGAACAGAGCCCAATACGACCGTCACAGTTGGCGAAATTGGTCATCCGAGTGGCTGACGGCACGCTTAACAATAAAAAAGCAAAAGAGCTTTTGGATCATCTTTGGACCGCACCTCCCATAGCTGCCACGTTTAACATGACGCTCCCCGCGCCAACTTTCGGTCTGGCTGCGACGGTTGCTCCGCGCCAAACAGAAGAGACAGATATTGACGACGTAATCGAAGCCAAAGGCTTGAAACAAATCAGCGACGTCGGCGCAATCGAAAAAATCGTCGATGAAGTCCTCGCGAAAAGCTCCGCGCAAATCGCTGATTACAAGTCCGGTAAAGAAAAAGCGCTGATGAGCATCGTCGGCATGGTGATGAAGGCATCGGCCGGCAAAGCAAATCCTGCGCAGGTCAACGAATTGGTGAAAAAGAAGCTATCGTAATTCGTTCAAACTATGCTTCATTTTGCCCAATTTAATTGGGCTAAGAGGCGAATTTTAATGTCTATCGAAAGTATCATTAATTCTGGTCAATGCCCAATTTAATTGGGCGATGTGACAGTAAGCTGGCTTAGATCCTGATGAACCCAATTCAGCGTCCTTTCGATCTCTTCGGTGGAGAAGCCGGCGTTAGAAAACTCGTTGATGCGTTCTATGACCGCATGGAGTTCGAGCCGGAATTCGAGGGCATCCGTAAGTTGCATCCGACCACGCTCGACGGCTCGCGCGACAAACTCTTTTGGTTTTTCTGCGGCTGGCTCGGTGGCCCAAATCATTATGTTGAGCGCTTCGGTCATCCGCGACTTCGCGCGCGGCACCTGCCGTTTTCGATTGGCGAGCCCGAGCGCGACGCTTGGATGGCCTGCATGAAGCAAGCGCTCACTGATTGCGACACGCCCAGCGAAGTGTCGGATTGGCTGCTCAAGCAGCTCTCCGGCACCGCCGACTGGATGCGCAATCGCGAAAGTTAGGGAAACGCTGAACAATTCGACGCGTTGCAGCGCGCCTTGATTCGCGATGAAGCGCGCGACGAACAGCACAGCAATAGCGGGTTATTGCTGGCACTTTCGGCAAAGTGCTTCACCCGAATCAAAAATTCCATGAGCGTGGCGAATTATTCAGCGCGTCCCTAGCGCTCCCGAACGCAGCTCATTTCGCCAGTTTCTCGTGCTGCGCTGGTGATCGCAACACCGGGGGACACAAAAACATCGCATTTTTCGTCTTTAAGGATAAGAATTATCTCTACGAGGATCGCTGACTTGGCGCGGCGCGCTATGCAGTCAACGCTACGCGAGTAGATTTGCATTTCCTTGGACCGCTGATCGCGTGAGATCGAACAACTCTGAATGGGGAGAATTTTTATGAATTGCTTTGTTCGCTGTGGTCTAGCGATTTCTTCGATGTTTTTTTATTGCGCAGCGAATGCGCTTGCAGCGGGCGACGCCCCCGGACGAGTGATTCCCGCGCCGACTGTAACCCCGCAAAAGTTCGGCGACTTGACTCAGGATCTTGTCTACACGCCGGTCGCCCCCTGCCGAATCATCGACACTCGGAACACAGCCGCGGGAGCGATCTCCGCAGGCGCGACTCGAAACTTTGTTGCCATCAGCACGACCAACTTCGCATTTCAAGGGGGGAGCGCGACCAATTGCGGCACGTTGAACTTGAGTGCAACCGCAGTCTCAGTCGTGGTGACCGCCATCACGCCCTCACTTCCTGGGCATGCGGTTGTGTGGCCATACGGCACGCCGCAGCCAACAGCCTTCAGCATGACTTACGCCGCCGGTGCCGTGATTTCAAACAGTATGACGGTGCAGATTCCGAATCCTCTATCGAGCTTCGATTTCACCATTTACAGCGTTGCGCAAGCGCACTACACCGTGGATATCGTCGGCTATCTCGCGCCGCCACTCGCCACTGCGCTAGAGTGCGTTGAAACGGCGAACACCGACCTTGGTATCGCAGCAAACGGCGGCACAGGAAATGCCGTTGCTCCGAATTGTGCAGCGGGCTACACGCAAACGGCGACCAATTGCGAAACAACATCGTGGTTGATGCCCATCGTCTATTTCCAGTCGGGCACCTGCTCGGCGAGAAACACCGACACCACCGCCCAAACGCTTCGAGCCTCGCGCACTTGCTGTCGTGTGCCGGGCCGCTAGGGAATCAGGCGTTCCCAATGAAATTCTCTTTGTTTGTCCCACCTGTGCAGGCATTCATCGCGGTTGCATTGACCGGCACGATTGCCACTACCACCCTCGCTTTTCCTTTTGCTTACGTTACTAACCACGGTTCGAATACCGTAACGGTCATTGATACGGCGACTGGCTCAGCGGGAGGCACGATTACCGTTGGCGCAGCACCGTTAGGCGTTGCCACGTCGCCGAGCGGCGCTCTTGTGTATGTAACGGATCACCGGGGGAATTCCGTTTCAGTTATCAATGCGGTCACGAATGTGCTTGTCGCTACGATCCCGGTTGGCAGTCGACCCAGCGGCGTCGCCGTTAATCCTAGCGGTAGTCGTATCTACGTCGCCAATTCTGGTGCAGACACGCTCTCGATCGTGAACACAGCAACAAAGCTGCAAGTCAGTGCAATCAATGTTGGCTCGCTACCGAGTGGGGTCGCGGTGACGCCTGACGGGGCATTCGCCTATGTCGTGAATGCTGGCAATCGAAGTGTGTCGGTGGTTGACCTCGCCGCCAATGCCGTTACCCATACCGTTAACGTTGAAAACAATCCGGTAGGCGTCGCGATTTCTCCCAACGGAGCCCGCGCCTACGTCGCCAATAGCGGCAGCGCAAGCTTGAGCGTGATCGACACCGCAAGTAACGCGGTGCTGGCAAACGTTCGAGTTGGCGGGTTCGCCACCGGTGTTGCGGTCAGCCCAGACGGGTCGAAGGTTTACGTGACCAATTTGTTTGACAAAACCGTGTCTGTAGTTCGTACGTCCGACAACGTGGTGACCAACACCATTGCGATCGGCAGTACGCCGGTGGGCGTTGCGGTGACTCGAACTGGCGCGCAGGTGGTCGTCGCAAACATCGAAGGCGACAACGCGACTCGCATTGATGCGGTGGCCAATAGCGTGACTGGAAGCACGAGCGTTGGCAACGCGCCGACCAGTCTAGGAAATTTTGTTGCGTATCCACCGTTTTGCTCGCTCGACGTTGATGTCAACGGCGCGCTCGACGCTGCGACCGATGGCGTGCTGATCTTGCGCTATCTGCTCGGGTTTCGTGGCGCAACGCTAGTCGGTAGCGCGGTGGGCCCGAGCGCAACGCTCTCAACCGCGCAAATCGAAGGCAATATCGCATCGCTCAATCTAAACATTGACGGTGATCTGGCGCTTACGGGCGCGACCGACGGCCTGTTGTTGCTCCGTGCGATGCTGCAAATACCCACCAACACCTGGACTAACGGCGCGAGCAACGGCGCACTCACCACCGCCCAAGCGCTCGCCTGGATTGCTACGAATCACGGGTCAAGCTGTTTGCCACTCTGACCCGTCGGACTATCATCCGCCTGGTGAAAACCGCGCAAGACATCATCAACTTTTGGTTCCGCGAGATCGACCCCAAACAATGGTGGACGAAAGACGCCGCGTTCGACCAAGCCATCCGCGATCGTTTTGGTGAGCTTCATGCCCAGGCCACTCGTTGTGAGTTATTCGCTTGGCGCGCAACCGCCGAGGGGCGGCTCGCGGAAATCATTGTGCTCGACCAGTTTTCGCGCAATCTCTTTCGTGGAGCGCCGGCGTCATTTGCAAGCGATGCTTTGGCGCTGGCACTTGCGCAAGAAGCGGTTGCGGTCGGTGCCGATCTCGAAGTACGGGCGTCGTATCGATCTTTTATGTACATGCCTTACATGCACAGCGAATCGCTAACAATTCACGATTCGGCGGTCGACTTATTTGCTCGCTGCGAGCGCGAAGAAACGCGCGAGTCAGAGCTTCGCCATCGCGCGATCATTGAGCGCTTCGGTCGCTATCCGCATCGCAACGCAATACTTGGGCGCGAATCGAGTGCCGCAGAAATCGCGTTTTTGGCGGAGCCCGGATCTAGTTTTTAGCGAGGTGGTGGGACGGCGGAGGGGCTTTTCACGCTAACTTACTATCAACTTTGCCTATTTTAATGGGCTAGTAGAGCATTTATATTACTTACCGAGTTGTCAAGTTTTTAGCTTTGTCGACTAATTAAAATTGAAGCCAACGGCTCGCGCTGTTTCCTCAAAACGCAAAGTTGAAAATCCTGTGTTGTCAACATCTAGTTTGCCCATGAAAATGTCGTAATGCACACGTACAGTAGCGGCAATCATGTAGCGCTGCTCCGAAACGGCGCGGAGTATTTTCCCGCGCTGATCACAGCAATTGATGGCGCCAAACACTCGATTTACGTCGAGGCCTATATCTTCGCCGACGACGCTTCAGGCGCGGTCGTTGCCGATGCGCTCGCGGCTGCGGCCGAGCGCGGCGTCGAAGTGCGCGTGATCGTCGATGGCTTCGGCACTAAAACGTATTTGACTAAGCGGTTGCATGAATCGCTGAAGCGCGCGGGCGTGTGGATCGTGCTCTACCGCGCCGACGTGTTTCCGACCACCTTTCGCCTGTCGCGACTGCGCCGCCTACATCGAAAGTTAGTGATCGTCGACGGGATGATCGCGTTTGTGGGCGGGATCAATTTGATCGACGACATGAATACGCCTGGTCACACGCCGCCGCGCATTGACTTTGCGGTTCGCGTGGAAGGCCCCGTTTTGCTGCCAATCGTGGCAGCGGCGCATCGTTTGTGGCGCGTGCTTCGCGTGGTCAATTTAGATCCGCGCAGCTTGCCGCAGCTCTCGCTGACGCCGCACGTCCGACCGGCAGGCGACATCACCGCGAAGTTTTTAGTGCGCGACAATTTTCGCTATCGGCGGCACATTGAGCGGGCGTATCTGGCGGCGATTCGCTCCGCAAAAGAAGACGTGATCATCGCGTGCGCTTACTTTTTTCCGGGAATACGTTTTCGCCACGAATTGATTGCGGCGGTGAAGCGCGGCGTCCGAGTCACGCTTTTGTTGCAGGGGCGCGTTGAATTCGCATGGTTGCGTCACGCTTCAAACGCGCTCTATGATCAGCTTCTTACAGGCGGTGTCGACATCGTGGAGTACGAACCGAGTTTTCTGCATGCAAAAGTTGCTGTGATCGACGCGCGATGGGCAACCGTCGGCTCATCAAATATTGATCCCTTCAGCCTGCTTCTAGCTCGCGAAGCCAACGTGTTTGTTCGTGAAGCCGGTTTTGCGGGCGAATTGCGCTTGGCGCTCACCACGCTCATCGAAACCGGAGGAACGCGCGTCGTTCGGGAAGATTGGCGTCGCCGTGCATGGTTGTGGCGAATGACCGACAAACTCGCGTACGGCGCGTTGCGTGGCCTGATCGGTGTAATCGGCGCGCAAGGCGCACGTTGGTAAGACCACAACAAGCCGCGCCAACCCGTTTCAACGAAATTTCCTACTGAACATCGGCGTTAAGTCGATTTTTTGCCACATCGCGAGCGTGCGGCAGTGAACGCTGGTCGGCAATGCAAAGCCTGTCGGGATGCGCTTCCTATAATGAAGTAATGACCGAGATCGCCACCTCTTCGACCGAGCCCACGCAAGACGCGGGCGTTGCAATTGCGTCGGTGCGGTTGGCGGGCTTCAGCCCTCGCGATACAGAGTTGCTGCGGTTATTTTTAAAGCGGCCCACGCCCACAGGCGCGACGATGCACCTGGTTGACGAAGAGCCGGCTGATTTGTTGATCGCGAACATGACGCAACCGGAAGCTGTGATGGCGGTGCGCCGCCGCAAGCAACCCGGCCGCACCATTGGACTCGTTACCCAGTTCGCAACGGATGCGCCGTATTATCAGGTGCAGCAAAACGCGCAGCTTTTGTATTCACTCGCTCAGGGCATAAACCGAATTCGTGAGGGCTGGATGCCGCCGCATCTGGCAGCGGTAGCCGAAGTGTCGCCGCCTGAGGCGACCGACGCACCTGCCGCCACCGACATCGCGCAGCGAGTAAACGGCGCGTTGCCGCAGGCCGCGACGCGCGCTGAAGCCGCCGAGCCCGCAGGTGAAGTGAGCGCGCCCAGTGCCCGCGATCAGCAAGCGCTGCCGTGGCAACGCTCGTTGTCGATTTTGGTTGTTGACGATTCGAAGTTCTCGCGCGTTGCGATTCAAGATGCGCTCGGTAAAGTTGGCTTCTCGGTTGACACTGCGATTGACGGTGAAGAAGGTTTGCGCATGGCCGCCACAAAAATTTACGACGTGGCGCTCGTTGATTTCGAAATGCCGGGCATTAAAGGTCCCGAAGTGTTGCGTCGACTTCGCGCACTCGGTGCGCACACGCCGCAGTTACTCATCATGCTGACCTCTCGCACCGGCGCGGTGGATCGCCTTCGCGCAAAAATAGCGGGCTGCGACGCCTATCTCACCAAGCCTACGAAAATGAGTGAGTTTGTTTCGGTTCTGACGCAGTTTGCGCAGCAGGGCCGCCTAAAGCGCGGTTGATTCCCACACGTTGCCGCGGCAGCATTTGCGCAACGCGCAGACCCATAGAAGTATTTCAATGAACGCCTCTACCCGAGACGCCGCCTCTCCGATTCGATTGTTGCTGCCGTACCTCGCGCAACACAAAGCGCGCATTGCGTTTGCGCTCTCGTGCTTGCTTGTGGCAAAGATCGCAAACGTAATGATTCCGGTCACGCTCAAGTGGATCGTGGATCGCATGAGCACTGAGAAAGCGTTGCTAGCGGTGCCGTTTGCACTATTGATTGCGTACGGTTTTGCGCGACTGTCAGTGACGTTTTTTACCGAACTGCGCGAATTTTTCTTCGCGAAAGTCACACAGCGTTCGGTGCGCCGCGTGGCGTTGGAAACATTCGAACACCTACATCGGCTATCGCTGCGCTTTCATCTCGCGCGACAAACGGGCGGCCTCACGCGCGACATTGAACGCGGCACTCGCGGTATTTCTTCATTGCTGTCTTACACGTTGTTTTCGATCCTGCCCACGTTGATCGAGCTCAGTTTGGTGGCCGCCATTCTGGCGTGGAATTACGACTGGAGTTTTGTCGTGATCACCTTGGTCACGCTCATCATCTATATCGGCTACACCATCTTCGTGACCGAATGGCGCACCGCGTTTCGTAAGGAGATGAACGAGCTCGACTCGAAAGCCAATGCAAAAGCGATTGATAGCTTGTTGAACTACGAAACGGTGAAGTATTTTGGCAACGAGCGGTTCGAAGCCGAGCGCTACGACCAAAGCCTTCAGCGCTGGGAGCGCGCGGCGGTGCGCTCACAAACATCGCTTTCGCTGCTAAACCTCGGACAAAGTTTCTTCATCGCCGCGGGCGCGACCCTCGTCATGTGGCGTGCTATTGATGGCGTCATTACCGGCAAGATGACGATCGGCGACTTGGTCATGGTGAACGCGTTTTTGATTCAGCTCTACGCGCCGCTTAATTTTCTTGGGGTGATCTATCGCGAAATTCGCCAGGCCGTCACCGACATGGGAAAAATGTTTGGTTTGCTGCGCGAGCATCAGGAAGTGGCTGATCGCCCTGACGCCCGAGATTATTGGGCGAACAGCGGTGAAAAGGGCCATGTCACTTTTGATCGAGTTGACTTCCACTACGACGCGAATCGTGCGATTCTTCACGAAGTTAGCTTCGAGATTCCCGCTGGAAACACGTTGGCTGTGGTCGGCGCAAGTGGCGGCGGAAAAAGCACACTCGCACGACTGCTATTTCGGTTTTACGACGTAACGGGTGGCGCAATTCGGATTGACGGAATCGATATTCGCGACATGTCGCAAACCTCGCTGCGGCGTGCAATTGGCATCGTTCCGCAAGACACGGTGCTGTTCAACGACACGCTCGAATACAACTTGCGCTACGGCCGCCCAGAGGCCACCGATGACGAACTCGCGCAGGCCATTCGCCAGGCGCGGCTCGATCAATTCATCGCTAAACTGCCCGAAGGTTTGCAAACCCCGGTCGGCGAGCGTGGCTTAAAACTCTCTGGCGGCGAAAAGCAGCGCGTGGCCATCGCTCGCGCGCTCATCAAGAATCCAACCATTCTGGTGTTCGATGAGGCCACCTCCGCGCTCGATAGTGAAAGCGAAAAGGCGATTCAAGCTGAAATTGCTGCCGTTAGCCGTGAACGCACCACAATGATCATCGCGCATCGTCTATCAACGATTGTCGACGCCGATCAGATCATCGTGATGGATTCTGGACGCGTCGTTGAGCGCGGCACACACGTAAGCTTGCTCGCGCTGGGCGGCGTTTACGCGCGCCTCTGGTCGCTGCAGGCCGATGCGACGAACGACGACGCAGCGATCGCGCAACACAACTAAACTCAATCCACCTTGTCCAACGCGGCTCGCTTGCTGCTTCTATACATTTTTCGCCATGATTTCTCCACGCCGTTTTGCGTTGCTGCCCGTCTCCCTAGCACCGCTTGCCCTAGCAACGCTCGCCCTCACCACGCTCACGCTTGCAGCCTCGTTCGCCTCCGCGCAGCCGGTCACTACATCCCCCGCGCCGAATGCCTTGCCCAGCGCTGCGAAAGCAGTTGATGCGGCGTTTGAAATCGGCCCGAGCGTTGCCGGACTTACCGAATACACGCTGAAGGCCAACGGCCTAAAAGTGCTGCTGTTTCCCGACGCGTCGGCACCGAAAACCACCGTCAATATCACCTATCTCGTGGGTTCGCGGCACGAGGGCTACGGTGAAACAGGGATGGCGCATCTGCTTGAGCACATGCTGTTCAAAGCGACCGAAAAGTATCCAAACTTGTGGAAAGACATGAACGATCGCGGCTTTTTGAGCAACGGCACCACCTGGACGGATCGTACCAATTACTTCGAAACGTTTAACGCCACCGACGACAACCTCCGCTGGGCCATTGGCATGGAAGCCGAGCGCATGGTCAACGCCAAAATTTTGCGCGAAGAGCTCGACACTGAAATGACCGTCGTGCGCAACGAGTTTGAGCGCGGCGAAAACAATCCGCAATGGGCGCTCTCAGAAAAAACTCGAGCCGCGCAATTCATGTGGCACAACTACGGCAACTCAACGATCGGCAATAGAAGCGATATTGAGAATGTGGGCATCGAAAATCTGCGTGCGTTCTACCGGCGCTATTACCAACCGGATAACGCTGTTTTGCTAGTGGCCGGAAAATTTGATAGTGCCAAAACGCTAGCGTGGATTGAGCAATCGTTCGCGCCCATCGCCAAGCCGGACCGCGTGTTGCCGAAACTCTGGACCGTTGAACCGACCCAAGACGGTGAGCGCGAAGTGACCGTGCGCCGCGTCGGTGATTCGCAAATGCTCTACGCAACTTACCGAGCGCCCGCGGCCTTACACGCCGACAATGCGGCACTCGCCGTGCTGTCACGATTGATGACGATTGAGCCTTCTGGCCGCTTGTATAAAGCGATGGTGGAAGGCAAGTTTGCGGTGTCAGTTGAAGGCGATCACGATGTGATGTTTGATTCAGCCGCCACTGGGTTTTGGGCAACACTTAACAAAACCCAATCCATCGACAAAGCACGCGACGCGTTTTTGATCGCCGTAGAGACTGCGATCACTAAGCCGTTTACTCCCGCTGAACTCACTCGGGTGAAACTGCAGCTCGAAAAAGAAACCGAGCAAACGCTCGCCAACTCGGGCCGCTTTGCGGTGGCGCTGTCGGAAGCGATTGCGCTCGGCGATTGGCGCAGCTATTTTTTGCTACGCGAACGCGAGCAAGCGGTGACACTGGTTGACATCGAGCGGGTTGCCCGAACCTATTTCAAGCCGCAAAACCGAACCTTAGGTCGCTTTATTCCAACCGACAAGCCCAATCGCGCCGAAATGCCGGTGACGCCCGCTGTTGTTGATGCGCTCAAAGGGTTTTCTGGCAGCGCGGCGCTGGGTGACGGCGAGCAATTTGAACCCACGCCAAAAAATATCGAACAGCGCGTCGAGCGATTCACGCTCGCCAACGGGATGCGTGTGAATTTATTGCCGAAGAAGACGCGTGGCAACACCGTGAATTTAGCGCTAACGATCGGCTACGGAAGTGAGGCGTCTCGTCAAGGCATGCAAGCCGTTGAAACGCTCGCCAACGCAACGATGATGCGCGGCGCCAAAGGAATGGATCGGCAAGCTATTCGCGATAAGTTAGATCAACTCCGCGCCAGCGGTGGAATCAGTTTGGGTGGCGGAAGTTTTCAAACCAAGCGCGCGCACGTCCCCGACTTAATAGAGCTCATCTCCACGATTTACAGCGCGCCGACGTTCCCAGCGAGCGAAATCGAGCTCGTTCGTAAAGAGATCATCACCGGCATTGAAGAGGCCGCTAAAGATCCGGAAAGCGTGGTTTTCAATGCGATAGATCGCTATTTCACGCCGTTCCCCAAAGGCGACGTGCGCTACGTTGAAACACCTGCTGAGAGAGTTGCGGCGCTCAAAGTCGCAACCCGCGAGCAAATTGTTCGATTCGCGACACAAATGCGTGGCCTGTCCGCAGCGGAAATCTCTATCGTCGGTGATTTCGATGCGGTGGCGACCAAAGCCGCGTTGCAAAAGCACTTCTCGGCGCTAAAACTGGCAGCACCTTACCAGCGTGTCACGACGCCGCACAAACCGATTCCAGTCAAAACGGAAAAACTGCAAACGCCAGACAAGGAAAACGCCACTTTCGTCGCACGCATCGCTTTCCCGCTGCAAGACAAAGCCGAGGACTACCCGACATTGCTGCTCGCCGATTACATCCTTGGTGGCTCGGCGGGCGCTCGCTTGTTTACCCGCGTTCGTGAAAAAGAAGGCCTGTCGTACGACGTGTTCAGCACTCTGTCCGTCCCTACCTTTTCGACCAACGCAACGTGGTCGTTCGGTTTCATCGCCAATCCGCAGAACGCAGCTAAGGCAGAAGCATCGCTGCGCGATGAGTTGAAACAATTGCTGGGCGGCGCGCTCACCACCGCTGAATTTGAACTGCAGCGCTCGGCGTTTTTGGATCAACGCTTGGTGCGACGCGGCACCGACGCGACCTTGGCAGCACAACTGACGTTCCTTACCGATACGGATCGCACTTTCGGCTTCGTCGAGAGCCTCGAAACCCGCATCCGTGCGTTGACTAAAGCGGATTTAGACGCAGTGCTCAAAAAATACCTTGATCCGAGCGCACTGTCAGCGTTTGTTGCGGGCGATTTCAGCAAAGTGAAATGAGTTCTAACTCACACTAAAATCGTGTTGCGCCCGGAGCCCAGCGCGACGATTTCAAAAGGGGCGTTAAGCCCCTTTTTCATGCCCAGCTCTACGCTTCCTATTCCTGCCGTTTCCGATGACGCACGCACCGAAAGGTCATGGCTCATTCTGCTAGCGGCGATGAGCTTTACCAACATCGTGGACTTCATGGTGATGATGCCGCTGGCATCGTTCCTGATGCGCGAATTCAAGATCACGACGACAGAGTTCAGTCTGCTGGTCTCGGCGTACGCCATTGCGGCGTCGGTATCGAGCCTGGTGATGGCCTCAATTGCTGATCGTTTTGATCGAAAAATCGCCCTGTTGGTGTCCTATGGCGGAATGATTGTGGGCACCATCGCGTGTGCGCTCGCGCCCACCTACGCCACGCTGCTGCTCGCGCGTGTCGTCGCTGGTTTGTTTGGCGGCGTCACCGGTTCGATCATGTTTGCAATGATCGGCGATCGCGTGGCCGATACCCGACGCGGTCGCGCGATGGGACTGGTGATGATGGGCTTTTCGTTCTCGGCGGTCGTCGGCATTCCGCTCTCGCTCTATGTCGCGGCCCAAACGAGCTGGCGTTGGCCGTTTGCGGGTTTGTCGCTTGTTTGCATCGTGCTTTTTTTCGTTGCGCAGCGGCGCATTCCGTCGATGCGCGGCCACATTCGCAACGAAAAACCAAAGGGAGTGCTGCGCGGTTATATCGACCTCGTCAAAGCGCCGAACCATGCGTGGGCGATGCTCGCGTCGTCGCTGATCGTGCTCTCTGGCATGATCGTGATCCCATTTATCGCACCGACGCGAATTACCAATGAAGGCATGACTGAAGCGCAGCTCTCGCTCTTCTATATCGTTGGCGGAGCGGTTACGCTTTTCACGCGTCCCTTGTTCGGCGGCATGTCTGATCGCTACCGGCGCTCGAACGTGTTTTATTGGTTAGTCTTGGGCTCCGCTATTCCGATTCTGCTCATCACCCATCGATTGGGCGCGGGGCTCGCCTCACAAATCGCGATCTCGGTGCTCTTCTTCATTTTTGTGAGCGGCCGCTTCATTCCCCTCACAGCGATGGTCACCGCTGCGACTACGCCGGACCAACGCGGTCGATTGATGTCACTAAATTCCGCCGTGCAGAATTTTTCGCTCGGCGTTGCCTCATTCTTGGGCGGCGCCATGCTGACTACGCACGCAGACGGTCACATCAGCGGCTATGAAGCGGTCGGCTATCTCTCCGTCTTGTTTGGGTTAGCGGCAGTGTGGGCCAGCTACCGGGTGCGCGCGGTGTCGTGATGAAACTCGCGCTGACCGACGTCACCGTTGAGCGCGGCGGAAGAACCTTATTCGCGCCGCTCACCTTCGAATCGCCCGGCGGCACGCTGGTGCGCATTGCGGGAGCGAACGGCACTGGGAAGACAACGCTGCTGCGTGCGCTCGCCGGGCTGAGCGCACACGCCGCCGGGAAACTCGTTTGGCAAGGCGGCGAAGACGCCGTTTTAAACGGGCGAACAAGCGTTTTTATTGGTCACTCGAATGCGATGAATGACGTTTTGACCGCCCAAGAAAATTGGGCGTTTAGCGAAGGAGCTAACGGAATTTCGATCACGCGAAACGAGGCTAAAACCGCGCTTGCCACGCTTGGCGTTTCCTCACTCATTGATCGACGCATTGGAACGTTGTCACAAGGTCAACGAAAGCGTGTCGCACTCGCACGGCTGTTTCTGCCATCGAATGCACGCGTCGCGTGGTTGTTGGATGAGCCCTTCGTCGCGCTTGATGCCGCCACGCAAACGTTGCTTGCAACGCTCATCGGCGACGCACTCGCACGAGGCACGCTGGTGATACTTACCTCGCATCAGAGCGTGTCAATTGCTGCGGAAAAAACGATGGATATCGCGCTTGACGCACTCCAGACTTCGGGAGCGCACGCGTGAGTCTCGCCGTCGCAATGAAAGCGGTGTTTGCGCGCGAAATCACGCTCTTCGCACGGCGTAAAAGCGACTGGGCGAATCCGCTTATGTTCTTCTTGATCGTCTGTTCGCTTTTTCCGTTTGCGGTTGGCAGTGAATCGGAAAAACTCAAACTGATCGGCATTGGCGCGGTGTTTGTTGGCGCGTTACTCGCTGCGATGCTCGCATTGCCGCGCCTGTTCGACGAAGACGCGAAAGATGGCTCGCTCGAACATTTGCTCACGTCACCCGAGCCGCTCGCTGCGTTGATCCTCGCGCGCGTGGCGGCGATCAGCCTCGCAATCGCGCTGCCACTCGCGCTCGCGACCCCCGTGTTCTCGTTGTTCTACGCGTTGCCAACGGATGTCGCATTGATGCTCGCGCTCAGCGTGCTCCTCGCGGTGCCCACGTTAATCTTGGTCGGCGCGATTGCCTCGGCGCTCTTGGTCTCCGCGCGTGGCGGCGCGATCTTGACCGCTGTACTCGTGCTCCCGCTCACGATCCCAACGCTTATCTTCGGTGCAGGTGCCGCGCTCAAAGTGCTATTCGGCGAATCGCCCGCCGCAGAAATCGCGCTACAAACCGCATATTTCCTGTTTGCTCTAGCATTGTGTCCTGTTGCAGCAGCGGCAGCGCTGCGCATTTCGACGGATTAACGTGGCACGTACCGAACAACAATCTAATGAACGCTCGAAAGCACGATCAAACAGAGCGTCCAATCCCTCACCCTCAATCCCTCTCCCCGAGGGAGAGGGAAGCGTCGAGCCAACATTCACCAGCGTGAATGTTGGGAATGCTCGGGCGGAACGCTTTAGCGGCCGATGGTTCTGGCGTTTTGCTTCGCCCGCCGCGTTCTATCCGCTGGCCGGAACGATTGAAAAACTTTGCTGGTTTGTTGCCATTGCGCTCACCATCATCGGCCTCTACATTGGCTTTTTCCGCGCACCGACCGACGCCACACAAGGCGAGGTGTATCGCGTGATCTACATCCACGTTCCTGCCGCATGGATGGCGATGGTGATTTATTTGGCGATGGCGTTTTGGAGCGCACTTGGCCTTGCATTTGGCACCCGGCTTTCGTTCATGATGAGCCACGCGCTCGCACCGACCGGGGCGATGATGGCTGCGATCTCGCTTTGGACGGGTGCGCTGTGGGGGCGCCCGACCTGGGGCACCTATTGGGTGTGGGACGCGCGACTCACGTCCACTTTGATTTTGTTTTTCCTCTACATCGGCTACATCGCGCTTGCCGCTGCCTTTGACGACAAGAAAAAGGGTGATCGCGCCAGCGCCCTGATCGCGCTCGTCGGCGCGGTCAACGTGCCCATCATTTATTTCAGCGTGCAATGGTGGAACACGTTGCATCAGGGCGCGTCGGTGCGCCCCGGCGGCTCATCGATGGCAAGCACGATGCTGACCGCGATGATGGTGATGACGTTTGCGTTTTGGGCGTATTGCGTCGCTGTCGCGATGCATCGCGTGCGCACACAAATCATCGAGCGCGAACGCGACGCAAAGTGGCTTGCTGGAGTTAAACAATGATCTGGGAAAGCTGGGGCGCGTTCTGGAGCATGGGCGGGCGCGGCTTTTTTGTGTGGGGAAGCTATGGCGTGCTCGCTATTGCCGTGATCGCGGAACTCATCGCCCTTCGCGCCGCTCGAAAGCGCGCCACCAAAACGTTGAACGAATCCCATCATGACCATTAAGCAAAAACGCCTCGCCCTCATTCTCGGTGGCGTGCTTCTACTCTCTGCTGCAACCGCGCTGGTGTTGTTTGCGCTGCGTGACAACTTAGCGTTTTTCTACACACCCTCGCAAATCGTCTCCAAAGAAGCTCCGGTCAACCGCACCTTTCGCATCGGCGGTATGGTTGAGGCGGGCAGCGTGAAGCGAACGGGCATCGAGGTCGCGTTTCGCGTGACCGATACCGCGCAGATTGTGCCCGTCACCTACACCGGCATCTTGCCTGATCTGTTTAAAGAAGGTAAAGGCGTCGTCGCACAAGGCACGCTCGGCGCAGACGGTGTGTTCCGCGCGAAAGAAGTACTCGCCAAACATGATGAAAACTACATGCCGCCGGAAGCGCAAGCGGCAGTTGACAAAGCGAACCAAGCGCGCGAGCGGACGCAGAAAACGCTCAAATAGTCGCGCGAACGCGCGCGTCATGTGGGAGCGGCTTTGCCGCGATAGCGATTTGACACACGGAAAGTCGTGAACAAAAAACTCCTCTTCCCCCTTGCCTTCGTTGCCCTCGCCGCCGTTCTCTTCTACGGCCTGTTCCGCGATCCGCGTGAAGTGCCCTCGCCGTTGATCGGCAAACCTGCGCCCGCGATGATCGTACCGATGCTGCGCGACGCTAGCGCAACGTTTACCCCTGAACAAATGAAGGGCAAGGTGTGGCTGCTCAACGTGTGGGCAAGCTGGTGTCCGCCGTGCAAAGAAGAGCATCCGGTATTACTTCAATTGAGCAAGAAAAACATCGTTCCAATTGTTGGCCTCAACTACAAAGATAAGCGCGACGCAAGCCTTGAAGTATTGAAATCCACGGGCGACCCCTATGCGATTTCGATCTTCGATGAAAAAGGGCAGGCCGCGCTCGACTGGGGCGTCTACGGCGCGCCAGAAACGTTTTTGATTGATGCGCAAGGCGTCGTCCGCGCAAAATTTGTGGGCCCGGTAACGCAAGACGTTATTGCGACCAAGTTCGCGCCGTTTTTCCCGAAGTAACTCACCGCCACTTGCGTCGTTGCGCTTCGTACAATCCAGCGATGAACGACGAACAACTGCTTCGCTACTCGCGCCACATTTTGCTTGATGAATTGGGCGTTGATGCGCAAGAAAAACTGCTTTCGTCGCATGCTTTGGTCATTGGCGCCGGCGGTTTGGGCTCACCCGTTGCGTTGTACCTTGCAAGCGCTGGCGTAGGAACGGTCACGATCGCTGATGATGATGTCGTCGATCTCACCAATTTGCAGCGCCAAATTGCGCACGACACAACGACGATTGGTCTGCCGAAAGTCGAGTCTGCGCAGAAGCGAATGCGTGCGATTAACCCGCAGGTCAACGTGATCGCGCTTCGCCAACGGCTGTTCGGTGAATCGCTCTCAGCGGCAGTGGCAAACGCCGACGTCGTGATCGATTGCAGTGATCGATTTGCAACGCGGCACGCGGTGAATCGTGCGTGCGTGACTCACAAAAAACCGCTGGTGTCAGGCGCTGCGATTCGAATGGACGGCCAACTTGCTGTGTACGATGTTCGGCGTGACGATTCGCCATGCTACGCCTGCTTGTTTCCCGATGAAGACTTACCTGAGGAAGAGCGTTGCGCGACGATGGGCGTGTTCGCGCCGCTTGTGGGAATCGTTGGCTCAATGCAGGCGGCAGAAGCGATTAAAGTGCTCGCGGATGTGGGTGACCCGTTGATCGGAAAACTTCTAACGCTGGATGCGCGCACCATGGAATTTTTCGCGGTCAACGTGGCGCGAAATCACTCGTGCGCGGTGTGCGCAACTTCTCGCTAACCACCCGTGACATTTTCGAATAAGCTGCGCCTTCAGGCGCGCAACAATTGCGAAACAACCGACCTTTAATCATGACTTCCGCATCGCTCGACCATTACTTTGACTCGTTCCGCACCCAATTCGTGTTGCCCAGCGGACTGATCTATCTCGACGGTAACTCGCTCGGCGTCTTACCAAAGGCCTCGTCTGTCGCCGTGCAGCGCGCGGTTGAGCATGAATGGGGACAAGATTTAATCCGTTCGTGGAACACTGCCGATTGGATTAACGCCCCCGAACGTTGCGGCGACAAAATCGCAAAACTCATCGGTGCGAACGAAGGTGAAGTCGTGGCTTGCGACAGTACGTCGGTGAATTTGTTCAAGGTGCTCGTGAGCGCGCTCAAGCTTGCCGAGCACGATCCGTCCCGCAATGTGATCGTGAGCGATATCGATAACTTCCCAACCGATCTCTACATCGCGCAGGGTTTGCGGGAATTGCTCACCAGCCGCTCACTCGAATTGCGTTTCGTGAAACACGACGAGGTGGCTGATGCGATTGACGCGAAGACTGCAGTGGTGATGCTCACCGAAGTCGATTACCGTACTGGCGAGCGCTACGACATGCGCGTGATGACGGCGCATGCCCAGGCCAACGGCGCGATGATGATTTGGGATCTTGCGCATTCGGCAGGTGCGTTTTCGGTTGAGTTGAACGCGTGCAATGCAGATTTCGCCGTTGGCTGTGGCTACAAGTATTTGAACGGCGGCCCTGGTGCGCCCGCGTTTGTCTTCGCGGCGAATCGCCATCTTCAAGCGCTTGACGCGATTAATGCGCCCGCGCCAATTTCGGGATGGTTTGCGCACGCTGCACCGTTTGCCTTTGAATCTGAGTTTCGTGTAACACGCGGCGCGAAACGGTTCCTCGTCGGCACGCCGCCAATCTTGCAATTCGCCGCGTTTGAAGCGTCGCTCGACATCTGGCTCACGGTTGACATGGGGAAAATTCGCGAGCAATCCTTAGTGCTCACCGATCTTTTCATTCGCGAAGTCGAAGCGCGATGTGGTTCGACACGCTCACCACAAGCGGAATTGACTTTGGCGACGCCGCGCGCGCATCACGCGCGTGGCAGCCAAGTGTCATTTCGACACAGTGAGGGCTACGCGATCATGCAGGCGCTGATTGCGCGAAACGTGATTGGCGATTTCCGCGCACCTGATATTTTGCGCTTTGGATTTACGCCGCTGTACGTGACGAAGCAAGACGTGGTCGCTGCGGCAACTCATCTTGAAAATATCCTAGCAACGTGCGAATGGGATCAACCGAAGTTCAAGCAAAAGCAGGCAGTGACGTGATCAACGAACCGAGCCAAGCCCTGCCGATTGCCTCTGCGGAAGACGCCGCAAAAAACGCACACGCGTCGTTCAAAGACAGCTTCAGTTACTCAAGCTACTTGCGGCTTGAACAGTTGCTTGGCGCGCAAGCGCCGCTTACTGAGGCGCACGATGAAACGCTCTTCATCGCGATTCATCACGTGCAGGAAGTGTGGATGAGCCTCATCATTAAGGAGCTCGCCGCCGCGACCGAGCATTTAGCCAAACACGAGTTCGATCCCGCGATGAAAATGCTTTCACGTGTCTCGCGCGCGCAAGAGCAAATGAGTAACGCCTGGGAGGTGCTCAAAACAATGACGCCAGCGGATTACTTGATGTTTCGCCATGCCTTTGGCAAGGCAAGTGGTTTTCAAAGTTGGCAATATCGCAGCGTCGAATTTTTGCTTGGCAACCGTCAGCGCTACATGCTCAAGCCCTTCGCGGAACAACCCGAACATCACGCGAGGCTGAGCGCACTGATTGATGCGCCATCGATTTACGACGTGTCACTGTCCCTGCTCGCAGAACGAGGATTGCTCGCGCCTGCAGCGCTGCGTAGCAAGTTTGATGACGTACCCGTTGCCAATGCTGCTGTGCTGGCCGCTTGGGTCGCGGTGTACCGCAACACCGAATCACACTGGGATTTGTATTACCTCGCGGAAAAACTCGTTGACGTGGAAGACAACTTCCGTCGCTGGCGCTTCAATCACGTCACGACTGTCGAGCGATTGATTGGCTACAAGCCCGGTTCGGGTGGAACGGCGGGCGTTGCGTATTTGCGAAAAGTGCTCGATGTGGTGTTGTTTCCCGAGCTTTGGCAGGTGCGAACGGAGCTCTGATTTGCGTTGTGCGACCTGGTTCGCGAAACACACCTGCTTAAAAGTTAAGCAGTTTTCTACTAGAAGCTTTTTGAGTGATCGCCCAATTTATATGGGCGAAAAGGGAGAATCGTGACTTTGTTGAGAACTATTATTTTGTAGATTTTCTCCCCAATAAATTGGGCGAAATATGATAAAGCTACAATCGATTTGCGTTGAGCTCAAGCGTTGTTTGAACGTCAGTTTGAGCATCCAGCGAATCAAAGAATCGCCGTAATCCCGGCTTTCGCAATTTGCAAATCTTCCGACGACTTCACGCCCGAGATGCCGACTGCACCAATCGTGTGTCCGTCAACAATGATCGGCGCGCCGCCCTCAAGCGGGGTCACTGCATCCACCGCGAGAAATGAGAAGCGGCCTTCGTTCACCATCTTCTCGTACACGCCGCTCTCACGACGGCCAATCGCTGCCGTAATTGCCTTGCGCGGCGCGATGGTCGCCGACACCGGCGCTGCACCATCGAGCCGCTGCAACCAGAGCAAATGGCCGCCATCATCACAAATCGCAACGGTCACCGCCCAATTGTTTTTCAGTGCTTCCGCTTCACAGGCAGTTGCGATTTTCTTCACATCATCAGCGGTCAACATCGGGCGAGTTTTCATCATGGTCTTTCAGTTTGTGTACGCTCTCCCGCATTGTGGAAGAGGGCTAGGGTGAGGCAAGTAGCCAACTAGCGCTTGGCCACCAGCGCTTCATATTTCGCGAACAACATCGCTTTTGATTCCACAAAATCCGGGTTCAAAGGAATGCAATCGACAGGACACACTTCGCGACACTGCGGCACATCAAAATGCCCCACGCACTCCGTGCATTTCGAAGGCTCGATCACATAGAACTCCGGCCCCATGCTGATCGCAGCGTTGGGGCACTCGGGTTCGCATACATCGCAATTGATGCATTCGTCGGTGATCATGAGCGCCATAGCTGAATTCTATGGTGCGAGCGAGTGATGTTCTGCGACCGATTTCGGTCAGAGACGATCAACCACCCAAGTACGCCTCTTTCACCCGAGGATCGGCAAGCAGTGCTTTCGCTTCACCCGTCATCTTGATCTCGCCGGATTCGAGCACGTAGCCGCGGCTGGCGTGTTCAAGCGCGAGCTGCGCGTTTTGTTCGATGAGCAAAATCGTGGTGCCGCGTTTAGCGATCAGACGAATAATTTCGAAAATCTTTTCAACCATCAGCGGTGCGAGTCCCATTGAAGGTTCATCGAGCATCAAGAGTTTCGGTTGCGCAAGCATCGCGCGGCCGATGGCGAGCATTTGCTGTTCACCGCCCGAGAGCGTGCCCGCGAGCTGCTTGGTGCGCTCTTTCAGACGCGGGATCATGCCGTAGATCTCGTCGACCTCGCGCATGATTTGCGCTTTGTCGTTGCGAGCGAACGCACCCATGAGTAAGTTCTCATGCACATCTAAGCGCTTGAACACGCCGCGACCTTCTGGGCAGAGCGCGATACCCAAACCCACGAGCGCGTGCGAAGGCACGCCAGTAATGTCTTGCCCTTTGTAGGTGACTTTGCCGCCGACTGGCTTGATGAGCCCAGAGAGCGCGCGCAGCGTGGATGATTTTCCAGCACCGTTTGCGCCGATCAAGGTCACGAGTTCGCCCTCGTTCACATGAAAATCAATTTTCTTGATCGCTTTGATGCCGCCATAGGCGACTTCGAGTTGTTTGACCTCCAGTGTCGCGCTCATTTGCTTGCACCCTGTTGAATTTCCGCGTGCGCACCGCCAAGATAAGCCTTGATAACTGCTGGATCTTTTTGCACCTGCGACGGCGTGCCATCAGCGATTTTTTTACCGTAATCGAGCACTACGATGTGGTGACAGACGTTCATCACGAGGCGCATATCGTGCTCAATGAGCATCACGGTTTTGCCATCTTTCGCAATTCGCTCAATGAGTTTTCTCAACTCGATAGTCTCGGTGGCGTTCATGCCAGCGGCGGGTTCGTCAAGTGCGATCATCTTCGGATCGGTCGCGAGCGCGCGTGCGATTTCGAGACGACGTTGTTCACCGTAGGCAAGTGTTCGGCTTTTCTCGCCCGCTTTTTTTTCCAAACCAATGTAGGCGAGGAGTTGCCGTGAGCGTTCTTCAATCTCGCGCTCTTCGCGTCGAGCCGATGGCGTGCGAAAGATCGCGCCAAACGCACCGGCTTTGGTGCGCACATGGCGACCGACCATCACGTTTTCGAGCACGCTCATTTCCGGAAACAAACGAATATTTTGGAAGGTACGCGCAATGCCCACTTCGGCCACTTCGTGTGGCGCTTTCACATTAAGCGGCTTTTCGTCAAAAGTAAACTTCCCTTCATCGACTTGATACAAGCCGGTCAGCGTGTTGAAAAACGTTGTTTTCCCAGCGCCATTCGGTCCGATCAATCCGAAGATCGAATCGCGTGGAATTGACATCGAAACGCTATCAAGCGCAGTGACGCCACCAAATCGCTTGGTCACATTTTCGGCAACAAAAACGAACTTGCTCATACGCGATCTCCTTCCAACTCGGCTTTACGCTCTGGCGATGGCCATAGACCGGCGGGTTTGTAGAGCATGATGAGGATCATCGCGAGTGAGAAGATTAAATTGCGCAATACTTCTGGTGCGACGACGACGAAGCCAAATACTTTTTGCTGCACGTTTTCGTCTGCTGCGTAGCGAATGACTTCTGGCATGGCCGATAGCAATACAGCACCAAGAATGACGCCGGGAATGTGCCCCATACCACCGAGCACCACCATCGCAAGAATCATCACCGATTCCAGCAAACCGAACGATTCAGGGCTCACAAAACCTTGCATCGCGGCGAACAAACCGCCCGCTAGCCCGCCGGTGAGTGCGCCAAACGCAAACGCTGCGAGTTTTACGTTGCGCACATTGATGCCCATTGCTTTCGCCGCGATTTCGTCTTCCCGCAAGGCTTGCCACGCGCGACCTAAGCGCGAGTGTTGCAGGTTGTAGACCATCCACACAGAAAAACAGGCAAACGCGAGGAACACGAAGTAGTAGAGCTGAAGACCGCTAACGGGTAGGCCGAATATTTCGATGCCTTTCGATAGCTTAAAGCCAAAGAAATTCAATCCATCGATGCCGGTGATGCCCCGCGGACCGTTGGTAATGTTGTAGACCGTGTCGCCGCCTGGCAGTGACACTTTGTCTAAGTTGTTCATCAGGATTCGGATGATTTCGCCGAACCCGAGGGTCACAATCGCAAGATAGTCGCCGCGCAATTTGAGCACCGGTGCGCCGAGCATTAAGCCCGCCAGCGCGGCAAGAAATGCGCCGAGGGGCAACAAGACCCACCACGGATAATGCAAGTCGAAGTGTTGCGAGGCAAGCAGCGCCCACACATAAGCGCCGACCGCATAAAACGCCACGTAGCCTAAATCGAGTAAGCCAGCGACGCCGACGACGACGTTTAAGCCCAACGCAAGCATCACATACAGCAAAGTAATGTTGAGAATGCGCACCCAAGCTTGGCCGAGCATGCCCGCGAGGAACGGCAGGATCAGCAAGAAAATGCCGAGCGCGACGATGGCAATGATCTGGTTACGCTTGTTTTGTAAGAGTGAATTCATGGCGAACTCCTTTTAAGCGCGTTCGGCGACTTTTTCGCCGATAAGTCCTTGCGGACGGAAGATGAGCACGAGCACCAGTACGACAAAGGCGAAGATGTCTTTGTAGTCGCCGCGCACGAAGATGAGGCCCACGTTTTCGACGAGCCCCAAGATCAAACCGCCCGCAACTGCCCCCCAAAGGTTGCCAATGCCGCCCATCACCGCAGCGGTAAACGCTTTCAAGCCCAGCATGAAGCCCATGTAGTAGTGCGCTTGACCGTAGTTTGAGGCCACCATTACGCCCGCGACCGCGCCAAGCCCCGAGCCAATCGCGAAGGTTATGGCGATGATCTTGTTGATATCGATGCCCATCAGTCCCGCAACTTTTTGGTCTTCAGCGGTGGCGCGCATCGCTGTGCCAATTTTGGTTTTGTTGACTAACCACAGAAGACCGGCCATCAGTGAAACCGATGTAATGAGGATCACGATCTCGTTAGCAGTGACGGTGATCGGTCCGATGTTGATGGGTGATTTCGGAATGATTTCGGGGAAAGTAAAGTAGTTACGACCAAACACCAGAATCGCAACTTGCTGCAAAAAGATAGACACACCAATTGCGGTGATAAGCGGTGCGAGCCGAGGTGCGCTGCGTAGGGGTCGATAGGCTATTCGTTCGATGCTTACACCGACAATCGCGCACACGATCATCGCGGCAAGTATTGCAAGGAGTAGCGCGAGCACTGGCGGAATTCCCGCCGCCGTGAGCGCTTTGGTAACCACGAGTGCGACCAGCGCACCAATCATCACAATTTCGCCGTGCGCAAAATTAATGAGCTGCAAGATGCCGTAGACCATCGTGTAGCCCAGTGCGACCAGCGCGTACACGCTGCCTACGACCAGACCGTTGACGATCTGCTGCAGCAAGACGTCGATTGACATGTATTTCCCCAGTTAGTCAAAGTAAATTCGTGCGGGTCGCCGATCCCCCTCGATGGCCTGACCTCGCAGTGCAACCTCAATTTTGCCTTGAAAGGCGCAGTCTAGGATGCGGGTTTTGCATGCTTACCGCATGGCGCTAGCTAGTCATCAAAGCAACATTCCCGCCAGCGGCGACCGTGTTTATCGTGAGTGTTTGTTCGGAACAGAATCGATACAAGTAATGCGGACCACCGGCTTTCGGACCAGTGCCGCTCATGCCTTCGCCGCCGAACGGCTGCACCCCCACCACCGCGCCAATGATGTTGCGATTGATGTACACATTGCCGACATGGGCGCGCGCTGCCAGTGCGAGTGCGCGGCGATCAATGCGAGTGTGAATGCCAAGCGTTAAACCGTAGCCGAGCGCGTTGATCTCGTCGACAAGCTTTTCTGGATCGCCGCCCCAGCGAACGACCTGCAGCACAGGTCCGAAAATCTCGTCTTTAACTTCACTCAGCGAGTTCACTTCAAACAACTGTGGATAGATGGTGTTGGGCAAGGGTTTGTCGCCGCGCGTCGTGGTCGCAAGGAGTTTTGCGGTGGAGTGAAGTCGCTCAACGTGGCGAGATATGCCGGTGAACGCCTCTTCGTCAATGAGCGGGCCGACGTCGGTAGCAAGCTCCTTTGGCGCGCCGACCGTAAGTTCGCCCATGGCGCCTTTAATCATTTCGATCACGTTGTCAGCGATTGCCTCGTGCAAGCAAAGCACGCGCAGTGCCGAGCAGCGCTGGCCTGCCGATCGGAATGCCGATTGCACCACCGAGTCGACGACGTGCTCGGGGAGCGCGGTTGAATCCACGATCATCGCGTTCACGCCACCGGTTTCTGCAATCAATGGGACGATCGGTCCATCCTTATTGACAAGCGTTTTGGCAATGATTTTTGCAACCGCAGTGGAGCCGGTAAACACGACGCCTGCCGCGTGGGGATGAGCGACTAACGCCGCACCAACGGTGTGGCCCTGGCCGTGTACGAACAACAAGGCCTCAATCGGAACGCCGGATTCATGAAGCAGCGAAACCATCTCCTTTGCCACCCGCGGCGTTTGTTCTGCAGGCTTTGCGACAACCGTATTGCCCGTGGCCAGCGCTGCTGCGATTTGCCCTACGAAAATGGCCAGCGGGAAATTCCAAGGCGAAATTGCAACCCACGCACCACGCCCTTTTAAGAACAAAGTGTTTTGCTCCCCGGTGGGGCCGGGCAACGCAATGGGCTGTGCAATGCGCTCGGCTTCGTCGGCGTAGTAGCGCAAGAAATCAATGGCTTCACGCACTTCCGCGATGGCGTCGCCCCAGGTTTTGTGGGCTTCGCAGACGAGTAGCGCGCAGAATCTCGGAAGCTGCGCTTGCAGTTGATCAGCGGCTTTTCGTAGAGCCACCGCCCGAGTCGCAACCGGCGTTTCACGCCATCGCGGGAACGCTGAATGAGCGGCGGCCATCGCGGAACGCGTGTCTTCAAGCGACGTCTCGTTCATTGGGGTTAGAACCACCTGTGCGAGCGCTGCAAACAACGGCGCTCGCATCGCCTCTACCGTAAGATCGACGCCTGAACTGTTTACGCGCGGCGCGAGGATTGCGTTAGGCAGAGGAATCGGGGCGTCAGAAAAAAAGGCGAGAGGTGAAGCGAGCAACTCGGCGATCGGAACGTGATCGTCCGCCAGTTGATGAACAAACGAGGAATTTGCGCCGTTTTCGAGCAGCCGCCTAACCAGATACGCCAATAAGTCGCGATGCGATCCCACCGGTGCGTAGACGCGCAAGGTGCGCGCCTTCGATGCCGTTTTTAGATACTCGCGATAGACACCGCCGCCCATCCCGTGCAGCCTCTGCAGTTCGAACGGCGCGCCAAATCGAGTGGCCAGTTGCTCAATCGCGGCGATGGTGGCGGCGTTGTGCGTCGCGAATTGTGGGAAATAGACGTCGCTACGCCGCAAAAGCACTTCCGCGCAGGCCAGATAACTCGAGTCGGAATGCGGTTTCTGGGTGAAAACAGGGTATGCGGGCAAACCCATTTCCTGAGCGCGCTTGATTTCGCTGTCCCAATACGCGCCTTTCACTAATCGGCACATCACCTTTACGCCCTGCGATTTAGCGATTTGAGCAACTTTTTCTAGTAAATCGACAGAGCGCGTTTGATAGGCTTGTAGCGCTAATCCGAAGCCAGTCCAGCTCGGATGATGATGCGCTATTTTCTTGAGAATCGCTTCAAAGACGTCGAGGGAGAGCTCCAGGCGATCCACTTCCTCGGCATCAATGGTGAGATTCAAATGCGCGGTTGCGGCAACATCGGCCAAGGCCCAAACGCGGGGCACAAGCTCATTCATAACTCGCGCTTTTTGCGCGTCTTCATAGCGCGGATGCAACGCCGAGAGCTTGATTGAAATGCCATCTGCTTGCGTTGGGTCTGCAGCGATGCGCCCCTGCTTTTGCATCGCCGCAACAATGGCTCGAATCGCATGTTCGTACGCTGCGAAGTATCGTTTTGCATCGCCGTCAGTGCGCGCGCCCTCGCCCAACATGTCGAAGCTGAAACGTAGCTGTGGCGTGGCTTTTCGCTCCTTCGCGGCCTCCGAAATGGCCTCTTCGATGTTCTGGCCCAACACGAATTGTTTCGCGAGCAATTGCACCGCGCGCGCAGTTGCCGACACCACGGTTTTCGCACCCAGGCGCGCAAATAATCCCGGGGCGTTTTCATCGTCAGGGAGTGTCTTTTTAGACAACGCAATCACCGTGTTTGAAAGGCGACCTAACGATGAATCGCTTGCGCCATCGAAATTTGCGCGGCCTAACTGATCGGCGGTGAGTTCGATTGCCGTGGCCGAATCCGGAACACGCAATAGCGCCTCAGCCAGTCGCATGAGCGCCAAACCTTCCGGTTTGGAAATTGGATACTCCTTGAGCAGCGATTCCATCGCCCAAAACGGCGGCGGATCGCGACGCACGCCTTCGACCCACGGCGCAGCCTGAGCGATGACGCGTTGCCAATCCACTAATGACGCTACCTTTGCAATGTTCGCCTCGACAATCGGTTGTTCGGGGAGGTACGGATCAGGCAGGCGCATAGAAAATGTGGTGGGTTGAATTTCTCGTTATGCTATGGACAACTTAAGCAATTAACTCACTATAGTTTCAGTGGTTTATAGTGAATTATGCGGCTTCCACATCACCTTGAAAATGAGCGCAACGTGAACACGACCGGACTCGACGCCATCGACCGAAAGATTTTGACTCAACTGCAACGCGACGGGCGCGTCACAAATACTGGGCTAGCAGAGCTAGTTTCGCTCTCCCCGACCGCAGTGCTGGCGCGAACTCAGCGCCTGTATCGTGAGGGATACATCAAAAATGTTGAAGCGCAGCTGGACGCAAAAAAATTGGGCGTTGGCACCATTTTGTTCGTTGAGGTTCGCCTGGATCGAACGACCCCGAACGTCCTCGACGCGTTTAGCGCCGCAGTGCAGGTGCATCCCGAAATTGCCGAATGTCACCTGATCGCGGGTGGATTTGATTACCTGTTGAAAATGCGCGTGAAAGACATGGACGCGTTCCACCAGTTCGCGAACACGCGGCTCTGGAGCTTTCCCGGCGTGCGGGAGACTCGTACGTACGCGGTAATGCAGGAAGTCAAAAGCTCAACGCGTATCGCCGTGTGAGATCACACGGCGCGCGAAGTGCATGTGCTGCTTCGAAACGCGTGGCGGCTCGAGGATCGAATCTAGTGAACAAATAAAAACGGCACCCGAAGGTGCCGTTTCCTAGAGGCGCTGTCGCTATGCGCGATTAAGGCTTCTTAGGTGCGGCAGCGGGTGCAGCTGCAGGTGCAGCTGCGGGTGCAGGTGCTGCGGCAGGAGCGGCTGCTGGAGCCGCGGCCACTGGGCCGCCGATAACTTCGACTGCTTCCCATTTTCCGCCTTTGACTTGGAACACGGTGATTGCGCCATTTTTCATGTCGCCTTTGTCATCGTATTCGTAGGTGCCAGCAACGCCGGTGAACTTGCCAGTTTTGATCGCATCGATCACTTTGGCGCCGTCGGTGCCGCCTGCTTTCACGATCGCTTCAACCATGATCATGGTTGCGTCGTAGGTGAAAGGCGAGTAAGCCTGAACTTCTGCGTTGAACTTTGCTTTGAAGCGATCATAGAACTCGTTGCCTTTAGGCATCTTCTCTTTTGGAAGACCTGCGAGCGTTCCGTATGCGCCTTCAGCTGCGTCTGCGCCAAGCTTGACGAATTCGCCAGTCTGCATGCCGTCGCCGCCGATGAACTTAGCTTTAACGCCGAGCGCTTTCATCTGCTTGGTCATTGGACCCGCTTGCGCGTCCATTCCGCCGAAGATGATGACGTCAGGTGCTTTTGCTTTAACTTTAGTCAGAACGCCTTTGAAGTCTTGCTCTTTCTCATTGGCAAGCGCTTCGCGGATCACGATGTTGCCGCCAGCGGCTTTGATCGCTTTTTCTGCTTCGTCAGCAATACCAACGCCGTATGCAGTTTTGTCGTCGATGATGGCAATCTTCTTGCCGCCCATGCCTTTGACTGCGAAGTTACCAATCGCGCCGCCTTGAGCAACGTCGTTAGCAACCGTACGGAACACGCCTTTGAAGCCTTGTGCAGTCAACTTAGGGTTGGTTGCCGATGGCGTGATTTGTGGGATGCCAGCGCCGTTGTAGATCGAAGATGCTGGGATCGAGGTGCCCGAATTGAGGTGACCCACTACGCCTGCAACTTTTGCGTCAACAAGCTTTTGCGCAACAACGGTGGCTTGCTTAGGATCGGCAGCGTCGTCTTCGACGAGCAATTCGAACTTAACTTTCTTGCCGCCGATAGTCATGCCCTTAGCGTTTGCGTCTTCGATTGCAAGGCGCGCGCCGTTCTCGTTGTCTTTGCCGAGATGAGCAATTTGGCCGGAAGTAGGACCGACGTGACCGATCTTAACGACCATTTCTTGTGGAGCCGCAGGAGCAGCAGCAGCCGCTTCTTTCTTTGGCTCTTCTTTTTTGCCGCAAGCAGCCAGTGTGGCTACTGCGACGAGCGAGATCGCTGCAAGAGCGAACTTATTCGAACGTGACATTGGGGAGACCCTCCGTGAGAAAAACCCAACGATTATGTGAAATTGAGGGCTTTCTGTCAATGCAGATATCCCGCAAAGCCCCGATTTCTAAGGATTTGCGGAAAAAGCATGAGCGCGAAAGCGCTATCAGCCGTAATTTGCAAGCCCCCGCTTTATATTGTTAAGTGAGAGTTAATTGCTATACGCGTTTAGCCCTAAAATCATTGCGACCGCCCAATTAGACAGTGGTTGTAGATCCAGAGTTCGACAAGCTACGATCTCGCTAAATCGCTACCCACGCCCCACAAACGGCATTTTTGTGGCCATGATATTCATGAACAAAACGTTAGCTTCGAGCGGCAGATTCGCGATGTGCACGACCGCATCAGCGACGTGGCGAACATCCATGCGTGGCTCAATCGCCATGCTGCCATTTGCTTGCAAAATCCCGGCAGCCATGCGCTCGGTCATCTCGGTGGCTGCGTTGCCGATATCGATTTGCGAGGCGGTGATGTCGTATTTCCGGCCGTCGAGCGCGATCGATTTAGTTAAGCCCGAAATCGCGTGCTTAGTGGCGGTGTACGGTGTGCTGTTCGGGCGCGGCGCATAGGCTGAAATCGAGCCGTTATTGATGATTCGCCCACCGCGCGGATCCTGCGCTTTCATCACGCGGAACGCTTCGCGTGCGCAGAAAAAGCTTCCGTTGAGATTGGTATCAACCACCGCTCTCCACTGCTCAATGCTTAGCTCATCGATGTCCACCGGCGGCGCGCCAATACCCGCGTTGTTAAAGAGAACGTCAACGCGACCAAAACGCGCGACCGTTTGCTCAAACAACGCTTTCACCGAGGCCGGTTCAGACACATTGGTCACCACCGCAAGGCCGCGCTCGGCATCAGCGCCCGCACTTGCGACTGCAGCGCGTAACTCTGCTTCGCGTCGCCCGGCATACACAACCGAATAGCCCGCCTTCAAAAGTGCAACGGCGCTCGCTTTGCCGATACCCGCCGAGGCACCGGTGACGATAGCGACTTTAATAGAGCTTTTCATTGTTGAATCCGTGGGTGTGATGTTTGTTGAATGTTGTGGTCGCGAGATTAACCGCCCTTGCCTAATTTCCTGGGGGCTACCTAGGCCCCCGAAACGATCGGTCTGGTAGCGCGGTCAAGCCGTTACATACGAAAGTGACTACGCGCCCGCACTCGGCGACAAACGAGAAAACAGCCGGTGGTCACGCGCTTCCGAAAGTGTAAGCACCGGCGTTACACAGCAATCGATGTCGTCAAAGAAATCGACCCAATGCGACAGCGTTTGTTCCGAAAAGTAATCGCTGAGTTCCTTTCGCACGCGCATCGCAGCGATGCCCTCCGATTGTCGCAACGGCTTCAAATGCGCTTTTCCCGTAGCGTCGCAAAGCGCGTCCCAAAACTTTTGTTCGAGCGCCCCGACCGCCAAGAAACGCTGATCGGACGTTGGGTATATGCCGTAACAAGGCCATCCGCCCGTGAGCCAATCCTCGCCACGCGATTTCGCGGCACCCAGCGCCAAGCCGTGTTCCGCAATGATGTTTAAGCGAGCCACTTCATGGGTCATCGACACATCGATGAACGAGCCCGACCCGGTTGTTTTTGCTTGCAAGAGTGCCGCACACACCCGCATCGCCGCGGCCAGTGCGCCGCCTGCGAGATCGGCGATCTGCCAGTTAGAAATTGCGGGCGGGCGACCGCGCTCGCCAATTTGATCCAGCACGCCGCTCATAGCCAGGTAGTTAATGTCGTGGCCTGCCCGATCGCGCCACTCGCTCGCGCTGCCGTAACCGGTAATAGCGCAGTAGACGAGTCGCGGATTGATCGCAGAAAGCGCCTCGAAATCCACGCCAAGCTTGGTCATCACGCCGGGGCGAAAACTCTCGATGAGCGCATCGCTCTCACCGACGAGTGAGCGCAAACGCTCGCGACCGAGCTCTGTTTTCAAGTCAACTCGCTCTACGGTTTTTCCGCGATTGACGATTGAATACAACGGCGACACTGGCGTCGAGAGAGGCGCAAGTTGATCTTTAGGTGCGTTGCTCGGCAAACCGAGGCTAGCGGCGTAATCGCCCTCCGGCGGTTCAATTTTCGTGACTTCGGCACCCATCTCCGCGAGCATTCGCGTGCACGCAGGGCCTGGAAGCAAGCGGGTCAGATCAAGAATTCGGATGTTGGCGAGGGGCGAAGACACGTTAAGAATCGAATGTGGTGTAGGTCCGATTGTAGGAGCGGCTCAGTCGCTCTTCTCGGCCGCTCAAATGCACAAAGAGCACGCCTCGTTTGCGTATTCGCACGTGACACACGACAATTGCAATCCGCTTCAAACCGAAAACTCAATTGAGCGCATCCACGCTACAGCTCTCTCTCGATCCGATTGATAACGCGACGCTCGTTACCGTATGCGGCGCGATCGATTCGAACATCCGACGCCTCGAACAGGATTTCGCCGTAAAAATTCGCCGTCGTGCCTCGAAGTTCACCATTGAATCCGAGACGTCGCTACAGGCCACCGCCGCAAAAAAAGCCATTGAGCGATTTCGTTATGTGGCATCAACCGGAAAACGCGAGCTAAGCGACGAGGAAATCGAGCTGACGATATCCGAGTTAAAAGCTACCGTCGCATCGAAAAAGAGCAAACCTACCGCGGCGGCTGACGAAAAAAAATCCGTTAAATCCGGTGCACCCACCTCTGCTTCAATCAAGGCCGACGAGAGCGCGTTCGCTCAGTTTGACGCGCTGGAGGCTGCTGCGGGCGCGATGCCGCTCAAGGTCAAGCGCAGTGATCTCGCCGCACGCACGCCGATGCAGCTCGAATACTTAAAAAACATTCAGCAGTACGACATTACGTTTGGAATCGGCCCCGCAGGCACCGGAAAAACTTATCTTGCGGTGGCATGCGCGGTTGACGCGTTTGAGCGAGAGCTGATCAAACGCATCGTGCTGGTTCGACCCGCGGTAGAGGCGGGCGAGCGCTTGGGTTTTCTGCCCGGTGATCTGATTCAAAAAGTTGACCCCTATTTGCGACCGCTCTACGATGCGCTGTTCGATCTAATGGGGCTTGAGAAAACAACGAAACTCATGGAGCGCGGCACCATTGAGGTTGCGCCGCTTGCGTTCATGCGCGGGCGCACGTTAAACGGCTCGTTCATCATCCTCGATGAGGCCCAAAACACGACGCCCGAGCAGATGAAAATGTTTCTAACGCGCATCGGTTTCGGGACCAAAACCGTGGTGACTGGCGACCCAACTCAAATCGATCTGCAGAAGCATCAAAAAAGCGGTTTATTTGATGCGCAGCAAGTGCTCTCTGACGTGGATGGCATCGCGTTTACCCATTTCACCAGCCGAGACGTTGTGCGCCATCCGCTCGTGCAAAAAATTGTGAACGCGTACGAACGAACGGCCGAACGCTCACCACCAAAACATCGCTAATGCCGCTCTCGCTCGCCGTTCAATTCGCTGCGCACAGCGCTCATTTGCCGCTTCGCGCGCAAGTGCGTCGTTGGGCCATCGCCGCGCACGCGCTCGCGCAAGAACACCTCGAATTGGACGCGCTCGACGGCGAGACGACGATTCGTTATGTTGACGAAAAAGAAGGGCGTGAACTCAACAAAAGTTTTCGTGGCAAAGATTACGCCACAAACGTTCTGACCTTTGTGAGCGAGCCGCTCAATCGCGCTAAATCACCTCGGCAATTAATGCGCTACGCTGCTGACATCGCAATTTGCTCTGCGGTTGTTGCGCGTGAAGCGAAAGCTCAGCGAAAGACGATTCACGCGCATCACGCGCATATGGTAATTCATGGCATGCTGCATGCCCTGAGCTTCGATCATGAAAATTCATTGGATGCTCAGGCCATGGAATCTATTGAAATCGCGGTGCTACGGCGATTTCGTATAAATAACCCTTATGAATAAATGTTGACCGCAGCTCCGTGTCAGAAGCTCCAGTTTAATCGGGCGAAACTGCTTTTTCTCTGCGAAACCAACGATTTATATAAATCAGCTCACCGCCCAACTAAATAGGCAGTAAATCATCAAAGTTATGTTGTTATTGAACCATGAGTGACGCCGACGCAAAACCGAAGCCTTCGCTGTTTGAACGCTTATCGACAATGCTTTCGGGTGCACCCGAAGATCGCGATGATTTGTTGCAAATGTTGCGCGATGCCCACGACCGGAAGTTGCTCGATGCCGACGCGCTTTCCATCTTCGAGGGTGCGCTCGACGTCGCTGAAATGACGGTATCCGACGTGATGGTGCCCCGCTCGCAGATGGATGTGATCGCAATCGACGCGCAACCCGCAGATGTGATCGCAGAAATGGTCGAAACGCGCCACTCGCGCTACCCGGTTATCGGCGAAAACCGCGACGAGGTCAGCGGCATTTTGCTTGCTAAAGACTTGCTGGCCTACGTGGCCAATCCCGAAGCGTTTTCACTTAAGAATGTGTTGCGCGCTGCGGTGTTTGTTCCGGAAACTAAGCGCTTAAATGTGTTGCTGCGCGAATTCCGCTCCCAGCGCAACCACATGGCCATCGTGATCGACGAGCATGGCTCAGTTGCGGGCCTGGTCACGATCGAAGATGTGCTCGAACAAATCGTTGGCGAGATCATCGACGAATACGATTACGACGAAGAAGCCGACAACATCATCGCCGAAAGTGCCACGCGCTGGCGGGTAAAAGCAACGACCGAGATCGAAGCGTTTAACGAAAAGTTTGGCACGCAATTCAGCGACGACGAGAGCGATACGATTGGTGGCCTATTGATGCACGAGTTCGCGCGAGTGCCGCATCGCGGTGAAACAATTGAACTACGCGGTTTTCGCTTTACAGTGCTCCGCGCCGATGGTCGACGCGTTTGGCTCGCGACCGTTGAGCGGGTTTGACCCGTGACGAGCCACCAACCTCCTGGTTTGAAACTTAGCCTCCTCCTCGCTGCTGCCTCCGGCGCGCTCACCGCGTATTTGAGTTTTGCGCCGATCGGCTGGTGGGTGTTTGCGTTCATCGGGATGGGCGCGCTTGCCTATCTTGTGCGCGGCGCGAAAACATCGCGGAGCAGCGCGTTGATCGGTTTCGTTTTCGGACTCGCCTATTTCGTTGCAGGCGTCTCTTGGGTTCGCATCAGCATGAACGAATTCGGCGGCATGCCGTTGCCGATGGCGTGGTTTGCGGCAGTGCTCTTCTGTGCGTATCTCGCGATCTTTCCAATGCTCGCTTGCGCATTCACGGCGTGGGCGAGACCGAAATCGTTGTATTTTTTCGCTTTCGTTTTCGCATGCACTTGGGCGTTTGCAGAATACCTGCGCGCGCATCTGTTTACTGGGTTTGAGTGGTTGAGTATTGGCGCAACGCAAGCGCCCGCCGGCATTTCGCTCGGCGCGCAGTTGTTCGGCATTTTCGGTTGCTCGTTTTTGATCGTTTTTCTATCGGTACTCGCGCTCGAATTTCTGCGTGGCGTTTCGAAAAAGATTGCTCGAACGAATGATCCAACCGATGATTCTGCCGGCGTGTCTGCCCTCGCGTTTGGCGCTGCGTGTTCGATTGCGCCGATTATTGTTTTAACCTTCATTGGCCCCGTCGATTTTGTTTCGAGCACCACAAACGCCACCCGCATCTCTCTGCTGCAAGGCAATATCGAACAGTCTCTAAAGTGGGATCCTGCCCGTTTTCAAACCACGCTCGAAACTTACGAGAAACTAATTCGTGAGGCGAAAGGCGAGCTCATCATCTTGCCCGAGACAGCAATCCCGACGTTGTTGCATCGCGTACCGCCCGAATACATTGAACGTTTGCAATCCATCGCAAAAGCTAAAAACGCAAACCTTTTGATCGGCGTTCCGATTGAAGAACGCGATCGTTACTACAACGCCGCGATCTCGCTCGGCGTAGAACCGCCGCAGCAATACAGAAAAGTTCACCTTGTGCCGTTCGGCGAGTTCATGCCGTTGAAGGTCGTGCTCGGCTGGTTTTACCGAAACTTGCAGATTCCTATGAGCGATTTCGCTCGTGGCGACGCGGATCAAGCGCCGATCAAACTAAACGGGCAAACGCTCGGTATGTCGATTTGCTATGAGGATGCGTTTGCCCGGGACGTTCATCGCACGCTACCTGATGCAACCCTTCTGGTAAACATCTCGAACGACGCGTGGTTTGGAAGAAGCGCTGCAGCAGAACAACATTTGCAGCTCGCGCAGATGCGCGCGATCGAGCAAGCGCGCCCGATGGTTCGTGCGAACAACACGGGCATCACCGCCGTGATCGATGCCAAAGGGCGCGTTACCGACCGCATTGAGCCATGGAAAACGGGCATTCTTGAAGCGACCGTGCAAGGCGCGAAAGGCTACACCCCATACATGGTGTGGGGCGATTTGCCGATTCTTATCATCTGCTTAGCAGGCTTGGGTATTGGTACCGCCCAGCGCTTGCGACGCGGCGCACCGACTTCTGCTTGAGCGCGACGTGACCGCAGCGCGCGAAGGCACTAGGCTCTCCCGCAACGCTGGGCTCGACTTGCTTCGAGCGCTGGCCATCGTCCTCACATTTTTCGTCCACTTTGTGTGGGTTATGGGCGGTTGGCTGTATCAACGTGACTTCGAAATGCTCGCGGTGCGCGAGGCAAATTCATTGGCTGAAGGAGTGCTCATCTGGCTTGCGCATTCGCAGCATGGCGTGTTTCTTTTTTTTGTATTGAGCGGATATCTCATGGGGCGTAAATGGTTCGCAAACGCGGACCTGAGCGCTGCGAGATTTTTTCGTGATCGAGCTTTTCGCACGCTGCCGGGCGCGTGGCTCGCGGTGCTCTGCGCGCTACTTTTCCTCGCGGGTAGCGCGCACTGGCCCGCCGATCCGATCGCCCGCTATCTGGAAAACGCGTTTTTCTTGAACTGGTTTCGTAAAGACGATTCACGCGCCCTGCTAGTGGTGACGTGGTCACTACACGCCGAATGGCTGTTCTATTTGTCACTCCCGCTGATTGCCGCGTGTGCGCAGCGCTTTGCGAAATCGCGACCCGCACTCGGCGTGTTGCTAATCGCGCTGGCAATTTGCGTTGCACTCAAGTTTTTGAGCCTGCGAGGTGCGGCCTATGCGTGGTTTTTCGCGGTCGGCGTGATCGTTGCGATTCGTAGAAACGATTGGCGAGCGCACATAAAAAGAATCCCGTGGCCCGTTATTTTTATCAGTTATGTGGGCGTCAATTTCACCTATGCGTGGTTCAGCGCGTCCGCCGCTCGGCTGCAAACAGCGTTTTGGAATCCGTTTGATACGCACGCGATTTTGTTCGGATTGACCGCTGGAGCGTTGCTTTTGAAGTTACTACATGCTGAATTTGCTGACGCGCTTTGGGTTCGCACTGGCCGCTATGTCGCTCAGATCTCATACTCGATTTATCTCTGGCACTTACTGGTGATTCTCGCCGTTGGTCGCTGGATGCAATGGCCGCAATCGCTCGAAACTTTTGGAGCACCAATTGCCGTAATCGTGTACACAAGTGCTGTGCTTTTTCTGACTTGGCTCGTGTCCGCACTTTCATTCGCGTTGATCGAGCGACCGTATTTCGAGCGCAAACGAACGACGTGAGCTGTGGCGTCGCTGCGAAACCCGCATAAAATCAGGAAAAACCTGTGTACGCAGCATCACCTCAACTAACGTGAAGTTGCATCACTCGCCTCCGGCCTCTCGTCATTTAAGAACAATGATCACTTTTCAAGAAGCGATTCTTCGCTTACAAACGTATTGGAATGCGCAGGGTTGCGCGCTCTTGCAACCGATCGATCTAGAGGTCGGTGCCGGTACGTCTCACACCGCCACTTTCCTTCGCGCACTCGGGCCTGAGCCTTGGCGCGCTGCGTATGTGCAGCCCTCGCGTCGTCCAAAAGATGGGCGCTACGGTGAAAACCCAAATCGCTTGCATCAGCATCATCAGTATCAAGTGGTGCTCAAACCCTCACCGCCAAACATTCTTGATTTGTATTTGGGTTCGCTTACCGCGCTCGGCTTCGATCTATCGCAAAACGATGTGCGTTTCGTCGAAGACGATTGGGAAAACCCAACGCTTGGCGCGTGGGGATTGGGTTGGGAAGTGTGGATGAACGGCATGGAGATCACGCAGTTCACTTACTTTCAGCAAGTTGGCGGATTGAATTGCAAACCGATCACGGGCGAGATTACCTACGGGCTTGAACGACTCTGCATGTATTTGCAAGGCGTAGAAAACGTGTATGACCTCGTGTATTCGAAAAGCGTCGTTGATGACGTTGAGAACATCATTACTTACGGCGATGTGTGGCATCAGAACGAAGTGGAGCAAGCCACATACAGCTTTGAGCAGAGCGATGCGGGCGTGTTGCTCGGCCTGTTCAACACGTTTGAGAGCGAAGCAAAGCGATTGATGGACGCGCAGCTCGCGTTGCCCGCGTATGAAATGGTGCTCAAGGCAGGCAACGTGTTTAATTTGCTCGATGCGCGCGGTGCGATCAGCGTGACCGAGCGCGCGGCCTACATTGCGCGCATTCGCAATATTTCGCGGAGCGTGGCGCAGAGTTATTACGATTCGCGCGAGCGGCTGAACTTTCCAATGCTCAAAGGCAACACCCGCGAAGCATTGCTTGCGCTGCTTCCTAAGAAGGAAGTGAAGGCAGTAGCGGCATGAGCACGAAACCTCTTTTGATAGAACTTCTCACTGAAGAATTGCCTCCGAAAGCACTCAAAAAACTGGGCAACGAGTTCGCTGCAGGCGTCGAGGCAAGCCTCGAAAATGATGGATTGCTTACAAGCAACTCAACAACTGAATCGTTTGCCACGCCCCGGCGTTTGGCTGTTCGTGTGAGTCACGTACTTGCCGAAGCGCCTGCCAAGGCGATCAGAGAAAAATTGATGCCACTGGCCGTCGCGAAGGACGCAGGCGGCGCTGCGTCGCCCGCGCTGAAGAAGAAGCTTGCAGCGCTCGGACGAGACGCTTTATCGGAAAACTTTCCGAATGCGAGGATGGGTCCAGACGGCCTCGCGATTGAGTCTGATGGTAAGACAGAGTACGTTTACTTGACGGGACTTGCTTCTGGGCGAACCATCAATCGCGGTGTTCAACGAGCAATCGAGCATACGCTTGAAAAGCTGCCGATCCCGAAAGTGATGAATTATCAGCTCGCGGATGGCGTAACTGAGGCGAACTTCGTTCGCCCTGCGCACGGTCTCATGGCGATGCACGGCGGCGATGTAATTCCAGCGACGACACTCGGCCTGACTTCGAGCAACATCACGCACGGTCATCGTTTCCAAGGCGCGAACAATATTGAGATTGACGAAGCCTCGCGCTACGAGGAGTTGCTTCGTCAGTTCGGTAAAGTTGAACCGGTGTTTGCAACGCGTCGCGACATGATTCTTTCGCAACTTGAAACGAAGGCAAAAGCGCTAAACGCAACGCTCGGCGCGACTGAAACTTACGCTGATTTACTTGACGAAGTGACAGCGCTCGTGGAATGGCCGACGGTGTACGTCTGCCAATTCGAGCCTGAATTCTTGAGCGTGCCGCAGGAGTGCCTGATTCTCACGATGAAGACGAATCAGAAGTATTTCCCGCTGTTTGATGCGAATGGAAAGCTCAAAAATCAGTTTTTGATCGTTTCCAACATGGAGTTGGAAGACCCGAGCCGAGTGGTTACCGGCAACGAGCGCGTGGTGCGTCCGCGCTTGGCGGATGCGCGATTCTTCTTCGAAACGGATAAGAAAACGAAGCTCGCAGATCGCGTGCCGCAACTTGCGAATGTGGTCTATCACAACAAGTTGGGTACCCAGGGTGAACGCGTGCAGCGCCTCTCGAAGCTCGCGGGCGAAATCGCCGTGATGATCGGTGCGGATAAAGTGAAAGCCGAGCGCGCAGCGTTACTTGCAAAGGCGGATTTGCCGACGCTGATGGTTGGCGAATTTCCTGAATTGCAGGGAGTTATGGGGCGTTACTACGCGCTTTCGGATGGCGAAGCTGCGGACGTTGCCGCCGCGTGTGAGCAACATTACATGCCACGCTTTGCGGGTGATCGCTTGCCAGACGCCGGCGTGCCAACGGCGGTGGCGTTGGCAGACAAACTCGAAACGCTCGCGGGCTTGTTTGGCATCGGCCAAATTCCAACGGGCGATAAAGACCCGTTTGCGTTGCGGCGACATGCGCTTGGCGTGATTCGGATTTTGATTGAGCAGAAGCTTTCTGTTTCAGCTGGACAGCTCGTAGCGATCGCATGCAACGCAGCTGATCGAAATCTCGGCGACCATGGAACGCATTTAACACTAAAAATGGCTGACGGAAAACTAAAGGAAGAACGCGAACTTCTAAACTTTATGTTTGATCGTCTACGGACTTACTTGAAAGAATTTGGCGCAACCACAAACGAAATCGAATCAATCGTTTCGAAGCAACCAGAATACTTTGCAACCATTCCTGTGCAACTCGCAGCGGTGCGCGCGTTCGCTGCCTTGCCCGAAGCGGAAAGTTTGAACGCGGCGAACAAACGCGTTGCCAACATCTTGAAGAAGGCTGAAGAAGCGAGAGAGGAAATCGCTGCGAACCACGCGCCGCAGGAGCCTGCCGAAGCGGCTCTTCGAAATGCGTTGAACGAGATTGCGCCGAGTGCCGATGCGCTTTTCAAGTCCGGAGATTTCACTGGCTATCTGAAATCATTTGCTGCGCTGAAGGCGCCCGTCGATGCGTTTTTCGATCAAGTGATGGTGATGGCGGACGATAAAGCGATGCGCGCGAATCGTCTTGCGTTGTTGCGCGATTTGCGTGATGCGATGAACAAAGTTGCGGATCTTTCCAAGCTTGCAAACTAGAAAATATCTTATCCCAACATTATCAGTTATCGCTCTATTTAATTGGGAGATACCGCTGAATTCACTACTTTTCGAGAAACGCATTAATTTGCAGTATAGCCCGTTTAAACTGGGCGGCAAGCGCTGGCGCTGGAATAGTGATTCAACTCGCAGTTCAATCACTCATCGCAAAGATTTTGCCGCATGAAACTTGTGATTCTTGATCGTGACGGCGTGATCAATGTCGATAGCGATCGTTTCATCAAAACCCCGGATGAGTGGAAACCGATTCCCGGTGCGTTAGAAGCGATTGCTCGCCTCAATGGCGCAGGTTATCGCGTCGCAGTGGCGACCAATCAATCGGGGATTGAACGTGGCTTGCTCGACATGAACGTGCTGAATGCGATTCACACGAAAATGCTCAAGGCTGCGCAAGATGTCGGCGGCAGAATCGATGTTATTTACTACTGTCCGCATTCGGGCGATGCGGGATGTCGCTGCAGAAAACCCGCGCCAGGCATGTTGATCGATATCGGTCAGCGATTAAACGTTGACCTGCACGGCGTGGCCTGTATCGGCGATTCGCCGCGCGATTTAGCGGCCGCTGCCGAAGTCGGTGGTGTACCTTATCTGGTGCTTACCGGAAAGGGCAAACGCACTTTTGAGGCGGGAGATCTGCCTGCTGGTACACGAGTGTTCGATGATCTTTCCGCAGCGGTCGATGCGGTGTTAGCGAGTTCGTGAGGACGGTAATGATGCAGGCGATTTGCAACACGCTTTTTCTAATCACGCAGCTTATCGTGACGCCAATTTTTGCGGTTATCGGCTGCGCGACCTTCTGGTTGCCGCCGCGCCAACGCAACGTTTTCTATTCTTATTACACGCACTTTTTCGTTTGGCTTGCAAAAGTGTTGTGTGGAATTCGCTATGAGGTTCGCGGTTGGGAAAATGTGCCGCGCGATCGCCGAGTCGTTGTTTTGGCGAAACATTCGTCGACGTGGGAAACATTGGCCATCGAGTCCTGGTTTGCTCCGGGCAGTTTTGTCGCCAAGAAAGAACTGCTCTGGCTCCCATTTTTTGGCTGGGGATTCGCGCTTTCCTCGCCCATTACGATTGATCGAAAAGCGGGCGGCAAAGCGATGGATCAAATGATCGAGCAGGGCAAGGAGCGCTTGTTGAAACGCAATTTCAACATCGTCGTATTTCCTGAAGGCACCCGCATCAAAGCCGGTCAGCGCGGGAAGTACAAAACTGGCGGCGTTCGTTTAGCGATCGGCTGCGGTGCGACCATTTTGCCGATCGCACACAACGCCGGGTATTGCTGGCCGCGTCACCCTTGGCGCAAACATCCCGGACTCGTTACGATGTCCATTCTTCCGCCGATCGAAGCGAAAGGCGCTGACATGGCTGAATTGAACGAACGTATCGAGCGGGTGATTGAAGATGAAGTCGCTCGCCTCGGTAACGGGCGGGGAGCCTAGGTTGGGGCTGTGGAAAGCGCTTTTTCCGCCCGTCCCGGGCGAACAATCGATCGTTCGACGTCGATCAAAATCGGCTGATCCAAGCGCGGTTATCGCAGGTGTTCGCACCAGTAGCAGCGGCATCGGTTACCGCCTGCTTCGCGTAAGTCGTTCATCCATCGGCTTGGTGATCACAACCGACGGGTTAGTCATTCGCGCGCCGAAGTGGACCCCGATTTATGAAATTGACGCCGCTATCGAAGCGCGCAGCGAGTGGATTGGCTCTGCGCTTGAGCGGCAGCGCGCTCGTTTGGCGCAGTTGTCAGAGTTTCGCGATGGTGGGCACACTCTATTCCGCGGCGTCAAATTGAAGATTGACGTTCGCGAAGGCCTGTTTGAAGGCGTAGACCTGACCGAGCGACAGTGCGTGTTCACTAGCTCAGATGGCCGAATCAATCGCGCACGGCTTGACGCTGAAATCAAACGCATTGCAAAGGATGAGTTGCCCGCGTTGGCTGAAGAAATGGCCGCTAACGCAGGATTGCCTTTGAAAAAGGTGTCGTTATCTAGCGCGCGAACGCTTTGGGGAAGCTGCACGATCGACGGAAACGTGCGCTTGAACTACCGACTCATTCAACTGCCGCCCACCCTGATGCGGCACATCATCGCGCACGAACTCGCTCACCTGGTTGAGTTCAACCATTCAAAGCGATTTTGGGCGATTGTGGAAGCGCTCGATCCGATGTCGAAAAAGAATCGGCGCGCGGTGAAAAATTACGCGGTATTACTTGAACTCTAGAGACACGCCAGACTGTTCTCGAAATACGCGAGAAAGCGCAGCTGTCAGTGATTCACCGGAACGCGTATCCAACCAGTTTTCGCCGTCAAGTTTGAAATGAAAGCCACCGCTTTTTGCGGCAACCCAGATTTCTCTCGTTGGCTCGTGCCGGTTCACGATGATCTTTGAACGATCCGCGCAGGTGATCTCAAGTACGCCCTGTAACACCTCGGCATCGCAGTCGGTGTCCGACGCATCGATCGTGTCGATGATTCGATCAAAGATCAAATCTATGCGTTCATTGAATTCGCTTACATCCAGCATGTTTTTTCGAAGAAAATATTGAAATGAGAACCATTTTCACACGTATCACGGTAACGGCTTCGGCGATCCTAGTCATAACGATGCTCGCGGGTTGCGGTAACAAGGGGCCTTTGGTTCCTCCAAAATCCGCGCAAAGCGCCACGCACACGAACAACGCTTAACCCATGCTTACCCCCCAACTAACGCGCCGCGATGGCGCGCTTTTCTACGAAAACGTTGCGCTGGAATCGGTCGCGGATCGATTCGGCTCGCCTTGCTACGTCTATTCGCGCGCTGCAATCGAAGCCAATTTTTTGGCGTATGTTGAGGGCTTCGCCGCGCTCAATCCGTTGATTTGTTATGCCGTAAAGGCAAACTCAAACTTGAGTGTGTTGTCGATCTTGGCAGAACACGGCGCTGGCTTCGACATCGTCTCGATGGGCGAATTGAAACGCGTAATCGCAGCAGGCGGCGACCCAGCCAAGGTTATTTTCTCTGGCGTTGCTAAGCGCGCCGAGGAAATTGAATTCGCTCTCCGTCAGCGCATTTACTGCTTCAATATCGAGTCCGAATCCGAATTGCATCGAGTCAACGCTGTGGCGAGCGAAATGGGTGAGCGCGCGCGGATCACCTTCCGTATCAACCCCGACGTAGATCCGAAAACGCATCCCTACATCTCCACGGGTTTGAAATCAAACAAGTTTGGCGTTGCGCACGGCGAGGCGCTTCGTTTGTATCGGCTTGCGGCGAGCATGCCCGGTATTGAAGTGCACGGTATCGAGTGTCACATCGGTTCGCAGATCACTGAGCTGTCGCCTTTTGTAGACGCGCTGCGTCGACTGCTTTCGCTCGTAGATCAACTTGCAGATCGCGGCATCGCGATTGCACACTTGGATATTGGTGGTGGACGCGGCATTGTCTACGACGATGAAAAGCTCGCGCCGATGAGCCTGTTTGCTGAAGCCGTCGCGCGCGAGCTCGGTGATCGGAATCTAAAACTTCTCCTAGAGCCAGGACGCTCAATCGTGGGCGACGCAGGTCTATTGCTCACTCGCGTTGAGTTTCTCAAACCCGGAGAAACAAAGAACTTCGCGATCGTAGACGCTGGCATGAACGACCTGCTCCGCCCTACGCTCTACGATGCGTTTCATCCGGTGTTGTCAGTGCAAGATCACCCCGGTAACGCGCTGACATACGACGTGGTCGGGCCCGTTTGTGAGAGCGGAGATTGGCTCGCGAAGGATCGCAAGCTCGTCCTCAACGAAGGCGACACGCTTGCCGTGTTGTGTGCTGGTGCATACGGTATGGTGATGGCATCAAACTACAACACGCGAGGTCGCGCTGCAGAGGTTCTCATTGAGGATGATGAGATGCATTTAGTTCGCGAACGCGAAACGTTTGATGACTTAATTGCACATGAGCGTATCGTGAAATGAAAATCGAATGCGAAATCGCTGCATAGATTCTGTGCAATAAAAACAACATGATTTATTTCGCGCGTGATCATCGCGCGCGATTAACCTTGTTCAGAAAAAAAATCAAGCTAGAATTTGCAGTATCAGTTGCGTGTGTTGTAAACAAGTTTCGTGTGCCTTGAAGCAGTTCATAACAACGCCTGACACTGTGAGCGAGTTGTAGTTTTTTCTAGTTCTGAAATTGACTAACGTCGATAACAGAATGGGAAGTTGAAAACCTCGACGTTGTGCTCATAGTGATTTTTTAACTGTGAGAGTCAACCTTTAGGAGACCACAATGAGCGACATGATGACGATGGCTGCACCTGCAGCCGCTGCAGCACCTGCTAAGAAAAAGCCAGCTGCAAAGAAGAAGCCTGCTGCAAAAAAAGCAGTAGCTAAGAAGCCAGCGAAAAAAGCAGCAGCGAAAAAACCTGCCGCCAAAAAGCCAGCTAAGAAAGCAGCAGCTAAAAAGCCAGCGGCCAAAAAGCCAGCTAAGAAAGCAGCAGCAAAGAAGCCAGCGAAAAAAGCAGCAGCGAAAAAACCTGCCGCTAAAAAGCCAGCTAAGAAAGCAGCAGCTAAGAAGCCAGCGAAAAAAGCAGCAGCGAAAAAACCTGCCGCTAAAAAGCCAGCTAAGAAAGCAGCAGCTAAGAAGCCAGCGAAAAAAGCAGCTAAGAAGAAGTAATCTGACTGCGGTTTTCGAACTGCTTCAGCATAAAACGGCGCGAATTCGCGCCGTTTTTTATTTGCATCGCAACATTGGAGTTTCGATCATGGCGCGAACCAAATCAACACCGGGCGGGAAGCGAACTTCGCCGTTGCAGATTCCTGTCACGCCCCCGCGCAATCCAATTGCAACTCATCCGCTGCTGAAAAAATCTGGCGCTCATGCTGATCGGCGTAGGCGCGCAATCATTGATGATGCCGTCGCGCAAGTAGGCGAGCACAAATCACGAAGGCACGAAACCGACGCATCGTAGTCATCGCTGGCCGCTCGATCGCTGCGCATAACAATCGTTGCCCGTTGCGCCCATTCAGACGAACGCTGCGGGTGGACATAGCCGCTCACCCACGACGTTTTGCGCGCCACCCTAGGTGCGTTACGGCTCAGCGCTTTTTCGCGACTGAGCGAGGCTTGGCCTTTATCGCTTTCTTACTTGCTTTGCTGGCTTTTGCGCTACGGCTGCCTGCTTTTTTGTACGACGCGCGAACGTTTTTAGCCTGACTGCGCGTTGGCGCGGGTCCGCTCACATAAAGCAATTGCCCGGCTCTCGCGCTTTGCTTACCCATCCGGTTCCATTTGGCGAGCGTCGTCGGCGCGACGCCATATCGTTTCGCAATTCCGGCGAACGTTTCGCCTTTACGAACACGGTGAGCCTTCGGCGCAACGTATTCCGGAAACTTCGTAAACACCGCATTCTGAATGCTGCCGAGCGCCTCGTCTGATGGTCCATCGGAAGGTACGAGCAGGTTATAGCCCGCGGGCAGCGTCGAGGCGACGGCGCGAATTCCGTTGACCGACTTAAGCGCCGCAACCGAGGTGCCGAAGCGCTGTGCAATCGATTCAATGCGATCACCGGACTTCGTTTTGTATGCCTTCCACGAAACCTTCGGATTGTCGTACGCCTCAAGCCGCGAGATAAATAGATCTGCTTTGGCTGCGGGCAAGAGAATTTGATGCTCTCCTCGCCCGGCAATGACCGGACGGTTGTGAGCGGGGTTAAGCGCTACGAATTCTGTTTCCGACATCTCCGCAAACTGCGCGGCCTTTTTCAGATCTACCGCATGCGAGAGCGTCACCGTTTTGAAGTACGGTTCGTTGGGTACGCTCGCGATGGTGAGTCCAAAGCGGGCAGGGTCGCGAATGATGTTTTTAACCGCCTGTAACTTAGGCAAATAATTGCGAGTCTCCGCAGGCATGTTCAAGGTGAGGTAAGTCCCGTCGCGTCCGGAAGACTTTGAACGCGCTACTGCACGCCCCACCGAGCCTTCGCCCCAGTTGTAAGACGCCAGCGCGAGTTGCCAATCGCCAAACATGCCGTGAAGTTTGGAGAGATAGTCGAGCGCACCGTTGGTCGCCGCGACGATGTCGCGACGTGAGTCCGCCCACCAGTCTTGCTTCATTCCAAACTGAGATCCCGTCGAAGGGATGAATTGCCAAATTCCAGACGCTTTAGCGGTGGAGTGAGCGATTGGGTTGAACGCGCTTTCGATCATTGGAAGCAGAGCGATCTCCAACGGCATTCCGCGTCGCTCAAGCTCGGTAACGATGTAGAACATGTACTTACTTGATCGGTCGACGATGCGCGCCATGTAATCAGGACGATCAGCGTAGAACTTTTCCCACTTACCTACGAGCTCGTCGTCGAGATCGGGCATCGCGTAGCCTGCGCGAATTCGATCCCACAAATCTGCGGGTGGCGTCTCGATCGCAACCGCCTCGACCACCGCTGGGACAACAGTCGTCGCTTCAACGCTCTGCGTCGATACCAATGATCTGGCCGTAGGCGCGATCACTTCTTGCACCGACGGCGAAGGCAGAGTTATCGCGGGCGCGGCAGCGTGGGTCAATCCGGGAGACGCTGTCTTTGGCTTTTCGATTGCAAGCGGCTCAGCGATGACAGTTGGGGATGCTGCACTTGAGTTTGGTGATGACGCAGCGAGCGGGGTATTAATCGGCGGCGTGTTTGTTGCCGCGACCTCCGCAGCGAGCGGAAGCGCCGGGGCGGCGGTCTCATTGGCGTAGCCGTAAGATGTCGATAAAGCCAGTGCGATAGCTAACGAAAGCGCGCTGCGAATGCGTGGTGCTTTCGCAACAGCGGATGATGAACGAGCGCATGTGGCGCCAATGGGAATTCGTGAGCGTCGTATCTGAAAGTGCACGCGGTCTCCGGAGCAAAATTTTCGCGCGATGGTACTCACTTCACTTGTGCGCGTCAAACCAATGACACATTAATACGGCGCGGCTCCGAATGTGTGAAGCGATGCTTGCGAAGTGATCAGGCGAAATGTTTAGGCAAGATTCGCAAAGCGTAAGCGTCATCGGAAATCGTTTTTCCACCGCCGCAGTGCCGCGAATACTTCAAGTTCATCTTGGAGCGATAGCTTCGAAAAACGTTCCGCGCTTGCGGCCACTTCCCTGGAGCCGGTTCTCAGAAAGGGGTTAGTCGAGCGCTCCAGACTGATCGTGGTGGGCAAGGTCGGCAATCCAGCGTCGCGTTTTTCGGCCTCATCGAATACTCGCTGCTGCACCGCCGCGTGCCCTGGCTCAACCGCGAGCGCAAATCTTAGGTTTGAAAGCGTGTATTCATGGGTGCAATAAACGCGTGTTTCTGCGGGTAAGGCTGCGAGGCGTTGCAGTGAGTTGTGCATCTGCGCCGGTGATCCCTCGAACAGGCGACCGCATCCTGCAGCAAATAGAGTGTCGCCGCAGAACACAAACCCGTCGCCCAGATAAGCAATGTGATCTAAGGTGTGGCCCGGCACAGCCAATACGCGTAACTTGCAAACCCCGTCGATGAGCTCAGGAATCTCGTCGTCTTCCCCCACGGGGTGAGTGATCCCTTGGATCAAATCGTTTTTTGGGCCATAAACTTTCGCGTGATACCGATCTGCGAGCTCAACCACGCCTCCCGTATGATCCGCGTGGTGGTGAGTGACCAAGATCGCAGCGAGATCAAGGCCGGACTGCTGCAAAAATTGTTCGGTAGCCGCCGCATCGCCGGGATCAACAACAATAGCGCGGCGCGATCTGGCGAGGTTAGTAATCGCCCAGATATAGTTATCAGCGAACGCAGGAATGGGAGTAATCGATAGCATGTCGTTCGATAGTGGCGAAAACAGAGACGCGAATAGCCCCAACCAACCGATGGAGCCGAGCGGTGATGTTACGCCCGCAACGTTTGACGATTGGTTGCTCACGCCCTGTGGTCGATATGTTGCGGAACGCGAACAAGCGATTTTTGATCGGGTGCTGCCGGATCTGTTCGGCTATTACGCACTACAGATCGGCGCCGCATCGATGCCGCTTTTACGCGGGAGTCGAATCGGCAACCGCTGGTGCATGGGCTGGAACACGGTTGCAGAGTTCCTCGCTGAGCCGGATCAACTGCCTTTTCAAGAAAACCAGTTCGATGTGATAGTTATGCCGCACACCCTTGAATTTCACGCCTTGCCGCATGAGGTGCTGCGTGAAGCCTATCGTGCCTTGCGACCTGAAGGCCGCTTGTTACTAACTGGTTTTAACCCGTTTTCGCTGTACGGCGTAAAGCGCTTCTTGGGTCGTGATCGAAGCGGCGCATGGGGTGGTGATTTCATCGCGCTTTCGCGCGTAAAAGACTGGCTCACCTTGTTAGGGTTCGATTTGATTGAAGGCCAGCTCGATTGCTTCAACGTGCCCGCGGCAAGCGAACGCACGCTCTCTCGCATGGAGTGGGTGGCGAAAGCGGGTGACCAATGGTGGCCGTTTGCAGGCGGTGTTTACTACTTGCAAGCGGCGAAACGCGTTGCTGGCGTGCGCTTGTTAAAACCTGAATGGACGCGTCACAAGCGCCGTCGTGTAGCAGTGACCGCGCCGTCGCGCGAGGGGCTGAGTAGCGCAGTTTCACAGTCGCACCTTGAGAAAACGCATCACACGGTTGCAGACGTGCGTCATGACTGAGGCCGCTCAAAAGTTGCCCGTTGTTGTGTACACCGATGGCGCGTGCAAAGGAAATCCTGGCCCAGGCGGCTGGGGCGCGCTGCTAATCGCAGGATCCCATCGGCGCGAGCTCTATGGCGGCGAACTCAACACCACTAACAATCGAATGGAGCTCACTGCAGCGATCGAAGCGCTACGTGCACTCACTCGAACCTGCGAAGTGGAGCTTTTCACGGATTCAAATTACGTAAAACAGGGCATCGAGACTTGGATCCACGGATGGAAAAGAAACGGCTGGCGAACGTCTGACAAAAAGCCCGTTAAAAATGCCGATCTTTGGCAGGCACTTGACGCTGCGTGTGGCAATCATCGCGTGACATGGCGCTGGGTGAAGGGGCATTCCAACGATCCTGGCAACGAGCGCGCGGATGCGCTCGCCAACGAGGGCGTTCGCAGCGTGCTGCAAACGAAGTAGATTAAGATTTACAGCTTATCTTTGTAAGCGCCAATTCAATTGGGCGACTAAATCTATAATGTATTAAGTCAATAATTAACCTTAATTCCGCGACCGCCCAGTAAAATAATCGATATAGCGCTTTTGCCATTGCTCAAATCTCGCCCATCTTTGCCATTGAATACACCGTTGGCGGGCTAGACATTGCTGAAGAAGCGCGATTCACGCCAACGATGCAATGGTCGATCACGGACACGTCGATCAGTGCAAGCGCCGCTTTGAGCGTTCGGGTGAGCAGGTGATCGGACTGGCTGGGTGTTGCGTTACCTGAGGGATGGTTGTGCGCGAACACCACGCTCGCGGCGTTTTTATCGAGTGCCGCGCGCACCACTTCACGCGGATAAACGCTTGTTTGCATTAGCGTGCCGCGAAACAGCGTCTGCATTTCAATCAAACGGTTTTTCGCATCAAGCCAGAGCGCGACGAACACTTCAACGCGCTCGTGCCCAATCGACAAACGCAAAAAATCATTAACAACCTCAGTTGAACTCATCACGGGCGCATCGCGCATCTGTCCCGCTAGCACCCGCCGCGCCATTTCGACACTGGCTTGAAGCTGCGCAAACTTAGCTTCACCCATCCCCGGTGCGTCGCAAAACTTTTCGCAGGAGGCATTTACAACATCTCCGAGCGAACCGAAGCGATCCAGTAAATCGCGAGCCAGTTCAACGGCGCTTTTGCCTACGATTCCCACGCGCAGAAAAATTGCCAGCAACTCGGCGTCAGTGAGTGTTGCCGCACCGCGCTCAATGAGTTTTTCGCGCGGTCGATCGTCTGCGGGCCAATGTTTGATGCTCATCGCACAATAATACTGTATTTAAGAACAGTATTTCTGCGCGGCATTTGCGCGCTTACCGCGAGACGTACTTTCCAAGCTCGGTCTTTGCGATTGCGTTGCGATGCACTTCGTCTGGGCCATCCGCAAAGCGCAAGGTGCGTGCAGCGGTGTAGGCATACGCGAGCGGGAAATCATCGCTCATGCCGCCACCACCGTGCGCTTGCATCGCCCAGTCGATCACTTTGCAGGCGACATTCGGCGCAACGACTTTAATCATCGCGATTTGCTGTTTCGCAACTTTGTTGCCCGCTACATCCATCATCCATGCAGCTTGCAGCGTAAGCAAGCGCGCTTGATCGATCATGCAGCGCGCTTCCGCAATACGCTCGTGCCACACGCCTTGCGCTGACACCGGTTTACCGAACGCAACGCGTTGCGTGAGGCGTTTGCACATGAGTTCCAGCGCGCGTTCAGACAATCCGAGCAACCGCATGCAATGATGAATGCGCCCAGGGCCAAGTCTGCCTTGCGCAATCTCGAACCCACGACCTTCGCCGAGCAGCATGTTTTCTGCTGGTACACGCACATTTTCAAACGTCATCTCGCAATGCCCGTGCGGCGCGTCGTCATAACCAAATACAGTGAGCGGACGAATCACCGTCACGCCTTTGGCGTTCGCTGGCACCAAAATCATTGACTGCTGCAAATGCGTTTGCGCGGTTGGGTCGCTCTTGCCCATCACGATGTACACCGCGCAGCGCGGATCGCCCGCGCCAGAAATCCACCATTTGCGGCCATTAACGACGTAGTCGTTGCCATCGCGCTCGATCCGCGTCTCGATATTCGTGGCATCGCTTGACGCCACCGCAGGTTCGGTCATCGCAAACGCAGAACGAATCTCACCGTTTAACAAGCGCGGCAACCATTCGGCCTTTTTCTCTTCACTGGCGTACTGAATGATCGTTTCCATGTTGCCGGTATCGGGCGCGGAGCAGTTAAACACCTCCGGCGCCCAGGGCACGCGCCCGGTAATTTCAGCAAGCGGCGCGTATTCCATGTTGGTCAAGCCCGCGCCATATTTTTCATGCGGGCAGAACAAATTCCACAAACCTTGCTTCTTGGCAATCGGTTTGAGCTCTTCGATGATGCGCGTCGGCGTCCAGCGCTTGCCGGCTTTGGTGTTTTCTTCGATGTCCTGCATGTACCGATGTTCATTCGGATAAATGTAGTCATCGAAAAACTTCAAGAGCTGCGCTTGATAGTGTTTAACTTTGTCGCTGTGTTGGAAGTCCATTTTCGTCATCCCGGCGAAGGCCGGGACCCATGTTTGTAATCGTTAATTGCTTTTAGCGGCGAATCCATCATCACCCGAAGGTTCGATGGATCCCGGCCTTCGCCGGGACGACGCCTCTTCCTACTTAATCCGCTGCGCGACCGCCCAACCCTGCTCCGCAATCGGTCGTGTCGCTTTGCCCATTGCCACTGCCTGCGCACTCGCTGCTGTGCCATCGACCACACGCTTCATGATGCCCTGCAAAATGCCCGCCATGCGAAACATGTTGTACGCCATGTAGAAATCAAAATGCTCGATGCCGGCCTGTCGCCCCGTGCGCTCGCAGTACGTAGCAATGTAGTCCTTCACATTCGGAATGCCGGTGTTTGACAGTTCAATCCCCGCAAGCCCGCGCCCCGCGCCGGGCGGCAAATACCAAGTCATGCAGTGATACGCAAAATCCGCAAGCGGATGCCCAAGCGTTGAGAGCTCCCAATCGAGCACCGCAAGAATTCGCGGCTCGGTCGGATGAAAAATGACGTTGTCTAGGCGATAGTCGCCATGCACGATGCTTGTTTCCTCACCCGAAGGGATATGCGCCGGCAGCCACTCGATGAGCGCATCCATGGCCGGAATTGATTCAGTTTCGCTCGCTTTGTACTGCTTTGTCCAGCGCGCGATTTGGCGCGCTAAATAACCTTCGTGTTTGCCGTAGTCGTTCAGCCCAACCTCAGAGAAATTCACGCGGTGCAGCGCTGCAATCACTCGATTTAACTCATCGAAAATTGCTGCACGATCACTCTCTCGCATCCCGGGAAGCTGCGGCTCCCACAAAACGCGCCCGTCTACAAAATCCATGATGTAGAAGGCGCGCCCGATCACCGATTCGTCCTCACACAATGTGTGCATTTTCGCTACCGGCACGTCGGTTCCGTGTAGCGCTTTCATCACACGGAATTCGCGATCAATCGCATGCGCGGACGGTAGCAACTTCGCCTGCGCCGCCGGTTTCGCGCGCATTACATATGTTTTCTTCGGTGTGATGAGCTTGAATGTCGGGTTAGATTGTCCGCCCTTAAACTGTTCGACGACAACTTCGCCTTGAAAATCCTCAACGTTGGCGCGAAGGTACGCCGCAAGCGCGTTGACGTCAAAGCGCTGGTTATCCGCAACCGATTTGGTGCCGGTGAAAAGCTCAGTTCGACTGAGTTCTGCGCTCATTCGCGATCCTCATGATGTCGCTTACGATAGGCAATAAACTTCTCCAATAGCTCTTCCATTGTTGTTTTCCTTGTCGCAGTTTGCAGCCGATCAAGCGGTGCATAGTTCACAACGCGCAGAATCGCATCATGCTTTTCCGCACCGACGTCGATTGCATTGATGCATCCCGGATCTTGAGCAAAGCCACCGTGTAGTTTGGCTTCACCTGTGAGCAAGTAAGAAAGCAATGCGCGATTCACGCCACCGTGTAGAACCAGCAATGCGCAATCCCAGTTTTGGTCAGCACGCAGCGCATCGAGTTGCGGTAACACGCGTGCAAGAAAGTGCCCGATCTTTTCGCCACCCAGAAATTGTGCGTCGACGTCGGCGGTCGCTGCGAACGCGCCAAGAAATGCTCGTTCGACCAAATGCGGCTTAATGTCGGCAAGCTTTCCGCTTTCTATTTCACGTAGCGCGTGCTGCGTTTCCAATCGCACAGCATGCGGCAATCTTGAAAGCGCAAGTGATGCAGTTTCAATTGTCCGCGGTAACCCGCTCACGATAACGCGATCAAAACTTAGCTTTAACTGCGCGAACTCTTCGCCCGCTGCAATGGCCTGTTGCCGCCCTTTTTCAGAAAGCGGCACTGTGTCCGGGCGCACTGGCTTTCCATCGTCGTCGAAGTAATCAACGCTGCCGTGTCGCATCAAGAAGATGCGGCGGCGGTTTGCGTCTTTTGGAAGAACCAGGCTCACGCTACCGCACGTAATTTTTTATATAGCCGCGAATAATGTCGTCAAACGAATCATCGGCTTTCATACCTAGACTTTTCCCAAAAGTGCCTGCGCATGCTTTTGGCCAGGAGGTCACGAGCCGATCAATCACGGGATCAAGTTGCCAGCTAATTCGTGACGCGACCGCGTCGCCTGCTACGCGCCGCAGGCTCTCGACCATCTCGCCGACGGTAATCGTGAGGCCAGGGAGCGTGATGGTTCGATTGAACTTAAACGATGACGCGGGCGCGTCGTGCGCAATCATGATGTTGTCGATCACGCGTTCAGGCGACATGAGCCAAACTTGGGTATCAGGGCTCGTTGGGCAAACGGCTGCTGTCCCGGAAAGCGGTTCGCGAATGATGCCGCTTGCGAAACTCGATGCAGCTTTGTTGGGCTTACCGGGGCGCACGGTGATTGTGGGGAGGCGAACGGAGCGGCCGTCGATCATCCCGCGACGGCTCATGTCAGACACCAGCATTTCGCCGATGGCTTTTTGAATACCGTACGAACCTTGCGGCTTAGGCAGCTGATCGTCAGGCAATAGGTCGGGCAAATCGCCGCCGAAGACGGCGCAAGAGCTTGTAAACAAAAACTTCGGTGGCGCAGGCAACTTGCGGCACAACTCGAGCAAGCTGCGCGTCGCATCTACGTTCACCTTCATACCGATGTCGAAATCGGCTTCCGCCTGACCGCTCACGACGGCGGCAAGGTGAAACACGCTACCCGTGTTGGGCGAGAGCGCTTCTGCCAACAAGTCGGTGTTGTTGATATCGCCAGCAAATTGACGCACACGCGGGTCACTTAGCCACGCGTGACCCGCTGCGGGCACCATGTCTAGTAACACCAATTCAGACACAGCGCGCACCTCGCCCGAGGCAGATACAAGCGTGCCTTGCGACAAGATGCGCTGCGCCAGCTGCGTGCCCAAAAAGCCAGCGCCACCCGTGATTACGACACGCATCGAGCGATCCTTCCTTAAATGTATGTGTTGTTTCCAACTGATTCTAGGGCGTTTCGCCAGCAATGAATCTGAGCGGTCTCACTCGCCAAAATAGAATTGCGCGGTGAATGCACTGCTCAATGAACGCGTAGAAAAAATTGCTGACGCCATCGCTCGTGAAGGCCACTACGTTGGCACTTCAATTTTCAACGACGCCCTAACGCGCCAGCTTTGCGCGCGGGTCGGCTCGCTCGGTCGAGCGGGTGAATTCACGCAAACCCGCATCGGGCGCGCGAACGAAGCTACCGCAAACGCGGCGATACGAGGCGATCAGACGATGTGGCTCAGCGACGCGCCGGAACACAGCGCAGAGAAAGCCGCAATCTCTGTGATCGCTGAGCTGCGACAGGCATTGAACTACGCGCTATTTCTCGGCGCATCGAGCGAGGAAATGCATTTCGCGCACTATCCTCCCGGACGTTTCTACAAACGACATCGCGATCAATTTGCGACTGACGATGCGCGAGTCTTATCGCTTGTCTTCTATCTCAATGAGTCATGGCCCAACGACGCGGGCGGCGAACTGGTCTTGTACGACGAGGCGCTAAACGAGATATCGCGAGTTCTGCCGCGCGCGGGAACGATGGTTGCTTTTAGAAGCGAGATGTTTCCGCACGAGGTGCTTCCGGCATCGCTAGATCGATATTCGCTGACCGGTTGGCTGCGTCGCCGTTGATACTGCGATTGGAATACAGCTTAATTTTTACAACGCCGTTTGCAATGGGCAATAGTCAATTTTTTACCAATAAACGCGAATAATAAAAATCAAGTTGATTGCCCAAATAAATTGGCGCTTACATGCCAGAGCTGTTATGCTGCGACGCAGCATATTGTTTTGGAGTGACCGCTGAAAACTAAACACAAGCGTCGACTGAGTAAGGCTGCGGCAAAACCGCCCAAACCATCGCGGCTTTCCCGATTCCAGATGCGATTGAGCGCGCTCGCTGCGTCTAATCAACTGCGCGCTACGCGTGAAAAAACACGACTTCGCCGCGCCACGGAAGCGGCCAATGTTTTCGAAGGCACCGCGTTTTCGGCGAACGGGATTGTTGCGCCTTGGTTGTTGCTGCCACCGAAGCGCCGCTATCGGTTGTACGTGCCATCACACCTGAGGCGTGAGCGCTTGCCCTTGGTTGTGATGATCCACGGGTGTCGGCAGAGCGCCGACGAATTTGAACACGGTACCCGAATGAGCGAGCTGGCGGACAAAGAGAGCTTCGCGGTGCTCTACCCCGAACAAACGAGTTTTGCCAATCTGCGCCGCTGCTGGAATTGGTTTGACAACAATACTGCGAACGGAAACGGCGAGTGCGCGATCATTCGCGAAATGATTGATATCGCGTTCAAACAAACGAAATGCGATGCGTCTCGTGTCTACGTTGCGGGCATGTCTTCAGGTGCCGCGCTCGCGGGGTTGCTCGCATTCCACTATCCGACGCAATTTGCGGCGGTGGCGCTGCATTCCGGGTTGCCGCCGCTACAGGCGCCAACGGTGGCGAGCGCGGTGCTCGCTATGAAGCGTGGCGTGAAGGTGGATCGCGAAGCACTTGCACGAACGTATTGGTCAAATCACAAACAATTGCCGCCGCCAATGATGGTGATTCACGGCGACGAGGATCAACGAGTGCATGAAAGCAATGGAACAGCGCTGGTGAAAACGTGGGAGACGCTATTCGAGAGAGCGCCCGGCGCAGAACAGTTGTCGCGCGAGGTGAGCGAGGTCGATGCTAGCGAACACGCAAGAGCCTATGCCGTTGCCAATCTCAAACGCGACGGCGAGATCGTTGTTCAAGGCGTCCGCGTGCGTGGCTTGGCGCATGCGTGGAGCGGTGGCGACGCGGAATTCGCGTTTAACGATGAACGTGGCCCAAACGCTACAAAGCTCATCTGGCGCTTCTTCGAAACTCGTCAGGCCTGACGTTGCACATCGGCGAAAAAAAGCCCGCTACGAAGCGGGCAGGGGATCACGAGAGAAACACGTAGGGGTGACCGGGGGAGGAAAACACCCCTACGTGGTCAAGCAATAAGGCGTGCCGCTGATACGCGGTCACCGAGTGCGGCAAGCTCGCGAAGCGCTTTGCTCTCGCCTTCATCGGCTAAAGCGCCGGATGCGGGAACAACGGGCTGCTGAGCTTTATGTTGAGAAAACTCAACGGCATTGGTGAAATACATATCCATAACAAACCTCACTGTGACGAGTGGTCTAAAGCGGCTTCCGTGCCAGCACAGAAAACCATTTAATTTTCAACAACTTATGCGACAAAACGATGACGCGAATGGGTTTTCTAGTGCCTAGAGTGATGAAAACCTTGTCTTTTTGTCGTGCCAGCGCGACGCGTGGTTCAATGAAATTCGTAAGTGATTGAATTCGTTATGTAATTGATGTCGGTTTTTAACGACATGAGAATACCCAGCGCCATCAATTCGTGTTGAGCACTGGGTAACAAACGCTTACAAAGCGCAGGTTGCTTCGCGTACTCGAAAGGCGAGAGCATGTCGTTGTTGAAACATGATCTGACACAGTGTCGATCAAGTCTCAAACAAGGAAGAAATCATGAAACTCTCAAAATCTCTCGTCGCTGCTTTTGTCGCCGCAGCAACCTGCGTCTCGTTTGCAGCACAGGCGAACACCACGACCCCGATTGTGAAAGAGCGTCAAGAAAATCAATCTGCACGCATTTCGCAGGGCGTTGCCAGCGGCGAACTGACAAAAAAAGAGGCCGCGGTACTACGCACCGAGCAACGCGGCATCCGTGCTGAGAAGCGCGCATTTAAAGCCGACGGTAAAGTCACGGTTGCTGAACGTGCCCAGCTCAAGCGCGATCAAAACCAAGCGAGTCGCCATATTTACAAAAAGAAACACAACGCACGCAAAGCCGCTTAACTCGGAAAAAACTAGTCGAATGCGTGTTGCAGCAGCAGCGAGCACGCGGCTTGCAAATCGCAAGACGCAACACGCATTCCTCGCGCTACGTTTCGAACGCGGTTTGACGCAGAGCGTGCAACGCCTCTCCTCGATCATTTAAATTAGCGAGACCCCATGCAAAGCCTTAATCGCAACCAGAGTTCCGGTTTGATCCGATACATCCTTTGGGTTATCGCAGCGATTGTCGCGTGGGCGCTAATCATCGCAAACGTCCGCGCTCAGTCCAGTGACTCGCAGGCGATGGGATTTGAGGAAGCTAGACATCTCCTGGGGCGCACCAGCTTTGCGGCACAACCCGCAGAGATCGCAGCCTTTGCGAAGTTGAGTCGCGAACAGGCCGTTGATCGATTGCTCTCTGATGTGCGTCGACAGGCGAGCTACCCTGCGCCAAGCTGGACGCAATCGTACGAGCGTGTATTCCGCCCCGAGATGACCCAGCAAGAAAGGCAGGAGGCGCAGCGCCGCGAGCAAGTGGTACGTGGCCTTGAACTTCGCGCATGGTGGACGGCAGAGATGCTCTCCACGGCGTCGCCGTTCACCGAAAAGATGACTCTTTTTTGGCACAACCACTTTGCTACGTCGCAAGCCAAAGTTCGCGTGGCGCGTGCAATGTATCAACAGAACGCGTTGTTTCGACAATACGCGCTCGGCAATTTCGGCGCGCTGTTGCGTGAGGTGTCAAAAGATCCGGCGATGCTGATTTACCTGGATGGTGTGCAGAACCGCAAGGGCATGCCGAACGAAAATTTCGCACGCGAAGTTATGGAATTGTTCACGCTCGGCGAAGGCAACTACAGCGAAAGCGATATTAAAGAAGTCGCGCGCGCATTCACCGGTTGGAGCGTTGACGCTGATGCCGGTGAGTTCCGGTTCCGCCGAGCTCAGCACGACGATGGCGAAAAAACGATTTTTGGAAAAAGCGGTCGATTTAATGGCGATGATGTCGTCACACTGCTGCTGAAAAACAATAAAACAGCCGAATTCATCACACGCAAACTCTGGAACGAATTTGTATCTCCAAACGTAGATGAAAACGAACTCCAAGTGCTCGCGAGTGTATTTAGAGACGGTGGCTATGAGTTAAAGCCTGTGATGCGCGCAATGCTGTTGTCGAAAGCATTCTGGGCGCCGACCAATCGCGCTGTGCTGGTGAAATCGCCTGCGGAATTGGTGGTCGGCTCGTTACGGCAATTCCGTTTTGAAGTAGAAGATCCCGCGCCGTTTGCGGTCATCATGCGACAACTCGGTCAAGACTTGTTTGGGCCACCCAACGTGAAAGGTTGGCCCGGCGGCGAGGCTTGGCTCAATACAACGACGCTGCTGGCTCGCAAAGGTTTTCTCAATCGCTTGTTTCGCGCTGATGAAATGGGCAAACCCGAGGTTGAAGGGCAAAGTGCCGCTCTCATTGATCGCGACATGCTTGGTGAGCGACGCCAGCGTGCTCAAGCTCGGCTCGCGGTAGTCGACATCAGAGGCGAGCGTAGAGAGAGCGCTGGCCGGACAAGTGCTTCCTCAATGACCGCCACAGGTGCGATGGATTCAATGAGTGGCGCGCGGAACACGATTGGCTCAACCAATCAACTCAAAGGTCAGTATCACTTTGATCCTGCAAGATGGTTTGCGCAATATCCAAATCAATCTGAGGCTGACATGCTTTGGAAAACAATCTTGGCTGGCCCGCCGGTGCAAGTCAAGGAACTCAAATACGATCTCGCGGGCCTTCGCGCAATCGCGCTTGATCCGATGTACCAATTAAAGTGAGCTTCGCCATGAAACGCCGCAATTTTCTAAGCGCTTTCGGTGCCCTCGGCGCAGGTGTTGCCGTTAACACTATCGCTATGCCAAGCGCGTGGGCTGCAGACCCTACAAACTACAAGCGCTTGCTTGTGTTGATTGAGCTAAAGGGAGCCAACGACGGGCTCAACACGCTAGTGCCTTACGCTGACCCCGCGTACGCTGCGCTTCGACCGACGTTGCAAATAAAGCGAGATCAAGTGTTGCCTCTCTCGGATCGATTTGCACTGCATCCTGCGCTCGAACCGCTGATGCCACTGTGGAAATCGGGCGAAATGGCGGCGATCATGGGGCTTGGTTATCCGCAACCCAATCTGTCTCACTTTCGATCTATCGAAATCTGGGATACCGGCTCAAAATCAAACGAGTATTTGAGCGAAGGCTGGTTGGCTCGCGCCTTCGATAGCGTCGCCCCGCCCAAAGCGTTCTTGGCCGACGGCGTCGCGATCGGCGGCGGCGATTTAGGTCCCATGGCGCATGCGAAGCGTGCGCTTTCAATTGCGTCCACTGACGCATTCTTGCGTCAAGCAAAGCTCGCCGATCCGCATGGGCGGGCGTACAACCGTGCGCTGCAACACATCTTGCGGCTAGAAGGCGATGCCCAGTTTGCTTCGCAGCAGCTCAAACCGAAAACGGATTGGAAGACTGAATTTCCAACGCACAATCTTGGGCAGCAGGTGAAAACTGCGATGCAGGTGGTATCCGCATCTCAGGGTGTCGCCGCAGTCCACATCAGTGTGGGCTCGTTTGATACCCATAGCGGGCAGTTAGGCACTCAGCAGTCGCTGTTGAAGCAGCTCGCTGAAAGCGTTGTCGCAATTAAGCAAGCCTCGGAGGAATTGGGTCGCTGGCGCGACACGCTCGCGGTGACCTATTGCGAGTTTGGGCGCCGCGCACGTGAAAACGCGAGCGGCGGCACGGATCACGGAACGGCGAACGTGCAATTCGCGTTTGGCGGCTCCGTAAAAGGGGGTTTCAAAGGTGAACATCCGTCGTTGACGCAGCTTGCGGGCGACAACAATTTCATCTACACAGCGGACTACCGAAATCTATACGCAACCATTCTTCGCGACTGGTGGAACCTGCCAACCGCAAGCGTTGATTCGGTGCTCGGTGCGCGGTACGCGTCGCTAGGTTTTGTTTAACAACTGACGATTGCGATGCACAAATTTGTGCATCGCCACAGCCTACGGGCTACGCATTGGCGACCAACAAACGGATGCGCGCTGCATTGCCACCGCCTGCGCGACGCGCGATATCAAAGCTTCCGTGGTGCCACTTTGCGAGTCGATCAACGATTGCGAGCCCTAAACCCGCGCCCATCTCTCCGCCGCGCGCTGCATCGCCGCGAACGAAGGGCTGCTTGAGCCGCTCGGCGTCTGCCGGATGCACGCCGTCGCCGTGATCAATCACCGTGATTTCAACGAACGCTCCGTCGAGTACAGCGGTGAGTTCAACCGGTGGCTTGCCGTAGCGGTGCGCGTTTTCGATCAAGTTAAGCAACATTCGCTCGAACGCGGCAGGAAACACTTTGATCATCACGGACTGCGCGGGATTGTTGGAATCATCAAGGCAGGTAACGGGCAATTTCTGCGCTCCCGCTTTTTGCGCGATGTGCTTCAACGTTTCATCGACGCGCACGCTTTGCATCGCTTCGGTCGGTTCACCACGTGCAAAGTCAAGAAACTGAGTGACTATGCGATCAATGTCGCTGATGTCGGCGGCCATCTCGGCGCGCTGCTTCGGATCGCTCACTGCGATCTCGCTCGCTAAGCGCAACCGCGCGAGCGGCGTTCGGATGTCATGCGACACGCCGCCGAGCATCGTGCGCCGGTCAGTTTCTAGCTGCTCAAGATTTGCTGCCATTTTGTTTACATTGCGCGCCACTTGTGCGATTTCACTCGGCCCATCTTCAGGCAGCGGCGAAGGGTGCTTTCCTGCCGCCATCGTTGCCACGGCCTCTGACAAATTAGAGAGCGGCCGAGTGAGTCGCCGTGCGAACCAAAACGCACCCGCGAGCAGTGCTACCAGGATCGCGCCCAGCGTCATCGCGAGCCGAGCCGGCACTTCACCGGAAATGTCGGTGTTTCGCATGGCGAATCCGGCCCACACGAATTTCGACGTGTCGGCAGTCACCTGCATTCGAATCCACACAATGGCTTGATCGAGCCGCATTCCCCAGCGAATCTCGGTGTCGCGGCCAAGTTGCTCCTGCAGCCGCGTTACGATGGGCTTAAACGCTGCCGCGGGCGCTTGCCCGATGTCAGGGCGTCGATCGTATGGAACCAGAATCACCCGATACTGACGCGCGAGCGGTTGAACGCTCATGCCGCGATCATCGGGAAGCGCTTTCAGCGCTTCGCGAAGCGCTTCAATTTGCTGAACTTTTGCATCGGTGAAGTTTCGCGCGACCAGCGTTGCACGGTCTTGCCGAAACGCATAACCAAAAGACACTAGCGCAACCAGAACCGCCAAAAGAAGCAGAAGCGTTAAGCGCGCGAATAGGCTTTGTGGCAAAAAACGCATGCTCGCCCAATAATCTAGGCGTTATCCGCGGTTGTCTGAATGCTCCGGGAATCCCCAGCGACATCCGGTACAAAAACATAACCGCGACCCCACACGGTTTGTATGTAGCGGGGTTTCGTAGGGTCGGGCTCAACGAGCTTGCGTAAACGCGACACTTGAACATCGATCGCGCGATCAAAAACATCGTGTTCTTTTCCTCGCGCTAACAGCGACAAACGCTCGCGCGAGAGGGGTTCGCGCGGATGAGTAACAAACACCCTAAGCATTGCAAACTCGCTGGTGGTGAGCTCTTGCGCAACGCCCGCGCGGGTGAGCGTGCGCACCGCAAGATTGACTTCACAATCGCCGAACGAAACTGCGCTGTCGATAGACAGCGGCGCACCGGGCGCGGACTGCGAAGCGCGCCGCAACACCGCTTGAATACGAGAGACGAGTTCACGCGGATTAAACGGTTTTGCCAAATAATCATCAGCACCCGCGTCGAGGCCCTCGATTCGCTCATCATCGTCGCCTTTAGCGGTGAGCATGATGATCGGTGTGGCGTCGCCGCTCGCGCGAAGCCGACGACACACATCGATTCCCGATTCAATCGGCATCATCCAATCGAGCACGATTAAATGAGGCGGATCCCGCTCTAAGATCTTGTTTGCATCGCGCGAATCGGGCAGCGCGGTGGTGCGAAATCCGCTCTGCGACAGGAATTGTTGTAGCAATTCGCGCAGTCGAAGGTCGTCGTCGATGATCAGAATGTGTTGCATCACTTGAATCTATTGAATTCGCCACAACGATAGCAGAGGCAGCACCAGTGAACCCCGCTTGTTACAAGCATTTACAACGCGACACCCCCGCACGTTGAATTCACCGACAGAATTCGCGTCATACCTTCATCGCGTCACGTTAGGCGCAAACCGGAGACAACATCATGCAACACCGTTTTTCAACTAAGTTTTCACATGCTGCGATCGTTGCATCGCTGGCCATCGGTGCCGCAATGGCTGCGGCACAACCCGCTCCCGCGCTCGGCGGCGGCGAAGCGCGCATGCACAAAATGCACGCTGGCCATGGCGAAGCGCATTTCGCGAAACGCATGGAAATGCTGAAAGTGAAGCTCAATTTGAACGCCACCCAGGAAGCGCAATTTAACGTGGCTCGCGACGCGACGAAATCGGCGATGGAAGCAGGACGGGCTGCGCGTATGTCGGCTCGCGATTCCGCGAAGGCCGAACTGCAGAAAGCCGACCCTGATTTGGCCGGATTATTGGTCGCGCGTGAAAACCTGAAAGAAGCCAACGCGCCGCAGCGTAAAGCAGCGCTCAATGAATGGGCTAAGTTTTTGGGTTTGCTGACCACGGAACAAAAATCAATCGTGAAGAGTCAACTCTTGGCGCGTGCTCAACGCATGGGCGGCGCGTAACCTCCTTGTGATGAGGCGGGTCGATACAGTTTGCTCCCTTAAAGCCCGGAAACGGGCTTTTTTTCGTCCAGCGCAGGCGTAAAACCTGCGGAAGATCGCTCGCAACGGCTTACGAAAAACGGCTGCCGGAGCGCGGACTCCTCTGAATCGTCATAAAACCGTCATGCTTCTGCTTGACATGACAATGGAATATTCGTAATATTCAGTCTGCAAGTTCGATGTGTATTTGATGCCGCCGAATTTGTACCCATCACGCCACCCCTCGATACACCTCCGGTCTTATCAGGCGTTTTGGGACTAACCCGCCCTCGTTGGCGGGTTTTTTTCGCGCTAAATTTTGAATGGGTTTTGTCGCGCGACGACGTATTTAATGGGCTATAGTGCGATTGATTTAATTTATCAACTCTTGGACGAAAACGCCGTATCGCCCAATAAAATCGGGCGATTCGGTGGAAACCTATCTTCGTTCGTTCGTCGCGAGTTGGATCTCTCGCTTCACTTCGCGCGCGCGTGCTTCGACAAAGCTCGCGTCGTAATAATTGCCGTCGCTTGCTTTCGAGGCCAGTTCGAATTGATCGAGCGCAGCGCGAAGCGCGCCTTGCAAGTAATACTGCTCACCCAGATGACGATGTTGCTTGAGTTTCAAATTGAGATCGGCGCTCGCGCGAGCAGCAAGCGCGTGCAGCTGAGGGTCATTTGAATGTTTGGCAATCGTTGCTTCAAGTAGCGTGAGGGCACGCGTCGATTTTTTCGCGCGAATGAGCGCCTCGGGCAAATCGTACGCAAGCTGCATGTGATTTGGGAAACGTTGAAAGGCGGTTTCGAGATGGCGCACTGCGCCGTCAACATCATCGTTTTGCAGATAGAGCTGGCCTAACAACGCCTCAATCATCGGGTGCTGCAATCCGCCCGCTTTCAGCGATTCGAGCTCTTTTTTTGCACGAGCGAATTCGCGGGTGCGCAACAACGCCGCAGCGAGTCCATATCTTGCCACCGCTTCACTTGAGAACTTTCGCTCTGTGATGATCGATTCAAAGTGCTTTACCGCGTCAGGGCCTTCGCCGATATAGCTGCGCAGCAGCGATCGCACGTAGAAGTAATCGCTATTTTCTTTGGCTAGTCGCGGCGGCACTTGTGCGCTCAAAGCGCGAGCTTCACCGACCCGATCCACCGTCATGGGATGGGTGCGTAGATAGCCCGGCACTGCACCGGTATCGTTGAGCGTCGTTGAGCGTTGCAGTCGCTCCATAAAACTGCTCATTGAGCCGACATCGAAGCCTGCGCGGAGCAAGTATTGGAAGCCGATGCGATCGGCTTCACGTTCGTTATCGCGCGAAAAATTCAAGTAACTTTGAACCGCAGCGGCCTGCGATCCCAAGATCGCACCTTGCACCGCCTCACCGTTGCCACTTCGTGCAGCAAGGATCGCGGCGGCGAGTCCTGCGATCGACATCCAGGAATTTTTGCGTTGATCATCAAGTTGTCGCGCGTAGTGCTTTTGCGTGACGTGTGCGATTTCGTGCGCGAGCACCGCAGCGAGCTCGCTCTCGGTTTGGGTGAGCAACACCAGCCCCATGTTGACCCCAATATAGCCGCCGGGCATCGCGAACGCGTTCACCGATGGGTCGCCGACCGCAAAGAATTCGAACGGTTGTCGAATTTCCGGGTTTGCGCTCAAGATGCGCCGACCCAGTTCATTGAGGTACGCGTTGACTTCGGGGTCGTTGAGCACCGCGCCCGCCGCGCGCAGTTCGCGCATCGCTTCGCCGCCCAATCGCTTTTCCTGCACCGAGCTGACCAGCGCGCCAGAGCTGTCGCCCAATTCTGGCAAGCGCGTCTGCGCGATGGCAGGCAAACCGGCTGGTGCGAAGGCGTTCAGCAGCATCGCTGCGAGCAAAGTGCGCGAAAAAATCCGCTTGGCAGGACGAAGAGTCATGTTGCTAAGATAGCTGAATTCCGCAAACAGTTCCTGGCACTCGCGCCCAAGCCCATTTCCGAACGCAATGAATTCGCAGAGCAGCACCTCTTATTTGACCCACTTCGACCAAAGCGGCCAGGCGCACATGGTTGATGTGGGCAGCAAAGTTGAAACCCATCGCGTTGCGCGGGCACACGGGGCCATTTTTATGGAGCCTGCAACGCGCGAGTTGATCGAGGCTGGAACGCACAAAAAAGGTGATGTTCTCGGCATTGCCCGCTTAGCGGCAATCCAAGGCGCAAAACGATGTGCCGACCTCATTCCGCTCGCACATCCCATTCCGTTGACGAAAGTTGCGGTGGCATTTGATGTCGATCGCACGGCAAACGCGGTTCATATCGAAGTCACCGCCGAAACCGTCGGTAGAACGGGCGTTGAAATGGAAGCGCTGACCGCAGCGAGCGTGGGGCTGCTCACAATTTACGACATGTGCAAGGCCGTTGATCGCGGCATGCGAATCGCCGACATCCAGCTTTTGGAAAAACGAGGCGGAAAATCGGGGCACTGGCAGCGCGGCGAATAGGGCGCGTTCGCGGAAGAAATGTGTCCGCTACGAGCAAGTTTCACCGCAAAGCGCCCTCTTTAAATGTTTCGCGAATTACGAGAACGCTCTCGCAAAACGTTTTACAACTGGTACGTTGAAAGCCACATTGTGGGAGCAGCAGCAGCGGTATTCGCTGTTCAACAACTTAGCATATTACCGCCCCACTCGCCCACATTAATAGGGCTTTTAGTATCGGCGTTAGGAGCGTTTGCGCTCTTCTTGCGAGAGACACCGCCGCGAAGAATTTTGACCCTATTCTTCGTGTTTGCGCTTGCAGCATCGTATGCCGCGCTGCGCGCCGATCTGCGCATGGGCGATGAACTCGCGCGGGAACACGAAGGGCGCGATATTGAAATCGTTGGCGTAATCGATGAAATGCCGCAACGAAATGAACGTAGCGTTCGCTTCGCGTTTCGCGTTGAAGCGGTACTCACGCCAAGCGTTCATGTTCCGCAGCGCATTTCGCTCGGCTGGTACCAACCGCCGGTTCGCGAATTGGTGCGCGATCCACTGCCGGAACTTCACGCGGGCGAGCGCTGGCGCTGGACGGTTCGCCTGAAACGCCCACATGGCAACGCGAACCCGGCAGGTTTTGACGCCGAGGCTTGGATGCTGGAGCGAAACCTTCGCGCAAGCGGCAGCATTCAAGTCGACGAGTTTTCGAAGCGGCTCGACGCGAACGCGGGTCGACTAAGCGATCACTTAGAACGTCTGCGCGAATCGATTCGCGACCGCATGCGGCAGGCGCTTGCAGAAAAGCCGTATGCGGGCGTGTTGATCGCCCTCGCGATCGGCGATCAGGCCGCGATCAGTAACGCCGACTGGTCGCTGTTCAACGCCACTGCCGTTTCGCATTTGCTCTCAATTAGTGGCGCACATGTAACGTTGTTTGCCGCCTGGATTGCGTTTGTGACGTTTGCCATGTGGCGTCGATCGCCATTGCTCTGCGCGCGCCTCCCGGCGCACAAAGCAGCCGCCGTCGTTGCGGCGGTTGTGGCATTGCTGTACGCCGCGCTCACTGGGTTTGCTGTGCCCGCGCAGCGCACCTGTTACATGTTGGTAGTCGCCGCGCTTTCGCTGCTGCTCTCACGCTCGCTCTCGCCATGGTTAGTGCTCAGCTGGTCGGCGCTGGCCGTGCTTGTGATTGATCCATGGGCGGTGTTGGCGGTGGGTTTTTGGTTCTCGTTCGCGGCTGTTGCGATGCTGATGTACGTCACTCAAAACCGGATCGGACGCGAAACCGCAATGCGCGTCGCGGTCAAAACGCAAATCGCGGTGACGCTCGGCTTGGTGCCGCTATCGCTCGCATTTTTTCAGCAAGTGTCTCTGGTCGGACCGATCGCAAACGCAATCGCGATCCCACTCATTTCATTTCTGGTTATTCCCCTCACGCTGCTGTGGCTCGTGCTCCCAATAGATGCGTTGCTATCTGTTGCGCACGTGTTGATTGATGGATTGGCATCGCTGCTGAAATGGCTTGTTTCGTTTAACGGCGCGATGTGGTCGCAGCATTCGCCGCCTTGGTGGGCGGTGGCACTCGCGATCGCAGGCGTTGTCTGGTTACTCGCTCCCCGCCTCGTTAAATACCGCTGGGTCGGCGCGCTGTGGTGCTTGCCACTATTTACCGTGACCCCACCCACACCAGAACCAGGCGAATTCAGCGTCACTGCGCTCGACATCGGCCAAGGCACAGCGGTCGTCGTTCGTACGGCCTCAAAAACAATGGTGTATGACACCGGCCCGCGGTGGGCAGACGACACCGATGCCGGCCTGCGCTTGATCGTGCCGTATTTGCGCGCCAGCGGCTCGGCACGCGTGGACGGACTCGTGGTGAGCCATCTGGATTTGGACCACAGCGGCGGCGCAAAATCGATTCTTGCAAACACACCAACCACGTGGTTATTGACCTCTATGTTTGCGGAGGCTGACATCATTGCTGACGCTCGCCGAAGAAACATCGCCACTTACGCCTGTCAAGCCGGTCAACGCTGGACGTGGGACGGCGTCGAGTTCGAAGTGCTGCATCCTGACGCAACGTCGTACCTAAACGCCAAGTTGAAAACCAACGATCGCTCTTGCGTGATCAAGGTAAAAAGCGCGAGAGGTCAGTCGGCATTGCTCACAGGCGACATCGAGCGAACAAGTGAACTTACCTTGGTTGATCGAAGCAGTGTGGCGCTCCGAGCCGACGTTTTACTGGTTCCTCATCACGGGAGTTTGACCTCATCCGTCGATGAATTTATCGACGCGGTTTCGCCAAGGGTTGCCCTCATCAACGCAGGTTATCGCAACCGATTTGGCCACCCACGCGAAGAAGTGCTCTCAAGATACGAGGCGCGAAATATTGCGCTTCTTCGTACGGATTGGCACGGCGCAATCACCATCAGCTCAAACGATCAATTTAGACATGTGCGCCAAGAGCGTAACGAGCGCAGACGCTATTGGGTTGATCGAGTCGATCCCGCCGATAAGCGTCCGATTGAATAGCCGCGCTTGCGGTGCGCTCAGCTTAGTTGCTGCGCATGGCGACGGTCCGAAGGCGATACAGTGAAATTGCGCGGCCTAAGAAAACACCCGTAAGCGCGCCAGTGATCACCGAGAACCCGATTTGCCAGAGCGCGGAAGTGGCTTTCACCGGATCGATCGCGAAGGTCACCTGGGCCACATAATTAAACAAAAAAATGCTGAGCATAAAAAACATCGGTTTTGCGCTTCCCGGTATGTGTAGCAACGCAGATTTCATGTCGTAGCGTGCGCCAGCTGCAGCTCGCATCCAAACGGCTGAAATCGTTGTAGTGATGAGCGCAACAACTAACCACGCGCCCAGCGCTGCGCCATGCCGCCCCGAGCTCGCGAGACCAATGGCAAGAAAGACCAGCGGCGCGATGAAGAGCGAAATTGGATTGACAGTGCGATCACGTAATTGCCTAACGCCGAGAACAGCCAGCGCAATCAAGATGACCCACACCCAAATGGGTGTTGCGCGAATAATGTTGAATAGAAAAGTGAGCATGTGAGTTGATGAAAAAAAGTGTTGATCGGCGAATCTTGCGTCGAAACCACGTGCGCTGAAAGTGGCGCTGCGACGAACGGCGGAAATCGTTCGCAAACGCGCAGGTGCGGTAGTCGCGTCAGCGATAGCGACCAATGCGAACCGCCGTTTGCCCAAGCTTTGGCTGCGGCACAGGCATCACCATCACCGCGTCGGCATGCGGTGTGCGCACCTCACGATCACCGTCGACTGCTATCACCGTCCCCGCCTCTGGAATAACCTCGAGCCCGCGAAGCGGTCGCCGCCATTTAAATTCGCTGCTGCGCAGCGTGATCACTTCGGAAATCTCAACGATACGCTGCGCGGCGGGTGGCTCAACGCCGATCAAATTGTCGAGCCAGTCGCGATCAAGCATCTCAAAATGGCGCAGGAAGCGCCACATCACGTTGCAGGCTACGGAGCCTACTGCGCGCTCCCAATGTTGGCCGCACTCGACTAGCAGCGCAGTTTTGTTTGAGTTCGCGTCAGCAAAACTTGCGTAATCGCGCAAACGTTTGCCCGCTGAATGCCCCGAGTCGATCAGGATATGCACGGGTGCGCCCACGGCGTGCGCGAGCGCAAGTCCTTTCACAGTGTCGCCTGCGAGTGCGATCGGGGGTGCGGGCTCAAGCATCGAATGCAGATCAAGCAGATGATCAACCGTATCGAAGAACGGCCGCAGCTCGCGCGCTCGTGAAAGCTCGCGCGATTGGCGTTCGCCATCGAGCGTTGTCTCATTCCAAACACGATTGAAATCTTCATCTACCGAGCGCGATTCAAACGGCTTTTTCGCGTCGAACGATTCGTAAGCGGCGACGTTTGCAAATACAAACGAGAGCGTTCCTCGTTGCACTTGAACGCCGCCCCAAAGCGCATTGCCCAGGGCGTTTAGCGCGATAGCGCCGCACACCTCGTTGCCGTGAACCAACGCTGTTACGCAAACGTGCGGCCCATCAACGTCGCTTTTGGCGCTCCAAACATACGGGATGCCCACATTGCCTTGCGCCCAACGATCAATTTGCGGAAAGGGAACTTCGATCTGGTGATCGCTCATAGAAACGTTGTTTCGTCGTTGCTGGAAAGAACCGCTATTCTTCCACGCACAAGGAAATCACCATGACCACTCACTTCATCGCTAATCAACGTGTCTCCGGAACCAACGAGGAAACGATCCCGGTGCTTGATCCAAGCGATGGACAAGTGTTCGCGCATCTCGCTCGCGGCAATGCGGACGATATTCGCAGCGCCGTAAAAGCCGCACGCTCGGCAGCTGACGGCGGCGCGTGGAGTCGGCTCGCGCCTGTCGAACGCGGGCGCTTGCTGATGAAACTTGCAAACGCTATCAGCGCGCATCACGATGAACTCGCGACGCTTGAAATGCGCGATTGCGGCAAACCTGTGAAACAGGCGAAGGCCGACGCGACCGCATGCGCGCGTTACTTTGAGTTCTACGCGGGGGCATGTGACAAATTGCATGGCGAGACGATTCCGTACACACCGGGGTTTGCCGTGATGTCGATCTACGAACCCCATGGCGTGACTGGGCACATCATTCCGTGGAACTACCCGATGCAAATTTTCGGACGCAGCGTGGGCGGCGCGCTCGCGGCGGGCAACGCCTGCGTGGTGAAACCTGCGGAAGACGCGTGTTTGTCGTTGTTGCGCATCGCAGAACTTGCTGCTGACGTTGGTTTTCCTGACGGCGCGTTGAACATCGTGACGGGCTATGGTCACGAAGCCGGACAAGCTCTCGCTGACGCCGAGGGTATCGATCACATTTCATTCACTGGCTCTGCGCGCGTGGGCACGATCATCGCGCAAAGCGCCGCGAAACGTCATGTGCCCGTCACGCTTGAGCTTGGTGGCAAATCGCCGCAAATCGTATTTGCGGACGCAAATCTTGATGACGCGATTCCGACGATCATCAATGCGATTGTGCAAAACGCGGGGCAAACGTGCAGCGCAGGTTCGCGCTTGCTGGTGCAGGCGAGCGCGTATGAGCGCGTGCTCGAACTCGTTGGCAAACGCATGAGTGCGTTGCGCGTCGGTGCGGCGAAATCGGATCTTGATGTCGGTCCGCTGATTCGCGCAACGCAGCTCGAACGAGTCAATGGCTTTTTGAACGATGCAAAGAAAACGGGACTACGCATCGTCGCCGAAGGCAGCATTGCAAGCGACGCGCCGTCGACGGGTTTTTATGCAAAACCCACGTTGATTGCTGACGTGTCGCCGCAATCACATCTCGCGCAAGAGGAAGTGTTCGGCCCCGTGCTCGCTGCCATGCCGTTCGATGATGAAGCCGATGCGATTCGCATCGCCAACGCCACGCAATACGGCCTCGTTGCAGGCGTGTGGACAGAGAATGGCGGCCGCGCCTTGCGCATCGCGAAAGCGGTGAAGAGCGGTCAAGTGTTTATCAACAATTACGGCGCAGGCGGCGGCGTAGAACTGCCATTCGGCGGCGTGAAATCGTCGGGCTACGGTCGCGAAAAAGGATTCGAAGCGCTGTACGGATTCAGCGTGATGAAAACCATCGTGACGCGACACGGGTGAAATCGACAATGATCTTTCGTTCTAATCGCCTAATAACGTTAGGTGTGTGTCTATTTTATCAAATCATCAATAACTGTATTTTTATGAGCTATCGCCCAATTAGATCGGGCGAAGCTAGGTGAAGCTAACTTTCAATTGTTCGTCACACTCAGGAACTGAATCGCAAACCCAGCCAGCAACATTGAATCAAAAATCTGCGGCGATCCGCACTAAATCTACGTAAAAAATGAGAGTACTCATCCAGCGAGTCAGCAAAGCCAGCGTCAGCGTTAACGAGAACGCGGTGGGCGAGATTTCACACGGCCTGTTGTTGCTCATCGGCGTCACGCATGACGACAACGAACTCATCGAAGATCGCATGGCCGACAAAATCGCGAAGTTGCGCATCTTCTCCGACGATGAGGGGAAAATGAATCTGAGCGTCGTTGATGTCGGCGGTGACATTCTCGCCGTGAGCCAATTCACGCTCTATGCCGATGCGAAAAACGGCAATCGCCCGAGCTACACCAACGCCGCGAGACCCGAGCAAGCCTCGCCCGCATTTGATCGCTTCGTCACGAAACTCGCTGCGCGAATAGGCAAACCTGTACCGACAGGCGTATTTGGTGCGGATATGAACGTAAGTCTCGTCAACGATGGACCAGTGACAATCTGGCTAGATAGTGCCGAGATTTTTTAATGATCGCGTTGATCGATCAACTGCCGATGCGCGCGGATCGCGCAATGCTGCGGTTGCTGCGCGAGTCCGATGTATCCGTATTCCATGAATACCGCGCGGATCCATTGCTCGCTCGGTATCAAGGCTGGTCTCCGATGAGCTTGATGCAAGCAAGCGAATTCGTTCGCGGAATGTCGAAAGTGAGCGATTTGATCGCGGGCGACTGGATTCAACTAGCAATCGCCGATCCTACGTCGGATGTGCTGATTGGCGACGTTGGGATCTTCCTCGACGTTGAACGTAACGCCGCTGAAATCGGCTTTACGGTACGCAGCGAAAATCAAGGTCGTGGCATTGCGAGCGCTGCGGTGGGCGCAGCGATTCGTTTGATCTTTACTTCATCATTGGCGGAGAAAATTCGCGCAACGACTGATGCACGTAACGTCGCATCCATCGCCGTCCTTGAGCGCAGTGGTTTCACCAAAACTGCGCGGCGCGAAGCGGAATTCAAGGGCGAATGCTGCATCGAATTTGACTACGAACTTCCGCGCGTCACCGCATTTGAAAAGTCTCGGAACACATGAGCTACACCACCGAACTCGATCATATCGTTGTCGCCTGCACCACGCTCGACGAAGGCCGCGCATGGTGCAAAGAGACGCTAGGCGTTGAAGCGAGCGGCGGTGGCAAACACGCGGGCATCGGAACGCACAACACACTGCTCTCGCTTGGTGCCAAGCATTACCTTGAAATTATCGCCATCGACCCAAACCCGGATCCTAGTGCACCCGCTACGGCATTCCCTCGTTGGTTCGGCCTCGACACGGACGAAGTGAAATCACTCATCGCGCACGAACCGCGCTTGGTCGCCTGGGTTGTACGCGTAAGTCGAGAAGGCGTCGCGCAGGACGCTATTGAGCAGGTTGCAAAAGCGAAAGGCAACGCCGCGAATATCGTGCGCCCTGCGCAACGCGGCGACTTACGCTGGCGCTTTGCGTTTACGCAAGACGGCGCGCGTCCGCGCTCTGGTGTGTTGCCGCATTTCATTCAATGGGATGTGCCGATTCATCCGTGTGAGCGATTGCCTGATGTTGGTGTGTCGCTGTCATCGCTCGTCATTGCCGATCCGACTCCTGAATACCTATCGAGCACATTGCAGACAGTGAATTTTTCGGATGAGAAAGTACACATCGGTCAAAGCAGCACACCTCAATTGATAGCAACGCTTTACGCACCAAAAGGAATCGTCGTTCTCGAATAGTGTTGCGCAACACGCTACAATAACGTAATGATTGTTTCGTTTGTCCACAAGGGTCTTGAAAACTATTTCGTACTGGAAGCAAACGAGGCATTCAGACCTCGCACGCGATTCGATTGCGAATGCAGCTCGCTGCTCTCGATTCAGCGAAACACATTGAGGATATGGATTTGCCCGGTTACCGATTGCACCCGCTGAAAGGTGATCGCAAAGGCACATGGTCAATTTCAGTAAACGGAAATTGGCGAATCACGTTTAAGTTTGGCGGCGGCAACGCCGAAATTGTTGACTACGAGGACTACCACTGATGGCCATGCACAATCCCCCGCACCCCGGTGAATTCATTCAAGCCACTTATTTAGAGCCGTTTGCAATGAGCGGGCGGCAGCTCGCCGAGAAACTTGATGTCGCTGCATCAACCCTCAATCGCGTACTCAAAGGTCAAAGCGGCGTGAGCCCTGAAATGGCGCTACGTCTTTCCAAGGCCTTAGGTCGCAGCGCGGAGAGTTGGCTAGAAATGCAACATGCCTATGATCTTTGGCAGGCACGCAAAATGGTGCGACTCTCGGGTGTACGCAAGATTGAATTTCCTTTGGCAGCGTAAACCATGTTTTTTCGCTTACTTACCGTTGTGTCGCTCGGTTTTCTCGCCGCCGCATCACACGCCCAACTCAACATCCTTTGCTCCACCGACGTCGATTGGTGCGAATTAAAGACGCGTGAGTTCACATTAGCGACGGGCATCAAAGTGAATATGGTTCGCAAGGCCACTGGCGAGGTGTTCGCGCAACTCAAAGCCGAGGCAAATAATCCGAAAACGGATCTTTGGTATGGCGGCACGCACGATCCGCATTTGCAAGCAGCAAATGAAAACCTGCTCGAACCGTACACGTCTGCGAACTTGAAAGATCAGTCCGCTTGGTCGGCCGATTTGCTTGCGAAATCGAACAACCAAGTCGTTGGCATTTATCGCATCACGCTGGGTTTCGGCGTGAATCGCGAATTGCTAGCGCAGAAAAAATTGAAGATGCCTGCGTGTTGGAGCGACCTTACGAAGCCTGAATTCAAAGGCGAGGTGGAATTATCAAACCCGACGACGAGCGGCACGGCGTACACAATTCTCGCGACGATGGTGCAGCTCTATGGCGAAGACAAAGCCTTCGAGTACCTTCGCGCGCTTCACAAAAACGTAAACCGCTACACGATGAGCGGCACGGCGCAAAAGCAAAGCGTGTCGCGCGGCGAATCGATGATCGGCGTTACGTTTCTCGATGAATTCATTCCCGAACAATTCGCGGGCGCGCCGATTGAAACGGTATTGCCTTGCGAAGGCACGGGCTACAGCGTGGGCGCGATGAGTCTCGTTCGTGGCGCGCGCAATTTGGATAACGCCAGGAAATTCTACGACTGGGCGCTCACCGTTGACGCGCAAAGCATTCGCGATCAAACCAAAGTGATCGCCATTCCTTCAAACAAGTCAACCTACGCGCCCGAGCGCGTGAAAGCGCTTGAAAACGCAAAACTCATTAACTACGATTTTGCAAAATTCGGCGCAAGCGCCGAGCGAAAGCGGCTCATCGAGAAATGGGATCGTGACGTTAAAAGCGCGCCGAAATGAACAGCCAGAGTGCGCTCTCTCCGTTGCGGCCACACTCGTATAGTTGCACTAAAGCAGAAGAATTCGCGGGTAATTCCGTTGCCGTTTCTCAGGCGATAGCTACACTTTCGCCCATCATTGATTTCACCTATCTCTCGCAATGAAAAAATTCATCACCGCTCTGGCAATCGGCGCGTCCTTGGCGGCGCCAACCGCTTTCGCGCAAACCGTAAATGCGATTTGTTCCACCAATCAAGCTTGGTGTGAACTGGCCGCGTCTGAATTCACTAAAGCAACCGGCATCAAAGTTCAACAAACCCGCATACCCACCGGCGAAGCCTTCGCGCGGATTAAAGCGGAAGCGGCAAATCCAAAATCTGACATTTGGTGGGGCGGCACGGGCGACCCGTTTTTGCAAGCCGCCGAAGAGAAATTGCTTGAGGCGTATCGCCCTACATACTTGAACGATCTCTACGATTGGTCGGTACGACAGTACGACATGAGCGGCAATATGGTCGGCGGTTTCTATACGAGCGCGATCGGCTTCGGTTGGAACACCGAAATGCTCAAAAAGAAAAATCTACCCGCCCCGAAATGCTGGAACGACTTACTCGATCCAAAGTACAAAGGCGAAGTTGAAATGGCGAACCCCGGCACCTCCGGCGGCGCATACACCATCGTTGCAGGCTTGATTCAAACGATGGGCGAAGACAAAGCCTTCGACTACATGAAGAAGTTGCACAAAAACATCACGAGCTACACGCGCAGCTCGAATGCGCAGGGCAAAAACGTTGCGCGCGGCGAAGCGACGATTGGTATTTCGTTCATCTTCGGTTTTGAGGAAGAGCGATTGAACGGTTTTCCGGTGGTATCCGGTGCTGCATGCGAAGGCGCCGGCTACGAAGTGGGCGGCATAGCGCTCATCAAGGGTGCGCGCAATTCTGCGGAAGCGAAAAAGTTCTACGACTGGTTGATGAGCCCTGCAGGCCAAGCCATCGGCGCGAAGGCGAACTCGCTGCAAAACCCCGCGAACAAAACGTTCAAGCAAGACCCGAAAATCCCAACAATGGACGGCGTGAAACTGGTGAACTACGACTTCAAAAAATACGGTTCATCGGCGGAGCGCAAACGCATCATTGAGAAGTGGGAAAAAGAAGTAAATTCTTTGCCGCGATAAGTTAATGGCACTGAGTGTGATCGCCCAAGTTAATTGGGCGATCACGCGTTTTTGCGCTTTTATTGATTTGTAAGTTTATTCGCTCTGTCGCTCAGTTTAATTGGGTATTAAGCGTTTAGGCTAACTTAGTAAATTCTGCGTTCGCGCGCAAATAAACGAGCAAGCCCCAAAAGCGCATCGATGTTCGGCGTTGGCACCGCAACATGCTCGCCGATTTCACGAACAACGGAAACCAACGCGTCAAGCTCAATCGATTTCCCCGCTTCGACGTCTTGCAGCATCGACGTTTTGAACACGCCAAGTTTGCGCGTCACGTCGTGTCGTTCCTCCGGCGACTCGGCGATCTCAATGCCGATCTTCATGCCAATCGTTTGTGCTTCTCGCATGATGCGAATACAAAACGCGCTGACCAAATCATCATCGACGATTTTGTCGGAGGTCACACCGGTGATTGCGGAGACGGGTCCGGTCGTCATGTTGCCCCAAAGCTTGTACCAAATGTCGCGCTGAACATCGTGTGAAACGATCGTTTCGAAACCGGCAATCGAGAGCGTTTGCGCAAGCGAAGTCAGTCGATCTGATTCGCCGCCTAGCGCCTCGCCGACGATGAGTTTGTTGCCCGCTTTTCGCCGAATCACGGCAGGCGAATCGACGCTACACGACGCATGAACGACGCAAGCGACTGTGCGCTCAGGAACGACTACTTTTGCGATTTCGCCGTAAGGATCGATTGTTTTTAGAGGCGTATTGAAAAGCGGCCGATCCTCGCGCGCGAAGAACCACGTCGGCACGCCGTTCATCGCCGAAAGAATGATCGTCTCAGCGTGCAGCAACGGCGCTATTTGTTTCACAACTCCGCGCAGCGCGGGCGCCTTCACCGCGATGACGACGAGATCTTGTGGGCCGAGCGCTTGCGCAAGATCGCTGGCCGTTACGTCGACGCGCGTTTGCGTATCGCCCTCAATCAGCGTTAGACCGTTTGCGCGAATCACCGCTAGCGTTTCGCCGCGTGCCAACACGCACACTTGCGCGCCCGTCTGCGCGAGTTTTACGGCCATCCAGCCGCCTATCGCCCCTGCGCCAATGACACAAACTTTCATGCAGCGTCTCCTTCGGCCCCTGCACGGATCACACAAATCTTCATCCCACAATTCCCTTCCCTGGATTCATCATGCCGCGTGGATCAAGCGCCTGCTTGATCGCACGTTGCAACTTCATTTCGACATCACTTTTATATCGTCGCGCTTCCGCCGCACGCAATACGCCGAGCCCGTGCTCCGCAGAAATCGAGCCGGCGCACGCGATCACCGCATCATGCACGATGCGATTCACGGCGGGTTCAATTTCGGAAAACGATTCACCACGCTCGCTTGTCTTCGGCGAGATGTTGTAGTGCAAATTTCCATCGCCCAAATGCCCAAACACAATCATTCGCGCTTCAGAAAACGCATTCGTGACTTTCGCATTCGTTTCGCGAATGAATGCCGCAAACTTAGAAATCGGCACCGAGATATCGTGCTTGATGTTCTTGCCCGCCTTTGCCTGCGCCTCACCCATGTTCTCGCGCAACGCCCAAAAATCACGCGTTTGCGAAAGATTGGTGGCAATTGCTGCATCGGTGACAAGCGCTTGTTCGAAGGCGGTCTCCAGCAACGATTCGAGCGTGCTCGCCGCGTTAGCTTCGTCAACGTTGTCGCTGACTTCTATGAGCACATACCAGTCGCTCGCCTGCGAAAGCGGCCAGCGCGAGCTCGGCATTTGTTCCCGCAACAAATCAACGCAGTCCTGCGACAGCAATTCAAAAGCCGTGAGCTTCGCGCCCGCATGCGATTGCGCGAGCTGCAATAACTCGGTGGCGTTCTCAACGGTGCCAATCGCCGCCCAAGCGCACAACGTTGCCTTCGGTAGGGGAAACAACTTTAATGTCGCCGCCGTGATGATGCCGAGTGTGCCTTCTGAGCCGATAAAGAGATCGCGCAAGTCGTAGCCAGAATTATCTTTGCGCAAACCACGCAAGCCGTCCCAAATCTCTCCGTCCGCAGTCACCACTTCGAGCCCAAGACACAAGTCGCGCGCATTGCCATAACGCAACACACCAACACCGCCCGCGTTCGTCGCGAGATTGCCGCCAATCATGCACGAGCCTTCCGCCGAGAGCGAGAGCGGGAACAAACGATCGCTGTCTTTCGCAAGCTCTTGAAGCGTTTGCAAAATGCAACCCGCCTCGACTGTCATCGTATTGTTGATCGGATCGATAACGCGCACGCGATTCATTCGGGCAAGCGAGAGTACGACTGTAGTGCCCTGCTGATCCGGCGTTGCCGCGCCAGACATTCCCGTGTTTCCACCCTGCGGCACGATGGAAAATCCGTTGTCGATGCACCAGCGCACAATCTTCACAACATCGTTCGTTGTGTATGGTTGCGCAACGGCAAATGCGTTGCCCCTCCATTTGTGTCGCCAATCCGTCAGAAACGGTGCCATCTCCGTCGACTCAGAAAGCAGCCGTCCAGAAAAGCAATCGCGCAGTGAATTCAATAACGCCATGACGGTTTTCTCATAACATTGGGTAGCCATTTTGCACGATCACACGTCCTACGAACCATGACTTCGACCGCCTTTCCCGATTCCCGCGAAACACGTACGCCTTCAGCGCGCGAAGCTGATTTGTTCGCCCGCCTGCCCGCGCAGATTGCGCACGCGAAAGCAAGCGCACCTGCTGTTGCGAAACTGCTTGCGAATGTCGATCCTGCGGCGATCACGTCACGCGCCGCGCTCGCGACGCTGCCAGTCTTTCGTAAAAGCGAATTGCTGGATGCACAAAAAGCGAGTCGACCTTTCGGCGGATTTGCTGCGGTGGGCTGGGGCGCAATGGCTAAACGTGCGGAACGTGTGTTCGCGTCACCCGGCCCGATTTATGAACCTGAAGGTCATGGCAGCACGCATTACGCACGCACCGCGCGTGCGCTCTACGCGGCGGGCTTTCGCCCGGGCGATCTGGTGCACAACACCTTCGCGTATCACATGACACCTGGTGGCTGGATCATGGATGCGGGCGCAACCGCGCTCGGCTGCACTGTGTTTCCTGCGGGCGTCGGCAACACCGAACAGCAGATTGCGGCAATGCTTGATTTACAGCCCAATGGGTACACTGGAACGCCGTCTTTTCTGCGCATCTTGCTAGAAAAGGCAGATGAACTTGGCACGCCGATCACAAGCTTGAAAAAAGCAGCCGTTTCCGGCGAATTTTTCGCACCGCAGCTGCGCGACATGTTCAAAGCACGCGGTATCGTCGGCACGCAAAGCTATGCGACAGCGGAGCTCGGCCTTGTAGCGTACGAAGCGCCAGATGCATCGGGCAATGTTCAGGGCATGGTGATCGATGAAGATCTTATTCTTGAAATCGTCAAACCGGGAACTAATGATCCGCTGCCCGATGGCGAAGTCGGTGAGATTGTGGTGACGACATTTAATCCTGACTATCCGCTGATTCGTTTTGGTACTGGCGACTTATCCGCAGTGTTGAGCGGAACGTGCCCGAGTGGTCGCACGAATACCCGCATCAAAGGCTGGATGGGTCGCGCCGATCAAACGGCAAAAGTGAAAGGCATGTTTGTGCATCCGTCGCAAGTGGATGCGGTTGCCAAAAAATTTCCTGAGTTGGGTCGTGTACGACTCGTGCTCACCAATCCTGATCAACGTGACGCGATGGCGCTGCATGTGGAGTGCGCCGCGCCTAACGATGCGCTGAAAGCAGCAATTGCGAATGCATTGCGTGACGCGACGAAGCTCGGTGGTGAGGTGACGTTTGTATCGATGGCTTCACTTGCCAATGATGGAAAGGTGATTGATGACGCAAGAAAATATGACTGAAATTTGGCCACTTAGCGTGACGCTTGAACGAGACGGCATTCGTCTTGAACCCCTCGCACTCGCGCATGAAAGCGGCTTGCGCGAAGCGGCTGCCGATGGCGAGTTGTGGAACATTCGCGTCACGTCTGTCCCTGAGCCAAGCAAAACACGTGAGTACATTGAAACAGCGTTGAAAATGCGTGAACAAGGCAATCGTCTTGCGTTCGCGGTGATTGATATCGCGACGAGTAAAGTACTAGGCAGCACGAGTTATCACGACATCATTTCTGCTGTGAAACGCGTTGAAATCGGCTACACCTGGTATCGCAAAAGTGTGCAGCGAAGTCATGTAAACACCGCTTGTAAATTGATGCTCATGCAGCATGCGTTCGAAACCTTGCAATGTCCGGTGGTCGGTTGGCGCACAGACATTTTCAACTTCGCGTCTCAGCGAGCAATCGAGAAATTGGGCGCTAAGCGCGAAGGTGTGTTGCTGAGTCACGCCGCTCGACGCGATGGTTCGGTGCGCGACACCGTGATGTACTCGATGCTCGCAAGCGACTGGCCGGAGAAGAAAACGAAACTCGACGCACGTATGTTCGCGAAAGGAAGCACGCCCGCCTCGGTAACGCGCGAATCGAAGATTTCGCTGGTGCCTGTAACTAAAGACAACTTGTTGCCGCTGCTGCGCATGAGTCCAGGCACGGTCGGCGAGCGGATGGTGGCAACAAACGCCGTTTCTATTGCGCAAGCGGCGCACAATCCGAACGCATGGCCTCGCGCCGTCATGGTTGGTGATATCCCGGTGGGTTTTGTAATGCTGCTTGACCCAACGATCAATCCGGAAGCGGCGCTCGCCGACGAAGAAGATTTGACGGCGCTCTACGTTTGGCGCCTGATGATCGATTTCAAATTTCACGGACTAGGGTTTGGTAAGCAAGTCATGGAACAGGTGATTGCGCGCGCACTGTCGACGCCAACTATTGACAAGATCACGCTGAGTTACGTGATGCGCGAAGGCAGCGCGAAACCGTTCTACGAATCGTGCGGGTTTGTAGAAACTGGCAAGATCGAAGACGGCGAGATGAAAATGGTGCGTCTGCTTCGTTGAAACACTGCGCGGGTGCCGACTTCGTAGCAACCCGATGCACCTTTTCGCCAATCCGCGTTCATAATCGAATAATTCCATCTATTTCCGGAGCCGTCATGTCTATTTCTCGCCGTCAATTCACGCAATCGGCCACTGCGATTGCCACTCTCGCGTCGCTCGGCCTTTCTTCACGCAGCTTTGCGCAAGCGCAGTCGGTCGAATCGCTGAAAGTCATTTGTGGCTTTGCAGCTGGTGGAACCGCCGACGCGACAGCGCGCCGTGTTGCGAGCAAGCTGAGTCCTGGTTACGCTAAGGCGGCAACGGTTGAAAACCGCACGGGCGCGGGCGGGCAGATTGCGGTGCAAGCGATCAAAGGCCAGCCAGCGGACGGCTCGATGATGGTGCTCACACCAATGTCGATTCTGGGTATTTATCCCCACACTTACAAAAAATTGCCTTACGATCCAGTCGCAGATTTCCAGCCCGTTTCGGTGGGCGCTGTATTCGAATATGCATTGGCCGTCGGTCCGGCCGTGCCGTCGAGCGTTACCACGCTTGAGCAGTTCACCGCGTGGTGCAAGGCCAATCCCGACAAGGCGAACTACGGTTCACCTGCCGCCGGATCGCAACCGCATTTTGTCGCCGCGCTGTACGGCCGCGCCGCTGGTCTCGACTACAAACATATCCCCTATCGCGGCACGCAGCCCGCAGTGGTTGATCTGCTCGGCGGAAGCATCGCAAGTGTCAGCGGGCCAGTAGGAGACTTTTTGCAGCATTTGCCGACTGGGCGTGTGCGCATCCTGGCGACATCAGGTAAAGCGCGTAACCGTTTCGTACCCACGGTACCCACCTACGCGGAGCAGGGATTTAAGGATTTCGATTTCAGCGAATGGTTTGGTTTCTTCACCGTCGCGGGTACGCCCGCGCCGTTGGTGCAGCGTTTGAACGCTGCGGTGCGCGAAGCACTCGCGTCGAAAGATGTAGTCGATGGCTTGGCCACGTTCGGACTCGAAGCGCGCGGGACGTCGCCGGAGCAACTAGCGGCGATGTTGAAAGCCGACACCGATAAGTGGGCACCGCTGGTGAAGCAGATTGGCTTCACTGCTGATGCGTAAATTGATTCTTGGCGCTTTGCTAAATCGCCCAATTAAATCGGGCGATCGCCTCAAATCGCGGATAAGTTAGTTCTATATTTTTATGCCGCGATCGCCCACTAGGAAGGGGCACTCCGATTGTTTGTTGGCGCAATAGAATTTGATGTTCCAAGCTTCGGCGTAACTGCGTCTACATCGGCATTGTTATACGAATAATCAACGCCATGTCGCTCGCGCTTTCGCTTCTCTACGCGTTTCTAATGTTGCTCGTGCCGCTTGCGGAAGCGCTCTATCACGGACGCTCGCCAGGCGCGCTGCTCTATCTCTATTGGGTCGAGTCGTTCGCGCTGCTCATTTTGCATTCCGCGCGAATCGTTTTGCATCAAGCGTGGACCAATGCAACGGGGCACTACGTCAAACCGCTGCGCGATGATCGCGCCCCAGGAGCAAAACGCGCTGCGAAAAAGGTAGAAACACTCGCATCGCGCTTCACATTTCTTTCGCAGTTCATCGGCACGATAGCGATATTCACACTCGCTCACGGCCTATTTATTTTGCTGCTCGTATTCGTGTTCAAAGTTAGCGGCCCGGTTAGCGCAAATGACTTGCGCGCAGCAACGATATGGGGCTTAGGTGTTCCGCTTGGACTCTTTATAGTCGATCTTTTCACGCTACGACGCTGGCCGTTTTCGCGACTGCGCGACAGCATTGGCCCGCTGGCGCTTCGTATGTTGGTCACGCAGTTCGGAATAATTTTCGGAATGATTGCAACGGCGATGACGAAATCGCCATGGGCGCTGTTTGCAACTTTTTTTGCGTTTCGCGTCCTCTCCGATGGCCTCGCTGATTGGTCAAAACGCACACAGCGTTCGCGAAATCTCTCGCCGCGTTTTGCCGCGATGATCGCGAAGAAAGAGGCAAAATCTATTGAGCGCGTTTACGAAGAATTTCGCAACTCGGCTGAGATAGATCGCGAAATCGACGCAGCGCTCAATGCGCCGCGCACCTAAAAAACGTGACGCGCGCGAGCTCTAGTGGCGGCCAACGCGCTAGAGCGCTAACTCACTCAAGCTTGGATGATCGTCAGGACGTCGCCCATGCGGCCAGTGAAATTTGCGTTGGCTTTCGTCAATCGCGAGATCGTTGATGCTCGCGATGCGTCGTCGCATATAACCGAGCTCGTCGAACTCCCAATTCTCGTTGCCGTATGAGCGAAACCATTGTCCCGATTCGTCATGCCACTCATACGCGAAGCGAACGGCGATGCGGTTGTCGGTAAACGCCCACAGCTCTTTGATCAAGCGGTAGCCGTTTTCTTTCGCCCATTTACGACTGAGAAATTCAACGATGGCCGCACGGCCAGAGAAAAATTCCGAACGATTGCGCCACACGCTGTCGGGTGTGTAAGCGAGCGACACCCGCGCCGGATCGCGCGCGTTCCACGCGTCTTCTGCCGCGCGAACTTTTTGGATCGCGGCTTCGCGGGTGAACGGTGGCAGCGGTGGGCGTGGGGCTTCAGCGCTCATTCGAATTAGTAGGTTTTATACGGCAAAAACTTACCGGAGAGCACAACATTCACGCGATCACCTTTTTCGTTGGGCTCGCGCTTAATGTCCATGCTGAAGTCAATCGCACTCATGATGCCGTCGCCAAACTCTTCGTGAATCAATTCTTTGATCGTGGTGCCGTACACGCTCACAATTTCATACCAACGATAAATGAGCGGATCGGTGGGCACGGACGTGGGCAGCGAGCCTTTGTACGGCACGACTTGCAGCCACTTTTGTTCTTCGGCATCAAGGCCAAAAATTTTGCCGATGACCTTGGCTTGTTCGGCGGTAAGTGTCATTTGACCCAGGCACGCGGCGGTCACCCATTCTTTGGATTCGCCCACCTTTTTCGCGACATCAGCCCATTTGATGTCTTTTTTTACTTTCACCGTGATGATTTTTTCGGTGACGTCGTTACGGTTCATGCAATGCTCCTTTGGATAAAAATGACATTAGTGTTTGGCGCGCGTGACTAAAAAATCCACGATGTTGTTGCGCAGTTCGTAATAGCCGTCGAGGTGATGCAAATTGCGACGGTTGCGATCCTTCGGCAGCGTGTTGACCACGACTTCTCCAACGCCTCCGGGCACATAACCCGCGTCAGTTTCGCCGCCGTTTTTCATCAGCAAAATGCGATCTGCGAGCAAAATCGCTTCATCGACATCGTGCGTAATCATGAACACGGTTTGCTGCGTTTTGCGCACGATCGAGATAAGCTCTTCTTGAATCGTGCCGCGCGTGAGCGCATCAAGTGCACCGAACGGCTCATCGAGCAGCAGCATCTTCGGCTGAATCGCAAACGCGCGAGCGATACCAACACGCTGTTTCATGCCACCCGAGAGTTGAGATGGCAATTTATCAATAGCAGCCGTGAGTCCAACGAGTTCTACCGCAGCGCGAACGGCCTCATCAATTTGCGACGCCTTTTTCTCGGGCCAGCGTGATTCCACTGCGAACGCGATGTTCTTGCGCACGGTGAGCCACGGCATCAGCGCATGACTTTGAAACACGACGCCGCGCTCCAAACTCGGCCCTGCGACTTCACGCCCGTCCATGAACACGTGCCCTGTGCTCGCCGTATCTAATCCTGCGATCACGTTCAAAATCGTCGTTTTGCCGCAGCCCGAATGCCCGATGATGCACACGAATTCGCCGCGATCTAGCTTGAATGAAACGTCACTGAACACGGGCTTGTCAGCGGCGAACGCTTTGCCCAATTTTTCTACGCGTAAGAATCCGTCCACAATCTAACCCTTATTCCATTTCCAGTTCGATGCGAGATTAGGCGCGACGACGAAGACAGTGCGAATGCACGGCGAGGAGAAGCAACGACATATCGGATTGAAATGGAATGGAATCATTCGACGTAGGTGACTGCGCGCTGCAACCGCGCAAAGAACAAATCGAGCAACATGCCGACGACGCCGATCACCAAGATCGCAAAAATCACATTGGTGAGCGACAAGTTGTTCCATTCGTTCCACACGAAATAGCCGATGCCGGTGCCGCCAACGAGCATTTCTGCCGCAACGATTACGAGCCATGCGATGCCCATCGAAATGCGCATGCCGGTGAGAATCGTGGGAGCCGCCGCAGGCAGAATCACCTTCAACGCTTTGCGCAACGGCTTCACTTCAAGTGTGCTTGCCACGTTTAACCACTCGCGTTTCACCGATGCCACGCCGAACGCGGTGTTGAGCAGCATTGGCCAGACCGAGCAAATGAAAATCACGAACACACCGCTGATCGACGAATCTTTGATCGTGTAGAGTGCAAGCGGCATCCACGCGAGCGGAGAAATCGGTTTCAACACTTGAATGAACGGATCGAACGCGCGTCGCAACAAAGGCGACATGCCGATTACAAACCCCAAGGGTATTGCGACCAAACACGCGATCAAAAATCCAAGCCCCACGCGCGCGAGCGAATAGGCGAGTTGGATCGCGATGCCTTTGTCGTTCGGGCCGTTGTCGTAAAACGGGTTGCTCAATTGCTTCACAACCGTGCTACCCATTTGCGCGAGCGTCGGGAAGCCAGTAGTTTTGGCTGTCTCACCCGCTGCGGGTGCGCTCTTGCCCATCAATTTGTCGTATTCAGCTTGTTCCGCCGACACTGGCGTTGTCGGCGCAGGTGCGGGCGCGCTTTGCAGGGTTGCCGCATGCCACACCGCAAGGATGAACACGAAGATCAAGAGCGAGACCAGCCCCGCTCTGAATTCGAGTGATTTAAATAGTGAAGCGTTCATTAATCGGCGAAGGATTAGGTGTCCCTCCCCCTTCAAGGGGGAGGTTAGGAGGGGGATGGGTTCGATTCATTTGCTGAAAAGAAACCCATCCCCACCCTAGCCCTCCCCTTGAAGGGGAGGGAACTGGGTTAAGAGAGTTTATTAATCTTGAAACTCTTCACATATTCATCAGGTTTCGTCGGATCGAATTCGCGCCCCATTACTTTGAAGCGTTTGTAATTGCCCGCTTCGGTTTGCCAGCCCGCCTCGGTCATGTACTTTTTCGCATCAGTAATCATGAACACTTTCTCAGCGATCTGTTTGTAGTTCACGTCGCCTTTGATGTAGCCCCAACGCTTCATTTGTGTGAGGATCCAAACCGCCATACTGTGCCATGGCACCGGATCGAAGTTCGCGCGATCAGGCACATTTTTCACCCCGCCCAAACCATCAGCGAACTTGCCGGTGAGCACCTGCGCAACAACAGTTTCTGGCTGATTGAGATACGCGGTCGGCGCAATCGATTTAGCAATCAGCGCGCGGTTTGACGGCTCCTTGGCCATGTAAGCTGCGGCGATGAGCGAACGATAGAGGGCCGCGAACGTATTTGGATTTTGCTTGATGAATTCATCGCTCACGCCGAACGCGCAGCACGGATGTCCGTCCCAAATTTCTTTCGAGAGAATGTGAATGAAGCCGACTTCGTCATACACCGCGCGTTGGTTAAACGGATCGGGCCCGAGGAAGCCGTCGATGTTGCCAGCGCGCAGGTTGGCGACCATTTCCGGCGGCGGCGTCACGCGGATTTGCACATCAGTATCGGGATTAATGCCGCTTTCTGCGAGGTAGTAGCGCAGCAAAAAATTGTGCATGCTGTATTCAAACGGCACCGCGAACTTGAAGCCTTTCCAGTCTTTGGGATTCCTCTTGTCTTTGTGTTTGACATGCAGCGTGATCGCTTGACCATTCGTGTTCTGAATCGTCGCCACATTCATGTTCACCTGATTCGAACCGAGACCCATCGACATCGCAATTGGCATCGGCGCCAAGAAGTGCGACGCGTCGTGTTCCTTGTTAATCATCTTGTCGCGAATGAGTGCCCAGCCCGCGGTTTTATTCAGCGATACATTGAGCCCTTGGCGTTTATAGAAACCTAGCGGATCGGCCATAATAATTGGGGAAGCGCACGTGATTGCGATAAACCCGATCTTGAGATCTTTCTTCTCTAGCGCCCCACTATTTTGAGCCATGGCTTCCAAGGCTGATAGCGGGAACATTGAGGCAATTGCAGCGCGCGCGGTGTTCGTGCCCACCGCTCTCAGAAATCCGCGACGCACGCTATCCACTGGGAAGAGCGCCTTCATCACTGTCGCTTCAATCACGTTGCGCGACATGTCTTCTTCGTTGTGCAAACGCTGAGCCGCGATTTCGTTGTGTTGATCTGGCGCGTGGTCTTCGCCGCAACTGCAGCCGACGAGAAGAGGTTTTTCTGCGTTATACGGGTCGTAGAGCGCGGAGATACCGGTGTTGGAAGGCTTTGACATGATTCACCTCGTGAAGAGTTATGCAGCCTTCTATGCAAGCGTCGCGCCTGAATGCGCTCGCGTGAGCCAGAGCGCAAAGGTCGTGATGATTTCTTCGCGTCGTTGTAGTGGTGGCACTACAAATTTGGCGCGGTCAACGCGTGCTGCTATGTCGTAGCGCGTAAATCGCGAGCTCAACGTCGTTCTTCGCGCCCGTTTTTTCGAGAATGCGTGCGCGGTAGGTGCTCACTGTGTTGGGCGCGAGTTCGAGCTGCGCACCAATTTCACTCACGGAATGCCCCAAAGTGAGCAATCGAAATACTTGATGCTCGCGATGCGAGAGCGATTCCGCACCACGTTTGCTCGCGACCGCCTCAGCGAGCGCTTCCGCCGTGATCGGGTTCACCCAAATCCCGCCGCTCGCCGCTTTGCGCACCGCCGCGCACATGTCATCAGGATCGGCGCTCTTGGTGAGATAGCCGGAAGCGCCAAGTTTGATGCAGCGCGCGGCGTATTGCCGCTCTGGATATGTCGAGAGCATGAGCACAGGCAATTGCGGATGCGCTTTCTTGATCGCTTGCAGCACATCGAGCCCATCGCGACCGGGCAGCGCAATGTCCATGAGCACCAGGTGCAGCTCGTCGCGTTGCGCGGCGACGCAAGCCAGCGCTGATTCACCATCACTCGCCTCGGCGATGACGCGAATGTCCGGTGCTTCCGAGAGCACTTGCTTAATCCCCTGCCTTACGACATTGTGGTCGTCGCAAATGAGTACGTGAATCATGTGCGCTCCATGGCAACAGGGTCATGCGTGAACGCCGCATCAAATGGCAGCTCCAGGCGAAACGTGCTGCCAACACCGATTTCACTATGAATTGCAATCTCGCCCCTGAAATGTCGGGCGCGCTCGCGCATGCCCATGACGCCATACGCTTTGCTTGATTCAAACGCCGTTGCGTTTGCGCCGATGCCGTTGTCAGCCACCGAGATCGTAAGCCGCGCTGCGTTTGCATCAATTCGAATCGTGACCATCGTCGCTTTCGAATGCCGCCCAACGTTTGAAAGCATCTCTTGAAAAATGCGAAATACGGCGATCGCCATCGCGTCATCCGGCGTTGGCGCTTCGCTCGTGCTCATGTGCCAATCGCAGGCGAGTTCTGCGCCAATCGCGCTTGCCGCAAACTCCTGCGCTTGCCATTCAAGCGCAGCCCACAAGCCTTGATGATCGAGAATGCTCGGTCGCAAATCGGTGATGATGCGCCCGACATTATCGACCGCAGTTTCAATCAAGCGACTCATGTTTTTGCATTTGCCGCCCATCGTTTCGCGCATCGCTTGCGCGGCAGTCGCGGCTCGATCTTGCTGCTCAGATAGGCGCTTTCCAAGCCAATTGACATCCATCTTGAGCGCCACCAACAGGCTGCCCAACTCATCATGCACCTCGCGTGCGATGCGAGTGCGTTCCTCTTCGCGCACTGCATGTGTGTAAGCGGAGAGTTCGCGCAGTTGTGTGAGCGCCGTTTGCAATTCATGAGTTCGCTCGGCAACGCGCTGCTCCAATCGATCTTTCGCTTCGCGCAGCGCATCGGCGGCGCGCTTGCGCTCGGTGATGTCAACAAAGGTAATCACCGCACCGCGCACGATGCCTTGATCCATGATCGGATAGCTCGAATACTCCACCGCAAACGACGAGCCGTCCGCGCGCCAGAACACTTCCGTATCAATGCGGCACGAATCGCCGCGCCGAAACGCGTTGAAAATTGGGCAATCGGTATCGGCATAGCGCGAACCATCCGCATGCGAATGATGCGTCAGCCAATGCATGTTTTTGCCGAGCACCTCATCGCGCTCATGCCCCAGCATCTGCGCCCCCGCGCGATTGATGAACACGCAATGGCCGCCTAGATCAATACCGAAAATGCCCTCACCAGTGGATTCCAGCAGTAAGCCGAGCTGGTGCTGCCATATCTCATCGCCCGCCACCACACGCGCTAGATCGCCCGTGTACAAGCCGGATAAATCGCGTGCAGCAGGGCGCAGGGTGGTTTCGGTGCTCATGGTTCTCTGAGGATAGCAATCCCAATGCCACGCGCCGGTTCTTGCATCGCAGCAACCGGCCAGTCTGTCAAAATCAGAACCATGCTCCTCGATTTTTTCTATCACCTGCGCAGTCGCGATCTGAAACCGAGCACGCGGGAGTTTTTAACGCTGCTCGAAGCGCTCAAAGAAGATGTGATCTCGCCATCGATTGACGATTTTTACTTTTTATCGAAAGCGACGCTGGTTAAAGACGAATCGAAATTTGACCGTTTTGATTTCGCGTTCGCTGAATATTTCAAAGGCGTTTCCGAACTTGTCGATCTGAAAACAGCGATTCCTGAAGAATGGCTGCGCAAAATTTTGGAGAAAACCCTCTCACCGGAAGAGCTTGCAAAACTCAAAGCGCTCGATTGGAACGAACTCATGGAGACGCTTAAAAAACGTCTCGAAGAACAGCAGGGTCGTCATCAGGGCGGCAACAAATGGATTGGCACGGGCGGCACGTCGCCCTTCGGCGCCTACGGACAAAATCCCGCAGGCGTGCGCATTGGGCAAGACAAAAGCCGCAATCGCAGCGCCGTGAAAGTGTGGGATGAACGTCAATTTCGTGATTACGATGACAACGTTGATTTCAATACGCGCAACGTGAAAGTCGCTTTGCGCCGCTTGCGCAAGTTCGCGCGCGAAGGCGCGGTTGATGAGCTCGATTTGCCGCACACGTTAGAGGAAACCGGCAAGAACGCCGGCATGCTCTCGATCCAAATGCGCCCTGAGCGGAGGAACGCCGTGAAGGTGCTCTTACTGCTCGACATCGGCGGATCAATGGACGATCACATCGAGCAAGTCGAAGCGCTATTCAGCGCCGCGAAAAGCGAATTTAAGCGGCTCGAGCATTTCTATTTTCACAACTGCCTCTACGACTTCGTGTGGAAAACCAATCGCCGTCGCTCCACCGAGCGCACGCTCACGATGGATTTGCTGCACAAATATGGTCCCGACTACCGCGTGATTTTCGTAGGCGATGCCGCGATGAGTCCGTACGAAATCGAAATGGACGGCGGCAGCGTTGAATATATGAACAGCGAATCCGGTCGCGTATGGCTCGCTCGCGTCGTCAATCATTTCAAACGCGTCGCCTGGTTAAATCCGATGCCGCAGCGTACGTGGGAATACACGTATTCGACTGATTTGATCAAGAAGATTGTCAATGATCGAATGTATCCGACGACGGTGACGGGGCTTACTGATGCTATGAAGGCGTTGGCGAAGTGAAATCTCTGCACGAGTCTGTACAAACTTCGCAAAATGGCGCGTCCTCCCCGCGCAGGCGGGGATCCATCGGTGGTTATCCTCAACGTGATTTGACGCAATCTCTCAACGAGGACATGCATATGGAACGCGTCGATGCGTGGTATGACGGCTCAGCAATCTGCGTTATTGTGTCTGGGGCGAGAGGCGATCCAGTTGATATGGGCGAGGGTGAAGTTGAAGCGCTTATCGAAAAGCTTCAGAGCTGTTTGCGAGAAGCTCGTGGGCTTTCATCGTAGCCTCGCTGCACGCATCGAAGTTTCCATAACTGAAGTCACGAAGCGATCAAGTTCGAGCGCCGCCGCTCTGAAAACCCCGGATGCAAGCATCTGGACTACGCGCTACCATCCGCGCTAAGGAGGCTACTATGTTCAAACCATTCATTGGCGCGTTCGTCGCGTCGCTTGTTGCTGCGAGTGCGTTCGCGCAATTCCCTGACAAAAATGTGAACTACATCATTCCGTTTCCAGCGGGCGGTGAATCGGATGTTGCCGCGCGGCAGCAGGGCATCATTGCGAAAAAATTGACGGGCAAAGATTTCATCGTGCTCAACAAAGCGGGCGCGGGCGGCGCACTGGTGTGGGGTACGTTAAACCGTGAACCGGCGGATGGCTACACCGTGGCCGGGATCAACTTGCCTCATATTGTGTTGCAGCCGATGGAAGGCAATGTGCAATACAAAACGGAGGATATGGCGAGCGTGTATTGGTTTCATTTCACACCGGATGCGATCATCGTGCCCAACGAAAGTCCGTACAAAACGCTCGCGGATTTGATCGCTGCGGCGAAAGCAAATCCGGGCAAACTAAACATTGGCGGCAGCGCGCTCAACTCGGCCAATCATGCAGCAACGGCGCGTTTCGAATCGCTTGCGGGCGTGAAATTCACCTATGTGCCGTTCAAAGGCACGGCGGATATGGCCACCTCCATTCTCGGCAAACACGTCGACGCTGCGATGAGCTACACCACATTTGCGATTTCGCAGAAAGAGAAAGTCCGCGTGCTCGCAGTGGCAACCGAGAAGCGTCATCCGCTGTTTCCGAATGTGCCGACCTTCAAAGAGGCGGGATTTAATTGGGTCGATGGCGCGTATCGCGGCGTCGCGCTGCCGAAATCAACGCCAGACGCGGTGAAGAAACAGGTGAGCGATTTGTTTCAGCGCATCAACAATGATGACGCGATGAAAAAACAAATGGCCGATGGCGGTTTCGAATGGATCGATGTGCCGCTTGAGCGCGTGGGTGCGTTTATGCAGGAACGCACGAAGGCGTATGCGGAGGCGGCGAAATTGTTGGCGTTGATAAAGTAATCGGTATCGCCGAATTGGCGAGTAACGTTAGCATTACAAACTAACTCGGTTACAGCTGTGACGTGCGCCAGCTGTTACGGCGGCAGTACGCGAAACGCATGAACTGTTGAAGGCGCCGCGTCGCAGCTCGACTTGATAAGCAATGTGCGCCCGCCCGACAGGGCTAGGCTGCCATTTTCTGGTGTACTCCATTCGCTCTGCCGCGTACTTAAGTTGATCGCGTGCGTGCCGGCAGCCGTGCTGGTAAACACATGGGTGTCCGTGACCAACACGTTTGAGCAAAACGAAAACGCGCCCGGCGCGCCCCAGCTCCACAGAACCGCGCCACTTAAGCTGTCAAGTGCACTTAATTGTTGTGTTTGCCCGTTTTGCGCATAGACAATACCCTGCCGATACGCTGGCTGCCCCACGTATCCGATTCCGCTTCGCCACGCGATCGATCGTGCAGAGGTATTAAACGCAGTAATATGACCGGGAGAGTATGTCCTGGCGTAGATGTACCCATTGTCGCCAACGATAGGCGCGCCGTTCATGCTGTAGCCAGACCAACTGGATTGCAGATCATTGATCGAAAACGACTGGTTGCCTGTGACGATGTCCATCGCTGACAAAACACTAGTGTCACCGCCGGTAAAACTGTACGCAGTATTCTGGTCGATGGCGATCGCGTGCTTGTCGTATCCTGACTGTGCGCCGCCGCTCCACAATAGCGAACCATCGGCTCCATCAAACGCGACGATTGGACCTTGATCGCTGCCACCAACAAATACACGACCACCGAACGCCGTCGGTGCGAGAAGTGTGGGCCATTGAGTGTAGAAAGGCGTACGCCAGCGGCGCACTCCATTCGCGAAATCATATGCGTGCAAAGCTGTATCGCTGTGTCCGCTGGACGCCACATAAACTGTATCGCCGCTGATCGTGGGTCCAAAAACGCCGTGCAACTGCCCTGTATTTGCGGAGTTTCCTGTGACGGGCGTTCTCCAGCGCAATGTGCCATTGTGTTCTTCAAGAACGATTACCGATTGAGGCTGGAATCTACCAGTCGCGGTGACCGCAACCCCGCCGTTGAGTGAGCTCACGGTAGTTAACCAGAGCGGATCGTTTTGAGATTCTTGCTCTGAGGGCCAAAACCAAAGCTTCGTAAACGCAACCGATGAAAAGGACATTGGCACATAGCCAGTTTGTTTTGCGCTACCCTGGAAGCCCGCCCAATCTCGTCGAGCGACACTTAAGCTCACGTTCGTGGACGCAAAACTGTTGTCGATCACTGTTGAGAGAGAGCTGTCGCTATATAGTCGAACTCCTATGCTGACCATGCGTTGGCCAATTGGCAGCGAGGTCGGCGTGGTCAACGTAATGCCCCATACGCCATTGGGCAGGCGGGTAACAACCGGCGAAAATTCATCGAGCCCAATCACGCGTAGCCGCGCAGTATCCGGAACTGCCGGCGCAAAAAAGTAGCGCAATGTGATTTGAGCGCCGTCTCCGGGGGAAAGCGGAATATTGGGCGGGTACGCCGAAAGCGTTGTAGAACCAACCTGCGTTGTCGCGAATTGACATTGCACGTCCATGTAGGACCGAATGTCCTCATAGGTGCGGCGAGTCGCATTAGAGCCAAGTGCTCCATCCACGACGCTTGCGCCTGTCATGCCAAGCGCCATGCGCGTCAAGATCAAAGCATCTGTCGTAGCGAGGAAACGACCGTCACCGTCGACGTCTAAATTGCAGATCGATTGCGCAGTGGCGATCGAAGAAGCGAAACAAACAATTGACCCAAATACCGCGACGCTAGTCAAAATCGGTCGAGTTCCCCTTGCCATATTTACCCCGTCTCGCGAGCGCCATGAACAATTGATCATGCTCGCATTTGCTGGTTACAAAAATTTAGTTCTGTGCGAATTGCTCGAAGCAGTCACAAATTTATTCTAGCGACGACGCTTCTTCGCAATGACTTTCCCGCGTTTCGCTTTTGATTTTTTGTAAACCACTGGCTTTGGAATCTCGAGCACTTCGCCGGTTTCCATCCAAGTCTTGATGCGTTGCGCGTCGCCAATGCGTGAGAACTTGCCAACGGAATCAAGCAGCACGAGCACGACAGGGCGTTTCGCGATTTCGGTAAGCATTACGACGCAACGACCGGCTTCGCGAATGAACCCGGTTTTTTGCAAGCTGATATTCCAGTTGTCGGATTTCACCAGCGCATTGGAATTGCCGAAGTGATACGTCTTTCCGGTTTCGTTGCTCTGCAAATACTGCTCGCGCTGCGTGCTCAGGCTCGCGATCAATGGATATTGATTCGCAGCGGTGACGAGCGTGGCTAAATCTTTCGCGGTCGACACGTTTTCCGGCGAAAGGCCGGTCGTATCGGCGAACTGGGTGCTGGTCATGCCGAGCGATTTTGCTTTGGCATTCATCGCGCGAACCGCAGCAGGCGAACCACCGGGGAAATAGCGACCCAGTGCGTTCGCTGCGCGGTTTTCTGACGACATCAGCGCGAGCGAAAGCATTTCACGTCGCGTGAAGGTTTCGCCGATGGTTAGGCGCGAGCGCGAGCCTTTGAGGAAATCCAAATCCTCCATCGTGATCGTGAGCTTTTCGTCGAGAAACTGATCGGCATCGATCACGATCATCGCGGTCATCAGCTTGGTGATGCTCGCAATCGGGGTGACGTGCGCGGAATTCTTCGCGTAGATCGCTTCGCCGCTTTTTGCATCAAGAACTAACGCGGCTTGAGAAAGCAGATTTGGCCCCGCTGCGTTGGCAAACGGTGCAAGGAGTGTCACTGAAAAAGTTAGGGCTGCAGTTGCAAAAAACCGATACAAATCAAACACTCCGGCGAACTTCTTCATATTGAATCTCAGATTGTATCGTGGACTTCACGAGAACTTGTCTACAAATCGCGACAGTATTGACTTTTTTCTAAAAACGCCAATTTAATTGGGCTTTCGTGCAAATAAAGTCTTAACTTGATAAATTGTGTTAATACGAGTATCGCCCATTTAAACTGGGTGAAAAAGAAAAATGCTGTGCGCAACCTGTGCTACTGACGCTTCACGGCAAGTTCGCCTTGAAAGCTGCCCAGTTTTGTCGGAAGTTGCGCTGTAGCGCCCTTCAGTGCGCTTATCTCACCCGGCCAAACAGATACGCGCAAGAAGTGTGACAGCGCGAACGACAAACGCGCCGCGGGAGGCCGACGATGACGAGGGTTTACTCCAGAGCGCCGAGGCGGCAGCGTGTCCGCAGGCGCGTGCGTAAGCGCCAATCGGCGCTTGCTTAGCGTTCGAGCACGCGAAATCCGTTGAATTCGTTGTTGGTCTCGTTGCTCTCCGCGATGCGCGCGAATCGATCAACAATCAGGCGTGCGTTCGTTGTTGCGTTGAAAAACGTCGCCGATGTGCTCGATTCCTTGGTGTAGATGTGCAGCGTCGCGCAATGCGTGCCGCCTGGCTCGAGTCCGGGCACGCGTGCCGAAAGCGTTTCGGTGGGGGCGCGCATCGGAAGAGGGCGTCCGAGATCGCCCACAATGGCGTTGGCAAAGACGACTGTCGCACCTTCTGACGACGCGCCGCCGCCGATGTTTTTAACGCAGAAATTCACCTTGTTCCAGCGATATCGATCATGTACGGGCAATCGCGCAACCGTGGATTCGGTGATGACCAGATCGGGCAAGATCATCTCAGCGACGCGTGCGCGGCTCGGATCAATCGTTGGCAAGGGCTGTCGACCACCTTGCCCGGGCGTGAATCCTCCCGGCGTCGCGGGCAATTCCCAAGGTTGCGCCGTGGCAATCGCGGCGGCAGTTGCAATCGCGATGAGCGCGGCGTGTGAAAGCGCCCGTACGACAGAATTTTGTTTCATGACGAACCCCTCGACCTTGCATTCTTGACTCTCGTGAGTCGTGCAAGGAGCGCGCGGGGTTCAATCGACTTTCGCGCCCGATTCTTTGACGATCTTGGCGTACTTCGGAAGCTCTTTAGCGATGAATGCAGCAAACGCTTCGGGCGTTGTCGGCGACGGCTCAGCGCCGCTTGCGAGCCACTTTTCTTTGAGATCCGGTGCGGCGAGCGCTTTTGCCACTTCTGCGTTGAGTCGCTTCACGATATCGGGCGGCGTAGCGGCGGGCGCGAACAATCCCCACCACGTAAACACGTCAAAGTCTTTGATACCTGCTTGCGCCATCGTGGGCAGCTCGGGCGCGAGCGCGCTTTTGTTCGGCGTGGTGACGGCAAACGCCTTTAACTTGCCGGCTTTGATCTGTGGCAGCGCGCTGGCCATGTTGTCAAACATCATCTGGACTTGTCCGCCCAGCAAATCCGTCATCGCAGGGCCGCCGCCCTTGTACGGCACATGCGTGATTGAAGCGCCGGTGCTCAAGCGAAACAATTCACACGCAAGATGCCCAGCGCTGCCGTTGCTGCCGCTCGCGCAGTTCACTTTGCCGGGATTCTTTTTTGCAAAATCAATCAGGCCCGCGACATCATTGGCCGGTAGCACTGCCGGATTGACAACGAGCACGTTCGGCGTGACCACAACCAATGAAATCGGCGCGAAATCTTTCTGCGCGTCGAACGGCATTTTTGGATACAACGATGGGTTCACGGCGTGTGTCGATAGCGCGCCCATGCCAATCGTGTAGCCATCAGGTGCCGATTTCGCCAGCGCATCCATGCCAATGTTTCCGCCCGCCCCGGCGCGGTTTTCTACGATGACTTGTTGACCGAGCTGCTCGGAGAGCTTCTGTGCGAGCCCTCGTGAGGTTACGTCAACGGACCCGCCGGCGGGAAACGGAACGATGAGTTTGATCGGCTTGGTGGGGTAAGTCTGTGCCGCGCAGAAAACGCTCGCACTAGCCGCGATAAAAAACGCAACAAATTGTTTCGAAAGTGGTGTGAACATAATGATCGGCTTGCTCAGTTGAACTTGGCTAAAAGTTTACGGTCTGCACGTAGGAAAGCCGTCATCGTTGACGCGCATAATTAGCATGGACGCGCGAAAAAACCGGTCGCGCCTAGAAAAGAAGTATGAAGAAATCAATTTACGGGCTCGTTGTGGCCGTGTTGGGCGTTGTCGTCGGTGCTGGCGCAATGTTTTTGTTTGGCCTCTTTAAGCCCGCACCCGCCACTTCGCCCCCCGGCGCACCCGCAGGTGGCAGCCCGGGTCAGGCCGCAAATGCCAGCGGCAAAGCTAGCGACGGCGCGGCCAAGTCGGGCGCTTCAGGGACAGTTGCGCCCGGAGCTTCTGCAGCAGGTGCGCCACCAGGCGCACCGGTCGAGCTTGGCAAACCAGAAAAAGCGAGCTGGCCGCTATCAGTTACCGCGGTCGGCACCTTGCGCTCTGATGAGTCGGTGATCATTCGCAGTGAACAATCGGGACGCATCGCCGCTCTTAATTTCAAAGAAGGACAACCGGTTCGCAAGGGGCAGCTTCTCGTTCAACTCGACGACAGTGTCACTCGCGCCGAACTCGGTCAGGCCAACGCAAATTTGAAGCTCGCGAAAGCAAAGTTTGATCGCGCCGCTGAGTTGAAAGAGAGAAATTTCATTTCTGGGCAGGCTAAAGACGAAGCGGAAAATGCGCTCAAGGTTGCCGAGGCCGCAGTGAAACTCATTGAGGCACGACTTCGCCGATTCAACATCGAAGCGCCGTTTTCAGGAACGGTGGGTTTGCGCTCGGCAAGCGTTGGCGATTACGTTCGCGACGGTCAAGACATCGTGAATCTTGAAAAAACGGACCCGATCAAGGTTGATTTCAAAGTGCCTGAATTGTTTCAATCAAAAGTACGCGTTGGGCAAGCGCTCGCCGTGACGCTCGATGCAGTGCCAGGTAAAAACTTTACGGGAACGCTCTACGCGGTGAACCCGCAACTCGATCAAGCCGGCCGCGCCGTGGTGCTTCGCGCCCAGATGGGCAACGGCGACGCCGCGCTCAAACCCGGCATGTTTGCGCGAGTCCGGCTCGCGCTCTCGGAGACGACCGAAACGCTGGTAGTTCCGGAGCAAGCGGTGTCGATGCAGGGTGAAGATCAGGTGATTTTTCGCGTTGTCGACGGACGCGCACAGCGCACTAAAGTTGAAGTGGGGCAGCGACGTGATGGCAAGGCCGAGATTGCTCAAGGTATTTCTGCGGGCGACACTATTGTGTTAGCGGGCTGGCAGCGCTTGCGCGATGGCGCAGCCGTCAGAGGCGCGGGCGCACCGAGCGCTCCGCCAACCGCTGCGGCTGCTCCGAGAAACGAAACCGCGCCGCCGAAGGCGGAAACTGCAGCTCCGAAGGGGGAAACTACCGCTCCGAAGGCGGACGCCGCACCGGCGAAAGCCGATGGCAGCGCGCGTGCGGCCGACGCTAAGCCAAAGACTTAGCAATTGAGCGGCGTATTCTGATGTAACTTACGATCTATAACGCCGATTTAATTGGGCAATGACATCGATTGATTGGCGCATCGATTATTTATGAAAACTGGTTTGTAGCCCAATTAAATACGGGTACTCAAGCTAGAGTTGTGAGTGAGTTTGTGCGCAGCCACGGACGTCTGCCACCACTTTGACGACATACGAACGCGGTTCACCGCCGAGGTAGTTTTATGAAGCTTTTTGATCTGTGTATTCGTCGGCCCGTGTTGGCCACCGTGCTCTCGCTTATCGTTGTGCTGCTGGGTCTCATTAGCTACCAGCGGCTCTCGGTTCGCGAGTATCCAAAGATTGACGAGCCAATTGTTTCCGTCTCGACGGGCTACAAAGGTGCGTCGCCTGAAGTGATCGAATCCCAGATCACCAAAACGCTGGAAGACTCGCTCTCTGGAATCGAGGGTGTGAGCCTGATCACTTCAAACTCGCGTTCAGAGCGGAGCGACATTACGGTCACGTTCAACATCAGCAAAGATCCCGACGTCGCTGCAGCTGAGGTGCGCGATAAGGTCGCCCGCGTGCGCGCGCGACTGCCGGAGGCGGCGGACGAACCGGTGATCGCCAAGCAAGAAGCGGATTCATTTCCGGTGATGTGGTTCGCGCTCACGTCCGACAAGCACACGCAACTCGAGCTTTCCGACACCGTAAACCGAGTCATTAAACCGCGCATGCTTGTCTTGCCGGGCGCCGCTGACCTTCGCTTGTTTGGCGAGCGCCGCACCTCGATGCGCATTTTTCTAGAACCACAGAAGCTCGCCGCGTACCGACTCACCCCGGCGGATGTTGAAGCAGCACTGCGTTCGCAAAACGTTGAAATTCCCTCGGGTCGCATTGAGTCTCGACTGCGCGAATTTAACGTGCTCACGCAAACTGATTTGCAAACACCAGAGGAATTCGGCGCGGTGGTGATCACGCAGGCTAACGGTTACTCGGTGCGCATTCGCGATGTCGCAAAGGTTGAAATCGCGGCCGCAGAAGAGCGCGGGTTCCAGCGGTTTATGGGAAAGACAGCGGTCGGCTTCGGCATCATTCGACAATCCACTGGCAACCCGCTCGACCTATCGAAAGCCGTCAAGGAAGCGATTCCGAAGATTCAAGAAACGCTTCCAACAGGGATGAAAATTGAGCTGAACTACGACAGCTCAGTGTTCATCGCGCAATCGATTAAAGCGGTGTTCACCACCATCGGCGAAGCGGTATTGTTAGTTGCGTTGGTGATCTTTTTCTTCTTACGCAGCTTCCGGGCGACGATTATTCCGCTGGTGACGATTCCGGTGAGTTTGATTGGTGCATTTTTTGTGATGTACGCGTTTGGTTTTACGATCAACACGCTCACGCTGCTCGCGATGGTGCTCGCCGTGGGGCTCGTCGTCGATGACGCTATCGTGGTGCTGGAAAATATCTATCGCAACATCGAAAACGGTATGGATCGGATCCAAGCCGCGATCGTTGGTACACGCGAAATCGGGTTTGCGGTGATCGCAATGACGCTCACGCTGGCGGCAGTTTTTGCGCCGCTCGCGTTCGCAACCGGGCGAACCGGCCGACTCTTCATTGAATTCGCGCTCGCGCTCGCGGGTGCGGTGTTGGTGTCAGGTTTTGTCGCACTCACGCTCTCGCCGATGATGTGTTCGTTGATGCTTAAACATCAACCAGCGCATTCAAAGCTCTACAACACGATCGAGCGCGGATTCGATGCCATGACCCGCGGCTATCAACGCGTTCTCAATCTCTCGCTCGATAATCGCCTGATCGTTATCCTGATCGCGGTGATTGTTGCCGGTATCGGCGCTGTGCAGTTCAAGCTCATCAAAACAGAGCTTTCGCCGCTTGAAGATCGCGGCGTGATTTTCGGTTTTTTGTCTGCGCCGGAAGGCTCCACGTCTGACTATCTCGTGAAGTATGTTCAGCAGGTGGAGAGCATTTATCAAAAATTGCCTGAAATGCAAGCGTACGGTGGCAACGGCGGTTTTCCCAACGTTGCCGACGGCACTGCGATTTTGCGTCTGAAAGATTGGAACGAGCGAACTCGCACTCAGGCCGATATTGCGAAAGAATTACTGCCTAAATTTCAAGGTATTCCGGGCGTGCAAGCGTTTCCGTCGCAGCCAGGATCTCTCGGTCAATCGCCGCGTGCCAAGCCGATTGAGTTTGTCATTTTGGCGCCCGTTCCGTATGAACAAATGCAAACCTACGTGCAGCGCATGCAGGAAGAGATGCGAAAAAATCCTGGCTTCATCAATATCGATACCGACTTGCGGGTGAACACACCCGAGCTTCGGGTCCGCGTTAATCGTGATCGCGTGCTCGACGTCGGCGCCAATGTAGACACGGTCGGGCGGACACTTGAAACCATGCTGGGCGGCCGATTGGTAACGCGCTTCAAACAAGATGGCGAGCAATACGACGTGATTGTTCAGGTTGCGCGCGACGGCCGAGACACACCCGAGCGGATCAGTGAAATTAACGTCCGAAATCGCGCTGGTGAGATGGTGCCACTATCAAATTTGCTCACGGTTCGTGAAGGTGTGAGCCCACGCGGCATTGCGCACTTCCAGCGCGTACGCTCGGCAACGGTAAATGCAAACCTCGCCCCTGGTTTGACTCAAGGCGACGCGATTGCGTACATGCAAGAGGCGGCCAAACGCGTTTTGCCGAGCACGGTGCAAACCGATCTTTCCGGTCAGTCGCGCGAGTTCCGTGACTCATCGAGCGACATTTACTTCGTGTTTTTTCTCGCGCTTGGATTTATCTATCTAGTGCTTGCCGCACAGTTCGAAAGCTTCGTTGATCCGTTGATTATCATGCTCACGGTGCCGCTTTCGATGACCGGCGCGCTGCTCGCGCTGCAGTGGACGGGGAGCACGCTCAACATCTATTCACAGATTGGGTTGATAACGCTCGTGGGCCTCATCACTAAACACGGCATCCTGATTGTTGAATTCGCCAATCAGCTTCGCGATAAAGGCTTAGCCGCGCGAGAAGCGGTGGTTGAGGCTGCGCAATTGCGCCTGCGCCCGATTCTGATGACGACAGGCGCGATGGTCCTCGGCGCGATTCCACTGGCGCTCGCTTCGGGTGCGGGAGCCGAGAGTCGCGCGGTGATTGGCTGGGTGATCGTTGGCGGATTGCTGCTCGGAACGCTGCTCACACTGTTTGTCGTGCCAACGGCTTACACGCTCTTGGCACGTAAAAACCGCGGCGAGCGAGATCGGGCTTTTGACCGCGCCGATCAGTCAGTGCATCAAGGATCGCCAGTTGCTGCAGAATAGGGGCATAACGATATCGCGCACCGGAGTCACTGCATGGGAATCTCAAGATCATGAACGTCGCCGCAGGAATATCCGTCCGAACGCTGAAAGCCGCAGACGCGGGTTTGTACCGCGCAATCATGCTGCGCGGTTACAGCGAACACCCCGACGCGTTCACGTCGACATTTGAGGAGCGAGCGACAAAACCGATCGACTGGTGGTCGCGTCGTTTGCAAGACCCCACGACCGCGACGCTCGGCGCGTTTGATTCAGGTGACACACTCATTGGCACCGTGCGCTTAGAGCAATTTCAGCGCGCTCGCGAGCGCCACAAAATTAATCTCGCCGCAATGTACGTGATGCGTGATTTCGCGGGTCAGGGCATCGGTCGCAAACTGATGGACGAGGCGCTCATTGCGTCGCGAAAATTATCCGGTATTGAGATGATGAATCTCACCGTTACCTCTGATAACTTGGCGGCGCTGCGGCTTTACGGGAAAGTCGGTTTCCAAGAATTCGGGCGCGAACAGCGCGCAGTCAAGGGCGACACCCATTATTTGGATAAACTATATATGTGGCGGCCAATCAGCGCGGAATATGTTGCGCCCATCTAGCGGCGTCGGCGCTCAAAGGTTCACGGAGTTAACTGCGCAACCTGATTTCTCACGCAGTTAACCGCGAGAGGGCCTCGCGGTACTTCGCTGCCGTCTGCTCAATCACTTCTTGCGGCAGATTCGGTGCGGGTGCTTTTTTGCCCCACGGTTTTCCGTCAATGCGAACTGCTTCAAGCCAATCGCGCAAAAACTGCTTGTCATAGCTTGGCGGGTTGGCGCCAGCGTTGAGCGCGGCCTGGTAGCCGTCGATCGGCCAGTAGCGTGACGAATCTGGCGTAAGCACTTCGTCCATCAAGGTGAGCGTGCCGTTGTCATCCAGTCCAAATTCGAACTTCGTATCGGCAATGATGATGCCCTTTGCGAGCGCATATTCGGTGGCACGAGAATACAAAGCGAGCGATACATCGCGAACTTTTTTCGCGAGATCGGTGCCCACAATTTCGCTCATTCGCGCGAACGAGATGTTTTCATCGTGTTCACCCATTTCGGCTTTGGTCGCGGGCGTAAAAATCGGTGACGGCAACTTGCTCGCGTTTTTGAGCCCTGCAGGAAGCTCGACGCCACATACCGATTGGGAAACCTGATATTCCGCCCAGCCAGAACCCGCGAGGTAGCCGCGAACGACCGCTTCCACCGGCAAGGGCTTCAATTTTTTCACCAACATCGAGCGACCCACCACTTGCGACTTCTCGCTCGCGGGCACAGCGCTTTCCGGCGCGTCGCCAGTCAAGTGATTCGGGACAATGCCGTCGAGTTTCTCAAACCAGAACAGCGCCATTTGTGTGAGCAACTCACCTTTACCCGGAATCGGCTCATTCATGATGACGTCGAACGCGCTAATGCGATCGCTGGCAACCATCAAGATGCGGTCCTTACCGACCGCGTAGTTATCGCGCACCTTGCCTCGGGCGAGCAGTGGAAGCGAGGCGAGGGAAGACGTGTGAAGTGAGCTCATTCCGAAATTATCGCCCGCCGACCGCTAAACGCGCCTCCAGTCGCTTGCTCCACCAAGAAATTGGGTAGCAAAGGGCGAAGTAGAAAAGCGCGACTACGGTGTAGACGACAAACGGCTTGAACGTCGCATTCGCGATCATCTGCGCCGCTTTCGTTAGCTCAACAAAACCAATGATCGAGGCAAGCGCTGTGCCCTTGACGACCTGCACCAGAAAGCCAACCGTCGGCGCGACTGAAATGCGTGCGGCTTGCGGCAATATCACCAGTCGCAGTTGTTGAACAAATGACAAACCAATGCTTTTGGCGGCGTCCCATTGTCCGCGCGGCACCGCGTCGACGCAGCCGCGCCAAATTTCTGCGAGAAACGCGCTCGCGTAAAGCGTCAAGCACAGAGCGGCCGCAGTCCAAGCAGATGTAGGCAAGCCAAGCGCAGCAAGCCCGAAATAAAAGAGAAAAAGCTGCATCAGCAACGGCGTGCCCTGAAACAGCTGCACATACCCAGCGACCAAAAGCTTGCCGGTTCGTCGGCTGCCGATCCGCGCGAAAAGCAGCGCTAGTCCGAACACTGCACCTCCGACAAATGCGACCAGTGACAGCACAATCGTCCAGCGTGCGGCGAGTCCAAGGTTACGAACGATGTCCCATACCGAAAACTCAACCATGAGCCAGGCCTCGCCCAAATAGAAAGCGCGGGCCAAACCACATCAGAGTGCGACGTAGTGAAATCGCAAGCATCAAATAAATAGATGCGGCAATGATGAACGACTCGAACGCTCGAAAATTTCTGCTCTGGATCAGGTTGGCCGCGTAGCTCAACTCTTCCGTTGAAATTTGTCCGCAGACTGCTGAGCCCAGCATCACGATGATGAGCTGCGACACCAGCGCAGGCCATACCTTTGCAAGCGCGGGTGGCAACACAACGAGTCGAAACATCTGAAGTTGCGACAGACCCAACGCTTTCGCCGCGTCAATTTGCCCCAAAGGAGTTGCTTGCAGTCCGGCGCGCACAATTTCAGTCGCGTAAGCGCCCAAATTGATTGACATCGCGAACACGCTCGCGGTCTCCGGTGTGAGCTTGACTCCGGCAGCGGGAAGCCCAAAGAAGATAAAAAATAGTTGAACAATGAATGGCGTGTTGCGAATAGCTTCAACGTAGGCGCTAACGATCCCGGAAATCCAGCTTCGTGCATGAAGCCGAAGCCACGCGCAGCTAACGCCGATCAACCCACCGAGTACCGCTGAAACCGCGGTAAGTCCGAGCGTCCAGGCGACGCCCTTGACTAGCAGCGGCCATTCGGAAACGACCGCAGAAAAGTCAAGCGCAATTGCCATAACCTAGAGCGCGAGGGACGCTCGTTTTAGTTGGGGAGTTCACCCGCAGGTCGACCCAACCACTTTTGCGCCATCTTATCGAGGTCGCCGGATTTTTTCGCGTCAGCAATGATTTCATTCACCTTGGCGCGCAGCTTATCTTCACCCTTCGCGATGCCGATGAAATTGGGCGAATCCTTCAATACAAATTTGTACTCAGCAGATAGCGAAGGATTGCGCGCCATCATGTTGCCTGCGACCGAGGCACCGGTTGCCAATAGAGTGGTTTGACCTGAGACAAACGCTGCGACGGTTGCGTTGTTGTCCTCAAAACGTTTCACGTCAACGCCAGGTGGAGCGATTTTGGTGAGTTCAGCATCTTCGATCGCGCCGCGCGTCACCGCAACGCTTTTTCCGGCGAGATCGGTCGCTGATTTGACAACAATGTTTTTTGGACCGAATACGGCTTGAAAAAACGGCGAATACGCTGCCGTGAAATCAATCACTTTCTCGCGATCTGGATTCTTCCCAAGCGTTGATATCACCAAATCTGCCTTTTTGGTTTGCAGATACGGAATTCGGTTTGCGCTAGTCACGGGCACCAAATCGACCTTTACGCCGAGCTTGTTCCCGATGTAATTGGCCATATCAATATCGAGCCCCTGCGGCTTCAGGTCGGTGCCCACAAAACCATACGGTGGGAAATCAGTGGGGATTGCGATCTTGACTTCCTTCGCCTTCATCACGTCATCAAGCGCCGTTTGCGCGGACGATGGCAACGCGACGGCAAACATGCCGAGCAAAAACATCACTCGAGTGATCTTGCGCAGGTAAGGGCTAAAGGAGAACATGTTGGGCGGCTTTCTAGTTTCTAAGTTGGGGGAAAACGTACGGTGGGCAAACAGGAGCGCACGTGGCATTTCGAGCAATCATCATGCCGCCGCGAGTGTCGCAACTTATTGACTCTTCCTGTAACAAACCATTTTAAAAGGGCGATATAGGTAAAAGTCTTTAAGTTAACTTGTCGCGTTTTTTCCACGCAAGCAATTTAAGATATGGCATCGCGACAAAATGAGGACTACGACATTCAATCTGAAAGCACACGCACACGCGCACGCCCGAGCACCTAGCTTTGAAATGATTTCGCCGGGAATCCAACATGATCGCGATGAGGCAAGTTTCGTGTGCAAAATTTCGTCATCGAGGCTGGGAGCGCGCGCTGACCTAGACTCATAAGATAATTCTGCGTTTCGAACGAAGTTTCGCTGGGTGCGTCGATGAAGAAAATATTTCCGCAGACTATTAAGTGGCTTGCCGCGAGTGCTTCGTTGCTTGGCCTCACGATCGCGCACGCAATACAAATTAATCCGGCAGGCGATGGAGAGGTCTTGCTATTCCCGTATTACACGGTGAGAAACAATTCGATCACGTTGATTTCTTTGGTCAACACGCTGCCGTCGAGCAAGGTTGTACGGGTGAATGTGCAGGAGGGAAAGAACGGCGGTGACATGATTCTGAAGTGTATCTTTCCGCTAACGATGTTTGGACTGCGGCGATCGTGCCGACCGCCGACGGCGCAAAATTGGTGAGCACGGATAAGAGTTGCACGATGCCACCACAAATATCGACACGAGGGCTAGATTTCTCGCGCGGCACTTACGTCTCGGATGGCCCCGAGCTTCGCTCACTTGACCGGCTACGTGAAGGGCAGATTCAGATCGTAGAGAGCGCAGCAATCGAGCCGGGCAGCGAGACGGACCGTGATATCTCGCCCGATAGCCAGGGTAACCGCTCCTGCGCGAAAACACTGCTTGCAGTCTCGCCGGGTTTCGCTGCAGATTACAAATCCGCCACGGGGGGATTGGCCGGGACTGCATCGATAGTAGGTCAGTCTCTGAGCACCAGCTATTCGGCGCTTGCAATAACGGGCATGGGTTACTCTGCCAAGGAAGACTTAAGGTTGCCATTCAGCCTGGAGCGGCGTGCAACGAGCAAAAAAGCAATCATCCACGAAAGTACGACGTCTGGGGCGTCGCGCATAACTATTGCTGAATTTGACCTTTCAGGCGACGCACTGCAAGCGGTTCTGATGCGCTCAATTCTCGTTGCCGAGTACTCTACAGATAGCGTCCTCGCAACCGACTGGGTGTTTACTGCACCTACCAAACGGCGCGCGACCAACTTCACAGTCGGACAACCCGCGCGCGCACCGTTTGAACGCGTGTGGAATGGCGGTGCGGCGGGTGGCGACGGTACCGCGTGTGACACCGTCCGCTATACCTTGATGGATCGAGAGTCGAATCTGCTGTCGGGCGCGAGCAGCTCCACTGCTCAGCTTTGCTGGGCAACAACAGTCGTCTCTGTCAACGCGCTGGGTAATTCAAATCCGGTGCTCTCATCGGTCAACGTTGCTGGTCTTTCGAGCCCCGGGCCAAGCGAAGGTTTCGGCACGATTGATTTGACAAACGGCGATAGTGCGACGAAAAGAGTCGTATCAAACGCCACCTCAAAGATCGTCACAATCGCCAACGACGGCACTGTGACCACCACAACAGGCCCTATTACATTTCGTGGCCTGCCTATAGTCGGTGTCGCGTTTTCAGCGGCTCGATTCAACCGCACTCAAGACAACTATGGCAGCTCGATACCCATCCTTGGGAAGATAAGCATTAGTCAAGACTAGCGGTTTGGAGCTGGCACGCGCGGAGCCAATTCCAGAGCGCTCAACGCGTTAGAAAAGCAAGGTTTTTTCTTATTGCGTCATACGCCCAAGCGTTCCGCTCGACGGACGCCACATTCCGCAACGTTTCCACCCGCGCATCTGCATCAAGATGTTTTTCCGCGAGCGCTTTAATTTGTTTGGCAAGTGAGAGATCGCGGCTTTGCTCGAGTGGCGCGGCGATGATGTAGCGCCGACCATAGTTCGAATTGCGATTAAAAAGCTGTTCTAAATTCTCATTGGTGAATTGCGCGGCGAGTTTGTCGTGACCGCTGTTCCGCGCAACACGTCCTACCATTCGTTGCGCTATTGAACGAGGTATCGCATCGGAAAGCGAAAGTCTTAACGCGTGAGTCGCGGCAACCGGTGAGGCAGCGCTCGCGATCGCTTCCATCAGCGGCCATTGCAGCGCGACATGTTGCGGGTTTGCCAACATCGCGGCCATGCGATCAATGTCCGCGACACTCGCGTTCGCGCCCAGCGCTCGTAGCGCGCCTGTGCGAACGTTGCCGTCATAGTTGCTATCGCCGCGCTCGATGGAGGCAAACGCCGATCGTGATTGCGCGATCACCGCCGCGTCACCAAAACGCCCAAGCGCCGCGATAAGATCGCCGCGAAGTGCTTTCGTTGTATCGTTTTCATTGGGTTTACTGTCCCAGCCGAGCGTTGCAAACTTCAGGTTAAGTGTGCGCCTCGCATGGGCTCGTAACGCGCTGTGCGCGTCGCCATTTTTCAAGAGCGTGGCAAGTCGCGCGTACACATTGATCGCTTCGGCCCAGAGATCGGGCGCGTCGTCTGCGCTCAGGGCTTGAATCATTGCAAACGTTTGCTGCGGCCTCGCAAGCCCCGCCTCGGAAAGCGCCCAGCTGTCACTCAACAAACGCAAGCGATCCGCTGCGCTCAGTGAAGCCGCGTTGGCGACGAGCGACTTCATCATCGCCGCGTCATAGTGAACGCGGTAATAACCTTCGCCGCCCACATCGACCAGCACCGGCTCGCCACATTTCCCTGCCGGTAATACCTTTGGTTGCAACGATACAAACACGGTTTGCGCGGCCGCGTCTTTGGCAAGCGGCTGCGAAACGAGCAACGCAAGGTTCCAAGTGAGCTGCGGCACATAACCCGCGCGCAATACGAAACGCGATTGTTGCAAGATGAGCTCTTGTTTTCCCGCGCGACAGGTCACTCGCGCATCAAGTAACGGAAACCCTGGTTGTTGCGTCCAGCGATTCGCAAACGCCCGCACATCGCGTCCACTTGCTTTCGTTCTCCCAGTGATTGATGACCAGAGATCAGCGCTCGTTGCATTGCTATACGAATGTTTTTTCATGTAATCGCGCAGACCATCACGCCATTCGGATTCACCTGCATAGCGCTCGATCATTGCGAGCACAGCGTGACCTTTTTGATAGGTCAAACTATCAAATAACTCACTCGAATTTTGATCACGCGTCACTGTGCGTTCAATGGCCGACGCGCTCGATAGTGCGTCCGCGTCCATCGCGCGTGCCTTTGCCTCGGCCTTCTTCGACGTTAAATTCCAATCAGGATTGAGCGCCGCTGTCGCCTTATGCGCCATCCACTCGGCAAACGATTCGTTGAGCCAGAGGCCATCCCACCAAGCCATCGTGACTAAGTTGCCGAACCATTGATGCGCAATCTCATGCGCAATCACGTTAAACGACCAAAAGCGCTGCGTATAGCTCGCAGTCGCGGGATCAACGATCAAACCGTCTTCTGAATACGTAATAAGTCCCCAGTTCTCCATCGCTCCGCGCTTACCCGGCACCGCGATTTGATCAAGCTTGGGTAGCGGATAGCTGCTGCCGAAATAGTCTTTGAAGTACGCGAGCACTTTTTTCGTCGCGTCCATCGCGTAGACGACGTTTTTGTGCTTCGTAGCGACGGTGTAGATGTTGAGTTCGATATCTTCAAATCGATCTGTTGTCTTCTCGAATTCGCCTACCGCGATGGCGAGCAAGTACGACGCCATGGATGGTGTTGAGACGAAATCAGTGCGTCGCTTTCCGTTCGCAACGTTCGTTTTCGCAACGGGCATATTCGAAAGCGCGGTGTATTTTTCGTCGGTGGTGATGGCAATATCCCACACCGTGCGAAACGCCGGCTCATCAAAATTGGGCAGCATTTCGCGCGCACCAATCGGCTCCATCTGAGTTGCGAGCATGCGCTTATCTGCGCCGCTTGCATCTTTGTAGCGCGCGAAGTAAAGCCCGTAACCGTTTGCAGTGATCTTGCCGCTGAAAGCGATGTCGATGCGATGCGTACCAACACTAATCTCGCGTGGCGCGGTGAGAGTGATCATCTGCGCGTCTTTGTCGATGGCGACCGTGAGCGCTGTGTCGCCCCACATCGCTTTTGTGATGTCTAAATCCGCCGAGTGCAGGCGAATTTGACGGGTCGCTTTGCGCACATCGATCGCATGGGTCACCGTGCCGCTGAATCGATCTGCGTACGGATCTAGCTCAAAGTGCGCCGAGCTTTTCGTAGGAACGACAAACTTGGAGAGTGCGCCGGGCGTAGCATCAAACTTGAAGGGCGCTGCGCCTGGGCGATAGGTGTCGGCGAGCGCCGAATTGACTGAAACAAGAAACGCGAGTAGCGCGAACAGAATTTTCTTCATGCGGGTAGGCAAGCAATGATTAGGCAGTGCTTTGTGGGCACAGCCTAATGCTACGACGTTTGCCTACGCCGAAATCAACACTGCAATTTGCTCGCGCAGCCAGCGTGCGGCATTTGAGTCGTGCGTTCGTTCATGCCAGAGTTGATAGAAGCGCAGCGGTGGAAAATTAAGCGGCGCACGAAGGATCGTGATCGGCAGCAGTTTTGTAAACGGTTCGGCAAAGCGTCGACCGGTGGTGAACACGAGATCGGTGTTGGCAAGCACATACGGCACCACATGAAAATACGGTATCGATGCACGAATATTGCGCCGATGCCCAAGCTTGTGAAGATGCTCATCAATGGCACCACGCACGCCGCCCGCGTATGGCACGGGTGCTAGATGTTGCGCATTCAAATAATCTTCGGCGCTGATCGCGCCAAGTTTGGCCAAAGGATGGCGATTTGACACCACGCAGACCACTTCATCATCGAAGAGCGGCACTGTGCGCAAATATTGCGGCGGGTTTGGCCAATTGCCGATCACCACATCAATTTCGCCGTTTTCCAACAGCAATTCAAAATCAATATCGAGTGAGAGTGAGCGAATGTTGAGTCGCGCATTCGGCGCTTCGCGGCGCATCTGCGCGGTCAAATTTGAGAGAAAAAACGCATCAAAATAATCTGGTGCGCCAACGCCGAAGGTGCGCGCGGTCGTCTTCGGTTTGAAATCATCGACCAAGTCAAGAATCTTGTCGATACCGTCAACGGTTTGCCGCAAGGGCTCCAGAAGCGTAAGTGCGCGCTCCGTCGGTGTCATCCCATTTCTTGTGCGCACCAGCAGCTCGTCGCCCGTGAGTTCGCGCAAGCGCTTGAGCGCGCTGCTTACTGCCGGCTGCGTGATCCCGAGTTTATCTGCCACTCGCGACACGCTCCGCTCTTGCAATACCAGGTGCAACACACGAATGAGTTGCGTGTCGATGCGATCAACGCGCGGGCTGGGAGGTGGATGAGGCGTGGTCATAAAGCGGAGCTATGCTCAGAATAAGTGCGGTACAAAGTAAGTTTTACACCGCTCGTGTAGAGTGATGCAATGAATGCAGTGTCAACATCAATCAAGTTTTTGCTGAATGGCGCACCGCACGAAGTCGCTGATCTTGATCCGCACACGAGCGTACTCAGTTATTTGCGCGAACATCTGTTCTTAACCGGCACCAAAGAAGGCTGCGCAGAGGGTGATTGCGGTGCGTGTACGGTGGCAATCGCAGAGCTAGACGGCGTGGATCGGCTGCGAGTGATGCCGATCAACGCGTGCATCCGTTTGCTGCCAACGATTGATGGAAAAGCGCTGTTCACCGTAGAAGCGCTCTCCATGTTTGGCGAGAGCGGCGAGCTGCATCCGGTGCAACAAGCGATGGTTGATTGCCACGCCTCGCAATGTGGGTTTTGTACGCCGGGATTCGTGATGTCGCTTTTCGCGCTGTTCAAAAACGACGTAGCGCCGTCACGCGAACGCATCTGCGAAGCAATCTCGGGGAATTTGTGTCGATGCACCGGTTACCGGCCGATTATCGAGGCGGCACAGCAAGCAACACATTCCCGAATCGCCCAATCGATGCGGGCGAACGAATCAGAAAATCAGATTGTTGACAAAAACAATTTAGCGGCTTCACACCCATTTAAATTGGGCCTAGAAATCCGAAGCTCATCTAGTACTTGGCTACATTGCGCAGCCGCCGACTCCAACGCTCCCGCTGCCCGCGACGCGGAAAAACATATTGCTAAATCACTCGCAGCGCTACAGCGGAACTCTGCGCTTGATTACCGCGCGAACGACGCACGCTTCATCGCGCCGCGAACCCTTGATGAATTCTCCACGCTCGTTGAAACGCTTCCGAGCGCATGGATTTTGAGCGGCGGCACTGATGTCGGTTTGTGGATCAACAAAGCCCTGCAAACAAATTCGACAATCCTCTACACGGGCGAAATCGCCGCGTTGCGCAAAATTGATATTCATCAAGGCGCGCTCACGATTGGCGCAGCAGCATCGCTGGAAGATGCATTCCGCGCGATGAATCAGCACTATCCCGAACTCGCGCATGTGTGGACGCGTTTCGCGAGCTGGCCGATTCGAGCGAGCGGCACGTTGGGCGGTAATGTCGCCAACGGTTCGCCGATTGGCGACTCCATGCCCGCCCTCATCACGCTCGGCGCGGAAGTGGTGTTGCGTAAAGGCGCGAAGCAGCGAACAATTCCACTTGAATCGCTCTACATCGATTACAAAAAGCAATCACGTGAACCCGGCGAATGGGTGGAAGCGATTCGCGTTCCCGCACGCGCGGAAGGGATGCAAATCGCGAGCTATAAAAATTCGAAACGCAACGAACAAGATATTTCAGCCGTGTGCGCCGCGATTGCGATGACGATTGAAGACGGTGTTGTTACGAAAGCGCGCATCGCATACGGCGGCGTTGCGGGAATTCCGAAACGTGCAGCAAACACCGAAGCTGCGGTGATTGGAAAACCGTGGAACGAAACAACGGTTCGCGCCGCAATGCAAGCGATGACGAATGACTTCACGCCGATGAACGACATGCGCGCGTCGGCGGAGTATCGGATGCAAGTTGCGCAGAATCACTTGCTGCGGTTTTGGCATGAATCGCAGGACGAAGCGGCATCGCTTGAAGCGCGGGTGTTCTGATGATCAAACAATCTGTAGGAGCGACCTGCCGCGACCACAGCGACCGCAAGTATCCTGTCGCGGCAAGCCGCTCCCACGGGAGCTGCCGATGAACTCTCCGATCAAAAACACGCGAAAGATGCAAGAGAGCCCCATCCCCACCCCAACCCTCCCCTTGAAGGGGAGGGGGTTCGCAGTCGGTGACGCGGTCGCGCACGACAGCGCGCATTTGCACGTGAGCGGCCGCGCGACCTACGCCGACGACGTGCGCGAGCCGCGCGGCACCTTGCACGCAGCGATTGCATACAGCCCGATTGCGCGCGGCGTGTTGCGCGCGGTCGATCTGGTCGACGTGCTGGCGATGAAGGACGTGGTCGGCGCATTCACCGCGAAAGATATTCCCGGAAAAAATTGTTACGGCGCGATCACGCATGACGAGCCGTTTCTCGCCGAAGATCGCGTTGAATTTGTCGGGCAGCCGATTGCCATCATCGTCGCCAAAACACGCGACGCTGCAAGACGTGCTGCACGGAAAGCGAAATTCGATATCGCGGACGAAACTCCGATCCTTACGATCAACGATGCCATCGCCGCAAACTCGTTGCTGAAACCACCGACGATCATTGAACGCGGCGTACCGAAAGAAGCGATCGCAAGGGCTACTCACAGCGTTCGCGGTGAATGCGAAATCGGTGCCCAAGAACACTTCTATCTCGAAGGCCAAATCGCGCTCGCGATTCCACATGAAGACGGCCAGATGCAAGTCATCGTCTCGACCCAACATCCCACTGAGATGCAGCAAGTGACAGCAACGATTCTCGGCATCGGTTGGAATGATGTCGTCTCTGAAGTGCGGCGCTTAGGTGGTGGTTTTGGCGGCAAAGAAGTGCAACCCGCACAGTTCGCAGCGCTCGCCGCACTCGCAGCGCATCACACTCAGTGCCCCGTGAAACTGCGCTTGGATCGCGATGATGATTTCCTCATCACCGGAAAGCGCCATGATTTCGCGTTTCACTACGATGCCGCAAGTGATGCTAACGGTCGACTCACCGCATTCGATTTAACGCTCTCGTCGCGTTGCGGTTTTTCAACGGACTACTCGCATCAGGTGAATGATCGAGCGCTGTGTCACATCGATAACGGCTATCACCACACGAATCTGAAAGTCACCAACTATCGCTGCAGAACGAACACGCAATCCGCCACCGCGTTTCGCGGATTCGGCGCGCCGCAAGGCATGTTCGCGATTGAACATTGCATCGAATCGATTGCTCGCAATGTCGGTCGCGATCCGCTTGATGTGCGGAAGGCAAATTTCTACGGTGAAAAAACGGGGCTAACAACGCATTACGGACAAGCCGTCGAGGGGTTTTGGTTGCCGCAAATGGTTGAGCGTTTGGAGCAAACGAGTGACTATCGCGCGCGCCGCGCCGCGATTACCACTCACAACGCGAGGAACCCAATCATTCGCAAAGGCATTTCTCTCACGCCCGTAATGTTTGGCGTATCGTTCAACGCATCATTTTTGAATCGCGGCAGTGCTCTGCTTTCGCTCTATCTTGATGGCACCTTTGTGCTCAATCACGCAGGCACTGAGATGGGTCAAGGCTTGTTCATTAAGATGCAGCAGATCGTTGCCGAGGCGTTCGGCGTTGATGCACGCAAAGTGCGCTCAACGACAACGAATACATCAAAACTGCCGAACACCCCACCGACCGCCGCATCGTCAGGCGCCGATTTGAACGGTATGGCGGTGCTCGATGCCTGCAACATTTTGAAAGCACGACTCGCGCCGTGGCTGAGTAAAGTGTTGCAATGTGAAGCGAACGATATCGAGTTTTGCGACGGCGTCGTTACTTCGAAACACGGCGTGATTTTCCTCACGATGCAAGAGCTCGCAACGCGCGCGACCTTCGCAAAAATCCCACTCACTGCACAAGGTTTCTATTACACACCGGGCATTCAGTGGAACGGCGAAACCTTTTCCGGCAAGCCCGCGTATTACTTTGCGTATGGCGCGGCGGTGTCGGAGGTTGCAGTTGACACGCTCACCGGAGAACACAAAGTCACGCGGGTGGATATCTTGCACGATGTAGGCAAATCGTTGAACCCCGCGATTGATCGTGGTCAGATTGAAGGCGGTTTTGTTCAAGGTATGGGCTATCTCACCAGCGAAGAATTGGTGTGGGATGGCAAAGGGCGGCTGCGCACGCACGCGCCTTCGACTTACAAAATTCCCACAGCGGCAGATGTGCCCGAAGTGTTCAATGTTGAATTGTGGGATCAAGATAACCACGTGGAGAGCATTCATCGCAGCAAAGCGGTCGGTGAACCGCCGCTGATGCTCGCGTTTTCGGTGTGGTTCGCGATTGCAGATGCGATTTCGTCGTACACCGACTCGCGAGCGATGCCGAAGCTCGTTGCGCCCGCGACGCCGGAGGCGATTTTGCGGGCGATGCATGCCGCAAGAGCCGCGCGATGAATTTATCGCCAATCACCGCTTCCTATGCTGTCATCCCCGCGAAGGCGGGGACCCAGACCGGGCGGATTGCGTCTTATGTGAGATTTGCTTTGAAGAAGACCTTTGAGCACCGTCACAATGTTGGCGATTGCCGACAAAGTCTCGGTCTGGGTCCCCACCTTCGTGGGGATGACGGGTTGGAGAGTTTCGTGTGAGAAACACTTTCGCTCGTTTGCAACAACTCGCAGAACACGAACCCTGCGCCTGGATCATCATCGCCGACGCAAAAGGCTCAACGCCGCGCGAAACCGGCGCATCAATGATCGTCACTGCCACGAAAACTTTCGACACCATTGGCGGTGGGCATCTTGAGTTCAAAGCGATTGAGTTCGCGCGCGAGCAGTTACAGCGAAACGCAGGCGCCGCGACAACACGTCACTTTCCGCTTGGCCCCGCGCTCGGTCAATGCTGCGGTGGCGCAGTGACGTTGCTATTTGTCCCGATGAACGTGATGCATCGAGAATCAATCGCAAAGCTCATGGGCGAAGCAGCCAGCGGCAAACCACTCTCATTCACAACAACGCTCGACACTGGCGAATGCATTACCGTCGCACTACCTTACGAAGCGTGGAACATTTGCATCTTCGGCGCAGGCCATGTCGGCAAAGCGATAGTGGATGTGCTCTCGACTTTGCCCTGCGACATCACTTGGATCGACGAACGCGAAGCGGAATTTCCGGAACACGTCGCAGCGAATGTAGAAATCATTCATTCCGATTCACCTGCTCGCGAAGTCACGGCGATTCCCGCCGCCGCGCAAGTGCTCGTGCTCACTCATTCGCATGCGCTGGATTTGGACATTTGTTTTGCTTTGCTTAAGCGCGATGATCTTGCGTATTGCGGTCTGATCGGTTCCGAAACAAAAGCGGCAACGTTTCGCAAACGATTTGAGAATCGCGGCATTTCAGCGGCGGAAATCTCTCGTATCATGTGCCCGATTGGCGATGTACAACTTAAAAGCAAAGTGCCGGGCGTGATTGCGGTGGGCGTTGCGCGTGATTTGATTTTGAGACATCAGCAATACGCTTTATCGCCCAGTATTATTGGGCGATAAGGTCGTTTTTATTGTTTATTAAAAATACCGTAGATATTGCTTGTCGCCCGCAAGAATGGGGCGATGAGCGATTAAGTTGATAACGAATCAAACTAGGGAATGAGTCAAACGAATACCCCTCCGCGGCTCGAACTTCGCGGCATCACCAAACGCTATCCCGCCGTCGTTGCCAATGATGGCGTGAGCCTCGTCGTTGCGCCCGGAGAAATTCATGCGGTGCTCGGTGAAAACGGCGCGGGCAAATCGACGCTGATGAAAATCATTTACGGCGCGGTGAAGCCGGACGCGGGGGAAGTTTTTTTCAACGGCGAACCGCATCTCGCGAAAAATCCACGCGAATCGCGAGCGCTCGGTATCAGCATGGTGTTTCAACATTTCTCATTGTTCGAAACCCTTTCTGTCGCCGAGAATATTTGGCTCGGTCTCGATCAGTCGATGTCGCTTGAGCAAGTGCGCGAACAAATTGCAGCGACCGCATCGAAGTTTGGTTTGCCGCTAGAAGCTGATCGCCCGGTGCACACGCTCTCCGTCGGCGAACGCCAGCGTGTTGAAATCATGCGTTCGTTGATGACGCACCCGAAGCTCTTGATTCTTGATGAACCGACCTCGGTGCTCACGCCGCAAGCGGTTGAAAAATTGTTCGATACGCTGCGGCAGCTCGCGGCGACCGGTTGCAGCATTCTCTACATCAGCCATAAGCTCGACGAGATTCGTTCGCTATGTACGAATTGCACGGTGCTTCGCGGCGGCAAAGTCACCGGCACCGTTGATCCACGTAATGAAAGCAATGCATCGCTCTCGCGGTTGATGATTGGCGCCGAGCCGCCCGCGCTGCAACATCGCGACGCAACGCTTGGCGACGTTGCGCTTTCTGTTCGCGATCTATCGCTCACAAGCGAAGCAACGTTCGGCACCGATTTGCACCACGTGACACTCGATGTGCGTGGTGGCGAAATCGTAGGCATTGCGGGGGTTTCGGGCAACGGACAGCAGGAGTTGCTCGCCGCACTTTCGGGTGAGAGCGTACGCGCACCGCGCGGCAGCGTGCTGCTGTTTGGCAACGACATCGCTACGAAAAATCCGCAGGCGCGTCGCGCAGGCGGTTTGCATTTCATTCCCGAAGAGCGGCTCGGGCGCGGCGCAGTACCGATGCATTCGCTGGCGATGAATGGTTTGCTCACGCGTGCGAGTGATCTCGTGAAATCATCATTCATTTCGTGGGTTTCACCTTCGCGAAACGCGATGCTCGCGCGCGATGTGATTTCAAGATTCAACGTGAAAGCTGGTGGCAGCGACGCCGCAGCGAAATCACTTTCTGGCGGCAATTTGCAGAAATACATTGTCGGGAGAGAAATCAGCGTTGCACCGAAAGTGCTGATCGTGTCGCAGCCGACCTGGGGTGTTGATGTGGGTGCGGCGGCGCAGATTCGTGGTGAGTTGCTCAAGCTGCGTGACAACGGCTGTGCCGTGCTGGTCGTGAGCGAAGAGTTGGATGAATTGTTTGAGCTGTGTGATCGTTTGCACGTGATCGCAAAGGGAAAACTGTCGCCTTCGATTGCAACGCGTGAAGCGAGCGTGGAATTGATTGGCGAATGGATGAGTGGGTTGTGGGAGAAGGTCGTGTGATTTCTCTCGAAGCACGTCCCGCTCAATCTAATTTCTGGAGCATCGCTTCTCCGCTGCTCGCGCTGGCGATTACCGTGGTGATCGGCGCATTGATTTTCGCGGCGATGGGCAAAGATCCCATTCGCGGGCTGGGCGTTTTTTTCTGGGAACCGATCAAGTCGACCTACGCGCTTTCCGAACTTGCGGTAAAGGCAACGCCTCTCATTTTGATCGCGCTCGGCCTCGCGGTGTGTTTCCGCTCTAACGTGTGGAACATCGGCGCGGAGGGCCAATACTTGATTGGCGCGTTGTTCGGCGGCGGTGTGGCGCTCACCGCGGACGCGAACACCGGCGGCTGGATCGTCGTTGCGATTTTGGTTGCCGGTGTGATCGGTGGGATGCTCTGGGCGGGGCTCGTTGCCTTGCTTCGTGATCGCTTCAATGCGAACGAAATTTTGGTGAGCTTGATGCTCGTCTACGTCGCTACCTATTTGCTGACCTACATGGTGTACGGCCCGTGGAAAGATCCGCAAGGATTTAATTTTCCGCAATCAAAAACATTTGAGAAAGCGACGCAGATTCCGCGCTTAATCGATGGTCTGCGCATGAATATTGGCCTCATCATCGCGCTTGCGTCTGCCGCGCTGCTTTGGGTATTTTTGTTTCGTACGTTTCGCGGTTATCAATTGCAAGTCGGCGGCATTGCACCTGCAGCGGCGCGCTACGCAGGGTTTTCTTCGCGCGGCGCGTTGTGGACAGCATTGTTGATTTCTGGTGGCGCGGCCGGGCTCGCGGGCGCGCTCGAAGTCGCGGGGCCGATTGGTCAACTCACGCCGTATGTGCCCGCAGGCTATGGCTTTGCAGCAATCATCGTTGCGTTTGTGGGGCGGCTGCATCCCGTGGGTATCGTGTTCGCCGCGATTCTGATGAGCATGTTTTATATCGGTGGTGAGTTAGCGCAATCGCGGCTCGGGATGCCAAAGTCGCTGACGGGCGTGTTTCAGGGGTTGCTGCTTTTTGCGCTGCTTGCGTGCGATACCTTGGTTGCGTATCGATTGAGGGTGAGGACGTGAATAACCATTTCTTGTCATTCCCGCGTAGGCGGGAATCCACTGTTCGAGAAACGCTAACTGCCGTAACTAACAAGCTGATTGCCAGGATGGATTCCCGCCTGCGCGGGAATGACAATGTCTGGGTTCGCACATGAACGAATTCGCCCTCCTCCTCGCGGCAACATTAAATGCAGGGACCGTGCTCGCGATTGCCGCGCTCGGTTTGCTCATCAATGAAAAAGCAGGCATTGTCAATTTGGGCGCGGAGGGCATCATGCTCTGCGCAGCGATTGCTGGGTTTGCGGCAGTCGTTCATACGGGCAACGATTGGGTCGGCTTCCTCGCAGGCGCAGGCGCAGGCGCGTTGCTTGCCTCCATTTTTGGTGTGCTCGTAATTTGGCTCAACACCAATCAATATGCCACCGGGCTTGCACTGTCGCTGTTTGGCGTTGGCTTCTCTGCGTTTGCAGGCGTGAAGTATGTGCAAGAAAAATTACCAGAGCGACCCAACTTCGCGATTCCGTTGTTGAGCGACATTCCGCTCGTCGGCACTGCGATATTCAAGCAACATCCCATCGTGTATTTCACGGTGTTACTCGCGGTCGGTATCGTGTGGTTTTTGTATCGCACGCGAAGCGGGCTCGTGCTGCGCTCGGTCGGCGAAAGCCCCGAGTCCGCGCATGCGCTCGGCTATCCCGTGCGCCGTATTCGTTTACTCGCAGTCGTTGTTGGCGGCGCGTTGTGTGGCGTCGCAGGCGCGTATCTCTCGATCATTTACACGCCGCTGTGGGTGGAAGGCATGGTCGCAGGCAAAGGCTGGATCGCGCTTGCGCTGACGACGTTCGCCACTTGGCGTCCGGCACGTGTTTTGCTCGGTGCATATTTGTTTGGCGGCGTCACGATGTTGCAGTTTGCATTGCAAAGTCGTGGCGTAGAAATCTCGGAGCAATTGCTTTCGATGCTGCCTTATGTGGCAACCATTGTGGTGCTCGCACTCATTTCGCGCAACCCGGCATGGATTCGAGTCAATATGCCTGCGTCGTTGGGAAGACCCTTCTATCCGAACGCTTAAGCAAATGCCTAAAATAAAGGCAGTCAATTTTTTCACTCACACTTTTTTTATGGGGAATATCATGACATCGAAACGCGCCCTGCTCGCCGCAGGTTTAAGCGCCGCACTGCTTGCCACGTTGGTAGGCTGCGGCAAAAAAGAAGAGCCGAAAAAGGAAGCCGCCGCACCCGCCGCTGCGCCTGCCCCGGCAAAACCTGAGCCACTCAAAATCGCCTTCGCTTACGTCGGCCCGGTCGGCGACGGCGGTTGGACTTTTGCGCACGACAATGGCCGCAAAGCCATCGAAAAAGAATTCGGCGATAAAGTCGTCACCAGCTTCGTTGAAAAAGTGCCCGAGAGCGCGGACGCGGAGCGCGTGATTCGCGACATGGCGTCGCAGGGCAACAAGCTCATCTTCGGCACTACGTTTGGCTACATGGAACCGATGCTCAAAGTCGCCGCTGACAACAAGGGTGTGAAATTCGAGCATGCGACCGGTTACAAGACCGCTGAAAACATGCGCACCTACGACAGCCGCACCTACGAAGGCGCGTACATGGCTGGCGTGATCGCGGGCAAGATGACGAAAACCAACACGCTGGGCGTTGTCGGCTCGATCCCGATTCCCGAAGTGATCCGCAACATCAATAGCTTCACGATGGGCGCGCAAACGGTCAATCCGAAAATCAAAACCAAAGTGGTGTGGGTCGGCGAATGGTTCAACCCGCCGAAAGAAACCGAAGCGGCAACCGCACTCATCAACGGCGGCGCTGACGTGTTGATGCAAAACACCGATTCATCCGCCGTGTTGCAAACGGCGGAAAAAATGGGCAAGCGCGCATTTGGTTGGGATAGCGACATGACGGCCTATGGCCCGAAAGCGCATCTTGGCTCGGCGGTCATTAACTGGGGGCCGTACTACGTGAAAGCCACGCGCGAAGCGCTTGAAGGCAAATGGGCAACTGGCAGCGCTTGGTGGGGCGTGAAAGAAGGCGCCATTGAAATGGTGAACGTCGCCGCCGACGTGCCCGCCGATACCAAAGCCAAAATCGATGAAATCAAAGCGGGTTTGAAATCGGGCAGCTTCCATCCGTGGACGGGGCCAATCGTTGGTCAAGATGGAAAAGAAGTGCTGGCCAAGGGTGTTGTTGCTGATGACAAATTCCTGGGCGGCGTGAAGTTTTACGTTAAAGGCGTTGAAGGCAAAGTGCCGGGCGATAAGTAAGCGTTTGCAAACTATCGCGAAGAAGCCGCTTTCGAGCGGCTTTTTATTTACAACAATCATGCTAATCGCCCAATCTATTTGGGCCGTACGGTATAAAAATTAACTGATCAAGTACGAAATAAATTAGTGCTTTTGCCCACAATTAATGGGCGGTACATATAAAAGCTGATTCAGAAAATTGATCGCTTCGTCATCGTCGTAAACATCTCCAGCGCGAGTGACCCGGCGTGGCTGTTCCCGCTCGGCTCCAGCGCGGGCGACCACACGCAGATGCCGCATTCGCCCGGAAGAATCGCAACGATTCCGCCACCGACGCCGCTTTTTGCGGGCAGGCCGACGCGGAATGCGAAATCACCGGCTGCGTCGTACGTACCGCAGGTCAACATCAACGCGGACAAACGTTTCGCTGAACTCGCGTCGATCACGGTTTCGCCGCTCCACGGATTGACGCCGCCGTTCGCGAGAAAACACGCCGCCTTCGCAAGCTCCACGCAATTCATTTCAATCGCGCAGTGGCGGCAATACGCATCGAGCACATCGCCGACTTTGTTTTGCAAGTTGCCAAAGCTTTTCATGAAATGCGCCATCGCCGCGTTGCGTGACGACGTTTCGCGCTCGGATTGCGCGACCTTTCGGCTATAGCCAATATCGTTCGCACCGGAAATTTTGCGCATGAAATCCACCAGCGCGTTTTCAGCATTCACAAATCGACTCGCAAGCATGTCGGTAACCACCAGCGCACCCGCATTGATGAACGGATTTCTCGGAATGCCGTTCTCGCGTTCGAGCTGTACGAGTGAATTAAATGGATTGCCCGAAGGCTCGCGCCCCACGCGCGTCCAGAGCGAATCGCCTTCGCGCTGAAACGCAAGTGTCAACGCAAACAATTTCGAAATCGATTGAATCGAAAAGCGCGTGTTCGCATCGCCCACGAGATTCACATTCCCCGAAAAATCAACCACCGCCATGCCAAATTGATCGGCGCGCACGCTAGCCAATTCAGGAATGTAGGACGCGACCTTGCCCTCACCGAGCACGGGTTTGATTGCGGCATAGATTCGGTCGAGTGTGGGTTGATACGTCATGAGGTTCGTGATGTGTCGTAGCCCGGATGCTCGCATCCGGGTTCCCGTAATTCCAATCGCGAAGCGATCATTGTCATGTTGCACGATGTTAGGTTCGTGACTTCGTCACTCACGGAATTGAGGAACCCGGATGCGAGCATCCGGGCTACGTCGCTGATTCGTTACTCAGTTGATTCAGAAAATCGGGCGGAAAGAAGAATTGCACCATTACGTTTTGCATGATCGAAACGAACACCATCAGCGCCGACACCACGATGCTGAACCAGGCGAGAGCGGTAACGAATTGCGAGCGGGGCTTCTTAGTTGACGAAACATCAATCATGGTTACTCAGTTTGAGCAAATCAACGATTCTCACCGCGTAGCAAATTGTGAGAAAGCCCGCGAGAGCCGAGATGCCCCAACCCACGAGATCGCCGCTCATTAGATGAAAAGTCATGCCGTTGCTTGTCGAACTTGCGGAAGACAAGGTGCGTAAAAAGTGTAGTGTTCCGTCGATTAGCCAGTACAACCCTAGTAGTTTCGTTGCGGAGAGAAAAAAGCTGCGACTGTAAACCGTAGCGGGAACAGCCGCTTCAATTTCTTGCTTTGCAAAATAGCGAAGAATCAGAAGGCCACCCACAATCCATGCGGCCGAGTGCATTAGTCCGGTTAGCAACATTAACAAAGGGTCGGCTTTCACCATTTCCATCGCCGATTTCGAACTCAAGACGTAGAAGTAAGGAAAGAACGCTGCCGAAATAGACGCGACTCCGGAGACGATAAAGAAAATGCCCATTAACCGACCGCCAACGATGAAAAGTTGCTGGGCACTCATTTACACCCTCACACAATCCACAAAATATCGCTCCTCACCTTTGTGATGTTCCATTACCAGTCCATGCACATCGGTATCAAATCCCGGTAATTGCCCGTTGAATTCACGAGCGAATTGCAGGTATTTCACGATCACTTTGTTGAAGCGCTCACCCGGAATTAGCAGCGGAATGCCCGGTGGGTAAGGCGTGACCAGCATCGCCGTAATGCGGCCTTCGAGCTCATCGATGGGTACGCGATCTACTTTGCGATGAGCGAGATGCTCGAACGCATCGCTCGGTTTCATCGCGGGTTCCATCTGCGATAGATACATCTCGGTCGTTACGCGAGCAACGTCGTATTTGCGATACGCCTCATGAATTTTTTGCGCGAGATCGCGCAATCCGACTTTCTCGTAATGCGGATGTGCCGCTACGAACTCGGGCATCACGCGCCACAGCGGCTGGTTTTGGTCGTAATCCATTTTGAATTGCTGTAGCTCGGTCACGAGCGAATTCCAGCGCCCTTTGGTAATGCCAATGGTGAACATCACAAAGAATGAATAGAGCCCTGTTTTCTCGACGACCACGCCATGCTCCGCCAAATATTTGGTGACGATAGTGGCCGGAATACCTTGCGCAGAAAACTTGCCGTTAATGTCGAGCCCTGGCGTGACGATCGTTGCCTTGATCGGATCGAGCATGTTGAAGCCGGTTTCAACTTTGCCAAAGCCATGCCATTTGTCGGTGGGTTTCAGGAACCAATCTTCACGATTGCCCGATCCTTCGTGCGCAAACTTGCTCGGGCCCCAGGTCTTAAACCACCAATCTTTGCCCCACTCTTTATCCACCTTCGCCATCGCGCGGCGGAAATCGAGCGCTTCCGAAATGCTCTCTTCCACCAGCGCGCCGCCGCCCGGTTGCTCCATCATCGCAGCGGCCACGTCGCAGCTCGCGATGATCGCGTATTGCGGACTCGTGCTCGTGTGCATCAAATACGCTTCGTTGAAGCGCGTGGTGTCGAGCTTCAAATTTTGTGCGTCTTGCACGAGAATTTGCGAGGCTTGCGACAAACCCGCGAGCAGTTTGTGCGTGCTCTGCGTGGCAAACACCATCGAATCTTTGCACGGCTTGCGGCCCGGGCCAATCGCGTGCATATCCTGATACATCGGATGAAACGCCGCATGCGGCAACCACGCCTCGTCGAAGTGCAAATTCTCGACGTAGCCTTGCAGTTCCTTTTTGATCGTTTCCACGTTGTAGAGCACACCATCGTAGGTGCTCTGCGTAATCGTCATCACGCGCGGCGCGAGCTTTTTGTTTTTTACGAGCGGATGCGCATTGATTTTTTTCTGAATGGACGCTCGCGAAAATTCACTTTTCGGAATTGGACCGATGATGCCGTAATGGTTACGCGTTGGTTGCAAGAAAATCGGAATCGTTCCGGTCATCATGATCGCGTGAAGAATACTTTTGTGACAGTTGCGATCCACCAGCACGATGTCATCTCGCGCCACGTTCGCATGCCATACAACTTTGTTTGACGTGCTCGTGCCGTTCGTTACGAAAAACAAATGATCCGCGCCAAAGATGCGCGCGGCATTACGCTCCGATGCAGCGACAGGCCCTGTGTGATCGAGCAGTTGCCCGAGTTCGTCGACCGAATTGCACACGTCGGCACGCAACATGTTTTCACCGAAAAACTGGTGAAACATTTGCCCAACGGGGCTTTTCAAGAATGCCACACCGCCGGAATGTCCGGGGCAATGCCAAGAATATGAGCCATCTCGCGCATATTCCACCAGTTCTTTAAAAAACGGCGGGGCAAGTTGCGACAGGTATTTGTTCGCCTCACGCAAAATGTTGCGCGCTACGAATTCCGGCGTGTCTTCAAACATATGAATAAAGCCGTGCAGCTCTTTCAAGATGTCGTTGGGCAAATGCTGCGATGTGCGCGTTTCGCCGAATAGAAAAATCGGCACATCGGCATTGCGCTTACGCGTCGCCCCGATGAACTTGCGCAGATCCTCAACCGCTTGGCTCTTTGCGCCGTCTTCGCTGACTTCCTCATCATCGATTGACACGATAAATGCTGAGGCGCGAGCCGATTGGTTCGCCACCATTCCGACGTCGAGATACGTGAATCCGCCGACCACCTCCATGCCTTGATCCTCGATGGCCTTTGCCAGAGCGCGGATGCCCAAGCCGGAAGAGGACTCTGAGCGCCAATCTTCATCGATGATGACGACGGGGAAGCGAAATTTCATGTGAATATCTTTCTGGGAGACTGAAGGCGAATTAAGGGTCGAATGGTACATAAAAACCGTCCTCAGAATGTGGCTAAAGCAAGTCTTGGCGCGGGTTCTAGCGTTGCTGCAGCGCGATATACTTCATTCCCATCGTTTGAGGTGTTTGAGCGGTGGATTTTGTTGAACCGCTGTACATGAAACGCATCCTCCCTTTCGCACTTCGCTCACTTTTCAATTCGACCGCTGCGCACGCGCTACCCGCGTCTGCGGCGGCGTCGAGCTCCACCGCTGCGCGCACCGTTGCGCAAAAGGCGGCGCTGGTTAATGGCGCATCGTCGGAGGCAAGTGGCGACGGCGCACGCATCCGTGAAATTCCTTACAACTACACGAGTTTTTCCGATCGCGAAATCGTGATTCGATTGCTCGGTGATGATGCTTGGGATATTTTGCAATCGTTGCGTGGCGAGCGGAAAACAGGGCGCAGCGCGCGCATGTTGTTCGAAGTGCTCGGCGATATTTGGGTGGTCGAGAGAAATCCGTATTTACAAGACGATCTCGTTGAAAACCCCAAGCGCCGCGCGATGCTGATCGATGCTTTGCGGCATCGGTTGAATGAAGTGCAAAAGCGCCGCGTGGTTCAGCTCGTCGACGATGAAGCCAAATCGCGAGATGAAAAAGTTGGCGAACTGCTTGCGCGTGCGACGAAAGCCGTTGATACGTTCGAAAAGCAGTTCCGCGACACCTACGATTTGCGTAAACGCATCACCAAAGTGCTCGGCAAGGTGACCCACAAAGACAACATCACGTTTGATGGTTTGGCGCGAGTGTCGCACGTGACGGACGCAACCGATTGGCGCGTTGAGTATCCATTCGTCGTATTGCATCCTGATACTGAGATCGAAGTCGCGGGTCTTGTTAAAGGCTGTATCGAACTCGGACTCACGATCATTCCACGTGGCGGCGGCACGGGCTACACCGGCGGCGCAATTCCGCTCACCAAAAACTCAGCAGTGATTAACACTGAGAAACTGGAGACGATTTCACCGGTGCGCTTGGAAGTGTTGCCCGGACACACCGAGCCGTACGGTGTGATTGAGTGCGAGGCGGGCGTGGTCACGCGTCGCGGCATGGAGGCGGCGGAAGCGAAAGGGCTTGTATGGGCCTGCGATCCGACGAGCGCGGATGCGAGCTGTATCGGCGGCAACATTGCGATGAACGCGGGCGGCAAGAAGGCCGTGCTTTGGGGCACGGCGCTCGACAATCTTGTGCAATGGCGCATGGTCACGCCGCAAGGCGAGTGGCTCGAAGTCACGCGCATGGATCACAACTTAGGCAAGATTCATGATGCGAATCATGCAACGTTTCGTTTGCAATACTTTGATGAAAGCCTGAATCGGGCGCGACCGCTGCGCGAAGAAACGCTCATCATTCCTGGTCCTTCATTTCGGAAGATCGGTCTGGGTAAAGACGTTACTGATAAATTCTTGAGTGGTCTTCCTGGCATTCAAAAAGAAGGCTGCGACGGCCTTATCACCTGGTCGAAATGGATTCTGCACAAGATGCCGCCGCACACGCGCACCGTGTGCATGGAATTCTTCGGCCAAGTGCGCGATTCGGTGCCTGCGATTGTTGAGGTGAAAAATTACCTCGATGCGCTCCCAAAATTAGGAACCGCACGCGTGATGCTCTCCGGGCTTGAGCATCTTGATGAACGCTACGTGAAGGCGGTCGGTTACGCCACGAAGGCCAAGCGTCACGGTCGCCCAAAGATGGTGCTGATCGGCGATATCGTTGGCGATGATGAAAACGAAGTCGCGAAAGCCGCCTCCGAAGTTGTGCGCATCTGCAATGCGCGAGGCGCAGAAGGCTTCGTTGCGGTACCCGCCGAAACGCGCAAAAAATTCTGGCTTGATCGCGCGCGCACGGCGGCGATTGCGAAGCACACGAACGCGTTTAAGCTCAATGAAGACGTGGTGATTCCGCTGCCGCGCATGGGCGACTACTGCGACGGCATTGAGCGGATCAATATCGAGCTTTCGATTAAGAACAAACTCGCGTTGTGCGCAGAGTTGGAGAAATTTTTCGCAGGCGCGATGCCGCAACATCGGTATGAAGAATTCGGTGTATCTGCGGAATTGCTGGAAGAAAAGGTGAGCGAAGCGAGAACGCTCGTTACCTCAGTACGCGAGAACTGGCAAGGCCTGCTCGACAACGTTGATTCGTATTTCCGCCAACTGCAATCCCACGAAATCCGCGTAAGCTGGAAAACACAAATCAAAGCGCCGCTCGAAGACGTCTTTGCTGGCGAGGCCTTGAAGCCGATCATGGATCGCGTGCGCGCGATTCACAAAGAAGTGCTGCGCGCTCGTGTTTGGGTTGCGCTCCACATGCACGCGGGCGACGGCAACGTGCATACGAATTTGCCGGTGAATAGCGACAACTATGAAATGTTGCAAGAAGCGAATGCTGCGGTGGCGCGCATCATGGCGCTCGCGCGTTCGCTCGATGGCGTAATTTCAGGTGAACACGGCATTGGCATCACCAAACTCGAATTCTTGACTGACGAAGAGATCGGTCCGTTCCAGCGCTACAAGCAAAAGGTTGATCCTGAGGGTCGCTTCAACGCGGGCAAACTGCTGCCCGGTGGCGATCTGCGCTATGCATACACGCCATCGTTCGGTTTGCTAGGCAGCGAATCGCTGATTCTTGAGCAATCAGATATCGGCGCGATCAGTGATTCGATAAAGGATTGTTTGCGTTGCGGAAAATGCAAGCCCGTCTGTGCGACGCATGTGCCACGCGCGAACTTGCTGTATTCGCCGCGTAACAAAATTCTTGCGACCGGTTTGCTCGTGGAAGCGTTTTTGTACGAGGAGCAAACGCGTCGCGGTGTATCGCTCAAGCATTGGGATGAACTCGCGGATGTCGCCGATCATTGCACGGTGTGTCACAAGTGTGTGAATCCGTGTCCGGTCGATATTGATTTCGGCGAAGTGTCGATGGCGATGCGCAATTTGCTGCGCAAAGAAGGCAAGAAAAAATTCAACCCTGGCACCGCGATGGCGATGACGCTGCTCAACGCCAAAGACCCTGCGACGGTAAATTTCTTGAAAGCGACCGTGATGAACACGGGCTACAAAGCGCAGCGCTTCGCGCATACGCTCGCGAAGCGTTTCGGCTTGATTGGATCGCAAACTAAACGCCCGCCCGCGACTACCGGTGTCAAACCACCGATCAAAGCGCAGGTGATTCATTTCATCAATAAGCCGATGCCGGGCGGATTGCCGAAACAAACCGCGCGCAAGCTACTCGATATTGAAGACGATAAAGTCGTGCCGATTATTCGCAATCCGAAGATGAGCGCGGATGAGCAAGAGCCAGTGTTTTATTTCCCCGGTTGTGGTTCAGAGCGATTGTTCTCGCAAGTGGGGTTGGCGACGCAAGCGATGCTCTGGCACGTCGGCGCGCAAACGGTGTTGCCGCCGGGCTATCTCTGCTGTGGCTATCCGCAAACCGCGAGCGGCAATCACGATAAGGGTCAGGAAATCATCACCGACAATCGTGTGCTGTTCCATCGCATGGCGAATACGCTCAACTATCTCGATATCAAAACCGTGATCGTTTCTTGCGGCACCTGCATGGATCAATTGCAGAAATATGAATTCGAGAAAATTTTCCCCGGCTGCCGTCTGCTCGATATTCACGAATACTTGATGGAAAAAGGCGTGAAGCTCGAAAACATCACCGGCACGCGCTACATGTATCACGACCCGTGCCACACGCCGATGAAAACCTATCAACCGACCAAAGTCGTGAACGAATTGATGGGGCAGAAAGTGGATTTGAACGAGCGTTGCTGCGGCGAATCCGGCACGCTCGCGGTGACGCGCCCGGACATTTCAACGCAAGTGCGTTTCCGTAAGGAAGAAGAGATGCGCAAAGGGGCAGAAAAACTGCGCGCCAATCCGGTGAAATCAGCGTCAGGCGCGGAGCAAAAATTCGAAGGCGACGTGAAGATTCTCACCAGCTGCCCAAGCTGCTTGCAGGGCCTCTCACGCTTTGACAATGACAGCGACACCAAAGCCGACTACATCGTCGTCGAAATCGCGAAACATGTGCTCGGTGAGAAGTGGTTGCCGGAGTATGTGGAGCGGGCGAATTCGGGGGGGATTGAGAGGGTGTTGGTGTGAGGTCGCGGACTAACTGAATCGATGCTTATTCCGAATTTCATCGAAATACTGTTTGGGATGATGGTCGCGTCTATAGTTGGCGGGCTCGTTTCGCTGCGGCTCGTAAAAAAGAAGCCGGCGACCGCTTGGATTGATCATGAGTCTTTGCCTATTCGGTGGTTTCACCGCACCAGCCTTTTTCTAGCAACGATCCTGATGCCACTATCGTTGAATACGGTGGTAACCACATTGATCATGAAGTACTTTCAGATATCGAATGTGGCGTACAGTGAGCTTGGTGTATGGATTCAACTTTGGCTGTTAGTGGGCACTCTGATATGCGCTTCTTTGTTGTACCGCAGCCTGTCGAACTACAGCAGATCGCTTCACCAGAGCGTCGATCAAGCAAGACGTAATACCTGCGTGCCTGGCCACTGACATGCGAGATCCCAATTTCTCCAATCCGCGCTGGTTCGTACTAATTTCGGTGCAGTAAGGCCGCAACCTACGATCACCACGGAAAACCGACCGTCATATGATCTGAATCAACGCTCGTACGCATAAACGCATCAAAATTCACCTCAACCCCTCAAGGAGATCACGATGAAAGTTTTACTTGCGGTCGATGGCAGCAAACACACCAAGAAAATGCTTGCCTATCTCTCAACGCACGAGGGCTTGCTCGGCACGACCCCAGAGTATGTGGTGCTTAACGTGCAAATGCCGATTCCGCCACGTGCGGCGCGCGCTGTCGGTAAAGAGATTGTTGAGAATTTTCATCACGCGGAATCGGAAACGGTGATGAATCCGGTGTGTAAATTTCTTGATCGCCACAGCGCAACTTACAAAACGCGAACAGTCGTGGGCCACGCGGCGGAAGAAATTTTGAAGTGCGCAAAAAAAGATAAGGTCGATTTGATCGTGATGGGTTCGCGCGGTCACGGCAGCTTCACATCGATGTTGCTCGGATCGGTGGCGCAGAAGGTGCTCGCGCAGGCAGAGGCGCCGGTGATGGTGGTTCGCTAGCGAATGGATGAGTGGCGGCGAATAAAAAAAGGCGCTTCACGCGCCTTTTTTATTCGCCGCGAGTTCGGTTCATTCTGCGAGGATAAACGTCACTTTCATCGAGACGCGATAGGCAACTATCTTGCCTTTACTGATGACGACTTTCTGATCTTGAATCCATGCGCCTTCGACGTTCTTCAACGTTTTGCAGGCGCGATCAATACCCTGTTTGATGGCGTCGTCAAAACTTTTCTTTGATGACGAGGTGATTTCGGTGACGCGTGCAACGCTCATGATGAACTCCTTGGGTGATGGGATACGCGCTGCACGAATGCGCTGGCGCGACGGACGAGTTCTAGCCTCATTTCGTGTCGACGTCTAGCCGAATCTTTCCGAAAGTTTGAATGCAGCTTAAGACTATAAGCGCCGTTTCAACTGGGCGAAAAAGCGCTATAGAGGGTAAATCGAAAAATATTGAAACTAATCGTCAAGCCCAATAAGAACGGCGCTACAAGGGTAGAGGTGAAGTCGCTAGAACTCCGAGCGAGGCTTTCTAGTCATCAATGCTTCGATCGCCCGCTGCGGCGTGATTTCGCCTGAGAGCAGCGCGGCAACCGCGCGGGTGATGGGCATGTCGATGCCCTTCGATTGCGCTAGTGAATGCGCAAGTTGCGCAGCGTAAACGCCTTCGGCAACGTGTCCGAGCGACGTCAAAATCTCGGGCAGCGGCTTTCCGGCTGCAAGCTGCAAACCGACTTGTCGATTGCGCGAGGCGTCACCGGTCGTAGTGAGCAAAACGTCACCCACGCCCGCTAAACCGGAAACGGTGTCGCCGCGACCGCCGCAGGCCTCAACCAATCGACGCAGCTCCGCGAGCCCGCGGGTCACCAGCGCAGCGCGGGCGTTTGCGCCCAACTGCAGCCCGTCGGAGACGCCTGCAGCAATGGCAAAAATGTTTTTAACGGCACCGCACAGCGAGACGCCGATCACGTCTTCGCTCGCATACACGCGCATTGCCGGATCGCGCAGTGCGTGCGCGAGCTCGGTCGCCAACGCGCCATCTTTCAAAGCGCATACGAGTGCAAGCGGCAATCCGCGCGCGGCTTCGCTGGCGAAACTCGGCCCGCTCAGGAGCCCGGTCGGCATACTGTGAGCCGCGCCAAACTTGTCGAGCACGTCGGGAAGCAGCTGCGTGCCTTCGCCGTGGGCGATGAATCCTTTCGACAACGACAGCACGGCGCGCGCGCTAGAGCGTGGAAGCGAGGCGAGAAGCGGCTCGGTTGCAGCGACTGGTGTGCCGATGATCAGCAGTTGAGCGCCAGAGACGGCTTCAGAAAGGTTCGCTGTAACTTGCAATTCGTCGGCCAAACGAATGCCGGGCAGATAGTGTGTGCTTACACGTGCCGCGAGGATAGCATCCATCGCGGTAGCATTTCGCCCCCACAGAACAACGCGAAGGTCCGGATTCGCGGCAAGTCGAGAGGCGAGCGCCGTGCCCCAGGCACCGGCGCCAAGAACGGAAATTTTCATGAACGGATGTTAGCGAGGGCCGCAACCCGGGGATAGCGGTGCGCGAATTGTTTAGCTCAAGCTATAGCCCGAATGCGGCATCAATTCGCAGGAAGCCGGTCACGCCGTCGCGGTTTCGAACTTGCGCGAAAGCGCCGGTCGCAGCGGTAGGCGGAGAGACTAGTGAAAGCAACACGCCCGGCTCTACGCGAAAGAGCACTGCGCTCGCGGAATCGGGCGCTTGCAGCACATCTGCAGCCGCGCTTGATTTGATTTGCACATTGCTGCGTTCGCCGAGCGATTTGCGCTCGACCCACAACAGTGTGCCTTGGGCGTCTCGGACTTTGTACCAGCCGTCGATCGCAACCAGAAGCTCAAGCGGTGTTCCGCGCGAATAAATGAACTGCTTAGTCGCGCGTGTTGACGGACCTTCGTAGCCAATCGTGGCGGCATCAACGGTTTGCTTAAAGTCGTCCGCCACCGCGCACGGCATTGCGAGCGCAGCAGCGAGAGAGATCAATAAGCAACGCATAGCGATCAGCACATTATTCGACAACTACTGCTTGGTCGCAGCCTCTTGTTCGAGTTGAGCCTGAATGCGCGACTGATAAAGCGCTTCGAAATTGATCGGTTGCAGATACACCGGTGGGAAGCCCATACGGGTTACGGCTTCGCTGATCACTTCACGTGCGTACGGGAAAATAATGTTCGGGCAATGCGCGCCGATCAGCGGCTGCAGTTCGTTGTCAGGCACGTTGCGAATTTGGAAGATTCCGCCCATTGCCGCTTCAACCAGAAACATTGTTTTGTCGGCAATTGAAGCGGTCACGGTGAGTTTCACGATCACGTTGTGGAAGCCGTCTTCAATTGAGGAGACGTCGGTGTCGATACCAACTTGGACCGACGGGCCTTCACGCCAGAGATACGCCTGCGGGGCGTTAGGATTCTCAACGGACAGATCCTTCAAATAAATTTTCTCGATCGAGAAAACTGGTGCGTTAGGGTCTTGTTGCGCGGCTGCGTCGGACATGGTCAATCTTTCTTGTACGAATTTAGGACGTAACCCGTGATTTTACGAGGTTTATGAAGGTAGCTCGCGGCTTGAGAACGAGGCCGCGAGCATGAATATCGGGCTACGCGGCGAGCAATTTATCCAGGCCGCCGGCGCGATCCAGCGCGGAGAGATCATCAAAACCGCCTACGTGCGTGTCGCCGATAAAAATTTGCGGCACTGTGCGACGACCGGTTTTTGCAATCATCGCGTCGCGCAACGCAGGCTCTAGATCAACGCGAATTTTCTCGATGTCACTCACGCCTTTCGACTTGAGTAAACGCTCAGCTTGAATGCAAAATGGGCACACCGCTGTTGAATACATCTGGACTTTTGCCACCAATGAAATGTCCTTAGAGTTTGTCGACCGGCAAGCCGGCGTCTGCCCAAGCTTTAAATCCGCCGTTCAAATTAAATAATTGGGTAAAACCGGCGTTTTTCAAGGTGCCGCCCGCCATCATCGCGCGTTGTCCGCGCGAGCAGTAAACGATGAGCGGTTTTGATTTATCGGCTTTGATTTCCCCTATCCGATCCTTGAGCTGCGAGTAGGGAATGTGTTGTGCGCCAACGATTTTGGTACCGGTCATTTCACGAGCTTCGCGAATATCGAGCACAGCAGCATCTTCGCGATTGATGAGATGGGTGAGACGGACGTTACCCACTTCAGACATTCCGGAAGAGCGACGTTGAATCAGAGGAAACAGCAGCAGCGCGCCTGACATAAACATGATCAGAACGAGCATCCAGTTATTGGCTAAAAATTGCATTTGAAAACAAGGACGAGTGACGAATGACGAACGACGCAAAGCTACAACGTCAATTCTGCTCATTCGACGAGCAAATAATTGCTCGATGTTGTTAAAGCCCGTTCGTGGTGAGCTTGTCGAACCATGAACGCACCGATGGCAGAAGCCTCCCGCGCGCTACAAGCCTAGAATTTTAGGGCTTCGCCACCATTTGCCATCTCATGTCTTCCCCAATCGCCCTCTCTGTACGCCCCGTCGTCTTGATAATTCTGGATGGTTTCGGCCATCGCGCGCCCGCGCCGGATAACGCGATTTCTCTCGCACGCAAGCCGACTTGGGACGCGTTGATGCGCGACTGCCCACACGGTTTAATCGACGCGTCAGAGCAATTTGTAGGGCTGCCGAAGGGGCAATTCGGCAATTCTGAGGTCGGGCATTTGAATTTGGGCGCGGGTCGCGTGGTCTATCAAGACCTCACGAAAGTCGATCACGCCATCGAAACGGGCGAGTTTCAGACCAATCCAGCGCTTGTCGGTGCATGCGAAAAGGCGATTGCGAGCGGCGGCACTTTGCACGTCATGGGTTTGCTCTCTTCGGGCGGCGTGCATTCCCACGAACGCCACATTCACGCGATGCTGCGGCTTGCAAAAGCGAAGAATGTGGGCAAGATTGTGCTTCACGTGTTTCTCGACGGTCGCGACACACCTCCGCGCAGCGCTGCCCAATCTATCGGGGCGATACAGTTAATTTGTGACGAAGTCGGTGTAATCATCGGATCAGTATCAGGCCGTTTCTACGCGATGGATCGTGACAAAAGATGGGAGCGCATTGAGCTCGCGTATCGCGCGCTTGCCGAGGCGAACTCCGAGTACCACGCGCCGACGCTGATCGACGCATTAAACGCAGCTTACGCGCGAGACGAAAACGACGAATTCGTGAAACCGACCGTTATCGGCACCGGTGCGCCCATCAAGGACGGCGACGTTGTGGTCTTCATGAACTTTCGCGCCGACCGAGCGCGCGAGATGACGACCGCGCTCACCGACTCCGCATTCAGCGGCTTCGCACGAAACGCGCCGAAGTTATCCGACTTCGTCTGCCTTTCTCACTACGGCGACGCCTACGCGCATCTCTCCACGGCGTTTCGCAACGACAAAATCATCAATAGTTTCGGCGAAGTGCTCGCCGCCAACAGCCTCAAACAATTGCGCATTGCCGAAACCGAAAAGTACGCGCACGTAACGTATTTTTTCTCAGGCGGTCGCGAGCAACCGTTTGAAGGCGAAGACCGCGCGCTGGTGCCATCGCCGAAAGTTGCGACGTACGATTTGCAACCTGAAATGAGTGCGCACGAAGTCACTGACAAATTAGTCGCCGCAATCGAGTCAAAACAATATGCGGCGATTGTGTGCAACTACGCCAATGGCGACATGGTCGGTCACACAGGAATTCTGTCTGCGGCGATCAAAGCCGTGGAAACGCTAGACGCCTGCCTCGCACGCGTACTCGCAGCTGCACGATCTAGCGGCGCACAAGTGCTCATCACGGCCGATCACGGCAATTGCGAGCAAATGTTCGACCCCGAATCCAACCAAGCGCACACGCAGCACACGACGGATAAAGTGCCGCTCGTTTATGTGGGTGTTGATCGCGTGTCGATTCGAAGCGGCGGCGCGCTGCGCGACATTGCGCCAACGTTGTTCGCGATGATGGGCGTGAAAAAGCCGATTGAAATGACGGGAACTTCGCTGTTATCGTAAAGTTGAGTGATGGCCACCACCGCCCGCAGTTTCGCGCACGCCGCCATTAGCTTCGGCGCCACCTGATACCAATAGCCAATCGCGAAATGCAAGAAACGCTGCGTTCTTACGCATGCGTTCCGGCGCAAGCAGCTGATAGCTCGCAGTTGGGCGATAACAGTGACGCCCAATTCTGACGAGGCGCTTTTCGCGTAAGTCTCCTGCAACGACATACTCTGGTAGCAACGCAATGCCGAGCCCGACGAGTGTGGCCTGATGGCCTAAGCTCAGGAGCTGATATTGCGGCCCCTCGCGGGTTGAACTCGCGTCGATATCCAGTTGCGCCAGATAATCTCGCCACGCGTTTGGCAGCGTGAGTTGCCCTAGGAGCGGCAGTTGCGTTAGCGTATGGCGCGCGTCGCGCGCTGCTCGCGCAGTGACAATTTTGCTGGAGGCAACCGGCATAAGATCGAGCGGCAAGATCCGGCTCGCGTCGATCCCATCCGGGGGCGCGTCGCAAAAGGAAATCGCGCAATCGACTTTCAACGCGTTTAAATTCGGCACGCCAATCGCCGTTTGTAAATTGAGCGTCACGTACGGATGCGCTTCGTAAAACGAGGCCAAGCGCGGAATCAACCAATGATTACAAAACGTTGGCGACACGGCGACGTCGAGATGATTAGAGGCGCTGTGTTTCGATCGCAGACGAAGCGTTGCTTCTTCGATTCTCGCTAGACTCTCACGCACCGTAACCGCGTAGTCTTCGCCTGCAGCGGTGAGGCGTACGTTGCGTGTTGAGCGCACAAAAAGCTCGCAGTCGAGAAAATCCTCCAGCTCACGCAGCTGCTTGCTAATTGCGCTCGCGCTCAAGTTGAGTTGTTCGGCCGCTCGCGCAAGTGAAAGCGTGCGCGAGACGGTTGCGAAACCCACCAGAGATTGCATACCAGGATAGCGTCGCAATGGATCTTTATTCATGAGGAAAAGTGCACAAATACTGAAAACGAATCGCTTTTATGCGCTTAGTCTATTAGATAGCATCCTTTCAAATCCAACCAACACGCTCGGCAAACATGAATCGTTTTCTTCAATCTGTTTCTCTGGCCGCGCTTGCGCTTACGATTCCGATCTCATTCGCGGCGTACCCAGATAAGCCAGTGCGCGTCGTTGTGCCGTCAGCAGCGGGCGGCGCTCCTGACACGCTCACTCGATATCTGGTGGGCGAGTTGGCCAAGAGTTTGGGTCAGGCATTTGTGGTGGATAACAAGCCGGGCGCAGCAGGCCAAATCGCGATGCGAGATTTGGCGAGTTCTCCGCCCGATGGCTACACCATTGCCTACGCCAATGTCGTCACCCACGCTATCAACAAAGGGCTCGTACCTAACCTCAATTACGATCCCGAAAAAGACACCGTCGGCGTCGCCCTCGTTGCCTTTACCCAGAACGCGCTGGTCGTCAACCCATCGCTTTCTGTGAAAACGGTCAAAGAATTGGTGGCTCTTGCGAAAACACAACCTGACAAGCTCTCGATGGCATCCGCTGGAAACGGCACCACTGGTCATCTGAGCGGTGAAATGTTCAAGGTGGCCACCGATATAAAAATCGTGCATGCACCGTACCGCGGTAGCCCACAGGCGATCAATGATTTGATCGGGGGGCAAGTGCAGCTGATGTTTGACAACTTAGCGTCGATCGGCCCGCACATTCAAGGCAATCGCGTGCGAGCGCTTGCCGTGACGGGTAGCAAGCGCAGTCCGTTGTATCCCGATCTGCCAACGATGGCAGAGGCAGGTATTCAAAATGTGGTCGCCACTGCGTGGGGCGGATTTGTTGCGCCTGCGAACACGCCACCGGCGGTAGTGAACAAACTCAATGCAGAAATCAACAAAATTCTTGCGCGCGATGACGCCCGGGCTCGGCTCGCAACTATGGGATTCGAGCCATTTATTGGAACGCCAGCAGATTTCGCACGGCACTCTAGGAGCGAAACCGCGCTTTGGGCGGATGTGATCAAGCGATCGGGCGCAAAAGTAGATTAGGTTCGTATGTACGATCTAGTGCTCCGTGGCGGCGATGTTATTGACGGCACCGGCGCGCCCGGATACACCGCAGATGTCGCGATATTGGACGGGCGCATTTGCGAAATCGGTCGCATTCATGCGAACCAAGCGCGCGAGGTTGTTGATGTCAATGGGCTTATCGTCGCGCCGGGTTTCATCGACTCGCACAGTCACGATGATCGCTATGTGCTGCTAGAGCCTGATGTACCGGCGAAGGTCACGCAGGGCGTAACGACAACGGTAACAGGCAATTGCGGCATTAGCATCGCGCCCGGGTTACACGGGCGCTCGCCACCGCCACCGCTCGACATTCTTGGCGACAGCGCGGCGTATCAATTCACAACCTTTTCTGAGTATCTTGAAGCGATTGACGCGTCTCCGCCATCGGTAAACGTTTACCCATTGCTAGGGCTTACTACGCTGCGTGTTCGCGAGCTCGAGCACATTGAACGCTCAGCAACAGCTGCAGAAATTGAACGCATGCGCGATGAGTGCGATGCAGCACTAGTCGCTGGCGCGCTCGGCGTTTCGATTGGCACGTTTTATCCGCCTGCTGCCGCAGCAGACAATCGTGAGATCGCAAGTGTGGCGCGGGGCCTCCGCGAGATCGGAGGCGTGCTCGCAGTACATCTGCGCGACGAAGCGGATGGCATCATTGAATCACTTGACGAGGCGTATGCGCTCTCGAAAGCGCTCGGCTCACGCCTTGTTCTTTCACATCATAAAGTCGCGGGCGTAAAAAATCACGGCCGCGCCGCTGAAACGCTACGCAGCATTACGAGTGCTTCAAACGCAATAGGGATTGGCTTTGATGTTTATCCGTATGCCGCGTCATCCACCATGCTCCGCGCGAAAAACGTTGCAATTTCGGCAAAGACGGTTGTGACATGGTCGCAGGGACTTCCGAATTACGCGGGCTGGGAAATCAACGCAATTGCCGCCGATCTTGGATGCGGTATTGCCGACGCGATCGCTCGTTTAGCGCCTGCGGGAGCAACCTATCACTCTATGTCACAAGACGACGTTGACGCGATTGTTTGCGACAGCGGATCAATGATTGGTAGCGACGGCTTACCGCATGATCGATGCCCGCATCCGCGACTCTGGGGCACGTTTCCACGAATCTTTCGGCTTTACGTGCGCGAGCGCCCGTTGCTCACGCTTGCGCAGGCCATTCGAAAGATGACCGTGCTACCTGCAGAACGATTTGGCATTGCAGATCGCGGTCGGATTGGATGTGGCATGCGAGCAGATGTCTGCGTATTCGACGCCAATGGGATTGCAGATCGCGCGACGTTTGAACTTCCGACGCAGCCGGCGATTGGTATTAGACACGTGCTCTGTAACGGTCAATTTGTATTGCGCGATGCTGCGCCCACAGGCGTACGACCGGGCAAACGAATCACTCCGCTTGAGTGCACGTTGAGAAGGCGAACTTAGTAATCGAATTAAAGACTGGAGCGAACAATGGGATCAAATTGCATATCGTGGCGTGGCGTACCCGCGTTGATCATCATTTTGATATTCAACTTAAATCGAGTCGATGCGACCACACTTGCCACGTATGGCCGAGATGGCCTGCCATTCCCGTTTGCGCTGGAATTGCAAAAACAAGCTCGAGCGACGTTTCCGACAGGACTCGATCTCATTGCAACGGCGGGTGGCGTCGACAATATTCGCGCGATACAGCAGGGTCGCGCGCAAGCTGCGTTTGCTAATGCTGCGGTGGCCTATGAAGCAACATGGGGGTTTGGTCCGTTCACTAATTCGCCGGTGGGCGTGCGCACGGTGGCAACGCTCTATCCGCTTAACTTGCACGTTGTGGTGCGCGCAGATTCCGAAATCAAGACCTTCAGCGATCTGCGCGGGAAGCGCGTTTCAACGGGCGCAAAGGGAAGCGGATCGGAGCAAATCGCATTTCGCCTGTTCGAAAGCGTCGGACTCAAACGCGAAGCAGACTTATCCGTTCAGAGCCTCGGGCTTGGCGAGTCGATTGCGGCTCTGCGCGAAAAGCGAATCGAAGCGTTCATCTTCGGCAGCGCTGCGCCCGTTGAGGCAATCGCAAAACTCGCCCTAGCGCTACCTATTCGACTGCTAGAAACAGCCAGCAAAGTAGACGATATGAATCGCAGACACGGCAGGCTCTATGCAGATGGTGCAATTGCGGCGGGCACGTATATCGGTCAGACGGCAGAAGTGGCAACGCTCGACGTCTGGGATTTGCTCGTGGTGAATGAAAAAATGTCAGTAGACGAGGCCTATCGAATCGCGAAAGCCGTTGATACCCATCGAGCGAGTCTAGCCAGCGTATTGCCGAACGTTGGGAAAATCACGGTTAAACAACAAGCGGAGATCACTCCGATCGCGCTGCATCTTGGCGCCCAACTCTACCTTGCTGAAAAAGGAATTGCGCCGTTCAATCGAATCTATCGTTTCGCCGATACGCAAGCGACATCGGAAAAGTCTAGGCGCGGCGCAGTCGCGCAACCATGAAAATGCTTCACTCTCGGTTGGCGCGCGCGCCGATTGCCGTCATTGGCGCTGGTGTGGTGGGTTGCGCCACTGCGTACATGCTCACGCAGGCCGGCTATCCAGTAATTCTTATCGAAAAAGCAAGCGATGTCGCGACGGGTGCGAGCCATGCCAATGGCGCGCAACTCAGCTACAGCTTCGTCGAGCCGATGGCAACGCCTTCGATCTTAAAGAATCTTCCAAACATCGTTGTCGGCGGTGATAGCGCGCTTCGCTTTTATCCAACGGCAAGCATCTCGCAATTACGGTGGGGCCTAAGTTTTATTGCCGCTTGTAGAGGTAACGCGGTGGAAAACACCACGCGACAATTGCTTAAGCTTGCCGAACAGAGTCGAATAGAGATCGATAAGCTGGTTGAGGCAGGAATCGAATTTGGTCACGCCAACTGCGGCAAACTGGTACTGCTCGAATCTGTCACCGCGCTAAAACACGCAAGGGCGACCGTGATGCGACAAAGCCACTTTGGCGCACGACAGCGCATAGTCACTACTGCCGAGTGCATCGCGTTGGAGCCTGCCCTTGCACAAACGAAAGATTCGTTTGTGGGCGCGATTTGGAGCGAAACTGATGCGCTGTGTGATCCGCAGCTCCTATGTCGATCGCTGATTAACCTGTCCCAGAAACAAGGCCTCGAAACGCGCTTCGATTGCGCAGTTACAGCCTTAATCCGAAAACGGGGAGTGATTACCGCATTGCGCACTGCAAGTGGCGATATTGCGGCTTCTGCAGTGGTCATCGCAAATGGCATGAACGCCGTTGAATTGATGAAATCGATCAAAGTTGCGCTGCCGATTCAACCGATCAAAGGTTACAGCGTTACGCTGCCCGCAGAGCAGGTTAAACAGATGCCGCAAAGGAGCATTACGGATCTTGCAAGAAAAATCGTCTACGCGCCGCTTGGCAACGCGCTGCGTGTCGCTGGTTTTGCTGAACTCGCTGCACGAGACACCGTGGCAAAAGAGACGCAAATTCTCGCACTGCTTGATGCGACCTCGCGGCGATTTGGGTTCCTGAACACGTCTACGGAGATATCGCCGTGGGCCGGACTCCGCCCGGCTACGCCCACATCTTGCCCAATAATTTCAAGGACGAAACTTGAAAATCTATTTCTCAATGTCGGTCATGGCGCACTCGGCTTAACGCTCGCGATGGGCAGCGCTCGCACTATCGAAAAACTAGTATCTGCTTCGCGGCAATTCACGCGGCAGGCCGCGTAACCGAGACGATTAAAAATCTAAATTGTGCTGATGCGCCATTCGACGCACCGAGCGGTCAAACATCGCATCGGCTGCTACTTGCACGATTGGAAACCACCGCAACGCGTGCGACTCTTCCGCGTTGAGCGTTGTTGTCGCATCATTTGCAATCAAGCAAAAACGAACGTCATAGTGGAAATGCGCAGGTTCCTCGCCGCGTGCTGGAATCGGGTGCACATCAACGTCGTAGATTGAGCGCTCGCGGGTTGCGACAAGTTCGAAGTCCGCAATCCCAGTTTCCTCGCGCGCTTCTCTAAGCGCCGCTTGAACAAACGTTGCATCTTCATCATCCACGTGACCACCGGGTTGCAGCCATTTGTTGAGTTTCTTGTGATGAATAAGCAGCGCATTTTCGCGCGTTGAGTCAATGATCCAGGCCGAGGCGGTGAGATGACCTTGCACCGTGGAGCGTCGCCACGGCGCATCACAACTCTCGATGAATTCGATGATGCGCTTCGTTTGTGTGGCTTGTGCTTCGTTCGCACATGATTGATAGCTGCGAAGCGTGTGCACTAGCGCTTCGCATTGCGAGTAATTCATCCGGCAAGCGTACGGGAGTCGCTAATCAAGCTTTGCGCCGCTCATTTTCACGAGATCGGCATAGCGCGGTGCATCTTTTGCAAGCAGCGCGGCGAACTCATCGGCATTGCCGCCAACAACGAAATAGCCGGCCTCTTCGATCTTCCTTTTCGTGGCGGGATCACGCAGAGCCTTTTGCAACTCATCGCTCAATTTCGCGACGATTTCTTTTGGCGTGCCTGCGGGCGCAACCCAGCCCTGCCACCCCATCATGGTGTATTCCGGCATGCCGGCTTCTGCGCTGGTCGGAACTTCAGGAAGTGCAGGTGAGCGCTGATCCCCTGCAATCGCAATGGCTCGCACCTTGCCCGCTTTGATTTGCGGCGCGCTCACGCTGATCGCATCAATCATCACGTCGATACTTCCGCCCAGCATATCTTTCAACGCATCGGCGCTGCCTTTGTATGGCACATGAACGATGTTGACTTTGTTTTGACTTTTGAACAGTTCAAGCGCAAGGTGCGGCGAGCCGCCATTGCCGCCTGAGCCCATGTTTAACTTTCCCGGATTCGCGCGCGCATAGTCGCGAAGTTCCGCGAGCGTCTTGATCGGAAGCTCGGGGCGTACCGTCACCACCAGCGGCAAACGCACCAACTGCGACAGCGGTATCAGCTCTTTCATCGGCGAGAACGACATCTTCGTGTAGAGCGCGGGATTGATGCTCATCAGGGCAGCGTTCGTGTGCAACAACGTGTAGCCGTCGGGCGCGCTGCGCGCAACAAATTCGCCCGCGATGTTGCTGCCTGCGCCGGGTTTGTTGTCAACGATGAACTGTTGACCCGTTTGCTCACTCATGCGCTGCGAAACGATTCGCGCAAGCACGTCGAGCCCGCCGCCTGCCGAGAAACCGACGACTACTTTGACTGATTTGTTGGGATAGTTCGTTGCTGATTGGGCATACGTTGGTGCGACTGTAAAAATAGTGCATAAGCCAATCGCAGCCGCGGATAGCGCGCGTAAAGAAAAACGGTTGAACATGTGGCCTCCTTGTAATGCGCGCATGGTAACCAAGAATCGGGAAATGCGTTACTCCGCCGTCAGTAAATCGGCGACCGCGCAGGCAATCACTTGTGTTGCTCGGCGTAAATCTTCGAGCAAGAGATTTTCATCAGCACGCTTCGCGTTCGATTCTTGAACAGTGCGCGGCCCCGCGCCATAAAGCACAACCGGAATGCCAGCCTCGCCGTACAAACGCGCATCGGTGTAGAGCGGCACGCCGACGGCTGGAATCGGCTCTCCGAACACACGTTCGCCGTGATTCTGTAATGCAGAGATGAGCTTTGCGTTACTGGGCATAGGTTTCAACGCATTTGCAAGGAGCAACCGTTTAATCTCAATGCGAATGCCTGGGCGACCTTTCACCGCGTTCTCAATAAATGCTCGAACTTGCACTTCGACGTCTGCGGGATTTTCCTCCGGAATCATGCGCCGATCCATTCGCAGAACGACTTTACCGGGCACTACGTTGGTATTGGTGCCACCATTAATTTGCCCAACGATCATCGTGGGTGACGTGATGCCGCCTACGTTCGATCTGATTCTTGTGAGATTCGGTAGGTCGCCGTAAATCGCGTTCAAGATCGCATTTGCAGCTTGCAATGCATCGTGCCCGGTTTCGGGCATTGAGCCGTGCGTTGCTGTGCCGTGTACGGTGATTTCGAATTGAAGGCAGCCGTTGTGTGCGGTGACAATTGCGTAGCTAAAACTCGCGCCGATCACGTAATCGGGTTTCGTTGCTTTTTGTTCAAGCAAGTAACCCGGGCCGAGTAAGCCGCCGAATTCTTCGTCGTACGTCAGATGCAATTCAACTGTGCCGTTCAATTTTGCACCTGCTTGTTCTGCAGCTTTGAGCGCTTCGATAGCGTACGTGAAAGAAGCGATATCGCTCTTGCTCACGGCCACGCCTCGCGCATACATGCGACCGTCTTTAATCTCGCCGCCGTACGGATCGAAAGTCCAACCGTCACCCGGCGGGACGACGTCGCCATGCGCATTGAGCGCAATCGTAGGCCCCGTGCCTGCGCCGAACTTCTGTCGCACGATCAAGTTCGTGATCGATTGCATCCCGTAGTCGCGAACGCGTTCAGCCGGAACCACGAATCGCTCGACCGAGAAGCCTTTTTTGGCCAGCAGCTCGGCGGCTTTCTCTGCGGCGGGCGCGTTGTTGCCAGGGGGAGTGTCAGACGGCACGCGCACGATCTCGCGCAGGAATTCGATTTGTTCGGCGTGGTGTTGGTCGATGAAATGAGTGAGGGTTTGTTCGGTGGTCATTTTTTAACGCGTCACTTGCGCCGTTGTTGTGGTTCCTCCCCCTTCAAGGGAGAGGCTAGGAGGGGGATGGGGTTAAGTTCAGCTGAGCGACGGGAACCCCATCCCCACCCCAACCCTCCCCTTGAAGGGGAGGGAGTCAGCCGCGATCCACGCGCTGCGCACGCTCAGGTTTGAATTCGTTCGGTTGGAAGTTCTCGAAAAAGTGAAGCAATGCGCGCGTTGCGACTTCGGCATCGTCCGCCGTCATCGTCTCGCTCGGATGATGCGAAATTCCTCCGTTGCCGCAACGCACGAATAGCATCGCGATCGGACACACTTTTGGAAACTCCATCGCATCGTGCCCCGCACCGCTTGGCAAGTGACGCACCTGAATGCCTTGCGCAGCAATCGCCTCGGCGAATTGCTTTTGCAGCCCTTCGTCACACGGCGCGGCGCTCAATTCGAAATACGGATTCGCCTCCACACGGACGTTCCGCCGCGCGGCAATTTCCGCGAATTCTTTGCGAATCAACTCTATCGCACTTCGCCTAATTTCATTGCGGCCAGAGCGGACATCAACGCTAAACTCAACATCTTGCGGAATCACGTTGATCGCCCCAGGCAAACAGGACAAGCGTCCCACAGTTCCTACGAGATCTTCGTTCTCGCGACAGAAGCGTTCCACAAACAAAATCATCTCGCTCGCAGCAGTGAGCGCGTCTTGCCGCACGTCCATTGGCACAGTGCCCGCATGCCCAGCAAGCCCTGTCACCTTCACCGTCATTCGCGTTGCACCTGCGATCGCTGTCACGACGCCAAGTGCCAGGTTTTCATTGAGCAAAGTCGGCCCTTGCTCGATATGCGATTCAACGAAGGCGACCACTTCGCCGTGATGCTCCCCGCGTCGATCCAACTCTCGCCACGCGTCCGCATTGCCACCAAACGCGTTGATCGCTTCACGCATCGTCACGCCGGTCGCGTCCTTTTTCTCCAGCCACACGGGATCAAAATTGCCCGACATCGCTTTGCTGCCGATGAGCGTCACACCGAAACGAACGCCTTCCTCATCGCCAAACCCCACAATCTCCAACGTGTACGGCAAGCGCTTACCTTGACGGTTGAGTTCTTTGACGCAGGCAATCGGCGACAAAATGCCGAAGAGCCCGTCGTACTTCCCGGCGTTTCTCACGCTATCTTGGTGCGACCCCGTCATCACAATCGGCGCGAACGGCACGCCTGCATCGTAGCGCCCGACAATGTTGCCAAACGCATCGTAATCCGCCGTCATGCCCGCATCGCGCATGAGCCCAATTAAATAATCGCCCGCGAGCTTGTGCTCTTTTGAAAGATACGTACGTGTGACACGCGGCGCATCTTCAGTGAAGGTCGCGAGCAGGTCGGCTTGTTTGAGGATTTCGTGTCCGAATTTCATATCAACATTCTTAATGATCTCTCGCACAATACCAAACAACCGCGACCTATAGCCCCCATCATCGATACGCCGGTAATCAGTAGGGCGTTGAACTTAATTGACACGCGTTGACGCAGCGTTTGCTCCCTTAACTATGGGTCTTGCCAAATCAAAAGCGCTCCAATATGCTGTTGGCATACGGTGTCTTCCCGGATTGATGCGCTCATGCCAATTGGGTCAATACGGAGTTTTTAGCGCGTCGGCTTGTTCTACGGCGATGCGTTGTGCTGGATCGCCAGCGAATCGGTAGCGCTTCAGGTTGAGTGCGCGTGGTGCGCCGTCGATGCGGTTATGGGGCTCGCCCCAATTCTGCTGACTCTATGGTTGTAGCTTTGGAATGGAAGTCATCATGGTTCGTGTGATCTTGAGCAGTTCGCTGCGTCAACTTTGTGTTTTAAAACGCGTCAAAGCGCGACTGCTCGCCTTTTGCTTGCTTGCTCCTTTTTCTATCGCCGACGCAAACGTTTGTCCGTTCGCTGTGACGTCGCAGTCGCCAGGGAGTATTCCCAGGTTTGGCATTGATGTCCTCGTGCTGTTGCGTCATGCCTTACGCGTAGACAATGAAACGTTACAGAGCGGCATCGGTGGAAGCGCACCTATCTCGCAGCTCGATGCAACGATTGCAGCCAATCGTGAACGTTGGGACGTTGATGGGGATCTCGAATACACCTCAAATGACGCAGTAATCATCGCACGCTACCTCGCCGGATTTTCCGCAGAAGTATGGGCAAACAACCTTACCCTTTCCACGGCCGCCGTTAGAAAATCGCCCGCTGCACTCAGGTCATTTATCGTCGATGACGGATGCCCTGGGCCTGATAGTGTTCCTTCAGGAAACGCGTTTGCAGATGCGGGACCAGACATTGAAACGACCTTACCTGCAGCGCGAGTTCGGCTCGCTGGAACCGCTCGCGGCGCAAGCGCTGAGTGGACTCAAATTAGCGGGCCTGCGCCTGCGATTATCAACTCGAACAGCTCCCCGCGAATGTGGGTCGCCGCGCGACAGCCCGGCAGCTACGTGTTTCGACTCGTGGCCACCGATTCTTCTGGGGTAAGCGTCTCCGACGAGATGACGCTTACCGTGCGCGCTAACCCAGTAGTGCTCAACAGTAACTCCCGCGTGCTCAATCACTTTCAGACACAAGTCTCGCCTGCATTCAAAGCCAACAACACGCTGCTTCCGCTCACGATTTCGTACGGTGGCGAGGGGCAATATTTAAAAACAGAGTTGGCGCAGCGTTGGGGATTTGCTTATCAGTTTCCGATGTACGGATCGTTCCAAAGAGAACCTGCGACGTATTGGGATGGCGACACTGGAAATACGATGGAATCGTTGCGAGACATCAGAGCTAACCGCGGTAAATACAAAATTTCAGCGACGACCGGATCGCTTTATCGGATGTTTCAGAACTACGACGCATCCGTTCCGTCGCAGCCAGTGCTTGATCCATCTACCTGGCTACGCGCAGCCAACGGGAGTATTTTTCTCGATGGTGGACGCCCTGTCGTGAGCCCGCTCGCGCGCGATGATCAGCTCTATAGGGCGGGAGAGTTCGTCGGCAATACGCTCGCGGCCCTTGAAGAGGCGACGGGTCAACGTATCGGTGTTTTCCTCAACGAAGGCGAATACGGACTCTGGATTCCCGGAGAAAACAGCTATGAAGGCTACTTTGGTCGTGACCCGAGCGTACTTCAGGCGTTCCAAAACTCATCGTTTTCAAGTTGGGCCGAGTTCATTTCATTTCACAAAGCGCGCCAAGAGCGACAACTCAAACTCGGCGTGTTCAAAAACGTTAAAAAACCCCCTGCCTACTCTTGGTATCAAGAAAGCTACGGTGGTGATCGAGGCCGGTGGTTTGGATGGTCAAACTGGATGTTTCGTTATGAGCAATTTATCGCCAGCAATGGCAAGCCACTCGTTTCAGACTACGCACAGCCAGAGACTTACTACAACTTCACCAACTCAGGTTGGACTGGGATTCAGACGCAACAAGGTATTCCTTGGGACGCGCTCACCGTCGCTCTCAAGAGCGTGGGCGGTTCCTACTCGCTGGGTCAGCGCAATTTCTACCCTTGGGTCAGCATGGGTGGGGAGGGGGCGGATAGCCGTGGAATCTCAGATGATGAGCGCTATCTTGGGATGCTGAAGATGTGGTACGCAGCAGGTGCGATCGGTTCCGTGGCCGGCTACTTCACCTACGACGAGCCGTACTTCACTGCTTTGCGCACTAACGGCGTTGTTGGAGTTAGTCGACCAACGTTTGTGCGTCAGGCAATGCTCCATGCGCACGCTCACGCGTTGTTCACGCACCTAGAGGATTTTTTGCGTGGCGACGATCTTCTTCCCGGCCCTAACTCACATCCGTATAGCGACAACTCGAGCGTCACACCTGCAATGGAATTTCCCCTTGCGGGTCAAACCCAACAAGTAATGGGGCCATCTGGCCCAGTGAGCATTCCAACGGCGCGCATACTTGTGCGCAAAATGAGAAACGAGGACAGATGGCTCTTCGCAGTGTGGGCGAACGCTGGAGATGAACGCACAGTCACGGCGAATATTGATCCACGTATCGGCTCATTAAACCTTGCTGCGCCGAAGTCCGGAGCGGTTTACGTGGTGACGTTAGTGAACGGATCCGCGAATGTGCGGCGGATCGATGTAGAGCCGATGGATCCTACAAAGTTTCTATTCCCCTGATTTCGTCAGCCACAAGCGCTGGGTGACTCCGCTCAATGATGACGTAGGACGCCAAGCTTAAAACAGCACAGCGCGGCGCAACCGAGGTAATCGTTGCGCTACGCGGAGCGTGCGTCTAGCGGCGGATGCATTGCCTTCCAATGCCTCGCAATATCAATCCGTCGCGTGACCCACACTCGATCATGTTTCTCAATATGATCGAGGAAGCGGATGAGCCCCGCCATGCGACCTGGCCGTCCGAGCAGGCGGCAGTGCATGCCGATCGACATCATCTTCGGCGCGTCTTCGCCTTCGGCGTAGAGCACGTCGAACGTGTCGCGCAGATAGTGAAAGAAATGATCGGCGGTGTTGAAGCCTTGCGGTGAGGCAAAGCGCATATCGTTCGCGTCCAGCGTGTAGGGAACGATCAATTGTTGAATCGTTTCGCCGTTTGATTTCGTTACTGGCAGATAGAACGGCAAATCATCGCCGTAGTAATCGCTGTCGTATTCAAAGCCGCCATGATCGGCAACGAGGCGATGCGTGTTCGGGCTATCGCGCCCGGTGTACCAACCAAACGGCCATTGTCCGCCGGTCATCTTGCGAATGATCTCGGTGCCCTTCGCGATGTGTTCACTTTCCGTCGCTTCATCCATGTGTTGATGATGGATCCAGCGATAGCCGTGGCATGCGATCTCGTGTCCAAGCTCGCAGAACGCGGCAGTCAATTCGGGATGCCGCTCCAACGCCATCGAAACACCGAACACGGTAAACGGCAAATCGCGTTTCGCGAACTCGCGCAAGATGCGCCACACACCCGCGCGTGAGCCGTATTCGTAAATCGATTCCATCGACATGTGCCGCGCTTCATAGGCCGCTGCGCCGATGATTTCCGAGAGAAATTGTTCGCTTGCCTTGTCGCCGTGCAGCACCGAATTTTCGCTGCCCTCTTCGTAATTGAGTACGAATTGCACAGCGATCTTCGCGCGGTTTGGCCATTTCGCGTGTGGCGGATTGCGGCCATAACCGATCAAATCGCGTGGGTAGTCGTTGGTCATCATGCGGTGTGGCGAGGTTTGTCTTTCGGGATCGTGGTCACCGCAACGGCGGCGCTGCTATTGTCTCTCGCATCCTTCGTGAACAGGCTGATTAAATCCGATGCGCTACCCGCGCCGCTGAAAGAAAGGCGCGTTCGTATGTGATCCAAATGCTGTGCCATCAAGCGCTCAGCGAGTTTGCCGTTGCCTTCAGCGATTGCTGCGACGAGCGCCGTGTGATCCGCAATCGAGCACGATGGCATGTGACCGCGTTCATACAAGCTAATCACCAGCGCCGTTTGCGGCACCAGCGTGCGCAGGAACTGCGCGAGCGGTTTATTGCCTGCCATCAACGCGATCAACAAATGAAATTCACCAGACAGGCGAATTTCTTTGCCGTGGTCACCCTTCGCAGCGGCTTCCTTTTCCTCAGCAATCGAAGCCAGCAATTCTTCGCAATCGGCGCGACTGGCGCGACGCGCGGCAAGACGAACGATTTCAAGCTCGACCATTCGTCGCGCCGCGAGCACGTCTTCCGCTTCCTCCGGCGAGAGCGTCGCCACTTGGCAGCCGCGATGGCGCTCGGCGACAGCGATGCCTTCCGCCGTGAGTCGAATCAAGGCCTGCCGCACCAGTGTGCGAGACACATTAAACGCCTCGGCAAGCGCCTCTTCTGATAGCCGAACACCGGGCTGCAAACGACGCTCAAGAATTGCGTCCAAGATCGCCGTGTAAACCCGTTCGCCGCGTTGCGCATGGAGCACGGCGCGCAGCCGCCCAGGTTCGCTCGGTGGAAGCTCGGGGGCGGCGCTGGGTTTTGACGAGGGCTTTGGCATGGCAGATCGGTGGTCTCGGATCACGTCCGAGCAGGCGTGAGTTCTAGTGATTTGATGCGAGTTGGGTCAATTAAACAATCAGGTCGACAGCAACGATTTATTGGGGCAAGCAAAGAAATTAAGTATTTCTCTCTAGACGCGTAAAAGCACGCATCACCCCATTAAAACGGCAGCTACGTTAATTTCGCTGATGCAAGAAAGAAGCCAATGGTGGCCGCCACTATCGATCAAATCATACTTCTCTTGGTTCCACTGCTGCGTACGCAGCGGGCAGCAGATGTTGCACAAGTGAATTCAAGTTGTATACAGAATGTCGCCTGATCCCTGATCGCCACATCGCACCAAAATGGCATGAAAAATTGCCATCGACAGCACGAATGCACGTATTTTGGGCGTGTAGCCTGCCTTATGCGTTCGATTCTCAAACGATCACGAGCCGATGATCGGGGTGATTTCTAGGTGGTTACCCGCATTACTTGCGTCAAATTGTATACAAAGTGAGCTTTCTCGGCGGCTTAGCTCCCTGAATTCACAGCTTGGCACGGCGATTGCAAAACAAGCCGCATGTCGCTCGAACAAAGCCCGTTCGCGCACCGTTTTCGTTTGTTTTTCAATGGGGAACTCTATGAATCAGCGATTTCACCGACGCGTCGGACTCGCCTTTGCCAGCGCGCTCACCGCCGCTCTGCTGTCCTTACCCGCACTCGCCCAAGAAAAGGTGTTGCGGATCGCGATGACTGCGGCCGACATTCCGAAGACCCACGGTCAGCCGGATCAAGGTTTCGAAGGCAACCGCTTCACCGGCATTCCGATGTATGACGCGCTCACCCATTGGGATTTGTCAAAAGCTGATGCGCCATCGGTATTGATCCCAGGTCTCGCGACGTCGTGGGCGGTCGGCGCGACCGACAAAACAAAGTGGACGTTCAAATTACGCCCAGGCGTCAAATTCCATGACGGCTCCGCGCTTACCGCCGACGCAATCGTGTGGAACGTTCGCAAAGTGCTCGATAAAGATGCGCCACACTTCGATCCTAGTCAGGTGGGCGTCACCGCGTCGCGCATGCCGACGCTTCGAAGCGCGCGAAAGATCGATGACTTAACCGTTGAGCTCACCACCTCAGAACCCGATTCATTCCTGCCGCTTAACCTCACCAATCTCTTCATCGCATCGCCTGCGCATTGGGATGCCAAGCTAAAAGCCGTGCCGGCAAGCGTGACCGATGCCGCTGAGCGCGCGAAACAAGCGTGGACTGCATTCGCTGCCGATTCCTCGGGCTCAGGCCCATTCAAGATGGCTAAGTTTCAGGCGCGCGAGCGTCTCGAACTGGTCGCAAACAAATCGTATTGGGATCCGAAGCGCACACCGAGCATTGATCGCGTGGTGTTGATGCCAATGCCAGAGGCGAACGCCCGCACCGCTGCGCTGCTCTCCGGGCAAGTCGATTGGATCGAAGCGCCTGCGCCGGATGCGATGGCGCAAATTCGCAGCCGTGGTTTCACAATGTATTCGAATCCGCAGCCGCACGTCTGGCCGTGGCAACTCTCGTTTGCTGACGGTTCGCCCTGGTTGGATAAGCGCGTGCGCCAGGCGGCAAACCTCTGCGTTGATCGCGAAGGCTTGCGCACCTTGCTCGGCGGCATGATGGGCATTCCGAAAGGCACAGTGCCACCGGGTCATCCTTGGTGGGGTAATCCGGGTTTTGATATCAAGTACGACGTGAAAGCGGCGCAAGCGATGATGGCGCAGGCGGGGCATTCGGCGGCAAAACCGCTTAAAGTGAAAGTGCAAATTTCCGCGTCAGGTTCGGGGCAAATGCAGCCGTTGCCGATGAATGAATTCGTGCAACAGAACTTGAAGCAATGCTTCTTCGATGTTGAATACGACGTGATCGAATGGAATACCTTGTTCACCAACTGGCGCAAAGGCGCGAAAGATCCGTCGGCTAACGGCGCGCATGCGATTAACGTGAGTTACGCCGCGATGGATCCGTTCTTTGCCATGGTGCGCTTCACGAGTACCAAAACGTTCCCGCCCACATCGAACAACTGGGGCTATTTTGGCAACCCTGAATTCGATAAGTTGATCGCTGATGCGCGCAGCGCCTTCGAAGACAAAGCGCGTGACGCGGCGCTCGCAAAACTCCATGCGAGGATCGTTGAAGAAGCGCCGTTTGTGTGGATCGCACATGACGTCGGCCCGCGCGCAATGGCGGCAAAAGTCAAAGGCGTGGTGCAGCCGCGCAGCTGGTTCATTGATCTCGCGCCAATGAGTATTCAGTAAGTCAAATTGTTGCTACTGTAGGCGCGGGCTTGACCGCGCTCGGTGCAAATCGCCAATCGTGCGTTTCAATCGCGGTTGTGATGCGAAGCGCAAACGAGCGACGTCAAGCCGTCGCCTACACATTCGGTATGCATTGCGCCACCGCCTAGATGCTTCTCTTCATTCTTCGTCGTTTTCTCTACGCCATCCCGATCATGTTCGGTGTGGCGCTGGTGTGTTTTTCGCTCGTGCATTTAGCGCCGGGCGATCCTCTGGTGTCCGTGCTGCCGCCGGATGCTTCCGCAGATCTGCAAAAGCAATTGCGCACGTTGTACGGATTTGATCGATCTCTGCCCGAGCAATTTTTCAGCTGGATTCTGCGGGCGGTCACGGGCGATCTGGGCACTTCAATCGCCTCGTCGCGCTCAGTGACCGAGGAGGTGTTCCGCGCAGTAAAGAACACGTTGATCCTCGCGACTTTCGCGACACTGATCGGGTTTTTCTTTGGTTCTCTGTTTGGCTTTGTCGCAGGTTACTTTCGCGACACCTTCGTTGACAAAATCGCTTCGTTCATTTCCGTCATGGGCGTGAGCGTGCCGCACTATTGGCTCGGGATGGTGCTTGTCATCATCTTCGCTGCGCAGCTCAATTGGCTGCCCGCTACGGGCGCAGGCCCCGGCGGTTCGGCAGACTGGGCGTGGGATTGGGCGCACATGCGGCATCTGGTGTTGCCTGCGATCACCATGTCAGTGATTCCGATGGGCATTATTTCGCGCACGGTGCGCGCGCTCGTCGCCGATACGCTCGCGCAAGAATTCATCATCGGGCTTCGTGCAAAAGGACTCACGGATGTTGGCGTGTTTCGTCACGTCGTGAAAAACGTCGCGCCAACCGCGCTTGCCGTGATGGGATTGCAGCTCGGCTACTTGTTGGGCGGATCGATTCTCATCGAAACGGTGTTCTCGTGGCCGGGTACTGGTTTCCTGTTGAACTCCGCGATCTTTCAGCGCGATCTTCCTCTCTTGCAGGGCACGATTCTCGTGCTCGCCATCTTCTTCGTGTTGCTTAATGTGTTGGTTGACATATTGCAATCCACGCTTGATCCGCGCATTACGCGTCAGTAGGCAATAGCGATGAATGCCTCTCCCACTATTCCCACAACGAAAGTCGCTGCGATTGAGCAATCGCCCGGCTATTGGTCTGGTGTCTTCAAGCGATTCCTGCGTGATCGCGTTGCGATGGTTGCCGCTGCTGTGGTGTTGCTGCTCGTATTGCTTGCCTTATTCGGCGCCTACGTTACACCCGCTGATCCGTATCAATCCTCCATGCTTAAGCGGCTGAAGCCCATCGGCACGGAAGGATTCCTGCTCGGCACCGATGAGCTCGGTCGCGACATGATGTCGCGCCTCATGGTGGGCGCAAGACTTTCGCTTTTCATGGGCATTACGCCTGTGCTCTTTGCCTTCATGATTGGCTCGGTCATTGGCATCATCGCGGGCTACACAGGCGGCTGGCTCAACACCGCCATCATGCGTACGGTGGATGTGTTCTACGCGTTCCCCTCGGTGCTGCTTGCCATCGCGCTCTCCGGCGCGCTCGGTGCAGGCATCGGCAATACACTCATTTCTCTCACTCTGGTTTTCATTCCACCGATATGCCGCGTCGCAGAAAGTGTCACCGCGCAGGTGCGATCGCGTGACTATGTGGAAGCGGCGCGCGCCTCTGGCGCCAATGCGTTTGCGATCATCAGAACACACGTTCTCGGCAACGTTCTCGGCCCAATTTTTGTGTATGCGACCAGTCTGATTGCAGTCTCGATGATTCTTGCCTCGGGTTTGTCGTTTCTCGGACTAGGCGTGAAGCCGCCGGAGCCTGAGTGGGGCTTGATGTTGAACACGCTGCGCACCGCGATTTACACGCAGCCTTGGATTGCTGCCTTGCCGGGCTTGATGATCTTCATCACCTCAATCTCGTTCAATATGCTCTCTGACGGATTGCGCTCGGCAATGGATGTGAAGCAATGAGCGCGGCCACCCCTTTGCTCGATGTTCGCGGGCTAACCAAACACTTTCCGCTGAAAGCCACGCCCGGCAGCAAGTCCGGCGTTGTTCGCGCCGTGGACGATGTGAACTTCACTGTGATGAGTGGTGAGACGCTCGGTATCGTCGGCGAATCGGGTTGCGGCAAATCCACCACTGCACGCCTGCTCATGCATCTCATCAACCCCACGGCTGGCGAAGTGATCTTCGAAGGCAAAGTGGTGGGCTCGCGCGATTTGCCCATGAAGGAATTTCATCGGCAAGTGCAGATGGTGTTTCAGGATAGCTATTCATCGCTCAATCCGCGTCTCACCGTCGAAGCATCGATTGCGTTTGGCCCGCAGGTTCATGGCGTGAGCAAACAGGAAGCAGTCAAGCGCGCCCGCGACTTGCTTTCGCGCGTTGGCTTGGAGCCCACGCGCTTCGCAGGGCGCTATCCGCATGAACTCTCCGGCGGTCAACGTCAGCGTGTGAACATCGCACGTGCGCTCGCACTTGAGCCGCGCGTAGTGATCCTCGATGAAGCCGTGTCAGCGCTCGATAAATCGGTGGAAGCGCAAGTGCTCAACTTGCTACTCGATTTGAAGCAAGCCTTCAACCTGACTTATCTTTTCATCAGCCATGATCTGAACGTCGTTCGATACATCTCCGATCGCGTGATGGTGATGTATCTGGGGCAAGTGGTGGAAATGGCATCAACCGATGCGATCTTCGCCGGCGCGAAGCATCCGTATGCCGACGCGCTTCTCTCCTCAATGCCCTCGATGGACCCAGATCAACGCACCGAAGCGCCGCCCATTTCTGGTGATCCTCCGAATCCGATCAATCCGCCGTCTGGATGTCGGTTTCACACGCGTTGCACGTCCGCCGAAAGCGTATGCAGTTCGCGCGCGCCACAACTCACATCGCTTGACGGCGCGCATCGCGTCGCCTGCCTCATGTATGAAGCCAACGGCGGCCATCCGTTCTCCCGCGTTAACCCGTTGGAGGTGGCCGCATGAGTAACGACGCCATCATTGAAATCGATCAACTCGAAGTAGTTTTCGGTAGCGGGTCCTCAGCGGTTCGCGCAGTCAACGGCGTCAGTCTCCGCGTAAACCGTGGCGAAACGGTGGCGCTGATTGGAGAGTCCGGTTCCGGCAAGAGCGTAACGCTACGTTCTTTGCTGCGCTTGCATGCGCCCAAGAAAACGACGATCAAAGGAAGTATTCGCGTCGCCGGGCACGATGTGCTTTCGCTTTCTTCTTCAGCGCTATCCAATTTTCGCGGTGAAGTGTGCTCGATGATTTTTCAGGAACCGCTGCTCGCACTCGATCCGGTGTATAGCGTTGGCGATCAAATCATCGAGTCAATCCAGAGGCACAAAGGCTGCTCGCGTGCCGAGGCCAACAAGAAGGCGTTGGCGTTATTTGAGCGGGTGAAGATTCCAAGCCCCGAGCGCCGCCTTTCCGCTTATCCCCATGAAATGTCGGGCGGCATGCGTCAGCGCGCGATGATTGCCTTGGCGCTCGCGTGCGATCCGCAAGTGCTTTTGGCTGATGAGCCCACCACGGCGCTCGATGCCACCGTGCAAATCCAAATCCTGCTTTTGCTGCGTGAACTGCAGAAAACGCTCGGTCTTTCTATCGTATTTGTCACACACGATATCGGTGCCGCCGTTGAGGTCGCAGATCGAATCGCCGTAATGTACGCAGGGCAAATTGTGGAAGAGGGCGATGTGCGCACCATCATGCGCGCGCCGCGCCACCCGTACACGAAGGCGCTCTTGCAGAGCCGCGCGCATGGAAGTTTGGATCGCGGTCAGCGCTTGGCAACCATTCCGGGCGCACCGCCTGATCTTGCGAACCTGCCACCGGGCTGCGCGTTCGCGCCGCGTTGCGCGTACGCCGAAGACGGATGTAGACAGGGCCTCATTGCAGAGGTGCAGCTAGCCGCAAGCCATCGCGCACGTTGTCGGCGCACCGATGCAACGAGCGCACTTCCCTCGAAGACCGCCGTGGCGTAGCTGATGTCGCGTCTGCTGATCGTCAATCCAAATACGAGCCAAAACGTTACTCAACGACTCGCGGAACGCGCGCTCGCGCTCGCACCAGCCGCTGCGAGTGACGATCCTGTGATCGCCCTAACCGCAACGTTCGGTGCGCCTTACATCGTTGATGAACTCTCGGTCGCGGTTGCGTCGCACGCATTGCTCGATGCGATTGCGCGACGCGACCCTCTTCACGCGCCGGTAAACGCCGTGTTAGTCGGCTGCTTCGGCGATCCCGGTTTACTTGCTGCGCAGCAGATGTGTTCCGTGCCCGTACATGGGCTTGCGGGAGCCGCGATGCGCGAAGCCGCAGCGATGGGGCCGTTTGCAATTGTCACGGGGGGTGTGGAATGGCCGCCCATGCTCAAGCGATTAGCGTTTTCGCTCGGTCTTTCGGATGCGTTGATTGACATCGTTGCAGTTGACAAAAACGGAAGCGAACTCGCCGCTGATGTCGATGCCGCGCGCGACATGTTGCTCGCGGCGTGTCGACGCGCGTTGCAGCATTCGCAAGTGCGCTCAATCATCATTGGCGGCGCAGCGCTCTCCGGTATCGCAAGTGAAATCGCGAATGAAATTGCCGTGCCGCTTATCGATAGCGTCGATAGCGGTATTCGCGCGGCGTGGAAGAGTGCGAGCGGTGGCGCGGTCAATACACCTGCGATTCCAGAATGGTTTCGTGCTTCATAGCCTAGGAAACAAAGTTCAACATGTTGCTCCACCAAGATCCCGCTCGCGCTTTTGTTCCCTATCCCGCAGTGCCAGTTGCCAACGCATCGACCGGCCCGCTCGCAGGGCTTACCTTTGGCGCGAAGGATTTATTCGATGTCGCAGGCTACCCCACGGGCGGCGGCAATCCGCTCATGCTCGCCAAATCCGGCATCAAAACGAAAAACGCCGTTACCGTGCAACGCTTGCTCGATGCGGGCGCGAAATTCGTCGGCAAAACGCACACCGATGAACTCGCGTTTTCGATGAACGGCAAGAACGCGCACTTCGGAACACCGATCAATGGCGGCGCGCCGGATCGAATTCCTGGCGGATCATCTAGTGGCTCCGCCGCCTCAGTATCTTGGGCGATGTGTGATTTTTCGATTGGAACCGATACTGGGGGTTCTGTGCGCGCTCCCGCCAATCACTGTGGGCTCTACGGCATTCGTCCGACCCATGGGCGCATTTCGCTCGAAGGCGCGCTTGAACTCGCTCCGAGCTACGACACCTGCGGCTTTTTCGCGCGCGATGCCGCCACGTTCTCCCGCGTCGCCGACGTATTGCTCGGCCCTGACGCAACCCCGCTGCCCGCGAAGGTTCGCCTGCTGTGGCCAACGGATGTATGGGCGCTCATCGATTCCGCCGTGCGCGACGCGCTCACGCCCGCGAGCGAAAAAATTCAGACCGTGTTCGGGCGCGCAACCGAATGCACCGTCGCGTTCGATAGCTTCGATGCGATGTACTGGAATTTCCGCTACATCCAAGGCTACGAATCCTGGCAAACCGACGGCGCATTCATCACGCAATACGCCGCACCGCTCGGCCCCGGTGTCGCCGAACGCTTCGAGTGGTCAAAAAACGTAACCCGCGCGCAGCACGACGAAGCCTGGATCTTCCGCCGCCGCTTCACCGCACACCTCGAACAACTGCTCGGCAACGACGGCGTGCTCCTCATGCCCACCATGCCCGATATCGCACCGCTACTCACCGCCGAAGAATCCGAATTGCAACGCTACCGCGACGCCGCGATTCAAATGCTCTGCATCGCAGGCTTGAGCGGTTTTCCGCAAGTTACGATGCCTCTCTCGTCGCGGTTGGGTGCGCCGCTTGGCATCTCGCTACTGGGGTCGCGTGGGGTGGATCGCGGCTTGGTGGGGTTGACTTAGTCTCGCAAACCCGAGACACGAGCACGGTGAAGTGCGCGATGAAGATGAGCGAGTTCGTGACCTAATTCGCACGGAGTCAATTGAGCCAACGAGAGATTGTGACGCACACTAATACGTCACAGTCATGCTGTTTCGCGTTGATTTTTGCACCAAGTTGGCACTGCGTTCAACGCAAAGCAGTTGCAGCGGTAAATGAAAGACAAGTATGCGCGATGCGCGAGATACTCATTCTTTCCTTGACTTTGGTGTTGTTGTTGGAGCGTTCGAGAAAACTCAGACGTTCATTAGCTACGCGATACCCGTTCTTATATTGTCACGAACGTAGCGCCAATATGGATTGATGTCATCTTGTGTCATGGGTTCCGACTTGTGTTGGCTACCATTGCCACCGAACCATTGGTCGACAATAGAGCCCTGCTGCTCTAGATTGAATTCGCTCCAGGCTTTATTTGCAGGGCCATATTTATAGGTGTCCATATTGCCACCAAGTGTGCCAACTTGGTTCAGTATTCCGCGACACATTAAACCCGGAATAAACCTATTCTGTGCGATTTGCCAGGCATGTGTGAGTTCATGGATTAACAACTGTCCGGGAGCCTGATCGCCGGCCGCCTCAGCGCCGTAACCGGTATAGCGAATAGGATCATCGTAACCGACTCCGAGGTTTACAAGGATGGCGTTCCCCGGACCCGGGGTCGTGAAAGGACGTTCGCCGATACCAGTCAAATTCGTAAGAAGAATTCGATCTCTTGGTAATGTTCCCTTAAAAACGCGGTCGACAAAATCGTATTCTTCATCGGAGAGCCGACGCTGTTTCACGAGGCTGGCAGTCGCTGCGCCAACCGCCGTCCCGGCGACAATGGCCGTGAGTAGCGCTCCTGGTCCCCCTACCCAAAGAATGCCCCCAATAACGAACAGCCCCACAGTACCTGGGAGTGATAGCTCGTGAAGATTAAGTGCGTCGATGGTCTCTGTGCCAATTAAGATCATTGCACCCGCAGCTCCGCCTGTGTAAATTGCTGCCGTCGCTTTGACTATGAGCGCTAAGGCATCCCCAAATACACCGAATACATTCTCGTCGTATTGAAGCTCGTAGCGCAGCGAAGCGTTTCGCAAAGCCGCCCAGTTGTGATAAATCAGTGGATTGTTGCCTGCTTGGTTGAAATTGAACTGGCGTTCGCCACTAGAGTTAGTCCCGTATGCTTCACCATGAGTCGAAAAGACAATAACAGTGCCGTCGTCGCAAGTTAAGTACGTCGCCAATGAAGCTTTGTAGGAATAAAAACCCGTAGCCCTAAAGTGGCCCTGGAATTCCCAAGACCCGTCCCGCCGCAATACGACCTTGTGAAAAGCCCCAAGAGGGGCGTCGGTCGAGATGTGCCCTTCGTGGTGTATGGGCATCATAAAGTGAGACATCAACGTTCGGACTGACGCGGGTCGAGCTTCATGCGTGATAGCTCTGAGCCGTTCGAGACTCGCACCACTGCCTAGTTGGTTTCGTAGGTAGGTATTACTCATGGCGGATCAACCTAATCCTACAAGCACAAGCACTGTGCCAGTGCCATGAGCCAACGGAGTAAGCGCCTTACCAATCAGAGACCCGATCGCTTCAATGCTTGGGGTGGCTCTCCGCGCGTGACCTGGTCGTGTTGAGGTTGTTAGGATGTCGCCAACAGCAATCGGAGCGTCGGTTGCATCGGCAAGACACCAGGCCTTGCCAACCACCGCCAGCGGTTGTCGCTCAGCGCTAGTCGGATGATGTCTATCCAATACAAGTGCCGGCTTGCGGTCGCCGGCGCCTGAGACGATACCTGCAACGCGATGGTCATACGCTTGTGAGGTTAGGGTAATGCGACCCTGATCATCGAGTACAACAACTGATCCGGGCAATACCTTTTGACCTTCAGAGCCCACCTCAGATATGTCGAACTGCTCGGCTACGTCGGCGCCGGAGAGAATGATGTCTCCTGTAACTTCAACGTCTCCGTGAAAAAACCCTGCGCGACCAGATTTACTAGTGCCGAAAACACCAGTTCCTTTTTCGCTCAGACCGTACACGCCCACGCCGGCGCCTCGTGCGTGTCCTAAAACACCGTTACCATTGCTCGGACTCTCGCAGATGCCCGCTACGCCACTGTGCGCGTCGGTGTGAGTTATTCCAAGCACGCCATTGTATTTTTTGCTATCGCCCACCACGCCGCAACCACCCTCGCCAGACGCGTATCCTATGACACCATTGGCAAGACCGCTCCGCCCGTATACGCCATTTCCCTCTCCAGAGTCACATACGCCAGCCACGCCAGCGTGACCTTTAGCGGTTGTGTAGCCAATAACACCATTGAACGTCGTAGACGAACCGCTAACACCAGCCACTGCTTCCTTATCAGATGTTCCAATTAGTACAGTCATTGCGAGTCTCCTAAAGTTAGTGATCGAAAGAATTCCTAGATCGCTCGAAACGGTGCGCTTACCGCAAACGCTCTACTGCATCTTTCCTTGGTGAAGACGAGATCTTCTGCGAAAAGTGGACATAGGCCAACCGAAATCTTGCCCTGGGTACAAAGTTTTTAAGATGCGTTTGAATTGACACGCCGGGAAGAAATAAGGCTCGTCAAATTTGCGTGATGCCTGTTTTGGGTCGATTTGCGCCCATCGGATGATTTGGAATCGTCGTGAGATTGCGAGGGGAAACGGATCAATTGAGTGCAATACTCAACATAAGCCTTAGTTCCGCGATCATTCGTTAAACACTGGCGCTGTGCGCCTCGTTCTTTTATGTCGGCTGCAAACTCGCGGTAGTAGCTATTGCATTTAGTAACACCTCCGCCCCTAACGCCAAATGCTCCGCTCGCGCGTCCTCAATTTCGTTGTGCGAAATGCCGTCTTTGCAGGGGATGAAAATCATGGCGGCGGGGCAGGTGCGGGCGACGTAGACGGCGTCGTGCCCTGCGCCGCTGACGATGTCCATCGCGTCGTGGCCTAGCGCGCGAGCCACGTCGCGAATGCTTTGCACGAGCGCGGCGTCGAAATGCGTTGGCGCGAAATAGACGACTTGTTGAATGTCGATATCACAATTGAATTCGCGTGCGACGGCTTCCGCATGCGCGCGAAGCGATGCGTCCATCGCGGAGAGCGTTGTGTCATCCGCGTGGCGAAAGTCCACCGTGAAGCGAACGCGCCCCGGAATTACGTTGCGTGAGTTGGGGAACACGTCCATCGAACCGACCGTGCCGCGTCCATGCGGTTGATGATCGAGCGCGATGCTGCGCGCCGCGATGACGAGTTGCGCAGCCGCTTGCATGGCGTCGCGGCGCAAGATCATGGGCGTCGGGCCCGCGTGCGCTTCCATGCCGCTCACAGTGATGTCGTACCAGCGTTGCCCGAGCGCGCCGGTGACCGCGCCGAGCGGTCGTGCTGTGGCTTCGAGCACGGGGCCTTGCTCGATATGCGCCTCGAAATACGCAGCGAAATGCGGAGCGCCCTCGGCCACCGATGCGGGCGATTCACCGTTTTGCTTGATAGCGGCAAGCGCTTCGCTCACGGACACGCCATCGCGATCACGCGCGCCAAGCGCATGTGCGAGGGTGAACGCACCCGCGTACACACCCGATCCCATCATCACGGGCACGAAGCGCGAGCCTTCCTCATTCGTCCAGATACACACTTCAATCGGCGCTTCGGTTTCGATGCCGAGTTCGTTGAGTTGCCGAATCACTTCAATGCCCGCGAGCACGCCGTAGTTGCCATCGAATTTGCCGCCCGTGGGTTGGGTGTCGATGTGTGAGCCGGTAGCGACTGCAGCGCGCAACGGATCGCGCCCGGCGCGTCGCATGAAAATGTTACCGATTTGATCGATGCGGATGCTGCATCCGGCCTCGCGCGCCCAACCGATCACCAGCTCGCGCGCTTGTCGGTCTAGATCGGTGAGCGCCAAACGGCACACGCCGCCTTTCGCGGTTGCACCAATTTGTGCAAGCGTCATCAGTGAGTCGTACAAACGCTCCGCGTTGACCCGAAGTGGTGCGCTCACTGTGCGCGACGCGGTGACGATGTTTTCCATGATGTGGGGTTCGATAGAGAAATCAGAGAATACTGCAATAAGCCCTATAACTTGCTAGCACTGGCTATGCCCGGTGAACCTCAATAACATCAATCGACCTATGCCCGCACTCAATGAAATCAATCGCCTTGAAGCGACTCAGTTCTCGCAACTTTTCGGCGCGGTGTACGAGCATTCGCCGTGGATCGCAGAGCGAGCGTTTGCGCTAAAGCCCGCGAGCGGTTTCGCATCGCGCGCGCAGGTGCATGCGGCATTGGCCGCAGTTGTGCAATCAGCGTCCGATTCGGAAAAAGTGGCGCTGCTTAACGTGCATCCAGAGCTTGCCGGAAAGGAAGCTTCCGCTGGCACCCTCACCACGGCGTCTACGTCCGAGCAAGCAAGCGCTGGGCTCACATCGATGACCGCCGCCGATGTCGAGCAGCTTCGCGAGCTAAACGCTGCCTATCGCGAAAAGTTTGGCTTTCCGTTCATCATCGCCGTGCGCAACAACACACAAACCGCGATCTTTGGCGCGATCAAGTCGCGGCTTTTCAACACGCGCGCGATGGAGCTGAACAATGCGCTGATGCAGGTGGGCGAGATTGCGCGGTTGCGGTTGATGGATGTCGTTAATGAGTGAATTTCTGCAACCGAACCCCATCTCCACCCGGCGCTTCGCGCCGACCTCCCCTTGAAGGGGAGGGAAGGAACTAACAATGGGAAAACTCTCCACACACGTTCTCGACACGATGCACGGCAGCCCGGCGGCCGGTGTAGCGGTTGAGCTTTTTTCGATGCAACGCGACGCGCCTCTGTTGCTAGTCAAGACGACTACGAACGCAGATGGACGCACTGACGCGCCGCTTCTGAAAGACGCAGAAGTGAAGCGCGGCAAATACCGCTTGGTGTTTCACGCGGGCGACTATTTCAAGAAGCGCGGCGTGGCGTTGCCCGATCCCGCATTCGTGGACGTGGTGACGATCGATTTTGGAATCGCCGAAGAGGGCGGGAGTTATCACGTTCCGCTGGTTTGTTCGCCGTGGACTTATTCAACGTATCGCGGCAGCTAGCGCCGCCGCGAAGGACGAATGACCAATGACGAGTGACGCAACTGCGAGAAAAAGATGCTCAACGGCGGCGCACTTTTCGATCCTCGCCCGTGCGTAAGCAGTACCACTTCCGCAAGAGCGAGCGCGGTTTACTTGCGTGGGATGTTGATCGCTTGATTCAGCTTGCTCATCGGGCTCAAGGTATTGAACCGATCGCTATCCCGCTTTCAGAGATCAAAGAAATTGATGAGGCGTATTGGTACGACTCGAATAGTCAATTACCCACCTGTCGCGATTTGGTTTCGCATATGCGGCTTGTGAATGAGGCCGATCTCCGTTATCCAATCATTCTTTCGCCAGATGGTCGAATCATGGACGGTATGCATCGTGTTGCTAAGGCACTGCTCCAAGGCGAGAAAGAGATCTTGGCTGTACGGTTCCCTTCCATGCCGGAGCCAGATTACATTGACGTTGAACCAGCAGATCTTCCATACGAAGACAGTTAACGACTATCCATGGATGCTTATTTACTTGATTGGTTGAACCTCCTGCTCCGCTGGCTCCACGTGATCGTGGGCATTGCGTGGATTGGTGCGTCGTTCTATTTTGTTTGGCTCGATAACTCGCTCGTGAAGCCGAGCGATCCGGCGCTCAAAGAGAAAGGCGTGGATGGCGAGCTGTGGGCGGTGCATGGCGGCGGCTTCTACAACCCGCAGAAATACATGGTCGCGCCGAAAGCGCTGCCTGAGCATTTGCATTGGTTCTATTGGGAGAGTTATTGGACGTGGATGAGCGGCTTCGCGCTCTTCGTCACACTCTATCTTTTCAACGCGCAAACGTTTCTGATTGATAAGAACGTGTATGCGTGGGGTTCGTCGAGCGCGGCCATTGCAGCCTCGCTCGTGTATCTGGTGATGGGCTGGGTGGTGTACGACGCGATTTGTCGAATCTTCGGACAGAAGAAAAACGGCGATGCGATCGTGGGCGTGCTCGTGTTTCTCTATGTCGTTGCGGCCACCTACATCGCGTGCCATTTTTTCGCAGGGCGCGCTGCGTTTTTGCTTACGGGCGCGATGCTCGCCACCGCGATGAGTGCGAACGTATTGATGGTGATCATTCCGGGGCAGAAAAAGACCATTACCGCGATGAAGGCAGGATTGCCGCCCGACCCAACGCATCCGATGCGCGCAAAACAACGCAGCGTTCACAACACGTACTTCACGCTGCCCGTGCTCTTCGCGATGCTCTCGAATCACTACAGCTTCGCGTACAGCGCAAAATACAACTGGCTCGTGCTCGTGCTCATCATGTTCGCAGGTGCGCTGATTAGGCAATTCTTCGTGCTGAAACACAAGGGTCGTTGGGATTACAAATACTGGGCGATCGCCTCGGCGATTTTGCTCGGCGTTGCCATCTGGCTCGCACCACCACCCGCGAAACCTATGGCCGCGAACGCCGCACCGCTGACCTATGCGGATATCAAACCAATCTTGGAAGCACGCTGCGCGATGTGTCACAACGCGCAAGTGCAAATGAAGAACGTCGCGCTGCATACACCCGAACTCGTGCAGCAACACGCACGACAAATCTATCAGCAAGCGGTCGTGACCCGTGCGATGCCGATGAATAACTCAACGCAAATTACCGAGGAAGAGCGACAAAAGCTCGCGTTGTGGGTGAGCGCGGGCGCGAAGCTTTAGCGCACGCAGCAAGCTTCGAGAAACAAACAACAGCTTTTCAACGATATGTCCGATTAAATTGGGCACAGCACAAATTTATTTGCTTGTTTGATAAATAATTAAAAATCCTTTTACGCCCAATTAAATTGGGCGTGTATCGAAATAGTTTAATTGTTCTTCCTGAGGGCTAGAACTGTTGCTATGACATTGGCATGTTGGTAGATTCGGGTGATGAAGTATCGCAACACCCGCAATTGGTCTCCGTCGATCATCCACGCATCTTGCCCTCTGATTCGCTACCTGCTGAGTTGCATGGCGCTAAGCGTGATGATCGGGGGTGTTTCCGCGCAATGCCCCTTTAACGTTGCCGGATCCGGCGCGGCGAGCGCGCTACGTGATGGCCTCGCCTTGACGCGAATCGCAATGAATAACGCCTCGATGTCGGGCATCGGCAGTGTCCCCGCGCAAGATCAAGTAACGAGTGCCATCGCCGCCAACGAAACACGACTGGACATCAACGGCAACGGCGAATTCGACGCGGTCGATGCGTCCGTGATCGCGCGCTACCTCGTAGGTTTTCGCGGCAGCTCGCTGCTCGTGGGAAGCGCGGGCGTCAGCGCAAAGCGCGGCTCTGGCGTCGCGATGCAAACCTACATTGATGGCGGCTGCGCTGCGGTCGCGCCGACGCGTAAAAAGCTCTCGGTGATGAAAACTGAACAGATGTCGCAGAACAGCGGCGGCGTGTTCATCTCGGTGCTCGATGATGTCGAAATAGATCAAAACATCGATCTCACCTGGCTCGAAGTGCAGGGCACGCTCTGGTGCAGTGATCGCGATCTGTCGGTGTCGTCGGGTTGGATCGTTGTGCATGGCGGCAAGCTTCAATGCGGCACCGCGCTCAATGCGTTCACCAAAAAACTCACGATCACGCTCACCGGAAATGATCCCACGCAAAACGCGCTCGGCATGATGGGCGCAAAAGTACTCGGCGCGATGCACGGCGGTCGCCTGCAACTCTACGGTGAGCAGCGTACGTCGTGGACGTCGCTCGGCGCGCCCGCCGCAGCAGGCGCAACACAGATCACGTTGAAAGAATCGCCTGCGTGGCGCGTGGGTGAGCGCATCGTGATCGCGTCCACAAGTTTCGAGCCGAACGAAGCGGAAGAGCGCACGATTGCTGCGATCAGCGGCGCTACCGTCACGTTAAATCAACCACTCACGTTTCGCCATTACGGAGACTTGCAAACCTTCGACGGCAAAACGCTCGACAGCCGCGCAGAAGTGGGCTTGCTCTCGCGCAACATCGTGATTCAGGGCGATGCGGGATCGGAAGCGTCGCAGTTCGGTGGCCATGTGATGATTATGGGTAGCTCTGTGACTACGCGTGAAACCAATCCTTCGCTGCGCTCCAGTGCAAAAATTCGTGGCGTTGAATTTCGCCGGCTGGGGCAATTCAATCGGCTCGGACGTTATCCATTTCACTGGCATCAAAACGGTGGAAGTAACGGCGACTTCATTGAGAATTCCGCCGTGCATACCTCGCTACAACGCGGCATCGTGGTGCACGGCACCGACGGCGTACTCGTAAAAAACAATGTCGTCTACAAAACGCCAGGGCATAGTTATGTGATTGAAGACGCCACCGAACGCGGCAACGTTTTCGATACGAATCTTGGTTTGTTGCCGCGCGCTGCAACGTTAACCGTGAACGGGCTCAAAGATCAAAACGATCAAGGCGCAGCAGTGTTCTGGTTGCGCACCGCGGCGTCGACGCTTAAAAACAATAGCGCCGCAGGCGGGCAATTTGCGGGCTATTGGTTTGACATGGGCTTCATTGATGAAAACTACGTCACTAAACGGCTGCTCACATTTCAAAACAACACCGTGCATTCGCATCGTTCGGGGCGTCCGTTTGGTGAGAGCGATACTTGGGCGGTGTGGCATACCGATGGCTTCGTGCCCAGTGATGCAGGTGTGCTACTTTTTGAAGGGCTCACCGCTTATAAAAACGAACGCGTCGTTGAAAGCGGTGGTCGTTCGGTTACCAGCAATTCGATGATTGCTGATAACGGCATGGTGATTACTGGTGGCTTGCTGAAAGATTCAGTCGTCGTGAGCCGTAGTGCGAATGCCGATGTTGATTCGAAATGGGGAATGACTGGTATGTTCGCCTACGGCGGATTTGCAAATGCAGAGAACGTGACCTGGGTGAATTACGTGAACGGTCGTACGATTTCGCGCACGCTTGCTTGCGGCATCGAGTATCCGCGCTTCAGTAATCGCGGCGCGAAGCTCGTAAATTCCAATCCAAGCGCGGGTTGTGGGGATGTGATCTTGAGCGATCTCGATGGCAGCCTCTCGGGTGCCGGGCAACCTCGAAAACTGGTGAACGTTGAAGGTCGCGTGGGCTTTCCAGAGGTCGGAACCAATCGTTTTGGTTTATTGACAAGCGAATGTCAAGTCGCGCTCAACGGATTGTCCGATGGCTATGCAGTCTGCCCGAACTTTGACTACCGCGCGCTAGGCGTTACTTACCCGAATGGCCCAACACAAAATTTCTCCAACGACAACTGGCGGATCGATGTGGTGCGCGCCGAAGACGGCGATCGCGTGACACCCGATCACTTCCGCTGGGTGTCCTACACTGTGCCTGGGAAAGCCTATCGACTTGAAGTGCGTAATCGCTTGAACGCATCCGATACCATGGACTACGGCTTGCAAACTTTGCAGTTCGTGAACCTTGGACTCAGCGAAGGCGACTTCGCCGATCCGAATCCGCAATTGGGTGGACGCAACGTCATGTACGACCCAGTGGCTCCCACGAGAACGGTGATGACGAACGCTCTCATTCCAACGGGCGTGTATCGCATTCGCGCTTGCCTGCGTAACACCACCTGTGATCAAAACGCGAGCAACTGGCCGCAAGTCAGCGCAGCGCCGAGCGTTGCAGCGCTACAAGTCGCAGCGACATCCGGCTACGCAGTCGAAGGCGGGCGGATTTACTTCAAACTATTCGGTAGTGAGCAGTTGCGTTTTGAGCGTTAAGTGAAAATAGCGCATGATCTGCGCTTGTACTCAACATATTCATGTTCACAACGATTGGCATTTTGATTCGAGCGCTCGTGGTCTGTGCCGCACTAGCAATGTGGCTCGGCTCAAGCTCGGTAAGCGCTAGCGCCGTTTTGCCGCAGACTGTGCAGCATGTCGCGCTTTTCGACCTGCTTGTGAGCGAGATTGAACGCATTGATGGCGATGGCCTCGTCAATCGAGAAACACGCCCTGAATCTTGGTCACAAACCACTGCACGACTGCGCGAAGCGGCGCGCTCAGCAAGCACCGCAATTGAGTACGGTCAGGTGTTTCACCAACTGCGTCACACCTATCCAAATTCTCATGCACGCATTGAGCTTGTCGAAGAATATCGTAGCGCGTGGGCGCAGCGCGATGCGCGCTTACCCGTTACGATTCGCGCGGAAACAGTCACGCCCGGGGTGACACGGCCTTCGCTTCGCATTGCCCACGTTGATGACGTCTGGGTTAAATCGCAAACGCGTAGTGAATCATTGCCAAGAGTTGGCGATGTTGTTATCGCGATGAACGATCGATCAGCCAATGATTGGCTGGGAGAGAATGAGATTTTCTGCAAGCTACCGACCGCGCTGCAGTGCCCGATTGAATTTCATCGCAACCTCACTCGCGGACTGCTGTTTTGGCATCCTGAGAAGCCGCTTGCGATTGACGTGCTTCGCGCTGGCGAAACGATTCGTTTTACTGTGGCGTCACTATCGACGACGAGTTCTTCAAACGCTTCAACAACCTCCAGCTCCAACGCGAAACATTCGTGGTGCGAATCGGCGCTGAATCGCGTGCCGCTCGGATTCAAATTGGTATTCAGCGGCACGATGGTGTGCGTGTTTGAACACGATGCAATACGCGACACACAGCTCTGGCGGATCGCCTCATTTGCGAGCGAGAAGTCACGAACCTTCGATGCAATACCGGGTCAACACAAAACCGTTGATGAAGAGGTTGATCATTTCTATGCAACGTTTTGGGAGGCAAAATCGCCGCTCGTTAAGCACTTGATCATTGACGTTGCGGGCAACAGCGGCGGCGAAAGCGTTGTTGCTTGGCTGCGATTGCTTTTGAATGCGCCGTTTCAATCCGATTTTGTTCGGTTCAGAAAGATTCGCGAGTTTGATGAGCCGAATGTGAATCGTGCGCTGTTTTGGAATTCGAAGGGTGCGCTCTACCAATCTGTTGAAGCGTTAAAGCGCGACGGCACTTTTGCGAAAACCCGCGAAGGTCACTGGTTGCCTGCGGTACCCGCGTTTTGTCCTGACACTAAAAAACTTTGCGCGAATGAACTGCATCGCCCGCGCGAGCATGGGTTCAAAGGAAAGCTCAGCGTTATCACTGATCCGTTTTGCAATTCAGCCTGCGTGACTTTTGCGAACGCCATGAAATCACAAGCTAACGCGCGAATCGTCGGATTGCCACATACAGCCGACACCAGTATTTCAAGATTGCAAATTCATTTCGGTTTTGATCGCGACGGCAAGGCGATCACACAAATAGAAGACGATTCGGATATTGCGAAGAAGATCGGCATTTTCACAGCGTCAGCGACGCGTTCAGAAACACCGGACGGTGAGCGCCGGTCGGGCGTTCCGTTGATGCCGGATCACGCCGTTGAACGTCGCTGGGATCAGGACGGCGATCAATGGGCGCGTGCTGCGCTTACTGAAGCGTTAAAACGATAAGTGTTTCTTGGGTGAGAAAAGTCGAAGCGCATTCAGCGACAATCACGTGTCTTTTTTGCTGGAGTTCGAGAATGAAGTTCGCATTGGATTCGCGCCGCATGTTTCGAAACGTAGTTGCCATTTCAGTGTTGAGTATTGCGTATAGCGCTCACGCAGAGGTCATCGACATCGCGTGGAACGAGCAATCAACGTTTACAAAAACCGCCGTCGTTGCGCCGTCGAAATTCGTTGAAGTTTGTGGCGCGCTCGATAAGGGCCATTCGGTGTCGTGGCGATTTGATGCGGACGTTTCGCTCAAATTCAACATCCACTATCACGAGGGAAAGGCCGTTGTGTTTCCGTTCAAGCGAGACAGCGTGAAAAACGCGTCAGACAGGCTTGATGTCGCCGTGAACCAAGACTACTGCTGGATGTGGGAAAACAAATCGGCGCAATTGGCGACGATTCAGGTTGTGCTTGCGCGTAGCAAAACAGGCAATTAACGGTTAGTCGCTATTCAACTTAAGCCCTGATAAAACGGGGTGATCGAGCGAGATTCAATAGTTTTTGATTAAGCCTATGGTCTCGCGTATAGCCCAATAAAATTGGGCCAAGCAGCGGAAAGTTGAATCCTACCGAAACACCACGGTTCGCAATCCATTCAGGAGCACTCGATGCTCCGCATGCCACTTCACGGCGCGCGCGAGCGCCGTGCATTCCCCATTGCGCCCCGCGTTGGTGAGCGCCTCTACGCTCATCGCGTGATCGACTAGGGAGACTTCTTGCGCGTTGATCTCGCCCAATATCAGTGTTTCGGCAAATCGGTTTGTGGCGCGCCAGCGACGGCGCAAGATTGCAGTTGTAAAGCTGCGGCGCTGTCCGCACCTGATTCCTGAGTGAACCCAGGTCATGGAGAATTGCTTCAGAGCGCGCGCCGCCCAAGACGACCCATACCTACCGCATCCATGCCAATAAAGTTGACCAGCATGGCAACACGCCGGCGAGCGTCAGGATCGTTACCGCACACGGGCATCATGGGCGTGCCTCCTAGATAACGCGTGTTTGCCATATTTTCTCTGCCCGTTATGTTGAACACCTCTGCCACATGTGCGCCACGCGCCATTTTGGCAAGTTCTTCGGCCCTCAACGTATTCGTGCCGAGCAGCAAGTCCGACAAACTGGGAACCAAGGCATTATTGGCATCGACCAGCATCTTCCCCCAACGAATCAGCCACGCGCAGCGTGATCGTGGGTAGCGCGGCATTGAGCGCCAGAATCTCCACTGAAAACAGGTCGATCCGAGCGTGCGGCACAAAGAGCGCCCGTGTTTGACGTGGAGTATGCGTTGACATAGGGTATTGGCAGGCTAGGGAAGGCTTACCTAATCAATTTGATGGGCCATTCGAAGATTTTTGGCTTATCTTTTCTATGACATCATCAATAACCAATGCAAGATCAAAGATCTTGCACGGGAAAGCCAGCGGGCACACACTGGGTGAAGACTATGCGCACCATCTTGATCATTTGGTTTATCGCACGGGCTCAGTCGCAACCGCCTCCCCATCGTTGTTGCCCAACACGACTGTCTGGAGTGGAGTGCGGATGATCGAGAAACTTAATACCTACAAACCACCCTACGGTGGTTACGCCTCAGGATTTGGAGCCGGTAACACATCAACATATTCGCAAGTCGTCAGGATGGTATTCGTGCATGGCAATACAACTCCATCTCCGCGTCCGAATGATTACCACCCAGAGCCGCCGACCTGCCCGGGCAACCGACCTTCGTGGGCAAATCATCGGCCAGGGCAGACGACGTTTTGGCAATTGATCTACTACGCACCAAATCTCGGCGCAGTGCATGAAGAAACATGGTTTGATGAGCGGTATTGTGCTGGTACTGCATCAGTCGCCAAACTCGGTTACCGCGCTTTCATCACTTACTCGTATACGTGGTAGCCACTACCGAGCGCTCGAGTTTGCTTTTCGTCGCTCTGCAAGACGATAAATCGGGCGCTCAACTAGCGTGAACGATATGTGCGCTAGTGCGAAAGTGACTATTAGTGTGTACGTAAGCGATACGGCGAACGCTACAGCAGATCCACCCGATAACTCGCGCGCAACTTGCGCGTAGAGAGGTTTTGAGAATTCGATCACCATCGGGTGGAAGAGGTAAATGCCGTAGCTTCTGTCTGCAAGCCAGCCAAGTGCTTTGGCCGACAACAGCTTTGATGGGTGCGTTGCTTGGACGAGTGTGATTGCGGCAAACATCAAGCCCCATAGCGCGAAGTAAATCCCAGGTAATCGACCATGCAAGAGTAGCGGATCAAAACTCACAAACAGTAGGATGCCAAGTGCGAAGCAATTCGCAGCGAGCGAGCTCCGAATTCCGCGACTGTCAAGCTCGCGAGTAGTTTGGAAAAGCTTGAAGGCGAGCAGACCAAACATAAATTGAGGAAGGTTGCCGATGATTGAAAAGTATGCAAAGTGCACAGGATAGTTAGGATTGTTTGTCGTGTGATTCCAGAACCATGCGCTCAGCAAGAGCGTAGCTACCGTGATAGCTAGAAGGAGTGTTGTGCGGTGTTTGATGAACCAAAGGATCGGCAAAAGGACGTAGAACAACGCTTCAACACCTACAGACCAACCCGCCCAAACCAGACTTGCTTCATAACCCGGCACTAAGTTGAAGAGAAGAGATAGGTTTAGAAAAATCGTCAATGGATCTGCGTCGCCTGCGCGCCAAATCTGAAACAAAGCGATCAACCAAAAGAGTGGTGCTAAGCGTAGGAATCGTCGCAATGCGTACACGCCCAACGATGTAGGTTTGTGTTCGTTTGCATAGCAGAGCGAGAATGCGCTAAGGACGAAGAAAAACTGAACTGAAAGATAAAGAGGCTCAGTTATTGATTGCCACAACCCTTGAAACGAATCACGAGCAATGTGCGCTTGATGAAATATAACTACCGCAATTGCCGCGCAGCCTCGTAATCCATGTAAAGCTTTGAGTTTTTCCATATCGAGTTCGCAGCGAATGGTGGTGATTTAATGGGCTACTACACCGGCAGTGTGCCGGTGCTTTCTCGGATAGTGCGCTACGACTGCGATTTAAGGCGAGCAAAGTTTTCTCAATTAGAGATAGCGCTGTGAGTGCACTAGGAATTGCAGCACTGCTTTTCATCGTTGCTGCGTCAGCCGCAGGAGCGGGACACCTAGAGTTTCACTCTAAGCCGTATTTAATAGCGCTCGACTTTCAAAACAAAGGCCAAGGCATTTAGCGATATGGCAGAGTATTCGATGCGATTGCTTACCAGTGAACGCCATCGGACGATTCTCCCTTCAGGTTAACTACCTATCTAAACACCACCGTTCGATAACCATTCAACAGCACTCGATGCTCCGCATGCCACTTCACAGCGCGCGCGAGCGCCGTGCATTCCGCATCACGTCCGGCAATGGTGAGCGCATCCACACTCAAGCTGTGATCTACACGCACGACTTCTTGCTCAATGATTGGGCCTTCATCGAGATCGTCGGTGACGTAATGCGCGGTGGCTCCCGTGAGCTTTACGCCACGTTCATGCGCTTGGTAATACGGTTTCGCGCCTTTGAAGCTTGGCAAAAACGAATGATGAATATTGATCGCACGCCCCGCCAGATCGCGCGACAGCTCGGGCGAGAGCACTTGCATGTAGCGCGCGAGCACAACGAGTTCGATCTGTTTTTCCGCGATGATTTCGCGCAACTTTGCTTCTTGTTGCGGCTTCGTTTCCGCCGTCACCGGCAAATGGAAAAAAGGAATGTTGTAGCTCGCGGCGAGCTGGTAGTAATCCATGTGATTGGACACGATCGCTGGAATTTCAATCGGCAGATGGCCGCTCTTCCAGCGGAACAACAAATCGTTTAAGCAATGCCCTTGCTTCGACACCATGAGGAGCGTGCGCACTTTCACATGGCTATCGTAAAACGCGGCATCGAATGACCATTCCTTTGCAATGGACGCGAATGCGTTTTGAAGCATTGCCGCGTTCGTGTTCTCTGCTTCAAATTGAACGCGCATGAAGAAACGGTTGTTACCCGTGTCGTCGAACTGCGCGGCTTCAAGAATGTTCGCGCCGTGATCCAATAAAAAACCAGTGACACGATGCACGATGCCAGGGCGATCATTGCATGAAAGGACGAGAACGTATTGAGGTTTCATACGATGCCTGGCCGCCGCAACAACTGCCAACGCACAAACGCCGACGTTGTTTTCGCATCCGTGATCCGGTTGTCGCGAATCATTTGTTCGATCTCCTCCGGCGTTGCGCTAAACACTTCCAGAAACTCATCTTGATCCGGCATCGCTTCCCCTTGCACTAGCCCGTTGGCGTGAAACACGTGAATGACTTCGTCGGAATAACCGATCGCGAGGTGAATATCACCGAGCGTGTGCCACGAGCGCGCCCAGTATCCAGTCTCTTCTTTCAATTCACGCTGCGCGCACACGAGCGGATTTTCTTTCGGATCGAGTTTTCCTGCAGGAAATTCGATCATTACGCGACCGGTCGCGTAACGAAATTGACGTAGCAACAGAAGCTTTCCGTCTTCGAATTCGGCCACCATACAGGCCGCACCCGGATGCTTGATGTATTCCCGCGTGCTGTTGTTGCCATTGGGCAGTCGCACTTCGTCGCGAACCACGTGAAGCAATTTGCCTTTGAAAATTTCTTCGCTTGAAACTTGTGTTTCGATCAGGTGTGCGTCATTACTCGAACTCACAACCATTCCTTCGCGCACAAAAAATCGGTAAGCAATTTTGCTTCCGCAGATCCCGCTTCGGGTGTTCGCATGTAATCCCATTTCACCAGCGGCGGCATGCTCATCAAGATCGCCTCGGTGCGACCATTTGATTGCAGGCCGAACAACGTACCGCGATCCCACACGAGATTGAATTCAACATAGCGACCCCGACGATAAAGTTGCCAATCGCGCTCGCGCTCACCATAGGTCATCTCTTTTCGACGTCCGAGAATGGGCGCGTAGCCAGCGATGAAGTTCTCACCCACTGAGCGCATCAACGCGAACGATTGCTCAAACCCAAGCTCGTTGAAATCATCGAAGAACGTGCCGCCAATGCCGCGTGGTTCGTTCCGATGTTTCAAGAAAAAATATTTGTCGCAATGCGCTTTAAAGCGCGAATAGAAATCAGCTCCGAAAGACTCGACTGATTTCTTCGCGGTCGCATGCCAATGCACCGCGTCTTCTTCGAAGCCATAGTAAGGCGTCAAATCCATTCCGCCTCCAAACCACCAAACGGGCGCTTTGTCTTTCGGCGTTGCAACAAAGAAGCGCACGTTCATGTGCGTTGTGGGCGCATACGGATTTCGCGGATGCATCACGAGCGATACGCCCATCGCTTCCCACGGCGCGCCCTCAAGTTCGGGGCGCGAAGCAGTCGCAGATTTCGGCATTGTCGCGCCTTTGACGTGCGAAAAGTTCACGCCACCGCGCTCAATGAATTTGCCGTTTTCGATCAATCGCGAAACGCCACCGCCGCCTTCCGGACGTTGCCATTCGTCGCGAATAAAGTCGCCGCCGTCAATAGATTCGAGCGATGCCACAGTGTCGGCTTGGAGTTTCAACAAGAAACTGCGAACCTTCGCAACATCATCCTGCGAAACGACGTACGCGTCCGTAGCCGCGCTCATCGCTTAATTGCACGCCAACCAATATCGCGACGCATCACGGCGCCGTCGAGATGAATCCGATCAGCAAGCTCGTACGCTCGCTTCTGAGCGAGTTGCACCTTGTCGCCGAGCGCAGTGACGCAAAGCACGCGACCGCCGTTGGTAACGACTTTGCCGTCAACATTCGCAGTACCCGCGTGAAATACTTTGGCGTCTTCCATGTCTTCGGCCGGCAGGCCATTGATCGCATCGCCTTTGCGCGGCGCATCTGGGTAACCATGTGCAGCGATCACAACACCCAGCGCCACGCGGCGATCCCATTCTGCTTCCGCTTGATCGAGCGTGCCGTTGATGCCATGTTCGATCAATACAACAAAATCGCTCTTGAGGCGCATCATCACGGGCTGCGTTTCTGGATCACCGAAGCGGCAATTGAATTCAACCACACGCGGCGCACCTGTCTCATCGATCATTACGCCCGCGTAAAGAAAGCCTGCAAACGGAATGCCATCTTTCGCCATGCCGTTCACCGTCGGCGTGATGATCTCGCGCATGATGCGCGCGTTGACCTCGGGCGTGACCACCGGTGCAGGTGAATACGCGCCCATGCCGCCCGTGTTCGGCCCCGCGTCGCTATCGAGGAGTCGCTTGTGATCTTGGCTCGTTGCCATCGGCAACACATTTTTGCCATCGACCATCACGATGAAGCTCGCTTCTTCGCCGCGCATGAATTCTTCGACCACAACGCGCGCGCCAGCGTCACCAAATGCGTTGCCCGCGAGCATCATGTCAATTGCGTCATGCGCTTCTTGCAAGGTTTCCGCAACGACCACGCCTTTGCCAGCAGCAAGACCATCGGCCTTGATCACAATCGGCGCGCCTTTGCGCTCGACGTGTGCATGCGCAAGATTCGCGTCAGTAAACGTCATGTAATGCGCGGTCGGAATGTTGTGGCGCTTCATAAACGCCTTGGCAAAATCCTTCGACGATTCGAGTTGCGCAGCAGCTTTCGAAGGGCCGAAGACTTTCAAACCTTCGTTGCGAAACGCGTCAACTACGCCTGCGGCCAAGGGCGCTTCAGGACCTACGACGGTTAAGCCCACTTTTTCAGACTTCGCAAGTGCAACCCACGACGCAATATCGTTTGCTGGATGATTTTCGCAACCGCGCTCATTCGCGGTTCCCGCATTTCCAGGCGCAACCAGCACTTTCTGTACGCGCGGGCTTTGCGCGATTTTCCAGGCGAGTGCGTGTTCGCGACCGCCGTTACCGATAACAAGTACTTTCATTGAGACTTCTTAATGCCTGAAGTGACGAACGCCCGTCGTCACCATTGCCACGCCGCGTTCATTCGCTGCGTTGATCACTTCTTCATCGCGCATGCTGCCGCCGGGTTGAATCACAGCGATTGCGCCAGCGTCGGCGAGCACATCGAGGCCGTCGCGAAACGGAAAGAATGCGTCGCTCGCGGCCACTGAACCTTGCAGCGTCAAACCAGCAGCCTCGGCTTTGATTTTCGCGATGCGCGCGGAATCGAGCCGCGACATTTGTCCCGCCCCGATGCCCAACGTTTGTCCGTTTTTCGCGAATACGATGGCGTTCGATTTAACGAACTTTGCGACGTTCCACACGAACTGCATATCGCGTAATTGCTCAGCGCTAGGCGCTTTTGACGTGACTACTTTCAGCGCCTTCGCGTCGAGATGATGCGTGTCAGCGCTTTGTGCGAGTACGCCGCCACCGACGCGCTTGAGTTCAAGCGCGTTCGCGCTCTTCGCAAGCTTTTCGATGCCGACTTTCAACACCCGAACATTGACTTTCTTAGCTGCTAGTTCCAAGGCATCAGCGGTATAGTCTGGCGCAATCAAAACTTCAACGAACTGCTTGCTAACCGCTTCAACCGTTGCGCCATCAACGATCGAATTAAACGCGATGATTCCGCCGAATGCAGACGTCGGATCAGTCGCAAAAGCGCGTTGATACGCATCAAGCGTTGAGCTTCCGAGCGCGACACCGCAGGGGTTCGCATGCTTCACGATCACGCAGCAGTTTTCATCGAAACTGCGAACACATTCCCACGCTGCATCTGCGTCGGCGACGTTGTTGTACGAGAGCTCTTTGCCTTGCAATTGTGTGTAGCCGGAGAGCGTTCCCTTCGCCGGTGCCTCGTCGCGATAGAACGCTGCGCTCTGATGCGGATTCTCGCCGTAGCGCATGTCTTGTGCTTTGTGCCACTGCAGGGTGAGCACGTCGGGATACGCGCGCACTTCGCCATCGAGTTCGCGGCAAGTTAAATAATTCGAAATCGCAGCATCGTAAGACGCGGTGTGAGAGAACGCTTTTTTCGCCAGTGCGAAACGCGTTTTGCGCGAAAGCGCGCCCGCGTTGTCTTTCATCTCTGCGGCGAGACATTCGTAGTCGCCGCTATCGACGACGATGGCCACGCCTTCCCAATTTTTTGCCGCCGCGCGCACCATCGTTGGGCCGCCAATGTCGATATTTTCAATCGCCTCTTCGAGCGAGCATCCGGGCTTCGCTACTGTTTCACGAAACGGATAAAGATTCACGACGACTAAATCGATGAGCGGAATCTTCGCGCCATCAACAGCACTCATGTGATCGGGCAACAAGCGATTCGCGAGAATGCCACCGTGTACTTTTGGATGTAGCGTTTTTACGCGACCATCGAGCATTTCAGGGAAACCGGTGTAATCGCCCACGTCGATCACTTTCAATCCGGCATCACGAATCAGCTTCGCGGTGCCGCCTGTGGAGAGTAATTCGACGCCATGCGCCGCTAGCGTCTTCGCGAATTCCAGTAAGCCGGTTTTGTCGGATACCGAAAGCAACGCTCGCGTTATTTTTCGATTCATGATGGCAACTTGATTTTGTATTTATCGAGCTTCGCGCGCAGCGTGTTGCGATTGATGCCGAGCATCACCGCCGCTTCCGATTGATTGTGTTTAGTGCGCGTCATCACGTCGCTAATCAGGGTTTTTTCCACACAACCCACCACGAGGTCGTGCAAATTATCGATCGGCAAACCATCCATTTTCGAGATGTATTCATCGAGCGAATGAGTCACGGCTTCGGCGATTACGGCCTGGCCGTTTAATTTCGGTTTCTTCATGGTGTTTTTGTTTTAACAATCCGGTATCTAGTTTCAGTGAAGCGATTCGCTGTAAGCGTAGGGCGCAAGTGGTAAGCGCTCATACTCGTTCGCGAGTCGCGAGAAAAAAGTTTCAACCGCTGCGAATTGCGCAGCCGTTGATTCAATGGCGTTCAGGTGATCGCGGAAAGGTTCGCCGCCTGGCAAATCTTCGCTGTACCAACCGATGTGTTTGCGCGCGCTGCGAACGCCGGTGTGTTCGCCGTAGAGCGCGTAGTGATCGTGCAGATGCGCGAGCAGCGCGTCGCTTACTTCACTCGTTAACGGCGCGTTCGGTAATTTTCCTGTTTCAAAAAATTGCTCGGTGTCGCGAAAAATCCAAGGTCGACCTTGCGCGGCGCGACCGATCATCACGGCATCTGCGCCTGTGTATTCGAGCACTAATTTTGCTTTTTGCGGCGAATCGATATCGCCATTCGCGATCACTGGAATGCGCACTGCGGCTTTCACGGCTTTGATGCTTTCGTATTCCACGGTGCCATCGTCGAAGCCGCATGCGCGGGTGCGGCCGTGTAGCGTGAGTGCGGCAATGCCTGCGGCTTCCGCGATTTGCGCGATGCGAATCGCGTTTCTGTTTTCTGGGCTCCAACCTGTACGCGTTTTCAGCGTGACAGGTACGTTCACCGCGTTCACGACTGTTTCCAAAATGCGTTGCACTAGCGATTCATCGCGAAGAAGTGCTGAGCCGGCATCGACTTTGCACACTTTTTTCTTCGGACAGCCCATATTGATATCGATGATCTGCGCGCCACGCGACACGTTGAAGCGCGCGGCGTCGGCCATCATGTCAGGATCGCCGCCTGCGATTTGCGCTGCGATCGGTGCGGCCTCATCGGTGAAGTTCATCCGCCACATCGATTTCGGCGTTTGCCAAAGCTCTGGGCGCGACGCGAGCATCTCGCTCACGGCGTAACCGGCACCAAATTGGCGACACAATTTGCGAAACGGCCGATCAGTCACGCCCGCCATCGGCGCGATCACGAGCCGATTTTTGAGGGAATAAGTGCCGATGCGCAACATGGTGAGCAGAAAAAATTCGGTGGGGGAATTGGAGTGAGAGCGAGACAAATTATAACGATCTCGCTGCACGAAAATTAGGCACGGTCACTCACAAAAATATATTTTTTTCGAGTGATTTTCTGACACAAATTTGGTACAGATTACGTCCCCGCTAAACACTTCGCGCGAAATCAAATACTTATCGTTTCACTACGTTTAACTACGGCCAGCGCTCTCGCGATGAGCGTTGCTCGTGATCGAAGCACTCTTTACGCGATCCAACCCGAACAGGTAGTACGCCGCTAACTTACTCCATTTCCGTCCGATTTACGTGGACAGAAGAAGGTAAAAGCAACTTTGGCAAGTTAAATCGTTTAGCTCTCGCTCGCCCAATAATATTGGGCGATCAGCGCTGGAGCTATTACGGGCTATCGTGTCGCTTTCTACTATAGCGCCAAGCGCCGCACCATCTCTCGTCGCAGCGGCGGAATCATTTGCAGCGCAGTGAGCGCGAGGCCGCGCGGCGCATCGAGCATCCATCCGCCACGATCAAATCCGTAGGCGAGCAAGCCCGTGAATCCAATCGTCGTCGCGCGATCAATCGCACGGGCCCGCGCGAAACTCGAGAGCGCTTGCGACACATTCGTTTGCGTCGTGAGCGCGTCAGCCAATTGCGCCGCATCGCGCAAACCCAGATTGAGCCCTTGCGCTGCGGCAGGATGAACGCCTTGCGCTGCATTGCCAATTGCGACAACGCAGCCGCTCGCGCGCGGCTCAACAAATCGCCACGTGAGCGGATAACTCGTGCGCTTCGACGACAACGAGAGCGCGCCCATCGTCGATCCAAACGCAGCGTTGACGTCGTCGATGAACATCGCCTCATCACATTCGAGCAAACGCGCCGCGTCGTCCTTCGCGCGCGCCCACACCAGCGTCCATTCGAGCGCTTCGTTTTGCTTGGCAGCGCGCGGAATCAACGCCAATACGCCCCGTTGCGTAAATCGCTCGAACGCAATGCCCGGCATCGGTTTCGCGGGGCGAATTTTCGCGATCACCGCAATTTGCCCCGAATCTCGTGTGTATTGCTTGAAGGTTGGCATCAATGTTTCGTCATTCGCACCATCCGCGATCACAACGCAATCGGCAGTGAGCGCTTCACCTGTTTCCAAATGCACAGTCGCGCGATTCGCGTTCATTTCGATGCGGGTTGCTTTCGCGTTCCACATCACGTTGATCGCTTCGCGTTCGAGGGCTCGGTCTAGCGCTGCTTTCAAATCAGGGTAAGCGATCGCCGCGCCGAGTTGTGACTCGTTCACGTCGCTAGCCCGAAGCCGCAGCATTCCGAACACACCTTGTTGCGTCACATCGACTTCGCTGATCGCAGCGCGTGGCGCGTCTTTTTCAACGTGTACACCAACGCGTTCGAGCGTTCGCCAGGAGGCGAGTGAAAGCGCGATGTTGCGGTCAGAAAATGAGGAGGTATTTTTCGGTGCGGCTTCGAGCAAGGTGATGTCGCCGCCTACGCTCGCGTGACGCATTGCGAGCGCTGCCGTCATGCCGACGGGGCCGGCGCCGATGATGAGGGTTTTCATTGTGTGTGCTGTGCCTCTCCCTCTGGGAGAGGTCGGCCGCTAGGCCGGGTGAGGGCGAAACCCCTCGCGATGAGCGTGATGTTGGAAAAGCGAATGATTCCCTCACCCAACGCTCTGCGTTGACCTCTCCCAAAGGGGGAGGTGATGGTTAGCGCACGCACGCAGCCTCAACCTCAGCCACCGTTTTCGGCGTCTTGATGGTCAAGTTTTCGTTGCCGTTCGCAGTGATCAGCACATCATCTTCAATGCGAATGCCGATGTTCCAGAAATGCTCCGGCACGTTGGCGGCGGGGCGAATATAGAGCCCGGGCTCGTTGGTGACAACCATGCCCGCACGCAGCGTTTGTGATTCGCCGTTCACGCGATATGCGCCCGCGTCGTGCACGTCCATGCCGATCCAATGTCCAGCGCGGTGCATGTAGAACTGCATGTACGTTTTTTCTTCAAGCACTTGCGCGAGCGAGCCTTTGAGCAATCCCAAGTCGATCATCGATTGCGCAAGCGATTCCGTGGCGACGTCGTGATATTTATGGAAGGCGTTGCCTGCTTTCAACACATCCATACACGCGAGTTGCGCTTTGAGCACGGCTTGATATACGTCGCGTTGCGGCCCAGTGAATTTGCCATTCACTGGAAACGTGCGCGTGATGTCGCTCGCGTAGCCTTCGTATTCGCAGCCGGCATCGATCAACAGCAAATCGCCGTCGCGCATTTGACGATTCGAATCGTTGTAATGCAATACGCAAGCGTTCGGGCCGCTGGCAATGATGTGGTTGTAAGCCGGTGTGCGCGCGCCGCTCTTGATGAATTCGTGCGCAATTTCTGCTTCCACTTCGTACTCGTATTGCCCAGGTCGCGCGGTGCGCATCGCGCGCGCGTGGGCGCTGGACGCGATTTCTCCGGAACGCCTAAGGATCGTGATTTCGTGCGAATCTTTGATGAGTCGCATTTCATCGATCACACTGTACACATCAACAATGCTGGTGGGCGCAGAAAATCCTGCGCGCGACATGCCGCGCACTGAAACAATCGCCTTGTTGATCGTCGCTTCGAACGCTTGCGCATTGGTCGTTCCCATGGCAACGGGCGCGTAAAGCGTTTTGCGATTTTTTACGTAGTCCGGCAGCAGTTCATCGAGCTTTTCAATCGGATACGCCTCATCGATGGCAAACACCTCGCGTGCCGCACCGGGGCCATAGCGAAAACCGTCCCAAATCTCGCGCTCTTCGTTTTTTTCGCGACAAAAAAGAATCGATTTCTTTTCCTGGCCGCCGACCAATACGAGAACAGCTTGTGGTTCTCGGAAACCGGTCAAGTAATAGAAATAGCTGTCATGGCGATACAAATAGTCGGTATCTCGGTTGCGCGCGAGTTCTGGCGCGGTCGGGATGATCGCAACGTTGTCGCCAATGGCGGCGAATAATCGCTCGCGGCGGCTCACATAAGGGGAGATTTCGACGGCTGCATTCATAACGCGGCGCTTCCTTAGGCAAAATAGCGGGATGGATCACGCAATTGAACAAGACACGAATTATAGGTTTGCCCCCGTGCTCGAACCGGAGCCTGAGCCTCCCATTATTGAGGAGGCGCTGAGCCCACCGGTGCAGTCGGACATCGTGGTGGTGGCGGAAACACCGGCTGAGTCCGAGCAAAGCAAAAAAGCGCTGCGCGCCGAGATGCTTGTTAAGCGCGATGCGCTCAGTGAAAAGGAGCGCCGCGCTGCGGAGCGCCGCATTAATGAAAAACTCATGTTGCACCCGGACATACACCGCGCGAAAACGGTGCTCGTGTACGCGAGTGATGGCAATGAAGTCGCCACCGACGATCTCACCAAAGAGCTCATCAAACGCGGCAAAGCCGTCGCCTATCCGAAGATGACGAACGTTGCGGGCTTAATGACGCTCTGGCGCGTGCGCAATCTCGATGCGCTCATTCCGCATAAACACGGCATTCGCGCACCGGATGTCACGCGCTCATCGCCCACCGAACCGATCAATATCGATTGCGTGATTTACCCAGGGCTTGCGTTCACCAAAGGGCTTTCGCGGCTCGGGCGCGGCGGTGGTTACTATGATCGTCTCTCGGCGAAACTTGCTGATAACTGCGTGCGCATCGGCGTGTGTTACGAAACGCAGCTCGCCGATCAATTGCCGCAAGACGCGCATGATGCGAAGATGCATTGGGTGGTGACTGAACTCACCGTGTATCCGTACGTGCCTGAGCCGCCAGTGATTCAAGCCTTGCCTGCGGCGTTTGCGGCGAAACAGGCGGGCGATGCGCAGCCTGCTTTGAGTGAGGCAGCGGCGGCAACGCCTGACGCGACGGCGAGCGCCGACGGAGCTTCAGAATGACCGCCATCATCATCGACGGCAAAGCACTCGCCGAAAAAGTGCGCGGACGCATCGCTGCGGACGTTGCAGCGCTCAAAGCCAAAGGCATCACGCCCGGCCTCGCCGTCGTGCTCGTGGGCGACGATCCGGCGTCGCAGGTGTATGTGCGAAACAAAGTCGCCGCTTGCGAAAAAGTTGGCATGAAAAGCCTCATGCACAAACTGCCCGCAACGACGAGCGAAGCCGATCTTCTCGCGCTGGTTGAAACCTTAAATCGCGACGCCACGATTCACGGCATCCTCGTGCAATTCCCGGTGCCCAAACAAATCTCGCAAGAGCGCGTCATCGCTACGATTGCGCCAGAAAAAGATGTGGACGGCTTGCACGCAGAGAGCGCCGGTGCACTCATGCAAGGCGTGCCGCATTTTGTGTCGTGCACACCGCTCGGCTGCATGGAAATGCTCAAAGATATTGGCATGGCCGATCTGCGCGGTAAACACGCCGTCGTGATTGGACGCAGCAATCTCGTCGGCAAACCGATGGCGATGCTGCTGCTGCACGCGAACGCCACCGTCACCATTTGCCACTCGGGAACCAAGGATTTGGAAGCGGTCACGCGGCAAGCGGATGTATTAGTAGCCGCAGTGGGCAAAGCCCAGTTCTTGCGGGCGAGCATGGTGAAACCCGGTGCAGTCGTGTTAGATGTAGGAATCAACCGACTCCCAGCGGAGCAAGGCGGCGGGCTCGTGGGCGACGTTGATTTCGAGAGTGTAAAAGAAGTCGCGAGCTACATCACCCCCGTGCCCGGCGGCGTCGGCCCTATGACGATTACGATGCTTTTGCAGAATACGTTGATGGCGGCGCGGGGCAGCTGTTTCGGTTGAGTCTCGTTCAACATGGCAATTTTCGAGGTTCTAGCGGGACTACCGCCATATGGCCCAATGGCGAAACCGTTTCCCGCATCGGGAATTGGTTCTTTTCGCCAGGGTGTTGTTGTGCGGTTTCAGAGCGAAACGCTTGGCGCGTGGGTAGGCAATTACCAAGTTGGGTTTACCTCTTGCTTCGGCGTACACGCACACCCAAACGGAAATCACGTTTTAGTTGTTGCGGGCGGTACCGTTTACTCGGTTGAACCGGATACACAAACTGCCGAAATTTCAGACGATGGGGTTTACTCCGTAGTGTCGGTGCGCGAAAAGAATGCGCTCTTGTTTGAAGATGGTATTTCCCTCAACCTCATGAGTTGCGGTACCAACTGGCGCACGAAAAGACTATCGTGGGACGGAATACGAAACCTCTGTGTCACCGGCGAATTTGTAAGCGGCGAGGGCTGGCACTTCGATGAATCGTGGCACGAATTCGTCGTCTCTCTCGCAAACGGCTCTCATACGGGTGGTGCATATGAGTGATGTCAACCACGTTGAGGGAAGATTCCACTCACGGCGCGATGAGCGGAATCTTCCGCTTTCGACTCTTTCTACAAATCGAAAAGTCTTTGTCGAGCGTTAGCCCTGTAGGGTGGTCAGCCCTCTGCCCACCAACTATTCGCAAAGTCAAAGCATTTGGTGGGCACGGGGTGCCCACCCTACAAAGCCACGAGCGGAAACAACACATGCTCCATCGCCACGCCCGCAGGCAATTCCTCACGCAATCCCGCAAACTCCGGCGACGTTTTCCACGAGCGTGGTGTATGCACGATGTCGTCGCCTAAGTAGCGGGCGCTGAACACTCGGCGGCGCGTTGTGGAACCTGGCGCGGCGTGTAGCGTGAGCATGTGAAACGCGACGCAATCGCCGGGTTCGAGTGCCCAGCCGATCACTCGCGCTTGATTCTCAGGCGTTGTCATGTCGGGTAAATCAGCAAGCGAGCCTTCGGGAAACCATTTCGCTTGCTGCGTACGAAAGGTGCGCGGGATGTACCAGGTGCCGTCGTGCGAACCCGAAAGAAATTCAAGCGTGGTGTCGCGCGGCACCGGATCCACTGGAATCCAAAACGAGACGTTTTGCCGGCCGTCGATGTTGTAATACGGCTGATCTTGATGCCATGGCGTGGGTTGTCGCGTGCCCGCTTCTTTCACGAGTAAATGATCGTGATAAATCCGCGCAGTGTTGCTTCGCATCAGCGAACGGGCGATGTTTGGCAGCGCGGAGTGTTTCAGAATCGATTCGTATTCGGGGATTCGCTGCCAATTGCAAAAGTCCTCAAAGAAACGCCCAGGATCGCTCGCTTCACTTGCAACTACCCCAAGCGGGCTCGGTGACTGCAAATTCTTTTCAATCCCGCGCTCCAACGTGGATAGCTCTTCGGGCGTAATTGCGCCGCGAATCACGCACGCTCCCTGTGTTTGATACGCGTTGAGAAGGTCGCTAGTTAATTCTGGCGGAAACGTATTGGATGTCATCTTGCGAGTCACGACTTCGGCGGCAACAACACACGATGCGGTTTGCGCAACAGCGCTGTGACCACGCGGCGTCGCAGCGCCCTGCGATCAGAAATGTTGACGCGGCTTGACGACAGCGCCATCGCAAATGCCAGATAAAAGCTCACTCCGATATTGAGCACACCCATCGCTGCGACGCCACCGATGGCTAGCCAAAATGCACTGGTTGAGATCACCGCGCTACCAAGCACGCCCACTGCGGCGGCGATAGAACCGGTACTCAGCGTAACGTGGCGAACGTCGAGCCCTAGGCCGAAAAAAGCAGCAATAATCGGTACGAATCCAAGCAAAAGAGCAAGCGCTAAGTTCGACGCAACACCGGCAGCGTTGTTTTCAACAAAACGCGCGAAGTTGTCTGCCCCTCGCTGGCCAAATACGTACTGGAAACGTCTGTGAAATCGAAGCCCGTCCGCAAGGCGATGCAGCGCAACCCAGTTGTCGGCCCAACCTCCCGACAACGAAGAAAGCCATAGCAAGACGCCGGTAAATGCGGCAAACACCGGCGTCCATCCCAATATCGAAAACGACTCGATTGACTTCAACGCCTTGGCCTCAGTGATCGCGCCAGAGCCGGTTGCGTAGATCCAAATCAGTTGAATTACGAGCGCCACTGGGATGACCATCGCGAGATTGCCGACCACGGCGGCAACTTGTGAACGGATGAGTGCGATAGTTTCGTCGACGAACTCTTGTTTCCCCGGTTCATCGGCGACGCTATCGAGCTTTGTAGCGAGCGCAGGCGCTGTCATTGCGGGCTGTTTGGTGGCTAAGGTGAAGTGAGCGAAGTGAATCGCGAGGAAGCTCGCCGCGTAGTCAAAGAACAGAAACAAGCCTTCAAAGAACCGACTCATCCCGAGGCCAGTGATCAAAAACTTCAGGTAAACGGTGATCGCAGTGATTGCGCCGCCGCCGCTTGCACGCTTGAGCATCGTGAGGTACTCGCCGCGTGAACGTGCGATGTAGTGTTCACCGGTTTCAGCGCTTCGCTCCACCACTTTTTTGCCAAGGAGTGAGTAGCTTTCTCGAAGCAAACCACGGACGCTTGCGCGCTCGTCGCTCGTGTGAACCAAGGTTGCAATGAAGCGAGTTGCTTCGTTGGCTGGCGAGCTCGACGCCCAGACCACGAGGAGTTGTTCGAGCCGCTCGCTGCGACGCAATATTTGTTCAACGTCGAACACCACCGCAACCGATACCCCGAAAAGATCTAGATGTTCATAGACTTTTGTCGCCGCTTCTCGCGCCAGATCAATCGTTGCGCGGAATTGGTTTAGCTGTTGAAGCTGTGTGGTGGGGTCTACTGCTTTGAGCAGTTCAACAGCGAGCGCGGGAAGATGCAGTATTGCCTTTGCGCTTATCTCGTCAGCTTCAGTACGGAGCCTGATCTTTGCGTCACTCATCCCGTTGGCAATTTGTGAAGCGAGTAACACGATCGCCTGTTCGATCGCGCCGCCTAGTTTGTCGCGTACCGCTAAATCCGAGGCAACCACTGTCGCTAACTGTGTGGATAACTCTGGACTGAGCGCTTCTATCCAGACGCGATCATCACTTTCAAACAGCAGCGAAAATAAAGTGGTCAGCGTACCGTCGTTGGGCGCGAGGGGAAGCACTTTTAGTTTGATCCTCGACCAAATTTCGCGAGCTAAACCTTCTCGCTGCGCAAGCCCGGTATCGACAAATAGCGAAAGCGCATCGCTCTTCAGTATGACTTGCTGAAACATCCGCGCGATAGCCGCGCTGTAGTTTGGGTTCGTCTCAAGCGCACGCACAAAATAGCGCAAGCGCGTGTGCTGGGAAAACGTAAACGTTGAAGAATCCGCCGATCCGGCGCTCAGTGTCGGGCGCGCTCGAATCCAGTGAAGCAATTCAGCAAGCCACAACACTTGTTCAGCAAGAACACCTTCGGCGGGTACGGATGCCAGAAGGCCGTCTAGTTGTTTGTAGTCGTCGCGGGAGGAGCGCCACTTTGTGATGAGCGTCGGGAGATTTTTGATCCATTGCATAGCGATAGGATAACTGCAACTGGTAGGCTGTTTTTTACCTCGTTTTTACTTCGACATTCTTGCTGCCGGTCGCGACCGGGCGCGGATATTGGCAATCGTCTCGAGTCGCTAAAACGGTGATTTGAGTGGCCAACCGCTTAGACGGCTATCAGAGGGTGGGAAAACACACGCGCTGGATATCTTCCACACGTTGCCGTAAAACCCTGGGGGTATCTGTGTGCGCAACTAGAATTATTCCAATAAAGCACCGCAAAAACGCTGCTATTGATGCGTCGTTAGAGCGCATCGCAACACATTTTGAACACAGCAATGAATTTTGACGCCCTGATTTTTGACATGGACGGCACGCTCGTCGATTCCATGCCGTACCACGAAAAAGCGTGGGATTTGATGATGCCCGAACTCGGCATCTCAGTCGATCGCTTCGAATTTTTTACGTGGTCAGCCGGATTGACCAACAAAGAAATTTTTCCACGCCTTCTCAATCGCGCAGTGGGCGAAGATGAACTCGCGATGCTTGCTGGACGGAAAGAATCGCTCTATCGCGAGTGCTATCGCGATGCGATGTCGCCGATGCATGGCGCAGTGGATTTGCTCATTCGCGCGCGTGAAGCGAACATCCAAACCGCGCTCGGCACAGCAGCGCCACCTGAGAACATTGAACTCGTAATCGGCGGCCTGGATTTGTACGAACACTTTCCCGTGATCGTCGGTGGCGCGGATGTGAGAAACGGCAAACCTGATCCGGAAATTTTTCTACGCTGCGCGGAGAAGATGAACGTTACGCCGAATCGTTGCCTCGTGTTCGAAGACACCCCGGCAGGTATCGAAGCGGCGTTTCGCGCGGGCATGAAATGCATAGCGATCACGACGACGTTGAACGAATCGCAGGTGCGCGCGTTGCCAAATACCACGCATCTGATCGGCGTATCAAATCACTACGCGACCGATCTGATGAGTCGCGCTTTTTAAACTGCGATTGCGTGGCGGAAAGCAGGCGCGCGTTTTCAGAAACGCTAGCAGCAATCGCGTCTATCGCCCATTCTTCGCGGGTGAAAAGCGAATTTACATTGTTTATTGATAACAATTGAAAAATTGCGCTCGCCCCGTGTAAATTGGGCGATCGCAATATAAGCTGTTGCGCTACTTTCCGTTCATCCAACGCGCTGCGTCCATCGCGCCGTAAGTGAGAATCGCGCTCGCGCCCGCTCTGCGAAATGCGATCAACGTTTCCATCAAACACTTTTTGTAGTCAAGCCAACCGTTCGCGCTCGCGGCTTTAAGCATCGCGAATTCGCCGCTGACTTGATACACAGCGACGGGCATTTTGAATTCGTTTTTCACTCGCGCGAGGATGTCGAGATACGGCAATCCCGGTTTCACCATCAGCATGTCTGCGCCCTCTTCGATGTCGAGCGCGCATTCACGCATTGCTTCGTCGCTGTTGCCAAAATCGATTTGATAAGTATCTTTACTGCTCTTTCCGAGAAAGGTTGCAGAGCCGACAGCGTCGCGAAACGGCCCGTAAAAGTGGCTCGCGAATTTCGCGCTGTAGGCGAGGATTTTCGTTTGAAAAAAACCTGCTTCATCAAGCGCTTCGCGGATCGCACCGATGCGTCCGTCCATCATGTCTGAGGGCGCTACGAAATCAACGCCCGATGCAGCATGCGCGAGCGCTTGCTGAATGAGCACAGCAACCGTTTCATCGTTCAAGATGTAGCCCGAATCGTCAATCAATCCGTCTTGACCGTGCGACGTGTAAGGATCAAGCGCGACGTCGGTGATCACCATCAATTCAGGCGCATTTGCTTTGATCGCTTTTACGGCGCGAGGAATCAAACCGTTCGCGTTGTACGCCTCTTCGGCATAGGGCGTTTTCTCGCTCTCGACCATCGGAAACAGCGCAATGCCGAACACGCCAAGCGATGCGGCTTCGCGCGCTTGCTCGACGAGCAAATCAATCGACATGCGCTCAACACCTGGCATCGAATCGATGGCTTGCGTTCTGTTTTCACCTTCGATCACAAACACCGGCCAAATCAAGTTGGCGGGCGAAATCGAGGTTTCGCGCATCATCGCCCGAGTGAACGAATCGCGACGCATGCGGCGCATGCGCAAAGTGGGGTAGGTGGCGCTCATTCGATGATTTTAAGGGCGCTCATGGTTCGACAAGCTCACCACGAACGGTCATGAAGGCAGGGGAAGCTTTTTTTCCTTCTCGCCCTCGGCTCGTCAAAAGCTGCGTGAGGCCGCAAGCTCAAATACTAAGCGGGCACGCTCCTCGACAGGCTTACAGTGAACGGCAATTGAGATTGGTGCAATAGTTTTTCCGCTCTCCCTGAGCTTGTCGAAGGGGGCGCGAATTTGTTATACCCAACGCTGCGCAGATTCAAGCGCGCGAAGTTCTGACCAGGTTCGTCTTTCTTTCGGGAGCTTCGCAAGAATCCGTTGCAGCAAATGCGCCGTTGCTAGCGCATCGGAGAGGGCGCGATGTTGCTTCTTAATCGGTAGCTGCAGCGCCGCGCTCCACTCACCCAGACTTTTCGCCTTGATTTCGGGAAACAGGCTTGGCGCGATCTTTTGCACATCGATGTGTTGTGCCGCGAATGACCTTGCTACCGTTTTGTTGTTTTGCGCAGCGAGTGCTGTGCGCAGGAATTTCACGTCAAATTCAGTGAAAAATCCCACGAGCGGCGCGTCATTGACCCATGCGAGCAAGGCGTCGAGTGCGTCCTCCATCGCTGCGCCGTCGTATTGTTCTTTCGCCGTGACGCCGTGCACGACCCGGTTATTTGCGCTGACATCGCCACTGGTTGCGAGCACGCGATGGAAATGGTCGTGCAAAACGATTTCGCCGCGAAACATCGCGACCGCACCGATTTCGATAATGCGATCACGCGACGGATCAAGCCCCGTAGTTTCAAGATCGAGCGCGATCCAGCGTTCGCTTTCGTTGCTCGATTTCTTCGAAATGAAATCAAAAAAACTCACGGATAGTCCGCCGCGAGTCGCTGTTGCAACTTGCGGGCTTGTCGAAAGCATTCTTTGAGAATACGCGCGTCCATCGGTGACAAGGCATCAAGCGTGATCGCATTCGGCATTTCCGGCAACTGATTTTTCTCTTGCGCGCGCAGGCGAAGGCTTTGCAAAAAACCAAACGCGTCTGTCCATTCGCGCACTTCGTTGGCTTGCACTTTTCCTATCGATGCAAGCGCCTGCAATCGCTCAATCGTATTCGTCGCAGAAATTTCGTGTGCGAGTGCGAGCACGCGGGCTGCATCAACAAACGGACGCACGCCGAAGCGCTTCAAATCAATCACTTGTTTGCCGTTTACTTCAGCCGTTGCGCTTAAATTTCCTAGCCAATTGAGCGGCGGTTCGGTCGCCTGCGCGTTGTCAGAAAGTTGTTTGAGAAAACGTTGATTCGCCGCCGCGCGCGCAAGAATCTTTGCCTGCAATTCGGTCGCAAGTGTTGCGTTGCCCCACAGCGCGCGCAGATCGAAAAAGATGTTGGCTTGTAACAAACTCTCAGGATCGCCGCGATCAATCCATTCTGCGAAACGCGCTTCCCACGCAGTCGTAGCAAGGGCGAGCTCAGGATTGCTCGCCATGATGTTGCCTTTGCAGAGCGGAAATCCACACAGAGCGAGCGACTCGTTAACTTCTTTTGCGAAAGCCGCAACAGCATTCGTTTGCGCGTTGTCGCCGAAGATCAAGGCATTGTCTTGATCGGTGGAAATTGTTTGCTCATGGCGACCTTCGCTGCCGAGCGCAATCCAGCAAAGGTCATGTTGGTTAACGCTGTGATTCTTCGCTGCCAATGAAATCAAGCGCTGCGCAATCTGATCATTCAAGCGCGATACAAATCGCGTCATGGTGAGCGATTCCACGCCTTGCGCGATTAAGTTGCGCGCGAGTTGTCGGGCATCGCTTGCACATACCGCGAGTTGCGCCACCGAATTTGCGCGACTGATCGCGCCGCTCACGCCCGTTAAAGTGTGGCGTTGTAGCGCGAATAAATCCCGTTCCGAAACAACGCCCTTCAACGCGCCCGCATCGTCCACCACGGCGACGTGACGAAAACCACGCTCCGCCATGAGCAATGCCGCGTCGACCGCCGTCGCATTTTCAGAAAGCGTTGCAACCGGTTTTGTTGCGATGGAAAGCGCTGGCGCATTGATGTCAGTATTCGAAAGCACGACGCGCGGAATGATGTCGCGTTCAGTGAGGATACCAATCGGCTTGTGCGACTCATCAATGATAACCATTGAGCCAATAGCCCAATGTTGCATGGCTTCAAGCGTGTTTCGTATTGAAGTTGATTGACTCACCGTTATTGGCTCTCGCCTAATAAGATTGGACAGCGTGCGAGGAAGCTGTTGCTCGGCGCTACCCTCTGCAACATAACTCGCTTGCAAGGCACGTCGCGAACGCTCTAACAAATACGTCAATCGTCGATCACAAAAATCCGCGAGCGCGTGTGAACGATCAATCGTCGCGAGGAAATCGTTCGCTGGAACCCGTAGCGCGAACACTTCATCTTCGGCAAAGAAATGGCTGATCACCGGGCGCGCCGTGAGCAGCGCGCCAATCGGAAACATTTCGCCGACGGTGAGTTCGAGCGCACCGACGGAGTTGTCGTTGCGCGTACCGCCGGTGTTCGCACGTTCGCCGCGAACCCGACCGCCAACCACGATCCAGCATTCCTCAGCTTTGGTATTCGCCGCAATCAAGGTTTCGCGCGGACTGTGATAACTCACCTTCGCATGCGCGAGTAACGCTTCGCGATCCGCCGCCGTCATTTCGGAGAACGGTTCGTGCGTCGCGAGTATTTCCAGGTAGGGTGCGGCGGCGGAATGTTTCAAGGTGCGGACTTTATTGTGTGCTTGCTCACACACATTTAACACGGGCGACGACGACAATTATTGTGCTGCGTCAAACATCTGCCTAATCCATGTATCCGGGCGGCGTGTCGTGCCCATTCAACCGTAAAGTTTGACGACGCGCCACGCGATACGTCTTACGAAAATTCAGTCTGCCGCTAGCGTCTTTTCGATCCATTCACTAACGTTTGACGACAATTTTTCCACGGCTTGAATGCACTTTAACGCGCGTTCTTGCTGTGCGCGAGCCGTGGGCTCAAAGCGATTCCATCGCGAAAACGCGCTGCAGAATCGAGCTGCAAGCGAGGGATTGTTCGCATCGTAGGCGATGACCTGATCCGCCATAAACTCGTATCCCGAACCGTCCGCCGCGTGAAAGCCGCGCCAGTTGCCGCCAAACTGTTGAACAACTGAGCGAACGCGATTAGGATTTTTGGTGTCGAATTTGGGGTGCGCGAGTAATTCACGGACGCGATGCAGAGACGGCTTCTGAGTATCGCCGCGCGCGCTCGCTTCGAACGCAAACCATCGGTTGAGCATCGTTGCTTCATTCTGCCAACGATCATGAAAAGCGCCATACGCGGCGTCTCGCGCAGGTGACGGAGAATCTCGCAGCGCGCGCATCGCGGCTTCAATATCGGTTAAGTTATCAGCGCGATCAAACAGCTCCTTAGCCAGCGCAATCGTCTCCGCAGAAGCCGGAATGTTTGCCAGCGATAGCACCCGATCAGCGAGTGAACGATGAGCCGCGTCTTTCGCGCGCATGTCGTATTCGCGACCGCTCAGCGCTCCGCGCTCTTTTTCGTAGCGTGATAGCAAGAGCGAACGGTTCGCTGACGCGATAGTCTGCATTATTGCTGCGCGTTTTGACGCAATCTCGGCGGCGCGAATGACTTGGCAGCGCTCGGCCAGTTCATCTTCGCTGGCAAACGTGAGCAGCTGCGCGATGAGCGCAGGGTCGCTGCGTGTGTCATCGAGCAGCGTGCCGACGGTGCGGGCTAGCGTGGTTAACGCGAGTTGCGAACCCTCTTCCTGGAAAGAACGCAGAAACAAATCACGCATTGCTTGCCAGCGCACAACGCCATCGGTGTCGTGACACGCAAGCGTCGAGAGCTCTTCGTTCGAATAGTTAAACGCGATGCGCACGGGCGCAGAAAATCCTCGCAGCAACGATGGCGTTGGCACGGTCGGCACGTTGTCAAACGCGAAGGTTTGCTCGGTTTCGGTGAGCGTCAGCACCCGTTCATGTGATGGCGCACCACCTGCTTCAACTAACGCGACCGCGACGGGAATCACCGCGGGCAGCTTCGTGGGTTGACCAGGCGTGGCTGGAGTTGTTTGCGCAAGCGTCAGCGAGAAGCGCTTCGCCGCGGCATCGTACGAGCCCGTTGCGCTCACCGTCGGCGTGCCGGCCTGCGCGTACCATCGCTTAAACTGCGAAAGATCTTTGCCGCTAGCGTCTTCCATTGCTGCGACAAAATCATCGCAAGTCGCCGCAGTGCCGTCGTGTTTCGAAAAATACAGATCACAGCCTTTTCGATACGCATCCGCTCCGATTAAGGTGCGCATCATGCGAATGACTTCCGCGCCTTTCTCATACACCGTTACGGTGTAGAAATTGTCAATTGCTTCGTAAGCTTCTGGGCGAACTGGATGCGCCATCGGCCCCGAGTCTTGCGGGAACTGGTGCGCTTGCATGAACGCTGTTTCGGCTATACGAATGACGTCAGGCGAGCCCCGAAACGCACTGTATTGCTGTTCTCTGAGTACAGTAAACCCCTCCTTTAGCGAGAGCTGAAACCAGTCGCGACAGGTAACGCGATTACCGCTCCAGTTGTGGAAGTACTCGTGAGCAACGATCGCGTCAACGGTTTCGAAATCAGCGTCGGTGGCGATGTTTTTGTCGGCAAGCAAGTAGCGTGAATTGAAGATATTCAACCCTTTGTTTTCCATCGCGCCCATGTTGAAATCATCTGCGGCGTAGATCATGAAGCGATCAAGATCATATTCGCGTCCGTACGCCTCTTCGTCCCACTTCATGCAAGCTTTAAGGCATGCCATAGCCCAGTAGCACCGCGGTAGATTCGCCGTGGTCGAGTAGATTTCAAGCAGAACCTTGCGACCCGAAGCCGTAGTGAAGCTATCCGTTAGTTTGTCGATGTTTCCGGCGACGAGCGCGAACAGGTACGACGGCTTTTTATGAGGATCGTGCCACACCGCCTCGTGGCGCTCGCCGTCGAGTTCACGCGTAGAGACCAGGTTTCCGTTAGAGAGCAACACCGGATACTGCGTTTTGTTGGCGCGTATCGTTACCGTGTATTCAGCAAGCACGTCCGGACGATCCGGAAAATAGGTAATGCGGCGAAAGCCCTCCGCCTCACATTGAGTGCAGAACGTCCCGTTAGTGAGATAGAGCCCTTCAAGCGCGAGGTTGTCTTGTGGGCTAATCGTAGATTCAATACAAAGTTCACCGCCGAGCGGGGCTTCGGCGATGGTCAAACTCATTTCCGTCAGCGTGAACTGCGTCGGCGACAGGATTTCTCCGTTGAGTGACACGATCACCTGTGATTGCTTCTCGCCATTGAGGGCGAGTGCGGTCTCGAGCACCGACACATTTTTTCGAAAGCTAAGCGTTGTGCGTACGCGCGTTTGCGTCGGATGCAGATCAAACTCGAGATGTACGCGATCAATCCAAAATGCAGGCGCAGCGTAGTTTTCGCGACGGATCGCAATGGCTGCTTCGGTGCGCATCATGGCTTTGACTTTTCAGCGGGCTTCGCAGGAACAAAAGGCGAAGCTTCTGCTCTGGGTTGCGCGGTTTTCCCAATGATGCCCATGAGTTCGATATCAAACACCAGAGTCGAATTCGGCGGGATAGCAGCACCCGCGCCTTTTTCACCATAACCTTTTGACGGCGGAATCACGAGCGTTCTTTGTCCGCCGACTTTCATGCCAACGAGCCCCTCGTCCCAGCCCTTGATCACTTTGCCAACGCCAACGATAAACCCGAACGGCGAAGGTCGTCCAACAGAAGAGTCGAACTTAGTGCCTTTCGAATCGGGCTTGCTCGCGTCAAAAAGGTAGCCCGTGTAATGAACCAACACCGGATCGCCTGATGCGGCTGCAGGGCCGTCGCCGACGAGACGGTCAACGATTTTCAGTGCGTTCGCATCGGGCGCATTCTGGGCGAACGCCAATGTCATAAAACACGCGGATAGCAACAGGGTGACACGGGAAAAGAAGGTGGAAGCGGTCATGAGATGCCTGAAAAAGTTTGAAACTGCACAGCGCGCCCGTATATCTGGGAAGTTGCTTGCAGCAATGGACAGAGCAAGGTATTGTATGTTTCGCGAAAAAATACGAATTACGAGTCAATCATGCTCCGGTGGTTATCTTCTCTGACCGATCAGCGACCGCTCGGTTCTGCATCTGGAGCCCGAAAATTTGCCGCTGGACTGGATCGCGACATCTTCGCGGCGTCCGACAGTGTGAGCGATCTGTTGCGCTCGTACACGGCTGAGATTGAAGACAGCAAAGACGTTGATCCAACGCCTTTGGTCGAGCTTGAACGTAATTTGGGCGAACTCTCGCAGCGACTTGAACGTGACTTGTTGGCCGCGTCATCGCAGGCGCACTCTTTGCGCAATCGTCTGTGGGAGTCAGGATACGAGTGGGCGATGCGTTTTGCCGATGCGTATCGCGTGGTGTTGAGCACCATTGATGTTGCGCCCAATCCGAAATACGCGGCAGGCTATGCAAAAGCCGCTCATTCGTTGATCTCGTTTCGCGCAATGGGCTACCGCTATCGCCTCTATCGGCATGAAGAGTGGATTCCCGGAAATTGGCGTGAACTCAATCAGCAGTTTCGCCGAATTTGCGAGCTTGGCCTCGATCACAAGTTAATCGCTGACGGCCCTGAAAATGCGTCGAGTTACCCGGCGCGCATGTTCGTTGCACTTTTGCTTCTGAGGCTGGGTAATGCGGGGTCTTACATGCCTGCGCAAACGCGTCAGCTGTGGGAAAAGTTAGTCGAGCAGACGTTCGATGCCCGGCTCACAGCGCGTCCATCGGCCGACGGCGGATTTGTTGTGGATTTGTCAGGCGCAGACGGATTGCAGCCGCGTCATTCAGTGCCGCAGGGCGGACACTTTTTGTTCTGTGACACCTCAACGATTTATCAGCGTTTGAACTCTTGGCTGGATCAAGCGCAACGCGACACCAGCGGGAGTACGGGGACGCAGGGTAGCGGACTAACCGCGTCAATCAACGCGCTGCGCTCAGCCGTACTGCGCATCGATCCCGACTTCAAACCGCTGGAACGCGCAAGCCAACGCAATACCGATCGCGGGCGCCTGGCCGCGGTGTTTGGGCTTAGCCGCTGCGCGGTGGCGGTAGCGCACGATCCCAACGTGGTGTTGCCCTCGCTCGAGGGTGAAAACTACGGCTATGCCGATGCTCACGAGATCCAAACCTTGGGGCTTTTGCGCGAATCGACGATGAAACGTCTCAAGCGCGATTTACCGCCCGAGGTGAGCAAGCTCAACATCCAGTATTGGCACCTGCGGGATCGCAGCGACACCGGCTACCGCTGTGTGATGCCAAACACCGCGGATCAGTCGATCAAGTTGCGCGATATCGCTGCGGTGTGTGAAGAGGGCGAGCAGTCGGTGTGGCAGGTGGCGATGATCGTTCGCTTGCTTAAATTGCCTGCGGGACACATTGAGCTCGGCCTGCAAGTTCTCACCCGTGAAGCCAGTTCGATTGAAGTTCGGACGCTGCGCTCGAAGCCCAATATGTATGGTGCGTCGACCACCCTTTCTACGAGCCCGGTATTTAAGGTTTTGCGCTTGAAAGGCGCATTTTTTGGCCGCCCGATCATGGACGCCAGCTGGATCATTTCGACAACCGACTACAGTGCGGGTGTGATTTATGAATCGGTCGGCACTTCGCGAAAATACGAAGCCAACACGATCATCGCCGAGGGCTCAGACTGGATTTGGGTGCAGCCGACGGAAATCGGACGTCCGCAATAGAGCTAGCGTAATTATCCTAAGCTTTATTCAATTGGGCGCTGAGCACTTTTGATCGACATGTCAACGTACCGCCTAAAACTGCCCATTGCCCAATTAAATGAACGGTCACGGTCTACGGTTATACGAGAAGATCACTCGTCTGCGGTGCATCTTTAGCGCTTAACCAAGCCGAAGCTGGTATGCGTTTGCCACCGGGGATTTGAACCTCAAGCAAAGTAAGCGCTGACATCGTGCCGCGCTCTGCGCTACCACACGCAATTCGCAGGTCACGGTTATCGCGAAACACCTCACCGTGTTTCGCGCTCGCAATCGCGGTCGGCAGCGCCTCGATCTGTGCGCCCCAAATCTTGATTTTTTCGCCGCGCCACGTTGTCCAGGCACCGGGAACCGGATTAAACGCTCGAACCACGCGATCAATTACCTCAACGGGTTGGCTCCAATCAATTCGAGCGTCGTCACTTGAAAACTTATGCGCATAGGTCACACCGTCGGTCGCCTGAGGAATTTCTGCAACCTGCTCGCCTCGCGCAAGGCGCCATGCGATTTCAACAATGGCGTCTGCGCCCAACCGCGCAAGGCGATCGTGCACTGCAGCTGACGTGTCGGTGACCGCGATGGGCGTTCGCTTCTCAAGCAAAACCGCGCCGGTGTCGAGTCCTGCTTCCATACGCATGATCCCAACGCCGGTTTCGCGATCACCGGCCAGCAGCGCACGTTGAATTGGTGCCGCCCCGCGCCAGCGCGGTAGTAGGGAAGCGTGAATGTTCAAACAACCCAGACGTGGAATATCTAACACCGCTTGCGGCAAGATCAAGCCATAGGCGGCGACGATCATCAAATCGGGTTCAAGCGATGCGAGCGCGGCCTGCGCGTCCACCGTCTTCAACGACGTCGGCTGAAACACAGCGATCCCGCGCTCAGTTGCCGCAAGTTTCACTGGCGAGGGCGTGAGTTTCATGCCGCGACCCGCGGGACGGTCAGGCTGCGTATAAACAGCAACAACGTCAAAACCGCTATTTATGAGGGCGAGAAGCGCCTCTGCCGCGAATATCGGTGTCCCCGCAAAAACAACCTTAAAGCCCAATGAAATCTTTCGTTCGCCAGGCTAGTTGGTCACGAGCTCGCGGGCTCGCTTCTTAAGTTTTGATTTCACTCGCATTTGCTTCAACGACGAAAGATGCTCAACGAACACTTTGCCCTGCAGGTGATCCATTTCGTGTTGGATGCACACTGCCAAAAGACCATCAGCGTCCAGCGTAAAAAACGCGCCAGTTGTGTCTTGTGCTTTAAGTGTCACTTTTTCGGCGCGGCGGACTTTGTCGTAAATATCTGGCACCGAAAGGCAGCCTTCTTCCACCACCGCTTCGCCGCTTGCGGCAACGATTTGCGGATTGATGATTACCTTCAAATCTGACTTGTCTTGCGAAACGTCAATCACAATGACGCGTTTGTGAACGTCAACTTGAGTCGCGGCAAGCCCAATGCCGGGCGCTTTGTACATGGTTTCCGCCATATCGCTGACCAGCTTCTTTAGGCTGTCGTCAAAGGCTAAAACAGGGGTAGCGACCTTTTTAAGCCGTGCATCGGGATATTCGAGAATCGGTAGTAAAGCCATAAATTTCGGTGATTACATCGAAATAATCAACATTTCAAAAAACGGGGTCGAAAGCAAAAAGTGCTGCGAAATCGTGCGCGGCGCGAGTTTTGGGGCGATCTGCGTCAAAAAGGGCAATTGCCGCCGCAACACCGCTGCTGAAATGACTTATTGCTTGCCAAATCAGCACGCTCGCTGCACAATCTTCATGTAACTTCTTAAGTTTGGGGCGTAAATTAGGTCAACAAGGTATCGTCGTCTTCGGCGGCGGGCCGTCTGCGATCCAATTCTTTCCGTCTCAGCCCAGGATCACGAATGTTAACGAACCTTTTTTCATCTGACTCACGTTCGACGGCTCATTTACGCCGAAGTGCCGCATTTTCGCGCGTCACGACCGTGATCGTCAGCGTTTGCGCCGCCATGCAGATTGCAGCGCAACCCGCCCCCGCGCCGATGTCGCCATCGACACCCTCGCAGCCGATACAGATTCAGGAAAATGCGCCTGACCGCTACACGATCGTCAAAGGCGACACGCTGTGGGCGATTTCGGGCCGTTTCTTGAAACAGCCCTGGCGCTGGCCCGAAGTCTGGCGCATGAATCGCGACCAGATCCGGAATCCGCACCTGATTTATCCAGGGCAAGTCGTTGTGTTGGATCGAAATGCATCCGGCGGCCCACGCCTGATGATCGAAGATTCGAGCGCATCGCGCGGTGGTGTTGTACGTTTGTCGCCAACCGTGCGCGGCGAAGCCCGTGAGGCGCAGCCCATTATCAGCATCAACCCGCAAGACGTTGAGCCGTTTATGGTGCGGAATCTTGTGATTGGTGCTGAAGCTTTTGCGAACGCACCGCAAATCGTTCGCGCACAAGGCGAGCGAGTGGCGATGGCTGCGGGCGATCCGTTCTATGCGGTGGGATTGAAGCCCGAGATGGGCAAAGAGTTTCAAGTGTTTCGGCGCGGGCGCGAGCTGCGCGACACAACGATCCCCGCGCGTCCTTGGTATATGTGGCGGCACAACGAACCCGATCCACAAATCATCGGTTACGAAGGTGAATATCTCGGTGACGCGAAAGTCTTGAATGCGGGCGACGTGACCAAACTAGAAGTAGTCTCAACGCGTCAGGAGATCCTCATTGGTGACTACCTGATTCCAACGCCGCCCACCGATCAGCCGCGCTACATTCCTCGTGCGCCCGAGGCGCAGATTGATGCGATTGTGATGACCCTGCCTTCTGGCGTTCAAGAGGCCGCCAAGACATCGGTAGTCACACTAAATCGTGGCGCAAAACACGGCGTTGAACTCGGTCATGTGCTCGCGATCTTCAAGCCCGAGCAAACCTTTAACAATCCACGCTACAAAGAATCCAGCTTGAACTGGGTACCGCTGTGGCCGAAAACACCGAGCGAAGATCCGCGCACACTCAACATCCCCGAAGAGCGTATCGGTCTCGTATTTATCTATAAAGTCTTCGATCACGTGTCGTACGGCTTGGTGATGAATACAGGTAAAGAGCCCGTTACCGTTGGAAATCGCCTGCGAAATCCATAAGCTGCACGGTCAGTCGTGTAAAAAGGGCACCCGCGCGGTGCCCTTTTTCGTTTGACCCTCGCGCGCAACGAGCCCAATTCAATGCCTACTCTGCCAGACGACGCTTCATTTCTGCGACTCGCGTTTACTCGCGGTGTGGGCGCGCGCGCCGCGCATAAGTTGCTCTTAACGATAGGCGATGTCGGCGAAGTGTTCGCCGCTTCGGAGCTCGCGCTGTCAAAGATCGTTGGCGACAAGCTTGCGAAGGCACTTATCGCCGCAAGAACCGGCGACGTAGAAGCAAAGGTTCAGGAGGCGTTGAACTGGTCGTGCGCGCCCTCCCATCACTTGTTGACCTGGGCTCACCCGCAGTACCCGAGGCTTTTGTTGGAGAGCGGCGACGCACCGATTGTGTTGCACGCGATTGGGTCGCTGGAGACGTTGTCCAGGCCGACGATTGCGATCGTCGGTTCAAGAAATTGCTCGCAGGGCGGCACTGATACCGCAGAAGCCTTTTCCGAAGCACTTTCGCAGCAAGGTGTTGCGGTCGTTTCCGGCCTCGCGGTTGGCATCGACGCGGCTGCCCATCTGGGCGCGTTGCGCGGCGCGGGAGGCACTATTGCCGTGATCGGTACTGGCATCGACCGGATCTATCCCGCGCGCAACAAAACACTGGCGCACAGTATCGCGCAGAGCGGTTTGATCCTGAGCGAATATCCGCTTGGAACTGCGCCACTACCGGAAAATTTTCCGCGTAGAAACAGAATAATTAGCGGCATCTCCCTGGGCGTACTTGTTGTTGAGGCCTCGATGCAATCGGGCTCGCTGATCACCGCGCGTTTGGCGGCAGAACAGGGTCGCGAAGTGTTCGCAATTCCCGGCTCGATTCATTCAACATTTCACAAAGGCTGCCACCACCTCATCAAGCAAGGCGCGAAACTGGTTGAAACTGCGGCCGATATTCTTGATGAACTGAAATTGGCACCAACAGCTCAAGCGACCGCAGCGGCTCGAAGCGACCGCAGCGATAAATCCACTGATACCAACGCGCTATTGGCGCATCTGGAACATGATCCGGTTGATGTCGATACGTTAGTCCAGCGGAGCGCTCTCGCGGTCGATGTCGTGGTGACCGAACTCACGCTTCTTGAGCTCGCCGGACAGGTTGAATCGCTTGCAGGCGGCCTATGGCAACGCCGCAACTAAATCTGTATCGAGCACATATGCAACGAATTCTGGTTACACTGAAAAAATGAGCAAAACATTAGTTATCGCCGAAAAACCGTCTGTTGCGACCGATATTGCAAAGGCCTTGGGCGTAAAAAAAGATGGCGACTACTTTGAAAACGACGACTATGTGATCTCGTCTGCGGTCGGTCATCTCGTTGAAATTGGCGAGCCGGAAGAAGAGGAAGTTAAGCGCGGCAAATGGACGTTTGCGAAGCTGCCGGTGATTCCCTCACATTTCGAATTAAAGCCCATCGAGAAAACTGCGGATCGACTTCGCTTACTCACCAAGCTCATCAAACGCAAAGACGTGACCGCGCTAGTGAACGCCTGCGACGCGGGGCGCGAAGGCGAGTTAATCTTCCGTCTGATTCAGCAACACGCGAAAGCGAAGCAACCCGTTAAGCGGCTCTGGCTGCAGTCGATGACGCAAACCGCGATCCGCGACGGCTTTGATCGACTGCGCAGTGACGAAGAGTTGCAGGGGCTCGCCGATGCGGCACGTTGCCGCTCAGAAGCCGATTGGCTGGTGGGCATTAACGGCACCCGCGCGATGACCGCGTTCAACACGAAGAGCGGCGGTTTTCACTTAACGACGGTCGGTCGCGTGCAGACGCCAACGCTTGCGATCATGGTTGAGCGCGAAGAAAAAATTCGCAAATTCAAGCCGCGTACGTATTTTGAGATTCACGCCACATTTGATGCGAAAGCGGGTGAATACGCTGGTCGTTGGTTCGACGAAAAATTCAAAAAAGGCGACGATGAACATGCGCGCGCGGAGCGGATGTTTGACTCTCCAGATGCGAAAACACCTGACGCTGAAGGCCGCGCAAAAGCAATCGCTGCGAAATGTTTAGGCAAACTCGGTGTTGTTGAAGAAGAAAGCAAACCGACAACGCAAGCGCCGCCGCTGCTCTACGACTTAACGAGTTTGCAGCGCGAAGCAAACTCACGTTTTGGTTTTTCTGCTCGCACGACGCTCTCGCTCGCGCAGGCGCTCTATGAAAAACACAAAGTGCTTACCTATCCGCGAACGGATGCGCGCGCGCTGCCTGAGGATTACGTGCAAACGGTCGGGCAAACGCTCGAAGTGCTCGAAGAGACCAACCGCTACGGCAGTTTCGCTCGCGAAATTCGCACCAAGAAATACATTCGACCCACGAACAAGCGCGTATTCGACAACTCAAAAATTTCTGATCACTTCGCAATCATTCCGACGCTGCAACTTCCGAAGTCGCTGAATGAAATCGAAGAAAAGTTGTACGACTTGGTCGTGAAGCGCTTCCTCGCGGTGTTTTTCCCGTCGGCAGAGTTTCAGCAGACAACGCGAATCACCCGCGTGGAAGGCGAAGCGTTTAAGAGCGAAGGTAAAGTGCTCGTGAACGCGGGTTGGCTCGCGGTGTATGGCAAAGAAGTCGATTCCGAAGAAACTGGAAATCTGACGCCGGTTGCCGCCGGTGAAAAGCCGAAAGCGAGCGACGTTAACGCGAAAGAATTGCAAACCAAGCCGCCCGCGCGCTACAGCGAGGCCACCTTGCTCTCCGCGATGGAGGGCGCAGGCAAGCTCATCGATGATGAAGAGCTGCGCGCTGCGATGCAGGAAAAAGGTCTCGGCACGCCGGCAACCCGCGCCTCGATCATTGAAGGTTTGATTCTTCAAAACTACATCATTCGCGAAGACAAAGCGCTCAAACCTACGCCGCAAGCTTTTTCCCTGATCACCCTGCTGAAAGGGCTGGACGTTCCTGAACTAACCCAACCTGAGATGACGGCAAATTGGGAGACTGGCTTAGCAAGGATGGAGCGTGGCGAGATGAGCCGTGAGAAATTCATGGCTGAAATCGTCGACATGGCGAAAAACATCGTCGCGCGGGCAAAAGGCTTTGAGAGCGATACCGTGCCGGGCGATTTCTCCGATTTGCAAACGCCGTGTCCGAAATGCGGCTCACAAATTAAAGAGAACTATAAAAAATTCGCGTGTACCAAGTGCGAGTTTGGCTTCTGGAAAATTCTTGCGAGTCGCCAGCTCTCGGTCGAAGAAGCCGAAACGCTCATCCGCGATAAGAAAGTGGAAAACCTTGAAGGCTTCCGCTCGAAATTGGGCCGCACCTTTAATGCAAATTTGAAACTCAATGACGCGTTCGAAATTGAGTTTTACTGGGAAGACAACGACAAGCTAGGTGAGGGCGCGGATCCGATTGATTTCTCCACGATGACCGCGATCGGCAAATGTCCAAAATGCGGCAGCGGCGTATTCGAAACTGACACTGCCTACATCTGCGAAGTCGCGGCGAAGAAAGAAAAGCCGCGCAAATGTGATTTCCGTTCCGGCCGCACGATCCTGCAGCAATCGATTGAGCCAGAACAAATGGTGAAGTTGTTGAACGAAGGAAAAACCGATCTGCTCACGCAGTTTGTTTCAACGCGCACGAAGCGCCCATTCAAAGCATTTTTAATTTTGGAGCGTAAGAAGGATGAAGTCAAAGTAGGTTTTGACTTCCCGCCGCGTGAACCGAAAGAGCCAAAATCCGCGTCGAAAGCAGCGGGCGCGAAGAGTTCAAAAACAGCCGCGAAATCCGCCGCGAAGAAGTGAGCCGGAAGAAAGCGAATTTCACGATTCGACGCGCAGAGGCGCAAGACGCCAAAGCGCTGGCTGCGCTTTTTTCCGACGCGGCGATGCTGCATTTCACCGATGTGCCGCCTCATTCAGGCGTGGTGTATTGGGAAAAACGACTCGCGGAATATGCAGACGCCGCACATCTGCCGCTCGTTGCGTTGATTGAAGGCGAGATCATCGCGATCTCGTTGCTCAAAGGTTGGCCACATCACATTCGTCGCAAACATCAAGCGGAGTTAACGCTGCTTGCAGTCAAGCCGGCACATCGTAAGCAGGGCGTTGGTCGCGCGCTCGTAAACGCATGCGTGAACGCGTGCGACGATTGGATGAATGTGCGTCGCATCGAAGTGGCGATTGACGAGAGCGCGCCGCTTGCAAAGTTTTATTCAAGCTTTGGGTTTCAGAACGAAGGCGTATGCGCGAAAGCGAAAGCGCATGAGCAGCGATACGGTGACATGCGTGTGATGGCGCGCGTCAATTCGAAGAACATGCCTGCGCCCGCGTCGCCGCCACTTCTCATCGCGAGGCGAAAGAAAACAGCGCCCATCAAAATCACCGTTCGCGCTGCGACGCCCGACGACTCTGAAGGGTTTGCAGCGGTGTTTTCTACACGCGGCGCGGCGAATGGTACTTTGCAGCACCCGTATACGTCTACTGAAATTTGGCGAGCACGATTGTCGAGCAATGTGTCGACGCGCGAATGTGTGTTTGTCGCGTTAGTGAGTGGCCGAATTGTTGGAAATGCAGGCGTCCACCCCGTCTCTGAAAACCCTCGCGAGAAACATGTTTGCGGCATCGGCATTTCCGTCATGGACGGCTATCAAAGTCGCGGCGTTGGACGCGTCTTGATGAATGCATGTCTTGATTTCACGGATCAATTTGCGAACTACTCGCGCGTGGAATTGACTGTTCATGCAGACAATGCCCGCGCCGTCAAGCTCTACGAATCACTCGGCTTCGTCACTGAAGGTCGGCATCGCGATTTTTCGTTTCGAGAAGGCGGTTATGTTGATGCGCTGTTTATGGCGCGCGTATCAAACGCGCTCGCCAACGCTTAGCCCTACTTAGAAGCTTATGACCGAATCCGCCGTTCTCTTCTCACGTAACGACGCCGTTGCCATCGCAACGCTTAATCGTCCGAAACAACTCAACGCGCTCACACTAGAAATGTGCCAGCTGCTCGGCAAGCAATTACATGCGTGGGCCAACGATGAATCGGTGCAATGCGTAGTATTGAATGCCGCTGGTGAAAAAGGATTTTGCGCGGGCGGTGACGTCGCTGAAGTGATTCGTCACCTGCGTGCCGGCGGCGACGATCGTTATGTTTACGGCGACGCATTTTTCACCACCGAATACGCGCTTGATTTATTGATTCACACGTTCCCAAAGCCGATCATCGCGCTATCACACGGCGTTTGTATGGGCGGCGGCGTCGGATTGATCGCAGGTGCGAGCCATCGCGTGTTCGTTGAAGGCTCGAAGATTGCGATGCCGGAAATTCACATTGGGCTCTTCCCTGATGTCGGCGGCGGTTACTTTTTGAATCTCTTGCCCGATGGTATCGGCGCGCTGATGGCGCTCACTGGAATGATTGTGACCGAGGGCGACGCGATGCACGCGGGGCTTGCTGATTTTGTAATCGCGCCTGAGCAGCAAAGCCGCGTGATCGACACCCTCGTCACACTTGACTGGACCGATGATTCCGTTACCAATCACTCGCTCGTCACCGATACGCTCGGTGCGATGGAAGACGTGGAAGGCGATCCGCCGAGCGAACTTGCTGCGCATGCAGACGCCACGCGCGCGCTCGCAACCAGCGCAACGGTCATCGAGTATCGAGGCGCGCTCAATACGCTCGCCACGCGCGAGGCGTACTTCGCGAGCGCAGCTAAAAATCTGGCACAGGGTTCGCCGACCGCGGCGCACGTCACGTTTGAATATTTGCGTCGCGCACGCGGCCTCGCAATTGACGAAGTGCTCGCGATGGATCTCGTTCTTGCGAAACAATTTCAGCGACATCATGATTTCAGCGAAGGGGTTCGCGCGCTGCTAATCGATAAAGACAGATCGCCGAAATGGGTACCGAGTGGCTGGCATGAAATCAACGACGCGTTGGTTAACGCGCACTTCGAAGTTGGCTCATAACTTTCACCGTTTGTGCTCGTTAACACTTGGCTAAAAGCCTGTAAACACGGATTAGCGAAAAAATAAAAAAACGTGCATTTACCCCATGTTAATTGGGCGTTAACGGGTAAAGCTACTATTCGATTTGGTACAGCGGAATAGGTAATCGAATCGGTTTCACCTCAAGCTCAACGCCCTGCACCGAATAGCGCGCGCGGCCTTTTTCGATTCGCAAGAAGCCGCGTGTTTCCGCTCCCTTGCGAAATGAAAACTCGAACCCTAGCGAACGATTCCGGTGCGTTGGCGCGGGTAGCGCGAGCCCAACAACTTCTTTCTGTGTGTTGTCTACCAGTGTCGTGAGTAGGTCGACCAGAATGTTTTTTCCGAGCACGTCGGCATACCACCTCGGCTCGTCAAATTCAGGCGTGAAATTCGCGTCAAGATGATTGAGCACGCTGCCGGCAGTTTTGAACGGTGACACCGCTAACAACTTGTTGCGCAAGTCAAAACGATCGCCGCGCTCAAGATAGCTGATGCGCGCACCTTTCAAGTTGAACGTCTTTTTAGCGGCGTCTTGCGTCGCTTTCGCAGTGTCGATGATGATCACACCGCTTGCGCCCAGAACGTGCATCGTGTGATCGGCATCGACCCACACCGCTGTGTTCTCATCAACGCCAACACCCAGCGTTACTTTTGCTGCGACCATCGCAGGCAGCATGCGCGCAAAGCGACCGCGCGCCAGAACGTGTTGATCGACGAAAACGTCATCGCCAATGAAACCAAGACCATGCGCAATGTCGCGCCCCGGCTGTACGCCTTCTTGCAGTACGCGCAGCACATCCGGTGGTTCATAAAACATCGTGCGACTCATGATCGCTGCGCCCGCGCTCGTGCCCGCGAGCACACCGCCGCGCATGTGAACGTCGCGGATCGCCGTAAGGAGTGCACTCTCTGAGCCGTCTGCGCGCACCAGCGTTTGCGTGATTCGGCTCTGGTCGCCGCCATTGAAAAAGACGCCACCCGCATTGGCCACACGAGAGGCGATTTCGGTATCTTCGGCATCGCGTTTCACGTCACGGTTCGCGAGTCGCGGAGCAGCAGGCACAAAAAACGGCGTTGCGCCGTATCGACTGAGGATCTCGATCGTACGCTTCGCCGAACTTTCGGGATTGCCTGCTGCTGCCGCGATCACCGCGATTGATGCACCCTTGCCCCCTGCAAGCGCAACAATTTTTTGCCAAATGTCTTCGGTATCGGGATGGATCGCACCACCCATAATCACCAATGAACCATTCACCTTCTTTTTCTCCGCATTTAACTGTGTGGTCTGGCCGAACGCGGCGCCGATGTAAATCAGCGGTACCACCAGCGCACACAGTAATGTTTTTCTACCCAAGCGCATGACAATTCACAATGGTGTTTACAGGCCGCAGTCGGCGTTAAGAAAAAGGCGGCTCGCGCCGCCTCCCTCCAGCATGTTGTCAACTCGCGCTAGAACGAGTAGCTCACGCGAGCATAGTAGTAGCGACCTCTCGGGTCGGTATAGGTAGGATCATACGTTGCTAGGAAGTAGTACGCTTGGTTCGAAAACGGCGGCGCCGTGTTGGCCAGATTGAGCACGCCGCCCGACACCTTGAGCTTCTTGGAAGCTTGCCACGATCCTGTGAGATCCCAAATCGAGTAGGCCTTCACGCGCCGCGATGGCAGCAGTGCATCGGAGACCGGATCGTACGTTGTGTTTTGATCGGTGTAGGCCGAAGAAAACTGGTTGGCGAGTGTTAAGCCGACGCTGCCGTAGTCCCATCCCAGCGATATGCGATGACGCCAGCGCTGGATCACCTGGTCGTTAAGAAATACGCCGAGGTTGCTGCGGTATTGTTCGAGCGGCCCGAACTGGCGGTCATACTTCAACACCAGCGTGCCGCTGATCCCGGCGCTGAATTTGCCGAGCGACGTTGCCGCGCCACGCCAGTCAGCTGCGATATCAAGGCCAGAGGTTTTTAGACGCCCCTGATTTTCTTTCTGCAGAATGATGTTGGAGATGAAACCGTCACGATCACGTTGAATGTAGCGGCCGTTGTATTTCTCTGGGCTCTCAACGATGATTTGTTCACCCAACGTACTGATCACATCTTTCTTGCCAATGTTCCAGTAGTCGAGCGCGAAACTCCACGTACGATTCGGCTCGAATACGCCGCCGACTGAAAACTGCGTTGACTTCTCAGGCTTTAAGTTGGGGTTGCTGCGGCGCTCAACGGGCCACTGATCCGTACACAGATCGATGCTGCCCTCAGCGATCACGCACTGCGGGTCGGTGAGGAAGCTCGATGACGTGCCGAACGTGGTCGGACGCTTCAGATCGCTCAGCGACGGCGCACGGAAACCTGTGCCGGCAGAGCCACGCACAACAAACGCTGGACTCAGTTGCCAACGGAGTCCGGCTTTTGGATTGGTCGTGCTGCCTGCATCGTTGTAGCGGTCGTAGCGAATGGCAAATTGTCCTTCAAGCGATTTGGTGAACGGCGCATTGACTTCCGCGAACAAAGAAGCAACGTTGCGACGATCTCGCGTTGCCGTTAAATCAGTAGAGAGCCCCGAACTATCGCGGTCACCGGCGATGTTGTTGCTGAGTAGCAATTCCGAAGGCGTGAAGCTCGTGGTTTCACGGCGTGCTTCGCCACCCACGGCGATATTCAGATCACCGCCAGCGAGTGTCAACAACGGCTTCGATGCTTTGAAATCAAACGCCTCTGTGACGCCTTTAGATTTTCGCGCCTCGTCGTTGATCTTGATTGAATTGATGTAGTCGATGCCCGCTTGCGTGGACGGCCCGAATGGATTGATGGTGCCGTTTCTCACACCAGCGTCAAATTTGTCGAACAGCACGTAGCCGTCAACGTACTTGTCGACCGCGCGGTTCTCAGCGCGGCTAAACGCCATGTCGTATTCCCATCCTGAGGCCGTACCGGACGCACCGAGCACAAAGCGTTGCGCTTCGCTAGTCACTTCGTTAGTGCGATTACCGGCCTCGGTCATTCGATAGCGAATGCCGCTGAAAGTTGTTGAGAGTCCAGGTGCGGTCAGCGCGTTGCGGTACGCGGTTGGTAGCAAGCTCACGGGAAGATTTCGGATGCGCTGCGGATTTGGGCTCAGCCGATACGTTGTTTCGGTGCGCGCTTGCAGGAGCTCAGCGAAAACAGAGTGGTCTGCGTTTACTTGAAACGTAGCGCGTCCGATTGCACTGAGCTTTAATGATTCAGGGTAGATCTCGGTGTCTTGCATGTAGTCATAGCTACATGCCAACGGACCGCCCGGACCTTCCGGCGCATATACCGTTGCCGGTGGATTGCAGCCTGGAGAGCTCGGATTAACGCGGGTTCGGGTGGCGCCTGCTGGTAGCAAGCCTGCGCTAATCAATGCAGCGCGCTGCGATGTAGAGATGTCGATGTTTGCGGGATACGTATTACTCGACATGAGTGCTGGTAGCGTCGATGCGAGCGGGCGATCACGCAGGAACTGCCGCTGCGTTGAGCGAAGCGAGTCAAGCTGCTGGATGTCGACTACGCCAAACACGTTGAAACGATCTTTGGCGAGATCGCCAAAGCCACCGCCTAGGGTGAGCGTTTTCTTACCCGCACCGCCTTCTTGCGTTGCGCCTACCGAGGCGCTGATGTCGGCACCTTGATAGTCTTTTCGCGTAATAAAGTTGATAACGCCACCGATTGCGTCGGTACCGTAAATTGCGGACGCGCCGTCTTTGAGCACTTCAACGCGCTGGATCGCGCCGGCAGGTACGTTGTTCAGATCTACGCCCGCGTTGTCGCCCGGCGACGCGAAATTCGCTAGACGCCGACCATTGAGCAACACCAAGGTGCTCGAAACACCGATGCCGCGCAAGTTAGCGCCATTGAAACCGCGTTGACCTGAAGTTCCGTCGGTAATGCTTGCACCATCGGAAAGCGGCGCTGTGTTGGCGCTGATGTTTTTGAGCAGCTCGGCGGCCGTGCTCACACCCATCTTCTCGATGTCTTCCTTCTTGATGATCTGGACTGGCAACGCGGTTTCGGCGTCAATGCGCTTGATCGATGATCCGGTGACTTCGACACGCTCCAGCTTTTGACTTTCGCCCCCGGTCGTCTGCGCCCACGCGAGAACAGATGCACCTGCCGCAAGCGCGGCGACCGCGCGGCGAACTGCGCGTGAGGTTAAGGTTTCGACAAACAAATCGGTCTTTTTTTGCTGATGTTGAATGTGCATCGTGCAGCACCCCTAATGTGAATGAATGAAAGCGGCCGTTAGTTACAGGTCTTGATCTTCGTTTTCAAGGGAAACCGATTTGCAAGTTGTTTTTCATTCTAAGAGATATGCAAATTTATTTGCATATATTTTTCATTTGCAAATGACATTGCGTGTTGTCAGTTTGCAACGCTCAATAATCGGGCATGCTCGATGCACGAGAATTGCGCAGAAAACGCAGGCGCGCGCGATCATCCGCTCGAAAACGGAGCGCAAAATCGTATGTACTTACTTGAGGCTGTTGGCTAAGAACGCCTGCAATCGCTCGGATTGCGGTTTCAGCAGAACATCTTCCGGACGGCCACGCTCGGCGACAACGCCTTTCGATAGAAAGACGACTTCGCTACTGACCTCACGCGCGAAACTCATTTCGTGAGTCACCACGATCATGGTGCGACCCTCTTCAGCGACCGCCCGCATCACGCGCAGCACTTCGCCAACAAGTTCGGGATCCAGCGCTGATGTCGGCTCATCAAAGAGCATCACGTCAGGCTCCATTGCAAGCGCTCGTGCGATCGCGACTCGCTGCTGCTCGCCGCCCGATAGGTGGGCAGGGTAAGCGTCTTTACGGTGGATCACGCCCACCTTTTGTAGATAGTGCTGCGCTCGCTCCGTCGCCTCGTTCTGCGATAGTCCGAGGACAACCGTCAAGCCTTCGGTCACATTGCGCTCAGCGGTCATGTGGGCCCATAAATTGAAGTGTTGGAACACCATCGAGATGCGTGAGCGGAAGCGGCGCAATTGAACTGGATTGGTTGCGTTCAGCGCGCCGTCACGATCTGCTGCAAGTTCGAGCACCTCTCCATTGAGCGCGATGCGGCCGCTATTGGGGCGCTCCAATAAATTTAGGCAGCGCAGGAAAGTGCTCTTGCCGGAGCCCGACGAACCGATTAACGCGATCACGTCGCCGGGATTGGCGCTCAAACTAATCCCGCGCAGTACCTCGGTTTGCCCGAAACGCTTGGTGATTTGATCTGCAACCAGCAGAGGGTGGGGCGTTTTTGTGTTCATAGCTTTGACTTGTGGCTACGGGCTCAACAGCTTTCCGCTGCGAATCGGCTGTTCACCCGCAATCTTGGCGATACGCTGACCGGCCACTGCGTAGCGGCTTGGAATTCGCGCATACATCAGGCCAGAAATTGTGCTGCAAAGCGACGTCGATTGGCGCGTAACGGGATCGACAATGCGCGCGATCTCGTCGCCAACGTGGATCGTGTCGCCAGGTGCTTTGTTAAACACCACAACACCCGCGTGCGTCGCCATGATCGGCAGCACCCCCGCCAGCGGCGTGGCATGACATTGCGCTTTCGGAATCACGGGTAAGGCTTGATCCACCATCCCGTTAAGTGCAGCGAAATCAATAATCGCTCGCGCATCTTGCGCGGCCAGAATGTCGCTCACATCCGCTTCGCCACGCAACTCGACGGTGGTTGAAAAACAGGTCCCCGCGATGGGGTATTCCGGAAACATGTGCGAGAGCTCCGTCCACGGTCGGCTTACTGCCTCGTCAAAAGGGTTATCGCCCGAAATCTCAGCGGTGAGAAACGCCCTCGCACCAAAAAGCGCGGCGAGAGGTTCACAGCGTTTCACAAGCGATGTCGCCGTATACAGGTGTGGGACTGATTCACCGTCGCAGTGCAAGTCGAGCACATAGTCAGAGTCCAACGCGAGGCTGAGAAGCAAGCGCTTCAGCGCTGCGAGTTCACTGGTTACCGGGCGCATCTGCAGTTCGTCTTGCAGCGCGGCACGAACAAGCGCCGCGTTGCGTGAGGCGTCTTTCGTAAGCTTCCCCAAGATGCGCGCCGCAGCCGCTTGTGTGAGATCCGCGAAGCTACGATTAAAGTTACTTCCGTCGGAAAGTGCGAAACGACCTAACGGCACCCCCTGAATTGACTGTCCTAAGCCGATTGGATTTGCGCACGGTACAACCACGATGTGACCGAGAACTCGACCTTCTTGCTCAAGTTTCTGAAGCGAGTTGCACAAATGAACCGAGACCAGCATGCCGGGGATTTCATCGGCGTGAAGCGCGCTTTGCACGTAGAGTTGCGGGCGCTTGCTAGTGTCGCCAAATCGATAAACCGCGAGCGAGCGAACGGTTCCGGTAGTGCCAAATGGTATTTCAATGTTATCTATTTGCATGCTTACTTTGCGACGAGTGTCGACGGGGCGGCGACCTGCGCGCGCAAATGTTTCAACCAGTGGCGCTCGGCCAATCGAAACAAACCAATCAGTGAAAAAGTGAGAACGAAATAAAACACGGCGACCGTACCGAAGGCCTCCACGGTGGCTAAGTGGTTCGCGTAAACATCGCGGGCGACCCGAGTGAGATCGACAAGTGTGACTGTGCTCGCAATAGCGGTGGCGTGCATCATGCCTACCGCCTCGTTGCTGTACTGCGGAAGCGCCCTGCGGAATGCGCCGGGAAGCAAAATACGTCGATACAAATCAAACGTGGTCATGCCCAAACTTTTCGCGGCTTCAACTTCGCCCGCCGGGGTCGCGCGTAGCGCACCAGCGATGATCTCCGTTGTGTACGCTGTGGTGTTAATCGAAAATGCGAGCCATGCGCAAAACCACGCCTCGCGAAACAACGGCCAGGCGGATGAATTTCGGATGAGATCAATCTGCGCGAAACCGTAGTAAATGATGAAAAGTTGTACGAGTAGGGGCGTGCCACGAATGACGTACGTGTAAAGCCAAACCGGTTTAGAAAGCAGAGGGTTTGATGAGACTCGCGCGACAGCAAGCGGTACTGAAAGCAATAGGCCTGTCGACAGCGAAATCACAAGCAGCAGAAGCGTGACCTTGAGGCCGGCAAGAAAGTCCGGCAGCGATGTTGCAATGACTGACCAATCAATCATTGCAGCTCTGCCTTACGAACGCCCAGAGAAAACCGCTTCTCAACGCGACTCAACAGCAAAATCGAAACCGTGGTGATGAGCAAATAGATCGCCGCAACTGCTAGGTAGAAAGTCAGCGGCTCGCGCGTCGCCGATGCAGCAAGCCCGGCGCGTTGCATCATGTCATCCAGACCAATAATTGATACCAATGCGGTCGCTTTGATCATTATCAGCCAGTTGTTGGTGAATCCGGGAATGGCGTGTCTAATCATTTGCGGAATAGTGACGCGCGCTAACACTTGTGATCGACTCATGCCGATTGCGGTGGCCGCTTCCATCTGCCCTTTGGGAATCGCGAGGATCGCACCGCGGAACGTCTCGGTCATGTATGCCCCAAACACAAAGCCAATCGTGAGCACACCCGCAGCGAACGCGGGCACTTCGACATAATCGCCACCGGCTTCGGTCACCAGATAGTTGAGGATCGTTTGCCCGCCGTAAAACACCATGAGCATCAACGCGAGCTCCGGGATCCCGCGAATTAACGTGGTGTACACATCAACAACCGCGTGCGCGGCGCGTGAACTCGAAAGCTTGGCTGCCGCACCAATTAGTCCGAACACGCAGGCGATCGCTAGCGAGCAGGCCGCTACCTGCAACGATGTCATTAACCCGCCAAGAATGGCGGGAAGGTAGCCGTGGAGCATGTATTTGATAACGCTTATTGAGGGCGAACCCAGCGCAACCGGTGTGCCGGTTCAGTCGATGAAATAAAGCGCAGCGGGTGGGTTGTTGCGATCACGCTGCTGACAGAGAGTAGGCGCAGTGAGCGACTATTGCGCGCGATTAGGCGAAACGTCGAAATCGAAATATTTAGTCGCGAGCTTTTTGTAGCTTCCGTCAGCCATCATCGCTTTGAGCGCGCCGTTGATTTTCTGGCGTAATGCGTCGTCCCCCTTGCGAACCGCGATGCCAACGCCCGCGCCGCCGCCCAAGTTCACAGCAGGCCCGACTTGCGCAAAGCCCTTTCCTTCGGGTTTTTTCAGAAACGCTTCACCCGAGACAACGCTTGAGCCGAACCCGATATCAGCACGACCTGCCGCGAGCTCAAGGTAGACGTCCGTTTCTTTGTTCACCAATAGAGTTTCGCTGCCTTTGAAGTTGTCGGCAACAAACTTCGCTCTTGGACTGTTGCGGATAACGGCAATTTTCTTGCCTTTGAATGAATCGGGGGTTGCTTCCTTGAAAGCGCCCGCTTTGGCAATCCAGCGCGACGGCACGTCGTAATACGGATCAGAGAAATCGACTGCTTTCTTACGCTCTTCGCTAATCGTCATCGAGGCAACAATCGCGTCAAACTTGCGCACGTTGAGCGCGGGGATCATGCCGTCCCATTCTTGTTGAATAAGCGTACATTCGGCTTTTAGTTGGGCGCAAATGCCGTTCGCGATATCGATGTCGAATCCTGACAATTTGCCGTCTGGCGTAATTTGAGAAAACGGCGGATAGTTGCCTTCAACGCCGATTCGAATTTTTTTCCAATCGGGTGCTTGTGCAGTTGCGCTAACCGCAGCAAGCGTACAAATCGCAAAGACAACAGAACGAAGGCTAAACATGGCGCGAGCTCCTACGAATGCAGAAAAGAGTGGGGAGAAGACAGTACTCGACAATATATCGGAATTTGCAGAATTAGACAAAATGAAAAAAAACTTGCAAAATAATCTGTGCTCAGTGTTGTAGATTTAGCGACGCCACAGGCGATACTGGGTAGCAGAAATTACATACACCCCAACCGGATACGCATAGATTGACAATGGCAAACCACAAAAACGCAGCTGACCTTGTCGCGGTTGGCACGGCCGAGTTAACTTTCGCGCGCTCGCCGCTTGGGCAACGATTGATTGAGCTACAAAACTCGGGCTCAAAATCCAACCGTGCGATCGCAGAGTACTTACTGCGAAATCCCCTAAGAATTCCAGCCATCGGCATCGAAGAGCTAGCGTCGCGCAATGGTGTGTCGGCGGCGACGTTGTCCCGCTTCGCTCGAGCCGCGGGTTTCGATAGCTATCCGGGTTTGCGCGCGGCCGCCGCCGATTCGTTGCAAGGCATGTTGCAGCCGGTTGAAAAGCTTCGCTCGTCGATTCAGTCAAGCGCAAGCAAGCTGGGCGGCGCCTCGGTGCTGCTGTCCGGCCTAGAGGCGAGCTTAAGCAACGCACGCACCGCTGCGGAGAGTCTCGATCCCAAAGCGCTCAACGCGATTGTTTCGTTGATCGCCCGCGCGGGCGAGGTCTACACGCTGGGATTTGGACTTTCCTCTCACTTGGCGTCGATTTTGGCGCTGGACCTACAGCCATTCTGTGCGCGTTTGACTAACGTCGTCGAATTTGGTGGTACCGAAGTCGCTGCGGGACGATTACTCAATATCGGAAAAAAAGACGTGCTTATCGTGCTCTCGTTTCCGCGCTATGCAACGGATGCAATTCGTTTGACTAGCTACGCACGGACTCGCGGCGCAAAAATTGTTGCGATCACCGATTCCCCTGCCTCGCCGCTCGCGCAGTTGGCCGATCATCTCTTGCTGGCGCCTGCGAATCACCCCGTGTTGTCCAGCGGATTGGTGGCATCGCTTGTGGTTATTGAAGCTTTGGTTGCTGCGCTGATGATTTCCAACCCGGACAATGTGCTGCAAGCGAGCAAGCTGACCGACGCTATCTCTGCGTATCTCGTCGATAGCGGTGATAGCGGCGGAAGACGGCCGTAAACCATTGCGTACCTACGGCTCTACGCGTCGATGGCCGATTAAATTGGGGTATCCCGTAGAAAAATTGGGGCGTTGATTTAGTATTTAAATGCGCGGTTAGCCCTAGCGCTTCGGCGATAAACTCTAAAAGCAACTATTTCTTGCGGTCACTCGTTGCGTAGTCATCCCGCAGTTAACACGGTGTAGAGCATCCGCAACGCAAGCAGATACAGAATCACCGCAAAGATGCGTTTGAGCGTCGCCACGGGCAGCTTGTGCGCGAGCCGCGCGCCAAACGGTGCCGTCATCATGCTCGTGATCGAGATACCGACTAGCGCCGGCAAATACACATAGCCGAGCGACGGTTGCGGCACGTTGGGCATGTTCCAACCGTTGAATACGTTGCCGATCGTCGTGAAGAGTGCGATTGGAAAACCGAGCGCGGCGGAGGTGCCGACTGCGTTGTGAATCGCGACGTTGCACCACGTTAAAAACGGCACTGAGAAAAATCCGCCGCCCGCGCCCACGAGCGCCGAAAGTACGCCAACGACAAGACCCGCAACGAACAAACCACCGCGACCGGGCAGCGTGCGACTCGCTTTCGGTTTGAAATTCAACAGCATTTGGGTGCCGGTGTAGAACAAAAACACCGTGAAAAAAATCATCAAGAAACGCGTTGAGAGCATCGATACGATTCGGGTGCCGATCAGCGCACCGAGCAGAATCCCGGGCGACATCGCCCAGACCGCTTGCCAATTCACCGCTTTCTTTGCGTGATGTGCGCGTACCGAGGAGATCGCGGTGAAGATGATGGTAGCCATTGATGTAGCCAAAATCACCTGCATCTTCGTCTCGAAGGGAAAGCCCTGCGCCTGAAACAAAATTGCGAGAAACGGCACCATCATCATGCCGCCGCCGATACCTAGAAGCCCGGCGACGACGCCAACGAATGCGCCGAGCGCGAGATAGGCGAGAAGCCAGAGGTTGATGAATTCCATCAAGCTATTTGACCAGCTTCGTTTCGATGTATTGCCACTCTGTCTCAGTAACAGGTGTAATCGACAATCGATTTCCGCGCTGAAGAATACGCATCTCGGCGAGCGCTTTTACGTCGCGCAACGCAGCGAGCGAAATCAATTCGATTTTCTTCACGAACGCGACTTCAACACACATCCAAATCGGTTTTTCAATCGTTGATTTCGGATCGAAGTATTTGGTGCCTGCTTCGAATTGCGTTTTGTCGGGCAGCGGTTTTGAGGCAATTTTGCAAATGCCTGCGATGCCGGGTTCGGGGCAACTGGAGTGATAGAAAAACACCGGATCGCCCACGCTCATGTCATCGCGCATGAAATTGCGCGCCTGATAGTTGCGCACTCCGAACCACGCGCTTTTTTTGTCGCGCTTCAAATCATCGATGGAATATTCATCGGGTTCAGATTTCATCAACCAGTAGCGCATTGCAGCCTCACAAAAGAAAACGGAGAGCAGATCGCTCTCCGTTTCAAAAAATTCAAGACTCCCGCATACGCCGCAACGGCTGTCATCTTGAACCGAGGTTCAAGATTGGTTGCTTCCACTCGATCTACTAGGTACAACTGGTAAGTTCCAACGAAACACTAGGCTTCGAGAGAACAGAAGTCGCGCACACGAACCGAATAGCGAAGCATCCTTGCGACAAGCGCATTGGTTCAAAGAAATTTTCAACCGCCACGAACGCTGCAGGAGCAAGGCTGATTCTACGCCTTACCAGCGAGGTTTGCAGGTGCTAGCGCGAGATCAAGTTTAGTTTGCATTGCGAGCAACCGCGCCTCGACACGCGGATCAATAGCGCTTCCTTCTTTCCCCGCAGCCGCGAGTTCGAGCGCCGCGAGCAACAGCACACGCTCGATTTCCGATTGCGGCGATTTCTGCGCCACGTTAGCGCATTTCGCCTCCACCATCGCAATCGCTTCTGAGAGCGCCGCGCGCTGGGATTCCGGTGCGTTTAGCTTGAAGGTTCGACCTTTGATAGTCGCGGTAAGCGCCTCGGTCGTCATTGCAACGGGACGCTTTTCTCGGCGAGCGCTGGAAACGTTTCCGCCAATGTACGTAAGCGCACGCTCGCGCTGGACATGCGAGACTCGGCGTCAGCGAGCGCTTTCTTTAGGAGCGAATTCTCAAGCGTGAGTGAATCGATCCGCTGCACAGCGGTGTCGAGTGACTTTTCAAGGCGTTCTAGCGTTTCGTCCACGCTGCAACTATATCAAGTTACGCTGTTAGCGCTATCACCGGTTTCAAGCGCCTTGTATTCCACCGAAACGATCTCAAGCTGCTCAACCCCCCCCGGCGCAGGCAAACTTACGCTATCGCCTTCGCGATGTTTAGTGAGCACGCGGGCAATCGGGCTGATCCAGCTCACGTAGCCGCGATTAGGGTCAGTCTCATCAAGGCCGACGATCGAAATGGTGCGTGATTCGCCTTTTTGATTTTCAACCGTCACGGTTGCGCCGAAAAAAATCTGATCGGTATCGCGGGTGGCGGGATCGATGACTTCGGCCTCGTCGAGTCGTTTGATGAGGTAGCGCGTGCGGCGATCAATTTCGCGCAGGCGACGTTTGCCGTACAAATAGTCGCCATTCTCACTGCGATCGCCATTGCTCGCCGCCCACGACACGACGCGCGTCACTTCCGGGCGCTCCACTTTGGTGAGATGTTCCAACTCCGCCCTCAAGCGCGCATGACCGCCCGGCGTCATGTAATTCTTCGTCCCCGCAGGCAGCGGCGGAATCTGGATTTCATCGTCTTCCAGTTCGTCGTCAGTTTCTTTGGTGAAGGCTTTGCTCATTTGTGCAATTTTCCTTCATTGTCATTCCCGCGAAGGCGGGAACCCAGTCCGCGAAACCAATCATCGAAATTCAGGACGAGTTTTTGCGCAACCGTCCCGGTCTGGGTCCCTGTCTTCGCGGGGATGACGGGGCGGTTACTTCCGCAACCGATCCACCGCTTCACACATCTCCCGCACCGCGTCCATCGTGCGCAAGGTCGGCCGATGCAATCTTCCACCATCCAACACCGCAATCGGCGTCGCAGCCAGCGGCGTTTTCTTCCACTGCGCAGCGACGTTATCAAGCGCGTTCGCACTTGCGAGCAAAATCGCATCGGGCTTCGCAGTGATTACTGCTTCGCGGGACACTTCCGGCGCAGGAATTGCGAGCTCACCAAAGATATTTTTTGCGCCACAGGTGGCGAGCGCTTCGCCGATCAGGTGTTTGTTGGAGAGCGTAAACAACCTTCCATCACCGAGTTGATAGAACACACGAACGATGGGTTTCGATGCGTATTTCTCGCGCAAGCTTTGAATGCTGCGCTCGGCAGCGGCAGCACGTTCAATGGCGGCGCTCGAGGCTGCTTTGTCGGTTGACCACGAGGCAAATTCGCGCATCGTTGACACGATCCCAGCGAGTGAATCGACTTCGCTTCGATACACGCGAATGCCGAGGCGCTCAATCGCAGCAATGTCGTCGGCTTTGTTGCCGCTGGGCCACGCGACGACCAGATCAGGTTTGAGCGCGAGCACGGCTTCGACATTCGTGCCGCGATAGCTCGAAGCTTTAGGCAACGTTTTTGCGACCTCGGGAAAATCGCACGATTCGCTCACGCCGACGACGCGCGCGCCAAGCCCCGCGGAAAACAGCAGCTCGGTCGCATGCGGCGCGAGGCTTACGATGCGTTGTGGTGCTGATGGCGTTGATTGCGGAGACGATGTTGATGGTGCGTTTGCGCTTTGCGCGACTGCAAGCTCACACGACAAACTTAGAGCAAAGATACAAACGATCGCCCAATTTAATTGGGCTAACGTTGATTTCCTATCTATTATCGAAAACATATTGAATAAACGCTTTCGCCCAAATTTATTGGGCGATAAACGCTATAGCTGGTTCACACTTATCGTTAACCAAACTCGTCGTCCGCCCGTCGCGTAGCCGGTCGAAAATTGATAGTCGCGATCAAACGCGTTCTCAATTCTCGCGCCGACTGACACGCCGCGCATGATCTCACCGCGCGCGAAGACATTCACGACGCTGTAACCCGCGAGCCGTTTGGTGTTGCTAGCGTTGTCGAAACGATTGCCGGACGCGATGAATTCAACGCCGCTCGTTACGCTAAAAATCTCGCCGCTCGCTTTGAGCGCACCGTGCAATTTCGCGCGCCGCGCAAGGCGTTTTCCAGAGTTCGCATCTTCAGGATCGGCGACGTCGACACTCGCGTCGATCATCCAGCCCCCAACCCGAGTTCCTGCTGAAAATGTTGCACCACGCAAATCCGCTTTCGCCACGTTTTGTGGCGAGCAATTGAAGTTCGCATCACATTGAAATTGAATCAAATCGCGCACGCGGTTTTCGTAGACGACGAGCTTTGCGTTCGACACGCCACTCGACCATTGCAGCGCGGCATCAATATTTTTCGCTTTCTCAGGCGCGAGCAAAGGATTTGAAAAGCCGGGGAAATACAAATCGTTAAACGTGGGCGCTTTGAAACTTGTACCTGCGTTCACGAGCACACGCCATGCTGGCGAGAACGCATAGCCAAGTCCGAAGTTACCGGTGGTACGTGTGTCGTACTGGTTGCTGTCATCAACGCGCAGCGATCCACTCAACTTGAACGGGTTCAAATTCGCATCAGCGCCGATCACAAAACTCGCGGTGCGCCGTGAATCATTCGCGAAATCTTCCGTGGACGTAATGCGCTCACGTCGCCACTCAATCGCGTTCCATAAAGAAACGCTGCGCGTTGCTCGGAAGTTGTTTTGCCAACTCGCTTGATCTTGCGTGGTTTTGTACTCGCCGGGAAAGCTCGAAACAAATTCTGATTGATCGACGCTTTGCCCGAGCGAGAGCGTCGATGTCCAACGATCCGAGACGGCATAGCGCGCCTTGATCGAAGCGTTGCGCACATCGGATTTGATGCGGTCATCGAAACCCGCGCCGCCGTCGTATTGCACGTTGCCTCGCGTCGCGATCAGATTGGCGTCGAGCGAAAATTGCGATGAAAGTTTCAACGAACCATTCGCGGCCACGCTCGAAAAGCGATAGCCATCGCGATCTGGATTGAAGCTGAAGTTGTTTGAGTCAGTAATCGCGTTGTAGCCGCGCGATTCGCGATGATTGCCGGAAATCGAAAACGAGCCGCTGCCGTTTGCAAAGCCCGCGCGTGCGCTTAAGTCGCTGGATCGTTTGTCGCCAAACATCGCGTTCGCCGAAAGCCCGACCGCTCGTTTAGTGAACACTTGAATCACGCCGCTCACCGCATCCGCGCCGTACAAACTCGCCGCAGGCCCTCGTACGACTTCGATGCGATCAATGTCGGTGATTGCGATGTGTTGCAAGGCGGTGAGTCCGCTAAACGATGAGCCGACACGTTGCCCGTCGATCAGCACAAGCACTTGATTGCTATTGCCGCCGCGCACGAAGATCGACGGCGTCGCGTTCGCGCCGAGCGATTGCACTTCGAGCCCCGGCACGCTTTGCAGCGCGGTCAGGATGTCGTTGATGCCCGCCGAAACGAGTTCGTCGCCACGGACGACTGACACATCGCGCAAGGTGTCTTTAAGCGGCTCGACTGCGCGCAACGCGGTAACGATGACCGGCTCCACTTTAGTTTGCGCGAACGCGGCACTTGCCGAAAGCGTGATCGCTGTCGCAAGCAAGGTTTTCGTAAAGGTTTGATGGAATCGACGCGAGTGTTGCGCGCCGCAAAGAGGTTTTTCAGTTGAATACAAAAATGACTCCGCACAAATGCCAAACCCTCCGTTCGGCGAACAGGGGACGAATGCGAAGTGTGGGAAGCAGAAGACATACGCCGCGATAAAACGTCGCGCAGGCGCACACCAACGGCGTCGCGCCACCCCGCGCGTTCGTCATCACCATGCGCTGAGGATCGCGCATGCGCTTGTGGCCGGTCTCCGGACTTATCGCCTACGCTCGACGCCTTCCCAAATCCAAAGGATTCAGTGGCTTCATGTCGCGCGCATTGCGAATTACCGTTGCGGGGGCAGTAGCGGACTGGGCGGCTCGACGAATCGAACCGCTGGCACCGCTTTCCCGTTTCACCCGCACGCTATATCCCGCGTGCGGACACCAACAAGTACTTTTATGTTAGCGCATGCAACAATTCTGGAATGCCCCTGACCGTTGCCAACGCCACAGTTTCAGATCGCGCCCTAATCTGGCGGCTGCTCTCCTATGTGAGGCCCTACCGTGGCAAGTTAGTAGGCGCCTCGTTGCTGTTGGCGATGGTGTCGCTGATTGAGCCGTTCATTTTGCTGGTGTTTGGTCGCATCGTTGACCGCGCATTCGTAAACCCATCCGGGGCAGCGGCAATAACCCAAATATCGCCGCAAGGCCAGCTTGCCAACAGCGCACTCGCGCCCTTAATTCAGTGGCTCGATAGCTGGCCGGTCACTTGGTTTCCGCTGTTTGTTGTCGTCATGTTTGTTCTGCGCAGCATCTTTAATTTTATTGGCGACATTGCGCTGCACTGGGTATCGAGCCGCGTTGTTTACGACGTTCGCGTCGATACGTTCAGCAAGATGCTTCGCCTGCCGATGCGATTTTTTGACCGCAATGCGGCCGCGGAACTCACCTCAAAAATCACCTTCGACGCGCAACAGATTGGCACGTCGTGTTCGCAAGCACTCACCGCACTGGTGCAGGATACGTTCAAGCTGATCGGCAGCCTGACTTGGTTGCTGCTGCTTAGCTGGAAGCTCACATTGGGCGTGTTTGTGATCGCACCGATTGTGGCGCTGGTGATTCGTTTCGTGACGCAGCGCTTGCGTCGCGCGAGCCAAGCGATGCAAACCACGATGGGCGAGTTGGCGCGATTTAGCGATGAAGCGCTGACCAATCAAAAAACGGTGAAATCGTTTAACGCGTTTGCAACGATCAGCGATGCGTTTAAGCGGCGCACGAATGCGTTTCGACAGGCGTACATGAAGCAAGAAACGGCGAACGCCGCAAGCGCGCCGTTGACACACATCGCCGTCTCTATCGCGATTGCCGTCATCATCTCACTGGCCATCGGTCAAGGCCAGCGCGGCGAGATGACGGCGGGGGAGTTCTCGGTGTTTTTCATCGCGCTGCTGAGTTTATTGCCGCCGCTCAAGAATTTGTCGTCGGTTAACGCAGTTATTCAGCGCGGGCTTGCCGCGGCCGGTGGATTGTTTGCCATTCAAGACGAAAAATCAGAGCGCGCATTAAGCGTTCTTTCCTCGCGCCAGATTCCGGATTCAAATGCGGCGGCGCTGAGCACAACGAGCGGACGCATCGAATTCGCGCAGGTGAGTTTTCGCTACGACAGCCGAGACGTTGATGCGCTAAATGGCGTGTCATTTGTGGTGGAGCCCGGTCAACACATAGCGCTCGTTGGCGGCTCAGGCAGCGGCAAGTCAACCGTGCTTTCGCTGCTTAACGGTTTCTACGAACCTAGCGCTGGTGAGATCCGTATCGGCGGCGAAAACATCGATACGTTGGATCTACAAACACTTCGCGCAAACATCGCGCTGGTGTCACAAGACGTGCTGCTGGTCAATGATTCTGTGGCGGTGAATATTGCGTTCGGAGACTCACAAACCGCTGATCTTGCGCGGGTGCGAGCGGCGGCGCGCGCGGCTGGTGCAGAATCGTTTATCGACGCGTTGCCGGGTCAGTTTGCGGGCAACGTTGGCGAGGGCGGCGCGCTGCTCTCTGGAGGACAGCGTCAGCGAATTGCGCTGGCACGTGCGTTCTATAAGAACGCGCCGATTCTTCTGTTCGATGAGGCGACGTCGGCGCTCGACACGACCAGTGAACGCGTGGTGCAAGACAGTCTCGCCGCGCTTGCGACGCAAAAAACGGTGCTGCAGGTCGCGCATCGATTAAGCAGCGTGCGACACGCCGATTTGATTTTGGTGTTTGACCACGGCCGCGTCGCCGAGCGCGGAAACCACGATGAGTTACTCGCGTTGGGCGGCATCTACGCGGGTTTGTTCAAACAGCAGGCGGCCTAAAATCTACCACCCAGCGCTTAAGCGCTTGATGCACGTCAGCGGGCGGCGCGGCGGACAGCCAGTCAACGAGTTCATCCAAGTTGAGCGACACCGATTCCTTCGTCACCACGCGGCGCACTTTGGCATGCTTGGTGGGCGCGAATTGCTCAAGATCGCCGATCAATTCTTCGTGCATTTTTTCGCCCAAGCGCAGCCCCGTAAACACGATCGGTACCGCGTCTTCGTTGCCGCGCGCGAGTCGCACCAGCTCTTTTGCAAGATCGACGATGCGCACCGGTTCACCCATATCCAACACGTAGAGCGATCCGGGCTCGCCCAGCAATCCCGCCTGCAACACTAGCTGCGCAGCTTCTGGAATCGACATGAAAAAACGCGTCATTTCCGGATGCGTCACCGTGATCGGGCCGCCGTTCTCAATTTGCTTGCGAAATTTCGGGATCACGCTGCCGTTGCTGCCCAGCACATTTCCAAAGCGAACGCCCACAAAATTGGTGGGTGAAGGCTCAAAACTGAGCGTCGCGAGTTCTGCTAAACGCTTGCTCGCGCCCATAATGCTTGAGGGGCGTACCGCTTTATCCGTAGACACAAGAACGAACTTTTCAACGCCAATTTCACGAGCGCATTCGGCCATCGTAATCGTGCCGTGGGTGTTGTTGCGCACGGCCTCCCAGGCGTTCACCGTTTCCGTCATCGGCACGTGTTTGTACGCTGCGGCGTGAAACACGATGGACGGCTTTTCAGCCGCGAGCACCTCGCGGATACGCGCGCGGTTGCGCACATCGGCGACATAGACCTCAATGCGCTTCACGTCAAAGATTTGTTGTAACTGCTCGTAAATATCGTACGCCGCAAATTCCGAAATATCGAGCAACACGATTCTGGCGGGATGGAATCGCACGATCTGGGTGCAGAGTTCGCGTCCGATGGATCCGCCCGCGCCGGTGACGAGCACGGTGCGCCCAGCAAACCATTGGTTGAGTCCGTCGGTATCAAGCGCGACCGGATCGCGCCCCAGCAGGTCCTCAAGCTCAATTGCCCGCAAACGCGCGTGAGTATCGTTTTCGCCGAGCATTTCGTCGTAGGCCGGCACCGTAAGCGCTACCAATTTCGCGGCGTTCGCTAGCTGCACCGCGCGCCTGCGCTCTTGGTGGGTTGCGTTTGGCATGGCCACGATCGCATGTTGTGCGCCAAAGCGGCGCGACACGATGCCCACTTCGTCAAGCGCACCGAGCACCGGAATGTCGTGCAGCCGAGCGCCGCGCTTGGCAAGATCGTCGTCGAGCAGCGCAACCGGCCGCCAAAGCTCAGAGCGTTGCAGCTGCTTGATTAGGTTTGCAGCGGCGGTGCCGGCGCCGATGATTACCACAGGTTCACCGCGAATCGCAGAGAGCCCGTAAAGCCGATGCTCTTTCCAGCTGCGAATCGCCATCCGCGCACCTCCCATCAAAAGGATTACAAATATCGGCTGTAACGCCAAAACAAAGCGGGGCCAGATGAACGAATCCGGACGTATCAATAGAAAGGCTAATCCGGTTGCGGCCGAAGCGATAAAAGCGGCTCGAATAATGAGCCACATGTCGGCGAGGCTCGCAAAACGCCAAATTCCGCGATACAAACCCATCGCGAGAAAAACGGCAGCGTGGATTGGCAGTACAAACGCCAGGCTACGCAACACGTCGTTTGCCGAATAAATCGCGGTGTCAAAGTTTGAGTTGAAGCGCACCCAAAAAAGCGCCGCCCAAGCAACCGCGACTGCCGCCAAATCGTACAAAAGCGCTGTGGGCGCGCGTGGATTCAGCAGCAGGTTGACTGGAGGGCGGCGAACAGCGACGTGCGCAACAACGAGATAGGTCGCGCCAAACGCAAGCGCTAGCAATAATTTCAGTGCGGCACTCACGTCCGTTGCGAAATGCAGCGCGAGCGCGGTCAACACGGAAGTTGCACACCAGGCAATCATCCAAACGAAAAGCCCGCGATGCCCAAGCCCCGCCAACACCAAGCGCTGGTAGATGTGATCGCGGTGCGGCGTCGTTGCACGATGGCCTTGTAGCAGTCGGCGCGCGAGCGTCCAGGTGGCATCCGCCCAAAACGGCGCAAAGAGCGCGACCGGCACCGCCGCTGACCACGCGTTCTCAAAAACACCGGCCACGCTTATCGCAGCAAGCACCAAGCCCAGCAAAGTCGATCCGCCGTCGCCCATGAAAATTTTGGCGGGCGGAACGTTGAAGAACAAGAATCCCATCGCCGCGCCCGCAAGCGCCGCCGCCAGCGTGCCCAGATCCTCGATGCGGCTTCCCGGCGATGCTGCGGCGAAGGCAAGCGCGGCGAGCGTTGCGCCGCCCACCACTGCCATTAGCGCCGCAATGCCGTCGGCACCGTCCATGAAATTGAAAAGATTGGTGCCCCACACCAACACCAAAAAGACGACCAGTGCCGTTTGAAACGGCATCGTCGGCAGCCAAAACGCCACCAAAAGCAGCGCACAGAGCGCATGCGCCAATAGTCGTAAATTCGCGCTAACGCCAAACCAATCGTCTGCTGAAGAGACGAAAAAAAGTAATACAATAACCGCAAAAAACCACGCGTTGGCCCAATAGAAACAAGCGACAAACAAAAAAGCCAAAGCAATACCCAGTCCGCCACCGCGCGACGTAGGTATAGTGTGAAGCGAGCGCTCACTCGGTGAGGCGTGCGGACTCGGGATGCGGGCGAAAATCAGGCCGACCACAGCAAGCCAGCTCAACGCCAATCCCAGTAAAGCAGCGTTCATCAAAAAATAATTCTTAAAGTAATCAATAGTTTACGCAAATCTTCTTGCAGGATTTCGGGTCGCTTATGCGATTGGCATCAGCGTATTGTCGTCGCAAAGCAACGGCGATTCAATGTTGCAAATTGACAACTAGCCGCGTTGATATCGGTGATCAAGCGCCCACCGCTCGTGGCGTCATAGGGTGATCTTTGGCAGAATTGGTGGTAGCTTCCGAATTTTTGTATTGGAAGAAATTTTGTCGGCAACCGGGGCATCTCTTGATGCGACCCAACAATATGCCGGTGTTTGAATTACTGAGGAGAGACTGAATGAAACTGAAACTTTTAGCATTGGCCGTTGGCGGCTTGATGGCTGGCGCAGTAGCCGCACAGTCGGCGAACGTGACGCTCTACGGTGTTCTCGATACGTCGATTTCGAATGAGCGCGCTTCGGGTGCGGGCGGCAAAGGCGGCGTGAGCGCAACCTACGTCGACTCGGGTGGTCTGTCGGGTTCGCGTTGGGGCCTTCGCGGCACTGAATCGCTCGGCGGTGGTTTGAATGCAGTTTTCGTTGCTGAAGGCGGCTTCCTCAGCGACACCGGCGGTTTGGGTCAAGGCGGTCGCTTGTTCGGTCGTCAAGTGTTCGTTGGCTTGAACGGCGGCTTCGGCTCGTTCACGATGGGCCGTCAGTACTCGCCATTGTTTAGTGTTTTGTGTGACACCGACATCGACGGCTGCTCGTCGTTCTCGGTAACAGGTAACCATTATTTGGTACAGCCGGGCGCGCTCCGCGTTGACAACACAGTTATTTACTCAACTCCTAACATGGGTGGTATCACTGCTGCCGCAATGTGGGGCGCAGGCGAAAGCACCGCCGGAACGAACCGTTCACGCACGTTTAGCGCAAACCTGCAATACAAAGGCGGACCTGTTTACGCAGGTTTGGGTTACGCAGACGTGAAAAACGCAGCAGGCACTGCTTCAGACCGTACCTGGACAGCTGGCGCAGCATTTGATGCAGGCGTAGCAAAGTTGTCGGGGAACTACCTCGAGCGTAAGTTCGCGGCCGGCGGTCCGAAGTTCAAGGGTTATCAAGTTGGCGCGGCTGTGCCATTTGGCGCGACAACCGCGTTGTTCAATGCTGGTCAAGGCAAAGTTGGCAGCGTGAAAAACACGATCCTCATGATCGGTGCTGATCACAGCCTCTCGAAGCGCACGACCGCATATGCACGTGTTGGTTTCTCTAACAACAACGGCGCGTCAAACCTCGACATGTTCCACTCAGCTGGTGCGTTTGGCACGCTGGGCGCGTCGGGAACGGTCGTGTCTCCTGTTGCGGCTGGATCAGACGAGCGCATCATCTCGCTCGGCGTTCGTCACCGCTTCTAATAGTCCCCGAGTCGGGCGAATGAATCCGGAAGGTGTCATTCGCCTGACATAGAAAACCGTTCAAATTCATCTGTAAGTTTTTTTTGGGGTAACTATGAAAATCACAAAATTAGCGGTTGCTGTCGCAGCAATCGTGGGAAGCGCAGCAGCAGCTGCGCAAACAGCAAACGTCACACTTTACGGCAGCATTCGTGTTGCAGCAGAAGTTGCGAAGGTCAGCGCGGCAGGTATCGCGTCGAACCGCAACACGGTAGTTGACAACGTATCCTCGCGCTTTGGCTTCCGCGGAAGCGAATCGCTCGGCGGTGGTATGAACGCAATTTTCCAGCTGGAAGCTGGTTTTGCGAGCGATACCGGAGCTAACGGTGTATCGGGCGGTGTGTCGCAAATTTTCAGCCGTGAGTCGTGGGTTGGCCTCAATGGCGGCTTCGGCGAAGTAAAGCTTGGCTACGGTCTCACTGCATACGACGACGTACTCGGTTGGGCTCATCACCAAGGCGCAAATAGCTGGGAAAACCGTAACAACGGCGTTTCTGGTGGTGCAGGCTTCGCGAAGCAAGATTTGTTTACAAACTATGTAAACAACGCGGGCTGCCGCAGCAGCGCGTTCGATGCTCGTTACGGCAACTCGGTCAGCTACGCGACGCCAAACATCGCTGGTTTCCAAGCGCGTACGCACTACGCAATCATTGATGAGAGCGCACCTAGCAGCGGGAAATGCAAAGGCTGGGATACTGCAGTTCGCTACGCGTCCGGCCCGGTTCGTGTTGGTGTAACTTACGCGAAGCATTCTGATTTCGCAGGCTTAGGCAACATTACTGCCGCGCATGATCAACAAGCTCTTCGCGGTTATGCAAGCTTTGATGCGGGCATCGCCCGTATCGGTGCAACGTATGAGGTCGCAAGCTATAAGCCAGCAGCGGGTACATTGAAGTACAAGTACTGGGAAATCGGCGCATTGGCTCCTATGGGTGCCAACACGTTCGGTATCCAGTACAGCTCGCGCGACAAAGGCCTAGCGGCGCTCTATAACCCAGCCGCACGTACACTCGGCGGCCTCGTTCCTGCAAATACAGCGCTCACCTCCGCAAACTTTGCGGTAGTGAACAATCTGTGGAATAACGGCGGCGGCAAACATCTCAGCCTAACGCATGACTATGCGTTATCGAAGCGCACTACGATTCGCAGCTACTACACAACGCTTGAAAACGAAGCTACAGCGACGTCATTGACGACGCTCGGCGCTAAAACCAAGATTCGCGTCTTCTCGACGGGTCTCTGGCACTCGTTCTAAACACGAAAGTGTTGGACTAAAAAAAGGACGCTTCGGCGTCCTTTTTTACTTGTTGAACCCGGCGTCGACTCCACATATGTACTGGTAGCTTGGAGCATTTATGGACTCATTCATTCTTTCTTTTGATCGATTCGCTCGGACCATTTCTGGTGGCGTACGCGCAGCGCGAGCCACGCCGAGCGTTGCGACCGAGCGAAAGAAAAGTAGCGCCGCCGCGAAGAAAGATGCGATAGACGCGTCGTCCATTTCATCCACGACCCGTAAAAACAGTGGGTTGAGCGACAGTGAGCGAATACTCTCTGCTGCCTTGATGCGCGTTAATCACGCCGGTGAAGTCGCGGCACAAGCGCTCTACGACGGGCAAAGCTTGTTCGCGCGCGACGCGACCGTGAAATCAAAACTACGCGAAGCGGCCAATGAAGAGCTTGATCATCTGGCGTGGACGCGTGAACGCCTGACTCAGCTTGGTGGTCGCACCAGTGCGCTCGATCCGCTCTGGTACGCGGGTGCTTTCGCGATTGGTGCGGCGGCCGCAGCGGTTGGCGACAAAGTGTCACTCGCGTTTCTTGAAGCCACAGAAAACCAGGTGGAGGCGCATCTGGCGTCGCATCTCGAGAGGCTTCCCGCAAACGACGTGGAAAGTCGCGCGATCATCGACCAAATGAAACGGGACGAAGCTTCGCACGCGCAAACCGCGCGCGACCTAGGCGCGTCTCCGCTGCCGTGGTTCGCGCAGTCGACGATGAAAGCGGCTGCGAAAGTGATGACGAGTGTTTCAGAGCGAATTTAACTTGCAACGCGAAACCGAACGCCAAAAAATTTAGGCGTTCGAACAAAACTTCACCAGCGAACGGTTGATTTCATTGGGCGAACAGCCTGTAAATGCAGCGCGTCAAGAGCTTTATAAAACGGCTCCCTCGCCCGGCCAAAACGAAGTTTCGCGAAGATCGTTATCAGCGCGCCTCATTTTCAACAAACGTCATTGACGCCGAGTTGATGCAATAGCGCATGCCGGTGGGCCGAGGCCCGTCCGGGAACACATGTCCGAGGTGAGCATCGCATCGCGCACACAACACTTCGACGCGGCGCATGAAGAAACTGTTGTCTTCTTTCTCAGTAATATTTTCGGCGGCGACCGGCTGAAAATAACTTGGCCATCCGGTGCCTGAGTCGAACTTCGTGTCACTTGAAAAAAGCGGAAGATCGCAGCACACGCAGTGATAAACGCCGTTTAAATGGTGATCCCAAAGGCCGCCGCAAAACGCAGGTTCGGTGCCGTGTTCGCGAGTGATTTTGTATTGCTCGGGCGTGAGTTGCGCGCGCCATTGAGCGTCGGATTTGGTGATTTTCTGGATTGCCATAGTGAGTTTCCTTACGCGATTTCTTTCAGCGCATCATTGGCTAGACGATACCAAGGCTTATGCAGCGCTTTGGTGTGCTCGGGCGCGAGCCGCCCTTCTTTTGCGACCGCTTCGTAGAGTTCGCGCGCTTCGCGCGTTCGGTTACGTTCCTGCAGATATTGAGCATACCGACATCGCGCAACGGGACCCGACGAAGATTCAACGGCGCGCTGAAACGCTTGATCGGCCGCACTATCGTTGAGCTGAGAAAGCGCGTACGCGTAGCCTAAATCGTCGTCTGGCGTTCGGGCCTCTGCATTAATCGCAAACAGACGTTCGTAGGCGCTTCGAGCCGCAGTCCACTGTGAAGCCAAAAGATGCGCGGAGGCTAGCCCACGAACGAGATGCACATCCTTTGCATACGCGCCGCTCGCGCACTGTTCGTAATGGCGGATCGCGTCTTCGTATCGCCCCGCCTCGACCAACGCCGCCGCGAGTTTGCTTCGATTGCCCACCGTCGGCGAGCGCTCGAATTCCAGTTCTGTTTCGCGGATCGAGCGATTCGGATCAATCGCGCCCTCGACGGCCCTGATCACTTTTCGGCCACCGCGCGAGTAGCGCATGTCCGGCAAATATTCCATAAAGAAATAAATCGCGCTACCGATCAGCGGGAACGACAACAAAATCATTAGCCAGAGATAGTGTCGCCCAGTTCGCAGCGCGTGGATGGCGAAAAAAATTGCGATTGCTAGATGAAGACCGCCAGCGATATACGGCATAAAAAAGGCGTGCGAAGTGAATGGGTCAGTGTAAGTGACCGCCCCGCGACGGACTATATAACTCTAGATCGTGGCGCGCAGGGAGATTGGGCGATCAAGTTAATTCGATTTCTACCCGACAATCGTAGAAAGTAGCACCGTCGCCCATATCAGTGAGCGCTTGACTGGTCAGGTCATTAACGAATCCCTGCGCGCCCGGATGATCTCGCCAATGCCCCCAAAGCACCGTCGCAACACCTTCTCGCGAATTCGGCGTGAGGCTGGCGGCGAGTTTCATTTCGCCGCGACGGTTGAAAACACGCACCGTCGCGCCGTTATCAATGCCTCGTTTCGCAGCGTCTGACGGATGCAATTGCACGGTCGGCGAGCCGTGCGGTTTTGCAAGTGCTTCAATATTCGCAAACGTTGAATTCATGAAGTTTCGCGCGGGCGGGGTGTTGAGCGAAAGCGGAAAAGCCTCCATCAACGCGCTTTCTTCGCCTTCGTGCGGTGGCGTGTAATTAGGCAGCGGATCCAGGCCGCGCTCAGCAAGCGATTGAGAGAAAAACTCGCACTTTCCCGAACTTGTGCCGAAATTACCGTTCGCGAACGGCGCGATAAAGCCGTTTTGTTTTGGATAGTTCAATCGCAAAAAACCGTTGCGTTCGAGCGTTTCGAACGACTGACCTGCAAGCGTCGGATGCGTCCAGTCAAGCGCGTTCACGATCATCGATTCATCAGATTCGTTGAGCGACGCATCGCGCAGATTCTCGTTGTCAGGCATCGTCTCCGCACAGGCGCGCGCGAGGCGACGGAACAGCTCGGTGTTCGCCAAACTCTCGCCGAGCGGATTGATCGCGCGACGATTGATGATGACGTCGTAGTGGCCGTAGCTGCGATTAATATCGTCGTGCTCAGGCGAGCTGGTGGCGGGCAGAACGATGTCGGCGTAGCGCGCGGTGTCAGTGATGAAAAGATCGTGTACGACCGTAAACAAATCCGCGCGCGCGAGACCTGCGAGCACTCGATTGCCGTCGGGCGCGACGGCAGCGGGATTCGAGTTGTAGACAAAAAGCGCGTGGATCGCAGAGCGCGAATCGGTGTCGTTCACCGGCGCGGCAGAGGGTTGAGCGACGTTGAGCGCGTCGCCAATCGCACTCATGTTCACCGTGCGCGGCAATTTTCCAGCACGCAGCGGCATCAAATCGGGCCGCTCTAAGTAAGCGCTGTTGATTGGATACGCGCCCGACGTCGACAGCAGCAAACCGCCGCTCGCCTCGCGCCATGCACCGGTGAGCGCAGGCAAGCAGGCGACAGTACGCACCGCCATGCCGCCGCCACCGTGTCGTTGCATGCCGTAGTTGAGTCGAATCGCGGCGCGCTGGGTGGCGCCATAAGCGCTCGCGAGTGCTTCGATTTCAATCGCGTCGATGCCGCAAATCGCCGCAGCGCGCTCAGGCGTCCAGTCGGCGACTCGCGTTTTGAGCTGATCGAAACCGAGCGTGTGATTGTCGATGTAGTCATGATCGAGCGCCTGCGTCTGCGCGTCGTCGCGGATCAGCACGTGCATCATCGCCAGCGCGAGTGCCGCGTCAGTTCCCGGCTTGATCGCGAGCCACTGATGACATTTTTCTGCAGACAATGAACGATACGGATCAATCGCAATCAACTTTGCGCCCCGCCGCTTCGCCTCTTGGCAGCGGCTCCACAAATGCAAATTTGACGTGATTGGATTGGTGCCCCACAAGATGATGAGCTCGCTCTCGGCAAATGCCTCAACATCCATGCCTAAACGCGATCCGAGCGTGACTTGTAGCCCCGCAGCGCCCGCGCTCGCGCAAATAGTGCGATCCAATTGCGATGCCCCGAGCGCGTGAAAAAAACGTCGGTCCATCGAGCCGTATTGCAGCAACCCCATGTTTCCGGCGTAGCTGTAGGGCAGGATCGCTTCAGCGCCGTGCGTCGCGATGATCGCGCTGAATTTCGCGGCGATCGTTGCAAGTGCTTCGTCCCACGTAATCGGGGCGAATTTCCCTTCGCCTTTCGCGCCCACGCGTTTCAGCGGTGTTTTGATGCGCGTCGGGTGATAAGTGCGCAGCGGGTACTTCGCAACCTTCGTACACAACACGCCGCCGGTCACGCTGTGAGTCGACGAGCCTTTCACTTCAATGAGTTTGCCGGCCGCAACGTGATATTCGAGCGCGCAAGTATCTGGGCAGTCGTGCGGGCACGCGCCTTTGATCACCCGAGTGGCGGACGCAGACGAAGGCGTTATTGCAGCGCCGGAATTGAGTTCAGGATTCACGAGGTGTTTGCTTGCGCTTAACGATTAACGGTGTCGGTTGTGTGAGCTGCGATCATCGAACTCGTCGCCTGGCGAGCGTTGATTCGGACGTTCAACAAAAAATAGCTAGCCCCAATTTAATCGGGCAGAAAGGGATTTTTAGTTCACTATGGGTAATTATAAAAAATTGGAAAGTCGGCCAATTAAATAGGCGTTTAAGCGGAATAGCTAATTGTTAATCTGGATAGGACGTGTTGCGGTTGATGAGCGAAATCGTTTGTGCAGCCACGGGTTGTTGCGCCACGTCGGCGCGCATTTTTGCCTCGATGTCAGGATCGACATCAAACGCAGTGTCGCCACCATCGAGCGCCGCTAGTTGCGCGGCGTCGACGGGCTCGTCACGCGTTGCCTGCAGCCCAGGAAAATCAAATAACTTGGTGTCCGCCAAATGCGACGGCACGATGTTTTGTAAGCTGCGAAACATCGTCTCGATCCGACCGGGATGTTTTTTGTCCCAGTCTTCGAGCATGCGCCCCACCACCGCGCGCTGCAAATTCGGTTGCGAACCGCAAAGATTGCACGGAATGATTGGGAATTCGCGCTCAGCCGCGTATTTGATAACGTCTTTTTCTCGCACGTACGCGAGCGGCCGGATCACGACATGTTCACCGTTGTCGCTCACCAACTTCGGCGGCATCGCTTTCAATTTGCCGCCGTAAAACATGTTCAGAAAAAACGTTTCTAGGATGTCGTCGCGATGATGCCCCAGCGCGATTTTTGTGCAACCGAGCTCTTTCGCGGTGCGATACAAAATGCCGCGGCGCAAGCGTGAACAGAGCGAACACATCGTTTTGCCTTCTTCAAGAACGCGCTTCACGATGCTGTAGGTGTCGGCCTCAACGATTTTGAATTTAACGCCCAAGCGTTCGAGGTATTGCGGCAACACGTGCGCCGGGAAATCGGGCTGCTTTTGATCGAGATTCACCGCAATCAACTCGAAGTTCACGGGAGCGACGACCTGCAGCGCGAGCAACAAATCGAGCATCGTATAGCTGTCTTTACCGCCCGATAAACACACCATGATCCGATCGCCCTCGGCGATCATTCCAAAATCAGCAACCGCCGCGCCGACGATGTTGCGCAGACGTTTTCCTTCGCGCGAAAGCGAAAATGGCAACGTGCGCGGCTCGCGTTGCACCGTTTTGAGTTCCGATTCCGGACGTTCGGCGGTTGCGGTGCTGGTCTGATTCATGCGAGTATTTTAGTTGCCGCATCGCTTTCAGTTCCGAAGCGAGCCGCGCGAATTAAGGAGTTCCCATGAGTTTCTGGTTTCCTCGCCTCACCGCGCCACTGTTTGCGCTGACGTTAGCCTTTGCGAGCTTGGCGCAACCCGCTACGAACACGAGCGGCGCCGACGCCCGCGCGGGTGAGGCGGTGATCGAAAAAGCACTGACTGGAATCGTGAAGCTGAAAACCTCGGCGTCGCGGAACGCACGCAGCAACGCAACGCTCGGGCGCGAGCGCGAAGGCAACGGCATCCTGCTCTCACCACGCTTGGTGCTCACCATTGGCTATCTCGTGATTGAAGCGGACGAAGTTGAAATAACCGATCACAAAGATCGCAAGTTGCCGGGAAAAGTGATTGCGTTTGATCACGAAACGGGCTTTGGATTAGTGCGGCTTTTTGCACCGGCCCAAGGCGAGCCGTTTTCGCTCAATGAATCGGGTGCGGTGAAAGAGAAAGACGCTGTACTTGCTGCGGGTGCGCGTGGCAATGTATCGCCCGCATTCGTGGTGTCGCGCCGTGAATTTTCGGCCGGCTGGGAATATCTACTGGACCAAGCAATTTTCACGTCGCCGCCGATTCAAGATTGGGGCGGCGCAGCGCTCATCGCGTCCAGCGGAAAGTTGGTCGGCGTTGGCTCATTGCTGGTGCGCGATGCCGAAGGCAATGGGCGCGGTGTGCCCGGCAACATGTTTGTGCCGGTTGAACTGTTGCGTCCGATCATCGATGACTTAACTAGCGACGGGCGGCGCAAAGGCGCGCAGCGTCCGTGGCTCGGTGTCACCACCTTTGAAGACGAAGATGGCGTCAATGTCGGTCGCGTTGCCGAGGGCGGGCCTGCCGATTTGGCAGGCCTTGAGCGCGGCGACATCATCACGATGGTGGCCGACACACCGGTGAAGACGATGGCCAATTTCTATCGCGCTGTGTGGTCGCGCGGTGAGGCGGGCGTTTCCGTGCCGGTGACACTGCTGCGTGGAAAAAAGGAATTAAGCGCAACGCTTAAGTCGGTTGAGCGCGCAACGTTGTTTGCGAAGGCGACGACGTATTGATCATTCACGCGTTGCGCGACGCGTTGAATTGATTTAGTAAAACGCAGCGGAAAAGAAAACGGGCTCCGAAGAGCCCGTTTTTTATGGCGGCGCGCTCGAATTTAAGCGCGTTCGATATGATTAATCGCTGCTGGTAATGCCCAATAAACTCAGCAGATTCGAGAAAATGTTGAACAGATTAATGTAGATCGATGTTGCTGCCGTGATGTAGTTGGTTTCGCCGCCAGTGATGATTTGATTTAAGTCGTACAACGTCCACGCCGCGAACAGTGCGATGAAGAGCACCATCACGGTCAGCATCAATGCCGGGATCTGAAACACGATCGCGCCGATGGCTGCGAGCAGGATCACAAAGAAACCGATCCACAAGAATTTACCCATGCCCGAAAGCGACGTTTTGATCGTGCTGGCGACGGCGGCCATTGCTGCAAAGATCAGCGCGGTGCCGCCGAACGCATACATCACGAGCGTTGCACCGTTTTGCATCGACAGGATCCGCCCGAGCAACACGGAGAGCCAGAAGCCCATGAACCCGGTGAACGCAAGCATGACGACGACGCCGGTCGCCGAATTTTTGGTGCGCTCGATCGCATAGGTAAACGCGAAAACCGCGCCCAGCAACACGATTAAATTCATCCACCACGGGCCGAAGCCTTTGAAGCCGACGCTTAAGCCGAGCGATGCGCCGATAACGGTTGGAACGAGGGACGCGGCGAGCAACAAAAGGGTATTGCGAAGCACGCGGTTTTGCGCGCCAACCGCAGTGCCGGCGCGATTGATTGACGTAATGCCAGAAGAATCCATGATGAAGTACCTCCACAAAAAACTAAAAACGAACGTGCGAAATGTAGGGGCAAACCTCGCAAAGCGCAATCCTCGGGGAAACGTTGAAACGGCGAATCATCAACACCGCGCAGGGCTTCCCGAAAACGCGCTTGCTGTCACCGTTAAGACGTTTGGCGAGCCACTAAATTCCGAGTGTTTGCCCCATTTATGCAAGTTTTTTCAAGAAATCGCACGCAATGCCGCTTTTTTGTGGCATGCTCGCGCCCACGCGAATTTCGCTTCGGGCGGTAAGCCCCGACTTTCGTGCGTTAGCGAGTTTCCTGGTTCCCGAAGTATGTGCGTGCGAGATAGTTCGACGATACGGATCGAGTCCTTGGAATGAGCGAATTGTAATTTTTAAGGACTGATACTGTAATGGGAAATCGTTTGTTTGTTGGCAACATTAGCTTCCGCGCTACCGCGGATATGTTGCGTACTGATTTTGGTGCGTTCGGCGAAGTTGCTGACGTGTATTTGCCTACTGATCGCGAAACCGGTCGTATGCGTGGATTTGCATTCGTCACCATGACCACCGACCAGGGCGCGCAAGCGGCCATCGCTGGCATGAACGGTAAGCCGCTCGAAGGGCGCCCTCTCGTTGTGAACGAAGCTCGTCCAGCGCCTGCTGGCGGTGGTGGCGGTGGCGGCGGCGGTGATCGTCCTCCGCGCGGCCCAGGTGGTGGCGGCGGATTCCGCGGCCCACGCACTGGTGGCGGTGGTGGCGGCGGCGGTGGTGGCGGTGGACGCGGCGGCTACGGCGGCGGTTCAGGCTACTAAGCAAACTCCGCTCGGTGAAAACCGATGCGACAGAAAAAACCGAGCATCGCTCGGTTTTTTTTTCGCCCTATCGTCTCGCATGATCAGCGTCCTGAATCTATCGGCGAATGCTGACATCGGGTTGAGGCGACTTCCCTAACGCCCCAAGCTCAGGGCTCGTGGAAAATAAGCCTATCGCGTTTCATTTCTGTGTCACGCCTCTGAAGCCTGCAAGCCGCTTTTAACAGGTTTAGGCGAAGTTGAGCTTGATACTCGATACCGATACTTGAATTACTCTATGCCCATTTGATGTGGGCGAGCAAAGATGAAGTTGTATGGTGCAATCCTCGCCCGGTGATGAGAAACCGCTATCAGTGGCGACCTACAACATCCACAAAGGCGTATCGGCGTTTAACCGGAAGAGTGTTGTGCATGATTTGCGCGATCAGCTGCGAACCATGCGTGCGGATATTGTTTTTTTGCAGGAAGTGGTGGGCAACAACGATCGCCACCGCAGTAAACACGCCGACTGGCCGCAGCTGCCGCAACACGAATTTCTTGCCGACCAGCACTGGCCGGTCAGTGCGTACGGAAAAAATGCGGTCTACGAGCACGGTCATCACGGCAACGCGATCCTTTCGCGCTATCCGATCACCCGCTGCGATCAAGTCGATATTTCGACCAATCGAGTCGAACAGCGCGGTTTACTGCATGCGGAAATTGCGTTGCCCAACCACGATGAAGCACTGCATTGCGTTTGTGTTCACCTGGGGCTGTTGGGTAGTTCGCGCACTAAGCAAGTGGCGGCCGTTTGTGAGCGGATCGCCGCAATGGTGCCGCGCGACGCGCCGCTGATCGTCGCGGGCGACTTCAATGACTGGCGTCGTCGCGCGGGCGATGCCCTACGTGAAATTGAACTGCACGAGGTGTTCGAAACGCTTGACGGAAAATCAGCCCGTAGTTTTCCAGCGCGTCTACCGATCTTGCGATTAGATCGAATCTACGTGCGCGGCCTCGACGTGCTTGATGCGAATGTGCACCGTGGTCGTGATTGGGCGAAACTCTCCGATCACGCTGCGCTTGAAGCGAAACTCGTCGTGCGCAAACGAAAGGATTTGCGATGACGCACATGATTGCGGACAACGAGGTGTCGTTGCTTGAATGTGGCGCACGATATTTTCCAGCGCTTATCGATGCGATTAACGGTGCTGCGCGCAAGGTAGCGCTCGAATCCTACATTTTTGCGGACGATGATTCTGGTCGTGCGGTTGCCAACGCCTTGATCGAAGCCGCTGCGCGCGGCGTCGACGTGCGGGTGTTGATAGATGGGTTTGGTTCGCACGATACGTTCGGCGAGCTCGACACGTTGCTCAAGAACGGTAACGTGAAAGTTGCGGTGTTTCGCCCCGAGCGCAGTCGATGGCGGTTTAGAAAATCTCGACTGCGCCGCATGCACAGAAAATTGGTCGTGGTGGACGACGAGATTGCGTTTGTCGGCGGCATCAATGTGATTGATGACCTAAATATGGAGGGCCACACCAACGCTGAGTCGTTTTCAGCGCGCTACGACTTTGCGGTGCGCGTGAAGGGCGGAGTAGCGCGCGAAATTGCCCACACGATGTCGGCCTTGTGGCGACGATGGTTCTACGCTTCAGGGGATCGGAGCGTCGAAGAAGCGGCGCTCCACGCGTTGGAGAAAGCGGGGGCAGCGCTTCCTCAGGCAGACGATAACGCATCGAAATCATCGCGTTCGCGCAACGCCTCGGCAATCGCCTTTGTGCATCGTGATAATTGGCAAAACCGCAAATCTATCGAGCGAGAGTATGTTGAGGCAATCAATTCCGCGAAGCACGATATTTTGATTGCCAACGCATACTTTTTCCCCGGGCACCGCTTGCTTGGTGCAATTAAAGGCGCCAGACAGCGCGGGGTACAGGTACGCCTGCTACTGCAAGGCCGTCGCGAATATTTTTTGCAACACTACGCATCGCGAGCGCTATACGATCGGTTGCTAAACAAAGGCGTTGAAATTGCCGAGTATCACGCGAGCTTTTTGCATGCGAAGGTCGCTGTCGTCGACAGCAAATGGGCGACGGTGGGGTCGTCGAACATTGATCCGTTCAGCTTGCTGCTCGCGCGCGAAGCCAACATAGTCGTGCGTGACGAGGGCTTTGCGGTCGAGCTCAAATCGTGCGTCGAAAAGGCGTGGGCCGACGCATCGAAAGTGGTCGCACGTGAACGCTGGCTAAAGCGCCCGATCCTTATTCGAATAAAAAGCGCGCTCGCGTATAACGCGGCGCGCTTCTTGTTGCGAGTGTTTGGTTTCGGCGGGCATTGACTGCGCCGCCGTCCAAACTTTACTCGGCAGCTAGCGTAGTAACCGCCGATTCTTGATACATCGCGTGTAAATGCGCACGTCGCGCTGCGCGATTTCCACCTGGTGCAGGCGGAGTCAGCGCCGGGCCGGGAGCACGGTCGGTGCGGTGTGCAGCACGTGGCTCATAGACTGGCATCGAAGGCGTACGTGCGGCGTAACCTGAACTAGCGGCTGCACCGAATTCGCGCTCAGCAACTGGGCGAACGTAAGGTCTTACGCGGTCGTTTGAGCCGAAATCGCGTGGGGCTGCTTGCGCACTGCGCTCGCTGCGATAGTCAGGCCGCGATTCGCTAGCACCGCGATCAAAGCGCTCACCGCGATGTTCGCTGCGCTCGCTACGACCTCCGCGATCAGCACCGCTGCGAGCATTAAAGCCGCCAGCAGCTGGCGCGCCAAACGAACGAGCATCGCTTCTAGGCGCGCGGAAGTCGCGAGAATCACTGCGATGATTGGCGTAAGGCGAAGGGGTATCGCGTCGTGTTTCACGAACGAACTGTGGGCGCTCGAAGCGATCGTTGCGCTCCACAGGCGCGGCGATGTGCGCAGGCGCATCAACGCGACGCTCTTCATGCGCACGCGGCGCACGATCTGCGAATCCGCTGCTACGCGAACGGTCACCGAAATTCCGGTCGCCAGAGTGCGAGCGATCACCCGAATGACCACGGTCGGCGAAACCGCGATCACCGCCAAAGCCGCGGTCATTGCGGCGCGGTCCGTAACCCGAACTTGGCGACGTTTTTGGTTCGTGACCCGCAATCGTGGTGACGTTCAAGCGCTGCTGCGTGAAGCTCTCAATGTTGCGAATCTTGAAGCGATCACGCCCGCCTGCGAGCGTGACGGCGACACCGTTACGACCCGCGCGACCCGTGCGGCCGATGCGATGGACGTAATCTTCCGGTTTCATCGGTAAACCATAGTTAATCACGTGCGAAATGGTGGGCACGTCGATACCGCGTGCTGCAACATCGGTTGCAACGAGAATTTTTGTGGTGCCATCGCGCAGCGACTTGATGCGACGATTGCGAATGGCTTGCGGCATCGCGCCGTGGAGCGCGGCCGCAGAATATCCTGCTTCGCGAAGCTCATCGGCGAGCTCATCAGCATCGACCTGCGTTGCGGTAAACACGACCGCTTGTTCCATGGATTCATCAGACAGGTAGTGTTCAAGCAGCGCATTTTTATGCGCCATGTCGTCGTACCAGTGCAGAAATTGCTCGATATTGGCGTGCGTATCTTGTGCGGTGGCGAGTTCGATGCGCTCAGGATTGCGCATCACATTCGCCGCCAGCGTCATGATGCGCGGCGCGAACGTGGCGCTAAACATCATCGTGCGATCACGCTTCGATGTGGCAACGTGAATCGCTTCTAAGTCTTCTGAGAAACCGAGATCAAGCATACGATCGGCTTCATCGACGACGAGCGTTTGCACTGCGTTTAAATCAATCTGACCATTGCGATTCAAGTCAAGCAAACGACCTGGCGTGGCAACCACGAGCGTTGCACCGCGCAGATCCATGAGTTGCTTGCCGAAGGCGGTTCCGCCGACCACGTTTGCGATGCGAACGCCCCTGCAAAAACGTACAAGGCCGATGGCCTCTTGCGCCACTTGCTGCGCAAGTTCACGCGTCGGCGCAAGTACGAGCACGCGAGGTGACGCCGCAGCGCGACGTCCGCGCGCGGCTTGTTCGCCTTTGCTCATTGGCGGCGAAGCGAGCAGCGCATGAATTGCGGGCAATAAGAACGCGGCGGTTTTGCCGGAGCCTGTTTGCGAGGAAACCATCCAATCGCCGCCAGCAAGCGCTGCGGGAATGGTTTGGATTTGTACGGGCGTCGGCTGGGTGTAACCAAGCGCATCCACGGCCTGCAACAGGGCGGGGTTTAAGTTGAGGGATTCGAAACCGTTGGGTGCGGCAGCGTCTTGCGGCGCCGCGTCCATCGATTCGTTCGTGTAGGGTTCCGACGCGTCCATCGTCTGAATGGCGTCGTGATTAATTTCAAAAGTAGTCATTGAGTCAGTTATTGCGGCAAAGCGGACGCAGCACTGCAAGACGCAATGTGCGCAACACGCCTTAGCCTTCTTTCAAGGTTAAGTCAGTCGAATACGAAGAAAAACGCATCGACCAACCAACGAACCAAGAAGAGCAGTATTTTTCAACTGCGCTGAATCGATTTACGCGTAAGGGCGACGATTCAATGACTCAAAGCGGGGCGAAGCACTAATCAGCGAACAAGCAGCCCTAAATGTTTCGTCGGGGCTGCTGCTTTTTCAAGCGAGCCGGAATTCTCTCACGGGATGAGCGAAATAGCGAGCTTTTGGGGGGAAGGCTCTAGGTGCCTGTCCGTAGGAGCGGCTCCGCCGCGATAAAAACTTGCTCAATGCGCCAATCGCGGCAGAGCCGCTCCTACAGTTCGGGCGTTACATTTCCTTCATGCCATCGAATCACTACAACGTCATCATCATCGGTGCAGGCGCAGCCGGGATGTTCTGCGCGGCGCGGGCGGGGCAGCGCGGGCGGCGCGTTTTGTTAATCGATCACGCGGAAGCGCTCGGCGAAAAGATTCGTATTTCGGGCGGCGGACGCTGCAATTTCACGAATATTCACGCGAGCCCGGCAAATTTTCTTTCGCAGAACCCGCATTTTTGTCGCTCTGCGCTTTCTCGCTATTCACCGAACGATTTCATCAAACTCGTCACCACCCATCGCATCAGTTACCACGAGAAAACGCTCGGCCAATTGTTTTGCGACGAAAGTTCGCAGCAAATCATCGACATGCTGATTGACGAATGCAAGCGCGGCAAGGTTGATTTCTTGCACCCCGCGACCGTGCAATCCGTAACTAAATCAGATCGATTCCGCATCGAAACCTCCCGCGGCGAGTTCACAAGTGACGCGCTGGTGATCGCGTCGGGCGGCCTCTCAATCCCCGCAACTGGCGCGACTGGTTTCGGTTACGACATCGCGAAACAGTTTGACGTTGCGCTCACGCCGCTGCGCGCCGGGCTTGTGCCGCTCGCGCTCGATGCGCCGGAGCTTGAGCGCTACGGCACGCTCTCTGGCGTGTCGTTTGAAACCGTCGCACACGCTGTGCCGCGTGAAAAAAGGAAATCAGAAATGGTGAGCTTTCGCGAAGCCGCGCTGCTCACCCATCGCGGGCTCTCCGGCCCGTCAGTGCTGCAAATTTCAAACTACTGGAGCGCGGGCGATGCAGTTGCGTTCGACTTACTTTGCGGACGCGACGGAGAAGACTGGATCGCCGAACTGCGCACACGCCGCCCGGCAATTACAAGCTTTGCGAAAGCACTCGCCGAAGTCGTTCCGCAACGCCTTGCTGATGCCTGGGCAAACGCGCATTCGCCCGCGAAACCCATCGCCGATTGGACGAAAGCCGACATCGTCAACGTCGCCCGCGAACTCAACGCCTGGCAACTCAAACCCTCCGGCACACTCGGCTACAAAAAAGCCGAAGTCACCCTGGGTGGCGTCGACACCCGAGCCCTCTCGCAGCAAACGATGGAGACAAAAACCGTCGCCGGCCTGCACTTCATCGGCGAAGTCGTCGACGTCACCGGCTGGCTCGGCGGCTACAACTTTCAGTGGGCGTGGGCGAGCGCGGCGGCGTGTGGGGATGCGGTCTAATCATCGGCGCTATACGGTGAAATCTCGTCGTGAACAGTGTTTCAATTGAACGATTCTGCGTGAGAATTGACCGAACATGCCGAACGCTGAATTGCTCCCTCTGACACCACGCGTGATTGTATTTGCCGGCCCAAATGGCGCAGGCAAGACGTCGCACGCGTCGACAATTCTTGCAGCGCTAGATATCGCAACTTTCGTGAATGCGGATTTCATTGCGCGTGGCTTAGTGGGTTACAACACACAAGTTGCCGCGTTTACTGCAGGCAAAATCATGTTGAAGCAACTTAACGAACTTGCCGCCGAGCGTGCTGACTTCGCGTTCGAAAGTACGCTCGCAAGTCGCACCTTCGCTCGATTCCTCACTAAGCTTAAAGCGGTGGGCTACGGTGTCTCGATTTATTATTTCGTGCTCGCCGATGCCGATACCGCCGTCTCCCGCGTGGCGCGACGTGTAACCATGGGCGGCCACGACATTCCGGAAGTTGATGTGCGCCGCCGTTTCGAGCGCAGCCGATGGAATTTCATCAACTTGTATGTTCCGATCGCGGATGAATTTACTGTGATTGATAACTCGGATGACAGTGCTGCGACTGTGATTGCGCAAGGTAGTCGGGGCGCTTTGACTGTATTAAACTCAGAAAAATGGCAACCCATCAGCAACCTAAGTCGAATCGCTCGACCCTCTTGACGCCGCCAATGAGCGAACTCAAAACCGCGCTGAAGCAGACTGCGCGTTTACAACGTCGTTTAGCGTGGGCGTACGGGATCCGACTGAAGAAAACGCGCGCTCGTTAGATCGATTTTGGGTTTAACGCTCTGCGTTTAAGCTCGATTCTGTGGGGCAGACAGACGGGTTTTTGAGGTTATCGAAATCTAAAGCATACATGAGCGATGCTCTCGTAAATTGGGCACGAAGCGGAATAGCTATTGTTAATAGCTATTGTTTTTTCCTCTTTGCGCTCGCCTTCTTCAGCACCCGTTTGGCGGTCGCTTTCACTTCTTTCGCGACCGCCGCAACCGCGTCTTCCGCCGTCAACATCGCATCAAACGCCCCGGCGTCCGCGCCGACGTAGCCCTTTTCGAGCCACATGAGTGAGGTGGTAAGTTTTTCGAATTCGGGGGCGAAGCCGCCGATGATGTTTTCGGGATCGGGGCAGAGTTTTCGGTCGGTGATGAGGCCAAACTGCACGCCGCCTGCGTAGGAAAGAATCGAGACACCAACGCCGACGTTGCCGCTTTGCGGCACCCAGAACATGTTTTGCGCGATCTTGCTGCCTGCGAGGTAGAGCGGGTTTGCGGGGCCGGGCACGTTGGTCATTACGGCGCTGCCTTTGTCGGAGAGCAGGCCGAGCGCTTGCCGCTGCACCGCTTTTGGCACGTAGCCCAAGATGCCCAAGAGCGCCATGCTCACCGCCGCTTGATAGCCGGTTTTAAGTGCGTTCATCCGTGCGCGCACTTCGAACACGCGGGCGATGGGATTGGCCACGCCAATCGGCAACTCAAGCCCAACTAAACCGAAGTGATTGCCGAGTTTGTATTCTTTGCCTTTCGGTCGCAAATTCACGGGCACGAAAGCGCGGAGCGTCGCGGTCTCAGGAATCGTGTCGCCCTTGCTCAAAATGTAATTGCGAATCGCGCCCGCAACGCTTGCTAGCAGCACATCGTTCACCGAGCAGCCCAAGATGTAGCCAACGTCTTTGACTCGCACCAAATCAATCGGCTCGCTCCAGGCGACGCATTTAACGGTGCCCGTTTTGCCCTTCAGGCGCGTCGGCGTGTCAGAGGGCATCGTGGCCAGGTACGCAAGCTCTTGCGCTACGCCGGCGGCGACTTTCGCGGCGTCTGCCGCCTGCGTGGGATCGTCCACCCAGCGCGAATACTTCGACACCATTCGCGTGCCGATTTTCATGCCTTCATCCATTGCGGATTCAATCGGCGCTTTGAGCGGGCCGAGGCGATCAAACGCTTGTTGAGCGAAGCCTGCAATCGGCGCGCCTAGGTTCGCTGCGATTGGCAAGAGTCCGGGTACAGCGCCCGCGAGAAAGCCTTGAACCTGGTGTCCAATCGGGCCGAGTGAGGCCATGATGTTGGCGATCGCATCTTCCTTGTCAACGGCAAACTTCTTCACCTTCGATTTTTGCGGGACCATCACCTCGCGCGGCGTGTCAGGTGCGTTCGGATCTTCGTCCGTCATGTTGAGCAATACGCCAATCAGGGCGATGCCGTCGGCAATGCAATGGTGAATCCGGGTGATGAGCGCGGAGCCGCCTTGATAGTTTTCGATCAAATGCATTTGCCACAGCGGTTTCCCTTTGTCGAGCCTTTCGCTCGCCAGATCGGCAACCATCGCTTGCAACTCTCTTTCGCCACCCGCGCCGGGCAAACGCACGCGATGCAAATGTCCGTCGAGGTCGAAATTGTCGTCGTCGATCCAGTGCGCCGACATCCCGTCATCAACGACATGCTGCCGAAAACGTGGGTAAACAAGCAGCCGCCCCTCGATTAGCGCCTTAAATCGCTTTACGTCTAATGGTGTGTCAAACACCATCACCCCCACGATCATCATCAGGTTACTCGTCGAATCCATCCGCAGCCATGCGGTGTCCACGCTCGACATCTTGTATTTCGCCACGGAATCCTCCTTATCGCGAGCCAAGCGTTATCACGCTTGCGGCTGCGCTATCCTTGGCAAATAATAGCCCCAACCAATGCTCTACAGGAGGACAGCGACATGGCACTGAAAGACGATTTCGAAAAAGCACAGGCGGACGTCAAAACGCTGAAGGAAAAGCCCGACAACAGCACATTGCTTGAGCTTTACGCCTTTTACAAACAAGGCACCGAAGGCGATGCCACGGGCCGCAGGCCTGGAATCATGGATCCCGTCGGTCGCGCAAAATTCGACGCATGGGCCGGCAAGAAGGGCGCAAGTAACGACGACGCAATGAAGGGCTACATCACCCTGGTTAAAAAGCTACTCGGGTAACTTCGCATCAGCATTCCTTTTTCGCGAGACGCAAATAATGGCTAATCCCCTTAAAACACTTGCTGCGGCGACGTTTTTTGCCCTTGCGGCGAGCGTTGCTCACTGCGCTACGCCGCCCGCACCCGAGTCGGTGGTAACAAGCAAGGAACCTCTCACCGTCGTCTATTGGACGGCGCGAGATTGCCGCTGGTGCACGTGGTGGGAAGGCAAAGTGATTGGCTCCGGCGGTGAGGCCAAGTTTCTCGCAAGCCCCGAAGGCAAGGCAGTTCGCTACGTCGTTCTGAAAAAGCCGCTGCTCTCGGTGCCTTACCAAGAAAACGACTTCCCTCAAGAGCACAAGTGGCTGTGGGAGCGAGTGAAAAGCGAAGCAGACGGCAAGATTCGCGGCTATCCAAGTTTTTCCCTCTATCAGGGCAAGAAACTAGTGACTTATGCACTTGGCGAGCCTGACGTTGAGGCTAAGCTCATTCCCGCGATTCGCGAGAAAATGAAGAACTAGTCGCGGCTCACGCAGCGCTGAGCTGCGACGACGCTAGCGCAATCTAGACGTTGAACAAAAAGTTCAACACGTCGCCGTCGTGCACGACATATTCCTTGCCTTCTGCGCGCATCTTCCCCGCTTCTTTCGCGCCGTTTTCACCTTTGAACTTGATGAAATCATCAAACGCGACGGTTTGCGCGCGAATGAAACCTTTTTCAAAATCGGTGTGAATGACGCCCGCGGCTTGTGGCGCGGTGTCGCCTTTGTGAATCGTCCAGGCGCGCACTTCTTTCACCCCCGCGGTGAAATACGTTTGCAGGCCGAGAAGCCCGTACCCCGCGCGGATTACGCGATTGAGTCCCGGCTCTTCGAGGCCCAGGTCTTTCAGAAACTCCATTTTGTCCGCATCATCCATGTCGCCAATTTCGGCTTCCATGTTGGCGCACACGGCAACGACGGGCGCTTTTTCTTTTGCCGCATAGTCAACGACGGCTTGATAGTGTTTGTTGTGCGCAAGATCGTTCGCATCGGCCACATTCGCCACATACATCGTAGGTTTTGATGTGATGAGAAACAGCGTTTTTACCAATGTTTTTTCTTCATCATCTAGGTCTAGCGAGCGTACGGCTTTGCCTTGATCCAACACTGCGCGGCATTTTTCTAGCAGGGGCAACATCTTGGTTGCTTCTTTGTCACCGCCGGTTGAGCGTGACAATTTGGTGTAGCGATGCAGCGCTTTTTCAACGCTTGATAAATCGGCGAGGGCGAGCTCAGTGTTGATGACCTCGATGTCATCGATCGGCGAGACTTTGCCTGCAACGTGAATCACGTTGTCATCCTCAAAACAGCGTACGACGTGAGCCGTGGCATCGCATTCGCGAATATTGGCGAGGAACTGATTGCCCAAACCTTCGCC
>JAAFIS010000005.1 GCA_013298695.1 Betaproteobacteria bacterium
GTACGGTGGTCGCAGCCACTAGCGAAGTGGGGCGAGTTGTCACCAACGGGATGAGTCAATATTCGCGCAACGAACGCAACGCAAACGCAGGCATCGTGTGCGGTATCTCACCCGAGGATTTTCCGGGTTATCGCCGCGATGATCCAAGTACGGCGCTTGCGGGCATCGCGTTTCAGAGGCAGTGGGAATCGCGCGCGTTTGAGTTAGGTGAGCGCACCTATAGCGCACCTGCACAACTAGTCGGCGACTTCGTTGCTGAAACGGCAAGCAAAGCCTTGGGCGGTGTTGAACCGAGCTATAAACCGGGCGTGCACCTGACCGATCTTTCCAGCAGTTTGCCTGACTACGCGATCCGTGCGATACGCGAAGCCATTCCCGAATTCGAAAAACAAATCAAAGGGTTCGCGATGCATGATGCGGTGCTCACTGGCGTTGAAACACGAACGAGTTCTCCGATTCGCATCAAACGGCGCGATGATGATTTGCAGAGCATGAACGTGCGCGGCTTGTTTCCTGCAGGCGAAGGCGCGGGCTACGCAGGCGGCATCATGTCGGCGGGCATCGACGGCATCCGCGTTGCTGAAGCGGTTGCGTGGTCGATGATCGGAAACAAAGCGACGCTACCCGTCGTCGAAAAATCACACAAGGTTGCGGCGTAATCATGGCAATCAATTGGTTCCCCGGTCACATGCGCACGGCGCGCAAGAAGGCCGAAGAAACGCTCGGTAATGTGGATGTGGTGATCGAGGTGCTCGATGCGCGTTGTCCGGCTGCAAGCGTCAATCCCATGATCGAAGAAATGCGGCTTGAGCGTGATCGCCCAGCGCTCAAAATCATCAACAAAATTGACATGGCCGACGACGCGATCACCCAAGCCTGGCTCGCCCATTTCAACGCCTTGCCTAACACCAAAGCCATCGCAATTTCTTGCAAGAAAGTGGGCGATTCATCGAAGGTGTTGCCGGCCGCACGAACACTTGCGCCGCATCGCGACGGTCCGCTCAAGCGGCTTCGGGTGATGATGATGGGCATCCCGAACGTCGGCAAATCCACCCTGATCAACGCGCTGATGAATTCGCGAACGGCTCCTGTCGGCGACGAACCGGCGGTTACTAAGTTGGTTTCTCGCTATAACTTGCCTGACGGGACATGGCTGTTTGATACTCCCGGGCTCATGTGGCCGAAGATCGAGCTGGAAAGTGACGGCATGTTGCTGGCGGCTTGCAATTTGATCGGAACGAATTCGTATATCAACGAGGAGGTCGCCACCTATCTCGCAGATGTGTTGCTGGCAAACACCCCCGACGCACTCGCTAAACGATTCGGATTTGACGTAAGTGAAATGGATGGCCCAGCGGTCATTGAAGCGATCGCAATCAAGCGGGGATTTAAGGCTAAGGGTGGCGCGATTGATTACGAGAAAGCCTCGGTTGCCTTGCTCAATGATTTCCGAAGCGGAATTCTGGGGCGGATGAGTTTAGAAACGCCGCAATCGCGCGCGGCGCTCGTGGAAGAAATGCTGTTGGCTCGTGCCGAAGAGGCAGACGAAGCGGAATCGCGTTCGGTGTGATTCGTGGCTCGGCAAACGCTAGTGACACGGATCAGCTAATAAGATTTAAGCCCAATTGAATTGGGCGAAAACGTTGGATAGGATGGTTTTCGGTTTGTTGCCTGATACGAAGCTGCGCCCAGTAAAGTAGGCGAATTAGCAGAATTGCTGTACCTCGTGGATACAGCTGATGCGTTCCTTTCGCTCGCGAATATTTAACGGCAGAGTTCAACCCTTTTGCGCAGCGTTCGGCGCTGCCTCATGCTTTTCTGCTTCGAGCGTTTCCCGAGCGCTAGCGGCTTTGTACGCGGCGCGATCCCGCATGCGTCCGATGTAGGCCAAACATGCATCGCCCACACCTTCGAGCTTCGCCGACAGCGCCCAGGTGAGGCAATGCGTGGTCACGATGTCTGCGAGTGTGAATGCGTCGCCCGCAATGAATTGGCGCGCTGCGAGTGTTTTTTCGATGGGTCGAATCGCTCGCGCGACTTGCCACATCGCGGTTGGTTCGAGTTGCGGCACGCGCCTGTCTTCGGGCAGCGCGAAGCGATGTTGGGCGATGGCCCAGAGATGCGGCTCGAGTTCTGTCACGGCGTAGAAAACCCATCGATACATCTCGCCGCGCTCCGCCAAACTCTCCGGCAACAATTTTGATTGCGGAAACTTGTCTGCGACATAGAACACCTGCGCCATCGACTCGGACAACGTGAGTCCGCCGTCAACCAGCACCGGGATTTTTCCCGCAGGATTTACCGCTTTAAAGGCGGGCAAATGCCCTTCGCCTTTCATCATCCAGATCCGCTGATACTCATAGCTTGCGCCCGCTTCTTCAAGCGCCCAAGCGACGCGGATCGAGCGTGAGTTCTTGCTGCCATAGAGTTTCATCATTGCATCCTTTCGTTCGATCGCACGCGCCAAACCACCTGTAGCGACTCTAGTTTGCCGGAAAGTCGGCACGAGCAGCGACCGGTTTCTTTTTGGGAACGACTTCATTGATCACCAGCGCGCCGATCACAATCGCTGCGCCAATCAAGGTGTTGGAGGAGGGGGTTTCCGACGCGAAGAGCCACGTCCACAACGGCCCAATGATGACCTCCAGCATCCCCAAGAGCGCCGTTTCTGGAGCGCTTAGGTGTTTAGCCGCGCGAATCAACAATACACACGGAATCGCGAGTTGAAAGACACCGAGCACCGCCAATAGCAGTACATCTTTTGCGCTCGCGGCGAACGGCAGGGATAGCGGCAAAGTGATGACGCAAGAGAGCAGCGCGCCGATCAAGACCGCGGGCGCGAGATCCACTGCACCGCCGCTTTTTTTAATGTTGATCAAATTTACCGCAGCCGCGATGGGCACGCCAAACGCGATCATCATGCCAAGCGCCGCGCCGCTGCTGCCTTCGAGTGCGCTGCCAAACATGATTGCCATGCCGATGAAAGCGATGCCAATTGCGAGCCACGTTCGCCCGAGCACGGGCGACTTCAACACGAGCCACGCTAGCAGCGCGGTGATCAGGGGCGACAATGAATTCACGATCAACGTGTTGGCGGTGGAAGTGAGCGTTAGCGCAATCATGAAGCAGGTAAACATGACGGCCCAGCAAATGCCGGAGATAAAACCCGCGCGTCCGCTCGCGCGCACATGGGTAACGGTGCCTCTTATGCCTTCGCTATAGATGAACCAAATAATCATCGCGACGGCGCAGAAAAAGCTACGCCAAAACGTGACTTCAAACGATTTTGCACTGTCGAGATGGCGTGTAAACACGCCCGCGATACTCCAGAGCAAACAGCAAATTACGAGCGTGAAAACGGCGCGGCGATGAGAAGATGAATCGGTCATAGTAGAAGTTTATGTTTTCGCCTGTGTACGAAGGAAAGAACCGCTAGTGCGCGCCACTTCCATCATTGCGAACTTCCGGAATCGCCAAACATGACAAACCGGCCGCGATAAATAGCACGACGCTTGCCAACAGCGAAGCGCGCCATCCGGCAATTCCGCTCGCGCTTTCAATCAGCGCGCCGCCTGCGACGAATCCCGAACCCATGCCGATTAAGAAAACGGTCATGCTCCAGGTGAACGCCTCGGTGGAATACTCAACGGGGGTTAACTTCCCGAGCTGGAGCGACAAAGCCGTAATCATTGGCCCAAACGCAAGCCCCGCCAGCACGCACATGAGTACGTACGGCGCAAAGGTATCGGTCGCCGCCATCAACGCAGCGCCCGCGGCAAGCCACGCTGCGCAGAAGAGAATTTGTCTGTTGAGCGGCATTGTGATGTGCCATGTTCCATAGACGAATCCAGCAATCGCGCTGGGGATCGAGAGCGCCGCGAAGAGCCAGCCGACCAGTGCTGTATTGCCGACAAACGCAGCAAAAGCAGGCAGCGAAATTTCCAGTAAGCCAATACCCGTGCCAAACATCGTCGATAGCAATAGCGCGCGACGTACTGCAGACACTTTGAGCGGCCCCAGCCAATGGCGCACGACATCCTCGCCGTTCTCTACCGTGCCCCAGCGCGTCATTGCGCCAGATTGTGAGAAGAGGAAAGTGCCGATTAGCGCAAGCGCGGCAGAGCCGAGCACGGCCGTTGCTGCGTGCCCGGTGAGCAGAGCCACCGAAACTGCGAGCGGACCTAGGGTGAAGGCGAGTTCCATCACGATCGCTTCAAGCGCGAATGCCGTTTGCTTTTGCGCATCGCTCATCGAAGATTTGCGATACATCGCGCGAATGGTCATCGACACTGGCGGGAAAGTCCCGCCGGCAGCAAACGCACCGATCATTATGGCAAGTAACGGCCATTGCAGCTGCACGGCTAGCACCACAAAACAAAGCGCAAGCGCGCAAGCAACGCCCAGCGGGAACATCACGCGACGCGGTCCATTTTGATCAATGAAGCGCCCCACGATCGGCGCCTGCAATGCTGCAGCAATCATGTACGCCGCGCTCACCGACCCCGCTGAAGCAAATGAATTCGTTTGTGATTGCACGAGCATCGTCAGCGCCAAGGCATTCATGCCCGCAGGCAACCGCGGCATGATGGAGGACAACAAAATTCGGCGAAGTTCGCGGTCGGCGAAGAAAGATTTGTAGGGGGAGAGGTTAATCAAAGAGTAAGTGACAGCTTTATATGTGATCGCCCAATTAAATTCGGGCTCGAACCGGGGAAAGCTAATTTATTGAAAAGTATAGAAATTGTGATCATCCACGCATGTTATTGGGCGACAGCATATTAAGTTGGAATAACACCTTCCTGCAGGTGCGATGCGCTTGCGGGCAGCACGTACGAGGCACGCAACGCGGGTTCGCGAGCGGCGGGGTGATTATCGTAGATTGCGACGTTGCCAACGCGTTCGTGGATCGACGGCCCTTGGTCCCGTCCTCGACAGAGGACTACCACTGACGGACTTGATGCGATGCATTAACGAAATCAAGTCGGGCCATTGCTGTTCGTCGTTGCGAGGAGCACAAACTGCGACCCGGCAACCCAGAAAGCTTCCGCCGAGAATCGAGTTCATTGACTCATCGACGTTCCTGTGCTGCCACGCTTCGCTCGCGATGACGGACTGCTAACTCGCGGGTGCGGTTGGAGCTTTTTTGAGCAGCTCAGTTACAGCCCAGGGTACGAAGTAAACGAGCGCGTCAAAGACTGGTGCCGCCCAAGCGGCGGAAAGAAACGCATGGTTTCTCCCGTAGGCGTGCGCTTTCCCGTTTCTCGCAGCGTGAATAGCCAGTGTGAAATACAAGATCAGCGTGTCTTTGTTGCCCGCTTTGCGTATGCCTTCAGCCAAATCTTCCAAGTATTTTTCGTGGGAGTTGCCTTGTTCCTGTTTCTTGATTCTGTTGAATTCAGTCCCCTTTCTGGCCAAACGCTCTGCAACGACGCAAAGCGGCGCAGGATTCTTTACTCCGGGTATTTTCTTTTTTGTTACCTCCGAGTCGGATTTCGATTTCTCAATTACCTCAAATAGGATTTCACTCAAAACCGCAATGAGTCGATACCAAGATTCGCGGCTGCGCGCTCTGAACGGATCATCCTTGTTTGCGTAGACGGTGCTTTCTTCAATGAAGCGACCAATAGATTCGATGTAATCATCGAACGCATCTACCCGCCCGCCAATCGCAACTAGCTCATGAGAATCAATAGCGAACTCGCCCAAAGAACAAAATTTTGCTGCAGGATAGCGCTTGCCGATCTCTGTAACGTATCGAGATAACGTAACCGCGGATTTCCATTGCGAATACGGAAGCACGTCTTCAAGCTGCGCCCGAACATCTTGACCAAAGTGCGTGTATCGAAACTGGTTCAAATAATCAACACGTGACTTTTCGGTCAACAAGCAAAGCCAGTCGACCGCAGATTGAATCTGCGCTTGTAGCGCTCGCCATAGCTGAACGTAGTGATCTGTCTTATCCCATTTTTTCCATCGCCAGTTCTGCGCGAGAGTTAAAAATTCTTCTTTCAACGCTGTTTCGAGACGTGTCGAGTCAATTTGCAACCAAGCTACAAGTGCTGAAGCACCTTCTCTCCTCTTTGCGTAGAGATCTTCCAGAGCCCTATCCTTGTTTGCATTTGCCTGGAAGTTTGCGGATCGCGTTTCCGAGAATTCGTACTGGTCGAACGCTTTCTCGAAAGCGATGTAGTGAGCGAGCCATCCAAACGCCTCGCCGCGCTTGTCCCATCGTGTCAGATTTGCGGGGCGGTTGAACGTTTCCGGCGTAACACTCTTTGAATACTCGACAAAGTCGTCGTAAGAACCAGGAAGCCACGGATGCCATGAATCCCCTCGCGCGTGGCTGACTAAGTCCGCGAGCCGAAAGAGCTGCCACTCGAAAAAGTAATCATAGGCGGGGACAACTTTAAATCCTCGCGAGTGGACGAACGCAGTGACGTCAATTGACGTGGGCGATTTCACTGAACGTAAGATGAACTCTGCTCCGGCGCCTGTACTTTGGACGTAAGGATGGAGAAACCATTCGGCGCCGGAGAAATCTTTCTCAGTGATAAACCACCGAATGTCAAAATTCCATTCCCAGCTGGACTCGTTTGGTCTGAGGGTAGCGGGGTACAGAGGGAAATTCGCCCAGTTTTCGAACCATTCCCTTTCAATCGGCACATGAAATGCGGGGCGCAACCAGTCGAGCTCGACGAGTAGTTGATATCGCGACAAAAGCGCTTCGTGCGGGAGGCCAAAGTCTTTCATGCGGCTTGAAAGCTGGCCTGAACTACCGCGATGTTGATGCCTTAGAAACATTTGGAGTGCACCGTTGATATTCGTGACAGGTCGATTTTTTCAAAAATCGGTTCACGCTGTTGCACGGATAGCGGCTGTGAAGGACTACCAAAGCCGTAGTCAGCGTTCTGTTCCAGGTAAACGCTCTCGAACTACGAAATCGCCCACGGCTTAACCGTCGGCAGTCGCAAGCGGGTTTGAACGCTGCGTCAAATGGCTCGCAACTGGTCGTATTCGATTCGCGATATAACAACAACGCCGGGTGTACCATCGACTTCAATTGCTTGCGCGCCTTCGCTGCTGGAAAGTTCGACGAGTTCCTCGAAATGTGCTTCCGCGTCTTCGAATCGCCAAATCGGTGCGGTTTTGGTGATCATTGGTTTAAGCCCCCGTCGCCATATCGATCGCCTTCATCACTTCCGGCGTGAGCTTCGCTACGACCTCAAGTGCTTTCATGTTCTCTTGCACTTGGCTTACCCGCGATGCGCCGGTGATCACTGTGCTGACGTTCGGGTTTTTCACGCACCATGCGAGCGCGAGTTGCGAGATTGTGCAACCCAAATCGGAGGCGATAGGGCGCAGTTTTTCTACCTTGGCGAGTTTATCGGCGTCGGTAACGCGCTCGGCGATCCATTCGTAGCCTTTGAGTGCGGCTCGGGAATCGCTCGGGATGCCTTTTGCGTATTTGCCGGTGAGTAGGCCGGACGCGAGCGGGCTCCAAGTAGTGAGGCCGAGCCCAATATCGCCGTAGAGCCGCGCGTATTCCTTCTCCACGCGATCGCGCGCGAACAGGTTGTATTGCGGTTGCTCCATCACGGGCTTGTGCAGGTGGTGGCGCTCCGCGATTGCGTAGGCGCCCCGAATCTCTTCGGCACTCCATTCGCTAGTGCCCCAGTACATTGCTTTGCCCTGCGTGATCATGTCGCTCATCGCGCGCACAGTTTCTTCGAGCGGCGTGTGGGCGTCGGGGCGATGGCAAAACACAAGATCCACGTAGTCGAGTTGCAAACGCTTCAACGATCCATCAATCGCTTGCATCAAATACTTTCGGTTAAGCGTGTTCTTCTCATTAGGGCCGTCATTGATGCCCCAGAAAAACTTGGTCGACACGACCACTTGCGCGCGACGCCATCCGAGCTGCTTTAACGCTTCGCCCATAATGGTTTCGCTCATGCCGCGCGCGTAGACCTCGGCGTTGTCGAAAAAGTTAACGCCGGCATCCCAAGCCGCGGCCATACATTCGACGGCCGCTTTGGTGTCGACTTGTGAACCATAGGTGACCCATGATCCGAATGAGAGTTCAGAGACTTTGAGGCCAGAGCGGCCGAGACGACGGTATTGCATGAGTTCCTTCAGAACAGGACGACGCGCTTATGCGCTAGGACGGTGGTGTTCCGCAGCTTAGACGACGCGGCTTTTAACACTAAGACGCAAAGCATAGCCAACTGCGGCTATCACAACGCACCTACGTTTCGTGCACGCTTTCTGCGGCGCGACTGCTGAGCCGCGGAAGCGTTGAATTACGCGCCTTGCGTTGCGCTCTTCCTGGCGCGCAGATCAATTCGGTTGTCACCGCGCACTAGGTTGAACACGACAAATCGATTGGCGTCTCGGATCGCGTTGCGCACATCTTGCGGCGAATTCACATAGCGGCCATTAACGCCCAACAACACGTCGTTTTCGCGAAGCCCGATCTGAAACGCTTCGCTGTCTTTTTCGACATCGAGAACGTAGACCCCGCGGCCATTGAGCTCTTTTGGAATGCTTGCGAGCTGAGTGCCGGGCAGCTCATTTACTTTTTCGGGCCGCAATCCTTGTGCCCGCGCAGGTGTTTCCACGTTCACGCGAACATTTCGCGAGCGGCCTTCGCGGGTAACCGCAAGATCGAGCGCCTGCCCGATCGGCGTCAGTGCTTGCTGATTGCGCAGATCGTAACCAGTCCGGACTGGGCGACCATTTACCGCCGTAACAACGTCGCCTTTTTTGAGTCCTGCTTTATCGGCTGGGCTGCCGCCGATTACCGTATTGATAACCGCGCCCTCAATGCTCGCGAGCTTGTTTTCTTTCGCGATGTCTTGGTTCACTTCGCCTACTGCCGCGATGCCGATGCCGCCGCGTTTGACCTCGCCAAACCGGGAGAGTTGATCCATGACGCGCATCGCCATGTTGGTGGGCACCGCGAAGCCGATCCCAACGTTGCCTCCCGCTGGGCCAATGATCGCGGTGTTGATACCGATCAATTCGCCGCGAAGATTGATGAGTGCGCCGCCTGAGTTTCCGGGGTTGATCGAAGCATCGGTTTGGATAAAGTCTTCATAACCCTCGATGTTTAAGCCAGCGCGTCCCAGTGCAGAGACGATGCCGCTCGTAACCGTCTGCCCCACACCGAAGGGGTTGCCAATCGCGAGCACGTAGTCTCCGACCTGGAGAGCGTCAGATTCGCCGATTTTTACTGCGGTGAGCCGCTCGGTCGGTATCTGCAGCAGCGCGATATCGGTAGCGGGATCAGAGCCCACAAGTTTTGCCGTGAACTCGCGCCGATCTCGCAGCGTAACCACAATTTTGGTCGCGCCTTTGATCACGTGATGATTGGTGAGGATGTAGCCCTTTGCCGAATCAACAATCACCCCGGATCCCGAAGCTTGTGCCTCGCGCTGCTGCGGCCGCGATTGTGACTCCGGTACGCCGAAGAAACGGCGGAAAAATGGGTCGACAAACATCGGGTTGTCGTTTTCAGCAGCGCGCGTGAGCGTAGAAATGTTGACCACGCCGGCGGCGGTTTGGCTCACCACAGGCGCGAGCGAAGGCATGTTGCCGTTGATCAGCGGCGTTGATTGACGCGGGGCGGCCAATTGCGCCGCTGCCGCCGGTTGCGCTGGGGTGGGCGGCAAGGTGTTGTTGGCTTGGATGGGCGGTTGAGCGTCGCTGCAGGAAGCGATTCCAAGCGCCGCCAGTATGAGCGTGAGCGATTTGGAAATACGTGCGATTGACATAGCTCTTCGATCCCTTATTCAGGTGCAATGACGTGGCTGTAAGAGTAGGGGCGTCGCGCAAAGTTTCAAGTGCGCGCGGTACAGCGTAGCTTCTAGGCACCGAGGCAGGCGGCGCATCGGCTACATAAGAACGAGGTTGTCGCGGTGAATGAGTTCATCGTCGTGCACGTAGCCGAGGATCGCTTCAATGTCGGTGGACGGTCTGCGCATGATCCTGCCCGATTCACTGGAGGAATAATTGGCGAGCCCGCGCGCCAGCTCGCGACCGTTTTCGTCGATGCAGGCAATGACCTCGCCGCGTTCAAAGTCACCTTGCACGGCAACGACGCCAATCGGTAATAGGCTGCGTCCGCCTTGGGTGAGCGCGCGTGAAGCACCGGCATCAAGCGTGACCCGTCCGCGCAGCTGCAGATGGTCGCGCATCCAGCTTTTTCGCTTTGCAAGGCTCGATTCGGGGGCGTGTAGCAGCGTGCCGATGGCCTCTCCGCTGGTAAGACGCTGCAACACATCGGTCTCGTGTCCGCTCGCGATTACGGTATGAATGCCGCTCGTCGACGCGCGGCGCGCCGCGAAAATTTTGGTGAGCATGCCACCTTTAGAAATGCCGCTACCCGTCCCGCCGGCCATCTGCGCATACTGCGGATCATCAGCGCGCCCCACGGCGATGAACTGCGCGCTTGGGTCTTTGCGCGGATCTGCGGTGTAGAGACCGCGCTGATCGGTCAACAATATCAACAGCTGCGCATCGGTCAAGTTGGCAACGAGTGCGCCGAGCGTATCGTTGTCACCGAACTTGATTTCGTCGGTGGTTACGGTGTCGTTTTCGTTGATGATCGGAATTACACCGTGATTGAGCAGTGCGAGCAATGTTGATCTCGCGTTTAGGTAGCGCTTCCGATCCGCAAGGTCTTCGTGAGTGAGGAGTACTTGTGCGGTTTTCAATCCGTGCGTCGCAAACGCTTGTTCATACACGTTGGCGAGGCCCATTTGTCCAACGGCCGCAGCGGCCTGCAGTTCGGGCATGAGTTTCGGGCGCTCTTTCCAGCCAAGTCTGGCGATGCCCTCAGCGATTGCTCCAGAAGAGACAAAAATCACTTCGATATTTTTTGCACGAAGCGCAGCAACGTCTTTCGCCCAGCGAGCAATCGCGTTTCGGTCGATGCCTGCGCCGCCATTGGTGACGAGCGCGCTGCCTACTTTAGCGACGACGCGTTTGCTGGATTTGAGGATGGAGAAGTCGGTCATGCTTTCGCGTTGTGTTCGGCGAGATGATCGCCAATGGCGCGCACTAATTCCTGGGTGCCGCTTGAACTGATGCCGCTAATCGCGTACCAAGGCTTCGTCCAGCGCATGCGCTTGAGCGCCTCTTTGATGCGTTTGTCGGCTTCCTTTTTGTCGAGCAAATCAATTTTGTTGAACACTAACCAACGCGGCTTCGCGTGAAGCGCAGCGTCGTATTTTTTGAGTTCATTGACCAACGCTTTTGCTTCTTTGACCGGGTCGACGTGATCGTCAAATGGCGCGATATCGATGAGGTGCAGAATGAGTTTCGTGCGCTGCAGGTGGCGAAGAAACTGGTGCCCAAGCCCCGCGCCTTCTGCGGCACCTTCAATGAGACCAGGAATGTCGGCGATCACGAATGAGCGCCCGTAGTCAATGCGCACCACGCCCAAGCTCGGCGCGAGCGTGGTGAATGGGTAGTCGGCTACTTTTGGTTTTGCCGCACTCACCGCGCGCACGAGCGTTGACTTCCCTGCGTTGGGTTGCCCCAGTAAACCGACGTCAGCGAGTATTTTTAGTTCTAGTCGAACACGGCGTTTTTCGCCTTCTCCGCCGTTTGTTTTCTGGCGAGGCGCGCGATTTACGCTTGATTTGAAATGAATATTTCCGAGGCCGCCAGCGCCGCCTTTGGCAATGAGTTCTTTCGAGCCGTGTGCACCTAGATCCGCCAAAACGATGCCAGTTTCTTCGTCGGTAATAACAGTGCCTACAGGCATGCGAAGCACGAGATCTTCCCCGCCTTTGCCGTAGCAATCTGCACCGCGACCGTTTTCGCCTTTTTGCGCACGATGGATTCGCGCGAAGCGGTAGTCAATCAGCGTATTGATGTTTTCATCGGCGATCACGTATACCGAGCCGCCTTTGCCGCCGTCGCCGCCGTCGGGGCCACCTTCCGGGATGTATTTTTCGCGACGGAACGACGCCATGCCGTTTCCGCCATCGCCAGCCATCACGTCAATAAATGCTTCGTCTACAAATTTCATAGTTTCATTTCTGGTCGTTGCTTTTCACTTGCGCGAACGACTCGTGTGTAGAGCTCAAATGATTCCGAGCTATTTCCGGGTCGCACAGCGCGCGCCCGAAGGTTGAACTGGTCGGGTTCAGGCGCAGGCGGCGCACCGCGCCAGCGCTGAATGAGAACCGCGTCACAATCCGATTCTGCAACCGATGGAGCCGCGACAACCGTCTTTTCGGCATAGTAGTGCAACAGCGCGGTTTCGCTAGCAGGCATTGCCACCGCGCTGACGCAGCCGTCGATAGGCCATGCGCCAGCAAGCGATTGGAAACTGGCTCGATGTGAAGTGACGTAGTCAGCGGGTTTGAGCAACAGCGCTTGTGCGACGACCCAAACGAGCGTGACACAACCGGCCCAGTTGATGAGGGCACGTCGCGAATGTTGATGCGCGGGTTGGACTAATGCTATCCAAGCTACGTACGCGATCGCCGCAGTCGCGTAGCCAAACCACGGCGTGCTGCCCTCAAAACCTGGAATAAATCGCGAGATCCAGATTGCAAGGCCCGTTGGCCATTTGAAATACACGGCAAAACTGACGACGAGCGCCGCCAAGCCCGCGAGTCCTAGCACCAAAATACCGAACCAGTCGATCAGCGCATACCAAGAGCGGCGCACGGTATCGACACCAAAGGCGGCGAGTAGCACCAGCGGCGGAAGAAAAAACAGCGCCTGCACCGTACGCGGTTCTGCGAATGCGTTTAACAAACAAAAACTTGAGACGATCACGATGGATGGCGCGAGAATCTCGGCGCGCGCCCAACCGCCTGCGAACCCGCGCACGCGAAGCGTGATCGTCCACAGCGCGAGCGGCCACGCAGGCCATGAAAACCAAAGTAGGGCAATCACATAGTTCTGCGGAGCGATATTGTCGCGATCACTCAGCACAAGCCCCGCGCCGCTTTCGACCCAAAGTTGAAAGGCGTCTGGCGCGCGGCTCGCGAACACGCCTGTGAGCACAATGCAAACAACGACAATGAAAGCAACGGAGCGCAATAGCGCTACGCGGTGCATCGAAAGCACGGGTGCGAACGCAAACAACACCAGCGGCAGCGATACCAGCAGCGCGCCCAACGTGCCGTGGGACGCAAATGCCAAAACTCCGGCAGCAACAAAAATCATCGTAGCGCGGTTGCGGAAATCTGCGAGCTGAGACGCGCCATAGAGCACGAGCGCAATTGCGGCGACGATGCTGTTTTCGGTGAGGTAAGCGTGCGCTCGGTCGTAGAGCCCCAAGCAGCCGATGAAGATCACAGCGGCCAGATACGAAATGTGACCCGCGCTCCACTGCCGCGCCGCGAGCGCCACCGCGAAGATCGACAGTGCGATCCACGCGATTGAAGAAAATCGCGCAGCTTCGTGAAGCGGCAAAAATTGGTGCGGCAGGAACGCAATCGCTGCGTTGATCCAGTGGATGAATGGCAATTCTGCCTCGGCAAGCATGCCGCCAATTTCGGGAGACCACCACGCGTCGCCGCCGACGGTCAACATGCTGTGCAAGATGCCAAGATAAATCGGCTCATCCGGTTTCCAGGCGTCGCGACCGACAATGCCAGAACCTAGCCAAACTGCAATTAACGCCAACAGCGCAACGCGTTTCCATAACGCTTTGTTGCGGTCGGTAGGTTCGTGGGATGCGTGGAGATTCATGGAATCGTTTTCGCTAAGCGCCAAGCGCGTCGCGTAAAGCATAGCGAGCGCTGAGCAAACACAGTCGCGGCAGTACGAAACAGCAAATGCGGTTTGCGCTCGCCATAAACAAAAAAAGGCAGCGGGTGCTGCCTTTTCTCGTTTGCGCAGGAAGGCTTAGGCCGCCTTCTTCGCGTATTTCTTGTTGAAGCGTTCAACGCGACCTGCAGTGTCCAGGATACGCTGTTGTTTGCCCGTGTAGAACGGATGCGACGCTGACGAAATCTCAAGCACCACGAGTGGATACTCCTTGCCGTCGTCCATTTTGATCGTGCGGCTGGTGTTCAAGGAAGAACGCGTGATCCATTTGACGTTCGCTGCGGTGTCGTGAAAAACGACGTCGCGGTAGTTGGGGTGAATGCCTTCTTTCATAGCCTATCCTTTTCGTGGTGAGCGCTGCACGGGGCCCCGTAGTCGATTCAAGTAAAAAATCGGCACTCTCGCGGGATACGTGAAGCTGTTGGTCAACTGCGCCGCGATGATTTCGCGAGATGTGCAGCTGCTTGCGGTAACCCTTAATTATGCCCTAAAACACAACTCAATACGCCGGTCAGGCTGCTCGAATTACGTAGAGCCAGCGCTCAAGGCGGCAGCAACAAGCCCTTTCACGATATTTAGCATCCTCGGTAAAACGACTATTTCATTGGGCGATTACGGGATATTGTATATTTTTCGGCTACTGAAGTAAATCCAGTTGTAGCCCAATTAAATCGTTTCTAAATCAAGATAGCTGTTGAACAACTTTACGCGTTTTTTAGTGTTTTCGGGTTTCCGCCGCTAATCAATATTTGAAACTCGCGGTATCGTTCATACATTAGATGAACTCGGCCAGATTGCAATCGGCTGGAATGGACCATGTTCTGGAAGAAACTTCCTTCCCAGGGTCACCGAACCAAACCGACGGTCAACTAATCGAACGCGTTGCTCACAATCACAACAGTTTTGACGTCACGGAGACAGTCACACTTATGAAACGAATAGTCCTCTTCCTCGCTACCAACTTAGCGGTCGTGCTGGTGCTCGGCATCGTCGCAAATATCCTCGGACTCAACCGATTCCTCACCGCTAACGGGCTCAACCTAACCGCTTTGCTTGGCTTCGCGCTGGTGATGGGTTTTGGCGGTGCGATTATTTCGCTGCTAATGAGTAAGCCCATCGCTAAATGGAGCTCAGGTGTTCAGGTGATTAACGACTCAACCGACCCGACGCACGCATGGATCGTCAATACGGTGAAGCGTTTTGCTGATAAAGCACAAATTGGAATGCCTGAGGTCGGTCTCTACGAAGGCGAACCGAACGCGTTTGCTACGGGTGCGTTCAAAAACTCAGCCCTCGTTGCTGTGTCGACGGGATTGCTGCAATCGATGACCCGAGAAGAAGTCGAAGCGGTAATTGGGCACGAAGTTGCCCACGTCGCCAACGGTGATATGGTGACGATGACTTTGATCCAAGGCGTGATGAACACGTTCGTGATTTTCATTTCACGCATCGTGGGCTACTTCGTTGATAAAGTTGTTTTGCGCAACCAAAGCGACGGTCCGGGTATTGGCTATTACGCAACGACCATCATCATGGATTTGCTGCTCGGCGTGCTTGCTGCGATTATCGTGGCTTGGTTTTCGCGGCAGCGAGAATTCCGTGCGGATGCGGGCGCGGCTGAACTCATGGGCAATAAACAGCCGATGATCAACGCGCTGGCTCGGCTGGGCGGTTTAACCCCTGGCGAGCTTCCCCAGAGCGTAAAAGCAATGGGTATCGGCGGCAAAATGGGTTCGTTGTTTTCTACGCACCCACCCATGGAGCAGCGGATTCAGGCGCTTCGCGACGCCGCCTAGGTCTCCGCCCTCTGGCTTAAAAAAGGGAGCTTGTGCTCCCTTTTTTGTTTTGAAGATGATGGACCCCGCCGCGGGTTCGCGCGTTTGCTCGCGCGCCGCGCTCGCTAATCGCCTGCGATAATCGCGGTACTTTATTCGTTGCTTTCGTTATGCATTTCTACGCGGTTGTCGCGCTCTCAGCGTTCTTATTGTTTCTGGTTCAACCGCTCATCGCAAAGCAAATCCTGCCGTGGTTTGGCGGCTCCTCCGCAGTTTGGACAACGTGCATGTTGTTCTTCCAGGCTGCGCTGCTGCTCGGGTACGCATATGCCGACGCAACGCCGCGCGCGCTCGGGCCGAAGCGACAGCCGATCGCACATATCGTGCTCGCGCTTCTCTGTTTGCTCGTGCTGCCCATCCTCGCGCCCGAGTCGCTCAAACCGTTTGGCACCGAAGAGCCCATCTCGCGTATTTTGATGCTGCTTGCGGTCACCATTGGTTTGCCGTATTTGTTGCTTTCGACGACGAGCCCGCTGATTCAAAGCTATTTCGCGCGGCTTAAACCTGGGCGAGATCCGTATCGCTTGTTTGCGCTTTCAAACGCGGCGTCTCTACTTGCACTCGTTGCTTATCCGCTGGTCATCGAGCCATTTGTGGGGACGCGGCAACAGGCGATCGGCTGGTCGATTGCCTTCGCGCTTTACGTGTTGTTGCTCGTTACGCTCGCATGGCGAGTTTCACGCTCAGATGGTTCTAAGCCCAATGAAATTGGCGTTAGCGACGAAGTGCTGAGTAAGCCTACGGCATCGCTGCAATGGCGCTGGATTGCGCTTTCTGCTACTGGCTCGATGCTGCTGCTTTCGGTGTCGAACCACATCACGCAAAACGTCGCGTCGGTGCCGCTGCTATGGGTGTTGCCGCTGGTGCTCTATTTGTTGACCTTCATTCTGACGTTTGATGGCAGCGGTTGGTACAAACCGCAATACTACGTTGGCCCGTTTTTCATCGCAGTGATTGCGATGAGTTTCTTGCTGGTGGACAAAACCTATCAGTTCGACTTGGTGGTGCAAACCTCGGTGTTCTGCGTGGGTTTATTCGTCGTGTGCATGGTGTGCCATGGTGAATTGGTTTTGGCCAAACCTGCGCCCGCGCTGCTGACGCGGTTTTATTTGTTAATTTCAGTGGGCGGCGCACTGGGTGCGCTAGTGGTCAGCGTTGTCGCGCCGCTTGCGTTTCCCACTTTCCTTGAAACGCCGATTGCGTTGTTCGTTGCAGCGGCTCTGTTTGTTCCCGTTGCAGCGGGCACTCAACCGGTTTTGAAGTGGGTGGCGGTCGCTTTGGCGATCGGGGTTGCCGCGACCGGGGCCTATTTCTGGAAACTTGAACACAACAATTCGTTGGAAGTTTCCCGTAATTTTTATGGTGTGATGAAAATCAAATCCTACGATGATCCGGGCACCGAGAATCACCTCGTGCGCATGGTGCACGGTGCGATTCTTCACGGCGAACAATATACGTTTCCAACCTGGCGAAAAGAGCCCACAACGTATTACACGCCGACCTCTGGATTTGGACGCGCGGTAAATCAAAAACGCATCGAAGCGCCGCGAACGGCTGCAGGCATTCGCATCGGCATGATTGGGCTCGGTGTGGGTACCGTCGCCGCGTATTGCCGCGATGTTGATACGTGTCGCATCTATGAAATCAACGCCGAAGTGGAGCGGCTTGCCCGCACACATTTCACCTATCTCAGCGACAGCAAATCCAAGCTAGATGTAATCATCGGCGACGCACGTCTCTCGCTCGAGCGTGAAGCGAGCAATCAGTTCAACGTGCTCGCCGTTGATGCGTTTTCCGGCGACTCCATACCGATGCATCTGATTACGGACGACGCAGTTCGAGTGTTCATGGCACAGCTCGCAGGCAACGGCATCCTCGCCTATCACGTGTCGAATCGATTCTTGAACTTGCCGCCCGTGCTCGCCGAGATTTCCGCGAAATTAGGCTTGGCTGGCGTCGTTGTCGAGGACCCTTCGCAGGCAAACAATGCGCTGCATTCAACGAGCACCTGGGTATTGCTAGCAAAAGATGCCGAGGCGCTGAAAGGGATTGAAGCGTCGAAGCCGCTGGAGCGAATTTCCGGGACTCCGCTATGGTCCGATGACTTCAACAATCTGCTGTCTGTTATCAAGTGGCAGCATTAGCTAAGCGACTTTTCTGAGTCTTAGCTACACTCACAATTGTTAAATTTTTGGAGATTGACGATCATGAAATTTGCTCTAGCTATTTCTTCACTAACTATCGCTGTCGCGCTCGGAGGATGTGCTGCCGCGCCGCAGACAGCGACCGCTGACGCCCAGCGCACAGCAGCCAACAACGAACGCTGCAACGTAACCGGAAGCAATCTGCCGCGCAAAGATTGTCGCGGTGATGTCAGTGTGTTGCCACCATCTGCGACCGAAAAGTTGCTCGTTCAGCCACCGGGTCAGATTGACGGCGTACGTCGGTAGTCAAAAAGCGCTAGTCCCGCGCGTGATCCGTCACTTCAAGGCCTGTATGCGCGCGGCTTTTCTGAACGTCCCGCCAGCGCCGTTTGCGCAGCAGCCTGGCGTGCTGTCCTTAGCGTCCGCCTAGCGCGCGGTCGGCGCGAGCCCTGGATCAACGGCTGCGCGTTCGTCAAATACAAAACAATCACCGTCGAAATGATCACGTCCAACTTGCTCGAAATAGCGCAGGATGCCGCCTTCGAGTTGATAGACGTTTTCAACGCCTAATGAGTGCAAGTACGGCGCCGCTTTTTCGCAGCGAATGCCGCCCGTGCAGAAACTCACCACGGTCTTGTTCTTGATTTCATCGACACGCTGTTTAGCAACTTCACCAAACTCGGTGAAGTTTTTGTTTCCCCAAAAAAGCGCACCCTGAAATGTTCCGGTGTCCACTTCGACATCGTTTCGGGTATCGAGCAATACGACGTCATCGCCTCGATCAAGCCGCGCCTTGAGTTCAGCAGCGGATATGAACGGCGCAGGCGTTTGCGCGGGGTTCACCTGCGGCTGGCGGAAGGTGACGATCTCGTCTTTCAACTTGATCTTCATCTTGTGGAACGGCCAGTCGTCGCTCCAGCTTTCCTTGATGTCGAGTTCGGCAAAACGTGAGTCATCATCAAGGATGGCGAGGAACGTGCGGACCGTTGTCTCGGGGCCCGCCAAAAACAAATTGATGCCTTCATGTGCGAGCAAAATCGTGCCTCTCACACCGAGCGCAAGCGCGTGGGGGAGCAGGCGATCGCGAATCGCAGCAGGATCGTTCAAATGAACAAATCGGTAAGCGGCAATATTTAGAATCTTCGACATATCGCAATTTTAACGGCGCGGTACACTCCTCCGCCGTTGTCGATGCGACCACCCATCTTGGAATTGCGATGCGCCCGAACTTTACCTTTGGACCTCTCGACTCCGTCAGCCAGTACCTTTTGTATTTGTCGATCGTGGTGCTTGGCGTTATCCTGCCGTTCCTGCTTCAGAAGTGGCATGAGCGACGCCGCAACGCGGAGCTAGCCGCACAAACGTGCGCCGCTTTGCGCAGCGAAATAGAAGCAAATCGCAAGCGCGCAAATAAATCTCTGACAATGCTGCGTGGTTTCAAGGAGTTACTCGTTGAAGAAAAGTTGTTTCTTGACGAGCACTGGAGACGGGTTATTGCCGATGACGCTGCAGGTTTATCGACTTCGTCGCCGAACATCGTGCATCGAGAAACCACTGCGATGGTGAGCTATCCGGTGATGCAAACGACCGCATGGGAAGTTGCGCGCCACGCCGACGCGCTACGACTGTTGCCTCGTGAAACGCTCACCGCGTTGACGCTACTCTATCGCGGGCATACCGCGTATGACGAGGCGCGCAGTATGGCGCTCGCGATAAGCGTGCGCTCAAACGCAATGGATCTACCTATAGATTTGTCGGCCCGTTGTGCGCTTGAGTCGCGTATGGAACTGATCGCGCATCTTCTATCCTCGAACGAGTTCCTTTGCAATTCACTGGAGCAACTCGATCAGCTTTTCGAGGAAGGCCTTAAATCGCTTGCGCCTGCACGCACGTGATCGGAAACCGCTTGGAGTAGATAATCTCGCCCTTTGCTACAGATAACGAAAACAAGGAGGATCGACTATGACCTATGCGGCCATTACTGGGTGGGGAAAATGTATGCCGCCAGCGGTGCTTACAAACGCTGACTTGGCTACGTTCCTAGAGACCGACGACGATTGGATTACCACGCGCACCGGGATGAAAGAGCGGCGCATTTCTCACGTGCATGCGGTCGAGATGGCATACGTCGCATCAATGCACGCGCTTGCCTGTGCGGGGCTCAAGGCAACGGACATTGACCTTATCGTTTATGGCAGTTGCAGCTTCGATGAGATGGTGCCAAATACGGCTTCTGCGCTGCAGTACAAGCTCGGCGCAGACGGCGCCGCCGCGATGGATGTGAACACGGCGTGCACCAGTTTTCTGTATGGTTACTCGACCGCAAACGCGATGGTTCGCACCGGTGTCGTAAAGCGCGCCCTGGTCGTTGGTGTTGAACTTATTTCGCGCTATATGGATTGGGATAATCGCGGTTGCGCGGTGCTATTCGGCGATGGTTGTGCCGCGATTGTGATTGAAGCGACGGAAGAGAAAACCGGTTTGCTCGCAGAAACTCTGGGCTGCTACGCCGACGCGCGCAGCATTCTTCGAGTTCGCGGATATGGCGCGACTTATGCGAATGCAAACGTGACCTTCGGCGATATGCTGTGGGATTTTGACGGACCGCAAATTTTCAAAAAAGCGGTGCAAGGAATGACCGATGCAAGCGCAAAAACGCTGGCGAAGGCCGGTGTAGCCGCCGAGCAGATTGATTTGGTCGTGCCGCATCAAGCGAACTCGCGGATCATCGAAGCAGTAGCGAAATATGCGGGGCTTCCGATGGAAAAAGTTCACCTCACCGTGCAGAAATACGGGAATATGAGTGCCGCGACGGTTCCGGTGGCGCTAGTAGAGGCGCTGGAAGAGGGGCGCATCAAAGCGAACGCAAAACTCTTGATGCCGGCGTTTGGCGCGGGGCTCACGCTGTGTTCGCATTACGTTGAATGGGGCGAGCGGTTGACGCCGAAAGATGTGAGTAATGTTGAGCTGCCGCCGTGTGAGAAAACCGCGCTCGAACTCGTCGACGAAATTCGCGCAAAGAAAGATGTGCGCGGTCGCTCGCTGGCAGGCATTGAGAGCGCGTACTACGTGGATCGCAAACCTTACGCGACGCGATAACGCATCACAGCTTCACACTTGATCGCCCAATAAATACGGGCGATTGGATGTTTTCACCTATCTTTCGAAAATAGACATAACCGTTCCATTGCCCAAAATAAATGGGCGATGCATGATGAAGCTAATGCTCAAATTGTGAAAGGTATTTGCAGAAAACCGCGAAACCTCGCGCGACCGCCGCGCGCGGCGTTCGCGTGATCAATCTCATAGCGCGGAAACCGCGCAAGAAAGCGCGATATCGCAACGGCACCTTCGAGTCGCGCGACGGCAAGCCCTGCGCATTGGTGCGGCCCAGAACCAAACGCGAGATGACGATTGTGTTCCCGCGTGATGTCGAGCGAATCCGGGTCTTCGAACTGAGCGGGATCACGATTGGCCGCCCCGATGCAAAGCGTAATCCTAGTCCTCGCGGGCAGCGAAACACCGCCGATGACGCTCTGCGCCGTGCTCATTCGATTGCCAAGCTGATTGCTCGATTCAAAGCGTAAGAACTCTTCGATAGCGCTTTTGATGAGCGCAGGATTTGCTACCAACACGGCGCGCTGCTCCGGCCACAACGTGAGTGCGTGCAGCGCGTTGCCAATTAAGTTTGTGGTTGTTTCATGCCCCGCGTTCAGGATGAAAATGCAGTTTTGCAATAGCTCAGTGTCACTCAATTGCTCGCTTGCAGACTCGCCTTGAATAAGCCGCGTGAGTACGTCAGTTGCGGGATCGCCGGGTTTGGCGCGACGTCGCGCGACGAGCGTCTTCAAATAATCAGTGAACGCGCTCACTGCCGCATTCCCGCGCTGCATTTGTTCTCTGGATAACGTCGGCTCTAGAGCGCCCAGAATCGCGAGTGACCAGTCGCGAAGCGGCGCGCGTTCATCATTTGGCACACCGAGCAAATTGCCGATGATTTCCACAGGAATCGCTGCGGCGAAATGTTCGATCAACTCGAGTGCGTCACCACTTTTCTTGCGCGCGACGATGTCATCAAGCAAACGATCAACGAGCGCAACGAGCGAGGCTTCCATCGCGTCTACCGCACGCTGCGATAGCGCGCCGATGATGAGTTTTCTCACCCGCGTATGCAGCGGCGGGTCGTTGAACACAAGGCTCGTTGTGTGATGCTCAAAGAGCGGCGAATCGCCGTATTTTGGAAAAAACTCCGCTTTCTTGTCGGATGAAAACGTGACCGGATCTTTGTACACCTGCAAGCAATCTGCATAGCGCGTGAGCAGGATAGAGTCATCTGGCATACGACGGATAGGTGCTTGTTCACGCAGCGCGCGGTAGTAACGATAGGGATCGTTGTGAAAATCCAGCGGCAGCGCGCGCAGGTCAAAATCCGAGACGTTGGGTAAAGGCTGCATAGCGCGCAATTTTGACCGCTAAACACGAATTCTTGTATCGAATCGTTTCAAACGCAAGTTATGATTAGGTAAATGCGTTTGTAATGAGCAAATCCTAGGTTGTCAGCAAACATTACCTATGATTGCAGTCGTTGCGCGTTAGTTTCGATCTACGCAGCGCAGAAAAAAACGGAGGACGTCGTGAAGTTTTTAGAAACCCTGGCGCGCATGTGCGCAGTGCTAGCGGGTGTCATTTTGGTTGCGATCACGCTGATGACCGTATACAGCGTGATCGGACGCGACTTCTTCGGCAAAGCGCTACTCGGTGATTTCGAGTTAACGGCGGTGATGACGGGCGCCGCGGTGTCGCTCTTTTTGCCTTGGTGCCAAGTCAAACGCGGCAACATCATCGTTGATTTTTTTACTGCGAAAACTAGCGACAAAACGCGAGGTGCTTTGGATCGTATCGGCGCGCTGTTCATCGCTGGCATGCTCGGCCTGTGCGCATGGCGCGCAACGCTTGGCGGACTCTCTGCCTTCAAAAGTAACTCGGGCACAATGATGCTCGGATTTCCCGAGTGGATTGTGTATTGCTTCATTGCCCCTGCCCTCGCGCTCACTGCCTTGATCGCACTCTTGCAGGCGGTCCGCGGATTTTCTGAGATCGAAGAAGAGGGCTTACCGCAATGACCGGTATCACTCTCACAGTCGTCATCTTCGGCATCATGTTGACGCTGATGGCGATTCGCATTCCCATCGCCGCAACGATGTTTGTCGCAGGCGCTGTAGGCTATGTTGCGCAAACTGGGTGGTTGCCACTTGCGAATTTCCTGAATTCACAGGCATACGCGCGGTTCGCAAGTTATGACCTTTCTGTGATTCCACTCTTCATTTTGATGGGGCATTTCGCTACGCAAGGCGGTTTGTCGAGAGCGCTCTTTCAGTTCGCAGCGGGCGCGATGGGGCGCTTTAAAGGCGGGCTTGCGATGGCTTCGGTGTTTGCCTGTGCGGCGTTTGGTGCGATCTGCGGATCCTCAGTTGCGACCGCTGCCACCGTAACCTCTGTCGCGTTACCCGAAATGAAACGTCACGGGTACTCAGGTCGGCTTGCCACCGCAACCCTCGCTGCAGGTGGCACGCTCGGGATCTTGATTCCGCCCTCTGTGGTGCTCGTGATCTACGCGATCCTCACCGAACAAAACATTGCAAAACTCTTCGCCGCCGCGATGATTCCCGGCATCATCGCGATGCTCGGCTACATGATCGCGATTGCGATTTACGTGCGCCTCGTGCCCGGTCACGCGCCTGAGCATGATGAAGTAGCAAAGACGAATATGAAAGAAGCGCTGATCGGCGTCGGGCCGATTGCCGTTGTGTTTCTTATTGTGTTCGGCGGTATTTACGGTGGATTGTTTACGCCAACCGAAGGTGCTGCAGTCGGTGCGTTTAGCACGTTCATCGCGGCGCTCGTAAAGCGCGAAATGACGTGGCAGAAATTCAAGACGTGTTTTTACGCGACGGCGGAAAGCTCCGCGATGATCTTCATGATTTTTTTGGGTGCGGATATGATGAACTCTGCGCTCGCGCTTACGCAAGTGCCGAATCAACTCGCTGCGGCGGTCGGTGGCATGGGTTTGCCGCCGCTCGCCGTGATCGGTGGCATTTTGATTTTCTACGTCGTACTCGGCTGCGTAATGGACGAGCTTTCGATGATTTTGCTCACCATTCCGATTTTCTTTCCAATGGTGATGGGTTTGAAGCTCGGGTTAACGCCAGAGCACCAAGCCATTTGGTTTGGCATCTTGGTCCTGATGGTTGTAGGCGTGGGGATGCTCGCGCCGCCTGTTGGGTTGAATGTGTACGTTGTCAACAGCATGGCGAAAGACGTGCCGATTGCGGAGAGTTATCGTGGTGTTGTCCCATTTTTGGTCAGCGATTTTCTGCGCACCGCGTTAGTTCTGTTCTTCCCGTCGGTTTCGCTCTGGATTTTGCAGTTTGTCGGAAAGTAGGGAGGTTCCCTCTCCCGCAGCGCGGGAGAGGGCTAGGGTGAGGGCAGCCGGCTAGGGCAGTTCATTCCAAAATGGCGGATCTTCCATCAGAGCCTCTCACACTAGCGAAAACCCGATGCTGCGAAGTTAACGTTGGCATCAAAATAGAAATTAAACATAGCTAAATTCGTTTGTTCTTATTTAAGGAGGCATTTCATGGATCGTCGTACCGTACTCAAAGCCGCTGGCGCAACAGCAGCCGTGTCGATTGGCGCGCCTGCGCTGGTGGGTTTCGCACAAGCGCCCGTTGTCACGCTCAAATTCCACACCTTCATGGCACCCACGTCCAACGTGTGGGTCACGATGCACAAGGCGTGGATGGACAAAGTCGAAAAAGATTCGGGTGGCCGCATCAAATTCGAAGGCTATCCAGCAATGCAATTGGGTGGCACCCCGCCGCAGCTCTACGATCAAGCGCGTGACGGCGTAGCTGATATTACGTGGACGTTGCCTGGGAATACTGCGGGTCGTTTTCCAAGGGTTGAAGTGTTCGAGCTTCCGTTCATGATGAACAACGCCGACGCGACATCGCGGGCCTATTGGGAATACGTGCAAACCGTGGCTCCCGATGAGTTCAAAGAAAACCAACTCATTGCCGTGCAAGTGCATGGCCCTGGTATGTTCCACATGAAAGAGAAACTTATCAAATCGGCAGCTGATTTGAAAGGGCTCAAAGTGCGCGGCCCAACCCGACAAATCACCAAGATGCTGGGCTTGCTTGGCGCAACGCCCGTTGGTATGCCGCTACCGCAAATTCCTGACGCGTTGTCGAAGGGCGTGATCGATGGTTGCGTGATTCCGTGGGAGGTGGTGCCGTCGGTCAAGGTGAACGAACTCACGAAATTCCACAGCGAATTTGCGCCCGATGCAGGTTCGCTTTACACGACGACCTTCGTGATGAGTATGAACAAGGCGAAGTACGCGTCACTTCCGCCTGATCTCAAAGCGGTGATCGATCGCAATTCGGGTATCGAGGCCAGCGCATTTCTTGGTCGCACGCAGCAAAGCAACGATCCAAACGGTCGCAAGAGCGCGTCGGATCGCGGCAATACGATTCACACGATTGGTAAAGCCGAGGCGGACGAGTTCAAGAAAATTTGCGCGCCGATTTATCAAGAATGGATTGACGACATGAACAAGAAGGGATTCGACGGCAAGAAATTGTTCGACACCGCGAAGTCGCTCATCGAAAAGCACGGCAAGAAGGCGTAAGCGCGCATTGCCAGTGAAGAGCCCGCCTTGTGCGGGCTTTTTTTCGCCTAGTAACGCCTAGATTTCCTTCGCGATCGAATCGCGTGCGTCAGTTCATCTCTCATTTTCTCCGAGCAACTGCCTTGCATGGCGACGCCAAACGTTCGCTTGGTACAGCGCGCCGACAACCGCAAGCAAGCCGCAAACAAGACCAATCCACAGCACGGAGTTGAGAGCGCGAAGCACCTGAGCGTCCAGTGATTCTGTTGGTGCCCCAACTGCAACATGCCATTGGGTTCCCGCTATCGGTAAAACGCTCGCGGTTACCGCCATCCCGTCTTTCGTTACCGAGTCAAACACGCCCTTAGCCTTGCTGCGAATCGCCTCCTGAATTTCGTCTGACGCCGCCTGACCAACGTAGCGTTTCGGCGTTCGTGAGCGCGCGATGATCGACATATTCTGATCGATGACAGCTGCGGTCCAAGTTATCGGCCATTGTTGCTCGTGGATCAACTCTTCAACGGATTCCGACCACAACGTTAAGCGCAAGGCCATGCTGGTTTTGCTCTGCGACTTTACCGGCACGTAGAGCGCGACCACCTGCCGACCGCTCACCGAGCCTGATACCAGCGGCGATACGAAGTTCTCACCGCTTTCGAGCACCAGCTTGTCAAACTTCCCAAGGTTACTCGCCGGCAATTTTGCACCGAACGGTGCGAGCGTGGTGAAGCGTCGCTCGCCCGTTAGATCAACTGCGCTAATAGATCCGATGCGGGGAAACGACTCTGCGACTCGCCGGGAATGTGCGTATAACGCCTCGTAATCACCACGCAGAGCAGCGTCGCTTAGCGCTAAGGTTTCGAGCGCTGAGTACATCATGCGCACTTCGCGACTAACTTCGCGCGCGGCCACCTCCGCACGGTGCTCAAGTTGAGCGTTTGCAGTTTCGTGTTGTTGCTTAAGCAGGGCTCGCCCCGCCAGAAGTGAGAAGCTTAGCAATGGGAGCGCTGCAACGATTCCGGTAACGAGCAACCAACTCTTAAATGAGGGCGGCGAGGGCACCGCAGATTCTGAACGACCCATTCCTGAAACTCCGGGCTACGCTTAAATCGAAAAGGCTACAACATTAACCTGAGATGACGAATAGGTCGCGAAAATTCGGCTAACGCTTCACGTTGTCTGCGACCATGCAGTCACTTTGTTGGGTCCAATTATTCCCACGGATAACGCACTCCGACGTCCGCGCGAATGCGATCCATGATTTCTAGCGTCGCAATCGTTTCTGCGTGTGAAATGCGAGCTGATTGAATTGCCCCGCTGGCGACGCATCGCATGACTTCCTCTATTTCGTACTCAAACCCATTCACTCGAAATGCTCGTTCAGCTGAAACGGGGTCGCGCCCAGCTCGAATCAATTTCGCGGAGGTCGCCTCCCAGAAACGCGACGGCAGCACGATCGAACCGGTGCTGCCGTTGATCTGAAAGGCGTTGTCGGCTTGCCGGTCAAACCCGCATGTAAATTGTGAGCTCACGCCGCAATCGAAACTAAGCGTTGCTTCGATGCGTTGATCGACTCCAGTGGCTGCGATGACCGCGCGGCTGTGCATCTCTTTAACGCTCAATGGCTTGTCATCGATGTGCGCGAGTATCCACCTCGACATCGTGATGTTGTAGATACCAATATCGAGCAAACTGCCGCCACCGAGTGCCGGATTAAACGTCCTGTGGTTCGGGTCGAAGGGAATGTTTAAGCAGAAACTGGAATCAATTGTGCGCAATTGGCCAATTTCACGAGCCTGAAGCCATTCACTTACGACGTCGTAGATCGGCAGAAAGCGCGTCCACACTGCCTCCATAAGAAAGGTGCTCTGTGCGCGCGCGAGCTGGCATAACTCGATCGCTTGTTTGGCATCAGTAACTAGAGGTTTCTCGCAAAGCACAGGTTTGCGCGCGAGCAACGCAGTGCGCACTGCATCCGTGTGGAACGGATGCGGGGTGGCTATGTAGACAGCATCGACCGCAGCGTTTGCTAGTAACGAATCGATTGAATCGGTAGCGTCGATTCGCGGACCTATTCCACACTGCCACTTGTCGGCAAAAGCTCGTGCGCGCTCAACGTTTCGGCTCTGTACCGCTACCAGTTTTGTTCCATCAACGCCGCTCACAGCCTCCGAGAATCGATGCGCGATGGCACCTGGACCGATAACGCCCCAGCCAAAATTCTTTCTCATCCGCGCAGTCTAGCGACCGGCACGTCGGTCGGATTCACCCGCTAGCGGTCGCCCCAACGTGAGTACATTAGGTGGAACATAGCGATACTGCGTGCGCAGACTATTAAAAAAATACTGAAACGCCTATTTATATGGGCGCGGTGCGGTAAATATGTAATTTTCGATAAGTAATAAAAAACTGCTATATGCCCAATTAAATAGGCGCTGCACGATCATTTTAAATAACTCACAATGATAGGTCTGGTCTGATGCAACGAAACGATAACCGCTTCCCGTCGATCGAATCGCTGCGTGCCTTTGAAGCGATTACACGGCTCGGAACATATGAAAAGGTGGCGCAAGAGCTTGCCATTACAACGAGTGCGGTGAGCAAACGAATTTCCACGCTAGAGCTGCTCTTGGGCGTTGCGTTGTTTGACCGCTCGGCGCGCGTCCTCACGCTGTCGGCAGCCGGCAAAGAGTATGTTGAGCAGATTCGATCGATCCTCGCGCAGCTCGCGGGCGTAGCGCTGCATCAGCGTGCCGCCCAAGCGCAGCCGCGCCTGCGCGTGCTAGCGACGCCGACCTTTGCGCGCGAAATACTCGTTCCGCAGTTGAAGCGCTTCACTGATCGCCACACCGGCTGTGAAATAGAGATTGTGGTCGCTATTCCGTATCTCGATATGGCGGTTCCCGAATCGGACGTATCAGTTGAGTTTGGCCCGCGCTTCGTGGGTGCTCGCGGCGCGCAGCGCGCGCAGGAACCACTTTTGTTTGAATCGGTGTTCGCGGTGGCGGCACCGGCCTTCGTGAAACGTCATCGAGTACGCGTGCCTGCCGATGTGCTCCGAGCGCCGCTCGTGCGCTGCCCGATCGAGCCGTGGCGCGCGTGGTTCGAAGCGAATGAAATCACGAGTGATGAACCGATCGGCGGCGTGAAACTGGTGGATCTTGGCCTGTCGCTGGAGGCCGCCGCCAGCGGACAGGGCATTGCGCTCGCACGCGCGAGCATCGCAAAGCGCTGGCTGGAACGGGGCGACTTAGTGGATCTCTGGCCCGTGCGCGCCAATCCGCAAACGGGCTACAGCCTCACCGTTCACCGCGCGGATGACGTGGCGCTGGATTTTGCGACGTGGCTTCGAAAGCTCTGTGGAACGTTGGAATCGACATCTCAGTAATCCGGAACACTCCCCCGCACTCAATCTGCGAACGTCGCCCCTAGATTGAGCGGCGCATGCTGATCATGCATGATCGTCGCTGGCTTGTGATCGGGGCCGCTCGAACTCTTACGAGCTGCGGCTCGCTGCTCAAGGAAAGTGCACCCGCGGCATCGCTACGTCCGGCATGTCTCGATCTCAGGCTCGATTGGATCCGAGCTGCACCCTTAGCGAGATTTAGTGGACATTGCCCAGATGTTCATTGCGGCTGATGTTTAGTAACTATACGACGTATAATATTGAGCGTTGTATAGTTATAATTGGTTTTGTGTCGTCTCTCTCTCCAAAAAGCACGCGTCGCCAGCGCAAACAAGATCAAACCGCCGATCACTTGTCGGCCACTGCTTATCGTCTGTTCGAAGCGCATGGATACGACGAGGTCTCCATGGAGCAAGTCGCGGAGGTTGCCGATGTTGCGAAAGCGACGCTATACAAGTATTTCCCGGTCAAAGAAGCGCTGATCGCCCACCGCTTTCGCCTAGATATCGCCACTGGTATGGCTGCACGTGCGCAAGCACTATTCGCACATAAGACCTTTGATTCGCGAATGCGCTACCTGCTGAGCGAGTCCGCCGCTTGGCATAGCGAGCGCCGAACCTACCTACGCCACTACATCCGCTATCTGACTAGCGTACGACGATGTGACGAGCGAAAACCGGAATCGGTGAATGCCGACAGTGATAGCCGCCAGATATTGGCGGCGATGTTCAGAACTGCTCAGCAGTCAGGCGAAATCAAAGCGTCAGTCGAGGTAGAGCAACTTGCGATGAGCTTTGAATACCTTTTGTATGCCGCGATCACTTCATGGCTGGCGGAACCAGCGCCGAATCTCACGGAGCGCTTTTTGAGTGCTTTTGAACTGGTCATGTATGGCGTCGCAAGCGCGCGCGACGCAGCGGCGAAATGACTCCCCAAGCCCTCAACGGATCATCGAAATGTCAAACACGCAAAGCGTCGTCAACGCACCTTATCTCGGCTTTCCCCTACTCAAAGAGATTCAAACCGATCCTCTGGCAGCGGCTTCCCGATTGCACCATCAGTACGGTGAGGTGGTTGAATTCGATATCCTGTTTCGCCGGATCGTTTACTTCTTCGGCCCCGAGGCCGTTCGAAAAATCCTCGTGGATCATCACGACGACTTTGAGCGCGAAGCGCGCCTGTTGCGCATCTTCGAGTCTATTCACGGCCAGAACGTACTGACGACCGAAGGCGCCGAATGGGAGAGGCAACGGCGCCTGCTGACGCCAGCGTTTTCGCCGAAGCGCATGAGTAGCTACATGGCGTTGATGCAGGCCGCAATCGAGCGCTGCGTGAGCGAGGAGTTACCCATCGTTCCTGGGCAAAGCGCCAGCATCGATGTCGACGCGTTCACCACCCGCATCACAATGGACATCATTCTCCGTACCTTGTTTTCGCACGCGAGTTCACGCGGCGAAGCACACCAAGTCTCGGTGGCGATTCGAGCTCTCTCTCGCCAGAGCATGCGTGAAGTTTATTGGGCGCTGATTCCGCCCAACTGGCTTCCGTACCCAGGTCGCGCTGAAAAATTGAGGCATCTGCGGACGTTGCGTAGTTTGATTGGGGCTCAGGTCGATGATCGGTTACGGCGTCGTAGCGAGAGCGAGACGCAAACGGACCCCGCTACGGGAGATGTGCTGGACATGATGTTGGCTGCGCATGACAACGATGGCAGTCTCAGTACGCAGGAAGTCCTCGACAACTGCATGCTGCTGTTCAGCGCTGGCTTTGATACGTCCGCATCCGCTTTGACTTGGTGGATTGGCTTGATGGCGAAGCACCCAGCGGTGATGGGTCAGCTGCGCGAGGAACTTGACGCCGCCTATACCAACCATCTGGAATTGGCTGCAATGGCGCGGCTTCCTTTGCTGAACGCGACCATCAAGGAGGCCATGCGCATGTATCCGCCTTCCACAGCGCTGTTCACTCGCGTTGCCAAGCGGGATCTTGTGGTCGAGGGCGTCGAGGTGCGCAAACGAACACTGGTGGCCGTGCCGATCTGGCAGATGCATCGTAACGAACGCTACTTTCCCAATCCCGAATCATTTTCGCCAAAGCGCTTCCTGCCTGATGCTCCGGCGATTCCGCGCGGCGCATTCATGCCGTTCGGTGCTGGCCCCCGCGTCTGTCTGGGTCAACAGTTCGCGAGCGTGGAAATGGCGTTGGTTGCGGCCCACATCGTGCGCCATTTCGAGCTTGATCTTGAATCGGGTGATGAACTTCCTGAGCCCTTTGTTGATTTGGCGCTCAAACCGAAGACGCCGATGAAAGTCCGCTTCCTGCGGCGTAATCACGAGTGAATCTCGACCGTGTATGCAATGCGCGCTAGCGTTTGCGTTCGTGGCGCGCGCTACGACTGAGATTTTGAGAGTTATTTATGGATATCGCACTGACCCTTGCCGCCGTACTCTTGATTGCAACCGGAGTTGTCCATTCCGTGCTCGGTGAATGGCTCATCTTCCGGCACCTGCGTCGAGGCACGCTGGTGCCGCAGCTCAGCGCGCCGCCCTTACGGGGGCGCAACATTCGAATCCTGTGGGCGACCTGGCACCTTGCTTCTTTGCTGGGCTGGGGTTTCGCGGCGATCCTCTTTGGCATGGCTGCCGCGCCCGAAGCACCTCTACAAAGCCTAGTACTTCACGCATTGATCGGCAGCAGTGGCGTCGGTGCCACTCTCGTACTTGTGGGGACGAACGGGCGGCATCCTGGTTGGATCGCATTGGGTGCTGTGGCCGCGCTCTCGTGGGGCGCATTGGCCTGAAAAACGGAAAGCGCGCCGATCCGCAAACGGGCTACAGCCTTACCGTTCACCGCGCAGACGATCTCTCGTTGGATTTTGCTACGTGGCTTCGAGACTATTGCGCTAGCTTGGAGCGCAGTTCATCAAAATGATGAAATATTTTCCGTAGAAATTTTCACGTTTCTACTGGCGTGATTGATAGCATTCCGTACGCCAGTGCCAACCGTCGCTTGTCGTGAGACGAAACCGCATCAACCCCGCATGTTCGAAGTCGCATTCAATCAATAATTTGCCCATAATCTCAGTGGAACGTACTGCGTTACTGTAGACGCGGGAACGATCGCAAGAGAGAAAACAACAATGTCCATCATCACCAACATCGAAGATCTCCGAGTGCTCGCGCAAAAGCGAGTGCCGAGAATGTTCTACGACTACGCCGATTCCGGCAGTTGGACCGAGAGCACCTATCGAGGTAACGAAACCGATTTTCAGTCGATCAAGTTTCGCCAGCGCGTTGCGGTCAACATGGAAAATCGCACGACAAAAACTCAGATGATCGGGCAAGAAGTGTCGATGCCCGTCGCGATTGCGCCGACGGGTTTGACCGGCATGCAACACGCCGACGGCGAGATACTCGGTGCCCGTGCGGCCAAGAAGTTTGGCATTCCGTTTACCCTTTCAACGATGAGCATTTGCTCGATTGAAGACGTATCGAAAGCAACCGACGGACATCCATTCTGGTTTCAGCTCTACGTAATGAAAGATCGGGATTTCATCAACAATCTAATTGATCGCGCGAGGGCGGCGAATTGTTCTGCGCTGGTGCTCACACTCGATTTGCAAATCCTCGGGCAGCGCCATAAGGATTTAAAAAACGGACTCTCCGCGCCACCAAAGCTCACGATCCCGAACATCATCAACATGATGACCAAACCGCGTTGGTGCATGGGCATGCTCGGTGCAACACGTCGCGAATTCGGAAATATCGTCGGCCATGTGAAGGGCGTTGAAAACATGGGTTCGTTGGCTGCGTGGACAGCACAGCAGTTCGATCCCGCGCTCAACTGGGGCGATGTTGAGTGGATCAAAAAGCGTTGGGGTGGGAAACTTATTCTCAAAGGCATTCAAGATGTGGAGGACGCACAGCTCGCTGTTGAATCAGGTGCTGACGCGCTAATCGTTTCTAATCACGGCGGACGCCAACTCGATGGTGCAGAAACTTCGATTCGCGCGCTTCCAAAAATCGTCGATGCAGTTGGAAGTAAGATTGAAGTTCATATGGACGGTGGTATTCGTAGCGGCCAAGACGTGCTGCGCGCCACCGCGCTCGGCGCGAAGGGTACCTACATCGGCCGAGCTTGGCTCTACGCGCTTGGCGCGATGGGCGAAGAGGGCGTTAGCAAATGCCTAGAACTCATTCAAAAAGAACTCGAACTATCGATGGCGTTTTGCGGCAGAACGGATATCAACAAAGTAGATAAGTCGATATTGCTCGCGGGAACGTATCCGACGTAACCCTGATGCTCGGATCCGGGTTACTGTAGGTTAGTCCGCCGTGTGTATCAACCCAGCCAACGGGCGACGCTCACAAGCGGATACGGCTATTGCTCTTTGGAAGACCGTTGCATTTGTTCGAGCCAAGGTTTCCAATCGATTGGGCCACCGGTGAACCGCTTCTGCAGGTTGGCGAGCACGTTGGGCCAAGCGCGCGAGAGGTAGCTATACGCTTTGTCCCATTCGCCGCCGTCGCCCCAACCCACGTGGTGCAAGCGAACCTCGGTTTCGTTCGCGCCGCGCTCGATAAAGCGAATAATGACGACGGTTCGTTGCTTTCGCGCTTCGGGCAACGATGGCGGCGCATTCCACGTAAACGACACCATCTTGTTGGGATCTAGCGCAAGGAATCGCATGCCATCAGCCCCTTTCATTCCTGGCTCGGCAAACGGATTCATGTGTACTTCGAACAAACCGTCGACGCGAGCCTCGACCACTGCGTCAGGCGCGAAAAACGACTTTATTCCGTCGGCGGTCGTGAAAACTCTGTAGACCTCGGACGGGCTTGCTTTGACTACCACGGAGGCATTGATTGAACGTTCAGTGACCGAATTTTGTTTCGAATCCGGCGCGCTCACTGGAGCCGCTGCGGGCTGCGCAGTGGCGGCCATTGCGCTGCACGCGAGCACAACGCCGATGAACAAGACTGCAGAAAATGGCTTGGGCTTCATGGATGTTTCCACTCCGAAAGCGTGCTGCGAGCGCGAATACTACCTTCGAATCGCAGCATGCGCGCGTCAATACCAGGTGGTGCCGCGCCTTGCGATTGCACAAAGCTTGGTTCACAATCGTTTTCTGCGATTCGAACGTGAGAGCAATCATGGCTGCAGAAGCGAAAACAAAGCCAACTTCAATGTCGTTCGATGAGTTTCTTCAGACATCGGTGGAAGAGGATCGACATGTAGATTGTCGAATATTGGCGGCGATCATGACAAAAGCGACCGGCGAAAACGCCACCGTGTGGGGCACAAGCATTGTTGGTTTTTCTCGTTACAAACCGGCGTACGCCGATGGACGTGAAGCTGAATGGCCCATCGTCGGTTTCTCGCCACGCAAGCGAGAACTCGTGCTCTACATCATGCCCGGATTCTCGCGTTACACCGCATTGCTTGAGAAACTTGGAAAGCACAGAGCGGGGAAGTCCTGTCTCTACGTCAAAGCGTTAGCAGGCTTGGATATGGGCGTGTTATCGAGTCTTATTCATGAAAGCGTCGAGGCGATGAAGGCAACTCATCAATGATATCGATGTGTCGCAAGCGCTAAATCAGCGTGCACGGATTTTTACACCGCGTTTGAAGGCGCAAGATTTTGGGGTGCGATTAACGATCAGCCCGGTAATTGCTGGAGCCGGTAATCCGTGCTCAACGTGCACGTCGGTTAGCAATTCCATCGGAATGCCGTCGACAATTGAGAAACGCGCTAAACGTGAGTCTGCCAGTGCGTGGATCGTTGGTGAGCAGTTCCGGGCGCAAGATTTGTTCGCCATGAAACATCGCGCCGTCGAAGACGACGAGCCGGTTGTAGCGTGGCGGTACGACTTTGGCGAGCTGAAAAAAACCGTTAGATCGCGTGCAATAACCCGACTCAATTCGATAGCGCTTAGTGAACTCTTCGTCGCTCAGAACACGGCTGTCGCGCAACATCGTTGCGGTGTCGCGTATCGACTTGCGAGGTAGATAAAAACCAGTTCCGCCATGAGCTTCGTTTTCGAAGAGGTATAACACGCAGGAAATCGATGATTGCTCGCGCGGAAGCGTGATGCCGATGCGCTGTGGCATCCACTGTGCGGCTCGAAGTTCGTTCGCGGTTTTGGTCTGCATCGCTAAACGTGCGACGCACTCAATGCTGCGGCGCGCATCGAAGTATCGACGCAGGTGCAGGCGAAAAAACTCCTCGTATTTCACCGCGACCGATTCAGCTAGTCGCAATTCGACACCCGGAAAAAGAAGTGGCGCAGCCGGTTTAAATGCGCTTTGCGTCCGCACCGCGAATTGCACTAATGCATCGGGATCAGCGAGCGCATTGTCGACAACCAATGCATGCACGCCTGGCACAAGCTCCGCAGACATCACCTTCGGATTTTCTGAAAACACCCTTCGTCTCCCCCGGTGACCTGTTAAGCAGCCACTTTTATTTTTCTTCTAGATCGAGACGGGCACTACGCCGCCCAGTTTTTCGGTAATCTCGCGTGCGGTGTGAGCGACGAGCGGACCGAGCTTCAAGATCCGCTCGTCGGACAAGCGCGCGATCGGTCCCGCGAGCGAGATTGCACCGAGCGGTTCCGAATACTCGTCGTAGATTGGTGCGGCAACGCAGCGCAAACCGAGCGCATTTTCTTCATCGTCATAGCTGTAGCCGCGTGCGCGGATAGCGCCAAACTGAAGCCGAAGTTGATCCACGTCAGTCGTTGTTTTTGCAGTGAGTTTTTGCAATTTGGATTCGCGGAAAAAAATTGCGAGTTCGTCTTCGGGCAACGCGGACAGAATGGCTTTTCCGGAGCCGGAAGCGTGCGCCGGCAGGCGTGAACCGAGCCGCACCAGCATACGCATCACTTCATGACATTGCACTTGAGCGATGAAGCACACGTGGGTGCCGTCAATGATTGATAAATTCGCAGTTTCGCCGGATTGCTCCATGAGTTTGCGCAAATACGCGTGCGATTCACCAACGAAATCGCGGTTAGAAACGAACGCACAGCCGACGCGGTAAGTTTTCAGACCGATGTACCAAAGACCGGAATCGGGCGCTTGGAAAACGAAACCCATATCGGCGAGTGTGTTCAACAAGCGATGCGCGGTTGACGGCGCAAGTCCAGCAAGTTGCGATATTTCAGTGAGAGAAATGCCGCCCTCAGATTCCGCGAGTTGCTCTAGCAGCGTGAGTCCACGCGTTAAGCTCTGGACGCCGCCGCTCGCGTCCTTAGGTGCGCGCGCGACGGGTCTTTTGAGACCGCGAGTTACGCTGGAGCTTGTAGACAAAGTGGTGCGTGGCGGCATGGGTTTCCCGTCGATTGTTGTAAAAACTGCGGGGTGTTTTGGTAACGCCTTGTGCGGTGCACAAGACTGTATTTACGCTTAAAACAGGTCCGTCAACGCAGTCTAGCGAAGCCCGTGTTGCGTGGCAATTCCACAATGTGGAATTTGAAATGGTTGCTCTACTGCAGCGTGTCTTTGCATGGTGTGTTCGACTATAAAGCAGCTTTACATAGAAAAGCCCAATTTAATTGGGCTAAAGAGCTAAAAAAGTGTCGTATCGTTAATGCAGCTATAACTTACTCAAGCCCAGTAAAAAAGGCCGTCTATCGATGGCGCTGTTATCACAGCAAACAGCGGCAGGTTCTTTGTCCGTCAACGCACGCGGAGTTTCCCAGCGTGCGACTGACTGACGTTCGAGCACTACTGCAACATCGGCTTTAACTTCGCGCTTAATTCCGCGACACCCTGTTGTGGCGACACTTTGCGCGCGAGCATTGCACTCGTGGCGGTGCGAATGGCATCGGAGACGTCGCCATATCGCGCTGAAACCGGGCGGTTGCGACCAAACGTGGCGATCACACCTGCCCCCGAAGCCCACGGCACTTTTGCAAGGTAGGCCGGATCGGTAAACGTCGCTGAAAAAACAGGCAGTAACGAGCCTTCGACCGCGAGGAATTTGGCCACGTCTGGTGTCGACATATAGCGAACCAGTTTCGCTGCAATCGGTTTGTTTCTTGAGTACGCGCTGACTGCCCACTGCCAACCACCGATACAGGTGGCCGATTTGCTTGTTTCACCGACGCGCGCCATCGGCATCACGTCGACCATGCCTTTGACTTTACTGTCGGCATCGTTTTGAAAACGATCCCACGCAAAGCCCCAGTTGATCGCGAAAATGACGTTGCCCGCTTTGAAATCGTTCACCGTATCAATGGTTTTGATTTCGCTTGCGTTCTTTGCGATCACGCCGTCGTCGATAAGTTTGAGCCACTGCTCTACGCCTGCCTGAGCGACCGCCGGATCGAGCTTAAATTTCCCGCCGCCATCGGCAACGTCGCCACCTTTGCTCCAAATCGGCAACAGGAACGTGCACACGGTGCCTTCAATTGGCGCGCCTTGGATCGAGAGTCCTTGCAGATTCGGATTGGTCTTCTCGCCTGCTTTGATTTTTTTTACGACTGTGGCGAGTTGCTCCCAAGTGCGTGGCTCGCGAACGTTGTACTTCTGCAAAAGATCTTTGCGAAAGTAAATGAACATCGCGTCGGCAAATGCCGGCATCGCATAGATCTCGCCGTTGATCACGTTCGTCGTTCGGTACACCGGCAGATGATCGGCAAGCACCGTCTCAGGTCGACCTAGATATTGGTTGAGCGGTTCGATCCAACCCTTGCTTTGGTACAGCCGCGGATTGGTAATGTCGATCATAAAAACGTCGAGCGCAGCGTCTTTCGCGTTCAACACTTTACCGAGATACTCGCGCTGCAACTCAGCGGTTTGCCCACCGGTTTCGATCTCGATTTTTACGCCAGGATTGGCTTTCTCAAACGCGTCAAACATTTTGCGCATGAGATCGGGGCGCTGGCTCTGCCCGCCCGAAAAAACGCGAATGGTCTCTGCGCTAGCGTACGCAGAAAACAAAGCGCTTGCGAGGAGTGCGGTGACGAGTATTTTTTTCATTTCCCTGACTTTCTGGTGATCACTGAAATACGTGGGGTTTAACTGCGAGGATTGAGCTATTGTTATGCTGGTGTCATTCGCGATGCGTGCGCGCCGTGAAGACGTAAGATTCCGTTACAACTAAATTGATAAAACTTCGATTATTGCGGGCGAAGATAGCGGTTTGTAAAAACCTTGATAATTAGCCCATATGGCATTGTTGCCCAATGAAGTAGGGCGGTTCGAGCGAAAGTTAAACTCAGATTATGCCTAATGTTCTTGATCCGTTTGCAACTTTGCAAGTTGCGAGCCATCCGGGATAGCTTCGAGCGAAGGCTCAAGCACCGCACCACCAACTACACACTTGCACGCAGTCAAACCATGGTAACTAAGTTCCAATTTGCGATCTCTTGCGCCAGCTTTCTCTTGACGCAGACCGCATGGGCAGAGGCTTGCGCAGTTCGCACACAGCCGCTATCGAATGCGCACACCTTGACGGTTTCGAGTGCGACCTACTTTGGGCGTGGTGCGGCGGATGCGATTTTTGCAACCGAGTTCTCACCGGACTGCACGCTATTGGTCGCCGGGCGCATCACAAACGCGGCAAACACGTTTACCGATGTGACAAATGTTGGCAATCCGCTAGTTAACGGAACGACCGGAAGCGTCGCTAGATTTTCAACCGCCGGCACAACGCTCATCGCACGCAGCGTGATTGGTTCACAAATTAATGACATGGCGGTCAGCGACGCTTCCGGCGATGTTGCGCTCGCGAGCGACGTTGCGCTGGTGGTGCTCGCGTCTGATCTGTCTTCGGTGCGTTGGAGCGTTTCAGGCGGTACCAATCGTGTTGCCATGACCGCTGATGGCCGAGTCGCGGCGTTGTTTGGCAAAACGCTGCGCGTGTACACCGCGGCTGGCGCTCGCCTGTTCGAGCTCACGCTCGGAGATGCGATGGTCAACGACGTCGCGATCGACGCTGCAAGCGGCCTGGTGTTCGTAACGGGGATGGCGCAGCGCGACGGCGGCAGCTGCTCCCAATTGCAAGTCGCGTGGATCCGCGCCTACGAACTCAGCTCGAGTGGCACGCTGCGCTGGCGTGCATACGATTACCCGACGCGCTACGCAGATCAACACGGCGATTGCGCGGATGCGCGCGGGCGATTAGTGGCAATGGGGCGAGACGGCAAGCTCTATTTCGGTGGCACCAGCGCGGGTGGCAACTCGATGTTCCGGTGGACGCCACAAACCCGCGCCTCGACGGATCCGCCGCTCGTTGCTACTGCCATCTGGCCCAGCGCGGCGAACGTACAAACCGGTAACGACTACTACGTTAATCCGTTTAATACGCGATCAAACCACATCACCTATGTCGCGCGCTTCGATCCCGCGAGCGGTCGTCATGAAATGGGTTTTTTCTTGTTGTCTCGACTTGGTATCGCTAGCGATTCCAACGGGAACGGCAACACGATTGAGCCGCGGGCAATTGCTGCCGACGAAACGGGGCGTGTCTACGTCGGCGGATTCTCAGCGTATCAGTTGAAGAATCGAGAAAACGCAACGATTAACGGAGTTCGGCTCGCTGCGTATGCCGGAGAAGACGCGTGGCTGCTGATCACCTCCGCCGACTACGCGCAACGCGACACCTGGATTGCGTTTAACAACGGCGGTAAGGGCACGGTGTACGGCGTCGCGGCGCGAGGGAACGCGGTGGCGATTGGGGTTGGTGTGACTGTCGCACCCTTGTTCGTCACCGCCAACGCGGTGCAAACTTCGCCACCTTCGTCAACCACCACGCCTGCTGAAAAAAGCGGATATCTGGCTGCGTTTCCGGTGACCGCTGCGTCGTCGCCGTGCTGGTTTGATTTAGACGGTGACGGTCAAATCGCCGCACTACGCGACGGCCTCGCGCTCATACGAACCGCCCAAAGCGTGGCCGCTGGCAACGTGTTTGTACGCACCGGTATTGCAAGTGCTTCGCAGCACATCGCGCGCACCCGAGCAACGCTTGCGATCTCAACTCAAACGCTGGATGTCGACGGCAACGGCATCGTTGAGGCGGCAACCGACGGGGTGATTTTGTTGCGCGGCATGCTGGGATTGAAAGGCGATGCGCTCATCGCAGGCGCGTTGGGAGTCGCTCCGCCGAGCGGCGTTTGGCGCAATACGGGGGCGCTGATCGAGGCGCATCTTGCGGCGAACTGCGTCCGCTAAAGTTCATAAAAGTAGCTTTTGACGATACTTGGTGGTCATTTGGGTGCTACTGGGTGTAAATAAGTAGGCCTCGTGGTTCGTCGTGATTAACGTTCACTCCATCGCAACACGCGATGTTGAATGAACAAGGAATCACGAAATGAACGCAACTGCTAACACCGCCGCGCCCAGCGCCGCCCAGCTGCGCGCCGAGCCCAGTGCCCGCGCCGCGTTTTCAGCGCCAGACGCTAACGCCCAAGATTATTGGGTGAAAGAGTCGAAAAAAGAAAAAGTCGGCATACCGCTTACGATCCGACGAGACACGAATGCGTGGCGCATGCAGGTTTGGATTTCATTTGCGATCGCTACGTTTCTGTGTGCAGTGGGGCTTGCCTACTTACCCGGCACTGATCTTGACCGCGCGTTTATGGTGATGGGCTATTTTTTCTGCCTATCAACGGCGTTTGTGCTTTCGAAATATGTGCGAGACAACGCTGAAAAGAAAAGCGACACGCCAATGTTCGGCGCAGTAGTTTTCGTTGCCTTCGCCGCCGCGCTCGCACTGACCGCCTGGGGCTTGTACCGCATGAATATCGCCGATTCTTACAAGGCGTATTTGCTAGTCGGTTGGCTCTATCTCATCACCACCACCTTCACGCTGGCGAAGGCGCTGCGTGATGGTCACGAGGCCGATCTTGCAGAAGCACAGGAATCTAGTCACTAGAGCAATCCCCACGCCCATCAGCGGCAACAGATCTCAGCAAAATTTTTCTAGGAGACACGAAATGAAACAAATGATTACGTCGGCCGTCCTGGCCATCGCGCTCGGTATCACCGGCCCTGCGAGCGTCCAAGCCGCGCATGCACACGGCGCATCAGAGGCTAGCGCATTGTCGGTTGCGCTGCCCATCGCAGTGGTGGTGAGCTCTGGTGCTGCGAGCAGTGTGGCGGTCGCGGCGTTGCCAGTCGCGCTGTCGGTCACCGGCAGCACCCTAGTCGTGAAGTCGGTGGAAGCGTCTGCGCGCGGCGTGGTGTGCGTGTTTGAGCGCGCAAGCGACGGCGCTCGCGTGAGCGTCGAAATTGTGGGGCGATCAGCCGCGAACATCGGCGTTGTAGCTGGCGCGACGGTGAGCGTAACCGTAATTGCTTCCGGCGCATTAATCTCCGCAGCTGGCGAAGCGATTGCATTTTTTCCGAACGCGCTGGGCCGTGCGCTTTCTCACCATGAACGGATGTAGCGATGAGCGTTTGCAATTCCCGTCGCGGCCTTCGCACAACGGCGGTTTCGACGCTGCTTGCCGTGGCGACGTCGATAGTTGCATCTTCGATGCTTGTCACCGCGGCACACGCGGGGCGATCCTGCGAAACGAAACGACTCACCACGCAGACCGTCGCCAACGGCCTAGCCTTGGCTGAGCGAACGCAACATGCGCTCAACGCAAGCGGCGCCAACGTTGTCCTCATTGCGCGCGCGGGTCAAGATCTGCGCAAGTATGGCCTTCGGTACTCACATCTTGGCTTCGCGCTTAAAGATGCTGAAGGCCGGTGGCGAGTGATTCACAAACTCAATGAATGTGGCACCGCTACATCAAATATCTATCGGCAAGGGCTCGCAGAATTTTTTCTTGATGATCTGTTTCAGAACGAAGGCGCGTACGCAGTGCCGACGCCGGAAGCGCAGACTGCGCTATACCGATTCCTCAGCACACAAGACGTTAAAGCGTTGCATCAAGCAAGCTATAGCGTAGTAGCCTACCCCTGGAGCACGCGATATCAACAGAGCAACCAATGGGTAACCGAAACGATTGCGCTTGCCATGAATCCGCAACTCGCGGGGCGTGAACGCGCGCAGGCGTGGCTCAAGTTTCGGGATTACACGCCAACGGCCTTAAAACTGCCAGCACTGGCACGGCTGGGCGGGAGGATGAGCGCCGCTAACGTTGCCTTTGATGACCATCCGAACGAGAAGCGATTTGCAGATCGCATCGAGACAACGACCGCAGATTCGGTGTTCACGTGGCTTGCGAAAAGCAACCTGGCACATCCCGCGATCACTTTGCGATAGAAGTGTCCACAAAAAAAGGGCGCCGAAGCGCCCATTTTTTACTTTCCACTAAACGTAGACGTACGTTGTGCGTGCTCAATCTTCGACAAATGTCTCTTCACGTTTTTTGCGTATCGCGGGCAAAGCAAGCACGATGAGTAGCAGCACTGAAAGCGCAAGCATCGTCGCACTGATTGGGCGTTGTACAAACACGATTGGATCGCCGCGAGACAACAGCATCGCGCGACGTAAATTCTCTTCCATCATCGGCCCGAGAATGAATCCGAGCAACAGCGGCGCAGCTTCGCACTCGAGTTTGGCGAAGACGTAGCCGATTACGCCAAACAACGCGATGATCCAGACATCAAAAATTGAATTGTTAACCGTGTAAACGCCGATGCAGCAGAACACCAAGATCATCGGGTAAAGCAAGCGATACGGAATCTTTAGAAGCTGAACCCACATCCCAATCAAAGGAAGATTCAAGATCACAAGCATTAGATTTCCGACCCACATCGATGCGATCAATCCCCAAAACAGTTGCGGATTTGAAGTGATCACCTGCGGACCAGGTTGAATGTTGTGAATCGTCATCGCGCCGACCATGAGCGCCATCACGGCGTTCGGCGGTATGCCGAGCGTGAGCAAAGGAATAAAGGAGGTTTGCGCGCCAGCATTGTTTGCAGACTCAGGTGCTGCCACGCCGCGAATGTTGCCTTTTCCAAACGGCGGATCCGCGTTCGGACCTGCAATTTTCTTCTCGAGAGAATACGATGAGAACGATGCTAGAAGCGCGCCTCCGCCCGGCAATATTCCGAGCAACGAGCCGAGACCGGTGCCGCGAGCGATCGCTCCCCAAGATTTCTTGAAGTCATCTAGCGTGGGCAATAGTTTGCCGACCTTTGACGTGAATACCTCTCGGGCTTCACCTTTCTCAAGGTTAATTAGTATCTCGCCAATACCGAAGATACCCATCGCAACGGCAACGAATCCGATGCCATCGGTGAGCTCGGGAGTGTCGAAACTAAACCGCGCGACACCCGAATTGACATCGGTACCAACGAGCCCGAGTACGATGCCCAACACGATCATTGCAATCGCTTTGAGCACCGATCCGTGCGCCAGCACGACTGCCGCGATCAATCCCAGCACCATTAACGAAAAGTAATCGGCCGGACCAAATTTCAGCGCGGCTTCGGACAGCGGGGGCGCGAACGCAGCAACTAAAAGTGTGGAAAACGTGCCTGCAATGAACGAACCAATGGCCGCCATGCCGAGTGCTGCACCAGCTCGACCCTGACGTGCCATCTGATAGCCATCGAGCGCAGTAACCACGGACGACGATTCGCCGGGCAGGTTGACCAGAATCGCTGTGGTTGACCCGCCGTATTGCGCACCGTAATAAATGCCGGCGAGCATGATCAACGCCGAAACCGGTGGCAGCGCGTATGTCGTGGGAAGCAACATCGCGATGGTCGCGACGGGCCCGATGCCTGGCAGCACACCGATGAGCGTGCCTAACAGGCAACCGATCAGCGCGTAGAGGATATTTTGAAATGTGAGCGCTACGCCGAAGCCGAGCGCGAGGTTGTCAATGAGGTCCATCGCTTAGCTCCAAGGGAAAAGTTTCATTTGGAGCTTGAGTCCCCAGACGAAGACGGCGGCGCAGAACACACACATGATCACCGTGATCATTGCCAGCTCACGGTAGTTTTTGTCGTGTGCGGCAATGCCCGAGATCATCGTGAGCAAAACGATTGATGCGATCATCCCAACGGGCTGCAGAAGCGCACCAAACAGGACAACGGCGACGGTGAGGATAATCACTGGCTTCCAAGTCCAACCAATACCTTCAGTCTTTGCCCAGTCAGCTTGATTTTTGAGTCCCACCGCTGCGATGATGGCACCGAGTGCCGCGAGCACACCTCCCAAGATTCGAGGAAAGTAACCTGGGCCCATGCGCGAGGCCGATCCGATCGAATAGTTGTATGCGCCAACGAAAAAGATGACGCCGATTGCGAGGAACATGAGTCCTGCAAGCAAGTCTTTGTTTTTCAGAAATTGATTCAACTGAGAATCCCCCTGTTCAAGTTATGCCGAGCGCGATGAATTCAAAGCGCGTTGGCATTATTACCGACGTTTCCTGTCAGCGCCTACGAGTTTGATACTCGTGAATATTTGTAGTGAGCGCATGCGCGTTTCTCACCAATCGGGTGCGAGGTTCCTGACGTGTAACGGTCGAAAAAAAACCGCCCGAGGGCGGTCTTTTTTTGGGTAGTGCTAAATTACTTAACGCCAGCCTTGGTGCGCAATTCCATCACGTGATCTTCGAGAATTTTGCCCTGCAAGCGCTGTGCGAGCTGTGGCTTGACTTCCTCGTAAGGAGGCGCCTTCGCTTCACGAACGTCTTCGAGCTTGATGATGTGGAAACCGAACGGGCTTTGCACCGGTTGCGGCGTGTATTTACCTTTTTCGAGCGCGATCATTGCGTCAGAAAACGGCTTCACGTAGTTTGAAGGAACGGCCCAGTCCAGGTCGCCGCCGTTTTCTTTGGAGCCCGGATCTTTCGAACTCGCTTTGGCTAAGTCTTCAAATTTTCCGCCTGACTGCAACTGCTTGATCAGTGCATCGGCTTCTTCTTTCTTTTCGACCAGGATGTGGCGTGCGCGATATTCTTTGTCGCCCAAACCTGCTTTGATCTGATCGTATTCCTTTTTGAGCACGTCCTCGCTCACCTGCTTCGCGCCCATCATGTCGTTGACGTACGCACGGATCAGGATGGTGTCGGAAGCTACTTGCATCTGTGTGCGCAGGGTCGCGTCGCGATCCATGCCTTTAGCTTTTGCCGCGCGCAGCAATAATTCGCGGTTGGTCAGTTCTTGTTTCAGAAACTCACGCAATTCCGGCGAATCCGGCTGCCCTTGAGCGACGCGCTCCTTGACGATAAGGTCGAGCTGCGCTTGCGAATAAAGCGCGCCAGCAGCGGGTGCTGATGCAGCGGCAGGCGCCGCAGACGCAGCAGGCTTCTTGGTTTGTGAAAAGGCAGGGCCTGCGGCGAGAGCCAAGCTCAGCGCGCCTGCAACGGTAACGATCATTGTGTTTTTCATAGTGTCATCCAAATGATGAAGTGGTTAAGACTGGGGTTCGCGCCCTGAGTTCAGCGCGGTCTTGCTTTGCTGATATTCGTGGGGTGTTTGGGTGATGAGCGAAATCGCATGTAATTCGTGTGGCATCAAATCGGCGACTAGTGAATACACCGTTCGGTGTCGGGAAACCGTGGTTTTGCCCTCAAACGCAGTGGAAACAATAAGCGCTGACAAGTGTCCACCGCCATTGTTGCCGCGGTGTCCAGCGTGTTCATGGGAATCGTCCGAGATATCCAGATGCACCGGAGCGAGCGGACGCAGGCGTGCGTTAACTGTGTCGACTAGCGGCGTCACTTCGCGTCCTTGGCGGCGGCGTCACTGCCCACGTTTTCCGAGGTCGCTGTTTCGCTCATGTATTTCGACAAATAAAAGACGTTCAAAATCGTGAAAACGAAAAAAATTCCCATCGCCCACCACACTTTGAAATTAACCCAAGTGTCAAGGCTGAAATACGTGGCAACGTAGCCGTTCAGCGCTGCCATACCGAGAAAGAACGCGATCCACGTCCAGGTCAGCACGCGCCAAACGTTTTCCGGTGCTTCGATGTTGGCTTTGCTGAAGAGCACTGCGATCCAGTCGCGTTTATAAAAAAGCCGACCAATCAACAGTGCTGCGGCGAACACGAGGTAGAGTGCCGACGGCTTCCATTTGATAAACATTTCGTCGTGCAACAGCAGCGTCGCACCGCCAAACACGACGATGATCGCAAGGGAAAGCCATTGCATGCCAGATACTTTGCGTTGAACGAAATAGGCGTATCCGATGGCCGCGATCGAAGCAACGATCGCAATTCCCGTCGCAAAGTAGATGTCTTTCAGCTTGTAGGCAATGAAAAACAGGATGATCGGCGCGTATTCAAGAACAAATTGCATAACCCGCCATTCTAGGTGGAGCGCAGGTTTGCGTTTGGCGTGCTGCGTCGCTCGTACGGGTTTAGAACGAAAACGCCGCTTTAAATGGGCTTAGATCAAATTTGGCGCCGGGATCGATTTTTCTACCAAATGCTATTTCTGCGTGTGTAGTCATGGCATTCACTGAAAATGCAGCCTTCACTGAATCGGTGAGCGTGACGACAGATTGATACTGTTCCCGCGTAAACGCGGTTTCCGAATCGCCTTCAATTTCGATACCAACCGAAAAGTCGTTGCAGCGTTCGCGACCCCGCCAACAGGATACGCCTGCATGCCAGGCGCGCTTTCGCAGGTCCACGAATTGAACGATTTCGCCGGTCCGGCGCACAAAAAAGTGCGCGGAAACGCGAAGCGCTGATAGCTCAGCCAGCAACGGATCTTGCGCGTCGATTTGATTGGTGAACAGTCGCGTTACGCCGTCGCCCGAGAAAACGCCTGCGGGCAAACTGATGTGATGCAGAACCATCAAATCTATTGAGGCGCCGTCCGGTCGATCGTCGAAATTCGGCGAATCGATGCGCGTTGCGTTTTTCAGCCAACCGCGCTCAAACTGTTGTTCGGTCGTCATTCAGGGGTTGATGACGTCACTCGTCTTCGAGTCGCATGCCAAGGCGTTCAAGGCGATAGCGCATTGAGCGAAATGTAATTCCCAGTAATTTCGCCGCTTGCGTGCGATTACCGCGTGTTTGCGTGAGCGCAAGATCAAGCGTTTCGCGTTCGCACTGGTCGAGGTAGTCCTGCAGCGGAACGCGCCCTGCGAGCGTTCCGGTGCCCGAGCTACCGTCGCTTTGCGCCGCACGAGTGACTGGGTTGTCGTCAATGGTCAGTCGTAGATCTGCCGCTGTCACTCGGTCGGGCGATTCCGCAAGAGCGACTGCGCGCTCAAGCACGTTTTCGAGCTCGCGAACGTTGCCCGGGAACGCGTATTTGCACAACGCGGAAACCGCGTCGGGTTGCAACAAATCGGTATCGGTACCCGCTAGGCGGGCAAGGATCTTTCTCGCAATCACCGGTATGTCGGTAGAAATCTCGCGAAGCGAAGGCATCGAAACTTGCAGCACGTTCAAGCGGTAGAACAGGTCCTGCCGAAACTTTCCGCTCGCAACGAGTTCACCCAAGTTCTTGTGGGTCGCGGACACGATTCGAACGTCGACATCTTCTTCAACACTCGCGCCGACTTTTCGAACACGCTTTTCCTGGATCGCGCGCAGCAGTTTTACCTGCAAGGTGAGAGGAAGATCGGCAACTTCGTCTAGAAACAGCGTGCCACCCGATGCAGATTGAAAAAAGCCATCGCGGTCAGTGTCGGCACCAGTAAACGCGCCTTTGCGATAGCCAAAAAATTCGCTCTCCATGAGCGTTTCGGGGATAGCGCCGCAGTTCACGGCAATGAACGGGCCGCCCGCACGAGGCCCGCTTTGATGCAAGATGCGTGCAGCCAGCTCTTTGCCGGTGCCCGATTCACCATGTATGTGAACCGGAGTAAGCGTTTTCGCAAGGCGCAGCAGCATCGCTCGCAGATTGGCGATGAGCGCTGATTCACCCATCAGTGGGCTGTCAGCGGTTGCTGCCGGCGCGGCGGCCACGGCAACTTTCGCGGCTGCCTTATCGGGCACGCGAATGGCGGACTTCACCAATGTGCGTAGCTGTTCAATGGAGACGGGCTTCGCGAGGTAATCGAAGGCGCCGGCTTTCAACGCTGCGACTGCGTTGTCCGCGTTACCGAACGCGGTGATTACGGCGCACGGCAGATCGAGTCCTTTTGACTGAATCACGCCAAGCACACCGATGCCGGTGCCGTCCCCGAGCTGCATATCGGTGAGGCAGAGCGCGTAAGTGCCGCGTTCGAGCGCGGCCACACCCTCAGCGTATGAATCAGCGGTGACCACTTCAAGCCCCAGCTTCGTGAGCGTTAAGCGCATCAAAGTGAGCAGATCGGGTTCGTCGTCGATTACCAGGACGCGCGGTGTAGCTTCGAGGCGTTTTGCCATGACTTAGAGTTTCACTATTGCAAGTGGCAATTCAAGCACGAATCGCGCACCAGTGGTTGATTGCCCGAGGCGCACACTGCCGCCTGCGGCTTGCGCCAATTCGCGCACCAGATATAAGCCGAGCCCGGTGCTCCCGCTTCCGCTGAAAAAAGGCTCAAAAATTTTGTCGACCATGTTCTTAGCGACACCGTCGCCGTCGTCGTGCACAGCGATGATCGCGCGCTGTGTTTCTGCGTTCGAACCAATCGTTACGCGAACGCTGCCTTTGTTTTTTCGTGAATGTCGCCACGCGTTGGACAATAGATTGTTGAGCATCTCTTCAAGGTGACTCTTATCAACGCGCACCTTGACATCGCTGCTGGCGGCGAGCTGATAGCCGCCATGCGCGTTAATGTGCGGAATCAATTCCTCGATGCATTCTTTGGTCATTGTGGGCAGCGACAGAATTTCCGGGGAGCCACGATCGCGACGCCCCAATAACGACACATCACGCACGATCCGGTCGATGCGCTCGGTGTTTTTATCAATCATTTTCGAAAGTGAAACCGCTTGCTCCGAAACTTGCACTTCTTCTGCCAAAAGTTGCGCGGCTTGCTTAATCGCGGAGAGTGGATTTCTGATTTCATGTGCGATGCTCGCTGACAGGCGACCCAGCGCAGCAAGTTTGATTTGTTGAGCCTCGGCTTGCGCTTGGTCAAGATCTTCCAAAAAGATGATCGTGCCTTCGTCTTTTTGCACGTCAATCGGCATAAATCGAGGCGCGAGTACTTTCGACTTCGCGAGCCCCGTTTCATTCTCTCCCCGGACACCGATGTTGACCGTGATCGGGGACCCATCAACTGTGCTGCCGTGTTGGACGAAACTGCGCCAGCGCTGGGCAAGCGTGGCGGACAGATCGTCAATTGACTGGTTTGGCCGCATTGCCGCGTCATCGCCGGTTAACCATCGTCTGGCACGCGGATTCGACATGATTACCGCGCCGTCGGCGTTGACTGCGAGCACGCCGTCCGAGAGCTCGCTAATCACCATTTGATTGACCTGAGCGAAACGCCGTATGTCTTCGCTGCGCGAAATGGCTAGCCGTTCTGAGTCTGCCGCGCTGCCCCCCAAAAGCATACCGACGGCTGTGAGCAAGAAATAGCCCGCGCCGACGATGGCGGCCTGGGTGACGCCAGAGACGGACATGTTGCGCACGAACCACTCTGCGAGCAGCAAGACGATCGTTGCTAACGCAGCGTGCGCAAAGGCGGTGCGACTGCGAAAAAACCAGCCGTGCGCCGCTGCAATCGGGAAAAGATACGCCGCGTACGCAGTAATACGCGTTTGCGTGGAAACCAAAACGAACGCGATCAGCGCGAGGTCAATGCAGAGCTGAACGAGCAGCAAAGACGGCGTACGTCCCGTGAAAAGCGGCAGCGCGAACAGGCTGGTGAGCGCCCAAGCTGCATACGCAAAGGCGGCCGCGTAGGTCTCGATACTTGCGTCAGTGCCCGCTGCCAACACCGCAAGCGCAACGCCCACGACGCCGCGATAAAGCGCCAACAAGCGCAGTAAGCGCAACCCGGTCGCGTCGATGTCGCGTGCGCGGTTGGTGTCGTCGCGCTTGTTGTCATCTTTTCGTTGCGTGCGCGAAGCGGCTCGCGAAGCCGAGCGGATTTGAGTGCCGGTAAGCGCCACGCTACACCTTATTGAGCTGGTTGCAGTCGGCGCGACCGCAACTGGCACCATTTTTCGTGAGCACCGAATTTTTCTTTGGGATAAACACGCCGCAGCTCGTGCATTTCACCATCGCATCATCGACTGGCGTGGTGTCTCGCCCGCTCTTCGCGTCGCGCTCGGCGCGCTCGTCTTTTTCCTCGCGCGCCTCGCGGCGAGATTTGTGGACTGAGATCATCCGCAATGCCAGCAGCACCAAAAAGAAAACGACGATCCAAAAGATTATTTTTCCCACGGGGCAAAAAGGGCATTACGTGATATTTTTTGAGTCTAGCGCAACTCTAAGGATCGAAGCGTATGAAGGACACTCCACACGAACCATGGGCCGCTTGGGCCGAGCAAATGCAAAAGTGGATGACTAACCCCGCAGCGGTCAATCCGTTTGCGGCGTCTCCGATGAGCATGTTTACCAACCCATTCGGCGCAGCTGGCGCGTCAAGCATGGACGCTGAATCGATCATGAAGTCGATTGATCCGCAAACGCTTGACCGACGAATTACCGATATGCGCGCCGTGGAATCATGGCTGAAACTTTCGCTAACGACGCTCGATATGTCAATTAAGACGATGGAAATGCAGCGCGATGCGTATGCATCGTTCGCCAAAATGAGAGAAGCGGCGGGCGCGAATGTCGAGGCGATGTCGCAGAGCGTGAAGCGCTCGGCGAAGCGAGCGAGTCGAGCGACTACGAAAACACGTCGCTGAAATCAGCGAGTGACTTACTCGGCCGGGTTAAACGGGACTCTGTATAAAGTGCTGTTGTAGTTGGGGCAAAGGTCGTATTCGTCTTGTTGTTGACAAGTGATATTTTCAGCGGATGAGCCCAATTAAATAGACCGGACGGCTGAAGTGCAGCACGAGAATTACGCAGCTAGTCTGCGAGCAACTGGCGGGCTTTTTCGCGTTCTGATTCACTGAGCTCGGTTGTGGGCGACGCCAGCTCGCGGCGCTGGCGAAGGTTTCGCAGCATCAACCAACCGCCCGCAAGCAACGCCAGAAACGGGCCAATCCACAGCAGCACTGTCCCGACGCGAAGCGGGGGTCGGTACAACACAAAGTCACCGAATCGCTCAGTCATGTAAGTCTTGACTTCTGCCTCTGATTTTCCGGCCGCGAGCTGCGCGCGCACTTGATCTCGCATGTCGCGTGCAACCGGCGCATCACTATCGGCAACGGTTTGATTCTGGCAAACCAGACAGCGCAGCTCAGCGGAGAGCGCCTTCACGCGCTCTTCGAGTTTGGTGTCGCTTACCTGCGCAAACGCGATCGAGGCGCACATGAACAACGAGCAGAACAAAACATACGGTGCGTATGCGTCCCGACGGGGGACCGAAAAAATAGTTCGACTCACGCGAGCGCTTTCGACGCGCTCGACGCATCGCTAACGGCGCTTTGTGTTGCGCGAGCACGGCGATAGCGAGGATCCAGCGCACCGAGCAAACCGCCGAGCGCCATGATCACGCAGCCGATCCAAATCCAGTTTACAAACGGCTTGTAGTGAACGCGAACGACCCAACCGCCGCCGTCTTTCGCCGCAATTTCCTCGCCTAGCGACACGTACAAATCGCGGTCGAATTCACGATCAATCGCCGCTTCCGTCATTGGCATTGAGCGCTGCGATGCATAGAAGCGACGCTCAGGTCGAAGCACTTTATCGAGTTTTCCATTCTTGCTGAGCTCAAAGCGACCTTGCTTCGCGTTGTAGTTGGGACCCACAACATCGGTGACGCCCACGAACTTCACCTCGTAGCCCGCAATCGGTTTGATTTGGCCTTGCGTCATCGCCACGTCATGTTCTTTTTCAAACGCTTTCACTGCGGTGACGCCTAAGATAAACGCCGCGACGCCGAGATGGGCGACTTGCATGCCGTGATACGCAATCGGAATCTGTCGCCATTTGCTTGCCGTGTTCGCAAGCCCCGAAGCGTGGCGAACGCGGTCGCGGTAGCCTTCAACGATCCCTGCAAGCAGCCAGGCCGCGAAGGCGACGCCGAGACACGCGAGCACCGAGAAGCGAGGTGGAAACACTGCGCATAGTACAAACGCGATCGCCGCTACGATGGCGGGCCAGAGCATTCGTTTTTTCACCGCGCCGGCGTCATCTTCTTTCCAACGCGCGAGCGGCCCCACGCCCATCATCGCGATCAGCGGCAACATCAGCGGCACAAACACGATTTCGAAATAGGGCGCGCCTACGCTCACTTTGCCCAAACCGAATGCATCTGCAAACAACGGATACAAGGTGCCAAGCAGCACCGCGCCCGCAGCGACTACTAGAAAGACATTGTTGCCTAGTAAGAAGGACTCGCGCGAGAGCAGACCAAAACGACCCCCATCACTCACCTTCGGCGCGCGCAGAGCATAGAGCGTGAGCGAACCTCCGATGATCGCCACCAGGAAAGCCAGGATGAATACGCCGCGCTTGGGGTCCGTTGCGAACGCATGAACGCTGGTGAGCACACCCGAGCGCACGAGAAACGTGCCAAGCAATGACAACGAAAACGCGGCGATCGCCAGCAACACTGTCCACGCCTTGAATGCGCCGCGCTTTTCGGTTACCGCAAGCGAATGAATTAGCGCGGTGCCGACCAGCCAAGGCATGAACGACGCGTTTTCTACCGGATCCCAAAACCACCAGCCGCCCCAGCCGAGTTCGTAGTACGCCCAAAAACTTCCCAGGGCGATCCCAAGCGTTAGAAAAATCCACGCCGCGATGGTCCAGGGCCGCGACCAGCGCGCCCACGTGGAATCTAGCCGTCCGCCCCAAAGCGCTGCAATGGCGAACGCGAAAGTGACTGCCATGCCAACATAGCCCATGTAGAGCAACGGCGGATGGAAAATCATGCCGGGATCTTGCAGCAGCGGGTTCAAATCGCGCCCTTCGTTCGCCGCCGGGATGATGCGCTCGAACGGATTCGACGTGGCCAGCGTGAACGCAACAAATACGCCTGTAATCGCAGCAAGAACAACGAGGACGCGCGTGGTCAACACATCAGGAAGCTGTTTTGAATACAGCGCGACCGCAGCGCTCCAGCCAGTCAACATCAGCACCCACAACAACATCGAACCCTCATGAGAGCCCCAGGTCGCAGAGATTCGATATTGCATCGGCAGCAATGAATTTGAGTTTTGTGCGACGTTGGCCACGCTGAAATCGGCGTTGGCAAATGAAAGCATCAAGCAGGCAAATGAAACGGCCACCAGCGCGAAGCTAGTGAACGTTGATTGCCGCGCAAAACTCAACAATACCCGCCCGTTGCGTAAATTGGCGTAGGCGACGATGACCGAGCTTGCCACGCAAATGAGCAAAGCGAGGACCAGTGCAAAATGACCTAGTTCAGCAAGCATGAAGGGAGCGCGGTGATCGCGGATAAAACAAGAGCACTAATTTTAGGCGCTTCGGTGGTTGTGAAGGCCTCGGTATTGGCTGCGTCTTTAGCTGCGTTCGGAGCACACGCGATGACGCATAGCGTGGCAGGGAACACGCTCATTCTGAGCGGCGAAGTCGTGCATGCCGATTTAGAACGAGTGACCAGAACCCTTGAAAGCCGGAAAGACATCTCGAATGTAGTGCTTAGAAATTCGATGGGCGGCAATTCGTGGACGGGCTATCGACTCGGCGAGTTATTTCGAGCGCGCGCCATAAAAACTGCGGTTTCAGGCTATTGTGTGTCAGCGTGTTCACGGCTCTTTTTAGGCGGGATTGAACGCCAATTTTCCGACGACTTTCCAGCGTCGATGACTTACGTCGGTTTTCATGGACACTACGATTTCGGAAAACTCAATCCGGCAGCGGTCGAAAAAAATGATCAGATCGGCTGGACGCTGCGGTTTACCGATCAGCGCGTAAACCCAGCGCTGGTGAAACGATGGGCGGCGATTCCCATTCGTGCAGGCGATGTTCGCTTCTATCCTAGCGGCGCAAACGCCGCGCTCGGCGCAGAGACGTTTTACTGCGCGGGTACTGAATCGCGACGTCCGCACACGTGTGAGCGGCTGGCCACGGACGCGGTTCGCGAGGGCATCGTCACCAGCCGCGTGCTGTTCGCAAGTCCTGATGCCAGCAGCTTGGCGTTTAAGCAGCGCGAGCGCGAGTTCGCTACGTCTGGCTATGCTGCGTTCGGCGATCGCAAGGCGCAGGCGTTGCGATCGGCAAGCGTTGCGCGTGAGTACGCCGCATTTGTAAAAGCCGATTTACCAAAAGCGTTTGCGATTTCGTCTGATCTGCGAGTGAGCGCGTGGCGAGCGAAAAACAAATCAAGCGCTGTCGACGCACTTGCTGCGTGCCGCGCCATTGCAAAGCGCGCTTGCACACTCTACGCGGTGGACGAGCGCGTCGTCTACCGAGCCGACGCGGCTACACTCGCGCGCTAGAAATTAACATCGCGTGGGCGGCGCGGAAGAGGTATTCACGTTGATAGTTAGGGCTTATCGCGTCACGGCGCTCTTTTTTTCTGTGTTAACTGGAATTGCATACGCCGCGAATGCGGCTCCTGGGCAAACAACGGCGGCGAACTCGCTGACGCAGCAATGTCAACAGCTCGGGAAGCTGCTCAAACTCCGCACCGACTCCGTTTGCGCGCCCGCTGCAAACGGCGCGATTTCAGTGGCGTCCAGCCATCAACAGCGCTCGATTTTTGCGGTGCGCCGCGGCGCAAAACTGTCGGAGCCGAGCGCCACGCGCGTCTTAATTTTGGGGGCGGTTCACGGCGACGAGTTGACGGCGGGCTGGCTTGCCTTGCAGTGGGCCGGCTTCGACGTGCCGCGCTCGCCGAAGCGTGATTACGCTGTGCTGCATGTGCCGATTACCAATCCTGACGGGGTTTTCGAGACGAAGCCGAGCCGCGTGAACGGTCGCGGTGTCGACTTAAATCGAAATTTCCCCACGCCGAATTGGAAAGCGGAATCCGCAAAATGGTGGAACGAGAAAACCAAACGCGACCCGCGACGTTTTCCAGGCAACACTGCGGCCTCAGAGCACGAAACTCGATACGTGATGCGGGTGATCGAAACGTTTCAACCGACGGTGGTCGTCTCGATCCATGCGCCACTCGGCGTGCTCGACTACGACGGCGGCGGTTTGCCACCCCAGCGCATTGGTTCGATCTGGCTCGACATGCTCGGCATCTATCCTGGAAGCCTCGGTCACTACGCGAGTCGAATCCGCGGCGTTCCCGTGCTGACGGTTGAGTTGCCGCACGCGATTAACGCTGTCAACGATACAGAATCGAGAAAAATGTGGCGGGATTTGTTCGTCTGGATCGACAAATACTCAAATCTTGATAGTCAGTCGAAATAAAGGATTAGCCCAATTAAAATTGGGCTACACGTTTTGAGCTGAAGATGTGTTCTGGCTTAAAAACCGACCAGCAAGCGCGCCGAGTCCGAATGTGTCGATCACGTCGTTGAGTTTCGCTTGCCCCTTTGCGCGCGGCAAATTCTTGAACTCGGCGATGATGAGTTCGTTTTTCATCGAATGTTCCCAACCCACAAGTTCGGTCACTGTGACCTTGTAGCCGCTTGCTTCAAGCCGTAAGCCGCGCAACACGTTGGTGATCTGCGCGCCAAACTCACGCGCTTGAATCGGATGTTTCCAAAGTTCGGTGAGTGAATTTTTCGCCAGCGCGGTGCCCTTATCGTCCCGGAAAAACGCGGCGACTTCGGCTTGGCAGCATGGAACGAGCACAACGTATTTGGCGCGTTTCGCAATCGCAAACGAAATCGCATCGTCAGTGGCGGTGTCGCACGCGTGAAGTGCGGTCACTACATCCACGGCGTCTGGAATTTCGCTTGCATCAAGCGCGTTTGCCGCGCTCACATTCAAAAACGTCATGCCTTCAAATTTCGCTTCGCGCGCAAGCTCGCGTGCACGGGTGACCAGTTCGTCTCGCGTTTCAATGCCGTAGACCGCATGCGGTTTATCGAGCGATTTCAAAAAGCGGTCGTACAACATGAAACCAAGATACGACTTTCCCGAGCCGTGGTCGACGACAGAAATTTTCCCGCGCTCCGCCAATGTCGCTTCAATCAAGGGCTGCATGAATTGCAGCAAATGATTCACTTGCTTTAACTTGCGACGTGAATCCTGATTGATCTTGTCGTCACGGGTGACGATGTGCAAGGCTTTGAGCAGTTCGATGGATTGGTCAGCGCGCAGGTTGAGCTGCTCGTGCAACGTCGGGACGTTTTTATTCGTTTTCACTGACGAAGCATAGCGTGCCCATACAATTCAACTCATGAAAAAAACACGTGTTCTCGTTCTTGCTGGCGGTCAATCAGAAGAGCATGAAGTCTCGATTCGCTCTGCGCGCAGCATCCTCGAAGCGCTGCCAAAAGATCGGTTTGAAGTGAGCTCTACCGTGATCTCGCGCGAGGGTCGCTGGTTGCCAGCGCCGGAATCTGCCCGGGCACTTGCCAATGGTTCCGCCGCGAGCGGTGGCGCGCTCGTGCTGCATGAGGCGGCGACTGCCGAAGGCTACGACGTGGTGTTTCCCGTATTGCACGGCCCGAACGGCGAAGACGGCACGGTGCAAGGCATGCTGAAACTCGCGGGCATTCCTTGCGTCGGTTCGGGTGTGCTCGGCAGCGCCGTGTGCATGGATAAAGTGATGACGAAATCGGTGCTCGCCGCGCACGGCATTCCGCAAGTTGCGTATCGACTTGTGACGCGCGCGGACTTTTCTGCGAAGCCGGAAGAGGCAATCGAAAGACTTACTGAGCTTGGTTTTCCGGTGTTTGTGAAGCCCGCGAATCTAGGGTCAAGCGTGGGCATCTCGAAAGCGCGCAATGATGTTGAACTGCGTGTTGCGCTGCGTCTCGCGTTCGAGCTTGATCGTCGGGTGATCGTAGAGGCGGCGACGAAATCGAAGCCACGCGAGATTGAAGTCGGAGTTCTCGGCAATGATGCACCCATCGCATCCCCCGTCGGCGAACTCACGTTTGACAGCGAGTTCTACGATTACGACACCAAATACACCGACGGGAAAGCGCAAATGCACATCCCCGCGAACATTCCGGCAGAGGTCGCCGAGCGCGCTCGCGCGATGGCGGTTGACGCTTTTAAGGCGCTCGATTGTGCGGGGCTTGCACGCGTCGACTTTTTCTATCTCGACGAATCCGGTGAGCTTTTTTTGAACGAGCTCAATACGATGCCGGGTTTCACTAAAACTTCGATGTATCCCGAGTTACTGCGTGCGGCGGGAATGAATTATTCGGCGCTCGTGACGAAGCTTGTCGAGCTAGCGCTAGAGCGACGATGAAAAACGGACGCGCGGGAATGTCGCAATAGCCATAGCGCGCTTCGTCCAAATTAATTGGGCGTGTCTTTGGTAAATGGAAATCCTCGATAAACTAGAAGATTCCATAGCAACCCCAGTAATAAGTGCGTTCACCGCGAATAGTAGCTACGCTTCAGGCATCGCATTTCTCATTCGAATGCATGAAAACTCGAGCGCGGAGTTTTCAACTGCACGATGAATTGGCCACAGCGATTCCACTGCGATTAGCTCCACACCGCAGTGCGAAAGCTCGGATTCGAGGTTCGTCGTACGTGTGATCGAAATCGGTTGCAAGGTCGCCGTCGAATGAAAATATCCCGCGTTGATGTCAACGCATCTGAAGCTGCTCGACTCAAATTCGTACACATAAAGCGTGGTAACGGCGAGTCTCGCGCGCCAAGCGTTGCGATGGGTTGATGCTCCGAGCAGCTGTGAAACCAGTTCGCCGTCAGAATGCGTCCCGCGTCGCACGCACACCCGCGGACACTCGCGTGGCAGAAAATAATTGGGAAGATGGGCAGCGTCAATCGCCCACACCACGCGCTGTCCAGCGTCGGTAGGGCGCGGCGTGAAGTGTTCAATATTCGGCACTTCGCTGACGTGGAAAAGGGTTCTGCTTGCCATGCGGATGGGCATATTTTCGTTAATGTCGGCGGCGCGGGCAACCGCGTATAGTGATTCTGAAGATAGCGCAGAGAATACGGAACTTAACTTTTTGGCAGCGCCGCTCATGATTTACAGCGTTCTTAAACTCGTGCATGTGTTCTCAATCACCGTCTGGATTGGCGGAATGATTTACGCGCTCTTCTTTTTGCGGCCATCGCTTGGCGTGTTGGAGCCGCCGCAGCGTGTGAAGCTAATGCACGAAACGCTGGGCCGATTCTTTAAAGCCGTGCTCATTTTTTCAACGCTCGCCGTCCTTAGCGGCTTGTGGATGATCGGGCGCGTTGCAAAGGAAACGGTGCAAGCGGGCGGAAACTTCACGTGGCCCACTGCGTGGTGGGTGATGGCCGGGCTCGGCATGTTGATGTATTTCATTTTTATGCACATTCGTTTTGCGCTGTACAAACGACTTCAACGTGCGGTCGTGGCGAGTGATTGGGCCGCGGGCGGCAAAGCGCTCGAGCAGATTCGTGTTTGGGTAACGGTCAACATCGTAATCGGCATTTTGATCATGGCTGTGGCTTATCTGTTGCGCTAACGGGTAACTTCCACCTGCGCGCTCTACTGTAGGAAAATAGCGAGTTAGCGTTATTAAGCATTGCCATGAGTTTGCCGCGTCACCATCTTGAATTGCTCGCCCCTGCACGTGATGTCACTATTGGGCGCGAAGCGGTGTTGCATGGCGCCGACGCGGTGTACATCGGTGGCCCTGCGTTTGGCGCACGCACCAAAGCCGACAATTCGGTGGCTGATATCGCCGAGCTCTGCAAGTTCGCACACCGATTCAATTCAAGAATCTTTGTTACTGTCAACACCATTCTTCACGACAGTGAATTAGAGCCGGCACGCAAACTGATTCATCAGCTCTACGACGCAGGTGTTGATGCGCTCATCGTGCAGGACATGGGCATTCTCGAACTCGACATTCCGCCGATTGCGCTACACGCGTCGACCCAGTGCGATATTCGAACGCTGGAAAAAGCAGAGTTTTTGAGTCATGCGGGTTTCTCGCAGTTGGTGCTTGCGCGCGAACTTACGCTCACTCAAATCGCCAAAATGCGCGCGGCGATTCGTGACGACGTTGCGCTTGAATTCTTCGTTCATGGCGCGCTCTGCGTCGCGTTTTCGGGCAACTGCTACATCAGCGAAGCGCACACCGGACGCAGCGCGAATCGCGGCTCTTGCTCGCAGGAGTGTCGATTGCCATACACCCTGGTCGATCAAAACGGCGCAGTAGTCGCTTTTGATAAACATCTGCTTTCGATGAAAGACAACGATCAAAGCGCGAACCTTCGTTTATTGATCGACGCGGGCATTCGTAGCTTCAAAATCGAAGGTCGCTATAAAGATCTGTCATATGTGAAAAACGTCACGGCGCACTATCGGCAACTGCTCGACGAAATTCTCGAAGAACGCCCAGAGTTGCAGGCCGCGTCGACCGGACGCTGCGCCTTCACGTTCACACCCGACCCAGCGCGCGCATTCAACCGCAGCAGCACGGATTATTTCGTGAACGGCCGGCAGGGCGACATCGGCGCGTTTGATACGCCCGTGCATGCGGGGCTCGCAGTGGCTCGTGTGAAACGTATCTCTACAGGCGCGATCGAGGTCGACACGCTCGACGAACATGATGAGCTCGATGCGGCAACAGCGGAAGTAGCGTTATCTGCGGTGAGTAAAAACGCGGATGACCGCCACGAAGTGCGCACTCATAAAGTCAGCAACACCCATTCGACCAAAGAAATTCACGCGACGTTTGCCAACGGCGACGGACTCACGTACTTCAACGGTCGCGAGCTGCAGGGCTTGCAGATCAACGTCGCGAAACGCGTCGGCAATCAAGATTCTGTATGGCGCTTAGAGCCGAACGCGAAGTTAAACGAATTGCCCGGTCTGAAAACGGGCGTTATGCTGCACCGCAATCGCGATCACGCTTGGGAGCAAACGCTTGCGCGCGCGTCTAGCGAGCGAAAAATTCGGGTGACGATGGTGTTTTCTGAATCCGAAGACGGATACGCGCTGGTCGTCAGCGATGGCAGCGGTAACGTGGCGCGCGCGACAGCAATCCACAAAAGAGAAGCGGCAAACGACGTCCCCAAAGCGGAAACCACGCTGCGTGAAAATTTGCGGAAGCTGGGCACGACGATTTACGCTGTGAAAGAAAGTGATATCCGTTTGCATTGGTCGCAGGTGTCATTTGTGCCCGCGTCGGTCGCAAACTCGCTGCGGCGCGACGCGATTGCAGAGCTGGATGCCGCGCGCGCGGAAACGTTTGTGCGGTGGTCGCGGTTCGAGCCAACTCAACCACTGAGGCCCTATCCCAGCGAATCGCTAAGTTTTCTTGCGAACGTTTACAACCAAGCCGCACGCGCCTTTTATGCAAAGCACGGTGTGACGATGATCGACGCCGCTTACGAAATGCATCAAGAGGCGGGCGAGGTGCCGCTCATGATCACCAAGCACTGTTTGCGCTTTGCGTTCAACCTGTGTCCAAAACAAGCCAAGGGCGTTCAAGGCGTGCAAGGCCAGATCCGCGCCGAACCCATGACACTGATTTCTAGCGGCGAAAAATTGACGCTCAAGTTCGATTGCAAACCCTGTGAAATGCACGTCGTCGGCAAGATACGCCCGCAGATTTTGAAGTCACCGCCGCCGTCAGTGGCGCTGAGTCCGAACGAGATAAAACCCGTTGCGTTTCATCCGCGCGGTTCTTTTGAAAAGCAGAAGCATCTTTAGCTCGTATAGCCCGTTTTTACTGGGCAAGCGTCGACAACGGATGTGTTTACGAGTTAACGTGTTTTTTGCCTATTAGCCCAATGCAATTGGCGTTGTGTAACATAAGCTTTAATGCGATCAAATCCCCACCTGAGCAATCGTCATCGCTGCGCATCGGCGGCGCGTTACTGTTGCGCGGTGTGCACTTATCAAAAGTTGAAGATCGATGTCGCGCTTCCGGCACCGTCTACGTCTTTCTCGCTGCGTGCATCGCGGCGCTTTGATTGAAGTGCTCACTCAATGAACCCAAATCAAAATATGCACGACTCACTCCACTTCATAACTCTCCGTCACGAGGCTTCTCCATGAAATTCACCGTTGTTCGTCCTTTGCTGCTGAGCGCTACGGTTTGCGCCGCGTTTGTGTCGTCTGCGTTTGCGCAGTTGCCTAAACTTGACACGCAACCGGGCAAATGGAGCTACAGCACGCGCACTGAAATTCCCGGCATGGGCAGCATTCCCATGAGCTTCGACCAGTGCGTCACACAAAAAGACGTTGACGAAGGCCGCAACTTAAGCGCGCAAAAAGACGCCGGCATGGATTGCAAGTATTCGAACGTCAAAGTCAGCGGTAATCGCTATCAGTTCACGGCGACCTGCAAGATGAAGGACGTTCCTGAACCGATGGTGATGAACTACGACATGACGGCAACGCCAACCTCCATGGACTCGAAAATGACCATGACGGGCGGAACGGCAGCTGCGATGGGCGGGAAGATGAACATGTCGATGACGGCAAAGCGCCTCGGAAACTGCTAGCCAAACGCGGTAGTCCGCAGATAAAAACGCGGCGCGGGCCGCGTTTTTTATTGGCTAGTCGAAGGCGGCTGGTTGACTCCGCCCAAGGTCGCAGATAATCGTTTGATGAACTCAAGAAAAACTCTTGCCGCGTTTGTTTTTTTAGCGCTTGCCCAGATGCTCGCGCAGGCGAGCGCACAAACCCCAGGCGAGTGGAAATACACGATCACCACCCTTCGTGACGGCATCCCCGAAGACATGCGCGTCAATTTCCCGACGGTTTCGTTCTCTGCCTGCCGAACCGGCGAGGATTTCGTCACCGGGCGCGCGTTCGCGCTGCAAACGTTGGCCTCAAGCGAGTCGCGATGCCAGAGCGCAAACTACCAACGCACGAAATCAATTCGCGGAGATGACGTCGCGTTTGAATTTAGTTGCGATGAGGCTAAATCTTTAGTGGGCCGTGCGAGCGGGAAGGTGAACGCAACCGGATTCGAATTTGCGCTCACAACAATCTATCCGCAACCTATATCGGGCGTTTCACAAGTCAAGCAATCGATGCGCGGCGAGCGAAAAGGCGATTGCAAGGTGAAGCCGGATTCCGATGAGCTGAAGACGCAGTGACACTGTCACCCGCAAAAGGTCGCAGTCGCGAACTGTCCCGGAAAAAACCACAACAGTGCTGCAGTCATCACGACGTATCGGCAAAGTTTGCCCAGTGCGCCCCATAGAAAACACGGCCAAAACGGAAGTTTCAGCCAGCCAGCGACCGACGTGAGCGGATCACCCACTACCGGTAGAAACGCAAAGAAACATGCCTTTGGCCCAAGTCGCTGTAGCCATGCAAGCGCTTTGGCCTGCACCGCTGAATGTTTGTAGGTTTCGTAGGCGCGTTTCGCACCGTAGCCGATCCACCAGTTAACAGCGCCACCGATAGCGTTGCCGGCCGTCGCTACAAAAACCGCCTGCCAAAAGACGTCTGGATTGAGTTTTACTAAGCCAAACACAGCGGGCTCAGAGCCCATCGGTAGCAGCGTCGCTGAAACTAGCGCCACTACGAAAACGGTAGAAAGCCCAAAGCGTGGTAGCGCCATTGCCGCGATGATTGAACAGAGCCAAGCTTCCATGGGCGAGGTTCTACCATGCGCCGTGAATCACGGCTCTTTCCGAAATGTCGCCAAGGCATCAATTGCGTAGCGCGCCGTTGCTACGCGAGCTTCACCGAACCCGCGCACCCATTCCCACGGCAGCTGGTGACGCGCAAGCTGATCCTGGATCATCGCGGTGACCGGTGCGCGAACGTGCGCGCCATCGCGCTGTATTCCATCGGCTTCCCAAGCAAGATCGGGCGCGAGAAGCAAAGTAAGTGAATAGTCGCGATGCAATTTGATCGCGTCTGGGAACAACGACGAATCCGCGAAAACGTATTCGCTGTAAACCGCTGTGAGCAAAGGCGCGGTGTCGCAGATCAAATAGCGTGCGCCACTTGATTGAGCAACGACGAGCGCGTTTTCTTCGCGCAGTTTTTGCTCAAGAAGAATGCCTCGCTGTTCATCGAGCCGCGGCGGTCGTTGATGCTCAATGCAAAATTCACGCAAGTATTCTGGAACCCACGGGCACTTAAGCGACTCTGCGAGGGCTTGCGCAAGCGTAGTTTTCCCCGTGCTTTCCGCACCGATGAGGCAGATCCGAGCGACCGAGTTCATGGCAGGCGCAACTTCGTTCTCCATTGCCGCCAACCCCATATCACCATCACGAAGAGGATTGCGTAAAGAATTGCTGTCAGCCAGAGTTGTTTGTAGATGAAAAGCGCAACACTTGCCGCGTTTACCACGAGCCAGACAGGCCAATTTTCAATGTGTTTTCGCGCGAGCAAAATCGTACCGGCAAAACTTCCCGCAGTAACGAACGCGTCTGCCCAAGGCACATCGCTATCGGTGTAGCGCCATAGGTACAGCGACAGCGCAATCCAGCCTGCCTTCCATCCAGCGAGGGTCCAGCCCAAGCCCTTCGGAGACAAGGAATCAACTGCGAGAGGCGCGTTGGACTCGCCGCGCTTGCTAAACAGCCATTGCCTCCAGCCCCAGAGTCCGGCGATCACGAAAAAAACATTAACGAGCGTTTCGCCATAGAGCTTCGATGTGTAGAAAAGCCAGACGTAGAGTGCGGACGAAATGATGGCCAACGGCCACGTCGCACTCTTTTCATACACAGAGCAAACGACCATCGCTACCGCAAGGACAAAAGCGATAAGTTCAAGCCAGCTCACCGGTGCAGAAAATAGTGTGAACGCGGCGTCAAGCATCTTGGGCCTCCAAGCGCTGAGCGCGGGCCACAGGGTTTGCCGCGTGCGCCGATTGCGTCATACATTGCGTCATAGCTCTGCGCTCAAACTGAGTTTGACGGTTCGCGGCGTGGATGCGAACAGATAGGTCCCGCCCCACGAGGTCGTCGGCGCCTCACGCCAGTAGGCGCGGTTGGCCACGTTTTCTATGTTGAGCCGCGCAGTGACAACATGATTCGCGAACCGCCATTCGTGGCTTGCACCCAGATCAAGCTGTGTCGCGCGCGGCAGCACGACGCTGCCGTATGGGTCTGCACGTTTGCCCGAATGCATCCAGAGCAGGGCGTTAATCGAGAAACCCGGGATAGCAGCAACTTTATAGTTAGCAAACACAGAAGCGGCGAGCGTTGGTACGTTTACCACGCGCTGCTCAACGAGCGCGGGGTTGAGTGCTCGTCTGTAGCGCGCGTCGAGATAGGCGGCACTGGCTTGAATCGACAGCTGTTCGCTTGCTCGACCGGCAGCGCTCATTTCAACGCCGCGATGACGCGCGAGCTTGCCGCCCGCGATTCGAGTGCTCAGCCCGTCCGCGTTGAAGGCGTCGTCCGAGAATGGTTTTTCAATGTCGAACGCGGCAAACGTAGCGTGTAATCGCGAACCGATTTGCCATTTCAAACCTAGCTCGAACTGTTTGCTTTTCGCCCCGCTCAAAGTGGCGCCAGCGTTTGTAAACTGGCTAGGTCGGTTCGGAACGAATTCCGCCTCGACGCCCTCAGAGAATTGGGCGTACACGGTGAGCGCCGGGGTGATCCCGTAGCTTGCTCCGAACCACGGCGTCACCAACGATTGTCGTAATGCTGCGGATTCACTAAGATCATTTTTTAGGCTCTCACGATTCAAGCGTACGGATTTCACACCGAAGAACGTATCCAAACGCGGCGACCAAGTTGAACGAATGCCAAGCGCGACATCGCTCGCGCGTTCGTTGTTGTTTGTGTTGATAGTTGCGAGCGCTGCGTTTTCAGCGAGAGAAGTAGGGGCGTACACATTTGACGTTCCCACGAAGTTGTAGGCGCTCGCCAGAGGCAAACGTCTCGAGGCTGATTTTGTGCTGGCTGAGAGTTGAACGGTGTGTGCTGCGCTGAGAGCGTTTACGCGACCGGTAAGCGAGAGTTCGAAACTGTTTGAGCGGCGCTTCTCGTTATCGCTTCGGAAATCGTAGATGTCAACGTCACCATTTGCGCAAAGGCCGGGATAGACATAGTTTGAAGCGCTGCTGCAGCCGTCCGCGAAGGCGACGCGATCATTAATTCTTGATGCGAAGTGTGAAAGCGAGGCACGCGCGGTCCACGTGTCAGACCAACGATGCGTCAATGAGGCTGTCGCTTGCGTAGTCGCGCTTTGCACCGGCTGCGACCATGTTTGCTGATTCAGATTCACACGCCATAGTCGACCCGCCGACGGTAATTTATCCGCAAAACCGTCACCATCGCTGTCAAGCAAACCGAGCGCAGGTACCGAAGGCTGCGACTGTCGGTGATGCTCAGCTTCAACATGCAACATTGTTTGCGTAGAAAAAGCGGTTTTGAATGCAATGCTCACTAGTGAGCGCTCTCCGCGATTACCGTCGAATTGATTCCGCAGCGCCTCGCCTACAAGATTTAGCCGCACCCCACCTGCCGCATACATCTGATTGATGTCGGCATGCAGTTTTGTTGCGCCCCATCGGTCAACGCTTGAATTGATGAGCAGTTGATTTTGTGCGAGCGGCTGTTTGGTGACGAAGTTGACCAAGCCGCCCGGTGCCGCAACGCCCGCTTGCAGCCCGACAACGCCTTTCAACACCTCAATGCGCTCCTTGTTCTCAAGTGCGATTGGGGCGTAGTTTGAAGACGCCAGACCGTTGCGTCGGAAGTTACTCGCTTGATCCAATGCGAAACCGCGAACGCTCAGGCTTTCGAAGTAGCCCGTCGCGTTGTAGTTGTCACTGAGCGAAGCGTCTAGCTTGAGCACGCTCGCGAGACGATTGGGTGATACCGCGTCGAGAAGGTCGCGGCCAATGACCGAAACGCTGGCAGGGGTTTTGGACAGCGGGGCGTCGAATCCTGCGACGTCAGCGGCATCCGCTTCGAGCACTGGCGACGAGCGCGCGCTCACGGTCACGGCTTCGAGCTTGGTTGGGGGCGATTGCGCGTCCAACACATTTGCGACGCAGACGGAAAGCACGAGCGCGATCGCATGCGTGTAACGGCGATTCAGTGAGTTGGCTATAGTGGCCATCGATTCTTTCCTTTCGATGGCAGGGCTGATGAGAACGCGACGCGCGCCGAAAGCGCGGAACCTCGTTCACAACGCTTCCCTGCGCAAGTATTACCTTGATCAAGTTCTAGGGTGTTATCTCAGCCGCACGCGAAAAATCATTGCGCGCAGCACCCCTAGCGTTGTTGTTCGATGCGAGCGAACCCGCGTCGAAGCCGTAATGTTACCGCGACGGAATCTCGTGATGTCTCGAAGGCACAGTTGATTGCGTCGCAAGACTCACAACAACCATCGCAATCATGCTCGCGACGAGTCCGAACAGCTGCGCCGGAATCAGCACCGATCCGACCAATTCCGCCAGAATCCAGCTGCCAAGTCCGAAGAAAATTGCGGCAGCCGCGCCCGCGCTATTTGCTTTTTTCCAGAACACACCAAAGAACAGCGGCACAAAGGCACCCGCAAGCGTTACTTTGTAGGCGTTTTGGATCATTTCGTACATCGTGCTCTTCGAGTTGATGGCGAACACCAGCGCCACCGCGCAGAAGAACACCAAAATGATTCGCACCCACTTGAGCAGCTGGTGATCGGTCATGTGCGGAACAAACGGCTTAATCACGTTGTTGGTGAAAAGCGCGGTCGGCGCGAGCAGTGCGCCGCTCGCCGTGGACATAATCGCCGAGAGTAGCGCACCAAAAAATAGGATTTGAATCCAGATCGGTGTCTTGTTCAAAATGATGTCGGGAAGGATTCGCTGGATTTCGCGCACATCTTCGCTTTTAAATAAATCACGCAAATTTGGATCAATCATCAGCGCGGCGTAGGCGATGAACATGGGGACAAACGCCATCACAAAATAGATGCTCGCGCCGATGACCGTGCCTTTCACCGCAGTGTCTTCATCTTTGGCGCTGGTCATGCGTTGAAAAACGTCTTGCTGTGGGATAGAGCCAAGCGCAATGGTGAGGAACGCCGCAATAAATGTGAGCCACTCGGCCAGGCCGCCAGTCGGCCAGAATTGGAATTTGCCATCGGCGCTTGCTTGCGAAATGACTTTTCCAGCGCCGCCTGCAAGATCGCCTACAAACACGGCCACGATGATGAGGCCGACAACAATCACTACCGCCTGCAGCATGTCGGTAAACGCAATCGACCACATGCCTCCGAACACCGTGTAGACAAGTACGATCGCGGCGCCAATCAAGATGCCTTGGGTGAGCGTGATGCTGCCTGCTGAGAGAATCCAAATCACGAGTCCGAGCGCTGTGAGCTGCGCACTCGTCCAACCGAGATAACTTACGACGACGCAAGTCGATGTAAGCACTTCAATTTTTGAGTCGTAGCGCTTGCGATAAAAGTCGCCAAGCGTCAGTAAGTTCATGCGATAAAAAATTCGCGCGAAACAGAGCGCAGCAATGAACAAACACGCTGAGGCACCAAACGGATCGCCCACCACGCCACCGGTGCCGTCACGGGCAAAGGTTGCGCTGATCGAAAGAACGGTTTCGGCGCCGAACCAAGTCGCAAACACTGTCGCCATGTTGACAGGCAACGGAAGCGCCCGCCCGGCGACCAAATAATCCTTCGAATTGTGAACGTTTCGTGCAGCCCAGAGGCCGATAGCAATAGTGAGCGCCATGTAGATGACGACCGATGTAATAAGCATGAAGTCCCCGTGGTCGAAGGCAGTTAAAACTGGCTGCGATTATAGGTAGCGACTGAAAAGTTCGCGCCTGTTCACTCAAGAAGTTTCTCGACGAATATAGCAACCAACTACGTCGATTTAACGCTCTCGAACTAGCCTTACTCTCACGTAAAAGCTATTTCACGGTATAAACAATAAACTGCGATTACGCCCCATTAAAATGGGCTTTTCTAGCTAGAGTTGAATCAGCAATCCGCCAACCGGATTAGTTATTACAGACCGCCTTCGGTCCACTTTAAGCGGTTCACGGCTGCATTTGCCACTCTGCGAGTTTTCTGATGTTGTAATTTGGTATTAATCTGGTATTGTTGTTTAATCGCGATGGGAGACGCAAGTTTTTCGATGGCTCTATCGCGGTAAGGCGCAATGCGCAGGGTCGATACACAGCGAGTCGTGGCACCTAGACCGCGCTCGAGTTTTATCCATTTGAATTGAGGAGAGCGGCGATGGTCGGGGAAATCAAAGGTGCGTCACGCACCGCGGCAAGGGTTCAATTTCTGGCGATAAGAACCACATTGAGTGCTGCGGTCGCGGCGGCGCTCGTTGCGCAAGTGGGCGCGCAAACGCCAACGCCGCCAACGGCAAACGCCGAAAAAGTTGAGACCGTGGTGGTCACCGGTTCGCGCATCAAAGCCGCTGGTCTCACGTCAACGAGCCCAATCAGTCAGTTAAGCGCTGAGGAGATCGCGATGCAGCGAGCGATCACTGTTGAAGATTTTTCGGTGAAACTTCCTCAGCTTGCGGGCGGCGTCAACAGTACTTCTGTGGGCAGCGACGCTTTCGGTGCGCAAACACTCGATCTGCGCAATCTCGGGCAAAACCGCACGCTGGTGTTGATCAACGGCACTCGCGCGGTGCCATTTTCATTTCGTAACGCAGTCGACGTTAATTTCATTCCTGCGCCCTTGCTGAAACGAGTTGACGTGCTAACCGGCGGCGCAGCTGCGGTCTATGGTGCCGACGCGATGGCGGGCGTGGTGAACTTCATCATCAACGACGGATTTCGCGGCCTGCAAGCGTCTGCGAATCACCGCGCCGCAAACGGTGGTGGATCGCAGTCGGGCGTCAACCTTACCGGCGGCTGGGCGCTGGGCAACCGCGGCAGCGTAGTTGGATATCTCGAATACACCGATCGCGTAGCGCTGTACGCGGGTGATCGTGATTGGGCACTACGCAATCCAACGCGGCTTGCAGGAAACGGCGGCAACTTTACCGACGTTGCCAGCGGTAGAACATTTTCATTTGATTCGGCGGGAAATTTCACCACGACGCCGCAGACGACCGACTACACAGCAGGCTACATCCTTGCGCAGCCGCTGCAACGCGTCAACGCTTCTGCGTTCGGTCGTTTTGACATCACCGATTCAGTGCAAGCCTATGGCCGCGCGATGTATTCGAACGTAAAAACAACGGGCGCATCGCGAAGTGGTCAAGCGCCAGTGGTCGCAAACGAAGTCGTAAAAATTAGCAACACCAACGCGTTTCTCCCGCAATCAGCACGCGATCTGCTTACGTTTGATGCCACCGGGTTCGCGAACGTGCGAGTACAGCGCTCGCTGGGGGAGCTCGGAACGGTGCGCGCGAGCAATGATCGTGATACGAGTCAGCTGCAACTAGGCGTTCGTGGTTCGTTTACGCCGTCGATTGACTGGGATCTCTACGCGCAGACCGGCCGCTCCGCAGAATCGGTCACGATCAATGGCGACGGTTCGAAGGCGCGATTTATCGAGCTCGCAAACACAATTGATTTGTTCGGACCTGGCGCGGATTTATCCAAAGTTGCGCAAGAATTTAAGTACGGAGACCGCAAGCGCACGCAAAATGTTTACGCGTTTAATCTCAGTGGTGATAGCGCTGACGTGTTCAAGCTCCCGGCGGGCGCGGTCGGTTTTGCGCTCGGCTTCGAGGCGCGCCGCGAGAAGGGCACGTTTGACTACAACGCGAGTTTGGGGCAGTCGTTTGCACAAGGTGTTGAATCTGGACCAACCAAGCCGCCGTTTTTCAACGCTAACGAAATCTACGGCGAGCTTCGCGTACCGTTGTTGAGAGACCTACCGTTCGTAAAAGAGCTCTCAATTGAAGGGGCATATCGCAGCTCAGACTACAAAAAATCAGTCGGAGCAGATAACCGTTACGGCTCAGACAAACTAGGCGCTTCGTGGACTGTGAGTGATGATTTCCGGGTTCGCGCAACCAGCCAATCAGTGATTCGTGAACCCAACTTCGGCGAGTTTGCGAATCCAGTGTTTTCGATTCCGTTTAGCCGTTTAGTCACGGTTGCGCGTCTGAAGCCGCGCTACGCGGGCGACCCGTGCGTTTTAGGCACCGGAAACGCGGAGCAATGCGCGAGGTTTAAAGCCCCTGCAGTGGGTTCTTACGACTCGTTCGACGCCAACCTACTCACCGGCGGATACTTCTTCGGAGGAAATCCAGACATTCGTGCTGAAACCGGGAAAACGACGACCTTCGGTTTTGTTGTAACGCCGCGCGCGATGCCTGGTTTGAATGTGACGCTTGACTACTACGACATCAAAATTTCAGACGCCGTGGGCGTGATTCAGCCCGTCGACGCGCTCACCAGTTGCTACATCACTGACCCACGAGCAGACAATCCTTTGTGTCTCGCCGTCACCCGCAATCCGACGACCGGACGGATTCAGGACGGATTTCCCGTTGATCGAAATCTAGCGCTTATCCGTCAAAAGGGCGTTGACATCGACAGCTCGTTTAAACACGATCTAAATGTCGGTGTGCGCGGGGCAAAGCTCACGTGGCGTTATCAAGCCGCTATCGTGCAGAGCTACACCATTCAGCGCAACGCTGTGCTCAAGCCGGTGGATTGCAAAGGCACTTATGGCTCGGCGTGTTCGTCCGACGCGGTGTCATTGGTTGCCCCCGCTTATCGACATCGTTTATCCGCGATGTGGTCGGTGGATTCGTTAAGCGCTGAGTTCGGATGGAAGCGAATCGGCAAAGTTCGCGACAGCGCGTTTGGAAGCACCGAAACTATTGGCGCACAAGACTATTTTGATCTGAACTTTTCTTGGAAGCCCACGAAAATTAAGGGGCTAAGCGTAAATTTTGGCGTAGACAATATCGCCGACAAACAACCGCCGCTGCCAAAGAATTTCGGCGTTTTCAACACCTATCCAGATACCTATAACATTCTTGGCCGCACCTACGGTCTTTCACTTACCTACAAAATGTAGGTGAGTCGTGAAGCGCGTTGTGTGGAACCCTCCACCCGCACAGCGCGCAATTTTTGTTTGAAATCTGCGAGTACAGTTGCCCCCTAAAAGCGCCGTCCCACCACTTGGCATCGTCGAAGGATTCTTTGGTCCGGCTTGGCAGTGGTCGTCTCGCGAGCGCGTGATGCAGACTCTTGCGCCGTATGGGTTCGTACGCTACTTGTATGCGCCGAAAGGCGATGCTGCGTTACGCCGCAACTGGCGCGCGCCATTTACCAGCGCTTGGCGATCACAGCTTCTTGAGTTTCGCGACGCTTGCCGCAAGCAGGGCGTGGCGCTAGGTATCGGGCTCTCGCCGTGCGGGTTGCATGAGAACTTTACCGCCGAATGGCGGCACGATTACGCTCGAAAACTTGAAGAGATAAAGTCATTAGAACTCGATTGTGTTGGAATTTTGTTTGATGATTTCGAGCGTGGACACGGCGATATCGTCGCTGCGCAACGTGAAATTGTTCAGTGCGCGGTTGAAATGCAAGTCGCACCCCACCTGATCGTGTGTCCGAGTTACTACAGCGACGACATCGTGTTGGATCGTGTTTTTGGCGAGCGCCCTGCCGATTACTTGCACGGCCTTTGCGCGAACCTTGCGCCGGACGTTGAAGTTTTCTGGACGGGCGAGGAAGTGTGTGCGCGTCAGTTCGATAAATCTCACTTAACGCGTATCGCCTCGCAGATGGGGCGCAAGCCAACGCTCTGGGATAACTATCCGGTGAACGACGGACCGCGCATGTCGGAGCGCCTCCATCTACGCGCGTTTACCGGGCGCTCCCATCAAATCGCCGGATCAATTGCCGCGCATTACATCAACCCCGCACTGCAGCCGATGCTCACGCTCATTCCTGCGATCACGTTGGCAATGAGCTATGAGCGCGGTGATGAGTATGCTTACGCGCAAGCATTTTCCGATGCTGCGGAAACGGTTGTTGGACGCTCACTGGCCCGAGCGCTTCGCGAAGATCTGCTAGCACTTCAAGATGTGGGTCGACTCCAGCTTGGCCCCGAGCGCAGTGATCAGCTGCGCGACCGCTACAGACAATACGGGCATCCTGCCGCAATGGAAATCATCGGTTGGTTGGACGGGAAGTATCGAGTCTCCGCCGACGACGTAAAAACACAGTAAAGAGTACGCATGGACGCAGTTCAACTTGAAGCCCTAAAACCCAGCGATCTCGATCCAACACCAAAGTATTTGCAGATCGCGCGCAAGATGACTGATCTCATCGAAAAGCAGGTCTGGCAACAAGATCACGGCATACCCTCCGAGCGACAACTCGTTGAGCTGCTCGATGTTTCGCGAGTCACTGCAAGGCGTGCACTACAGGTCGTGGAAGAAAAGGGCTTACTCGTGCGCCGACCCGGATCGGGCACCTTCGTCGCGCCGCACCTGAATCAAACGCTGTCTCGCTTATCGAGTTTCAGCGAAGAATTGAAACTGCGTGGCATGACGTCAAACGCGAGTTGGTTGATGCGTGACATCGCGCAGGCCTCATCACAGGAGCTCATCGCGCTCGGCTTGCCGCGCGGTGCACGCGTCGCTCGGGTGAAACGCCTGCGCATCGCCGATGACACGCCGATGGCCATCGAATATTGCCGTGTGCCGGAAACGGTGTTGCCCGATCCCAACGCGATTGAGGCATCGCTCTACGCGCTGCTTGATGCGCGCGGCACACCGGTCGTTCGCGCGCTACAAACGATCAGCGCAGTCAACGCCACACCGGATCATGCAACGCTACTCGACGTTGACGTGGGCGAGGCTGTGTTGTTCGTGACCCGCCTCGGCTACGGCCGCGACGGGCGCCCCATCGAATTTACCGAATCGTATTGTCGACCAGATGTCTATGAATTCGTCGCTGAGTTGTCGCGATCTCCAGCGCCCGCGAAAAGCGCAGGCTAGCCGATGTCGCGCACTCAGCAACTCAAAGGCTACATCGTTACGCCCGCGGGGATCGTTCGCGGCAGCGTCGGCTTTGCGTCCGGCTTTATCCAAGAGATTGGCGGGCAATCTGTATCTGAACAAGAGGCACGGGAGTCGCGAGAGCCGATCATCGTTCCCGGCTTTGTTGACCTGCATGTTCACGGCGGTGGCGGGTTTGACACGATGGATGGCAACGACGCTGCCCTTGCGATTGCTCAGCAACACGCGAAGCACGGCACCACCTCGCTGCTGGCAACTACGTTGACCGCGCCGCGCGAAGATTTAACAGCTGCCTTCGTAGGCGTCGCTCGCGCGATGGCTAAGCAAACAAGCGATGCCGCGCCGGGGGCGGCGATCATGGGGATTCATCTTGAAGGCCCCTACATTAATGATGCCAAACTGGGTGCGCAACCGCCGTTCACGCGCGACTTTGACGATACGGAGCTGCGTGCGCTGCATGACATCGCACCAATCAAATTGGTGACGCTCGCGCCGGAGATTCCAGACGCACTGCGGATCGTACGTGCGCTCAACGATGCCGGTATTGTTGTTCAGTTGGGCCATAGCGATGCGACTTACGAAGTGGCGCGCACCGCGTTCGCAGGCGGCGCGCGCGGTGTCACCCATCTCTATAACGCGATGAGCGGACTGCACCATCGCAAACCCGGTTTGGTCGGCGCGGCGCTAGCGCATGCCAAATATTGCGAAATCATCCCTGATTTATTGCATGTTCACGAAGGTGCGATTCGCGTGGCAATGCGCGCGATTGATGGGGTTTATTGCGTGACTGATTCGACATCGGCCGCCGGTATGCCGGACGGCGACTACAAGCTCGGACGACACACGGTTACCAAGTGCATGGGTGGCGTGCGACTTGCCGACGGAACGCTTGCCGGATCGACGCTTACGATGGACGCTGCGTTTAGGAATTTGATCAACGTGCTTGAACTCGATTTGAACGCGGCGGTTCGGCGAACATCTACGTTGGCGTGCGAATTTTTACGTTTAACCGATCGCGGACAAATCGCTACTGGAATGCGCGCGGATTTGGTCGTTTTGAACCACGAACTGACACCACGAGCCGTCTACGTGGCCGGTGTAGAACAGGGCATCCAATGACGACGCACATGTTGACCGAAGCGCGGTCAGCCCCTGCAAAGATAGCCAGTCAATTGGCGGCTAACAAGCCCATTGTTGCTGATTTCGCTAATCAACTAAAAAGGCAGTCTCGCCCACATATTGTGACGATTGCACGCGGTAGCTCGGATCACGCTGCCAGTTATTTTTCGTATCTTGTTATGGCGCGTGTTGGGCGTTGGGTGACGTCGCTACCCATGTCGTTGGTGACTATGGAAAATGCGCCGCTCACTGGCGCCGGTGTTGCGTCGTTCGCGTTCTCGCAGTCCGGTCGAAGCCCAGATCTCATCGCACCGACGGAGCATTTGCGACGCACGGGCGCACTCACAGCGGCGTTTGTGAACGTCGAACAGTCGCCGCTGGCAAGCGCCGCTGAAATTTGCATCCCGCTCCACGCGGGTGCTGAACAAAGCGTCGCAGCCACCAAAAGCTTCATTGCGCAATTAGTGGCCGGGGCGCATCTCGTGGCGGAATGGACAGAAGACGCGTCGCTGATGAATGCTATTTGCGAACTCCCTGCAGCGCTCGCGCAAGCCGTAAACCAAGATTGGACGGCAGCGATTGCTCCGCTCACCAACGTCGAGAGGCTATTTGTGATCGGACGAGGTACCGGTCTTGCAATCGCGCAAGAGGCAGCTCTCAAATTTAAGGAAACCTGCGGCATCCAAGCCGAAGCGTTCTCGGGGGCTGAGGTGAAACACGGTCCGATGGCTTTAATCAAAGGAGGCTACCCGTTGATCGTGTTCGCTCCGCGCGGTGCAACTCAGGCAGGGCTTGTTTCGTTGGCGCAAGAGATGCGATTGCGAGGCGCAAATGTGTGGCTTGTTGCGCCCACGGATGGATCACTTCCTGGCGTGAAAGTAGACCTACCGCTCGCGACCACGGGCGCGCCAGCGCTCGACGCGATTTCCTGCGTGCAAAGCTTCTATCCGCTGGTTGAAGCACTCGCTCGCGCGCGCGGATATGATCCCGATACACCGAGCTTTCTGTCAAAAGTGACGCTAACGCAATGAGTGCCGAATGAATCCTCTCAATTTATTGCGCACTGAGTCGCCGAACGAGCTGCATCGTGCGCTCGACACCTACACCACCGAGGCGATGGTGGCCGCGTTTGTCGATGATCAAACCAACGCGGTCGCATCGGTACGAGCTATTGCGGGCGAACTCGCGCGCGCGGTCGACGCCGCTCTTCCACTCATTGACGCTGGCGGGCGGCTCATCTATGCAGGCGCCGGCACTTCAGGGCGACTTGGTTTACTCGATAGCGTAGAGCTATTGCCGACGTTCTCCTGGGCGCAAGATCGCGCGATTGCCGTTCTTGCCGGCGGGCGCGACGCGGTGTATCGCGCAATCGAAGGCGCGGAAGACAGCTCCGACGCGGGTGTTGCCGATATTCGGGTGTTAAAGCTCACCGAAAACGATGTGGTTTTAGTGCTCGCTGCGTCGGGCTCAACCCCGTATGCGATTGGTGCGATTGAAGCTGCGAACGCCGCGGGCGCGCTCACCATTGGGTTTGCCAACAATCGCGGCGCGGCAGTGACATCAAAGGCGAAGATCGGCATCACTTTGGACACCGGCCCGGAGATCATTTCAGGCAGCACACGCCTGAAAGCCGGAACCTCGCAGAAGATCGCGCTGAACACATTCTCAAGCGCGCTGATGGTTCGCTTGAACAAGGTGTACGGCAACTTAATGGTTGACGTCAAGCCAACCAACACTAAGCTCATTCAACGCTGCGTTAATCTCACCGTGCTGGCCACGGCTTGCAGCGATGCCGTGGCGCGGCAAGCGCTGAGTGCCTGTGGGTTTCATGTGAAAACTGCGATCGTAATGATCGAGCGCAAAATCGATGCTGCAGCCGCTCGAAAACTTCTTGCGCAGGTCAACGGCAGCGTGCGCAGAGCGCTGGACGCCCCACGTGATGAATGAGCGCGCGCCTTCCGGCGGCAGCCCCTGGCGCTGGATTCCAACGCTTTATTTCGGACAAGGCATTCCGTATGTAGTGGTGATGACGCTCTCAGTCATCATGTACAAAAACTTGAATCTGTCGAACACTGAAATAGCGCTCTACACGAGCTGGTTGTATCTACCGTGGGTGATCAAACCACTATGGTCGCCGTTAGTTGACATGTTCCGCACCAAACGTTTTTGGATCGTCGCGCTGCAGTTCGCAGTCGCGGTTGCGCTTGCGTTTGTGGCGTTCACGCTGCCGATGTCACATTTTTTTCAGATCACGCTAGCGGTGTTTTGGCTGATGGCATTTGCGTCCGCCACTCACGACATTGCGGCCGACGGGTTTTACATGCTCGGCTTAGAGCAGCATCAGCAAGCGGCGTTTGTGGGTGTACGCAGCGTGTTTTGGCGAATCGCCAATATTGCGGGGCAGGGACTGCTCGTGGTGCTAGCCGGTACGCTTGCTGAGCAAACCGGAAACATTGTGCTAGCGTGGCAAATTGTATTCATCGTGCTGGCGGGCATGTTTCTACTGCTCGGTGCGTATCACTTTTTCATGCTTCCGAAGCCCGCAAGCGATGTCACCGTCCGAGGTAGCGGTGGTGCGATCGCGGATTTCCTCGAAACCTTTGCGACGTTTTTCAAGAAGAAAGAGATCCGGGTGGCGCTAGCGTTTCTGCTGACCTATCGGTTGGCGGAAGCGCAGTTGGTCAAACTGGGTTCACCGTTTTTACTGGATGCGCAAAGCAAAGGTGGTCTCGCGCTCACCACCGCACAGGTCGGCTGGGTGTACGGAACGATTGGCGTCCTCGCGCTCACCATCGGCGGCATCGCAGGCGGCTACGCGATTTCGCGCAAGGGCCTGCGCTTTTGGCTCTGGCCGATGCTGCTTGCGATTCACGTGCCGAATCTTGCTTACGTCTTTCTCGCCTACGCGCAGCCCACCAGCATGCCGATCATCGCCAGTGCAATCGCAGTCGAGCAACTCGGCTACGGTTTCGGATTTGCGGCGTATTTGCTTTTCATGATCATGATCGCTGATGGCGCGCATAAAACAGCGCATTACGCCCTATGCACCGGATTCATGGCGCTTGGCATGATGCTTCCGGGGATGGCGAGCGGCTGGATTCAAACAGAGCTCGGCTACGTCAATTTCTTTGTCTGGGTTTGCATCTGCACCCTCCCGTCGATGGCAATCGCGTTCTTTTTAAAGATCGATCCGGCGTTCGGCAAGAAGCGCGAGGAAGTAAAGCCGTGAGCAGCGAGCGTTTGGTGTCGCTCGACGCTTTCCGTGGTTTCACGATTGCGGCAATGGTGCTCGTAAATAATCCTGGCGATTGGAATAACGCCTACAGCCAGCTGTTGCATGCGAAATGGCATGGCTGGACATTTACCGACTGGATTTTTCCATTCTTTCTTTTCATCGTCGGCGTGTCGATGGTTTTTTCGCTTGCGAAAAAACCAGTGGCGTCGACGCAGCGGTTTGCAACGGTGCTGTTGTTATGGAAGCGCGCCGCGATCATTTTCGTGATTGGGCTCACACTCAATTTCATCCCGAGCTTTAGTCTCGAGACACTGCGAGTGCCTGGCGTTTTGCAACGCATCGCGTTGTGCACCGCCGTTGCCGCGCCGCTTGTGGTCTATTTTGGTTGGCGGGTTTGGCTGGTTGCCATTTTCCTTTTGTTTGTCGCATACGCCGCTCCGATGCTATTCATTCCAACTCTTGGCGCGGACGGCGTTAGCGCTGCAGGTCGACTCGAGCCCGGCCTTGATTTCGGCGCATCGATTGATCGCGCGTTGCTATCGGGGCATCTCTGGGCGTCGGCGAAAACGTGGGATCCGGAAGGCTTGTTTTCAACGCTTTCAGCGGTCACAACGCTTCTCTTCGGTGCACTTGCGGGCAGAGCGTTGCTGGCAGACGCAAACCGCTCTGACAAAACGATTTGGATGCTGCTGATCGGATTGCTGCTGGTGTGGATCGGTGCGATGCTCGATGTGATCTTGATGCCGATAAACAAGCCGCTGTGGACTGTTTCTTACAGTGTGTTTATGTCGGGTTGGGCGCTAGTGGTGTTCGCTGCCTTCTACTGGTTGATCGACGCCTGCGCGGATAGCCGTGTCACCAAACGAGCTCGCGTCTGGTTTTTGCCACTCACTATTTACGGCATGAACGCGCTGTTTATTTTCGCGCTTTCCAGCCTGATTGCGAAAGGATTGAACGCGATCAAATTCGCCGATGCTGCGGGCGTAAGTGTGTCTCTGAAAATGAAGTTATTCGAACCGATCAAAGCCTTGCCCATCGCGGCGGTTAACGCGTCACTCGCGTTCGCAATTGCCTTTAACCTTGTAATGTTTGCGATCGCCTGGTTTATGTGGAAGAAAAAGTGGTTCGTCAAAGTTTGATCCAATGGTTCACGCGTTTGTGTGCAGTCGTGACCGCCTTTGCCTTAGCGTCTTGCACAACGTTGGACACAACACCCACCACAGCAAATACGGTATCAAATGGGTTGAGTCAATGCCCGTTGAACGCAACGAGCGCTGATTGCCCGCCGCCGTCGCCGCGTGAATTCCGTGCGGTATGGGTCGCAACGGTGGCAAACATCGATTGGCCAACAAAACCAGGACTCGCCACCGCGCAGCAACAAGCCGAGGTGATCGCGATATTGAATCGAGTGCAATCGCTCAATATGAATGCAGTGCTGCTACAAGTCCGCCCGAGTGCGGACGCGATTTATCCCTCATCGCTTGAGCCGTGGGCTGAATGGCTCACCGGCGAGCAGGGACGCGCCCCCGGTTACGATCCGCTCGCATTTTGGGTAAGCGAAGCGAAAAAGCGTGGGATTGAACTACACGCTTGGTTCAATCCGTACCGCGCGCGACACACGAAGGCCGTATCGCCGATTGCGAAAGAGCACATCGCGAATCGCCTCCCGCAAGCGGTGAAATCCTATGGCGGCTTTTTGTGGCTTGATCCGGGAGAGAAAGCTGCGCAAGATCACTCGTTTAACGTGATCATGGATGTTCTGCGTCGCTATGACATTGATGGCGTGCATTTCGATGATTACTTCTATCCCTATCCGGTGGTTGAAACACCGGGTACGCAGCAACCGACCGCTGGACAAAATGCTGTTGCCAACGCGCTCGGTTCGTCTTCGCCCGCGCCTGCATTGGTGCAACGCACTCCGGAGCGTGAACTCGACTTTCCGGATGAACCGTCGTGGCGTGCGTATGTCGCAAGCGGTGGAAAATTAACTCGCGCCGATTGGCGACGCGACAACGTGAACCGCTTTGTAGAACGCGTCTACAACGGTGTGAAGGCTGAAAAACCGTGGGTGCGCTTTGGCATCTCGCCATTTGGCATCGGCCGCCCGGATCGTCGGCCTGCGGGTATTGTCGGGTTTTCGCAATACGACAAACTCTATGCGGATGTTGAGCTCTGGTTGCAACGCGGATGGCTCGACTACCTTGCGCCACAACTCTATTGGTCGATCGATCAAGCGCCGCAAGCGTTTGCCACGTTACTCGAATATTGGCATGCGCAAAACACGTTAAAACGCGACATTTTTCCTGGACTCTACACCAGTCGAATTGACGATTCAGCGCGAAGCTGGTTGCCCAAAGAAATCGAAAATCAAATCGCGCTGATGCGCGTGAAAAAGGATGTCGCCCTTGGACACATCCATTTCAGCATGGCACCGCTCACTCAAAATCGGCGCGAGATCAACACCGCGTTAGCGAGCGCGTATGCAAATCCAGCTTTAAGCAGTATCGCCCAATTGCGCTGGGCTAAGCCACAATTTACTACCGATATCGAGATAATTTTAGAAGCAAATGGCCGCCCAGACTTTCTAGGCGTTCGGGTGCGAAGTTCAGACTCTTCGCTGTCAACGCGAACACAGTCTCTGAGCGGCGAAAATGCAGCGCTCGTAGCGCTTCATTTGCGATACGGTGAGAAGTGGCAGTTTGCGGTGCTGCCAGCGATTGTTGGCAGCGACGGCACCCTGGTGACCACGTCGATCGCAAAAAAAACGAGCGACGGTGATCTCAATAGGATTGGCGCTTCACTCGTTGATCGTTATGCCCGCGAAAGTGCGCGCTTCGTGCGCGAGGTCGCTGGAGCTGCACAATGAACCGAGTTGCGCTCGGCCTAGACGCGGGCGGAACGAGCACGCGCTGGGTGGCGATTAGCGACGCCGATGAGGTTCGAGCGCAGGGCGAAGTGATTGGATTAACGGCACTTCTTTTGCACTCAAGTGAAGGCGTTGAAAAACTTAAAGCTGCGTTTGAGCAAATCGCCGATGCGCTCTCTGCACATCGAAGCGCGGGCGACACGCTTACCGTGTGCGCGGGGTTTACCGGGATTGACGGCCATTCGCAACCGCTTGCGCAATTGATCGCAAACGCGTTTGCAATTGACGCAAATGACGTTCAAATTTTGAGCGACATCGAGCTGGCCTATCGCGGCGCATTTAAAGCGGGTGAAGGCTACGTTGTCTACGCGGGCACGGGCTCAATTGCGGCGTTCGTCGATGAACGTAATGTGTTTCATCGAGCGGGAGGACGTGGTGTGGGGTTGGACGACGGTGGTGGCGGATACTGGATGGCTCGCGAAGCGCTGCGCGCGGTGTGGCGACGCGAAGACGAACTACCGGGCGCGTGGGTCGGCTCCGCACTTGCACACGCGCTATTCGCTCGCATCGGCGGCAGCAATTGGGATCATTCGCGCACCTTTTTCTATTCGCGCGAACGCGGCGAAATTGGAAAGCTCGCGCTCGCCGTGCAAGAAACCGCGGATTCCGACCCACTCTCGCGAGACATTCTGCGCCGTGCTGGAATCGAGCTTGCGCGCTTAGCTCAGGCGCTCATCAATCAGTTCGGCGCGCGCCCGATCGCGCTTGCAGGTCGTGCGTTTCGGCTTCATCCGATCATCGAAGCGTCGTTTCGTGAACGTCTGCCTGGGGCGAAAATTTCGTTTGTTGATACTTTCGCCGCAATGACAGCCGCGCGGCTTGCGCTAAATTCAACTTCACGCAGGAAGAGAGCAGATCAATGACCGCAGAGACGACGCATGCCCCGATAAAAACGGGTGCGCCTTGGGGATCGGCGGAAGTGGCAGCGTGGCGCAGCGAGCGAACGCGGCAGCGCAGTTATGAGGACGACGTGTTGCGGGTGATCGAGCGATTTCGAACACGCTTTACAGTGGTTGAATACGGTCGGCTGTCGTATGGCGCAGAGACATATCCGCTGGTCGCAGTCAAGACGCTTCACTGGCGCGGTGATAGGCCAACAGTGCTAGTGACAGGTGGCGTTCATGGTTACGAAACCAGCGGTGTGCACGGGGCGCTGCAATTCATCGAGCAGCACGCAGAACGCTACAGCGAACAGGTCAATGTCGTCGTCGCGCCGTGCGTCAGCCCGTGGGCGTATGAGCGCGTGCAGCGCTGGAATCCCGAGGCGATTGATCCTAATCGATCGTTTCGCGAGAACAGCTCGGTGCAGGAATCAGCAGCATTGATGCGCTTTGTAGCGACACTGCGAAATCATTTTTTGCTGCACATTGATTTGCACGAAACTACCAATACCGACGAATCAGAATTTCGCCCGACGCTTGCGGCACGCGACGATGTGACGTTTGAGCCAGGAGAAATCCCCGATGGCTTTTATTTGTGCGGTGACGCCGTGAATCCGCAACTTCTTTTTCAGCAAGCGGTGATCGAATCCGTGGCCAAGGTCACGCACATCGCGCCACCAGACGCTCAACAAAGGATCATCGGCTCGCCAGTGGTTGCGCCGGGCGTGATCCTTTATCCCTATCGCGAACTCGGTTTGTGTGCGGGTATGACTGACGCACGCTACACAACGACCACCGAGGTCTACCCGGATAGTGCGCGTGTTACGCCTGAGCAGTGCAACGCCGCGCAAGTGGCGGCAGTGTGTGCAGCCATTAATTTCGCGTTAACGCACTAAAGACACAACCTGAGTTGCTGTGTCGCGGCCAGGACGAACTGCCTTAAACCTTCTATCCGCACGTCGAGTCGGACAACGTCACCGAGATCGACATCCCCAAAGCAATCTGCGGACAAATTCTTTCGCGATTGCCTAAACCGCCAAGCGCCCAATTTAATTGGGCGAACAACGCGGATTAGTGCTCTGTCAACTAAAGCAGTTACGCCGCTATGCGCACCATTTCTTTGGGTAGCCCGAGCATGATCCATTCAGTCACTAGCGCTTCCACGAGTGCGTCAACCATCTCACTTGTGTGACAAGGCCCGGGCGCGATGCGAATGCGCTCCGTGCCGCGCGCAACCGTTGGATAGTTGATCGGTTGCAGATAAATATTGTGGTTTTGCAATAGGCGGTCGGTGAGCGTTTTCACCTTCACCGGATCACCGACGAATACCGGAACAATATGTGATGGGTTGTCCATTACCGGCAAGCCACGCGCTGTGAGTTTGGATTTCACTTCCGCCACGCGTTCGCGCTGCAATCGACGCTCTTCTTGCGAGCGCATCAGATGCGACACGCTGGCGATTGCGCCCGCACAAAGTACCGGCGCGAGTGAGGTGGAAAAAATAAACGATGCGCCAAAGCTGCGAATGCAATCGACCATTGCTGCGCTGCCGGTGACGTAGCCACCCTGCATGCCAAAGGCTTTACCCAGCGTGCCTTGAATAATGTCGATTTGGTCAGCTACGCCTTGCTCCTGCGATACACAGCCGCAGACTGCGGTCGGGTAGAGGAACTCTAGGTCACCCAACACTCACAACAGCAAAGCAAACTTTCTGAGATTACGCCCGTTTTTTTCGACTCTTTCCAACAAACTGGAATTTTCGTAGTCGCTTGCTTTTTTTGTTGCTAGAAGGCGACACTCAGAAAAATACTCGTTGATTAGGGTTGTATTTGCCGCAGGTGGCACTCAGACTAGGCTTACTGTCCTGGCAGTTTAGGGCTGATACGAGTGGTTTAACACGCAACGGCAGTTCTACTTCGGGGGAAACGAATCATGTTCGGACAGATTTTTTTTGCGAGTCGCAAAGGTATATTTTTCGACGCTTTGTCGAGCGTCTCTGCATCCTGTGTACGATGTTTCCTCGTGGCGGCATTGTGGTTTGGCACTGCCAACGCAGTGGTTCCGCAAAAGATCAACTATCAGGGCTATCTGACGAGCCCGCCGCCGGCCAGCGTCCCGGTTACGGGCGTGGTGGCGATGACGCTGAACATCTACAACGTCGCTGTGGCCGGGACGTCGCTCTATACGGAAACGCAAAACGTCTCGGTGACCGGGGGATTGTTCAATGTCGTCATCGGCGATGTGACGCCGCTGACGCTACCGTTCAACGCACAATATTTCCTAGGCATCACGATTGCGCCGACGGCTGAGTTAGCACCACGCCAGCCGCTCCTGTCGGCGCCTTACGCGCTAAACGCACGTACCGCAGAGACTATGGTCGGTGGGGTTGCGGGCGAAATAATGGCGGTTCCCGGCGGTGTCGCCGGTTTCACTAGCAATCCGTTTATCAGCGGCAACTTGGGCGTTGGAACAGCGACGCCGAGCCATAAGTTAGAGGTCAATCACGGGGGTTCAACCGGTGTCGCAGTTAGATCGACCGCCAGTTTCTCAGTAATTGATATCGATGCTCAAAGCGGCGACGCGGCGCTGCGTTTTGCAAAAGCGGGTGTCAATCAATGGAATATTCGTAATCGCCCCTCCGACGACTACCTTGAAATATTCGAACTCGGTGGCGGCGGTAGTCGCGTGGTGATTCAGGATGCGACTGGAAACGTCGGTATCGGTGAAACAACCAGTCCCACCTACAAGTTGGACGTTTTGCACGCTGGCTCAACGGGTATTCGCAACAAATCAAGCAGTAGCTTTTCGGTCATCGACATTGATGCAGCGAGTGGCGATGCGGCGTTGCGTTTTGCGAAAGCGGGCGTGAATCAATGGAACGTTCGCAATCGACCAGGCGATGATTACTTCGAGATTTTCGAATTGGGTGGTGGTGGTAGTCGTTTTGTGATTCAAGACGGCACCGGCAACGTAGGGATTGGTGAAACTACTAGCCCGGCGTATAAGTTGGATGTATTGCATGCTGGCTCAACGGGTATTCGTAACAAATCAAGCGGCAGCTTTTCCGTCATTGACATTGATGCTGCAAGCGGCGACGCGGCACTGCGTTTTGCTCGGGCGGGTGTCAATCAGTGGAACATTCGGAACAACCCAGCTACTGACGATCTCCAAATTTTCGAACTCGGCGGCGGCGGCGAGCGTTTGCGGATTGAAAACGGCACAGGGACAGTTGTAATCCCTGGAAATCTAACCGTCGTGGGCACGAAGGCGTTTACGATGGATCACCCGCTCGATCCATTGAACAAACTGCTGGTGCACGCTGCAATAGAGAGTAACGAAGTGCTCAACGCCTACAGCGGAAACATCACGACCGATAGCTCGGGCAAAGCAATGGTTTCGCTCCCGGATTACTTCGAGGCGCTGAACAAGGACTTCCGGTATCAACTAACCGTCGTTGGCGGTGGTTTTGCGCAGGCGATTGTCAGCCGCGAGGTGAAAGGCAATCAGTTCGAGGTTGCAACTAATCAGCCCAACATCAAGGTGAGCTGGGAAGTCAAAGGCGTTCGCAATGACGAGCGTATGAAGAAATTCCCATTCGTTGCCGAAGCTGAGAAGGTCGGCGCGATGAAGGGGAAATACTTTGACGCGGTTGCGTACAACGTTGCAAGACCCAAAGCGGCTAACGTCAACCCTGGAGCACCCTCATCGGTCGACGACGTCGCACCTAGAGCGCCAGTAGCACCGAAACCCGACAACCTGAGCGGCGGCAGCCTCACGGATCCACCGAGAACCACCGTACGTCCTCCAAACCCGATCGACTCGAACGGCAGCACCAAGTAAATCTCGACCGTGGGTCGCTGGTTTATCGAGCGTTAGTCAAACAAGTCGCAAACGGAGGGCATTATGGTTAGGTACTACATCGCAAGGGCGGCACTGGCCATCGCCACGGCGGGTTGGTCTCTGGCGTGGGCCGCGCCGCCGTCGAACGCGCAGTACTCGATACCTTCGAGCGCACGCAATTCCGGGGTGGGAGACATGAGCTCGGCCCAGCACAAATTGTCGTCATCGGTCGGCGATGGTTTTGGTGAATTTGCGATGAACGGTGCTAGCTATACGTTAAGTCCAGGCTTTTGGGGGGGTGTACTGAAGGTAGCACCTGCGTTGGCGACTATTTCCGTTTCTCCGACCTCAGTGCCCGACAACGGCACGCCGCTGGTGTTTACGGTCACGCTCAATCCACCGCCTGCGGTGGCAACACCGGTGGCCATTGCTTCCGCTCTGATTACCGGGCCTGCAATGACGGGTGTGACTAACAACTGCATAGGTCCCGTCTTGGTGGCGCCGACTGGCGTTGGAACATGTACGATTTCGGCGAACAACACTGTCGGCCTTGACAGTTCGGTGACGGCGACCGTTACCCTCGCAGCGGGCGCTGGCTGGGTACTAGGCTCGCCTAGTGTCGCGTCGGGAACGATAACCGACGACGACAGCGTCGTCGGTGTGACCGCGCCGAACACAACGATCAACGACGGCGCGAACGCGGTGTTCGAAATCACCTGTAGAGGTGCGCCTACGGCAACTGTGAGCTACAGTTTTAGTGGTGACTACTCGCCGCTGCCGCCGAATGCTGGACCGACTGTCGTCACCTGCGGGACGCCGCTAATCATCACGATTCCAACTGTCGGCGACCCCATCTTGAACTTACGCACGCTCAGGCTAACGCTTGCTGATCCATCGCCGTTTATATTGGCACCGGGTGCGGGCTTTGCCACCATCCTCGTTGTGGACGAAGCGTTCTTTGCGCGGCCAATTCCGACCTTGAGCGCGTTCGGGTTGATGTTGCTTGCGCTGCTGATCTTTGTGGCGGGTCAAATGGGCGTCCGCCGAAAGATGTAAGTCCGCCTTACGTTGATCGGTCCCGTCTACTTGAAAAGGAAATACTCTTTACATCCGTTGGTGGAATCGCTCACAGCCAATGATCACGCCGCTACGCGCGCCATTTCTTTGGGCAGACCGAGCATGATCCATTCAGTCACTAGCGCTTCCACGAGTGCGTCAACCATCTCACTCGTGTGACAAGGCCCGGGCGCGATGCGAATGCGCTCCGTGCCGCGCGCAACCGTTGGATAGTTGATCGGTTGCAGATAAATATTGTGGTTTTGCAATAGGCGGTCGGTGAGCGTTTTCACCTTCACCGGATCACCGACGAATACCGGAACAATATGTGATGGGTTGTCCATTACCGGCAAGCCGCGCGCTGTGAGTTTGGATTTCACTTCCGCCACGCGTTCGCGCTGCAATCGACGCTCTTCTTGCGAGCGCATCAGATGCGACACGCTGGCGATTGCGCCCGCACAAAGCACCGGCGCTAGCGAGGTTGAAAAAATAAACGATGCGCCAAAGCTGCGAATGCAATCGACCATTGCTGCGCTGCCGGTGACGTAGCCACCCTGCATGCCAAACGCTTTACCCAACGTGCCTTGAATAATGTCGATTTGGTCAGCTACGCCTTGCTCCTGCGATACACCGCCGCCGCGATTGCCGTACATGCCTACCGCGTGAACTTCGTCGAGGTAAGTCATCGCGCCGTATTTTTTTGCGATTCGCGCAAATTCACCGATGGGCGCGATGTTGCCACTCATCGAATAGACGCTTTCAAACACCACTAATTTCGGACGCGATGGATCAATCGCCGCGAGCTTTGCTTCAAGGTCTTTTGGATCGTTATGGGCGAAGATCATGCGCTCGGTATTTGCCCGGCGGATGCCTTCGATCATCGAGTTGTGATTGTCGCCGTCGGACAAGATCACCGTGTTTGGCAATAGCGAGCCGAGCACCGAAAGCGCGGCGAGATTGGCGCTATAGCCCGAGGTGAAAGTGAGGGCGGCAGGTTTGTCGTGCAGCGCGGCTAACAAGCGTTCGAGCTCGATGTGTAGCGCGTTTGTGCCACCGATGTTGCGTGTGCCGCCTGCGCCCGTTGCGCCTTCGTTGACAGCGGCAACCATCGCATCGCGCACGGCGGGATGATGACCCATCCCTAGATAATCGTTTGAACACCAGGTGATCACATCGCGAAGCTGTTCGCCGCCATGCCACTCAACGCGGGGGAACTGCCCGCGTGGCCGCGAAAGCTCTGCGAAAATGCGGTAACGACCTTCGCGCTTTAAAGCGTCGATGCGGTCGGCGAAGAGTTGGGTGTAGTTCGGAGTGGTCGACAAGGTGCACACCAATGAGGAATACGTTGCAATTTTATGCTGGTTCACGACAAAACTACCCTTGCGCTAGATCAATCCAGAGGCTGGAAATGTGCTGATTTCGAATTTTCGACATCAAAAACAGACCCTATAGTCGTTATGGGCATCATTAACGTGACGCCCGATTCGTTTTCTGACGGCGGTCAATTCAGCGAAACCAGCAGAGCGTTGAAGCACGCCGAGCAATTGGTGTACGACGGCGCGCACATTTTGGATGTCGGCGGCGAATCAACGCGGCCGGGCGCCGCACCGGTGAGTGTTGAACAAGAGCTCTCTCGCGTAATTCCCTTGATTGAGCAGCTTGCGAAGGCGGGGCATTGCGTTTCAGTGGACACGCGAAAGCCTGAGGTCATGCGCGCGGCAATTGCCTCTGGTGCGGCGATTGTTAACGACGTGTATGCACTGCGCGCGCCTGGCGCGGTTGAGGTTTGTGCCGCGAGCGACGTCGGCGTTGTGCTCATGCACATGCAGGGCGAACCGTCAACCATGCAAGCCGAGCCGATTTACGAAAACGTGGCGCGTGAGGTGTCTGAGTTTTTGCATAAGCGCGCAACAGCCTGCGAGGCCTCAGGCATTGCCCGCGCCCGTATCGCGCTAGATCCGGGCTTCGGTTTTGGCAAAACGACTGCGCACAATCTCGAACTCACGCAAAAGCTCGATCAATTGGTTCAGCTAGGTTTCCCGATTGTCGCGGGTTGGTCGCGCAAGCGCACGATCGGTGAGCTCACCGGGCGCAGCGTTGCGGCGGAGCGCGTGAGCGGCAGCGTGGCCGCGGCTCTAGCCTGCGTTGCGCGGGGTGCGCGAATTGTGAGGGTTCATGATGTGAAAGAAACCGTGGAAGCACTGCGCGTATGGCGAGCGCTGGGCCCGTCTCTACAATAGGCCGCGCCGGGAACAATAAAAAGGAATAGCTTGATGGCGAACAGAAAATATTTCGGCACCGATGGTGTGCGTGGCGAAGTCGGTGTCGCTCCGATCACGCCCGAGTTCATCATGCGCCTAGGCCATGCAACCGGACGCGTATTGAAACGCCATTGGAAATCGAGCTCTCACCCCGCCGTTTTGATCGGCAAAGACACGCGTATTTCTGGCTACATGCTCGAAGCGGCTCTCGAAGCGGGGCTGTCTGCAGCGGGCGTTGACGTGGTGCTCACCGGGCCGCTGCCGACCCCTGCAATTGCGTATCTCACGCGCGCGCAACGCCAGGCGGCGGGCCTGGTGATCTCAGCATCGCACAACCCGTATCAAGACAACGGCATCAAATTTTTTAATCACAACGGCGACAAACTCTCCGATGACGCAGAGCTAGAAATTGAAGCTGAATTTGACGCGGGCATTCGCTGCGTTCCATCAAACGAGCTCGGTAAGGCAAAACGCTTGAACGACGCACAAGGTCGCTATGTTGAGTTCTGCAAGCGCGGATTCCCTTCAGATCTCACGTTGCGCGGCTTAAAGATCGTCGTTGACTGCGCGAATGGCGCGGCGTATCAGGTCACGCCTGCTGTGTTACACGAACTGGGCGCAGACGTGGTGACGATTGGCGCGTCGCCTGATGGGCTCAATATCAACAAAGGCGTTGGCGCGCTCTATCCTGAATATCTGGCCGAAAAGGTGATTCATCACAAAGCCGACGTAGGGATTGCAGTAGACGGCGACGCGGATCGGTTGGTGATTGTTGACGCGAAAGGCAATATCTACGACGGGGATCAGTTGGTGTACATCATCGCCGCGCATCGCGCCGCACGAGGCGATTTAGGTGGCGGTGTTGTGGGTACCCAAATGACGAACTACGGGCTTGAACGCGCGTTCGCCAAACGCAACATTCCGTTCGCTCGCGCAAAAGTCGGTGATCGCTATGTGCTCGAAATTTTGCGAGAAAAGAAATGGTTGATCGGCGGTGAAAATTCGGGTCACATTTTGTGCCTGGATCGTCATACCACGGGTGACGCAACCATCGCTGCGCTCGAAGTGCTTGGCGCACTGGTGCAGCAAGGCAAGTCGCTTGCCGATGCGTCGGCTGATGTTCAATTGCTGCCACAACATTTGATTAACGTGCGGATTGACAAAGCCTCACCGTGGGCTGACAAAGCCGCGGTGAAATCAACGCTCGCCGATTGGGAAAAATCGCTCGCTGGACGCGGTCGCATCTTGTTGCGCCCGTCTGGCACCGAACCCGTCGTTCGCGTAATGGTGGAAGCAGAAGACGAATCGCTTGCACGCACTGGCGCAGAGGCAATTGCAGCAGCGGTCGCTGCCTAACTTCCGTGTAGGCGCGGGCTTGACCGCGCTTTCGGATGCAACTACCTCTAGCGCGGTCAAGCCCGCGCCTACATCCGGAACTTATGAAGCTCCCTTATTCACATCTTGATTTGATCGCACTCGCGGTGTTCATCGCTTGCTGGTTTGGCTACGATTGGTTTGCCAAGCGCCACGCCAATGACCGCCCGAGCTTGATCACCGTGATGAATCCGTTTCGCGAGCGCTGGTTCGCGCAAACGCTCTCGCGCGAGAATCGCATCGTTGACTCCGCGCTCGTGAGCAACCTGCTGCATAGCGCCACGTTTTTTTCATCAACCACGACGCTTGTGTTGGGCGGATTGATTGCGCTCTTTGGATCGGTCGAGAAGAGCGTTGATGTGTTTGACAATCTCCCGTTCGGTCAACGCAGTTCGCAGCAATTACTCGAAGCCAAAATCATCCTGATGATCTTGCTTTTTATTTACGCGCTAGTGAAATTTACGTGGTCGGTTCGCCAGTTCAATTTCGTCACGATTCTTGTCGGTTCATTCGCACCCAAGGATGAATTGATCGATGAAGACCGATCAAGCGCCATGCGCGCAGCAGGCATTTTGAAGTTAGCCGGCGAGAACTTCGGACAAGGGCTGCGCGCCTACTACTTCGCACTCGCCGTGCTCATGTGGTTCGTGCAACCGCTCTTCTTCGTCGCGGGCACCGTCATCGTCACCATCATGCTCTACCGAATGGAATTTCATTCGAGAACGCTGGATGTGTTGTCCGGGAAAATGGACGGCAGCTCTTCGCCGTAACGCCCAATTTAATTCGGCAAACAAGTAATTTATTTGCTTTTACGAAAAAGTCTATTTTTGCGGATTTCGCCCAATTAAATTGGGTATTGCGGTGCGTAGTTTGATTCATGCAGCACGCTGATTTTGTGGATTGCCCCGATTAATTGACGCTAGCTTTCTGCCGCTGGTGGATGAGATATCCGTTTCCCGTTCAAGCTGGTTGCGCGTGCAATGTCGCCCAGCGCGCGGGCAATGCCAGATGCATCGTCAGGCGCATCAGTGAGCCACGCATCAAGGTAAGCCGCCATTTCCTCGGGCGTGCGAAGCTGCTCGGATACGTCATAAGGCCCCGTCTTTGTTTTCGCTTTTGTAGTGGCTCTAGCACTCGCTGCCACTGATCTGGGCTTAGTCATGCTGCGTTACTCCTCAAGGCCTTTGCTAGCGCGCTTGGGTATTGGCGCCACGCCCAACCTTACAGCCTCGATAACCGCCACTAAGCGCTTCTCCACAGTGCGCGGGGTCTTTGCGCTAGCAACAGAATAAGCTAGTCCTCGCCGTTTGCCCGGGCTGAGTTTGTCCCACTTGACCCGCAACGACGGGTCTGTATTTAGAGCGTGCACTAGCGGCTGGGGAATATCCACAGCGTCTTGTGGTGCCAGATTAAAGCTAACCTCTACCAAGTCGCCCAACGTAATCTCAGCGTCTTTAATCAGTTTCGCGTTGACCATTGCGTAATAGGTGCCGACCCCTGATGGTTGCCACGCCGCTCGAATAGGGTAGGCTGCAATTTCGCCAATGAACCGCAGTCGCGAATGTTGCGCAAACGGCAGCTGGGCAGCTATCGCCTCCGGTAAGAAAACGGCTTTGTACGCGTAGGTGCCCACATAGTGAGTCGTAAGCGAGGCCGTGAATGAATAACGGTAGTAGGACAAATTGAAATCCTCAGCGGCTAGTCAGTTTTGGAGGTTCTGGTGTACTTAATTCTTCGACTGCGGACTCAAACGATTGAGCAAAGATGCTGAGCACGACTGCAGCTTGATCTAGTGCCTGCGCGTCGAAGTGTGCAAAACTTTCGCCGAGAAGCGTTGCGCTTCGGCGGTAAATGTGCGCCGTACGCTGATATGGCAAGGGAGACATTTCCACGAGTACCGAGCGCCTATCGCTAGAGGCTGGCACCCGCTGAACGAAGCCGACTTGTTCCAGTCGATCTATCAATGCGGTTACTGCCCCACTTGAAATGCGCAATTTTTCACCGATCGATTTCGGGCTGACCCCACCTTGTTCGAGCAGGTTTAGGCAACGCAAGTCGCTACGGTGTACACCCAAGGTGCTGGCCACAGCGGCATCAAACGCGTCAAGCGCCGAGTGAACCCTGCGGCCAGATTTCATCAACACAGACAGTGCGACCTGGGCATTTACGCTACTTGACATCGCATTTTCCTCTGAGTATTATCTTGATTGTAGAGATACTCGTTCATTAAGATATTCGAGCACAATAGCTTGAGCTGTTTTGCTGTCCGATTTAACCAAACCTTGAAAGATTACATCCATGATAACTACCCATCAAATCGCCCGCGCCTTCACCGCTCTCTGCAAGGAGGGCAAGTTGGCAGAGGCGGGTCAGCAGTTTTGGTCTGACGATATCGTTAGCATCGAAGCATTTCCTGGTGAGCACGCAATACAAAAAGGCCGCGTTGCTGTCTTAGAAAAACAAGCTCAGTGGGGCAAAACCACTACGGTTCACGGCATGCAAGTGCAAGGCCCTTTTCTAAATGGCGAGCAGTTCGCGGTGCGCTTTAGCCTTGATTGCACAGGGCCTGATGGCAAGCGCGGCACGATGGAAGAGGTGGCGCTCTACACCGTAGCGAACGGCGCAGTAGCGGAGGAACGCTTCTTCTTTGCTATGTGATGTGCAGCTTGCGTTGACCAACACGTGGGTATCCGCGTCGGGCCGTTTTGCATGGACGGTTGTGTCTAAGTATTGCGGCGACACTGACGCACCGGCGGGTTACTCGCCGGCCATCTGCAAAACCAACTTCCCAAAATTCTTGCCTTCAAAAAGCATCAGCAGCGCTTCGGGGAACTTCTCTACGCCGACGACTACGTCTTCCTTCGATTTCATCTTGCCTGCTTTCAAATAGCCTGCCATTTCAGCGACGGCTAAGTGATAGCGATCTGCGTAATCGAAGACGACGATGCCTTCCATGCGGGCGCGGTTGACGAGTAGCGAGAGGTAATTTTTTGGGCCTTGCACGGCGGTGGTGTTGTTGTACTGGCTGATCGCGCCGCAGATGATGATGCGGGCTTTTTTGTTGATGCGCGTGAGTACGGTGTCGAGAATTTCGCCGCCGACGTTGTCGAAATAGACGTCGATGCCTTCGGGGCAATGCTGTTTCAATCCTTCCTTCACTGACGAGGGCGAGGCTTTGTAATCGATGCAGGCATCAAAGCCGAGTTCGCTCACAACCCAATCGCATTTCTCTTTGCCGCCTGCGATCCCGACGACGCGGCAGCCTTTGATCTTCGCGAGCTGGCCGACGGTTTGCCCGACTGCGCCTGCTGCTCCGGAGACGACGACGGTTTCGCCTTGTTTCGTCAAATTCGGTTGACCGACATCCATCAAACCGAAGTAACCGGTCATGCCGGGCATGCCGAGCACGTTGAGCCACTGCGTGAGCGAGCCCGCGCGCAAATCGACTTTGGTAATGCCTTGGCGCTTAATTTGTTTCTCATCAAAACTCGCGTATTGCTGCACATCCATGCCGCCAATCACCACGTCGCCCACGGCAAACGCCGCGTTGTTCGATTCGATCACGCGACCGATGCCGCCCGCGCGCATCACCGCGCCGATTTCAACCGGGGCGATATAGCTTTTGCCTTCGTTCATCCAGCCGCGCATCGCGGGGTCGATTGAAATCGAGAGCACTTTTACGACGATACCGCCGCTTGCCGCAGGTGCGACTTTTTCTTCGGTGAATTGCCACACATTGGGCGTTGGCGTGCCGATGGGGCGTTTGGCGAGGCGGACTTGCTGGTTGTTCAGATTGGCTGTGGCGCTCATGGGAATTCCTCCATTTCAATAGGCAATGATGGTAGCGCAGGCGAGCTCGTTCGTCGTTCGTCGCGCAACGTTTGGCGCGCCGCAGGATTAACACTATCCTCCCGCTGAGTCTGACTTCAATCCGATCTGCATGCAAACCACTATCTTCGCACGCTCCGCGCTTCTCTCCGCGATATTTGTGCTGGCCTCGTGCGCAACACTTGAGCCGCTGACTCGCGTATCCGCTAGCGCGGCTTTCAGCGTTGATTCCGCAGCGTTCGCTAAGACTCAGTGGAAAAAAACCTCCGCGATCTCCTTTGCTGGCAAACAAGACGACGTGTATTTCATTGACGTGAAAACGGGTTGGTATGTCAACGGCAGCGGCAAACTCTATGGCACAAAAGACGGCGGCACGACGTGGACTTTACTTCACGAAAAGAAGGGGACTTTTTTTCGAACGGTCGCGTTCCTCGACGCAAATCACGGCTTCATCGGCAACGTTGGCACCGACTATTTTCCGGGCGTGACCGATGAAACGCCGCTCTACGAAACTCGCGATGGCGGGGTGACGCTTAGCGAAGTGAAACTGCCTGCAAAAATCAAAGGACTTTGCGCAATTGATATTGTGCGCACGAAGTTTGTGAATCACGGCGTCCTCGCTGAACGAACGATGATTCATGCGGCAGGGCGCGTCGGCGGTCCGCCGCATTTGCTGCGCTCCCTCGATGGCGGCGCAACCTGGAAATTCATCGATCTTTCCGCGCAAGCCGGGCCGATTCTCGATGTGAAATTCTTCAGCGAAATGGAAGGCTTCGTGTTCGCGGGCACGTCGGGCGATACTGAAAAATCAAACGCATCGATTCTTAAAACGAACGACGGTGGCGTGACGTGGAAAGAGGTCTATCGCAGCAATCGCCCCTTTGAAATCACGTGGAAAGCATCGTTTCCGACGCGCGACATCGGCTACGTCACCGTGCAGAACTACGACCCTGACAAAACGAAATCCCAACGCTACGTTGCGAAGACTATCGACGGCGGCAACACATGGAAACAGCTTCCGCTTGTGGATGATCATGCAGTGCGCGAATTTGGCGTTGCGTTTGTGACGCCCAACATCGGCTGGATCGGCGTGATCGACGGTGCGTATCAAACGATTGATGCGGGCGCGACATGGAGCAAAGTGAAGAGCGACGACATCGGCCGCGCGGTCAACAAGATTCGCGTCGTGCCTGATGAAACGAATCCAGCGAAGTTCGTTGCGTTTGCTATCGGAACGCACGTTTCCAAGTTTGAAATCGCGAGGTGAGCAGAGGCGCATAAGACGTAACGGCTAAACATCTACGCGCCTGACTTTAATCGGCGATAGCGGAAGTTATGCTTATTTGCGAATAACATGTAAATATGCCTTATCGCCCAGTGTAGTAAGCAATAGCGTTGATTTATTAATACTTGGTTTGAATCCTCTGTCCCTCTGCTTTGAGCGCAGGCTGCGTTGCTCGTTTGCAGTTGGCGCGCACCAGAAATAGCGCTCAATTCGAATCTTGAACGGGCGAGGCGCTTGGATCGTCGTCGCGAAACCCGCATGCAGCCGTAGATTGCGCATCGCGCTTCCAAGATCATCACGCGCTTCGTTAGAATTTGAATTTCCCGCTCGGCGCACGTCATGACCAAATACGTCTTCGTCACCGGTGGGGTGGTGTCCTCCCTCGGCAAGGGCATCGCCGCCGCTTCCCTCGCTGCGATTCTCGAATCGCGCGGTCTAAAAGTCTCTCTCGTAAAGCTCGATCCGTACATCAACGTCGATCCGGGCACGATGAGCCCCTATCAGCACGGCGAGGTGTACGTCACCGACGACGGTGCCGAAACGGATCTCGATCTCGGTCATTACGAGCGATTCATTTCGCAAAAAATGACTGCGCGCAACAGCTTTACAAGCGGTCGCGTCTATCAAAATGTGATCAACAAAGAGCGTCGCGGCGATTATCTCGGCGGCACGGTGCAGGTGATCCCGCATATCACCGACGAAATTCAATCGTTGATCCGCGCCGCAGGCGATGGACTAGACATTCTGATCGTTGAAATTGGCGGCACCGTGGGCGATATTGAATCGCTGCCGTTTATGGAGGCGATTCGGCAGATGGGGGTGAAGGTTGGGCGACGTAACCGCTGCTACATTCACTTAACGCTCGTGCCGTTCATTCCGAGCGCGGGCGAACTTAAAACGAAGCCGACGCAGCACAGTGTGCAAAAACTGCGTGAAATTGGTATTTTTCCTGACGTGCTGTTGTGTCGATCTGATCGCACCGTTCCAGCCGATGAATGCAAAAAAATTTCGCTCTTTACCAATGTGGAAGAGCGCGCGGTGATCTCGGTGCCGGATCTCGATACGATTTTCAAAGTCCCGCGTTTATTGCACGCGCAATTGCTTGACGAAATCGTGTGTCACACGCTCGACATTGTGGCGAAGCCCGCCGATCTCGCGGCGTGGGATCACATTGTCGAGCGCACCTTGCAGCCGAAAGCTGTGGTCGATATTGCGTTCGTTGGCAAGTATGTCGAGCTGATCGATGCCTATAAGTCAATTAGTGAAGCGCTTAAAGCGGGCGGGATTCACAACGATTGCAAGGTCAACATTCATTACGTTGAATCAGAAAAATTGATTGACGAAGGCACCGAATCACTCGCAACAATGGATGCGATATTGGTGGGCCCGGGCTTCGGCGAACGGGGCATTGAAGGCAAGATCGCCGCTGCAAAATTCGCGCGCGAATCGAAGATTCCGTACCTCGGGATTTGCCTCGGCATGCAAGTGGCGATGATCGAATTCGCTCGCAATGTGTGCGGGCTCAAAGGCGCGCATTCGAGCGAGTTTGACAAACAATCCCCGCATCCAGTGGTCGGTTTGATTACAGAGTGGAAAGACGCGAGCGGCAGCGTGCAAAAACGCGATGAAACCTCCGACATGGGCGGCACGATGCGCCTCGGCGCGCAAGGCGCAACGCTTACCGCCGGTTCGCTTGCCGCAACGGTTTACGGCAACACACAAATCAACGAACGCCATCGTCATCGCTACGAAGTCAACGGCAACTACATCGAGCAATTCGAAGCGAGGGGCTTGGTTGTGTCTGGTCGCTCGGCGGTACAAAATTTAGTGGAAGTGATGGAATATCCCGCCGATACGCATCCGTGGTTTATTGGCGTGCAATATCACCCAGAATTTAATTCAACACCGCGCGGCGGGCATCCGTTGTTTAAAGCGTTTGTGGCTGCGGCAATGGGGCAGCGAATGAGGAGTGGCACGTGATTTCTATGCTGTCTTCCTCGCGAAGGCGGGGACCCAGACCGGGCGCATTAAGCTTTACTTTTACGATTGAATCACTCGCAATCGCTCGGGGTCTGGGTCCCCGCCTCCGCGGGGATGACAATAGTGACGAGGCTCCAGCCTCGCGAGGCAAGAAACTATGAATCTCTGCGGCTTCAACGTTGGCCTCGACCAACCCTTCTTCTTAATCGCCGGCCCGTGCGTGGTCGAGAGCGAACAACTACAAATCGATACAGCGGGTACGCTTGCTGAAATGTGCAAATCGCTCGGCATTCCGTTCATCTTCAAATCGAGTTTCGATAAAGCGAATCGGTCGAGCGGCAAATCGTTTCGCGGTCCGGGCATGAAAGAAGGCTTGCGCATATTGTCCGAAGTGCGTCGCCAACTCAAGGTGCCGGTGCTTACCGATGTGCACGAAATCGAGGGTCTTGACGAAGTGTGTGCGGCGGTGGATGTGTTGCAAACGCCCGCGTTTCTTTGCCGCCAAACTGACTTTATTCATGCGGTCGCGGCGACGGGCAAACCCGTGAACATCAAAAAGGGGCAGTTCCTCGCACCGGGTGACATGAAAAATGTCGCACAAAAGGCAAGAGACGCCAACGGTGGCAAAGACACCATCATGGTGTGTGAGCGTGGTGTCACCTTCGGCTACAACAATTTGGTGAGCGATATGCGCTCGCTTGCAATCATGCGCGAAACCAACTGTCCGGTCGTGATGGACGTGACGCACTCGGTGCAGCTTCCCGGCGGGCAGGGCACGTCGAGTGGCGGGCAGCGCGAATTCGTCCCGGTGCTCGCGCGCGCAGCGACCGCCGTTGGTGTCGCGGGGCTCTTTATGGAAACCCATCCTTCGCCCGATAAAGCGTTGAGTGATGGCCCGAACGCGTGGCCGCTGCCCCGCATGAAAGCGCTATTAACGCAGTTAAAAGAACTTGATTTGATCGTTAAAAAATCGGGTTTTGTGGAACACGAATTAGTCGGCGAACATCGCCTTTAACCTGCCACAAGGATTCGGCCAATGACCGCATTTGTAATCGCCTCTGTAAACGTCACCGATCCCGAAAAATATAAGGGATACATGGCGTTGACGCCTGACGCTATCGCTAAACACGGCGGCAAATTTGTGGTGCGCGGCGGCAATCCAGAAGTGCTCGAAGGCGAGTGGCCGAGGCCACGCGTGGTGGTGATTGAGTTTGCTTCGCGCGAAGCCGCGAAGACGTTTTATAACTCGGTTGATTACACGGCTGCGCGCGCTGCGCGCGCAGGAGCGGCGGAGTTCTCGATGATTGTTGTCGACGCGATTTCCTGAGTAACCCGCGCTGCGGTTGCTTAAACAGTTTTGTGTTTAGTTTTGAATAGAGCGAGAAAAAAGTAATGAGTGCAATCGTTGATGTCATCGCAAGAGAAATTCTTGATTCGCGCGGCAATCCCACCGTTGAAGCGGATGTCGTTCTAGAGAGCGGTGCTACGGGGCGCGCTGCAGTGCCGAGCGGCGCGTCTACGGGCTCTCGCGAAGCCATAGAGCTTCGCGATGGCGATAAATCGCGCTACCTGGGTAAAGGCGTGATGAAGGCCGTTGAATATGTGAACACTGAAATCGCCGAAGCGCTGCTCGGGCTCGACGGCGAAGAGCAAACGCGTATTGATCGCGTGTTAATCGAACTCGATGGCACCGAAAACAAATCGCGTCTCGGCGCAAACGCGATGCTCGCCGTGTCCTGTGCCGTTGCCAAGGCCGCTGCGGAAGATTCGGGATTGCCACTGTATCGATATTTTGGTGGCGCTGGGCCGATGAGTCTTCCAGTGCCGCTCATGAACGTCATCAATGGTGGAGCACACGCAAATAATTCGGTGGACTTGCAAGAGTTCATGATCGTGCCGGTCGGTGCAACGAGCTTTCGAGAAGCCCTCCGGTGGGGCTCTGAAGTGTTCCACACGCTCAAGAAGCTCATCGACAGTAAAGGTTGGCCGACTCAAGTGGGCGACGAAGGCGGCTTTGCACCCGATCTCAAATCGAATGAAGAAGCACTCACGTTACTCATGCAAGCGATCGAACAAGCGGGCTATAAACCTGGCGAGCAAATCGCCCTCGCGCTTGATTGCGCAGCAAGCGAGTTCTACAAAGACGGCAAATACCATCTCGAAGGAGAAGGCCTCACGCTCGGTTCTAGCGAACTCGCCGAACTGTGGGCGGATTGGGCCGCGCGCTATCCAATCGTTTCGATTGAAGATGGCATGGCGGAAAACGACTGGGACGGATGGAAATTGTTGACCGAAAAGCTCGGCAAGAAAGTGCAGATCGTAGGCGATGATTTGTTCGTAACGAACACCAAGATTTTGAGAGAAGGCATTCAGAAAGGCATCGCCAACTCGATCCTCATCAAGATCAATCAAATTGGCACACTTTCAGAAACCTTTGGTGCGATTGAGATGGCGAAACGAGCGGCGTACACCAACGTCATTTCGCATCGTTCGGGCGAAACAGAGGATTCGTTGATCGCCGATCTCGCGGTGGGCACTAATGCAGGACAAATCAAAACCGGTTCGCTATCACGCTCTGATCGCACTGCTAAATACAACCAGCTGCTTCGTATTGAAGAAGACTTGGGTGACGTTGCAACCTACGCAGGCGCCGATGTGTTTTCTCGATTTGCACGTAAGTAGCGCTCGCGGATTGCCAACGAGTTGAGTAACCCAACGCCTTTAGTCGGACCGCCTGCCAGCATGATTGGACGCCTCATATTCGCGCTGCTTGTCGTTATGTTCTTTGTGCTGCAATACAAATTGTGGTTCGACAAGGGCTCGATTCCACGCGCGCATGCGCTAGAGAACGATCTGAAAGATATCCGCGCGAAAAACGACGAAATGAAACGCAACAACGCACGCCTTGATGCCGACGTTAAGGATTTAGAGAAGGCGGGCGAGGCCATTGAAGAGCGCGCACGCAGCGAACTTGGCATGGTGAAAAAAGGTGAAACTTTGATCCAGGTGAAAGAGCGCGCAACCCCGCAACCTGCTGTGCCCGAGTCGCCGAAAAAATAGCGCGTCGAAATGCGCAACAAACACGTTACTTCGCGCGACAACCCGGTCGTTAAACAACTCACTGCGCTTACGAAATCCGCTAGCGCTCGCCGCAGTGGAGGCATGTGTTTGCTTGAAGGCGAGCATCTCGCGCAAAGCTACGTTCAAAGCGGTCGTCGACTGAGTCAACTGGTGCTTCGAGACGAGGGCGATTCAAGCCATTTGAAGAACACTGGGCACGACGCATTGATCGTATCCGCAGACGAAACGATTTGGCTTGCGCCTAATGTGTTTGATTCACTTTCATCGCTTTCAACGCCGAGCGGAGTGCTCGCGATCGCCAGCGTGCCCACTGCGCCGCGACCGTTTACGAAAGGCTTCATCCTTGCGCTCGATCATGTGCAAGATCCCGGCAACGTCGGTACGTTGATTCGCACCGCTGCGGCAGCCGGTGCGTCGCAGGTGTGGCTCTCAAAAGGTTGTGCGTTTGCGTGGAGCGTGAAAACTTTGCGCGCCTCGCAAGGGGCACACTTTCTGATCGACATCGTCGACGAGCTTGAGTTGGCGACAGCGCTCGGCGAATTTCGTGGTGCACGCGTCGCGACGTTGCCGCGCGTATTGCCAGGCATGTCATCAAACGTGAAAGTAACGTCGATCAACGATACGAAATTCGGCCAAGACGTCGCCTTAATCCTGTCCAACGAGGGCGCTGGGCTCTCACACGAGCTCTATCCTGCGATCACTCACGGTGTATCGATTCCGATGGCGCGCGGCGTCGAATCGCTGAACGTGGCGACGGCTGGAGCCATCGCGCTCTATGCGGTAGCAAAAGGTTTTCAACTTTCCGGTTGACCGCCCAACGCAATTGGGCGATGACGTTCGTAACGTATCAACGCGAAAATACAATTAACGCGCTTTATTGCCCAATTAAATAGCGGTTTAGCAGGTTAAGCCAATCAGTTGTGATAGGAAACCAAGCGCAAACGCGAATCGTTCGTATTTGTGTATACTGCGGTCATCGCCAACTTCCTTCAGCGCGGATTCGTCCACGCGAACAGCAAATCCGATGTTTCTCTCCTCCTTTAAGTACGTCACTGCAGCGTTGGCCGCGTCGGCTGCGTTGGTAGCGTTTTCCGCGAGCGCGCAAGACAAAGTGCTCAACCTTTATTCCGCGCGTCACTACAGCACGGACGAAGCGCTGTACTCGAATTTCACCAAAGCAACCGGAATCAAGATCAATCGCATCGAAGCGGGCGAAGACGCTCTTCTTCAACGGATAAAAGCCGAGGGCGCGAATTCGCCTGCCGACGTGTTCTTAACCGTTGATGCAGGCCGTCTATGGATCGCCGATCAAGACGGCATCTTCGCGCCGATTCAGTCGAAGGTATTGAACGAGCGTATTCCTGCGACCTATCGACTCGCCAGCGGCACCTGGTACGGATTTTCAACGCGCGCTCGCGTGATGGTTGTCGACAAACTGAAAGTGAAGCCCGGCGACATTGCGACCTACGAAGACCTCGCCGATCCGAAATGGAAAGGTCAGATCTGCACGCGCTCGGGTTCACATGTTTATATGCTCTCGCTGCTGTCTTCGATCATCGAACACGCAGGTGCGGAAAAAGCTGAGGCTTGGGCGAAAGGCGTTGTCGCAAACCTCGCGCGGCAGCCTAAAGGCGGTGATACCGATCAAATCAAAGCGGTCGCAGCAGGAGAATGCTCAATCGCTCTCTCTAACACGTATTACATTGCACGCTTGCTGAAATCCGATAAGCCAGATGAGCGCGCAGTGATGGAGAAGGTGCGGGTCGTGTGGCCGAACACCAACGGGCGCGGCGTCCACATGAACGTTTCTGGTGGTGGCGTTTTGAAGAATGCTCCGAATAAAGAAAGCGCCATCAAGTTTATGGAATACCTTGCGAGCGACGAAGCGCAAGGCTATTTCGCCAATGGCAACAATGAATGGCCGACTGTGAAATCTGCGGCCGTTAAAAACGAAGCCCTCGATTCGCTCGGGAAATTCAAGGAAGACACCATCAACATGATCGCGCTCGGCAAAAATCAACGGCTAGCGCAGGAAATTGTGAACCGCGTTGGATGGAAATAGCGCGCCAGCGGCGCGCAAGGACGACGCTTCGCTAAGACGACGCGCTTCGCGCTAGGACGAAATTGAAAAAAAGAGAGCCGCAGTTGCGGCTCTTGTTCTCTGTGGGGTGCGACCCTATCGCACCTCGTGTAATACGCGCAAAGCGCAAGTCTCCAATCCGACTTGATTCGGATTAATTTGGGTGCGATAGGATCGCACCTTACGTGCGTCTCGCGAGTTCAATCAACTCCGTTAACTTCGCGTGCGCCTCGCGTGGACTTAGGTCGTCTGCGTCGATGGCTTTGATCGCATCTATAAGCGGTGACGTCGCAAGTGCTTCATCTAACGTGACAGGCGCCGCAGCAAACAAATCTGCTTGCGGTGCTTCGTGCGTACGCTCTTTCTCCAAACGTTCTAACTCTCGCCGCGCGTCGCGAATCACTTCTGCGGGAAGCCCCGCCAATTTCGCAACGTCGATTCCGTAACTTCGGCTCGCAGGGCCCGCCTTTACTTCATGCAAAAACACGACTTTGTCACCGTGTTCAACGACGCTCACGTGATGATTCAAGCAACTTGAAAACTCATTGGCAAGTTCGGTGAGTTCGAAGTAATGCGTTGCAAACAGCGTTAGGCTTTTTGTTTTTGCGATGAGACGACGCGCGATGGCGGTGGCTAGCGCGAGGCCATCAAACGTCGACGTGCCGCGTCCGATTTCATCGACGATCACCAACGAATTAGGCGTTGCACGCTGCAAAATCGCAGCAGCTTCAGTCATTTCCACCATGAATGTAGATCGCCCAGAGGCCAAGTCGTCGCTCGCACCAATGCGAGTGAGCACGCGGTCAATTGGTCCGATCACGGCAGCGTTTGCCGCCACGTAGCCGCCCGCAAACGCCATGATGACAGCGAGCGCCGCCTGTCGCATATAGGTGCTCTTACCGCCCATGTTGGGTCCGGTAAGTACTACGCAGGAACGTTTCGAATCGACGCGCAGATCGTTTGGAATAAATTGATCGACGAGCGACTCGATCACCGGATGCCGCGCGCTTGATAATTCAAGACACGGCAGCGTTGTGAAGTTCGGGCGGACGAGTTTCAAGCTCTCGGCGCGCTCTGCAAAGTTGGAAAGCACATCGAGTTCGGCAAGCGCTGCACCTGCGCGCCGGAGCGCGTCACACGCGGGCGCAAGCAATTGCAAGAGTTCGTCGAACAATCGCTTTTCCAACGCGAGTGATCGATCATTCGCAGCGAGCGCTTTGTCTTCAAACGATTTGAGTTCGGGCGTAATGAAACGCTCTGCGTTTTTAAGCGTTTGCCGTCGCTTGTATTCAACCGGCACTTGGCTCAAATAACTCGGCGTGATTTCGATATAAAACCCGTGAACCTTGTTGTATTCAACGCGCAGATTCGGAATGCCTGTGCGCTCGCGCTCCGCGATTTCCATTTTGGCAAGGAATGCGCCGCTGTCGGTTTGAATCGCACGCAACTCGTCTAGATCCGCGTTGTAGCCGTTCGCGATAACGCCGCCATCACGCACGTTGAGCGCGGGCTCATCTGCGACGGCGCGAGCAAGTAAATCGTGCCACGATGAATCGATCGAAAGCGCGCTGCCAATCGCGGCGAGCGTTGCGTTCTGCGATTGCCGGAGTGAGCTCGCAAGCGCTGGCAACGCCGCGAGGGTTGCACGCAAACCGGTGAGTTCGCGCGGGCGCACACTCGCGATCGCAATGCGAGTTGCTATACGTTCGATGTCAGAAAGTCCGCGCAAGTGATCTTGCACAGTGCGGTAGTCGAGGGGAGTGTTCGCGACGCCATTGCGTTCAAGTGCGGCAACTGCATCATGTCGCGCCGCCGCTTTCGCTTGATCGCGTGGCGGTTCTGTGAGCAGCGCGCGAAGCAGACGCGAGCCCGCTGCAGTTTCGCAGCGATCTAACAAAGAAAACAACGTTGGCGATTCCGCGCCTGATAGCGTTTGCGTGACTTCGAGATTACGCAGCGTTGCGTTGTCGAGTTCGAGCGATTCGTTCGCGCGTTCGACGTTCACTGTTGAAATCGGAAGACGCGTTCCGCCATTGACTAAACGCGTGAACGCAAGCGCTGCGCCACTTGCCAAGAACGCGAGCGGGACGCGCTCTAAGTCAAGATGCGCCAGCGTTGCAGTGCCCAGAGCTTGCGTCAATTCTTTCGTTGCGCGAACGCTCGTGAATTCGTATTCAGGTCGGGCGCGCAGCGTGAATGATTGCAAATTCGTACTGCCAGAGAGCAATTCGCGCAGCGCTTGCTGCGTCCCCTCCGAGCAAACAAATTCAGCAGGATCTTTGCGCAGTAAGTATGCGGCCAACTCACTTGTTTGCACATCACGCAGCGTGACTGCGCCGCCCGCAGCATTCACCATCGCAACGCCCGCGCGCGCGCTATCGATGACGATCGACGCGAGGAGCGTTTCTTTACGTGCGTCCACCAAATTAGCATCGGTGACTGTGCCAGGCGTCACGATTCGTGCGAGTTTTCGCTCAACCGGGCCCTTCGTTTGCCCAACGATACCAACTTGTTCAACGATGGCGACGGTTTCGCCAGCCCGAACGAGCTTGGCGAGATAACTATCGAGCGAATGAAACGGCACGCCAGCGAGCGGAATCGGAGCCCCCCCAGCTTCACCGCGCTGCGTGAGCGTGATGTCTAGAAGTTTCGCCGCTTTCTTTGCGTCGTCATAGAACAACTCATAAAAATCGCCCATGCGATACAGCACCAATTTATCTGGATGCTCCGCTTTGAGCGCCAGATATTGCTGCATCATTGGAGTCGGGCCTTTCATGCTTCAAGGCCCTTAGGACGACGCTGCTTCGCAGCTAGGAAGACGCTTCGCTATGACGTCGCGCTTCGCGCTAGGACGCAAGTTCGCTTTGCGAAAGGACGACGCTTCGCTATGACGACGCTCCGCTATGACGACGCGCTTCGCGCTAAGACGCGAGCAGATGTTGAGGGCTTTTTGCTTTCTCAATGTAATCGTCTGCGGAAGATAGTTCATTGATCGGCGAAAACTGATTGTGAAGCTTTGCGTCATAGCGAGCGAATGCGAGCGTCGTCTTAGCCGAAGGCGTCGTCCTAGTCGCGAAGCGACGTCGTCCTGTTGAAAGTTCTTCAGGCTTTCGCCTGAAGAACTTTCAACAACTCGGGAAATATCTTTGGTGTTCCCGCGACAATCGAACCGCTTTGCATATATGTGTCTTCGCCGTCAATTCCAGTGACCAATCCGCCTGCTTCTTGAATGAGTAGCGCACCCGCGGCCATGTCCCACTGGTTGAGTTTCATCTCCCAGAAGCCGTCGAAATAGCCTGCGGCGACGTAGGCGAGATCGAGTGCCGCAGCGCCAGGACGGCGCAATCCCGCGCATTTGGGCATGATGTTTTTGAGTTGAACGAGGTATTCGTCAAACGCCGCGCCGTCGCGAAACGGGAAGCCAGTGCCAATTAGGCTGTCGCGCAGCTTCAGTTGTTTTGAAACCCGAATGCGGCGGTTGTTCATGAACGCGCCTGCGCCGCGTGTTGCGGTGAAAAGATCATTGCGGCTGGGGTCGTAGATCACGCCTTGCGTAAGCACGCCTTTCACCGTGAGGCCGATGGACACGCAGTATTGCGGCACGCCGTGTAAAAAGTTCGTGGTGCCATCGAGTGGATCGATGATCCAGAGGTAATCGCTCTTGGGGTCACCTTGCGTTGTGCCGGTGCCTTCTTCGGCGATGATGCCGTGGTTTGGAAACGCCGCGAGCAGCACGTCGACAATCGCTTTTTCAGCGTTGCGATCAATTTCACTCACATAATCGCCCGGGCCCTTGCTATCAATCGTCAAGCGATCAAGATTGCGAGCGCCATACTGAATAATGTCGGCGGCTTCGCGCGCGGCTTTGACCGCGATGTTTAGCATCGGATGCATGAGATAAGGACCTTTTCGAGCGTGTCAAAGAGCAATTTAGCCACCGATTTTAGCGAGACTGAGAGCGGGCGCGGTTCAGCGGCGCTCGCGAACATATGCGTGGTGCTTTCGCACACCTCTCATCCGGGCAACATCGGCGCGGCGGCGCGGGCGATGAAAACGATGGGGTTGAGCGATTTACGACTGGTCAATCCCGATGTATTTCCGAGCGAGGTGGCGACCGCGCGCGCGAGTGGCGCGACCGATTTGCTCGACAGCGCTCGTGTTTTTACAACGCTCGAGGCTGCGATTTCCGACTGCGTTTACGTTGTGGGTTCGTCTGCTCGCGGTCGCGAATTTGCGGGTGAAACGATGGACGTGCGCAGCGCCTGCGTCAACGCCATTGAGCAGACCGCAAACGGCAAAATTGCTATCGTGTTCGGCTGCGAAATGAGCGGCATGACGAACGCGGAAGTTTCGCTCTGCCAAACCCTCGCATTCATCCCTGCAAACGACGCGTATTCGTCACTCAATTTAGGCAGTGCCGTGCAGGTGTTTTCGCACGAACTTCGTATGGCTGCCGGGCTCACAAAAGGCTATGCCGCATCCGAATTTCAACTCGCAACACAAGACGAAATCGAGCGCATGTTTGCGCATATGGAACACGCACTAACCGTGTCTGGTTTCTTCAATCCTCAGAATCCGAAGCGACTATTTCCACGACTGCGCCGACTCTTCAATCGAACGCGATTAGAGAAAGAAGAGGTGGATATCTTTCGCGGTATTTTGCGCACGCTCGAAGAGAAAAGTGCGAAAGATACGTCGCAGTAAAGGCCGCATAAGACAAAGCAGCTATATATTATTTCGCCCGTATTATATGGGCGGTACACGTAAAAAAAGAGTTTATTGAAATTTACATAAAAACCCCAGTTGGCCCAATTAAATAGGCAATAGAGCAATAAAGCTGTTACGTATTTTCAGTTTTCGCTGCGCGCCGTGTGCGACCTTGCCAACGATAACCTTGTTCGCTCGCACGTTTGAGTCGCGCCGATTTCGCGTCTGCAACTAACTCGCGATAAAGCTCAATACGATCACCGTCGTTTAGCGGCGTGTTGAGTAACGCGCGACGGCCCCAGATGCCAACAAAACTATCCGCAACGTGATCGACGGACTGCATTTGCGTGAGGAGCTCTCGCCCTCGAGCGAGGCCGCAAATCGAGAGCGCATCGCGCATGCACGCACCCGCAGGAACTAGCAAGCGCTCGACCTGCATTTGATCTGCGTGCGCCTCAACCATCGTTACTTCAATCGCAGCGTCGCTCATAAATGAAGCTCATCCGCACGCTTCACAAAGGCATCCACAAAGCTCGCAGCGATTCGATCAAACACGGGTGCGACCAACACTTCGAGCAATCCTTCAAACGAATAGTGCAATTCGAATTCCACCTTCGCGCCTGCGTCGCCTAACTGCGTAAATCGCCATTCGCCGGTTAGTTTCGAAAACGGCCCGCTCACCAACTTCAAATCGATTTTTTTGTTCAATTCAAGCGTGTTGTCCGTTGTGAAACTCTGATGTAGTCCAAGATACGCGATGTCAACGCGCGCTTTCATGTGCGTCGGCGTTTGCTCTAATATCTCGGCACCGCCGCACCAAGGCAAGAACGCCGGATATGAGGGCACATCGTTTACCAACGCATACATTTTTTCCGCGCTGTGCGGGACGAGAATCGAGCGGATGACGTGTTTCATAGTTTGCTCGATTATTTCATCGAGTAGACTGTTTCCATGGGAAACTCGATATTGCGCGGCTTTACGTTGCTTCTACTGCTGCAATTGGCGGGTGAAGCGCTCTCTCGCGGGCTATCTCTGCCGATAGCCGGGCCAATCGTTGGTTTTGTGCTCGCTTTGATTGCTTTGGCTTGGTTGCCACCGATCAGAGTGGCCCTCAAAGCAGCCGCTGATTCAATTTTGCCGCATCTGTCGCTGCTGTTCGTGCCTGCGGGGGTTGGCGTCGTTTTGTTCTTGAAAGAACTTGCGCAAGACGGTTTTGCACTCACGGTCGCGATCATTGCATCGACGTGGGTGGGACTTGCGGTGACCGCGTGGGTTGGGGAAAGGCTCTTAAAGCGTCGCGACGGCACCGAGACGGGCTCAGAGACGCAGCCGTGACTGATGACCTCTTTCGCATTTGGGTGTACCTGTCCGCCACGCCGCTACTCGGACTAACACTTACGCTCGTGGCGTATCAATTTGGCTTATGGTGCGCCGTGCGTGCGCAATTTCATCCGTTTGCCAATCCCGTACTGATTGCAATGACGTTGATTGCACTGCTCTTGTGGTTAACGAAAACTCCGTACAAAACCTATTTTGAGGGCGCGCAGTTTGTGCACTTCCTTCTCGGCACTGCGACCGTGGCTCTCGCTGTTCCCTTCTTCGAGCGAATTGCTGCGCTTAGGCGGGACGCTTTTGCGCTCACCGTAGGGCTTGTAGCCGGTGCAGTGTCGACCTTAATCGTCGCGATCTTTTTTGCGAAACTATTCGGCGCATCCAGTGCAAGCATCGCGTCTTTGATCCCCAAGGCTGTTACCGCGCCGATCGCAATGGGAATCAGTGAAGCGATAGGAGGCATACCTACGCTATCTGCGGTGTTTTGTATCGTTACGGGCATTGTGGGTGCGGCGTCTGGCAAACTCATTTTTGACGCACTCGGAATCAAAAGTATGTCTGTGCGCGGATTCTCGTTAGGCGCTAATGCCCACGGAATCGGCACCGCTCGCGCCTATCTGGTAAGCGCCGAGGCAGGCGCGTTTGCCGGGCTCGCGCTCGGACTCCACGGCATCGTTGCCTCTCTAGCGCTGCCGTGGATTGCAAGATGGATACTGTGAGCGCACCTAAAATCTAGTGATGAGTATTGTTGACAACAAAAAAGCGTTCTTTGATTACTTTATCGAAGACCGATATGAAGCTGGGCTCGAACTTGAAGGTTGGGAAGTGAAAGCCATACGCGCCGGGCGCGTGCACATCAAAGAAGCGTACGTGCGTGTGATTCGCTCACAAGTTTTTTTAGTTGGCGCAACGATCACGCCACTGCCCAGCGCATCAACTCACATCACACCCGATCCGACGCGATCGCGGCGCTGTTTGTTGCATCGAAACGAGATCAACAAGTTGATCGGCAAAGTAAAAGAACGCGGCTACACCTTGGCACCGATCAATTTGCACTGGAAGGGCAGCAACGTGAAGCTAGAAATCGGCCTCGCCAAAGGCAAAAAAGATCACGATAAACGCGCCGCGATTAAGGATCGCGAGGGCCAGCGCGATGCTCAGAATGCGATGAAGAAGTCGCGAAAAGAAGTGGCTTAGATCAAGGCCAACCGGGCGATGTCTTAATGCAAGCGCGCTCGGCTTGCCAATCCAGCCTTGAGTCCGCCGATCAGCAGCGCCACAAAGCTGCTCATCCAAACGTAGTAGCCGATCGCGAAACCGGACACTCGGGAAACGCTGCCTAACGATGCCGGTACCTCGGTGGTGCGAAGCGCGAGTAAGCCAAGCGCGATACAAGCGACCGCGACTAGGCAAGCTGCAAGGTTTTGCCGAGTAAAAAGCGCGACGAGCCCCGGCAGTAGCAAGAGGTTTGCGATCCAAGCGAACTCGCCCTTGAACATCCCGAACCACCCGTAAAGCAAAATCGCAAAACCGTAGTGATTTTGGTTGTCTGGCAGATTGATCGCGGGCAACCCGAGAGACGCGACATACAAAATGATGGAAGCCGCTAGCGCGAGCGATGTCGCGTTTCCTAATTTAGGCGTCGGATTCAGAGATTTTCCTTTGAGCCAAAAAAAAGCCGATCACTAGGATCGGCTTTTAGATGTGACGTTAACTTGAAGCAATTACGGCTTCTTCACGGCATCCTTAGCTGCGTCTTTGGCGGCGTCAACCGCTTTACCAGCAGCATCTTTAGCTGCGTCGACGGTTTTTGCAGCTGCGTCTTTCGTTGCATCTGCGGCTTTTGCACCAGCATCTTTAGCAGCGTCAACTGCTTTGGAACCAGCGTCTTTAGCGGCGTCGACTGCCTTAGCGGCAGCATCTTTTGCAGCATCCATCGGAGCGGGTGCAGTAGCAGCTGGAGCAGGAGCGGCAGCCGGTGCTGGTGCACTTGCTTCCTTCTTCGGCTCTTCTTTCTTACCGCAAGCTACGAGGCTGACCGCAACAAGCGCGGCGACCAGGAGGGATTTTTTCATTTCTATTTCCTAATACGTGAATCGTTAACGAATGTGTGTGCCTTAAGGAGAATCTCCCTCAGTGGAGACCACACCAGTGAGCGAAACCGGGGTGAAACTGAGTGAGGAACGAAAGTATATCGAAAACCCGGGCGCTGAAATCGTGACAATTTAGAGTCCAAATGCCTCCGGAAACACATGAACGCCTCCAACCTGCCAAACTACTTCAAAAGTGGATGCGTAAGTGCTTGATTTTCTTATGTCTTCAGTTTCATATCGTCCACCAGACCGCACCAAAACGGGGCGAAAAATTGACTGTTGTCGGTCTGCAACAGCCATAAATTGAGTCGGTTTTGGGCTTGCGCGAGTACGTAAAACGATTAAGCGATGACCATACGTTTTGAGCAAATTCACTAGTCGCGGCATCTCAGTCGGCAGGTGCGCCGTGTCCAAAAGCGCGATGCGGATTTGCACTCTTCTGTCGCGCATTGCGCGCGTTAGCGCATCGGTGCGCTGCGTCGAGTTCCAGCCTTGATGCCGTAAATCTGCGTCAAAAACATCAATCGATCGTGTCGCAGATCCAATCAATTCATCTAGCGCGACGGCGTTGTCGTTCCAAGTCAATAACGTTCTGGAGGGGGGCAGCGATGAAGCGCTCATCTTGACTACGGCAGACTTGGTGGCAAATAGTTCTCACCCGCTGACCGCGCGAAGACTTACCCAACCTTCGCAGTACCAGTCGTACAGCGCGTCCAAGGTCTCATTTGCGAGCGTGGACGGAACTTGACATTCGCGGGCGTCTGCAAGGCTGTGCCAGAACGCAGCATCACCCAAGAGTTCAAAGGCTTCACCGTTGATAAACAAATGCTTGTGGTCGTACAAACACAGTGCTGCTGGGTGGAGCGCGATGCCTTGTTTAGCGGCGCGCGTCGCAAATTGTGCGCGCGACAGCGATTTTTCTGGCGGCTCGAAACTGATGCTCGGTTTCGGCTCGGTTGCGAAACAACCCGCAAATTGAGCGATCGCTTCGTCGTCGATTCGCATCGCGGTAATCGCTTGTTTGAACGTTGCCAAATAACTATCGGGGATTTTGCCTGGCGTTGAAGTTGCGGTAAGTGAAGGGTCGCTTAACCTGCCTTCCACCTCGGTGGTGTCGGTGACCCAATGCGCGAACGCATCGACGATCTCTTGATTCGTCGGCGCGCGGAATCCGATCGAATAAGTGGTGCAATACCCGTCGGTTTGCGCTGCCACGCCATCGTGGGCAACCTGCGGTGGCAGATACAACATGTCGCCGGCGACCAAATCGTGAGTTTGCGTACCTTGCATGCGCTTCAAAAGTTTTAGCGGTGCGTTCTCGATGAGTTCTAAGTCTGTTTGCTCCGATAGCGCCCAGCGGCGGATGCCCATGCCCTGCAGTAAAAATACATCGTACGAGTCAAAATGCGGTCCAACACCGCCGCCGGGCGCGGCCAGGGACACCATCAAGTCGTCGAGGCGCGCATGCGCAATGAACGAGAACTTGCGCAGCAGTTCATCTGCAGCGGGTAGGTGTAGATTGAGCCCCTGAACGAGAAGCGTCCAGTTCTTTTTCGGCAATAGCTTCCAGCGGGTTGACTTGAAGGGGCCGTGCTCAAGTTTCCACGTCTTGCCTTCTTTGAGTATCAATCGAGATTCAACAGCCTTGTTCGTCGCGAGCTTCATGATCTCGTTAGGCGTTAATAAGTCACTGAACGCCGGAATCGCGCCTCGGATCACGCGCATCCGTTTGTGCCAATGGTCGCGCATAAATTGCGCGGGGCTTAGATCTCCAAGCAACGGGATCGCGGTATCAATGGGTTGCATCTTGCTTTCTCGCGAGCCATGCGATGGCCGGCAAACTGATGAGGACGATGAGCAGTGACGGAAGCGCAGCTTCGCCCAGGCGCTCGTCTTTAACAAAGTTGTAAGTGACGGTCGCTAGTGTCTCGAAATTGAATGGGCGAAGTGTGAGCGTGGCGGGCAGCTCTTTCACCGTGTCGATAAATAAGAGAAGCAGGGCCGCAGCGCTCGCACGGCGCAGGATAGGCCAGTGCACTCGACGAAAGGTTTCGCGTTTGTTTGCGCCGAGCACTCGTGCGCTATCGTCCAAACTCACAGGTAGCGTCGCGTATCCCGCCGTAATATTTGCCGAAGCTACTCCGTAAAACCTGAGCGCCGCCGCGTAAATCAGCGCGACTACACTGCCTGTCAGAATAAGCCCGGGATTTGCGTTAAACGCGGACTTTGCAAACTCGATCATGCGATTGTCTAGCCATGCAAGCGGCAGCAAAATCCCGATGGCGAGTACCGCGCCTGGAACTGCATAGGCAAACGAGAGTAGCCGCTCAATCGCGGGCGCCAGCGGATGTTTTGATAGGCGCGATTGGCTGTGCAACCAAAGCGACACGGCGACGGCAACGAGCGCCGCACCAACGCCGACCCAAACGGTGTTGAGCACCCAGGTGAAGGTTTGTCCGGAAAACGCAAGGGATGCATCGCGCCAAAGCAAACGTAGTAGCAGCGCGACTGGCAATACAAACCCCAAAATAAGTGGTGCCGTGCAAAGTGCTGTACGGGCCCAACCGCTTGCTCCACGAGAGACTGCAACGCGAGCGACGCGTTTGCTTCGCGCGCTCGCGTAGCGGGCGCGCGCACGTGCTCGCTTTTCGATCCAGACGATCAACACGACGATCACCAGAAGAGAGAGCGCGAGTTGCGCCGCGGCCACCAAATTACCCATGTTCTGCCACGCGCGGTAGATGCCCACGGTCAGCGTTTCAACACCAAAATAGCTGACTGCGCCGAAATCGGCGAGCGTTTCCATCATCACCAACAGCGCTGCGCCCGCAATCGCCGGTCTTGCGGTCGGCACAACCGCGCGCCACCACGCTCTACGCTTTGAGAGGCCGAGCGTGCGAGCGGCTTCAAACAACTCAGTGCCGCGCTCGGCGAACGACACTCGCGCCAGCATGTACACATACGGAAACAACGAAAGTGAAAACACAAAAATTGCGCCCTGCATCGACGCAATTTCAGGAAACCAGTAATCACCTTTCACCCACTGAAAGGTATGACGCAGCCAAGTCTGCGCTGGTCCGCTGAACTGAAAGAAATCCGACAACGCGTACGCTGAAACATAAGCGGGCATTGCCATTGGCAGTAGCAGCGCCCACGCTAACCAACGCCTACCGGGAAATTCGTAACGCTCGACTTGCCAGGCGCAGAAAACGCCGATGACAACGGCAAACGTTGCCACGGCGATCGCAAGGATTGCAGAGTTGAGAACGTAGCGCGGCAACACGGTCGCCGCGTAATGATCAAACCAGGCAGACGACTGCGATGCATCGCGGCTCAAAAACGCTGTGTAAACAATTGCGGCTAGCGGCAATATCGCAGCGAGCGCAATGGGCAGATATACAAGCCAATGCTTCGCCGGAGCGCGACGCTCGACGATGATGGGGGTTGACGGATGCGCTGGAATCAACAATCGCGGTCTTAATTTGAAGCCATCTGAGCTGCCGCACATCGCGAAAATTGCGGATGAAACAAGCGATTCACAGGTGCTCTCTATAATTTTGATCTGTGAGGATTCTAGTTTCTAACGACGACGGCTACCAAGCGCCGGGCATTGAGGCACTTGTTGCCTCGCTCAGTGATATTGCAGAAGTAACCGTTGTCGCCCCATCGCGTGATCGCTCCGCGACTTCTAATTCAATAACGGTTCATCGCGCGCTCACCATTGAGCGCGCCAGCAACGGCTTTTATTTTGTCGACGGGAAGCCTGCCGATTGCGTCCACATTGCGGTGACTGGCTTTCTCGGTTTCAAACCGGATTTGGTGGTTTCCGGTATCAATAACGGATCAAATCTGGGGGACGACACGATCTATTCGGGCACCGTAGCCGCCGCGATGGAAGGTTTTTTGCTGGGTATTCCCGCGATTGCGTTGTCGATGACACACAAGCCAGCGCAACATTTTGATTCCGGAGCGCGCGTCGCGCGAACTTTGGTGAAACAGTTCATGTCGTCGCGACCGGCGGCGCCGTGGTTGCTAAACGTGAACATTCCCGATATCCCGCATGCTTCATTGCACGGCATGCGCACAGTGCGGCTCGGGCGGCGTCACCAGGCTGAACCTGTCGCGCGTGTTTACGCCGCTGATGGAGCCGAGCAATGGAAAATTGGTGGCGTCGGTGCAGCGGCCGACGCGGGGCCCGACACCGATTTCGGCGCCGTGGCTGAGGGATTTGTCTCAGTGACTCCGTTGACCGTTGATCTCACGCAGTATCGCCAGCTTGAAGATGTCTCTCGCTGGATAGGAACGGCGGCGTAATGGTTGGCTCAGACCGCCCCACCGTCTCTCGGAGCGCTGCGGGTATCGGCATGGCCTCCGAACGTACGCGTTTGCGAATGATCGCGCGGCTGCGAGAACAGGGCATCGCGGATGAAGTCGTGCTCGCAGCGATGGCTGCAGTGCCGCGACATTTATTTGTCGATGAAGCGTTGGCCTCGCGCTCGTATGAAGATACCGCGCTTCCGATTGGTTTCGGCCAAACTATCTCTCAACCTTATGTTGTCGCCCGATCCTGCGAATTAGCCAGGGCGGGACGCCAGTTATCCCTAGTACTCGAGATCGGTGCAGGATGTGGTTATCAGGCCGCTGTATTGGGGCGATTGGCGAAAGAGGTGTATACGATCGAGCGTATTGGTGCGTTAGCCGCAAAGGCGCGGCAAACGCTCTCGAGCATCGGAGCGAGCAACGTCAAGGTGCGCAACGCGGATGGGCAGGCAGCCACGTCAAACGTGGTGCAGTTTGACGCGATCGTCGTCGCAGCCGGATCCGCGCAAGTCCCGCCAAACCTTCCGTTGCTGCTTGCTGAGGGCGGGCGATTGATCATCCCGATCGGCTCGCCCGACCGTCAGCGGCTCACGCTGGTGACGCGTTCTGGGGACAGCTTTACGCAACAGGCATACGAAGAAGTGGTCTTTGTGCCGCTTAAATCAGGTCAGGAATAGTTCATGATTTCATTGAAAACGCCGCGCGCGCCACTTTTCGCCTCGCTCGCCACGATCGCCGCTGCGCTGGTTTTGTCAGCTTGCACAACAAGTGTTCCTGCGCCCGTCGTGGATCGCGCAGCAGATCGATCACCGCCGCGTTCAGCGCCGCCAGCGGTGCCCGCGCCGATGCAGTTTCCGCCACCGTCCACTCAGTCGCCAGGGGTAACGACCTCCGGCGCGCCGAGCCCGGTGATTTCGGAGCGTTCGGCGCCGCCCTCAAGCAGCGCAGGCACGCCGCTCGCGCCAGGTGCGCAAGCCGGAAACACAGCGGGCTCGGCATTTCACGTCGTGCAGCGTGGCGAAACACTGTACCGAATTGCGCTGAATAACGGATTGAGCGCTGATGCGCTCGCGGCTTGGAATGGATTGCCCGCTGGCGGCACGATTCGCGAAGGGCAAGTGCTTCGCCTGCGCCCCCCCGAAGGCGCGATCACCAGCGTGACGCCGATCACCAGTGCCGCATCTGCTGCGTCGGTTGTGCCCGACGGGCGTAGCGCGCCGCCAGCGGGGGTTGGAACGACTGAACCGCCCCGCGTCACCGAGCCCCGCGCTCAGCGAACGCCGTACAGCGACGCCGCCTACGCACAAATCCAGCGCGGTGACGCGCCGCGACCTACCGGCGGCCCGACCTCCGCACCTGCGCAACCGAACGCGGGCGTTACTAGCAGCGACCCCATGCCAGCCCCGGCTGCGTCTGCGGTTACCGCCGCCGCGAACGAACCGGAAATCAAACCAGGCAACGGCGTCGACCGTGAAGGGGTGATGTGGACGTGGCCGACGACTGGACGTGTTGCCAGTAAATTCAATGATCGTGCGCCGATGAAAGGAATCGACATCGCCGCGAAATCGGGGAACGCGGTCGTGGCGGCTGCGCCTGGAAAAGTGATCTACGTCGGCAAAGAACCACGTGGATATGGGCAAATGATCGTAGTTAGCCACGCCAAAGAAACGGTGAGCGTGTATTTCCACACCGACAAAGTGCTGGTGAAAGAACAGCAACGCGTCACCCTTGGCCAGCGCATTGCGGAGGTGTCCGACACGTCTGGCAACAAAATGCATTTTGAAGTGCGCAAACAGGGACGACCGATTGATCCAGTCACATTGATGCCGGCGCGATAGGGTCAACTGCTAAGCTCGACAATATCCAATTCATTTGGGCTAACAGAGCGAAAATACGTATTCTCGATAGTTTGCAAAATATCGATTGCTGCCCATATAAAACGGCCATTAAGCGATCGAGTTGATGCGGTAGGGTCTAACGATTTACATATCGAATCGTGGTGCGGTTGCACCTGAGCAACACCCATAGCGTTTGAACTTTCGCGTGTTGCGAACGCGTCCGTTTTTCTGCGTTTTCCGTGCCACAATGCGGTGCATTAGCGCGGTGCCTTTACGGTTCTTGCGCAGCAAAATTCTAAGGAGGCTCTATGACACTTCAACATCGCACTGCACGCGCAAACGTGCTCGCTGTCGCCATCGCTTCAGCGCTCGGTTTCGGTGCAGCAAATGCACAAACCGCGAACGTTACGCTGTACGGCATTCTCGACGTTGGCATCCAGCATGTCAGCGGTGCAAAAGGTGGCAGCGTCACCCAAGTTGCAAGCGGCATCATGGAAGGCAGCCGCTTCGGCCTGCGCGGTACTGAAGATCTAGGCAACGGTTTCAAGGCCACATTCGTCGCCGAAGCTCGCTTCGAAGGCGACACTGGCGCACTCGGTAATCGACCCATTAGCGGCAATCAGCTGCCGGATCGCTTAACCGCCGGTTTGCCTCCCGCTGTCGCTGCCGCACTGACCAACGTAGCCGTCGGTCCTTCGCTCGGCGTTAACACCGGCGGACGATTGTTTGATCGCCAGGTGTTTGTTGGGCTCATCACACCGGTCGGCGCGATTCTCGCCGGGCGTCAATACACCCCAGCATTTGAAATTAGCAATCGCTACGACGCGTTTGCTAATGCAACTGCCGCGTCGCCAGGTCAAATTATCTCGATCCCCGCAGGCGTTGATATTCGCGCCGACAATTCGGTGCTGTACCGCATCGAAAAAGACGGTTTCTACGGCGGCGTAATGTTTGCCTCAGGCGAGAGCACCGCAGGCACCAAACGCGGCTCGTTGATGGCGGCGAATATCGGCTATCAGTCTGGCAAATTCGGCGCGGGTGTCGGCTACAACGAACGCCGCAATAGCGCCGGTTTGAAAGCGCTCAACACGTTAGCTGTTGGCGCGAATTACGACTTTGGTTTTGCCAACGTTTTCGGTTTGGCCGTTCAGGTGAAAGAGCCTAACGTAACGTCTGGCCCCGAGCTTCGCGCAGGATTGGTTGCTGCAGGTGTGCCTGGCTTGCTCGTCGACACCGGCATCCTTCCACGTCTGCAGCAAGACCTTCGTCTGTACCACGGCGGCGTGCGAATTCCGCTGGGTGTAGGCATGTTCACGGTGGGTTACTCGAAGTCTGATGACCGCCGTAATTCGAACGCTGACTCACAATCATATGGTGCGCTCTACACCTATCCGCTCTCTAAGCGCACCGATTTGAATCTCGCTATTACCGAAGTTAAAAACGACGGCAACGCGCAAGCGCTGCCCGGTGGCAATGGCTTCTTGGGTGGTGTAACTGCGTTCGCTGGTAAAGACGCACGCTCGATCCAGTTCTCGGTGCGTCATCGCTTCTAAACGAGTTGAAAATTTAACAATACGCTTTTCAAGGCACACGAACATTGAAACCGCCCGAGAGGGCGGTTTTTTTATGAGCTATATCGTTCAAGCGGCAAGTAAACTAGGCAATGCGCCGAATTTAGCTAGAAGTCGGAGGCTCGTACAATTAAGCGATGGATCAATTCGTTTACACGCTCGCGGTCAACGCGATTCCGTTCTTGCTCGCGATCACGCTGCACGAAGCCGCACACGGGTACGCTGCGCGCGTGTTCGGTGATCGCACGGCTGAAATGATGGGCCGAATTTCCCTGAACCCGATTAAGCATATAGATTGGATTGGCACGGTTGCGATTCCGTCGCTCACGCTGCTAATTGGTGGCGTGTTTTTTGGGTGGGCGAAGCCCGTCCCGGTGAACACGAATAACCTGCGCAATCCCAAGACCGACATGATTTGGGTGGCGGCGGCTGGTCCTGCGGCTAATCTAGTCATGGCGATCGGCTGGGCGTTGGTGTTTAAGTTCAGCGAGTCGAGCGCGCTGAGCGCAATTGCTCGCGCGGGTATGCTCTGGAATGTGGGTTTGATGGCGCTTAACCTGCTGCCGATTCTTCCGCTGGACGGAGGCCGAATTGTTGCGGGGCTGCTGCCCGGCCCACTGTCCTACAAATTCTCCCGCCTCGAACCCTATGGGCTGTTTATCGTGCTCGGTCTCGCCGTCGCGGGATTGCTCGGTGTGATCCTTGCGCCGCTGTACAACCTTGGTTTCGGCGCGTTGAATGCGCTCATCGGTAACTAGCTCTAGCTCGACTTCGTTATGTTTAAAGATCGCGTTCTCTCCGGCATGCGCCCGACGGGCTACATGCACATTGGTCACTATCACGGTGCCCTCAAGAACTGGATTGCGTTGCAATCACAGATGGAGTGCTTCTATTTCGTCGCCGATTGGCACGCCCTGACAACCAATTACGACGATCCGCGTGTGGTGGCTAAATCAACATTCGAGATGGTCGCCGATTGGCTAGGTGCGGGGCTCAATCCCGACCAATGCACGATTTTTTTGCAGAGCCAAGTGCCACAACATGCAGAGCTTTCTTTGCTGCTCGGCATGATCACGCCGCTCGGCTGGCTGGAGCGCGTTCCGACCTATAAAGAACAGCAAGACAACTTGAACGAGAAAGACCTCACGACCTACGGGTTTCTGGGTTACCCGCTGATGCAAACGGCAGACATCATCGTCTACCGCGCAAATAAAGTGCCGGTCGGCGAAGATCAGGTTTCGCATTTGGAAATTTCGCGTGAAATTGCGCGTCGGTTCAATCACATTTACGGTCGCGAGCCCGGGTTTGAGGAAAAGGCGGTGCTCGCCACCAAGAAGCTTGGCGGAAAGCTCGCGAAAGAGTACGAATCGTTCAAAACTGCGTACAACCAAGATGGGAACGCGGAGGCGCTCGACAAAGCGAAAAAGCTTGTCGTCGCTGCCGGCTCGCTGTCAAATGCAGAAAAAGAAATGCTCGTAGGTTTTCTGACAGGTGCGCGAAAAACAATCCTCCCCGAACCGCAAGCGCTGTTAACGCCAACCTCGAAATTGATCGGTCTAGATGGCCGCAAAATGAGTAAGAGCTACGGCAACGCAATCGATTTGCGCGAACCTGCCGCGTCGGTCGAGAAAAAAGTACGCGCAATGAAAACTGATCCAAAGCGCGCGCGCCGCACGGATCCGGGCAACCCCGACGATTGCCCCGTGTGGACGCTACATGAGGTGTACTCCGACGACGCACGCAAGGCCTGGGTGCGCGAAGGCTGCACGACAGCGGGCATTGGCTGCCTTGAGTGTAAGCAGCCGGTGATTGAGGCGATTAACGCAGAGCTCGCCCCAATTCAGGCGCGGATCGCCGAGATCGAGGCGAAGCCAGATTACGTGAAAGACGTGCTTCGCGCAGGCTGCGCGCGCGCTCGCGAGGTGACCGAGACGACGATGCGCGACGTGCGCGACGCGATGGGTTTGGCGGAACTCTAAGTAGACGATCCATGGCACGCGCAGGTCTTCTTCATCACGTCGAAATCTACGTTTCTTCGCTGGAGAGCTCGAAACGTTTTTGGGGTGGCTTTTTGGCAAGACTGGGCTATGAAGCGACTCAACAGTGGCCGCAGGGCGCAACCTACAAATTGGGCGAAACCTACATCACGTTTGTGCAAACGGAAGCCGCTTTTCTGGAGCCGACGTATCATCGCAAGCGCGTCGGGTTGAACCACCTCGCGTTTCACGCTGAGTCGCGTGCACAGGTTGATTCGATGACGGAATGGTTGCGAAGTGAAGGTCACCACGTGCTCTACAACGACCGGCACCCTTTCGCGGGGGGTGAGAACTACTACGCTGTGTTCTTTGAGGATCCAGACCGCATCAAAGTAGAGTTAGTCGCGCCGTTCAACGATTGAGCGCGAGCGCTTTCAAAATCAAGCTTCGCATTTCAAGGAGGAAGTACGATGAAAACAGGTGTTGAAAATCTAACGACGTACGCGGCGTATCACCGCGATAAGCGCAACATCGCCACACATTTTTTTGGTGTTCCGCTGATCGTGCTCGCCGTAGTGATTCTTCTATCGCGACCGGCGTTTGCGCAGGTTGGCGTCATCGCAGTGACGCCCGCGTTAGTGCTTTCTGCGATTGCTGCAATCTATTATTTGTTACAAGACTTTTGGCTTGGCCTCGTTTTAACGGCGTTTCTTGCGGGCTGTGTCGCGATCGGTCAATCGACGATTGAATACGACTGGTTGACCTGGTTGATTCGCGGCGTAAGCCTTTTTGTGATCGGCTGGGTGCTGCAGTTTATCGGCCACTATTTTGAGCAGCGCAAGCCCGCCTTTGTAGACGATCTCATCGGGCTAATGATTGGCCCGATGTTTGTTGCAGCTGAGATCGCTTTCGCGCTTGGGCTGCGTAAGGATTTACGCGTGCAGATTGAAAACGCGGTCGGCCCAACGCAAATTCGCGCGCCGAAACCCGCATAAAAATACTGGCGGCTAGCTGAGTCTGGCCGCAACTGATTGGATGAGTTGATGAATATAGAAGTTAGCGACGCCACCGTGGACGCGCCAGCCGTGTTGCTGCCGCATTCGTACGGCAAGGTGTACGGTCAATCGATTTCTGAGCTACCAAAGGATCTCTACATTCCGCCGGAAGCGCTGGAAATTATTCTGGATGCGTTTGAGGGGCCGCTGGATTTGCTGCTGTATCTGATTCGCAAACAGAACTTAAATATTCTCGACATCCCAATGGCGAACTTGACTCGCCAGTATCTGGAATACGTGGAAGCAATGAAGTCGACGCAGCGTTTTGAGCTGGCGGCAGAATATCTGTTGATGGCGGCGATGTTGATTGAAATCAAGTCGCGAATGCTTCTGCCGCGTCCGCCCGCCGCCGAGAAGGAAGAGCTCGATCCACGCGCGGAGCTGGTTCGCCGTCTGCTCGAATATGAGCAGATGAAGGTGGCGGCAGCTGGGCTCGATGATTTGCCAATGGCCGAGCGCGACTTCGCGATCATTCACGTGATTTTTCAAAAACAAGCGGCGATGAGGATGCCGGACGTTGAGCCGGAAGACTTTTTGCGCGCTTGGGGCTGGATTCTGGCGCGAGCAAAGGTCAACCGCGCGCACTTGATTTCACGCGACGAACTTTCCGTGCGCGCACGGATGTCAAACGTGCTTCGCAGGCTAAAACCGGGCGTGCATGTAGAATTCGTGAGTCTGTTCGAGGAAGAGGCCAATGTGCCGATGGTAATCGTGACCTTCCTCGCGATTTTGGAGTTATCGCGCGAACGCCTAATCACCGTTGCGCAAACCGAACCCTACAGCCCCATTTACGTGCAACTCGTCGGCGACGGCGGGATCATGGTCGCGGCCAGCACCGATGCGGCAAACGACGAAGCGATGTAACCAATTTTCGCTTTCTCGTTGAAGCGCTTTACAACGGCGTAAGGGCTGCTCGCAACCGCAGTATGTGTTGCTGTAAACCACATTGAGTACATCGTTGGACGAACTCACCCACGCAAAACGCGTCTTGGAAGCAGTGCTTATGGCAAGCCGTGAACCGCTTCCTCTTGAAGAACTTACTAAAGTATTTGACCCGCCGGTTCCCACGGAAACGGTGCGCTTGCTGCTTGCTGACCTTACCGCAGAATGGAAAGAACGCGGAAGTTGTGAGCTGGTGCAAGTCGCGACGGGCTATCGCTTTCAAACGCGCGGCGAGATGCAAATGCATCTTGACCGACTCGCGCCAGAAAAGCCGCCGAAATATTCGCGCGCAGTCATGGAAACTCTTGCCATCATCGCCTACCGCCAACCCGCTACGCGCGGCGAAATCGAAGCAATTCGCGGCGTTGCGGTCTCAAGCAACATTGTCAAAGCGCTCGAAGATCGGGGCTGGGTCGAAACGATCGGTCATAAAGATACGCCGGGTCGCCCTGCACTCTACGCAACGACCAAACAGTTTTTGAACGATTTGAATCTGCGTTCGCTCGCAGAGTTACCGCCGCTAGCCGAACTCGACGCTCATCCAGCACTGGAAATTCCTGAAGTGCCACAAGAGCCGGTTTACCCAGCTCAAGACCGCATTGATTCGGCGATCGATTCCGCGCTCGACGCAGAACGCGTTTCCGCAACGACTGACGATGGCGCAGATGCCGGTTTGTTCGAGGACGCCGACGCCACTACTGCGCACGCATCAGCCAACGCGCTGGTTCAACCTTCCACCCCGACTGTGCACTAATCCATGAACGATATGAACGACAACTCGGGCGACGGCGCGGATGACCACGAACCGGGCGATGTGAACGGCAATGTTGATCCGGCATGGGCAAAGAAGCAATCGAGAGCAGGGCAACGACCGCCGTCTGTCCCTCGCGATGGCGGCACCGCGGGCGCACGTCCGCCGAGGCAGCGCCGCCCGCGGCGAGATGCGCCAACCGAAGGGGTGCAAGAGCCGTCGGCAGTTGCTAGAGCGGGCGATTTCGCACCCAGCCTTGCTCCGTCAGAGCATGAACCGTCTTCCGGCAATCCGGATTTCGTCTCGACTTCAAGTGAGACGGTCGAGCCCGGAGCCGGTCCGCAATTAACTGACGACGCGAGTTCGCCTCGGCAACCGGGCGGCGAGCGTCGCTCGCGGGGCATGCGTCGCTCGCGCCGCGGCGATCGCGAACGTGCGCCGCAGGCTAGTGACAATCGGCAGCAAGCCGCTGTTTTATTGGGCGACGATGCTACTTTAGCCGGTGAACGAGATGACCGCTTAACGAGCGTTACGCCCAACTTAAACGAGGAAAATAGCGAGATAGCTAATCCTGCAAACCCAGGCGCGTTTGGCGATCCGTCGCGGCCGATGGATCGCTCTGCTCGGCGCAATCGCAATCGCAATCGTCATCGAGAATCGCATGAGGCGCGCCGTGAGCGCGAAGCGATTCGAGCCGGCGCAGAAGCACCGCTTGATTTGATCGACGAGACGACCGGGGAATCGGTAGAGAACACTGCGGAGGGCGAGCGACTACACAAAGTGCTCGCGCAACAGGGGTTGGGTTCACGTCGCGAAATGGAATCGCTGATCCAAGCCGGTGCCATTGAAGTTAACGGCAAACCTGCGCAAGTCGGTCAAGTGGTCAACGAAAGCGATCGTGTTTTTGTGAAGCGCCGCAAGGTCAACATCAAACTGGGTGACGATAAACCTCGCATCCTGATCTATCACAAGCCGCCCGGCGAAATCGTTTCGCGCGATGATCCAGAACAACGCGACACTGTGTTTGATCGATTGCCGAAACCCGATCACGGGAAATGGGTCGCGATGGGGCGACTTGATTACAACACTGAAGGTTTGCTGCTGTTCACCACGTACGGCGAATTGGCTAACCGCATGATGCACCCGCGCTACGAAATCATGCGCGAGTATTCGGTGCGAATTCTGGGCGAACTCACACCCGAGCAAGAAGACGAGTTGATTGACGGCATCGAACTCGATGACGGTCCCGCGCGCGTGCTCTCTTTGGATCGAATCGATCGCGACAGCGAGGGGGCGAATCATTGGTATCGAATCACCATTAACGAAGGCCGAAATCGCGAAGTGCGGCGCATGTTCGAACACCTTGGTTTAACCGTCAGCCGACTGCTACGTACTCGTTATGGCGTGGTGAACATGCCGTCGTGGCTTAAACGTGGGCAGTACAAATTGCTCGATGAAAACGACACCTTCAACGTTCTCGAGTCAGTCGGTCTACGTTCACGCAAAAAGTTAGAGAAGGCCGCGCGGTTTGGCGGTGCACGCGGAAAAATACCGCAGGGACCTGTGGGCCCAATGCGCTCAGCGTCCGAACACGATGCGATCTGGACCGGCGCACCAGCGCCAGGCGCTGGCCTGCCGGGCGCGCGTGATCGCCGTGGTGCGAATTCGCGCACCGGTCGCGACGGCCGCGTGCGCGGACGTGGTGGCGATGGCGAGAACTTCGGCGCATCGCTTTCGCTGCAGCAACAACAGTTTCCTGGCTTCGGTGGTGGCGCAGCCGCCGCTGCTGACGCAGCCGCACCTCGGCGCGGACGCCCACAGCACCGCGTGCGTGGTCCGGGTGGCGACGTCAATGGAAACGTTGCGCCAGGCTATCGTGCGGGCGGCGGTCAAGCCAATCCTCGTGGACGCAATCAAGCGCGGCGCGGACGCGGCCCGAGTCAAAACCCTAACGTGGGCGCCAACGAATTTGATCCAAACAACGCAGTTCAGGGCGGCGCTGCGGTCGAAGGTGCGGCGGGCAATGCGCCGAATCAGCGCAATGGTCGCGGTCGTAATGATCGACGCGGCCGCAATAACCAAGGTGGGCGCAGACAGAGTGCGCCGCCGAACGCTCGGTTTGCTGCAGACGGCACGCCTTTGCCTGCGGCAAGCGGAGATGCACCTGCCGTCGGTGGCGATGCTCGGGCGTTCGCACCGGACGGAACGCCGAATGCCGGCAACAACCGCCGTCGCAATAACCGCGGTCGCCGTAACAACGGACGTGGACCGCGTGAGCCTCGCGTTGACGGGGGCGCTGGCGGCGAGCCAAGTGCGCCAGTGCCTCCGGCATCAAGCGACGAGTAACGGCAAGCAGCCACATCGGCGCGCAGTCGTTGCTGCGCAGCGCACTCACATGCCGCAGTGAGCCACAGACCGGGGCACGCGGCGAGCTCACGCGACCACGCGGCGCGTCGCTCAGCAGTCGATCTGTATAAAGACTCGCTCAACCGTACCCGACTCAATCCGCACGTAGGACGCGGCCAAGATCACTCGCGCCCCGCCGCGCTTAACGAATAAGCATCTGCGCGGGGCGGTGATTTATGGGGCGTGGGAAAAAGGGGTGGTGCCGATGAAGAGAGTCGAACTCCCGACCTTCGCATTACGAATGCGCTGCTCTACCAACTGAGCTACATCGGCATTTCTAGACCGCGATCAGACGAATTCTGATGGGTTTCGAACTAGCATGAAATGCGCGCTTAACGCGCATCCAACCTAGCCCATAATTATGCCATGAAACTATCCCGTGTTTTCGGCTTCCATGCCGTGCTTGCCCGCCTGCAGCGTCGCCCCGAATCCGTCGTCGAAATCTACGCCAGCGCAGATCGCGCGGACGCGCGGATGGACTCGCTCAACGCGGCAGCGGCAGCAGCTGACGTAGAAATCAGTCGAGTCGATAGCGGGCGTTTGCGTGCGCTTGCGCAATCCGACGAGCATCAGGGCGTTGTTGCATTGGTGGAAAGTGTCGATCACGTTGAGACGTTTGAGACGGTATTGCGCAGCGCATCCGAGCGATTTAAGGCGGGCGGTGTGCCGCCCTTGTTTTTGCTGCTAGATCAAGTGCAAGACCCGCACAATTTGGGCGCGTGCATTCGCTCAGCCGACGCGTTTGGTGCCGATGCGGTCATCGTGCCTAAGCACGGTTCGGCACCCGTTTCAGCCGTCGCGATGAAAGCTGCAAGCGGCGCAACCGAGACAACGCCCGTTTGCGAGGTGACCAATCTCGCTCAGTGCATCGAGACATTGAAGCAAGCCGGCGTTTGGGTGCTGGGTGCCGAGATGGAGACCGACGCTACGTTGTTCAACACGCGGCTCGACGGCGCCCTGGCGTGGGTGCTTGGCAACGAGGGCCGCGGCCTACGTCGTCTCACTCGCGAAAAATGTGATGCGTTGGTGGCCATCCCGATGCAGGGTGCGGTTGAGAGTTTGAACGTTTCGAACGCTGCCGCAGTGTGCTTGTTTGCTACGCAGGCGGCGCGTCATGCGGCGCGATAGTTTGACGTTTGGTCGGAGCGTGGACCTGAAAAAAAACCGAGTTCGCGCACGTGCGGGCGTGTCCACGCATGAATGTTGCTTAGCAGCAAGCTAAACTCCGCCTTTCACTTTTTTAGCGCTCTTCGCTCGCATGCTCGCGTTTATTCTTCGTCGCCTCGTTCAAGCCATGTTGGTCATGCTCGCCGTCGGGCTTGTGGCATTCTCTTTATTCAACTACGTGGGCGACCCGGTGAACTTGATGCTCGGTCAAGATGCGACACCGGAGCAACGCGAAGATCTTCGCCGCGATCTTGGTCTGGATCAACCGCAGTACGTCCAGTTTGCTCGCTTCGTCGGCAACGCTGTGAAAGGCGAATTTGGCCTGTCGCTTCGCCAAGCCCGTCCAGTCGCGACTCTCATTAAAGAACGCTTGCCGGCCACGCTGGAGCTCGCGTTTTGTGCGGCCGCGCTGGCGCTACTACTCGGCGTTGCGATGGGCGTCTACACGGCGCTGCGACGAAACGGATTTCTTTCGCAGGTGGTGCTTACCGTCTCGTTGATTGGCGTTTCGTTGCCAACGTTTTTGATTGGCATTTTGTTGATTTTCGTCTTCGCCGTGAATCTGCAGTGGCTGCCCTCGTATTCGCGCGGCGAGGTGGTGGACTTCGGTTGGTGGAGCACGGGCTTGCTGACCAAAGATGGCATCAAGGCTCTAATCCTGCCTTCGATCACGCTGTCGCTCGGAACAATGACGCTCATCATGCGCTTGGTTCGCTCGGAAATGCTGGAAGTGTTGCGCACTGACTACATCAAATTTGCCCGCGCTCGTGGGCTGAGCAATCGCGCCGTTCACTTCGGACATGCACTTAAAAATACCCTCGTTCCGGTGATCACAATCACTGGCTTGCAGCTCGGTGCGATCATCGCCTTCGCTATCGTCACAGAAACCGTTTTCCAGTGGCCTGGCATGGGTTTTTTGTTTATTCAGTCGGTGCAAGCCGCTGATATTCCGGTGATGGCAGCGTATCTTGTGATGATCGCTCTCATTTTCGTAACGATCAATTTGATCGTCGATTTACTCTATTACTTCGTCGACCCAAGGCTCCGTATCGAGCGGGCGACAACCGCGCATTAACGTTAGTTAACTTCGGACAAAATCGATGTACAACCCGAATAAACTCAAGGCTTCTATCGAGGCTTTTCATTCCGAACTCACCGAGATTCGGCGCGATATTCACACTCACCCTGAACACGCGTACAAAGAGCACCGTACGGCGGCACTCGTCGCGGAACGTTTGAAGGCCTATGGTGTTGATGAAGTTCATACGGGTGTCGGCGGCACCGGCGTAGTTGGCGTGATCAAGGGCTCGCGGGCGGGCGCTAGAAACGTTGGCCTTCGCGCCGATATGGATTGCCTCGCGATGAGCGAGGAAACAAAGCTTCCCTGGGCGTCGAAAAACATTGGTTATATGCATGCCTGTGGCCACGATGGACACACCACGATGTTGCTGGGTGCTGCGAAGTACCTGGCGAAAACGCGCAATTTTTCGGGCAACGTTTACTGTGTGTTTCAGCCCGCTGAAGAGGGCCAAGCAGGCGCTAAAGCCATGCTCGATGACGGCTTGCTTGAACGCTTTCCTATTCATGCGTTTTACGGATTACATAACGCGCCGTGGGTGCCGCTGGGGAAGATGGCGGTGCGCAATGGCGCAATGATGGCGGCGGCTGATCGCATCGAAATCGTTGTCGAAGGCAAGGGCGGACATGGCGGCATGCCACAGTTCTCTGCTGACCCGATTCTTGCCGCCGGACATGTGCTTACCGCCATTCAGAGCATCGCGTCGCGCAACGTTGATCCCGCTGATTCGGTCGTCGTCTCGGTCTGTGGCATCGAAGGCGGCGTCATGAACACATACAACGTGATCCCGCGCCAAGTTCGCATGGTGGGAACGGTGCGCACTTACCGCAAAGAAACCCAGGCGCTGGTGAAACAAAAGCTAGAGTTGATTGTTGCTAACACCTGCGCTGCTCTGGGCTGCACCGGCAGCGTTGAATTTATGAACGGCTACCCCGCCACAATCAACCACAAACGCGAGGCCGAGTTATCGGCAGACGTGGGCCGCGAGGTGTTTGGCCCCGACAACGTGATTACCGAAATCTTTCCGAACACCGGCGGCGAAGACTTCGCGTTTTTCCTCGAAGCCGTGCCCGGAGCGTACATATGGGTTGGCCAAAAAACTGACACCAGCTTTCCAATTCATCACTCCTGCTATGACTTCGATGACCGCATCATTCCGAGCGGCGCAGGGCTGCTGGCAGCCATTGCCGAGCGCGAGCTAGTGAGCTAGAGGCAAGCGCAATGGCTCAAATATTCGCCGAACTTACGCTCTGGTTCATTCTTGAAGCGCTGTTACGCGCACCGGGATATGCGGTGCGCCAGACGCTCTTCGCGGGGCGACCCGTCAGCCGCCACCTCAATCGTGAGGCAAACGACATCTTGATCGGTCTTTCGCTGTGGGTGTCTATCGCGGTCGTCGCGTGGTTGGTGGTGCGCGGATATAACTAGCTATGAAACTCAACGACCTCCCGCAATCTTTTGTTGATGAACTCGTCGGCATCCGCCGTGATATTCATGCGAATCCTGAACTTGGATTTCAGGAGGTGCGCACGTCGGCCTTAGTTGCTGACAAACTCAAATCGTACGGAGTGGATGAAGTCCACACTGGCATCGCTAAAACCGGCATCGTCGGCGTCATCAAAGGTAGGCGCAGCGGCAGTGCTATTGGGTTACGTGCAGACATGGACGCGTTGCCGATGCCTGAAAACAACACGTTTTTCCACGCCTCGAAACGCGCAAAAACAATGCACGCATGCGGTCATGACGGACACACGACCATGCTTCTTGGCGCTACAAAATATTTGGCGGAAACGCGAAATTTCGCAGGGACCGTTCACGTAATTTTTCAGCCTGCAGAAGAGGGTGGCGGTGGCGGTGAACTGATGTGTTTGGAAGGATTGTTTGATCGCTTTGATTGCAATCGTGTGTTCGCCGTGCATAACCGTCCCGATTTAGACCTCGGCAAGTGGGGCACGCGCGTTGGCCCGTTTATGGCCTCGGCGGACTCGTTCACCATCACGATCAACGGTCGCGGGGGGCACGCCGCGCGGCCGCACTTACTGTGCGATCCCATGGTAGTCGCGGCAAATATCATTCTTGCTTCGCAAACTATCGTGTCTCGCAACGTGAGCCCGCTCGACACGGCTGTCGTTGGCGTGAGCGCGGTCGAGGGCGGAAACCTGCCTGCAAATAACGTGGTGCCAGACAGCGTGAAACTCACTGGTACGGTCAGAACCTACGATCCGAAGACACAGGATTTGATTGAAGCGCGGCTCGGCGAAATGGTTAAAGGCATTTGCGATGCCCATCGCGCGACCGGCGAATACGTGTTCAAACGCGGTTATCCGCCAGTAATCAATACGCAAAACGAAGTCGAGTTTGCGCATTCCGTCGCCAGTGAAATTTGGGGCGCAGCAAATTGTGACAGCAATTACACACCGTCAATGGGCGGCGAAGATTTCGCTTACATGCTGCAGAAGCGTCCGGGTTGTTTTTCGGTGATTGGTCAAGGGATTCCTGGGCAACCGATTGTGCCGCTGCACAACACGCGCTACGATTTTTGTGACGAAATTATTCCCAACGGCGTGCGGTATTTTTCGAGGATTGTTGAGCGGGGCTTGGCGCTCTAGCCGCGCGCATTTGAGCGTTCTTCGCGCGAACGGGTCCCCGCATCTGCTGTGAAAATTTGATCCTGCATTTGCAGGATTGCGAAAAGAAAAGTAAACGTAAGAGAAGAAAAACTTGGACACATTGAATCGTTTTTTCGATAGCGATATTTGGTGGAGCTTTAAGAAGTCACCGCTAACCGTTGGGGCGAGCGTTGTCGCGCTCATCTGCATTTTTGGTGCGTTACTCGCGCCGGTAATCGCGCCTCACAATCCCTACGATCTTGCGCAGATCTCATTGATGAATTCGAATCTGCCGCCGTCGTGGATGGCCGAAGGGCAGCCCGCGTTTCCAATAGGCACCGATCAGCAAGGGCGCGACATTTTGTCCACCATCATGTACGGCTCGCGCGTGTCGTTGCTCGTTGCAGTCTCGGCCGTCGTGATGTCGTTATTCATGGGTGTGACGCTGGGGCTGATTTCAGGCTATGTGGGCGGACGTCTGGATAGCTTCATCATGCGTATCGCCGACATCCAGCTCTCGTTCCCTTCGATCCTAGTGGCGCTTCTGATCAGCGGTGTTGGGCGCCAATTTTTGCCGCGCGATCAGCAGGATTCATTGGCGATCTATGTGATCGTGTTTTCAATCGGCTTAACCGGATGGGTGCAATACGCGCGAACCGTGCGCGGTTCTGCGCTCGTAGAAAAAAACAAGGAATACGTTCAGGCAGCGCGCGTGATCGGCGTGTCGAAATGGCGCATTATGGTGAAACATGTGTTGCCCAACGTGCTCGGTCCGGTGCTGGTGATCGCGACGTTAAACGTGGCCACCGCGATTCTCACCGAGGCGACGCTTTCATTCTTGGGCGTCGGCATGCCGGCGACACAGCCCTCGCTCGGAACGTTAATTAACGAGGGGCAAAACTTCTTGCTCTCCGGGGAATGGTGGCTCACGTTGTTCCCAGGCCTTGCACTAGTGGCCATGGTGATGTCGGTAAATTTAGTGGGGGACTGGCTGCGCGACGCGCTTAATCCAAAACTTCGATGAGGAGCAACCCATGTCAATCTCGCTTGGAAAATCTTTGATCACGTTGTCACTCGTTGGCTGCGTTTCCGGCTGCGCCCAGCAGTGGGAAAGCGTGCTTGATGGCAATTTGTATACGCGTGCGAATCTGAATCGCTATCCGGTGCTGATCGTTGCCGTTGATGGCGAATACAGCACTATCACGCCGCGCCGCGTGGATGCGGGTGAGCGGCGTTTAACGGTTGATGCGCCACCGGTTGCGGGCTTTCGTGAGCCGGTGCGCAAAGAGTTCACCTTCAGAGTGGAAAAGTGCGTGCGCTATTGGTTGGCGGCTCAGCGCGCCACTTCGCTCACCTCTGATTACGAACTGGTGATCGACCATGCCGAGCCCGTTGCGGGATGCGCGCCGTACGGCACGAAACCGGAATCAGTGGTGCTTCCAGCAACGATCGATCCACCACGCCCGATTCCAAAACCCAAGCGCGAACACTAAAACAACCTACTTGCGCAACGCACGTATTTATCGGGCGAAGCGATAAAAAATAAACTATGTCATCTGCACCTGTTTTAGAAGTAAAAGACCTGCACATCGAGTTCCCGACACGCAGAGGTATTTTGAAAGCAGTCGACGGCGTGAGCTTCTCGATTGCGCCTGGCGAAGTGCTCGGCGTCGTTGGCGAATCCGGTGCTGGGAAATCGCTAACCGGCGCCGCAATCATCGGCCTGCTCGAACCCCCGGGGCGCATTTCAAGCGGAAGCATCTATCTCGATGGTCGACGGATTGACAACTTGCCCTATGAAGAAATGCGAAAAATTCGCGGGCGTCAGATCGGCGCAATATTTCAGGATCCGCTGACGTCGCTTAATCCGCTCTACACGGTTGGTAAGCAGCTCACGGAAACCATCCAAACGCATCTCGACATGAACAACGAGCAAGCGCGTGAACGCGCCATCAAGCTGCTCGAAGAGGTAGGCATTCCCGCTGCTCGCGAGCGCATCGACGCCTATCCGCATCAATTCTCAGGCGGCATGCGCCAGCGTGTTGTGATCGCACTTGCGCTCGCTGCGGAGCCGAAGGTCATCATCGCCGACGAGCCCACGACCGCGCTCGATGTATCGATTCAAGCGCAGATCATCACCTTGTTGAAGCGCCTCTGCCGCGATCACGGCACGGCTGTGATGCTTGTTACGCACGACATGGGCGTGATCGCGGAAACAGCAGATCGTGTAGCTGTGATGTACGCCGGGCGCGTTGCCGAAATCGGTCCGGTGTCGGAAGTGATTCATCAGCCGCAACACCCGTACACCATGGGTCTGATGGGTTCGATCCCCGAGTTTGACACTCACCGTGATCGCTTGATTCAGATCGATGGCGCGATGCCTCGCTTGGATGCAATCCCAACAGGCTGCGCGTTTAATCCGCGCTGCGTTAAAGTGTTTGATCGCTGCAAAGCAGAAAAACCGCCACTTTTGAGCGCAGGCAAAACCGAAGCCGCATGCTGGCTCCACGCAAAATAACATCGCGAGCTACCAACAACCTATGAGTGCATTCGTCACCCTCAATAACGTCAGCAAGATTTTTGACGTGTCCGCGCCTTGGCTCAATCGCGTCATCGAGCGAAAACCGCAATCGTTTCTGCACGCGGTGAGCGACGTTTCGTTCGACATTCGCAAAGGCGAAACGCTCGCGCTGGTCGGCGAGTCGGGATGTGGCAAATCAACCGTCGCCCGGCTGATCGTTGGCCTGTACCAGCCCACCAAAGGCTCGATCACTATCGACGGCAAGGACATGCGCATCGTTGACGATACGGGCGCGTCGAGCCAAGCGCTGCGCCGAAAAGTGCAAATGATTTTTCAGGATCCGTATGCGAGTTTGAATCCGCGTTGGCGCGTCGCCGATATCGTCGCTGAACCAATCCGCACTCACAAACTGCTGACTGACAACGCAGCGATCAACAAGCGCGTCGCTGAGCTTCTGGGTTACGTCAAACTCACCGCGAAAGATGGCGAAAAGTTTCCGCACCAATTCTCCGGCGGCCAGCGCCAGCGCATCTCCATTGCACGTGCGCTCGCCAGCAATCCAGAATTTCTGATTTGCGATGAGCCCACGTCAGCGCTCGATGTCTCGGTGCAAGCGCAGGTGTTAAATCTGATGAAAGATTTGCAGCGCGAGATGGGACTCACTTATCTTTTCATCTCGCACAATTTGCAAGTCGTGCATCACATCTCTGACCGTGTTGGCGTGATGTATCTCGGCCGCATCGTGGAGATCGGCGACAAGAAAGAAGTTTTCGGCAATCCGCAGCATCCGTACACGCGAATGCTGCTCGACGCCATTCCCGATCTCAAAATGACTGGCAAAGCGCGCACGCCCGTTGCCGGTGAAGTTCCGAACCCACTGAACCCGCCCACGGGTTGTGCGTTTAATCCGCGCTGCCCGCAGAAACTCGCGGTTTGCGAGCAAGCTCGTCCGCAACTCGTTACGTTTAAGGGGCGCGCCGTTGCGTGTCACGCCAACGCGCCGACATCGCTCTAAACCAGGCGTAACCGACGGTGCATACAGCGGCAACAGTGCGTTAACGCCGGTTTCATTGGGCGAAGACGTAGATCTAGTGGTAGATCGATAACCACGTAAACTCCGCTCTTCGCCCAATCGATAAGCACACGTATCAGCGTGGCGATTGTGAGTATTACCCAATACGGCACTGCTTTGCACCGCTCTTTTCTCGCCATGGATGACTGCGGGTTTGACGAAAACTCGCGCCGAGTTTCATGCGCAACCGATGACGTGGTAACAAAAAAATTCTGCGTTTGTTTGTGCCGAATGAGCGCGAATTTGCCACAAAACTAAATTCGTTTTTCACGCTTTGTTGTCACCATAGCTGCAGTTCTTTTCTGCGCAAGCGCGGGAAGCGCGGTTTTCCCTTAGGACTCCTCTGTTTCGTTTGCTTCGCTCGAAATCGAACAATCGCGAGTTTGCGCGCCTTGCGGGCGTGTTTCGCCTAAAAGTCCTCCCGAAACTTAGTCATCGTCTGATTGCGCCGCGTTACTGCCGGGCATAGCCTTGTGCGCGCTTGAGGTCATAAACCCTTTCGCACTACGTCGCTTGAGCGACGAGTTTTAAGAAACCACGATAACTTTTTTTGGGGAGTGCTATGAAGAGCATCTTTGCGATACGTCCTTTGCACGTAGCAATCATGGGCGCGGGAACACTTTTTTTGTCGCCTGCGCATGCTGCGGTTACCACTGACCGCAACGGCAACATTGGCTACGACACGCTCGCGGAATGCGTTTCCGCCGTCACCGGCGGAAACGCTAAGTTCTACGAGCCATTTACTGAACACCCGCCGCTTAAGCGCGATGGCGAAGCCGCGGTCAAACAAGGACAACTGCGTGATCTCACCGCTGCTACGCAAACTGCGGGTGTGCTCGGCTACAGTGCCTCCAACTACGTAAATGGCTCTTGCGATATCGGCGTTGGTCGCTCCAATGGTCGCGATGGCGTTAGCGCTCCCTTGATTGGCAAATGGATTCCCTACGCGCCGACCATGCCGGTCAATATCTATTCAGACGCGGCGGGCAAAATCGTTCGTGCGTCGATGCAGCTTTGCGACAACAACTTCGCCAAAGAATTGCCGCGTCCGGTGGGCGGCGTTCCGGTCGCTGTGAGCGCGAGCAGCGAGTGTTTTGCAAACGTTGCCATTGGCCCGCGCTTTGAAACGCGGACCGAGCAAGTGGTCAAAGTGCCCGCAACTAAGCGTTTTGAAAACGTTCCCGCGACGTTTAAGGCGATGAGTGAACAAGTGCTCGTTCAACCAGAATTGAAGCGCCAGATTCCTGTGCCAGCTACGTATCGCACGGTCAGCGAACAAGTGCTCGTGCAACCAGAAACCAAGCGCTACATCCCCGTTCCAGCAACGTTTAAGGCGGTGAGCGAACAAGTGCTTGTAAGCCCAGAATCGAAGCGTCAGATTCCTGTCCCGGCTACGTTCAAAACCGTCACTGAAACCGTCGTTGTTCGCCCGGAATCAGTGCGCGAAGAGCCAGTGCCCGCAACTTATAAAAACGTGACCGAGCAAGTGCTCGTGCGTCCTGAGAGCAAGCGGATTGAAGTGATTCCGGCAACGTTTAAAACGGTGACCGAACAGGTCGTTGCAACGCCTGAGCGCAAAGAGCTTAAAGTGATTCCAGCGGTGTTTGAAGATCGCGAAGAGCGTGTGTTGGATCGTCCGGCGATGACGCGGGTGGAAACCATTCCACCAACGTTTAAAGCCGTGAGCGAGCAAGTGCTTGTTACGCCAGAGACGATTCGCTATGAGCCGATCGACATTCCACTTCGCCCGGTGACTGAGCAAGTGCTACTCAGCGCGGCTAGCTCGCGCTTAGAGGCGGTTCAAGGTTCAGTGAAAACGGTAAGCGAACGCGTGCTCGTTCGTGAAGCAAGCAAGCGCTTAGAAACGATTCCTGCGGTGTTTGAAACCGTGAGCGAGCGCGTGAAAGTTGCGGATGCATCCCGCGAGTGGAAAAAAGGCCGCGGCTGGATTAGCCAAGCGCTATCCGTGCGTCCTGCAAGTGGTTTCGCGATCGGCTCAGACGGAAAAGTTGAAGGCGCCCGCGTGGATCGCGCGGCAACCGCTCCTGGCACACCTGTGGCAGCTAGCGGCGCTTCGAGCGGCGCAGTCGTTTCTGGCCCGACCATCGCAGCTGGAACAATCATCGGGAAAGACGATGACGTGTGGTGTTTAGTCGAAGTTGCTGAGCGCTTTGAAACCGTAAACCGTCAAGTGCTGAAGAGCCCTGCAACGGTTCGCGAAGTCGAAATCCCTGCGGAATACACAACGGTTGAACGTCAAGTTGTGGATCGCACGGCAAGCGCGCGCACTGTTGACATTCCTGCGACGTATCAAACTATCACGAGCTACGTGATTGATGTTGAAAAACTCAAGGCGGCGGGCTACAAGTTTGACGACAAAGGCGACATCGTGGCAACGCCGCGCGGCGAACGTGTATTGCGTGCTGCGTCGATTGCAGGCTGGAGCGGCACCGTTGCTGCATCGAATGCGAAAGGCGCGACTGCAAGCGGTGCGTCGAACGCTAAAACTGCGTCCACCGCAGGCGCCGCCTCTGGTATTGAAGGCTATGTTCGCGAAGTAAAAGTTGCGGCGGTCTATAAAACAGAGAACCGCCAAGTGGTGGATCGCGAAGCCAGCGTGCGCACGATTGAAGTACCGGCAACATCGAAGTTGGTGAAGAGCCGTGTGATGGTTTCGCCTGCGAAAACCGAAGAAGTCGTAATTCCTGCGACATTCAAAACGGTGTCGAAGCAAGTCATCGACAAGCCGGCCTCGTCGCGCGAAATTCCAATCGCTGCCGAATACCGTACGGTCACCCGTCAAGTGGTTGATACGCCTGCCTCAACACGTAAGTTCACGATTCCGGCTGAATCACGTCAAGTGTCACGCCAAATTGTGGATAAACCCGCTTCGTTCCGCGAAGAGGCAATCCCGGCGGTGTATAAAACTGAAACGCGTCAAGTGGTGGACAAACCTGCGTCGTTCCGCGAGGAACTCGTTGCAGCGGTGTACAAAACTGAAACGCGTCAAGTGGTCGACAAACCGGCTTCATTCCGCGAGGAATCCGTGCCAGCGGTTTACAAAACGGAAACCCGTCAGATCGTTGATCGCCCAGCTGCGGTTCGTGAAATTGACGTTCCAGCACAGTTTGAAACCATTTCTACGCAAGTGAAAACGGCGGACGCGTCGGTAGAGCGTCGCTCGGTATTGTGCGAATCGAACGCCACACCTTCGAAAATCCGCGAGCTCAAAGCTGCATTGAAAGAAGCTGGATTTGATCCGGGTCGCATTGATGGTCAGATCACACAGCCGATGATGCAAGCTGTTACCCGATTCCAGGAAGCCAAAAAGCTGCCGATTGATGACGGTCGCGCGATCAATATCGAAACCGTGAAAGCGCTCAAAGTCTCGCCGTTCTAACGGCGACAGCTCAAGTAAAACAACTACGCGCGACTGGCGCGACTTACCCCACTCCACCGCCCCGACGCTGTCCCCCACAGCCCGGGGCTTTTTTTTCGCTTATGCGCGGCTGGCATGCGAAGATTGTGTTGCGCAGAGTTGCTCCTAGAATCAAGGGTCTTGATCCCAACTTATGAGCAGTACCATGGCGAAGTCCGCATTCAACTGGAGCGATCCGCTCCTTCTCGATCAACAACTCACCGACGACGAGCGCGCGATTCGCGATGCGGCAGCAGCGTATTGCCAAGACAAGCTCTTGCCACGCGTCACCGAAGCCTTCCGCAACGAACATACGGATATCGCTATCTTTCGCGAAATGGGCGAACTTGGTTTGCTTGGGCCGACGATTCCGGAGCAATACGGTGGCGCGGGGCTCAACTACGTTTGTTACGGCTTGATCGCGCGCGAAGTCGAGCGCGTTGATTCCGGTTATCGCTCGATGATGAGCGTACAAAGCTCGCTGGTGATGGTGCCGATCAATGAATTCGGTACTGAAGCGCAAAAGAAAAAATACTTACCCAAGCTTGCGACGGGCGAATGGATCGGCTGCTTTGGATTGACTGAACCGAATCACGGCTCGGATCCCGCAAGCATGATTACGCGCGCGAAGAAAGTGTCGGGCGGTTTCTCACTCACCGGTTCGAAGATGTGGATTTCTAATTCCCCGTTCGCCGATGTGTTCATCGTGTGGGCGAAGAACGACGAAGGCCGCATTCGTGGCTACATTTTGGAGAAAGGCATGAAGGGGCTATCCGCGCCCGCAATCAAAGGCAAGGTCGGCCTGCGCGCCTCCACCACGGGTGAGATCGTGATGGACGAAGTGTTCGTGCCTGATGAAAACGAATTCCCGCATGTTGAAGGGCTCAAAGGCCCGTTCACCTGCCTGAACAGCGCGCGCTACGGCATCGCTTGGGGCGCACTCGGCGCAGCGGAAGATTGCTGGCATCGCGCACGGCAATACGTGCTCGATCGCAAACAGTTCGGTCGCCCACTTGCCGCGAATCAGTTGATTCAGAAAAAACTTGCCGACATGCAAACCGAAATCACGCTCGGCTTGCAGGGCTGTTTGCGCCTGGGCCGCATGAAAGACGAGGGCACCGCTGCGGTTGAAATCACCAGCATCATGAAACGCAACAGCTGCGGCAAATCACTCGACATCGCCCGCATGGCGCGCGACATGATGGGCGGCAACGGCATCAGCGATGAATATGGTGTTGCAAGGCATCTTGTGAATCTTGAGGTAGTGAATACGTACGAGGGAACGCATGATATTCATGCACTCATCCTTGGGCGCGCGCAGACTGGGATTCAGGCGTTTCAGTAGTTATAACTCGGCGCTTAAACGACTACTATCTTTATGCCCGCAGCGAAGAACGTGTGCGACTGTGCGATCTGTCAGCACCAGTTACCGTTTGAAATAAACAGCCAACTTCTAGACGACTTTCTTTCGGGTCGAGTTGCTGTATTTGCTGGAGCTGGAATCAGTACCGAGTCTCGCGCAGTGTTGAAGTACTCGTTTTATGAGGACATAGCAGCACGTATCGAATCTGATCGTGTCGGCAATAGCTTTCCCGAGGTCATGCAGAGCTTCTGTGCGCGTCCGGACGGCAGATTCCATTTGCTTCGCCTGATCAAAGAACGATTCGATCACATCGCCAGTTTTCCGGAACTTAATAGCACGGCATCGAGATTCCATCGAGAGCTCGCAACTCTTTACCAGGTTCGTGACATCGTTACGACGAACTGGGATACCTACTTCGAGCGAGAGTGCTGTGCAACGCCTTTTGTTGCGGACGCAGACTTGGCATTTTGGGAAGCCGCTTCTCGGCGCGTTCTAAAGATTCATGGTTCGATAGACAACTACAGCACGGTCGTTGCGACGAATGATGATTACTGCCGATCCACCTCGCGGCTAAAGTCGGGTTTACTCGGCAGCGTGCTGAAGACAATCCTGGCGACGAAAACGATTGTTTTCATTGGTTATTCCTTATCAGATCCCGATTTCTCTCTAGTGTTTCAATTTGTAAAACGGCAAATGAGAAACCTTGGCAAGCAAGCGTACGTTGTTACACCGTTTGCGAATGAGTGTGCTGAATTCGATGCGCAAGGACTCCGCACAATCTGCACAGACGGCGCATTCTTCTTGTCGCAAGTTAAGTCGCACGCGGTAGCACGTGGCGCGTTGTTGCCTGATGACGTTTACGCTGCTGCAGAGGATTTCTCGGCCGTTCTAGCGCGAGAACACGGGCGATTGTTTCGGGCATTAAAGGTTTCTGTTCTGCCCGAGGTCGCATACGTGGCAAGCTATCAGGATGGACTCATGCACTCGCTCGATCGAGCGGTTCAAATGCGAAAAACTGGCCAGTACTCAAATGAAACACATCTTCGCTCCACAATTCACGGATACCATCATTTGAAGCAAGAGAAACTTACTAGCGGGAATTACGACGATGTAGCGTACATCGAGGGTTACGTGAACGGATTGTTGTATTTGCTAAACGCAGGTACTGGTAACAGTGAGTTTTTTCCGCCTATGTATTTCGCGTTTGGTGTGAAGAGAGACTTGTTCGATCTCAAGAGTTTTGTCGAGGAGTTCAAAGGTTTTAGTGTTCCGCATAAAGCTGCGCGCAAGCGCGTGCTGAAATTTCTCTCAACGCTAAATGATCCAGACAAGGTTGAGCTACATCATCCCCCGTGGCTGTAGCTAAGCACGCCCGCTGTCGGCAACGCGGTCGGCAGGGGACGGGTTACGACAAGATGTTGTTGTTGACGGCGCGGTGGCCTCTGCCATTTGATTCGTATTTGCTTCGCTATCCCGAAGGCTCGGAGATTCCGCCGCATACGGATCCCGTTCAAGCCGGTCGGCATTTCGTTTGAAAATCATTTTGAAATCACCGAAATCAGGCGGTGAGTTCGTGTGCGCGAATCCGATTTTTGCGACGAAGCGAATCAAGCTCTTTCGACCGGACGAATGTGAACATAGTGTGACGTGCGTGGTCGGTGGTTCGCGCTACGTGTTCTTCCTCGGGTGGATACGCGCTCGTTAGTGAGCGTAACGTGAACGCGTTAAAGCGATATCAACTTTACGTGCTACCGCTCAATTGATCTGGGCGAAAGGATAAATGAGGTCATTTATCAATAAATAATAAAAACAGCAGTATCGCCCATATAAATTGGACGATACATGCAAAAGCTATATTCGCGAGCGGCGCAGGATAAACACGCTGCGCCGTTCGCGATCTACATCACACTTTCTTCACAGTACACACCGTGTCATACCAACCTTGCATGCCCACGAGCGGTGCGGGTTGGATCGGCAGGATCGCGTTGACGTTGTAGCCCGCGCCGGTGCCGCCATTTTTTGGATCCCACCAAATATCTTCAACGAGGTCTTGATCTTCGTTGTCGAGCGATTCAATCCAGCCGGGCACTTGTTGCCGTTTGCCTTTTTTCGCGGTCGCCGCGCGACCGTGGAAGAGGTTGCCCAGCGTGTTTGAAATCGCGAGCACGCGCGGATGAATGCCTTCGGTGACGAACGCGGTGATCTCCGCTTTGCCGACGACTTCACCGCCATTTTTCATTTGATGACCATGCGGTCGATACGTCGTGAGCTCCACTTTGTCGCCGCTTTTGATGCCTAATTTTTTTGCGGTGTCGGTGTTGATCCACATTGGATTGTGATGCACGATTTCGCTCAAATATTTTTGGCTTTGCGTGCGCCCCTGCGTGTGAACGTTCCACTTGAAGGTGACCAGATGCAGCATCTCGTTCGTCATCTTTTCAATCGATGGCACTGCGAAATAGGTGGGCATACCTTTGCCGCCGTCTTCGGTGAACCCGACTTGTTTTGCGGCGTCTTCGACGTCCTTGTGATACACGGCGAACTTGCGCGACGGCGTGGCGAACCCGCGTCGTGGTTTGCCATCGACCATCAGTCCGACGATTGATTCTTTACCGTCGGCCGCTTTGCGATAAACGTTGCCGCGCTCGTCGGTTCGCGTATCTTTCATCTGCGCTTCGGTAAGTTCCCACGCATACAAATCGTAATACTGCGGCTTGGTCATGTCTTGCCACACGCCGTGTTTTTTCATGTATTCAAAGCCGTCTTCGCCGACGCGTTTGGTCAATCCTTCGCAGCGAATCTTCATCCATTCTTCGTGATTCTTGAACGGGAAATATTTCGCTGTATCAGGGCCGACGCGTTTCGCAATTTCGATCATCGAATCCACGAAGCTCACGCATTCGGCAGGCGGTTGCACCATGGGCTGCCGCAGCGTGACGTAATCGCGAAGCTCCATGTTGTTTCGCGTATCGAAACCCCAGCGTTCCATGTAGCTCGCATCGGGCAAGATCAAATCCGCGTAATGCGCTTGCTCGGAGTACACGATGTCGGAGCACACGTGGAACGGGATGAGCCTTTCATCCGAGAGCACTTCCACTGTGAGGCTGCGACCTTCGGGCCACGTTTGCGGCGTGGCGACGGTGTAGCTGAAATACACCTGCACTTTTCCGCGGCCTTCCTTCAAGCCTTGATACACGATCTGCCCAACTTTCATGCGCTGCCATTTGTTGGCGAGCGGCCATTCGGGCGGGTTTTCGATCAGGCTGGTCGCCGTTACACGCGGTGGCTCGGGCTTTGGTTGCGGAAACACGCGTGGCGGCACGCGCGTGGGCTCTTCGCCGTAGCAATAGCCGCCCACTTTTCCAATCGAGCCCACAATCGCGTTCAACAAAATGATTGAGCGATCTGCGTTGAAGCCGTTGTAGTGTGCGCCGGAGCCGCGATTGGTAAACGCGATGGATCGCGGCGCAGCGGCGGCAAATTCAAGCGCGACGCGGCGAATCGTTTCCGCAGGAATGCCGGACACTTTTTCGCCCCACTCGGGCGTGTACGCTCTGATCCAGCTTGCGAGTTCGTCGCTGCCGACGTTGCTCCAGGTATCGAGCCATTGTTTGTCGTGTTTATTCGCCGCGATGATCGCGTTGCCCATCGCCAGCGCGACTGCGCCGTCAGAGCCTGGATTCGGGCAGAGCCATTCGTCACTGCGGCCTGCCGTGTTCGAGCAACGCACATCGAGCGTGACCAACTTCGCACCGTTGTCATAGCGCCCACGAATGATGCGCTTAGCGGTGTGAATCGCGCCTTGATGCGCTTCATAAAAATTCGAACCGAAGTTCAAAATGTACTTCGCATTTGCGAAGTCGCCGGTTTCCCAATCGGTTTCACCGAGGCACACGTAATTCGCGGCGCGTTTGTTCGACGAGCACAGCGCGCGATGATTGAACAGCGACGGCGAACCAATCGCGCCTAAGAACCGATTCATCTCCTCGGCAATGCGCGAGCGGCCGATTTGAATCGCCACTTCTTCGGGCTTGCCTTCATCCATCGCTTTACGAATTCGCGGCGCGATTTCGTTGTAAGCCTCGTCCCAGGTAATGCGTTTCCACAAGCCTTCGCCACGTTTGCCCACGCGCTTCATCGGATACAGCAAGCGTTCGGGATAGTCGTTAATCGTGGGCCCCGATTGCCCCTTTGCGCAGAGGCTTTTGCCGTTGTTCGGATCTTCCGGATTGCCGCCGACTTTCACCAGCTTTCCATCGATCACATAGCCTTGAATGCCGCACACGGTTGAGCAATTAAGGCACACGCCTTTTACGATCGTCGCTTTCGAATAGTCGTTACTGATGCGGCCTTTACCGCTTGCGCGACGATAGGATTTCCGAGTGCCGTAGAGCTTCGGCGTGGTACGAAACCAATCCATGATCCCTGCATCGGCATCCGGAGAAAGCAGAATCATTTCGCCGACGGCCAGCGTCGAAATCGCGCCCGCACCCACTTTGATGAAATCGCGGCGCTTCATTTTTTGGCTCCCGGAACAGTTTGCTCAACCTTCGCCCAAATTACGCGATTCTTTTTCGGAAACTGCGATTCAAGCTGCGTCCAGGTTTCGATTTCGTATGAGTACGGATCGTGAACTTTGCCTTTTGGAATCTTCGATTCCATCGCCTTCTCGTGACCTTTGTAGACGACCGATGGAAAAGTTTTCTCTTCCGGCTTCAGCACGGCCGTTTTGTCGCCGTGCTTCGCCATGAACAGCGAATAAGGCGATTGCGGATGATTGGCATCGCCGAAATGAAACACTTCCGCGGGGCAGGTTTCAACACACGCAGGTTCCATGTTGGCGTCGAGTCGATGTGAGCAGAAATCACATTTATCAGCGACATCATTTTCATCGCAACCAATCGCGGCATACGGACACGCAGTTTCACACGCGCCCAAGTGATCGCACTTATCCGGAATCACGCGTACGATGCCATCTGCACCGCGCTCAATCGCTTTGTTATCGCAGGCTTTCAGACACGGTGTGTCTTCACACTGCATGCAGAGCGTTGGTAAAAAATTTCGTTTAACAGCGGGAAATTTGCCGTGTTCCCAGTAATAGACTTTGGTGCGAAATCGTGCAAGCGGCACGTGATTTTCGACTTTGCAAGCGACGGAGCAAGCGTGGCATCCAATGCAGCGCTCAACGTCTAAAGCGAGTTTCCAGCGGGGATTTGCGGTTCTAGGCTGCGACATGTTGCACCTCGATCAAAATCGGTGCAGGACTGCCGTTAGCTCCACTCATCAACGCACCCATGATGCATCGGCGGCTTCGACTGCGACTCGGAATTAACATCTTCGACTCCTAGAAAAATTTCGCGAAACGTTTTGCTGGAACACGCTAAGCGTAGCTTGGTCTCAACGTGCGCACAAGTGCTTACATTTGAACCTACAGTTCGGTGAGCACAGCGCAAAACAACCGCCGTATCACCCGTGACCTGTTGCTCGGCACATATTCCTTCGCACTACCTCCGATAGAACTCTACAACTACTTCCGCTTCTTCGCCGCCTATCGTGTTCGTATGGCGTCGAGCCTAAATGGGATAGACATGTAAGCATGTCGGCGAGCATTCGTTGAGGCGCGAGTAGTGCTTGCCCGAATACCTCAGGCTCAATCCTGGCGGGCTGGTTCCAGCGCTGATCGACTCGGTCCCCGGAGTGGGCGAGCACACCATCTCGGTGGCGCTCTCGTACGCGAGCTTCATCGTGCGCATGGATAACGCCAAACAATTTGCCGCCTTTGGCGGCTTAAACCCCGCACTCAGAGAATCTGGCACCATCCGTGCGAAGCCCACGCTCTCAAAGACAGGCCACGTGGCGCTTCGACGCGCACCGTCGCTGTCGGGTATGGTGACGCTCAATCGTGCCGTATGGGGGCGGCGCTTCAAAACGCCACTACAAGTCAATCACAAAGCGCCCAAACTCATCATCGGGGCGATGGTGCGAAAACTCGCTCACGCTATCTTCGGCGTGCTCAAATTCGGCAAACTCTTCGACCCAGCACTTCACGGATGTTGACTCGCAGAAGGGCATCTACAAACCGCACAATGGCATACTCGTTCCAAAGCTACCTCTCCACCGCCTTTCGCTGGCAACGCGGGCGGCAGGGGACGGGTTACAACAAGATGTTGTTGTTCACCGCGCTGTGGCCGCTGCCGTTTGATTCATATTTGATTCGGTATCCCGACGGCTCGGAGATTCCGCCGCATACGGATCCCGTTCAAGCCGGTCGGCATTTCGTTTGAAAATCATTTTGAAATCACCGAAATCAGGCGGTGAGTTCGTGTGCGCGACTCCGATTTTTGCGACGAAGCGAATCAAACTCTTTCGCCCGGATGCGTGCGAGCACAGCGTTACGCGCGTCGTCGGTGGCAGTCGCTATGTGCTTTCGTTTGGTTGGGTTTTACGTGGGTCGTAGGTCCGAGCGCTCGTGGTTCCGAGTCGTAAATCCATCGACACCAACGGCGTCGCAGCCGCAAAGGCAAATAATCGACCGGCATTGACTCCTTTTAGGGGGTACGCGCCTGATTACCCTCCAACCGACTAACTCAAACCCGCAACTCGTCGCCTTCCTATAGGCGGGCTCTGAAGTTTGCTTTGAAATGTCGAGATAAACGGTCGGTGGTGGCACGCATCGTCGGTAAATCAACCAATACAAACGGGAATTTCATGCTCAAGCTCAATGCGGTCACGCACGTATACGCCAATGGCACCAAGGCGCTGGACAACGCAAATCTCGACATTCCAAAAGGCATGTTCGGGTTGCTCGGCCCTAACGGCGCGGGCAAATCGACGCTCATGCGTTGTATTGCTACGCTGCAAACACCGAGCGAAGGCGACATTGTCTTCGATGGTATCGATGTGGTTCGAGAACCGGAGAAGCTGCGTGCGCGATTGGGATATTTGCCGCAGGATTTCGGCGTCTATCCTCGCGTGTCCGCACTCGATTTGCTAGATCATCTTGCCGTGTTGAAAGGTTTGAGCCAACGCGGCGAGCGCAAAGAGGTTGTGGAATCTCTCTTGCAGCAAGTGAATTTGTGGGATGTGCGCAAGAAAGCGGTCGCGGGTTTCTCTGGCGGGATGCGCCAGCGCTTCGGTATTGCGCAGGCTTTGATCGGAAACCCCTCGCTCATCATCGTCGATGAACCGACGGCGGGGCTCGATCCCGAAGAACGCAATCGCTTTAACAATCTGCTCTCAGAAATCGGCGAGAACGTCGTTGTCATTCTGTCCACGCACATTGTGGAAGACGTGGCCGATCTGTGCTCGCGGATGGCAATCATCGTGAATGGACGCATCGTGTTGACAGGTGCGCCGAACGAGCTGACCCGCTCGCTCGCTGGAAAAATTTGGCGCAAAGCAATTCCCAAAGCAGCGCTTACCGAATACCAATCCCGTATGAATGTGATCTCAACGCGCCTTCGCACCGGTGAAACCGTGATTCATGTTGCCGCGAATGAAGAGCCAGAGGCCGGGTTTGAATCGGTGAATGGCGGATTGGAAGACCTTTACTTCGCGACCCTGTCAACATCGCGTCGCGCGGCGTAAAAGGGGATCAGCATGCTCGCCCAAATTGCGCAATTCGAATTGCGCTACCAAGTGCGCTCGCCACTCTTCGTCATCGGCGTTGCGATTTTCTTTTTGATGACGTTCGGTTCAATCACAATCGATCAGATTCAGCTGGGTAGTCGCGGAATCGTCAACCTGAATTCGCCGTACGCGATGCTGCAGGTGATCAGCATCATGAACATCTTCGGATTGTTTGTGATTACAGCGTTCGTGGCGAACGTGGTGATTCGCGATGACGAATCCGGTTTCGCCCCGATTTTGCGCGCCACCCGCATCAGCAAGTTCGACTATCTCGTAGGCCGATTTCTTGGCGCGATGTTGGTTGCGTTTATCGTCATGCTCGCGGTACCCATCGCCATTTGGATCGGCTGTCAGATGCCTTGGGTTGATCAGGAGAAGGTCGGGCCTTTTGTTCTCGGCCACTATCTGTACGCGGTGTTTTTCTTTGGATTGCCTACGCTGCTTCTGATTGGAGCGACTTTTTTTGCGCTCGCGACCGCGACGCGCTCGATGATGTGGACGTATCTCGGCGTAATCGGTTTCTTGATTCTTTTCATCGCTACACGCGTCATTCTTCGCGATCCTGTGTACGACACGATCTCGGGGTTAACCGATCCGTTTGGCTTGGGTGCGTTGAGTCGTGTCACGAAGTATTGGACGGCTGCCGAACGCAATACGATGATGCCCGCGATTGAAGGCGTCCTGCTTTACAACCGCCTTATCTGGATCGGCGTTGCAGCGGCGATGTTCTTGATCGCGTATCGAATCTTTCGATTCGAATCGAAAGGCAGCCGCGTGTCGAAGGCCGAGGCAAAAGGGAATTCTTCGGCCGATGCTTCGGCACCAGCCTCGACGCGTGCAATCAGTTCGCGCGCTCCAACGACCGGAACACCGCGCGCGAGCGCCTGGTCTCAGCTTGTAGCGCTTACGCGATTCGATATGGCGTTCGTGTTTAAGAGTCCAGCATTTTTCGTGTTGCTGGCGATGGGTATTTTCAATGCCGTGGGAGGCATGACGTTGATCGTTGAGCAGCGCGGTGTGCCGTATTTCCCGGTGACTCGGGCGATGATCGAAACGCTCGAAGAGGCATTCAGCATCATACCGATCATCATCGCAATCTACTATGCCGGTGAGCTTGTGTGGCGTGATCGCGATCGCCGTATTCATGAGATCGTGGACGCCACACCTGCGCCAGATTGGGCGTTCGTGTTGCCGAAAGTGTTCGCCATCGTTTTGGTTTTGCTTGCCACTTTACTGGTTGCCGTCTTGGCGTCGGTCTTGTTCCAGCTCTACCAAGGCTATGCGCGAATTGAGTTGAGCCTGTACCTCTTATGGTTCATCATTCCCGGTTTGATTACCGCCGCGCTTCTCGGCACGCTCGCAGTGTTCGCGCAAGCAATCGTGCCGCACAAATTCGTGGGCTGGGCGCTGATGCTTGTCTACCTTGTCGCACGCATCACCTTCGCTACGATCGGCCTCGAACACAATCTTTACAACTTTGCTGCGACACCGAGCGTGCCGACCTCAGACATGAACGGTCTTGATCGTTTTTGGATCGGACGAGCGTGGTTCCAAATGTATTGGCTTGCCTTTGCAGTCATGTTGTTGGTGTTGGCGCACCTCTTGTGGCGTCGAGGCGTTGATTTGCGACTTAGGCCGAGATTGCGTCGTCTTGGTTCGCGGTTTCGCGGTGCACCTGCGGTGATTTTTTTGGCTGCGACAACCGTGTTCGTCGGTACCGGCATTTACAACTTCTGGAACACCAACGTTCTCAACGAATACTCGACAATCCCGAGTCGCGAAAAGTATTCCGCCGAGTTTGAGAAGGCATTTTTGGCCTACGAAAAAGTAGCGCAACCAACAATTGTCGATGTATCGCTTGACGTCGATCTCTATCCGAAAGACGTCCGTGCGATTACGAAGGGCATCTACATCATCGAGAATCGCACGAAGAGTGAACTGCCTAGCTTGCACATCCGTTGGTTGCCGCCGCTTAACATGCAAACGCTGGTCATCGACGGGGCAAGCGTCGAAAAGGAATACGCCGACTTTCGCTATCGCATCTACAAATTCGCGCGACCGATGCAGCCTGGCGAAAAACGCAGCATCCGTTTCGAAACTTTGTTGGCAGAGCGCGGTTTTCCGAACTCGCGCCCGCTGACGCGCATCGTGAGTAACGGCTCGTTTCTGAATAACTTCGAGATTTCGCCGATGCTCGGCATGGATCGCAGTCAACTCTTGCAAGATCGAAGCACTCGTCGCAAATACGGTCTTGAGCCCGAGCAACGAGTGGTGAAACTCGAAGACCCTACGGCAGACGTGCATCACTATTTTCGCAAGGATAGCGATTGGGTAAACGCAAAGATTACGCTCACGACGGATGCCGATCAAACGCCCGTTGCGCCGGGTTACAAGGTGAGCGACACAACGAAGGCGGGGCGACGTACTTTGGTCACACAGACCGAAGCACCAATCATGCACTTCTTCTCGTTGCAATCGGCGCGCTATGCGGTGAAATCGGAAATGATGACCGGCAAGGATGGCAAACCGATCGAGCTTTCCGTGTACCACCATCCGTCGCATGGGCACAACGCGCAACGCATGCTCGACGCGATGCGCGAATCCGTTACGCTGTTCAGCGAAAAGTTCTCGCCCTATCAATTCCGGCAAGCGCGCGTTCTTGAATTCCCGGCGTACGAATCGTTTGCGCAAGCGTTTGCCAATACCATGCCGTATTCGGAGAGCGTCGGCTTCCTGCAGAATTTCGAGGAGAAAGATGCCGATACCAAGATCGATCTCGTGACCTTTGTCACTGCGCACGAAGTCGGTCATCAGTGGTGGGCACATCAAATCATCGGTGCCGATAAACAGGGAATGACCTTGCTTTCTGAGAGTTTCGCAGAGTATTCGGCGCTACTCGTGATGGAGAAACTTTATGGCAAAGAGCAGATTCGGAAATTCCTAAAACACGAACTGGACCGCTATTTGCGTGCGCGCGGTGGCGAGTTGATCGAGGAGCTGCCGCTCTATCGCGTGGAAAATCAAGGCTACATCCACTACAACAAGGGCGCGCTCACGATGTATTGGCTCAAAGAGGCAATCGGCGAAGAGGTGGTGAATAGCGCTCTTCAAAAACTGCTCGCGGAGTTTGCGTTCAAGCCAGCGCCGTATCCAAGCTCACGTGATTTCTTGCGTATCTTGCGGCAAGAGGCCGGCCCACAACACGAGCAACTGATTACCGATCTCTTTGAGAAGATCACCCTCTACGACATGAAGGCGCGCGAAGCAAAAGCCACCAAGCGCAGCGACGGCAAATTCGATGTCACCTTTACGGTAGAAGCACGCAAGCTCTATGCGGACGGCAAAGGCAAAGAGACCGAGGCGCCGCTTGATGAGCCATTCGAAATAGGCGCTTTCACTGAGGAGCCGGGTAAGAAGGGCTACACGCGCTCGTCGGTGATTCATGTGGAACGTCGTCCGATGCAATCAGGCAAGACGACCGTTACGCTCACGCTCGACAAGCTACCGAAGTTCGTCGGCGTCGATCCGTTTAACAAGCGCATTGACCGTAATGGCGACGATAACCTTACGAGCGTCAGCGGTGGCAGCTGAGCGAGTCTGAATTGACGCGCTGATGCCGCGGGTGCAATAAGATTGAGTGTCACGACTACCTGATGCATCGTATGTGATGCTCCACAATGAAACTCTACAACTACTTCCGCTCCTCCGCCGCCTATCGTGTTCGCATTGCGTTGAATCTCAAAGGTATCGCCTGGGAGCACTTCGGCGTGCATTTGGTGAAAGGCGAGCAACGTTCGCCCGAGTATTTGAAATTGAATCCGGCGGGGCTTGTGCCGTCACTTGTTGACGATGAGGCGAACGTGATTTTGCAGTCGCTTGCGATCATTGAGTATCTGGACGAAAAATTTCCGCAACCGGTGCGACTTATGCCAAGTGATGCTCTCGCTCGCGCACACGTGCGTGCGCTTTCGCTATCGCTCGCTTGTGACGCGCATCCGTTAAACAACGTCCGGGTATTGAGTTACTTGACCAAGGAACTCGGCGTGACTGATGCGCAAAAGAGCGCTTGGATTTCGCATTGGATAACCACGGGGCTAGACGCGTTTGAAAAATCACTTGCGGAATCGGGCCGGCCAGGAACGTTTTGCTTCGGCGACACGCCAACGATGGCCGATTGCGTGCTCGTGCCGCAAGTGTTTTCGGCGCGACGCTTCAGCGTGGATGTGTCGCAGTATCCGCGCGTCTCAGCGATCGATTCGCATTGCAACTCTTTGAAAGCGTTTCAGGACGCGCATCCTTCGAAGCAGCAGGATTTTCAGCCGTAACAGCTTTCGCATTGTTGCGCTATTATAATTGGGCTGACACGAAGTAAATACTGGTTGTTGACAATTCATTTTAGTTTGCCAATGCCCGTATAAATTGGACTTCAAATGAAAACGCCACTCTCGGCTTCAAAACGCCTGATGCGCCGTTTGAGTGAGGGGTTTTCGATTGAAATCGTTGTTCAAGCGACAATGTGAAGGTCATGAAATCGCAAACACTCACCGATCCAGCCTCGCACATCGCATTTGATGCGAGCGGTCTCGTGCCCTGCATCGCACAAGACGCAGTGAGCAACGAAATTTTGATGGTTGCATGGATGGATCGCGCGGCGTTTTTGCGAACGCTCGAAACAGGCAAAGCCTGCTACTACTCGCGCTCGCGCAAGTCGGCGTGGATGAAAGGCGAAAGCTCTGGGCATTTGCAAATCGTTCGCGAGGTACGCATTGATTGCGACGGCGATGTGGTGCTCTTGAAAATCGATCAAATCGGCGGCATTGCGTGTCACACCGGGCGACGAAACTGTTTTTTCCGAAAACTCGAAAACGGCGCTTGGGTGACAGAATTCGAACCGATCAAATCAGAGAAAGAAATCTACGGTGAGTGACGACACGTTGAAGCGCTTGTCAGCAACTATTGCGTCGAGACTGAACGGCGATCCGGCATCGTCATATGTTGCGAAATTACATTCGAAAGGCGAAGACGCAGCGCTTAAAAAAGTGGGCGAAGAGGCGACTGAATTCGTGATGGCGTGTAAGGATGCGACGCACTGCGACGACGCGCAAGCCCGCGCAAAGATCGTCGCCGAAGCGGCAGACGTTTGGTTTCACATGCTCGTCGCAATCGCGAGGCACAATTTGTCTGCCTCGGATGTAATTACCGAACTTGCGCATCGCGAAGGCGTTTCTGGCATTGACGAGAAGGCTTCAAGAAAACTGTAGGAGCGGCTTGCCGCGACCCACCTCCGATGGAGCGCGCACATTTCGGTGATTGTCGGTCGCGGCAAGCCGCTCCTACAATCGAACAAAGAATTACGGCAATCAGTAAGCGTTGAAATCCCCACTAGGCACATTTGGACCTGAAAACCGATGAGCACCGACCCCAACTGCATTTTCTGCAAAATCATTCGCGGCGAGATTCCATCGAAAAAGGTCTTCGAGGACGACGACGTGCTCGCGTTTAACGACATTCATCCCGCCGCGCCGGTCCACGTGCTGGTAATCCCTAAGAAGCACATCGCGAAACTTTCGGATGCGACTGAGGCGGATCAAGCCGTGCTCGGTAAAATGATGTTAGTCGCAACGAAGGTGGCGAACGATTTGGGTGCCACGGATGGCTTTCGAACGATCATCAACGTCGGACGGGTCGGTCGGCAAGATGTGTTTCATCTTCATATGCATGTGCTCGGTGGCCCCAATCCCTTGGGGCGCATGATTGAGCCACAATAGTTTTTTTGATTAGGAGCGAGCCATGGGTTCATTTTCGATTTGGCACTGGTTAATCGTTTTGTTGGTCGTCGTTTTGATTTTCGGCACCAAGAAATTGCGAAACGTCGGTAAAGATTTAGGCGGCGCAGTCAGCGATTTCAAAGACGGTTTGAAAGGCGGCGAAAAGGCTGCGAGCGGGGACGCACCAACTCCTACCGCAACACCGACCAACGTCATTGAGGGCGAAGCGAAACGTGACAAGGTCTGACGCGCGACGCGCGTCGAAAAAGTCTTCCCATTTGATGTGTTTTGTTTCCTTCGACGACGATGGCATAGCTTTGCTTTCTAGCGGCGAATGCCGCGTCGTCGTAGCGACAGCGTCGCGTCGTCCTCTCGTCCTGCACGAAGTGCAAAATGTTTGATTTCTCGTTCGGTGAAATGGCGATCGTCGCGGTCGTCGCGCTGGTGGTTCTCGGTCCCGAGAAGCTGCCGAAGGTCGCACGCACGGTCGGGCATTTACTTGGGCGCGCAAGAACCTACGCCAACCAGGTGAAGGCTGACATCGACCGCGAAGTGCAGATGGATGAATTGCGCAAGCTTCAACAGCAAGCGCAAGACGCAGCACGCTCGTTTGAAACCGCGGTCAGCGATGCCGGGCGCAGCGTTGAAAGTGAAGCGGCAAAGATTGAGCAAAGTTTTGATCCGCTTCGCCCTGAAGCGACTTCGACGCCAAGTGCTGCATCGGTCACGCCAAGCGAGGTGGCGGCTTTGGAAACGTCCATTGCCGAGCAGGCGATGTCGCAATCCTCAACGGCACCCGCGCCGACACCGTTCGCGCAGCACTCACCCGCCATCGCCGACGCCGAGAATGTAGCGCGCGAAAAATTGACTAATGACGTGCGTTAGATGAACAAACGCGCGCTGAATTCGATGAGAGCTCATGTCTGAAAATCAAAAAGAAGAGAGCTTCGTCTCCCACTTGGTGGAGTTGCGTTCGCGGCTGATGAAAGCGGTTGGCGCGATTTTGTTGATCGCAATCGTGCTGATGATTTATCCGGGCTCCGCGAGAATTTACAAGTTTGTCGCCGCGCCTTTAATGGCTTCGCTCCCGGCCGGCGGCACGATGATCGCCACCGATGTGATCGGCGTCTTCTTTGTGCCGCTGAAGGTCACGCTGTTGGTCGCGTTTCTGATTGCGCTGCCGTGGGTGCTTTATCAAATGTGGGCGTTCATTGCACCAGGCTTGTATCAGCATGAAAAGAAGCTTGCGATGCCGCTCATTGTGTCGTCGACATTGCTGTTCTTCGCGGGGATGTCGTTCGCCTATTTAGTTGTCTTTCCTTCGCTCTTTCCGATCCTATTTGGCTATGCGCCTGAGGGCGTTACGGTAAGCACCGACATTGAAAAATACTGGAGCTTTGCGCTCACTATGTTTATCGCTTTCGGAATCACGTTCGAAACGCCCGTCGTTCTAGCGGTGCTCACTCGCGCGGGCATCGTAACCGTTCAGCAGCTCAAAGAATTCCGCGGTTACTTCATCGTTGCCGCGTTCGTGATTGCGGCGGTCGTTACGCCGCCCGATGTGCTGTCACAGCTCTTCCTCGCCGTCCCGCTCGTGATCTTGTACGAAGTCGGGATCTGGGTAAGCATGCTAATCAAGCCGCGCAAAAAAGCCGAAGCTGAAACGGCGTAACCTTTGCTAGGGATCCGCCGTGCGTAGTCTGTACCGAACAGTTATTGCCGCTGTCGCGTCGGTGGCGGTCGCTTGCCTAGCGTCACATTGAGCTCTTTCTCATTGCCGTCACGCAATAGCTTCACCGCTATCGTTTGCTCAGGGGGAATAGAGGCAATAGCGTTAATCGCTTCGCTGCGATCGGCGACCGCTTTGCCGTTGACTTCGATGATGACATCGTTCGGGCGAATGCCTGCACGCGAGCCAGGCCCGCCATCGATAACGGCGTTCACAAACGCGCCGCGCGTGTCTTTCAACGCCAGCCTTGACTTAACTTCAGGAGTGATGGAACCCAACGAAGCACCGAGATAGCCGCGTCGGACTTCGCCTTTACTGATTAACTGCTCAAGGATCGGTTTGACAATTGCTGTTGGGATCGCGAAACCGATGCCCGAGAAATCGCCCGTTCGCGTGAAGATGCTCGTGTTGATTCCGACAAGATTGCCATTCACGTTCACTAGCGCGCCACCAGAATTGCCTTGATTGATCGCGGCGTCGGTTTGGATAAAGCTTTCAAACGGCGATCCGTCACCGATTTGCGTGCGCCCGAGCGCGCTCACGATGCCCATCGTCACGCTGTTGCCGAAGACGCCGAAGGGATTTCCAATCGCCAGAACCCAATCACCCGGCGACAGCTGGTTTGAATCGTCGATCGTGATCGCGGGCAACTCGGTCACGTCAATCCGAATTACCGCAAGATCACTTTCCGGGTCTACGCCCACTTTTTTGGCAGAGAAGACGCGTTTATCAAACAGCTCAACTTCGATCTTTTCCGCGCCTTCGACCACGTGGTTGTTGGTGACAATGTAGCCGTCTGCACGCACAATCACCCCTGAACCTTGGCCGCTCATGGGTTGGTTTTCGCGCATCTGACGGTCGCGCCCAAAAAAGCGCTCGAACATGGGATCGTCGGTAAACGGATTGCGGTAGCGTCGCTCAGCGCTCGTCGATATTTTCACTACCGAGGAGAGCGCGCGCTTTGCCGCTTCGCTGAGCCCGTTAGCGGGCAGCGCGGCGGTATTCGCTTTGGCAACGCCAGCGTCGCCCGATTGCGGCGCGGCCGTTTTAGCAGGCGCGGATGGCAACGCGGGCGCAACGACTGCCGGGGCACGCGAGAGCAACTCGGGCCGCAACGTGCTCACGGTGAAGAGCACGGCGACGCACACCGTGCATACCTGAGCAAAAACAAGCCATAATCGCTTCAACATAATCGGGTTTCCGGAGAAAAAAGTGACATGCGACTTAGCGCTCGCATCGTCGCCATCGAGGAGGGGACATGCGTAACGCGGAGTCACTGAATTCTATGCAAGAGAGCTTCACTCAACCCCGCGTGACGGCGGTCGCACGGGAGTCGCTCACGCAACACCTCTCGACCTACCTCGACGTGCGCAAATTCAAAGACGTTGCGCCCAATGGTTTGCAAGTTGAAGGCACGCCAATGATTCACAAGTTGGTGGTCGGTGTTACCGCCAACGAAGCGTTGATCGACGCCGCGGCCAACGCGCAGGCCGACGCGCTTCTGGTGCATCACGGTTTGTTCTGGAAGGGCGACGATCCGCGAATTGTGGGATTCCATCGCCGCCGAGTCGCGCAATTGATTGCGCGAAACATCAACCTCTATGCCTATCACTTGCCGCTCGACGCGCACCCCGACGTCGGAAACAACGTGCAGCTCGCCAAAAAACTGGGGCTCAACGTGCGCGGCGCGTGTGGCGATCAGGATCTGGTGCTGTACGGTGAGCTGGGTAACGCAATCCCGGTGCGGCCCGCGGTGCTCGCTGCGTTTTGTGCTCGCCACTTTGGTGGCCGTGTTTCGCTGTTCACCAGTTCGACTGGATTGGTGCAAAAAATCGCGTGGTGCACTGGTGCAGGCGGATCGTTGCTTCGCGATGCGATCGACCTCGGCGCAGAAGCATTCATCACGGGCGAGATTTCGGAGCACCACATTCACATCGCCCGCGAAAGCAACGTCACGCTCATCACGATTGGTCATCATGCCAGCGAGCGTGGCGGCGTAATGGCGCTCGCTTCGTACCTGGAGAAAAAGTTCTCGCTCTCGACGCAGTTTATTGATGTTGATTCGCCTTTGTAAGTTGACCTACTAAACTCAGCTAGCTCGCGTGTACGACGCTCTAATTGGGCTAAAGCGGAAATTATTGTGTTTATTGAAAAATACTAAAATGACTATCTCCGCCCAATAAAGTAGGCCTTGTACCTAACTAGCTGAAGATCAGCAGTGAATCGGCGCTCTACCAGCTCAGCTTCTCGCAACCCGTCGCATCGCATCTGGGAAGCGCGCTCAAGCAGCGATTGCACCGCAATAATTCAGTTATGAAACTCTGGACTTACCTACGCCGCTTCGATGTGGATGGCGTGCGCGGCGAAGTGCGCACCGTTGCCACCACGAACGAACTTAAATCAACGTTGCTAATCGATGGTCATGCCGTTGCCGAAGACAGCTTCGAAGTGCAAAGTGCTCGCGCGCTGAGGAACAACGAATTGCGGCACGTCTTGCCCGATGGCCGCAGGCTCGAAGTTGAATCTGGCTATGTGGGATGGTGGAAAACGCAGATTGCCGTTCGGATCAATGATCAATTGGTTTTTGAAAGCGCACCCGGCGCACGTATTCGCTGGCCACAATACTTTGTCAAAAATGCGGATCGGCTGGCTAATCAATCGCCTGAGGAAGCTGAAGCCTCCCAAGCTGAAGCAAGGCGTCAGAGTGAACAATTCACGCGTAACAAGCCGTCGCTTTTGTTCGATATGGGTATCGCGCTACTGTTTTTTGTCGTCGCGAAGTTTTCCAATCTCACTACGGCAGCGCTTGTAGGTGCAGGCGCAGGCATCATCGGTTGGGTCGTTCAGCGGATCACAAAAATTGATTTGATGGGTGGGCTCGCAACATTTGGCATCATCATGTCGCTCGTAACTGCGGGTTTTGCCTACGCATTTCAAAACGATGACATGGTGAAACTGCGCACGACGATTATGGGACTGCTCACTGCGTTGATTTTCTTGGGCGACGGTTTGATGGGCGGTCGCTATCTCGGCAAACGCCTCGTGCGCTACATGCCGCATCCAGACACGAGCCCGTCGCGGCTCGTCATCGGCATTGGGCTCGTCGGCATCATCATGGCCACACTCAATCAACTCGTCGCGAACTTCACATCAACGGATGTGTGGCTCGTGTATCACACGTTCATCGACATCATCATCGCGATGGGACTTACGTTGTATGTGATTAAGTGGGCGTCGCCAAAGCTCTAGGTGTGACGTAAGCTTGTTAAGCGAGTAGCTGGGATTAGTCGGGTTCGACTTTTTCCGCTTCGAGGTGGCTTGCGTTTCCCGTTCGTGGTGAGCTTGTCGAACCATGAACGCACTTCAACGCATTCGAACCTATGGCTCATTCTCAAATCGCTTGCGCCACCAGTCACCGAATTCTGATGTTTTGCGAATTGAATCGAGATCAGGATCCGCGCGAAGGTCACTTTCTTCGGGCACATCTTTCTGTGGAACCCGATCTATCACTTCAACAAATCGCTTGGCGTCACTTCGGCGTGCCGCAACGCACGCTAAGTTGTATGACGGATGTCCCGTACGTTGCTCATACTCTATTGCTTTAGATTCAGCCTCTGCGATGTAGCGCGTTTTCAACGTTGGATCTTCTGTAACTTCAGCGAGATGCAAGAAAGCGCTACTTTGTGCGTTGAGCGTGTCATGCAAATTCGAATTCAATTTCACCGCAGTTGCGTACTTCGAAATCGCTTCTAAGTAGATCGCGGGGCGCTCATTGAGCTCAACCACGTCCGCGAGCTTATGAAGGGCCAGGCCCCAATTGTGAAACGCGAGATCGGCTTCGGGATTGATCTGGATTGCGGCTTCATATTTGAGAAAGGCTTCTCTTAGTAGCTGAACTAGTTGCTCACCTTCTTCTGTGTCGGCGAGGGATGAGAGCGCGGCTCCCCAGTTGATGAGAACATCATACTGGTTCGCTTTGATTTTCAGTGCGGTTTCAAATTTCGCAATCGCGCTGCGCAGTAGTTTTGGTCGTTCGTTTTTGTTTGTGTCCTCTGCGGATTGCCAAAGAGCAACCCCAAGATTTGTGAGGATGTCAATGCGATTTGCATTGATCGCTAGCGCAGCCTCGTACTTGTCGATTTCTTGTTTACGCAGCTGTTGACGCGCGTTACCAACCGCTTGATCGGCGAGCTGACCTAGAGCGATACCCCAACTATTTAACGCCAATACTTCGTTCGGTTTAATTGTCAAAACGGCTTCGTACTTCGCAATTGCCTCGAGAAGGAGCGCGCGCGCTTTCGCGCCACTCTCAATTCCAGCAAGACGTCTCAGCGCAACTCCCCAATTCAATAGCGCTTTGTAATTGTTTGGCTCAATTTCTAGTGCCGATTCAAATGCGCTAGCCGCTTCGCGAAATGATTCCATAGCCCTCGTATCGTTTGCAGTATTGGCAAATGCTGCAAGCGATACGCCGAGGTTGTAGAGCGCGTTCTTGTTCTCTGGTGCTTCGATCAAACTTGCTTTGAACATTGCCACAGCAGTTGCGTAGTCACGCTGTTCAAATGCTCTGAAGCCTCGCGCGTAGAGGCGGTCGGCGAAGGCCGCGAAGGGCGAGATCTCTATTTCACTTGCTGCAGCGATCAGCTCTGCTGTGTCTCCGGCGTCCTCGTCGACGACGTTTACAAATACCGCTTGGTGTTTAATCGAATCATTCGCCGTTTGTTCTTGAAAGCTCGTTTTAACTGCGGTATTGCTCTGCGGAAGGGATCGTTGAATAAGATTCAGATTTTGCTTAGTTTGCTCCACCAACAAGCCAGACTGTTTCTGGTTTTCCTCGATTGCTCCGAGCGCGTTGTTTGCGCGATTCTTCAGTTCGTCGACGATGCTGCGTTGATCCTCGATTTGTTTTCTCGCCGCTTCACTGGCTGCGACATGAGCTCGGTATTCGCTGCGCAACTTCCATGTAAATACGAAGGGAATGAAGATACTGAAAAAAGCCGTAACAACCGCTAGCCCGGCGAACCACCAGTCGATGCTTTTCTGCGCATTGGCGGAGACGTCTTTGCGAAGATCGCTGATGTCTTTTGTAAGTCCAAGCTTTTCGTCGAGCGCTTTAAGTTCGACCACACGTTTTGCTTCGAGCATTTCTGTTTTTTGCGAAAGCTCTTCGAACTTTTTGTTGATTTCAGCGCGATCAGTAGCTCCCGCGTCGCGCGCGTGCGAGGGGGTTAGCGCGAGCAGGGCGCTCGCGCATATCAACGCCAGCGCAGTTGCGAGCGTGTCTATTTGGCAGGTTGCGCGCAGGCGTGTAAACATCGATTCACCATCCGGCTTACTTTTTGTTGCATGATTATTGGCGAAACGGAGGGTGGATGCTAGTGTTGCGTGTTACTGACGTGAGGGGCTCACCACGAACGGAAGCAGTGCATTCGCCGCGTACGTGAAAATGACTGTACTACCCGCTTCGTCACAAGACGTCTTCGCGCGGCCAACGACCAAAAGAGCGGCACTGCCGCGAATAATCCGTACTGCGCTGCGCAGCGGCTTGGATACTTACCAGATCTGTTGGTATCCGACCGTGAGCACGCTCAGGTACTAAGGCCCTATCGCGAGTTTGCGTTTACTGCTCACAGGTGGGTCTGAAGTTCTTCACTAACGCGTAGCGCGCGCAGGAGTACAGAATGCGCGCCTCCGATTCCGTGGGTCTGGTGTCGTCAGTATCGACACCAGTTGACCCAGCGGTACTTGGTTGCGTCCTACGGTGTCACCGTCAGCGTGATCGGAATGGCTTTGCGCTGCGCTGTTGGATCGTTCGACTGGACGCAGGTGTTAGCACGATAGGTACCTGCGGCGAGCGAGCCCGCGGTCAGGAAGAGCGAGACGTTTCGCTGCGAGCCCGCCGCGAGTGAAGCGATCGATGGGAACGCTGAAGATATCCACGCCGCACCGCAGCCGACGAGTCCTTCAACGGTCATGGTGAGGCCTGCAAACGATGTGTTTGCGGCCCAGGCACCCGTGCCGGCAGTCGCGATCGTGATGCTCGCAAAATTGGGGTTGCCGTTGGTTTGGTTTGACCCGAATTGCGCATACCGGTTTGCAAAGGTTCCGCGTGTGTTGACGACCAACCAGTAGCGGCCTGGCGTCAGGTTCACCGTCTGACCTGCGGCGATCAGATCCAGCGTTATTGTTTGATTGGTCGTTGGCCCCGTGGAAACGCCAGTTGCGGTTGGCGTTGCGGTGTACGTCCAAACCGCAGCTCCCGGAGCGGTTTGCGGGTTGCCCGCAGGAAATCCGCTCGCGTCCGGATAAATGCTCCAAACGAAATTCGTTGCAGCTGCAGTTAGTGCTGCGCCGCTCACCACAAAACCGTTCACTTGCAGTCTAGAAATTTGTGTGGGTTCAGCGACAACGAAGTCATCAGCGGCGAATTGAGCTTGACTACCAGCGATCGCCGGGTCGGTGTAGATGATGTTGCGGAAACCGCTGCCAACACCCGAGTTGTCGGCGTTGACTACGGTCACCGTACCGGCCCCAGAATTCACCGCAGCGTAGTCGAGCGCTGAGCCACCAACGTTGCCAACGTTGTAGCCAACCGGCGCGATTGTTGTTGCCGCCAAACTAAGGGCAAGTGACGCAGGTGCAGCGAGCTTGGGCGGTTGCACCGAGACCAATACCGGCATATGCATTGCTGCCGCGTTGTTAAACACGCCGGGGCTCGTTTCTTCTTTGATTTCAATTTCGCCAAAGTAGGCGCGTCCGTCGCGGATGAGGGCGTTGGCATCGATGGTGACCGTAAGCGTTTGCGTTGCGCCTGCGGCTACGGTCGCTGAAGTGGGTGACACCGTTCCTGTAAGCCCTGTGAGTGCGAAATGCCATGTTGCAGCGCTTGAACGGGTGCTGCGGAAAGTGCGCGTAAAGGTACAGGTGGGGAAGCAGCTGCGCTTTGCAATTGACGGCAGATTGAGGGCAGAGACCGCGCCACCAAGTGCGGGATCTGCGTCACGAAATCTCTGTTCGATTTCATTCATAACCAAACCAGCGTCAATCGCGAAATCAGCGCGAACGCGTCCGCTACCGCGACCAAAGGGATTGGCAAGAGTCACTTCGTCTTCGAGCAACACTTGAGTTTTCGCGGTTAACGCAATTGCGGAGGCGACCTCTGACGGTGTGAGCGTCGGTCTTGCTTGTCGGATCAAGAGCGCTGCTCCCGCTTGATGGGGAGAGGCCATCGAGGTGCCGTTGTAGAACTCAACAACATTCGGGGAACCGGTGACCGATCCAGTGCCTGAAACCGCAGCGAGAATGCCGACACCCGGCGCGGTAATGTTTGGCTTCACCAGATCGTAGTTGCCGGCCGGACCGCGCGAACTGAATGCGCCCAGCGCGTCGACGACGTTCGCCAGCGGCGAGGGCGGAAACGGGATCGCTGCAGTGGCGGTCGCTGGATTGGCTTGCCCGAAGTTACGCACCGCATCGCCGTCCGCTTGCGTGATCCCGAAAACAGGAATCGTGGTCCCCGGAACGCTTGGTGCAATTGCGCCTGCCTGATTGTTTGCGAGCACCATCGCAACCGCGCCTGCTGCGGCCGCATTGTTTGCCTTTATTGCAAACGAGCACGTTCCACGCCGAACGAGCGCGATCGAACCGGTGAAAGTGTTTGCCGGAAACGCTGCACAACCATCGCTTGTCGTACTAATCCCTGGACTCACCCGCAGCGGCGTGGAACCTGGGATAGAGGCAGCGAGAGGCGTACCGCCGGTTCCTTCGGTTGCGACGATGTTTGCGATCGCGGCAGGGACTGGGGCTGGGCCCGTAATTTGAAAGCGCGAGACGAATCCGTTGCGGCCAGTTTGAGATGCAGCGGTCGAGCTGACCCATGGTTCGTTATGGCCCAGAGTGTTTGCGGCGGGGCCAGAATTACCTGCTGAAGAGGCGACGAAAATCCCAGATGCGTGGGCGCTCAAAAACGCGAGCGATACTGTGTCGGTCCAAGGATCTGCTCCTCCGCCAATCGAGAAATTGATCGCATCGACTATGCCATCAGCAACGGTCTGGTTGACCGCTGCCAGAGAGGAGACGTTTGGACACAAGCCGCGTCCAGAAGAAATTTCCGTGTAGCAAACGTCGTAAGCGATGATGTTCGCGCGCGGAGCGACACCGGAAATCCGCAACACATTTCCGCTCACCGTAACGTCTCTCGGGTTGCCTGCGGCGGTAGAGGCTGTGTGGCTGCCGTGTCCATTGGTATCGCCAAAGCCAGGCTCTTCGCGCTGGCCTGCCGTGGTACACGCGTTACCTGGGGCGGCGCACACAAAATCGTATCCACCAATCAATTTGCTGTTGCAGCGACCTTGATCGACTTGGCCAGTTGCGCAAGTGCCGAGGTAGTTGCCGCTGCCTAGGGGATTGATGTGTGCATAGGCGTCGGTCGGTGACACCCCTGCAAACGATGGGCTCTCAAAGTTGATGCCGGAATCGATGATGCCGACGACCATGCCTTCGCCTCGATAGGATCCCGTCGCGTTTGCGTAAGTGCCGCCCCAGACGGCGGGCGCACCAATCACTCCGGGACCAAGATCGGTGTCTTGCTCGTATTCTTTGTACGCTTCAACGAGTAGCACATTTGCGCTCTTCGCGATGCGAGCCGCCTCATCAGAGTTCGCCTCAACGACAACGGCGTTGATCGCGTGCTGAAAACTGGCGCGGAGAACCAAAGTGCGACCCAGTGCGGAAGAAAGCGTATCGAGCTGTGTCTTTTGATCGCGCTGTAACTGATCCACGTAGGCGCGCGACGCCGCGCCATTCGGGTCGATTCGCGACACACCACGCGAGTTAATTTTTCTTTCAGGTGCCGCGAGGTTTGGTTTCTCGCCTCGATAAGTCGCAAGCGGTGCACCTTTGAAAACGACGATGTGCACGTTAGCGTTGGTGGCTCCAATCGCTTCTGCCGATTTCGCTGCCAGAGCCGAAGCGCGCAATTCGTCGCGCTGCGAGGAGACCAACGCGGGCGAGGCAAGAGAATCAGTTACTGCCGGGACGGTCAGCACTGCGACCTGCGTCGAATTCACAAGATGAGCGCAGGTCAGCGCGAACACGCCCCCACACATACGTGACCAAATGATCGAATGCCGCATCGAAACCCCCGTTGCTACGCGCGCCCATCGTGCGCGCTCGTTTTGTCATTGTGGTGAACTGAACATCGTTACGTTCATGGCCTTAAGCATAAACGCACACCCACACCAAGCGGGGAATTATCCGCAGCGATTCAAACATTCGCAAGAGCTACATCGCTACATGCAACCAAGTGGATCACGCCCGTATTTTATTGGGCTCTGACCAATATTTAGAAATAAGTCGCGGTTTGTACTTTTGCCATTTTTTGTAATATTTCAATTCAATGTGTCTGTAGTCGTTACTGAGTTTGCGAATAAATCTTGACATCGATCGCGCGGAATTGCGCATAATCTCAACACAGCGAAAAGAAATTTACGGGGGCTCTTCGGTGTCGCATTCTCTAAACACGCAAGCGGTCGCGCAGCGCGTCACAACATCTAGCGCATCACATTTTGGACGCGAAGCTGAAAGCTTCGCTGGATTGCGCGTCGCGATGGCGCGGCAGGCTTCCAGGCTGTTGCACGCTTTTCGAGCCGGCCTGCTCGCGACGTTTGCAGTGGTTGCGGCGGCGTCGCAAGCGGCGATTCCGGCTTCGGAACGGGCTGCTCTCGTTGATTTCTACAACAACACGGCCGGAGCCAGCTGGACGAACACCACTGCTGCAAATGCCGTTTGGACGACTAGCGCGAGTGCGGGCAATGAGTGCTCGTGGTTTGGCGTCGTATGCGCCGTAACGCTCACGGGTCACACGGTTACCGAAATCAACCTGCCGTCGAACAATTTAGTGGGTGCATTACCGGCATCCATTGTCAATCTGCCCTCCCTGCAGTACTTACGTTTGCAAAGCAACGCACTCAGCGGCCCCATTCCCCCGCTTGCTCCATTGACATCGCTCGAATACGTGGACGTTCGGAGCAATCAGCTTACTGGCCCTTTGCCAGCGCTTGCCTCGTTGACCGCGCTCAAGGTTTTCAATTTCGAAAGCAACCAGATCAGCGGCGCAATCCCAGCGCTCGGATCGCTCGCGGCGCTTGAGTTTTTCCTCGCCAGCAACAATCAGCTCACGAGCGTAATTCCATCGCTTTCGGGATTGACACGACTGCGCTTTTTTCACGTCGATAACAACCAGCTGTTCGGTCTCTTGCCTTCACTCGCCGGGCTATCAGCGCTCGAGAGCTTCTATGCGCAAAACAACGCGCTCACGGGAAGTGTGCCCGCTCTAGCCGGTCTTACTGCGCTCACAAATTTTCGGGCAGAGAATAATCAACTCACAGGCGCGTTGCCGTCACTGGCTGGACTCAACTCGCTGCGAGTTTTCTATGTTCGTAACAACCAGCTTAGCGGCGCAGTTGTCGCAGTTCCTTCGCCGACAAACGCACTCACGGCCGCTCTCTCGGCGCTCTGTCCGAATCAGTTAACGGTGAGCGTTGATGCCGCTTGGGATGCCGCGACCGGTAGCACGCCGTGGAGCACAGGCTGTACTGCGCCGCGCAACGCACAAACACTTGCTTTTGGCGCTGCTCCTAGCCTGATTCCGAGTGGAACAGGAACCGTGACCGCTACCGCGTCGCCTACGCCAAATTCTGCGGCTCCCGTCGCTTATTCGTCGCTCTCACCGTTAATTTGCACCGTGAATTCGTCGAGTGGTTTGGTCACTGTGAGCGCTTCCGCAGTCGCCGGCAATGCCTGCATCATCGCAGCGAATAAAGCGGGTGACGCTGCGTTCAACAGCGCGCCACAGGTGCAGCAAAGCATTACGATTGTCGCGCCGGTGAATGGCGTCTGCGGGGGTGCACAAGGCGTGTTGACGCTCGTTGCTCCTGCAGCTGGAAGTTTGTGTGCTGCCGGTACAGCGTCCGCAGTTACCGCAGGCGCGAGCGCTTTCACTTGGATGTGCAACGGACTCAATTCGGGAACCAATGCAAGCTGCTCGGCACCGCGCGCATACACCGTCACGCCGTCGCTCGCTTCCGCAGACGGGTCGATCAGCCCAAGCACGCCGCAAGTGGTTGCAGCTGGCGCAACGCAGGCTTTCACAATTACGCCAAACGCCGGGTTTGCGATCTCCGGCGTTAGTGGTACATGCGGCGGTGCACTTGTCGGCAATGTGTTTACAACCAACGCCGTAAGCGCATCTGATTGCACGGTGATCGTCAGTTTTGTTGCCTCTGTGAATGGCTCATGCGGCGCGGCACAGGGTGTGTTGACTGCGGTGGCACCTGCGCCCGCGACTCTTTGCGCGAGCGGTACAGCATCGGCCGTCGTGTCGGGTGCGAGTGCATTTACATGGACGTGCAACGGACAAAACTCGGGAACCAACGCGAGTTGTTCTGCGCCGCGCGCGTATCTTGTTTCGCCTACTGTGAGCAGCGCAAATGGCAACATTACGCCGAATACACCGCAGGCAGTGGCGGTCGGTGCGACGCAATCGTTCACCATCACACCGTTGGTGGGTTATCGCCTTGTTCAAGTGCTCGGAACCTGTGGCGGAACGTTGGTGGGCAATGTGTTTACGACGAACCCCATCACCGCAGCTGACTGTACCGTTAACGCCGTCTTCGCGCAGGACGTTATCGCGCCAGTGCCTTCGCTGCCTCGCGGTCTCCTGGCAGTGCTTGGAGCGATGGTGCTGCTCTCGGCGGGGTTAGCGCTGCGCAGAGCTAGGTAATTTAGTTATTGCCGGGGGCAACTCGGACGACCCTTAAATGTTGCCGCGTTGTCAGCGCGGCGTGTCAACGGGCAGCCTCGCTAACGCTGGACGATGAATGGCAGCGAGAGCGAGTGAGTTCACTCGCTCTTGCGCCTGTCACAGTTACCGTTACGCGATATCGCCCTGAATAATTCGCAGCATGCGACGAAGCGGCTCAGCCGCGCCCCAGAGCAGTTGATCACCGACCGTAAATGCGCCTAGGTACTCAGGTCCCATCGCTAGTTTGCGTACGCGGCCCACTGGAATATTCATGGTGCCGGAGACAACAGCGGGTGTAAGCTGTTTTTCGGTATCAACTCGATTGTTCGGTACGAATTTCGCCCACGGATTGTCGTTCGCAATCATTTGTTCGATGTCCGCGAGCGGCACGTTTTTCTTCAACTTAAACGTGAGCGATTGCGAATGGCAACGCATCGCGCCGACGCGAATGCAGGTCGAGTCAATTGGGATCGGGGCGTCGCTTGATCCGAGCACTTTATTGGCGATGCCCATAATTTTGTTGGTCTCGGCGCCGCCCTTCCACTCCTCAAGACTGGTGCCGTCTTCACGATCTGCATCAATCCACGGAATTAAATTGCCGCCGAGCGGAATGCCACGAAAGTTCGCGGTTTCTTCGGGTGTGAAAGCATTTTGTTTGGCGGTGACTCTGCGATCAATCTCGAGAATTGCGCTTGCGGGATCGTTGAGTAAATCTTTAACTTCCGCATACAGCGCACCGTATTGCGTGAGCAATTCGCGCATGTTTGGGGCTCCGCCGCCTGAGGCTGCCTGATACGTCGATGTCTGCATCCACTCGACCAAGCCTGCTTTGTAGAGCGCGCCAACACCCATGAGCATGCAGCTCACCGTGCAGTTGCCACCGATCCAATCGGTGATTCCCTTCGAGAGCGCAGTTTTAATGACCGGCATGTTGATCGGATCGAGAATGATGATCGCGTTATCGTTCATCCGTAAAATTTTGGAGGCGTCGATCCAGTGACCTTTCCAGCCCGCGGCGCGGAGCGGCGCGTAAATCGATTTGGTGTAATCGCCGCCTTGACAGGTAATGATCGCGTCCATCCCCTTGAGCTTGTTGACGTCGTTGCCGTCTTGCAAAAGCGGGTCGAACGATTTGCAGCCTTGAATCATCGGCGCAGGTTTTCCAGCGGTGGACGTGCTGAAAAAAGTGGTGTCAATGTTGTCGAAATCGCGCTCCGTGCTCATGCGCTGCATGAGGACAGAACCAACCATTCCTCGCCAACCGACGAGGCCAACGCGTAGGGCCATGATGATGCTCTCGAAAAGAAGTTCCGGCTTGCCAATCGCGCCACTGCGAGCCGAATGAATTTATTTTTGTTGCGACGCAGCGAAAGAATATCGCATCGCACTTCAAACTTCCATCATGCTCGTCAGCACTTTAGCTAAATCGCCAATAGATGATGGGCAAAAGCCAGTTTAAGTAAATTGTCAAGAATTACACGAATTTGACGCTATCCCTGCTTTTTACTGAATAAAATCAGTACAGCTATGTTGCGATCTACTGCGTCTTCTCCATACAATCGAAGGCTTCGCGCAGTAAACCACCAAGGTAATTCGTCTAGAATCTGGTGGGTTTATCCGGCGCTATCAGCACGTATTTTCATCAATCCGCGCTAGTCGAACTGAACCTATTACACGCGGTAAATCAAGTAGTTAGCCTTAGCTAGGAATCACGGGAAGCCAATGAGCGAACCAATTAATAAATCACGTCGGCGCGCAGCCATTGCGACTGCCGCTGTACCCGGCGTCGTACTCGGCGGTGCCATCGTCGCGCCGCTCGTCACTTCAATGACACCCTCTGAGCGCGCCAAGGCGGCGGGCGCACCGGTTGAAGTTGACATCTCGAACATCAAGCCCGGTGAAAAACTCAACGTCGAATGGCGTGGCAAAGTGGTTTGGGTGATGAAGCGCACGCCAGAGCAAATTGCGTCGCTCGGAACCATCCCAGCGTCGCAGCTCATTGACGCCGATTCCAAAGGCTCCGAGCAGCCGGGCTACGTCGATAAAAAAACACGCTCGATCACCCCGGATTTGGTGGTGATGGAAGGCGTTTGCACCCATCTCGGTTGCTCGCCTGTTGCGAAGCTAACCCCTGGCGAATTGGGCAACGACTGGCAGGGCGGCTTCTATTGCCCATGTCACGGTTCGAAATTCGATGTCGCGGGACGAGTGTTTACAGGTTCCCCAGCCCCGAAAAACTTAGCGGTGCCGCCACACAAAATTGACGGCACGCGTTTGGTGATCGGTCTAAGTCAAGATGGAAAAGAAGCTTAAGGAGTAGTTGCGATGGCTTCCAAACAACCTTCAATGTTCACCAACCCAGTGATGCGCTGGGTTGACGAGCGTTTCCCGGTTACCGGGCTCATGAAAGAGCACCTTACTGAGTATTACGCGCCAAAAAACTTCAATTTTTGGTATTACTTCGGTTCGCTCGCGCTGCTCGTGCTCGTGCTGCAAATCGTCACCGGCATCTTCCTTACGATGAACTACAAGCCGGACGCGAATTACGCATTCGGCTCGGTTGAATACATCATGCGCGACGTCGACTACGGTTGGCTCATTCGCTACATGCATTCCACTGGCGCGTCGATGTTCTTCGTCGTCGTGTACTTACATATGTGCCGCGGATTGATTTACGGCAGCTATCGTAAGCCGCGCGAACTTGTCTGGATTTTCGGTTGCTTGATTTATCTCTGCCTGATGGCCGAAGCGTTTTTTGGTTACCTGCTTCCTTGGGGGCAGATGAGCTTCTGGGGGGCTCAGGTGATCGTCAATTTATTTGCGGCTGTTCCATTCATCGGACCGGATCTCGCAGTGTGGATTCGCGGCGACTATTCCGTAGGTGACGCGACGCTCAATCGCTTCTTCGCATTCCACGTAATCGCACTGCCGCTCGTATTGCTTGGCTTGGTTGCTGCGCACATCATCGCGCTGCATGAAGTGGGCTCGAATAATCCTGATGGTGTTGAAATTAAGCAAGGTCCGAAAGGCAATCGTTGGTCGAAAGACGCGCCAGCAGACGGCATTCCCTTCCATCCTTATTTCACGGTGAAAGACATCGTCGGCGTGGTCGTCTTTTTGATGATCTTTTCCGCGATTGTTTTCTTCGCGCCAGAGATGGGCGGATACTTCCTTGAGCACAATAACTTCGTGCCCGCTGACCCGTTGAAAACGCCGGATCACATCGCGCCAGTTTGGTATTTCACTCCGTTTTATTCGATTCTTCGCGCAATCCCGCCGATCTTCGGTTCACAATTCCCGGGTGTAATTGGTATGGGATTGGCGACCTTGATCTTCTTCGCACTGCCGTGGCTTGATCGCGGTTCGGTACGTTCAATTCGCTACCGTGGCACCAAGTGGAAAACGTGGTTCACAATTTTCATCGTCTGCTTCTTGGTGCTCGGCTATCTCGGCGTTAAGCCCACAACCGTGTGGGGACAATTTGGTGATTGGGCATCGTTCCTCGACACCAAAGATCGCGCAACGTGGATCGCGCGCCTGTGCACGATTTTGTACTTCGCGTTCTTCTTTTTGATGCCGTGGTACACCGCGACTGATAAATCGAAACCGGTGCCTAGCCGCATTACGTTCGGCGACAAAGTCGCACCAGCAGCGGGGGAATAAGGTCGTGATTACAAAAAAAATTCTTGCGACTGCACTTTTCGCGCTGACCAGTTCGTTCGCGTTCGCAGCCGGTGGTCCTGAAGTAAAAATCGTGGGCACCGAAGCCAGTCGCGTTGATGCTGAATCACTTCAACGCGGTGCGCGATTGTTTGTCAATCACTGCCTGAATTGCCACAGCGCGCAATTTATGCGCTACAACCGATTGACCGACATCAAACTCACGGAAGATCAAATCAAGCAAAACCTCATGTTTACTACCGACAAAATCGGTGAAACCATGAAGTCAGCGATCAGCCCGAAAGATGCGAAAGAGTGGTTCGGCGCGGTACCACCCGATCTGTCGGTGATGGCTCGCAGCTACACGAGCGAGCGCCTGGCCGCGTACATGCGGGGCTTCTATCGCGACGACAATCGCGAAACGGGCTGGAATAACATCATCTCGCCCAATATCGGTATGCCGCACGTGCTCGGCGAGCTCTCGGGCACGCAAACAATGCTGCAAACGGTGTTCAAAGCCGACGGCAAAGATGTGAAAACTGACCACGATGCTGAAACTCGTGCACGAGCTGCGTTTATTGCCGCGCAAACGATGTCGTCATTCGAGCATCACGTTGAGAAAAAAGACGGAAAGACCGAGCACAGCTACATCGTCAAGACATTGGTTCCTGCCACCGACGGCAAGATGACGCCGCAACAGTACGACATCGCGATTGCTGATCTCGTGAACTTTATGGAATTCGTCGCTGAGCCGCACAAGGCTAAGCGCATCCAAATCGGCATTCTCGTCATGTTCTTGTTGACAATCTTGCTTGCGGCTGCAATCTGGCTCAAGAAGGAATACTGGAAAGACGTAACCTAGTAGTTAGCTTAAGCGCGCGCAGCCGACAGACTGCGCGCCGCTACTTTTCGCGGAGCGCATCGCTTCCCAACATTCGCGTAAACCGCGTTCCGTGTTGACCCTTCATACACCCTCTGTCGTCTAGCTCCTTGGTTCCCGCATATGATGACCCTCTACTCCGGCACAACGGATCCGTTTAGCCACCAGTGCCGTATCGTCCTTCACGAAAAAGGGATGGACTTTCAGATCATCGACGTCGATCTTGACCACAAGCCGGAAGACCTGGCGGCGATGAACCCTTACAACACCGTGCCGGTGCTCGTTGAGCGCGATTTGATTCTTCACGAGTCAAACATCATCAACGAATACATTGACGAGCGTTTCCCGCATCCGCAATTAATGCCCGCCGATCCCGCCACTCGCGGCCGCGCGCGTTTGTTCCTGCATCGCTTCAATCGTGAAATTTTTGTTCACGTTGAAGAGCTCGAAAAGAAAGCGCCGAAGAGCCCAGAGAAAGCACGTGCTGCGATTCGCGATCGCCTCACAGAAATCTCGGTCGTGTTCAACAAACAAAAACATATGTTGGGCGACGAGTACTCGATGCTCGACGTCGCGCTTGCGCCGCTGTTGTGGCGTTTGACGCACTACGAAATTGAACTGCCGAAAGCTGCGGCTCCAGTGCTCAAATACGCTGAGCGTTTGTTTTCGCGCCAAGGCTTCATTGACGCGCTTACCCCCGCCGAGCGCGGGATGCGGCGCTAACTCACACCGCCTAGCGCGCATGAGTGAACAATCCGCGAAACCGTATCTTGTTCGTGCGCTCTATGAATGGTGCGTAGAGCAGGGCTACACGCCCTACCTCGCGGTGCGCGTAAACAGCAAAACTCGCGTTCCCGTAGATTACGTAAAAGACGGTGAGATCGTGTTGAACGTCTCGCCACTCGCCACCCATAAGCTCACTATGGATAACGAGTGGACGCTGTTCAACGCACGATTTAACGGATCGACGCAAGAAATCGCCGTACCGTTCTCTGCAGTCATCGGGATTTTTGCAAAAGAAACAGGATACGGCATGGCGTTTCAACCCGAGCCGGAGAGCGAGGCTGTTGCCTTGAATGAAGCGCCGGTCGCCAGCGCGCCGTCGCTCGCCGCAATTCCTAGCGCTGCGGCTTCGCCTTCGGCTGAACACGCTTCAAGCAGCGCCGCGAATCAAAACAAACCGAAGCCGACGCTCACCGTGGTGAAGTAACGCTTTTTTCAGAAGAGCGTGAAGTAATCGCTCTTCAAACGAGTGACTTTACCAACGTGAACTTCAAGTAAAATTTCATCTTCGCCGATTTAGCTCAGTGGTAGAGCAACCGCCTTGTAAGCGGTAGGTCGTCAGTTCAATCCCGACAATCGGCACCAGCTTCTCCCTCACGAAATTCGCGCTTGCGAATATCTTCGTGCGATGTTCAGGCCAACGCACGGCCTTTCGATGTGCGTCCGAGATGCGGCATTTGCAGCATCCTCGCGATGACCACACCGCGGCAACCTTCGTTTGCCGCTCAACAAAGTAAACAATGAATCAAAACTCCAATCGTGGCAACAGCCCACGCCATCCGCGTTCGCCTCTTCCTAAACACACAGCGCCGTCAACGCCTTCGAGCACCCCACGCGCAGCGCCCCAGCAGCAACGTCGTTCTGGTGCGTCAAACAGCGCCCCTTCCGCGCTCTTTACGGCGCCGCCAAAGCACGCGCGCAACTGGGTGGATGACAACTCATCAAGGCCGCGTGAAATGCGTGAAAATCGTGAGAGTAATCAGCATCAACAAAGCGCAGCTAACGCCACTTTAAACAGGCAAGATTCAATTTCATCGCAATATTCGGTAAACGATCAAAATAGCAATAAGCCCCAACAGAACAGGGCGATGCAGATTATTGCCAATAGCGCAGCTGCGCAAAGCTCGCCCGCGAAATCGCACACCGCAACGTCACCGGTCGAGCCCGTCAGCGATCGTGCGCCAGCAACGGAAGACAAGGGTTTCGCCGCGCTCGGCCTGCGCCCCGAACTCGTTCGCGCTGTGCTCGCGCACGGCTACAGCACGCCCACACCGATCCAAACGCAAGGCATTCCCGCTGTACTCGATGGCGGGGACTTGTTGGGCGGCGCGCAAACCGGCACCGGAAAAACCGCAGGTTTTGTGCTCCCAATGTTGCAACGCTTGATGCTCGCACCCACGGCAAAACGCGGCACTGCAACGCTCCCGCGCGCGCTGATCCTCGCTCCCACACGCGAGCTCGCCGCGCAGGTCGAAGAGAGCGTTCGCATCTACGGCAAATTTCTTCCTTTAACGTCGACCTGCATCTTCGGCGGGGTGAACATCAATCCGCAAATCACCGCAATGCGACGCGGCGTTGACATCGTTGTGGCGACGCCCGGCCGCTTGCTTGATCTGCAGGGTCAACGCGCGATTGATTTATCTGCCGTGCAAATTCTCGTGCTTGATGAAGCCGATCGCATGCTCGACATGGGCTTCATTCACGACATCAAAAAAGTGCTCGCAGTATTGCCGCCGAAGCGTCAGAACTTGCTGTTCAGTGCGACGTTCTCCGACGAGATTAAAGCGCTCACTGATCGCCTGCTCAGCAATCCGCGAATGATCGAAGTTGCGCGTCGAAACACAACGGTTGAAGTGGTCGATCAATCCGTCGTTCTGGTTGACAAAGCAAACAAAGCCAAACTGCTTGTTCATCTTTTTAAATCACGCAACTGGGTGCAAGCGCTCGTGTTCACACGCACCAAACACGGCGCTAACCGCCTTTCCGAACAGCTGACAAAATCCGGTATCAACGCGCTCGCCATTCATGGCAACAAGAGCCAAGGCGCGCGCACCAAAGCGCTGGCCGAATTTAAAACGGGCACGCTGCACGCACTCGTCGCAACCGACATCGCGGCGCGCGGCATCGATATCGATCAGCTCCCGCAAGTCGTGAACTATGAATTGCCGAACGTGCCCGAAGACTATGTGCATCGCATCGGTCGTACCGGGCGCGCAGGCGCGAGCGGCAAAGCGATTTCGCTCGTGATGCCCGAAGAAGTAACGCTGCTTAAAGACATCGAGAAATTCACCAAACAATCGATCACGCGCACGCAAGCCAAAGATATCGAAGGCTTCAATCCGTCAGCGATTCCCGATCCCGTCGCGCCCAGCGCTGAAGCACGCGACAAAGAATGGGCCGCAAGAGGCGGGCGCCCCGCACCCCGAGGCAAACCTAGCGGCGGCTCAAAACCACGCGGCACACCGAGCGCCCCACCACGAGGCGGATCGGGCGGGCAACAACGCGGATTTGGCAAGCGGTAAGGTTGGCGCGGCTTCGGTTTCATTCCTCGCGTCATTGCGAGGAATGAAATGACGAAGCAAAGCAAATCTCCGAGCCGCTTCCATAGGTTGCCACGTCTCTCACAGCGTTCGCTCACAGCAATGAGCGAAAGTTGCGCAGACCGAAAAGTATCAGTAGCACGGCGATGATTCCGCGGTGAAATGCCCCGCTGCCTCTATCCTGGCTAGCCGCCGCAGCGGCACGCTCTACACGGGTGTGGTCAGCGATCTCGTCGCCCGGATATGGCAACACAAAAAATCACGTCAACTAAAGTGTACTAAAAAGTAAAACGTCACCACGCTCGGTCACTACGAATCCTCCGATGACATGACCCACGCCATCGAACGCAAAAAGCAAATCAAAGGCGGCTCGCGAAAGAAAAAACTCGAACTCATCGAAACGATGAGTTCTGAATGGCGCGATCTCCATTTCGAATTGACCAGCTCAAAGTCGCCTTACTAAACGCGAGTAGTTGACCACTCCGTCATCGCGAGAAGCGTAGCGACGCAGCTGCCCCACTCCGTCATTGCGATGAACGAAGTGACGTGGCAACCTAGAGATTCGCCACACCCCATCACGCGGCCACGTCCACCCGCAGCGGGTTTATCTAATCAATCCCACCCCCCCCATTCACCACAGGCACCAGCGCTTGTCAATCTTCCCAACCCCATAAACGCTCGATATGATCCGACAAACGCTGCGATGGGTGCGGTGAATGTTTGAGATGGGTGATGTGATGGGTAAACGGTGCGACTGGCTAGATTGGGTAGTTAGGGCGTGGGGATTTGCTGCTACCGCGACACAACGAGCAACCATCTCTTTTGTTTTGCTCTCGTCAGTTACAAATTCAACAAACGTTTCCGCGCAAAACGCATGTTCGTGGGAAGGTGGTGCGTTCCAATGCACGCCGTACCAACATCGAGATTGGACCTACACGACTGGAGACGCGCCTTGGCAAAATTTGGGCTATTGTGGCGTCCGCGCCCTTAGCGTTGCGTCAGAAGTGACTGCAATAAATCGCGTTATCAATAACTTAGTGTGTTGGGACAACGATGGGATTTGTGGCGCGACGTACAAGAACTTCAATACAGAAGAAATTTACGGCACCACTTGGGACGGCCTTGTTTATGGCATCTGGCGCGGGCATGTTGCCGACGTGGTGCTTGATATGTTTGGACCCGCGTGCGCCGCTCCCTAGCCTCCTGCCGCAACAAACTTTTGGATAGACAAACGGCGTGAGCTTTTTTGTCCGCCTGGGACGGAGTACGATACAAAGTGGTGCATTCGCCGAATTGCCGCATGTTTAAGCACACCTAATCCTGTACAGATTGCGGATGGTGAGAAACAGCTTAGTGAACGAGATTTTGGGCTGTCGGGTTTTGACTTCGTTGAACGAAGGTATCGCCCATTTGCATTTTGGCGACCGCCTGGTTCTGAAAACGAGCGCAATGCATTTGGATTGTCTTGGCGAAGTGGCTTTGATCGTCGGCTTGCACGCCCCACGATACTTGAATCGCCAACTATCGGTGTGTCCCGCGATGACGGTATCCACTTCTACTTTGTGAATCAACGAGGCGTGTGGACTCCAAAGTCAGATACGGTCGCAAAGCTATCTGAGACCACGTCTGGCTATGCGCTTACGCTGCCTGATGAATCGAGGGAGCTGTACTCCAGTGATGGTCGGCTCCAATCAATCGCCGCCCGTACCGGAGTTACCCAAACTCTCAACTACGAGACGAATCCACCTGTCGGCCAAGAGCCGAAACTGTTATCAGTGGTTGACTCCTACGGTCGCAGCCTCACCTTCACCTACCATCCATCAACCGCATCGACGGGCGCAAACAACATTGCCACCGCCACCGATCACCTCGGCAACGTCGTCTCATACGCGTACGATGCGAACAACAATCTGATCACAGTCACGTATCCCAACGGCGGCGTCAAAACTTATCACTACAACGAACAAGGCAACACCGCGAACACGAACCTCCCCAACGCCTTAACCGGTATCACCGACGAGAACGGCATTCGCTACGCCACGTACAAATACGACAGTTCGGGCCGCGCTATCAGCACCGAACACGCAGGCGGCGTACAAAAGTATCAACTCAACTATGTCGCGCCTTACAGCCAAACCATCGTCACCGACCCGCTCGGCACGCAGCGCACCTACAACTTCCAAACGATCCTAGGCGTCGTTAAAACCACCGGCGTTGATCAACCCTGCCCGAGCTGCGGTGGCACCCAATCGCAAGCCACCACGTACGACGCCAACGGCAACATCGCCAGCCGCACCGATTTCAACAACAAGAAATCCTGCATGGCGTATGACCTCGCAAGAAATCTTGAAACAGCGCGCGTCGAAGGTTTGCCATCCAGCGCGAATTGCGGCACCGAACTCGCCAAAACCGTTACCGCCTTCATTTCCGCCGAGCAGCGCAAAGTCGATACGCTTTGGCACCCCACCTCCCGCCTACCCACCAAAATCACCGAACCCGCCGCAGCGTTAACGGTGGGCGGTGTTCCTGGCACGAAGGTCACCGACTTCACCTACGACGCCAGCGGCAACATGCTCACGCGCAAAGTCACCGCGCCGAAGAACGACGGCAGCGGCACGACCGAGATTCGAACCTGGATCTACACGTACAACGCGCTCGGTCAGGTGTTAACAGCGAAGGATCCGCTAGATAAAACGACGACCACGGCGTATTACGCCGCGACCGATACGGCCATTCCGCCAAAGTTCACGATGGGCGATGTGCGAACGATCACCAATGCGTTGAATCATGTTGTAACCATGAACGAATACGACAGGAACGGCCGCGTCACCAAGATGACGGATGCCAATGGCTTGATCACCACGATGGCTTATCACCCGCGTGGCTGGATGACTTCACGTGCCGTTTTCAATGGCACGAATACAGAAACCACGTTCTACGTGTACGACAACGTCGGTCAGCTCACGCGCGTGGTGTTGCCCGAGGGTTCGAATCTGTTTTACGCGTATGACGATGCGCATCGCATGGTCGGCATGTCCGATCAGCTCATCAATGCGTCGCCCAATTCGAATGGGGGATTGATCGTAAAACAAGCCAACTTGAGCGGCAACCGAATCCTCTACACCCTCGACAACATGGGCAATCGGATCAAGGAGCAGCATTACGATCCGGTGGGAACGTTGCAGAAGCAAAAGCAGCGCGCGATTGATGCCTTGAATCGCTTGAAGCAAGACATCGGCGGCACTGCGTACACCGCCGCTGCGCCCTCCGGTGCGCCCACGTTGGATGCGAGTGTCACTGGCCCACCCGCGAACGCCTCCATCAGCCAATACGGCTATGACAACAACGGCAACGTCACGAGCACCACCGATCCGCTCGGCCGCATCACCACGAATCAATACGACGCCTTGAATCGCTTAACGCAAGTGATCGATCCGCAGAATGGCGCGACCAAGCCCACGATTTACACGTACGATGCGTCGAACAACTTAACTCAAGTCACCGACCCGCAAGGCTTGAGCACGCAGTACACGTACAGCGGCCACGGCAATCTCATCAAGCAAGATTCACCCGATACCGGCACGACGCAGACGAGAGTCAATGCGATGGGGAACGTCACAGCCAAGATCGATTCAATGAATCGCTGCAACACGACGGCGTACGACAGCCTGCATCGCCCGACGAGTATTCGGTTCTACGCGAGCACGAACGCATCCACCAACACGCCAGCCTTGTGCTTCGGCACCATCGCAGGTACGGTCACCCCCGAGGAAACGCACACCTACACCTACGACGCCATCACCGCCACGCTCGGTGGCGTGGGCGGCAAAGGCCGAGTGAGCCGCATTGCGGATGCAGCAGGACGTGTTGATTACGTCTACGACTTGAACGGACGCATCACAAGTAAAACCAACGTCCTCACCGGCGCGACCAACCCCAATCGCGCGATCACCTATCAATACAACCCGAACGGCCAACTGCGTTCAATGACGTATCCGTCCGGTCAAACCATTGCCTACGCCTACGGCGCTCCCACATCAACGAACCCCGGCAAGATCACCACGATCATGCTCAACCCCACGGGATACACCGCTACCAGCACAGGAAGTTCAACGCCCACCGGCGGCACGAACCTACTCACCAGCGCCGACTACAAACCCTTCGGTCCGAATGAAGGCTGGGATTGGGGCAACAGTTGCGAACCGCTGCTGCCTACGTGTACGATCTCGGGGCTTCTCAATCAACATCTTCGCCAATTCGACAACGATTACCGACCGATCACGATTGCGAACCATCCCGAAGGCTACAACCGACAAATCAATTGGGATCGCACCAATCGAATCACGAGTATCGTGGTGCCGGGCAGCGAATTTGACAAGAACGGACTGCTGGGCGGCGCGCCCACAATCACCATTCCTGGCATCGCCAACGCGCTGTCCGTCAATCAGGTGTTTGGCTACGACAATCTTGATCGACTTACGCAGTTCGCGCCAGGCATCCCCAACGCGACTTCACTTGCCACGGGCTTAGCACTCCTTCCCAAAGAAGACTTCACCTACGACGCGATTGGTAATCGGTTAACCAGAGCGACAACGGCTCCCAACTCAACCACCGCACAAACCGCGAACTACGCGTATCCGAATCTCACAACAACCAGCGGCACGAAGCGACATATCCTGAACGCGATCTCAGGCGCACAGACGAACGCGTACACGTATGACGCCAGCGGCAACACGCTCACCGAATCCGCCGCGCAAAGCACGATCAATCCAACGACAGGCTTACCGAACGCCGCGAACTCAACAACGAATCTCGCCTACACCTACGACGCAAAGAATCGATTGAACAAAGCGCAGATCGGAGTAAACGCAGCCGATTTCGTCAGCTACAAGATCAACGCGATGGGGCAGCGAGTTCAAAAGACTGGTGCAGGCACCTATCTCTACAGCACGACCACCACGATCAACGCAACGACAGGTCTCAGCCCGCAAGCCGCAAGCCTTCAATTCAACGCAAGATATGTTTACGACGAGAGCGGCAGACTCATCGGCGAATACGCCCCCGACGGAAAACTCATCACGGAAACCGTGTGGTTCAATGATTTGCCGATTGCAACGTTGCGTCCAAAAGGCAGCAGCGCACAGCTCCCGCTCGGCATCGCGGGCACAGGTGCAGCAACGGCGAACAACGCAGGAAACAACACAACGGCGAATCGAGTGAACGTTGATGTCTTTTACGTCCACGCCGATCATCTGGGTACGCCGCGTGTCGTGACAAGAAGCGTTGCAATCGGCGGCGCAACGACCGGTGCGAATGCGATTAATAAAGCCGTATGGCGTTGGGATTCTGATCCATTCGGAACATCGCTCGGGAACTCAACGCCGAATGAGAATCCACAGTTGGTTTCGGGAACGCAAGCGCAGATTCAAGCTGCGACGTTCAAACAGAATCATCGATTCCTGGGGCAGGTTGCCGATGGCGAATCGGCGAAGTATTACAACTACTTCAGAGACTACGATTCGAGCATCGGGCGGTACTCGACGAGTGATCCGATTGGGTTGAAGGGTGGAAAGAACACATTCGGCTATGTGAAGCAGCGTCCGACACGACGCGTCGATCCTTATGGCTTATTCACTTCTGATGTTCACTTTAAAGCATGCGAAATAGCAGGCGCTCAATCTGGCTGCAAACTTGGACTCGGCTGGTACTGCATGATGGGTGATTGGTATCCGACATGGGCAACATCGCAGTCAACGGGCGCAGCTCACCAACACTTCATGTGCCAAAAAGTCGGGGGCGCAATCGAGCCGCCAGAAGTCGGTTATCAGAAATCCATAAACTTTATGGCGGACGAAATACTGAAGTGCACGCGTCAAGGACTCGGTAATGCAATTCACGCTTTGCAGGACTCTTGCGCTCGTGGCCACGCGGGTTGTCACCGTACAGCCACGGCGATGGGTTCAATGCCGAACACTTTTCCTATGATTTTTTTCCAAGTATTGATGCTTGGGCTTGTGCTATAAGAGCCGCCGCAATTGGGATTGAAATGTTCAAAAAATACTGCCCGTGCAAAAGCTGTTAGACGCGATAAAGGGTGTACGAATGCTTAAATCGACGTTGATCGCTCGCTCCGCGCTGTGTGGATTTGCGGCAAGCCTGACGCTCTCGATGGCTTTGGCTCGAGAAACGATGAACGTTTGTGCATTGTTTGCATCTTCCAACAGTTCGTTAGTTGTTCAGCTCGGAATGGCGCCGTCTTTGGCTACAAGCGAGCGGCGACTAACGCAGGATCGTTCGGCAGGTGAATTCGCTACGCTAGTCATGTCGGAGAAACTCACGAGGATGCAGACTGCGGAAACGAAATGCCGTGAAAATTTAATTTGTGATGCGACGAGTTATCGTTATGGATTGACACCATCACTCACAGCCACACCGTCCGCTCCAAATTTCGCTTTCTGGAAGTATCTTCCCGAGCAAGATTCAGCAACGCTCTCGATCAATGAATCTAAGGGAACAGGTTTAACCCGGACGCTGCCCGGCGACGTGTCCGATGTGTTGGCATTCGAGGATGGCTGGGTGATCGCGACCGATAAGTACGAACATGTCGAGCGTTCGATTGGCGGTATTTTTGGACGACTCATGGGTACACACGCGCCACAAATACGAACCTATCGTGTGTTCTTCGTAACGAGTACACAAACGCGCTTGCTTTATGAGTGGAGTAACAAGGGCAAGGATCGCGCTTCGAGATTGAGCGTTGTCGGATTCGATGCTTCATGCAGAAAATAGCATGTACGGTGGAACGCTAGCTTGGAGGTTGGGTTAAAGCACGAAACCCGGCGTTGCTTGGGTGAAAGCATGATTTATGTCAAATTTCAATAATCTCATTTATCTCGTCCTTCGCCCAATTAAATTCGACGATAACGAATTGTGCTGTATTACCTGAAACTCGTTTTCGCGCTCGTCGAAGATGACGTGCTGTGCCTCGAAAGCGCAGAAGTATTTGGCTTACAAAGTATCACTAAGTGATATACTCGTGCGCCCTTAGCTAAATGACTCGATCCCCAATGCGCCGTGTCTTCAAAACTCGCAGTTTTGCGCGCTGGGCGTCGAAAGCTAATCTTGTTGATGCGGCGTTGTGCGCTGCGGTTGAGGAGATGTCGAATGGTTTGGTTGACTCGGATCTCGGTAGCGGTGTGGTGAAGAAACGCATCGCAGTGCCGGGGCGAGGTAAGCGTGGCGGTGCGCGAACCTTGCTCGCGACGAACAAAGCAAGCCGCTGTTTTTTTATGTTCGGCTTGGAGAAAAATGAGCGCGACAACATCGATGCGCGCGAGCTTGAGGCGCTGCAAACACTGGTCAAGAATTATTTAGCCCTGACCGCGTCGCAGTTGAATGAGGCGTTGACGACGAAAGTATTTGAGGAGATTTGTCATGTCCACTAAAGAGAAAACCAAGAGCCGCATTCTTGATGTGGTTCACGAAAGCGCGGCTGATTTGCACAATGCAGGCTTCATCGGTAAGCGGCAAATGAATCAGTATGCAGCGCTGTGTTTGAAGCCGATTCCCGTCTATACGGGCACGAATATTCAATTGCTGCGCAAGCGCTATAAGTTAAGTCAAGCGGTGTTGGCCTCGGTGCTCAATACGAGTTTGTCGACGGTGAGGCAATGGGAGATCGGCGCGAAACGGCCGAGCGGCCCGTCACTTAAATTGCTTCATTTGCTTGATAGTAAGGGGCTGGAGATGTTGGTTTAGGTTGAAGTGTTCGCGCTCCCGCGCTCACGAAAGCTTGCGCACTTTTGTGCGCGAGCAGATGCACGTGAACCCCCATGGTGAGCTTGTCGAACCACATCGCTCGCGCCTTCGCGTTCGCGATTTGAAGTGATCGCTCCGCTTGCGGACATCACGTTGCAACACCATTGTTGAGATGAACATCGTTCGCGCGCCACGAAGCCGTATGAGTTTGCAACGGCGCTGTTCGCGCATAACTTACTCTCGACCGAATGCAGAAGGAAGATGACGGACGCCAATGGCTTGATCACCACGTTGCTCCAACATCTGCATGGTTAGGTGAGTTCACGAACCGTTTTCGACGGCGCGGCGAACGAAACAATGTTCTACACCTTTGACAAAACCGGACAGCTCACGCGGGTGGTGATGCCCGATAGTTCAAATCTCTTTTATGCCTACGATGCCCCGCTGCGCTGCCCCAATAAATTAGCAGCGAGTTGAATTGAGCTCTCAGCGCCCCTGCGCCGTGTGTGCGCCGCTACAGGCTCGCAGCTAAACGCCAATCAGTGACTGCAGCCGATCCTTTTGGCCCTGCAGTTCGGCAGAGCTGCCTGCGAGCGCGACGCGGCCTTTTTCGAGCGCGGTATGTTGGTCGGCCAGCGGTAGCAGCGCGTTCAGGTCTTTATCGATTACGAGCATCGCGAGCTTTTCTCGCTTCAGGGCGTCGAGTGCGCTCCAAATGTCAGCGCGGATCAGCGGCGCTAAACCTTCGGTGGCTTCATCAAGAATGAGCAAGCGCGGGTTGGTCATGAGGGCGCGACCGATGGCAAGCATCTGTTGTTCACCGCCAGACAACGTGCCACCCATTTGCTGCATACGTTCGCCGAGCCTAGGAAAGAGCGAAACCACTCGATCAAGATTCCACGCGCTACCATTTTTCGTTGAGGCGGTGGCGAGCAAATTCTCACGAACACTAAGCGTTGGGAAAATCTGGCGCCCTTCAGGTACCAGTCCTAAGCCCAGTTTGCCAATGACGTGCGACGGCGCGCGCGTGACATCAATGCCTGCAAAACGGACGCTGCCGTTTGAAGCGGACAGCCAGCCCGTGAGGCACTTTATCAAGGTGCTTTTTCCCATACCGTTGCGGCCAAGCAGCGTCGCGACTTCGCCTTCGCGAATCGTCAGATCAACACTAAAAAGCACTTGGCTCGTGCCATAACCCGCACAAAGTTTGTCGACTTGCAGCAGAGTGCTCATGATGCACTCGTTTCGGTGTGTTCGTCGCCGAGATATGCCGCACGCACTTCCGGGTTTGCACGAATCTGCGGAGGTGAGCCGCTCGCGATGATCCGACCATAAACTAAAACGCTCACCCGATCAGCCAGCGCAAACACTGCGTCCATATCGTGCTCAACAAGCAGAATAGGGTACGTACCTTTAAGTGACTTCAATAGTGAAATCATCGCGGCAGATTCGCCTTGGCTCATGCCAGCGAGAGGCTCGTCAAGCAGCAAGATCTTCGGTTGCGTGGCCAGCGCCATCGCGATCTCAAGCTGGCGCTGTTCACCGTGCGCAAGTTCGTTAACGCTTCGCTGTGCGATGTCGCGTAAACCGACTGTTGCAAGACAGGCCATCGCTTCTGACACGGCGGCCTGGTCATCGTGGGCACTTCTCCAAAAGCGAAAATTGTGACGCGCTCTTGCGTTGCAAGCCAACAAAACGTTGTCGAGAGCGCTGAATTCTTTTGCTAGTTGTGTAATCTGATAAGTTCGCGCAAGCCCTAGCTTTGCGCGCGCAACGACCGATGAAGTCGTAACGTCTTGGCCGAGTAGTTTCACAGCGCCTGAATCAGGCCGAATTTCGCCCGCAAGCTGACCGATCAACGTGCTTTTTCCTGCACCGTTGGGGCCGATGATTGCGTGCAGCTGCCCAGGCTCAAGCGAGATCGAGACGTTGTCAGTCGCTTGGACGCCGCCGAAGCGCTTGATGAGCGCTGTTGTCTCCAGAGCGCTCATTTGCCGCCTCGCAGAGAACCAAAAACACCGCGCTTGAGTAACAACGCGACGAGAAAAATGAACAGACCGAGCAACAGCATCCAGTTGCTTTTGTAATCGGGCAATGTTGCTTCAACCAACATCGGCAGGGATTCTTCTAGAGCAAGAAGCAAGACCGCGCCGACGACGGGGCCGAACACTGTGCCGATTCCACCCAGAATTACGATCACGATAAGCTCACCTGAGAGAGTCCATGCGCCGTACGAGGGTGATGCAAATTGCGTGAGGTTAGCGAGCAACACGCCTGCGACCGCACACACGATCGCAGATAGCACATACGCGACCCACTGATATCGAAATACTGGATGGCCAAGTGCAGCCGCACGTCGAGCGTTGGCTTTGCTGCCGCGAAGCACTAAACCAAATGGCGAGAGCACTGCGCGCCAAGATAAATACAGGGCAAGCAACACGGCAACGAACGCGAAGTAGTACAACGCTGTCGCGTTGGTGATGTCAAAGAAAGCGAAATCACTTCGCGTTGCGATGGTGAGTCCATCGTCGCCGCCGTACTCTTTGAGGCTTACTGCGCCAAAAAAAAGCATTTGCGCGAAAGCAAGCGTGATCATGATGAATGCGATGCCCGAGGTGCGCAAGGCAACCGCACCAACTAGCGCTGAAACGAGCAGCGCAGATGCGAGCGCGATTGCCACGTGCAGATAGCCCGAAGTAATGCCGTGTTGCACAGGAATTCCAACGGCGTACGCGCCAAGCATCACGTACATCGCGTGACCAAAACTGACTAAGCCGCCAAAACCCAGGATGAAATTGAGCCCGATTGCAGCGAGCGCGTAGATGAGTACGCGCGTCGCGAATTTGACGTAGAAGCTATTGTCATCACCAGCGAGAAGCGGCAAGAGAAAGAGACCGACCACCAATACGATTGCGACCAACGTGCGCGGTGCACGCCATTCGACAGCTACAGGAAAAAGTTTCATCGTGTAGCACCTGCAGAGGCAGGAAACAAGCCCTGGGGTTTGAGCGCAAGCACCAGCGCCATCAGTAGATAGATCAACATCGACGCGAGCGCAGGTCCAGCGGCGTCGGCGGTATTGCGCTCAAATATGCTGCGCATGAGCGTTGGCATGAACGCGCGCCCCAATGTGTCAACAACACCCACGATTAGCGCAGCGAAAAACGCGCCGCGAATCGATCCAAGCCCGCCAATAATGATGACTACAAGCGTGAGGATCAAGACAGGTTCGCCCATCCCTGGTTGCACCGAAACAATAGGACCGGACATCACGCCCGCAAGCCCGGCAAGCGCGGCACCGAGCGCAAAGACCAAGGTGTTGAGCCACTTAATGTTCACCCCTAACGACGACACCATATGCGGATGCGTCGCGCCCGCGCGGATCAACATGCCAATCCTCGTTTTTTGAATCAACAGATACAAACCAAGCGCAACGAGTAACCCGACGCCGATGATCGCAAATCGATACGAGGGATACACGAATCCTGCGATGTCAACCGTTTGCGACAGCGCGTCCGGCACTTGCATGAAGATCGATCCGGGTCCCCAGATGATGCGAATCAGCTCGTTGAAAAATAGAATTAAACCGAATGTCGCAAGCACTTGATCAAGATGGTCTCGAGTGTAGAGTTTAGTCAACGCAAAGCGATCGAGCAGCAGCCCCACCGCTCCGGCGCCGAGCGACGCAGCGAGAATCGCGAGCGTGAACGACTCTGTTTTTGCGAACGCGGCTGCGCCAAAGTAGGCGCCGAGCATGTACAAAGACCCATGCGCGAGGTTGACAAAACTCATGATGCCAAACACGAGCGTGAGCCCCGCAGCTAACAGGAAAAGTAGAACACCCAGCTGCAGGCCGTTTAGTAGTTGCGAAAGCGCGAGTTGATAAGTCAAATGAATGTTTGAACGCTAGGTGGACTAAATGCACGGGGTGAGCCCGTCGCGGCCTCACCCAGATACTCACGCAATAATCATCGCGTCAGCGCTTGAGCTGCTTACCGGAATAGATCCAGTTACAGTGATTTCATTTGACACTGCGATGCGTAGGCATCCGTATGGTTGACGAGCGGCTTAGCCACTGTGCGCAAACTGACGCGACCTTTGCTGTCTTTTGCTACGTCAAAAACAAACATGTCTTGCATCGGGAATTGATTGCTATTGAACTTAAAGTTTCCGCGAATCGATTTGATGTCCGCTGCCTTGAGTGCCGCGTGAAACGCTTTCTTGTCCGCTAAGTTACCTTTAACTTTTCGGATCGCGCTATCGAGCAACTGCGCGGCATCGTAGCTCTGCGCAGCATACTGCGAGGGAATCCGGTTGTATTTTTTTTCAAACGCAGCAACGAATTTCTGATTCGCTTCGTTTGGGAAATCAGGCCCCCAAAAAGAGCCGGTGAGCATTCCTAGCGCCGCTTCGCGAAGCGCGGGGATCGTCGTCCCATCGATGCTTGACGCCGACATGACGGTGATCGATTTATTGAGTCCGGCCTGCTGAAACTGCTTTACAAAGTTAACGCCCAATCCGCCCGGATAAAAAATGTAGAGCGCATCGGGTTTCTTGGCTGCAACCTGTGCCAGTTCGGCTGAGAAGTCTTGTTGATTGAGCGGCGTGAATATTTCATCGATAACGGTGCCCCCTTTGTACGTGCGCTTGAAGCCCGCCACGAAGTCTTTGCCGGCTTGATAGTTTGGCGCCATCGCCATGACGTTTTTATAACCCTTATCGCTTGCAAACTTTCCCACCACTTCCGCTTGCATGTCGTTTTGCCAAGACGTCGAGAAGAAATAGGGTGAACATTGAGCGCCCGCGATGGGTGACGGGCCCGCGTTTGATCCAATTAGGAACACGCCTTTGTCGGTAATTTTCTTGTGCACAGCCATCATGATGTTTGAGAAGGTCACTCCGGTGATGATCTGCACTTTGTCTTTTTCGAGGAGCTTGTCGACGACCTGATTTGCCACGTCGGGTTTCAGCTGCGAATCTTCTTTGATCACCTGAACGGTGACGCCGCCCAATTTGCCGCCGTTTTGTTCAATCAGCAGCATGAGTGCGTCGTACTGATCTTGGCCGAGCGGTGCCTGCGGTCCCGACAGTTCGCCAACGAATCCGATTTTTATGGGCGTAGTTTGCGCCAGAGCCGCGCCCGAAAGCGCTCCGGCAACAAGCATTCCGATCATCGTTTTCTTCACAAGCTTCTCCTCCGAAAATTAAGAAAATGGGTTCGATCCGCGGCGCGTCACAGCGCCAGTGCGCTACCGATACGCGCGAGACTTACCAACACAGAAATTTGATAAGTACACTTACTAATTTTGAAATGTAGAGCATTCGCGTTGTCGCTGCAATGGCGTTTAGCCCTTCGTATGCTTACTCGCTATTTCGTTGAATGCGGATGGCCGTTGAGGCAGGGAGCGATAATAAAAGTTTGTCGACATACAATAAAAATTGGCTTTTAGCCCGACCTAACTGGGCTTGAAGCGGAGGCGCTAGCTCCGCGATGGAGGGCGTCGACGTCGCCCTGTCGTGCAGGTTGTGGTTGCGCGAGCTACAGCTTTAAGAGATTCGGCAACCACAGCGAAAGCCACGGCATGTAAGTAACGCACATCAAAACCACTAACAGCGCAACAAAAAACGGCATCATCGCTTTAGTGATCACACCGATCTTTAGCTTCGAGATCGCGCTGCCCACGAAGAGCACCGAGCCCACCGGCGGCGTGATGAGCCCGATGCCCAAATTCACCATCATGATCATGCCAAAGTGAACCGGATCAACGCCGAGCACTTTTACAACCGGCAGCAAAATCGGCGTGAGTATGAGGATCAGCGGCGACATGTCCATCAACGTGCCGAGGAAGAGCAACAGCACATTGATCAGCAGCAAGATTACGTATTTGTTGCTCGAAAACTCGGTGAGAAACTCAGTGACCTTAAGCGGAATCTGCATCAACGTCATCATGTAGCCGAATGCTGCGGCAAACCCAATCAAGATCATCACAATGGTCACGGTTTTCACTGTGCGATGTATGAGTTTTGGCAGATCGCGCCATTTGTAATCGCGATAGATGAACATCGTGACAAAGAACGCCCAAACGACCGCAATCGACGCGGACTCGTTAGCGGTGAACACGCCCGAGAGAATGCCGCCCAGAATGATCACCATTGTCATCAAACCCCAAAGCGCTTCGATGGTGATCTTGATTGCTTGCTTAAAGGGAATTACTTCACCTTTCGGATAACCGTGTTTGTGTGCTTTGTACAGGCAGAGCGCGGCCAACGTGAGCCCGAGCAATAGACCGGGCAACACGCCGGCCATAAATAGCGCGGCAATGGAAACAGAGCCGCCCGCCGCGAGTGAATAGATGACTGCGTTATGGCTCGGAGGAATCAAAATCGCCTGCACTGAACCGCTGATCGTGACGGCCGTTGCGAACGGTTTTGGATAGCCTTTTTTCTCCATTTCAGGAATCAACACGCTGCCAATCGATGCAGTATCGGCCACCGATGATCCTGAAATTGCGCCAAAAAAAGTAGAGGCCAAAATGTTTACGAGCGACAGTCCGCCGCGGATGAAACCCACGAGCACGCCCGCAAAAGCAACTAGCCTGCGCGCCATGCCGCCTTCAGCCATGATCGCGCCCGCGAGCACGAAGAAGGGAATCGCAAGCAAGGAAAATTTGTTGACACCCGCTGCAATTTGAATCATCACTGCATCGAGTGGAATGTCGATCCAAAGCGCGCCGACCAACGCAGCAAGTCCAAGCGAATAAGCGATCGGCACGCCGAGCATCATCAGTAGAACGAAGCTTGCAATTAATACGAATGCATCCATCAGCGTGCTCCCTCGTGCGCGGTGTCGGCAATCCCTTCTTCAAAACGCATGAGCGCGCGATGGGCTTGCGAGCCGATCAACAGGTGCTCGACAATGAAGAGCAAAGTGATCGCCGCGCCGATCGGCAGCGACGCGTAGGTCACACCGACAGGAAGCCACGGCAATTCGCTGACCGACTGCGACATCGTTCCCGCGCAGAGTTTCCAGCCGTACCAAGCGACGAATCCGCAGGCGACGAGCATCAACAGATCAACGACGACAGCCGACGACTTCGCAAGCGCAGGTGGCAATCGATCCGTCAACATCGTCACCGCAATGTGGCTATTCGCGCGATACGCGGCGGCTGCGCCGATGAAGGTAAACACCATCATGAGCAAGATCGCAATCGGCTCCGGCCACTGCGAGCCCGTACCCAGGACATAGCGCGTAAACACGCCCCACGGAATAATGAGCGACATCAGGGTGATTGCGATCCCGGCGAACCAGATGCTCGCGAGATACAAACGGTCCATTGCGGCGACGTATTGCTGCTTCATTTTCTTGTTCTCCTGCGCATGAAAAAACGCCACGATAGTTAGGGAAACGCTGAACAAGTCCCTCGCGCGCATCGCATCCTTGCTTTGGGCGGATCGCCGCGTCGAAAATGCTCGCCATAGCTGCGGCTATGTCTGTGCTTTTCTCCTTGCGCTCCATCCCAAATCAAGGCGCGCTGCATCGCGGTGACTTATTCAGCGTTTCCTTAGATCGTGGCGTTCGTTGATTCCGACTTACTTCACTTCGGAAATTCGTTTCATCAGATCGGCGAACTTCTCTCCGTATTTCGCACGTACCGGTGCGGTGGCATCGAAGAAAGGTTTGTTGTCGATCGTGATGAACTCAACGCCTTCAGTCTTCAGTTTTTGCGTGTAATCCGCAACGGCTGCGTCCCAAAGTTTGCGCTGTTCCATCTGTGCCTCGCGCCCTGCTTTTTTAACCGCCGCTTGATCGGCGGGCGAGAGTTTGTCCCACGCGACTTTTGACATCACCAGAATTTCCGGGATGATCAAGTGATTGGTTTGCGTGTAGTACTTCGCACCGGCTTTAAAGTGATTCGCGGTGTAGAGGCTCGGCGGATTGTTTTCAGCGCCATCGATTACGCCCGTTTGCAGCGCAGTGAAGACTTCGCCATAGCCCATCGAAATGCCGTTGCCGCCCATCGCGTTCATGGTGTCCACAAACAGAGGATTGCCCATCATGCGCACCTTCTGGCCTTTGAGATCTTCAGGTTTGCGCACCGGTTTCTTCGTGTACAAGCTGCGCGAGCCGCCGTCCATCCACGCCAGACCGACCAGGCGAGCAGGAGAGGCGGTGAGCTTATCAAGCAAGTCTTGACCAATCGGCCCATCAATCACCGCGCGCATGTGCGCAATATCGCGAAACACAAACGGCATGTTGAACACGTTGACTTCTGGAACCACCGGGCCGACGGGGCCAAGCGAGGTGCGCAGAATCTGGATTGCGCCCACTTGCGTTTGCTCAATCATTTCTTTTTCGCCGCCAAGCACACTGCCCGGAAACATTTGAAACTTGATGCGGCCTTGCGTTGCCGCGTCAAGCTTTTTGCCCATGTTTTCAACGGCCACGACCGTTGGGTAACCGGCAGGGTGAACGTCTGCCGCTTTCATTGTTTGCGCAACGCTATGCGTTGTAACCAATAGCGCAGCTAACGCTGCGCCGAGTAGTGTTTTCGTAAATTTCATCGAAGCCTCCTTTGAGAAATGTGTGTCGTCAGCTTTTGTTCCGGACTGTGATTCAAAGCTGTATTCCGGAATTTAATTGCGACGGGACAAAAACCATCGTAACATAAGTCATCGTACAACTGACCATCGCACTCAGAAAAATGGCAACTACTCCGGCGGCCGAAACTCACACTCGCTCGCGAGCGAGCAGGGCTATCACCTTATCCGCTGAAGTCTCGAAATTACTGGGCGACCAAGTAAGAAAAGGGATATTAAGCGTCGGAACAAAATTGCCAAAAGAGTCCGATTTAATGGGGCAGTTCAGTGTGAGCCGAACCGTCGTTCGAGAGGCTATCTCGCATTTGCAAGCCGCAGGTTTGGTGGAAACGCGTCATGGTGTCGGCACCTACGTTCGAGCACGTGAAGAGCTGCCAACGTTTCGTATTCAACCAGAACAGCTCGCGACGCTTCGTGACACGATCGCGCTACTTGAGTTTCGAATTGCCGTTGAATCTGAAGCGGCAGCTATTGCGGCGACGCGAAGAACGAAGGCAGATTTAGCCGAAATGCAAGCCGCATTGGACGCCTTCGATAGGTCGGTTTTGCAAGGAGAAAACGCAGCACAAGCCGACGCACGTTTTCATCTTGCGATTGCGGTCGCTACACAAAACCCGCATTTCATGGAGTTCATGAACGCGCTCGGCACTCGCGCAATTCCGCGCGCACGACTCAATCGAATTGCGGATGACGAAGCAACAAAACAATCATATTTACAGCGCGTTCAACACGAGCACGAAACCATTTTGAGCGCGATTCGCAATCGCGACGTCGATGGCGCGCGTGCCGCGATTCGTACCCATCTTTCCAGCAGTCGCGAGCGATTGAAGCGCGCGGAAGCGGCAAATTCAGCGTAGTTTCCGAACTTTTCTAAGCGCTTGAGTGTGACTCTAGTTGTATGATCTCTCGATGAATTCCACACCTATTGTTGTTCAAATGCAAGTGGTGCCCGTCGCGGGCTACGACAGCATGTTGCTGAATTTGAGTGGTGCGCACGGCCCGTTTTTCACTCGCAATCTGGTGATCCTTACCGATTCGAGCGGCCATGTTGGGGTCGGTGAAGTACCCGGCGGCGAGAAAATTCGCAACACGCTCGACGATGCGCGTGCATTGGTTGAAGGGTACGCGATTGGCGATTACAACGCGATTTTGAATCGTATGCGAGCCGCGTTCGCAGATCGCGATAGCGGCGGTCGAGGTCATCAAACGTTTGATTTGCGCACTGCAATCCATGCCGTGACTGCGGTGGAAAGTGCGCTTCTGGATTTGCTCGGACAGCATTTGAATGTGCCAGTCGCAGCGCTGCTCGGCGAAGGCCAGCAACGCGATCTCGTGCAAATGCTTGGGTATCTTTTCTACATCGCGGACAAAAGTAAAACCAATCTCGGCTATCGCGACGAAACGCGTGCCGATAACGACTGGTTCCGCCTGCGCAACGAACCCGCGCTTACGCCTGAGTCCATCGTGCGCCTCGCGCGCGCAACTCACGAGCGCTACGGGTTTCAGGATTTCAAATTGAAAGGTGGCGTGTTTCGCGGCGATGAAGAAGTCGAGGCGGTGATCGCACTGCACGAAGCATTTCCCGAAGCGCGAATCACCCTCGATCCTAACGGTGGTTGGTTGGTTAAAGATGCGGTTCGCTTGTTGCGCGATCATCGGGATACGATGGCGTACGCTGAAGATCCCTGCGGTGCAGAGGGCGTCTTTTCCGGGCGCGAAGTGATGGCGGAATTTCGTCGTGAGACGCAACTACCAACCGCTACGAACATGGTTGCTACCGATTGGCGCGAGTTGTCACACGCAATTCAATTAGAAGCCGTAGACATTCCGCTCGCCGATCCGCATTTTTGGACATTGCAAGGCTCGGTTCGCGTAGCGCAACTTTGCCAAATGCATAACCTCACGTGGGGTTCGCATTCGAATAATCACTTCGACGTGTCGCTCGCGATGTTCACCCATTGTGCAGCGGCCGCCCCGGGGAAGGTGACTGCCATCGATACCCATTGGATTTGGCAAGACGGCCAGCATCTCACAAAAGCGCCGCTGCAAATCAAGAACGGCTACGTAGAAGTACCAAAGAAACCTGGGCTCGGAATCGACCTTGACATGAACGCCGTTGACCGCGCGCACCAACTGTATTTGCAACACGGCCTCGGCGCGCGTGATGACGCTATCGCGATGCAATATTTGATTCCGAATTGGAAATTCAACAACAAATCCCCTTGCATGGTGCGCGACTGAGCAACACACTCGATTGATCCGTTTGTAGTGAGCTTATCGAACCATAACGAATCTCCCAAATATCGAAACAAAGAGCATGGATCTCCCAATCAACCATTTCAAACGCGCGATCAAAAACAAGCAACAGCAAATCGGCTTGTGGTCGCATTTGTGCAGCCACATCAGCACGGAAATCCTTGCCGATTGTGGCTTCGATTGGTTGCTACTCGACATGGAGCATTCACCGAACGAATTGCCACACATCGTTAGTCAACTTCAAGCGATGAAAGGCAGCAAAACATCGCCCATCGTTCGTCCGCCGTGGAACGACATGGTGGTGTTAAAGCGCTTGCTCGATGTGGGCGTGCAAACGGTGTTGATTCCGTACGTGCAAACTGAGCAAGAGGCTCGCGATGCGGTGTCTTTTTGTAGCTACCCGCCGCTCGGTGTGCGTGGCTATGCAGGTGCGCCGCGCGCGAGCCACTACGGGCGGGTGAAAGATTACGCAAAGCGCGCGCAAGAAGAAATCTGCGTGCTGGTGCAGGTGGAAACGATGGAAGGCATCGCGAATTTGGAAGCAATTGCGAATGTGCCGGGCATCGACGGCGTGTTCATCGGCCCAGGTGATTTGTCCGCTGCGATGGGGCATTTGGGCAACCCAAAACATCCCGAAGTGGTGAAGGCCGTCGTGGATGCGTTTCAAGTGATTTTGAAGTGTGGCAAAGCGCCGGGCGTTTTGATTGGGGATGAAGCGCTCGCGAGACACTTCGCAGAGAACGGCGGCTTGTTTGTTGCCTGCGGTGCGGATCAAAACTTGCTGCGTGATAGTGCGACGACACTGTCCTCGCGATTTAAGCCAAACTAGGAGAACAACGTGGACGTCATGAATTCACAGCCGATCTCAGGAATTCGATTCAAAAGATTGTTGCTCACGGGTGCTGCAGGTGCGCTCGGAAAGGTGCTGCGTTCTCGTCTCGCTCGGTACTGCGACGTGCTTCGAGTGAGCGACATTGCAGAACTTGGCGAAGCGTTACCGAACGAGGAGCGGTTGCTGGTGCCACTCGAAGATGCTGCGCTCACGAGTGCGCTCTTGGCCGACGTCGATGCAGTGGTTCATCTGGGTGGTGTTTCGACCGAAAAGCCTTGGGCGGCTGTCCTTCCTGCCAATATCGAAGGTGTGGTCAATCTCTATGAGGCCGCGCGGATAAATGGCGTAAAGCGAATCGTCTTTGCGAGTTCCAATCACGTCATCGGTTTTTATCCACAAGCTGAAACGATTGACAACACAGTGATGCCGAAGCCAGATGGCTTTTACGGTTTATCGAAAGCGTTTGGGGAAAACTGCGCGCAGCTCTATTGGGATCGCTGGGGCATTGAAACGGTGAGTTTGCGTATTGGTTCCTCATTCCCTGAGCCGAAAGATCGTCGCATGTTGTCTACTTGGCTTTCGTATGCCGATCTTGAACGGCTCGTCGTCGCTTCGTTAACTGCGCCGCAAGTTGGACACACCGTCATTTACGGAATGAGTAACAACCGCACCGTGTTTTGGGACAATCGCAACGCGAGGCACATTGGATACGCGCCGCTAGATTCGTCGGAGCCATTCCGCTCAACGCTTGAAGCCAAGCAACCCGTCATTGACCGCGACGATCCTTCAGCGATCTATCAGGGCGGAGCTTTCGTTACCGCTACGCCACACGGTCAATAGGTTTATCAGCTTACTGCTTTATCGGCCTGTTTCATTGGGCGGCATGGGTGATTGTTGAACGTAGCGAAACAACGTAAAAAATCATCTATCGCCCAATTAATTGGGACTTTACGCGCCATAGCCAGCGTTACGAATTGTCGAGATTTACAAACACTTGGCTCGCCTCGATTTTCACCGGATATACGCGAATGTTTTCGCTCGCAGGAGCGCACGTCGCGTGTCCGGTGCGCACATCGAACTTGCCTTGATGGAGCGGGCACTCAATCTCGTAGCCATCAAGAAAACCATCGCAGAGACGTGCGTTGCCGTGTGTGCAAACGCCATCAGTCGCAAACACTTCTCCGTTCACACGAAAAAGCGCAATTTCACGATCAGGCAGATCGACGCCAAGCGTCATTTCGTCTTCTGAGATGTCGAATTCAACAGCAACTTCGGTCCAGTTTTCAGTGCTCATATCGGATAAATAATTGAGTTAGGAATCATTTCACTATCGTAGACGCAAATGCGTTTTGCAAGCCGCAGACCCTCGCTCGTGCGCACGATGGAATCGACGTAGCGCCCGACGTTAAACACCGTAGAAAGCTCGGAGAGTTTCGTGCGAATCACCACGTAATTCGCTTCGCATTCAATGCGGTCAGCGGTTGCCGAGATGATGTTTGGCGCACTCACGACGTGGCGCTGATAGTACGGGTCGTGAAACAGCGTTTCTCGAATACCGTACGCACGATCCTTGAGCATGCCTTTGCTCTCTAGCGAGAGCGTCGCGAGCGGAAAACCGCGCTCGTAGTTTTCTCGCGGCTGAATTCGATAGATACAGTCGTCAACAAATAGCTCCGTCCAGCGATCCCAATCATTGGCATCGACCGCGCTCGCATACGCCGCGTGAAGCTGAGTGATTGCGAGGTAGGTTTCAAAGTCAATCGCGCTCTTCATTGCTGCATCACCTTACGCCAATAGGCGTACATGCCCCGTATGAGCGTTTCTGTGACCATGTGATCGGTATCGCCGACGTCGCGACCGCCGAGCTCCGCAAGTGCGCGATGCTCTGGTTTTTGCTCAAAGCCTTTCTGCGATAACTCGATTACCTCGCCATCGTCGGCGGAAACAAAACCTGCGGGGCCGAACAGATTTGATTGCCTTAAACGGCGCTCAGTCATCTCTGGCGTGTCATCCTCATAACCGAAATGCGTCCACACGAAATCGAATTCACCGTTGCCGCGTGGTTGAATATGTCGCGTAGAAACGCTGTTCACTTGCTGCTGCAAAATTACACTAGGGAAGAGGGTTGTCATCACAGCCGTTGGACCGTTCCACCAAGTTTCGGGAACGATGTCTAAGAAACGCGGATCGTGCAGCTTCATGCTTTCTTTGAAACTCGACACTTTGCTCACATCGTTTGCCGCTTGCGCATTGCCACGCTCAGAAATCATCGATGCGTGGCGAAAGTGTTTATCCATCTTGAGCGCTGATTTATTGTCAGCGCGCCACAGACCAAACGTGACGAACCACGTATGAAGTAAGCCCGGGTGATACGGATCCTTGATATTTTCCTGCATCAGCTTCCAATTGCCCGGAATACGCTGACGGTTGTAGCCAAGAATTTTCAACTTTCGACCATCGAACATACGATCAAAGTAATGCAGGATCGTTTCGCCTACAAAATTCTCGAACGATTCCATCGCGTGATCGAAAGTGGCAAACACGACACCGCCGCGCGTGGCGACACGAAGTTTGGTCAATCCGTTTTCTTCTGTTTTGAAATCCGCCGGCATCCCGCCATTGACTTTGCCATCTTGTTTCACGCCGCGACGAAACGGCACGCCTTGGAGATCACCTTTCAGCGTGTAGCTCCACTGGTGATACGGGCACACAAATTCCTTTTTGTTGCCATGTCGCTCGCGACAAAACTGCATGCCGCGATGCGCACACACATTTTCAAACACATGTACTGAGCCATCGTCTGCTCGAGACATCACTACCGAGCGCTCGCCAATCGCCGTTCGTTTGAAATCTCCCACGTTCGGAATCTCCGCTTCAAGTCCGACGTAGCACCAATGATTCCTATAAAAAAAGGCATCGAGCTCGCGTTGATGCAGCTCGGCGTCGGTGTACACGCGAAATGGAATGCGGCTTGTGCCTTCGCTGTTCCATGGCGTGTTTTCACGGCGCTGAATCGATTCGTTGCCTATGTTCATGATGGTTAGGTTAAGTGTTGAATCGGTTAGTTTAGATATAAACTGATGTAATTGAATTAATGATTACCATTCACAACGTGAATAACAGGATATGCACCTTCGAGATCTTGATTTGAATTTGCTTCTGGTGCTCAGCGAGTTAAGCCGGCATCAACAGGTGTCGAAGGCGGCGCGCGCGTTGGGTTTGTCGCAACCGGCCGTAAGTAACGCGCTTGCGCGTCTTCGCATATCGCTGGGTGACCCGCTCTTCGTGCGCACGGGGCGCGGCATGTCACCAACGCCCTTCGCGCAGAGCCTAGCGGTCGCTGTGGGCGACTCATTGCAATCTCTGAACCGTGCAATCAACGAGCGCGCATCGTTTGATCCGAATACCAGTGATCGCAGCTTTCGAGTGGTAATGACAGATATCGGTGAGATCTATTTCCTACCTGAGCTGCTGCGTGTACTTGCGCATCGTGCCCCGCGCGTTACGCTCACGACGGTTCGCAACACGACGATCAACTTGCGCGAGGAGATGGAAAGCAGCGCGATTGATCTAGCAATCGGGCTCATCCCGGGTCTCGCGGGCGACATATTTCAGCGGAGACTATTCAAGCAACGCTACGTCTGCCTGATGCGGCGCGCGCATCCGTACGCGGCGCGAAAGACGCTATCGCTGCGCGATTTCGCGAATGCGGAACACCTTACCGTCGTTGCCAGCGGAACAGGGCACGGCTTGATGGATGAAGTCATTGAAAAAAGTGGCATCCAGCGAAACGTTCGGCTCACTGTTCCGCACTTTGTGGCAGTAGGCCATATTCTCGCTGCAACAGATCTCATCGCCACCGTTCCCAATGCGCTTGCGGAACGTATCGTTACCCCGTTCGATCTGGTCGCGCTGAAACACCCTGTGAACATTCCTGAGATCAGCATCAATATGTTTTGGCATGCACGACATCAGCGCGATCCCGCGAACAAGTGGTTGCGAGAAACGATTTCTGGTCATTTCAACGACTCCAATTAAGTGCGTTGTGGTCGGCTTGAATACACGGTTGTTTAAGCGTTTGATCTGCTAGTTTCTTCGCGTTCGCTCCTGCTCGATGCGCGCGCGAAGCGCGTCAATCCGAGATTGAGTCAAACTGCCTACCGTGATTTTTTGTTTGCGTGACGTCAGCGCGTCAAGTGCTGCGGTTGCGGCGCTCGAGTCTTGCAGATCGAGGTGCGCCTGTGCGAGGACAATTGCAAACCCTGCAATATCAGGACTCGTGCCACCCGCCTTTTCGAGTGCTTCGAGGGTGCTTTTGGCTAACGTAATCGCGGCGCGCGGTTGCCTTACTGCGAGTTGATAAGCGACTTCGGCTCGCGCTAAAGAGACGCTGGAGACCAATCCGCCGACCCGATCCGCGTTGTCGACTAAAAGCTGCTTTGCTTCGTCAATCCGAGCCTTCGCTTGCGCAAACTCGCTTAATCGGACCTCGGCTTCCGCCGCGTAGGCGCGGGTGACGATTTGGTTGTCTGCGTCGAGCTCCTTTGCCATCCGATCAAAGAACTTGATCGCATCGTTCAGAGGTATTAGCGCCTCGCGTGACGCGCCGGTCACGCCGAGCATTCGACCTTGTGCCATCTTGACTCTTGCACCCCAAAAGCTATCTTCCGCACCCATCCGCGTAAGAATATCGAGCGCGGTTTGCGTCGCTTTTAGCGCAGCGGGAATGTTTTCGAGCGTGTACTGTGCTTCGTAGTTTCGATAGTGCATGACGGCGGTTTTCAATGAATCTACGCCGTTGATGCGTTCAGAAATCGCGATCGCGCGCGCCAAATCGTTGTTGACTTGCGCTGTATCACCGAGGTCAGAGAAAGCTGCCGCTCGTGCCACCAATGGTTCCGCGAGCAGCGCACCGTTGCCCGTGTCCGCCGCTTCAGCATGCAAGATCGACGCGTTCAGTAGTTCAATTGCACCTTTCGCGTCGTATGAGTACGCCTTCAATTGGCCGAGAAGGGAGAGTGCGTCAGCCAGTTGCGCGCGCTCTTCGCGCACCGTGTTTGCGTTTAGTGTTTGTACGACATCCTCAAGCCGTCGTCGTCCCGATGTCCAGTCGCCCTTGTCAATTTCAGATAATGCGAGCTCAACGCGCGCTCGTTCAATGTCGACGCGCGCAGACTTTGCCGCGATGAGCGTAGATAGTTGCGCTTCGCGGAGTTTGATCGCGGGCTCGCTCATCGAGAGCCCAGCAAACAATCCTCCAACGATGCGCAAAATTTCGGCCCGAACCAAAGGTTGCTCAGCAAACGCGTCGGGAAGCTTTGCGGCTGCATCTACTAAAACGGTCTCGATCGGTTGTTTTCGCTTGATAGCTGCGGCCAATTGATCATCGCGGTTGACCTCAAAGAGCTGCACTAGGAAGTCTTTCACGGCGAGCGCTTTTGCGCTTTCTTGCTCGGCTTTCAGTCGTTGTGTTTGCGCTTCAAATGCCTGCCAAGTCGCCACGCTTGCGCCAACAACTAGAGAGGCGCTGATTGCTCCAGCCGCGATTACTGCAATCCGATTGCGACGAACGAATTGTTTGACTCGATACCATTGTCCGTCGGCTTGTGCGCTAACGGTTTCTTTGCGCAGGTATCGATCCAAATCGTCGGCAAACGCGTTGGCTGTGCTGTAGCGTTTGTCCGCATCGTAGTGGATTGCTTTGATCGCGATCGCGTCAAGGTCTTTGCTGATGGCTTCACGCTTGTTACTTGCGCTTTGTCGGTGTTGCAGCCGCGCGCGTTTGCTCGGCGATCCGATGGGTGCGCTGCGTTGCTGGGCTAGATCAATCAAACCGTTTGACCCGGATGCATTCAATGCGCTCGCGTTAAACGGGCGCTCGCCTGCGAGCAACTCGTAGAACACTACGCCCATTGAATAAATGTCTGCACTGGTGGTCACGGCCGCGCCGTTGAGTTGTTCTGGACTCGCGTACTCAGGCGTGAGCGGTCGTCCGTGCAGCCGCGTGAGCTCGGTTGCGCCAGCCTCGTCCGATTCGGAAGTGCCGAGCAACTTCGCAATTCCAAAATCGAGCAGTTTGGGTTGCCCGTCTTTCGTTACCAATAGGTTCGCGGGCTTGATATCGCGATGGATTACGCCACGCGCGTGCGCATGCTCAAGCGCGCGAAGCACTCGCAAGACTAGTTGCACGCGTTGATCGATCAGTAGCTGATGTTTGCGGCAATAGTCGTCAATGCGCTGGCCATCGATGAACTCAAGTGCAAGCCAGGGCCGACCGTTATGCGCTACGCCTGCCTCATAGATCGTTGCGATGTTGGCGTGTTGTAGGCTCGCGAGAATGTCGCGTTCACGGGATACGCGATCATGCCAACCGCTCGAATTGCCTATGAAATACGGCAGTTTGATCGCTACTTCGCGCCTCATCGTGCCATCGCTTCGGTGAGCGCGCCACACGCTGGCACTACCGCCCTGGCCAACCACCGCGTCGAGTGTGTAGGGGCCAATTTCGTTGCCAGCCGTTAGGTTGTCGACCTCGTCGGCAAAAGCGCCAAGGCCTGGCGGAGAATCGAGGAACGTGCCTGATTCCACAGCGCGATTTGCAAACAACGCTCGCTCAAGTAGCGGTCTCAATAACGGCTGCTCGATCACCAGCGCGTCAAACCAGGCACGTCGGGTTGGGGCGCTTTGATCGAGCCCGATCTGAATGAGCGCATCAAGCGCTTTGAGTTGGTCAATGGTGAGCGACATGTAATTTCTCCGCTCTAGTGAACGTAATTTGGCAACCATTCCCGCCGCGCAACACGAAGTTTTCGTGGATTTGCATTCGCTACTGGCTTAGCAGCACTCGAAGCAACGCACGCGCTCGATCCCATTCACGCCTTGCCGTGCGTTCGCTAAATCCCAGCGCGTCAGCGGTTGCGCGTTCGGTCATCCCTGCGAAATAGCGCATTTCGACAATTTGTTCGAGCCGCGGATCGAGTTGCTTGAGCTGCGCAAGCGCGTCGTGAACGCGAAGTACATCGAGCGAATCACCGGATTCCACATCCTGCGCGGCCTGCATGATTTCCGTATTGAGCTGCAGCGGCTTTTCTCCGCCACCACGACGCTCGGCCAAATTTGCGCGCACCAGATCGATGATCACCGATCTCATCACGTGCGCACAGTACGCCATGAATTGCGACGTTGTTGCAAAGTGCCCAGACTGCGATTGAGCGAGTCGCGCGTAGGTGTCGTGCACGAGCATCGTGGTGTCGAGCATCGTGCGACCACCTACCGTTCGCAGGCGCGAGCGTGCGAGGCGTTTCAAATCAGGATAAAGCGCGCTGAAGAGGGCATCAGTATCGCCGCTCGGCGCGCTGTCGATTGCGTTAACCGTGGTGCTGGAACCAGTGCTGGATGCCACGCGCCGTCTCCCCCCGGAAAGATGACGTTTGAACGAGATTGTTCGTCATGGATGTTAAGCGCTAACGTTCTGGCGATCACGATGCGACGCGGCATCGCATTGATGAAGAACGTGGATATGTTGCAACCTTGCGAGTGAGCGGCGTGCGTGGTCGGTTACAGACACACCTTTCTAGCTAATAGCCCAATTTAATTGGGCTATAGCGTTTATTGTTGCTAATATTGAGAACAAAATAAAAATACGTCATAGCCCATTAAATTTGGGTTAATACTTATAAAGTTGAAAGAAATTGCTTGAGGTCACGGCGCTAAACCAGTCATACCGCAGTTAAATCGCAGATAGTTTCTGATCGATGACCAGGTGGTGCGTGTTGCGCGCGTACCCAGTGCGTTGGCAGTAACAGCGCTGCCGGTCAGTCCCATTCTCACGCGCGACAAAATCAGCAAATCGGTGGTGGCATCTATTTGCCCGTTGCCATCGATATCGAGCGAACACATTAAGCCGCCCGCAACCGGTTGCGGAACTCGCGAGGTAACCAGTCCGTCACCGTTTCCAAGCGTTGCGTTCACGTTCGATCCCCAACACTTCACTAGCCCGGTCGTGAGCCGTGCGCAGCTGAAGCCATTGCCCGCGCTGACGCTGCTGGCGTTCGTGATGCCTTGTACGGTAACCGGCGCGTTGCTGTTGGTTGTACTGCCGTCCCCGAGCGCGCCTCGCAAATTGGATCCCCAGCACTTTACTGTGCCATCACTGAGCCGCGCGCAGCTGTGAAACTTGCCGGCAGACACCGAAGTCGCTGTACTTATACCGATGACCGTTACGGCAACGTCGCCAGAGGGTGCGCTCCCGTTACCCAACTTGTTATCGCTCGCTGAACCCCAACACTGCACCGCGCCATTAGAGAGACGCGCGCAGCTGTGGGTGTCGCCCGCGCTCACGCTCGTAGCGTTAGTTACGCCAGAGACGAAGACGGGTATCGTTTGCGGCGAGCTATTACTGGTACCGTCGCCCATTTGTCCAAAATTTCTGCTGCCCCAACACACCACCGCACCAGTGCTCAACCGCGCACAACTGTGCGAACTCCCGGCAGAGACATCGGTCGCGGTTGTAATGCCAGAGACTGGAACTGGAGTCGATGATTGCGTGGTGGTGCCATCACCGAGTTGTCCAGAGCCGTTCGCTCCCCAACACTTCACCGTGCTGTCAGCGAGTCGTGCACAGCTATGGAAGCGACCCGCTGCTACAACCGTTGCATTGGTAATTCCGGTGACGCTGCCGTTCACCACACTGCCGTTACCTAACTGGCCGTTGCCGTCGCTACCCCAGCATCGCACCGTTAAATCCGCCATTCGCGCGCACGTATGCTGGAAGCCCGACGATAACGAAGTAACCGCTGAAAGGGGGCTTACAAGTACAGGCACGGGACTATCCTCGGTCGTGCCTGTGCCTAGCTGGCCCGCTGCATTGTCTCCCCAGCACAAGACAGCGCCACTGCTTTGAGTCGCGCATGCATGCGCGTCCCCTGCCGCAACGCTCGAGGCGGCGCTCAGGTCAATCACGGTAACTGGCGCGCTGCTGAGCGCACTTGCGCCATTGCCCAGCTGCGCGCTCCCATTCACACCCCAGCAAAGTGCTTTGCCTGGCGCGACGATTGCGCAGGTGAAAAACTGACCGGTTGCGAACGCAGTTGCAACCGTTATGCCGGGTACCAACTGCGGGGTAGTTTGTCTTGTAGCCAAGGATCCAATTCCAAGCTGTCCTTCCGACGAATCGCCCCAGCATTGCAGCGTGGCGTCTGCCAAGAGAGCGCAGGTGTGATTGTTGCCGGCGCTAACGCGCACCGCATTCGCGATACCGGTCACAGTCACGGCGGTTGAGTTGTTTGCGAGGCTTCCGTTGCCGAGTTGCCCTAACGTACCCGCGCCCCAGCAGCGCAATTCGCCCGTGCTCAGTCGTGCGCAGGTATGGTTACCGCTCGTAGATACCTGCGCAGCAGACGTAACACCTATTACGCTCACCGACGTTGGAGCGTCGTTGGTCGTGCCGTCTCCGAGTTGCCCGACCGCATTGTTCCCCCAGCAGCGAACCTCGCCAGTGCTTCGCGATACGCAAGAGGTGCCAAAACCTGCTGAAATCGTTTGAGCATTGGTGACTCCGCTTACAGCAACGGGTGTAGCGCTATCGGTTGTTGTTCCGTTGCCAAGTTGACCGTCGGCGTTGCTACCCCAGCAAACGACCAGCCCGTTGCTGCGGCTAGCGCAGGCGTGGGAACCCCCCACCGCGACGTCTACTGCATCGATAAGCCCGCTAACGGCGACTGGCACATCGCTTGAGACAAAGGTGCCGTTGCCCAAAACTCCACCGCCACCCCAGCAACGAACCGTCGCGTCGGAGAGCACCGCACAGGTTCCCGAACTAGCGGCAGAAATTCGGGTGACAGCGTCGATTCCCTGAACCAAAACGGGCGTGCTGCTCAACGCAACACCGGCCACTCCAAGTTGCCCCGAGGAATTTGAGCCCCAGCATTTCACGCGTGCGGTTTCCGTGATCGCGCACGTGTGTTGAGCACCGGCGCTGATCGAAACGTAGTTCTCAGCGCGTGCTGCCAAAGAAAGGCATGTAAATAGCGTCGCGGCAGCGCATGTCAGCGCGGCACGGAACACATGACAAAACACAGATTGCATAGCGCACCCCACATTGATTCGACTGATACGCCATAAACGCATTTTTTGGCAAATCCCGCCAAATGAGCGTTTTTTTGTCGTCCAAACCTGGGCACCAACGAAATTGGCGGATTTTGCGGTCGAAATCCGTTTATGTGAGATCAAGCAGCGCGGATGCCCTCCATTCGCGCGCTAATACCGAAAGGAAACGATTTCATGATTTCATCGAAAAACTTGACGCGGGCGGTGCTGCTCGTAGTGGTTGCAGCTGGCGCGATCGCCAACGTAAACGCGCAAAGCTCGTGTGTCGCTATCGCCAGCTTACCGATTACGCTCAATGCGCCGGGTCAGTATTGCCTCACCGGGTCGCTTAGCAGTAATGCGCTGAGTGGTGCCGCGATTTCAGTGAGCGCCGCCGACGTCGCGATTGATTTAGGTGGCAATATGATTGACGGAAGTGCTGCGGGCGCCACGTCCACCGCCGCCGCGATTTTCTACAACTCGCAGCTTCGCGGTTTTCGCTTGAGTAACGGAACGATCCGTGGATTCGCATCCGCGACAAACGCAGCGAGTTTCGCAAGCAATCCGAACGCCGTGGTTATTGAAAATCTCCGCGTCGAATCATCGCGCGGCAACGCATTGATCGTGGTCGGCGATCACTCCGTCTTGCGCCGTGTGGTGATTGATGGCGTAACGCCGCTCGGCGCTGCGACCAGTGCGACTGGCATTGTGGGCGTCGGCAATCGCATGCGTTTTCTTAACAACGATATCAGCGGCATCGCGGAAATCGTCGGGGGCGTTGGCCACGGTATTTCATGCACCGGCTGCACTGGAGCAATCTACGAAAACAATCGCATTAGCGGCGGCATCGGCGCTGGCACTTTTCGCGGACTTTTTGTAGGCGCGAGTTCAGTAGTGCGACGCAATGCGATTAATAACGCCGATGAAGGTGTGCGTTTTTTTGGAACCGGCTCGAAATATCAAGACAACTTGACCACGCAGGTAACGACCGCATTTGTCGGAACCGCAACGGACGCTGGCGGAAACAACTAGTGAGAGTGATTGACGAGGGCGACGGCTAGCGCGTCGCCTCGCGTTGCAGTTATAGCTGCAATCTTGAACCGTACTGAATGTGCAACCGGCCGCCGAGACCACGCCGCGCTAGCGGGCTACTGCCATTCCACAGTCCTTGCTCAGGAACTCTTGAATGCGCTCCCAGCCTCGGGTTGCGCCGGCGCCAAGCGCGCCGGCAACCACCGCGTCACCGCGCACTCCGGCAGCAATGCGCGCCAGGATCAGACCATCTGTCGTCGCGAGCACTTTGCCGTCGCCGTCAATATCCATGTTGCAAGCGCCGCCGCGTGGATACGCCCACTCGACGCGCGCTAGGCACGGAGTTCGCACACCATTGACGCCGCAGGAGCCAAATACTGTGAAGTAATAAGTTCCCGTGTATTCGCGGATCAAGGCGCCTGCGCCTACGTTGGTCGTCGGCGTAACGTCCTGCGCATCAAGACCTAGGGTGTTGCGAAAACTTGGCAGCCGCTTGTCGTCGCTGCCATTCCCAGAAACTAGCGCCATGCACGCGCGGTTAGGTCCGGTGGTACCCAAGCATTCGCCAAATAGTGCGAGCGCTCCGTCGGGCTGTAGAAACGCGGTGCCACTCGTTATCCGATTCTGCCCGTTTGCGATCGGATTGATGAATCGTTTCCCACCGTCACCAAACGCCGTGTCCAGCGCCGCCGTCCATGGCAAAAGTTGTATCGCGCAGAAGGCGTAGCGAAATGGATTGCCCGCATCGGTTCGACAACTTCCAACCAGCAGCGCGTATCCGTCGGGGCGCAGCAATATTTGCGTCGCGATATCTTCAACACCGGCAACCGAGAATCGCTGCCAACCGTTGCTGGCGTAATTGGTGTCCGGTGTGCCGTTCGCGTTCAATCGCGCGACACAGAACTCGTACACGCCATTTTCTTGGCAGCGCCCGGCAACCCACGTTTTTTCTGTAGCTGGATCGAGAGCGATCGAGGTGAGAACGTACCCACTGTTCGCAGCAACTGCGCCAAACGCTATGACGCGCGGTTGTCCAGCGTTAAAGGATAGATCCGCGTTTCCGTTGGCAAGCAATCGCCCAACGCAGCCGTGCACAATGCTGGTCGGGTAACACTCGGCGACGTAGGTGACGCGGCCGTCGACGCCAAGCTCTACGTCATTCACTCTCGCGCCACCCAGCGTGAGTTTTCCGCTCGTACCAAAACTTGCGTCGCGACTCCCGCTTGCAAGATATTTAATGATGCATGCGCTACCTCCACATCCGCCGAAGGCAAACCAGCCGTCGTTCGGAGCGGCGCGCACGCCCATCAGCAAATCTTGCGAAGCGCTGAGTTCAATCACGCTGCCGCTGTTAGACGTTCCCCAAGTTTGATCGATGCTGCCAAAGACGTTTAACTTTGTGAAACACCAATCGAGCTGGCTTTGCGCGTTACAGTTAGTCGCAACAACTAAGCTCCCATTTTGATACTGGATGATTCCGCTCACCTCAGTGGTGGCTGAGTTCCCGACGGTGAATTGCGACTTACCGCCCACACCCCAAGCTCGCAAATCACCGACATCGGCGCGAGCTTCAGTTGGCGCCAAAAGCGCTGCGAACAGAATTAAGCAATGCAGAAACACGCCGCCGATCAGACCTACCCAAACGGCAGTGTCTACGTCCACATAGTCCCAAAAACTACGGACGATGGAGCGTTTTGGTGCTAAATACGATGTTTTGCATAATGCATCTCGTCGCCCAATAAAAACGGGCACATAGTCGCCTTTCTGTACACGACTCATAGCACTTCCACCAAACCCGGCACTTGGGGTTCACCGATGGCTTGAGCCAGCTTGTTCCATTCATGTGTCGCTAAGGTTTCACGAGCGATTTGCACGACGCCTGCGAACGCTTCGCGCGGCATCTCACTTTGCTTCATCCCCCGCAAAAACGGCACGCGCTCTTGATGCGACATCGCCGGAATTGCCGCCTGCAAAATTGCTGCCATTTCATTCGGTGGCACGTTTGCGATGATGCGCTGCTCAACGGCTAGCAGTTCGGCATCACTGTATTTCGCCCAGAGCACCGCGTTGTGCTCTAGTTCTTCATAGCGCATGTGCATTAAGTTGTCCGCAACGAAATGCGTCATGTGCAGGTACAAGCGATGCGTCTCCGCAGCACGCACATCGCTAGCGACGCCGCGAATCCGGGTGACTTCGGTGCGGATGAAATCAATCTCTTCGATATGCTCGAAATGCTCATCGAGAATGCGGCGCGTAGTACCGGGCGAGCGCGCTTCCATCGCGGGATGCACGTAGTGGTTTTCTTTCTGCAAGTGTTGATCGCAAGCCTCGCAAAGCACGAGCACCTGATCGAGCGTCGCATGAAATTCGCGATCATCCAAGACATCAACGCAGCCGAGCGCATACACCGCGTCGAACATCGACTTACGCAGCGCCTTGTGAATCATGCGGTAAAGATCGAAACGGGGTGCGGCAGAAGTAGACGTAACGTTTTCGCGGCCTTGAACCTGGGTAGACATAGGGAATCCTTCGAAATGAAATGACGGTTTGGAGAGTTGAGGAGGGCGCTAGAGCTTGGCTTGATCCGCAACACAGCGCATAGACGTCATTTCACAGACTTAGGGTTAACCACGAATCGCCCAAAAGAGCCATTGCGATGGGTTGCGGGGAGCCATTGGTATTGCGTCCAGCGGGCCATACACCTCCCAGTCGCACTTTTCCGTTGTTGATCCCACAGTGCCTGCCCCGTGCCCCGACGCGGGGGCAGGAATCCATGGTTCAACTGTGCCCGGACTTTGAGGAGACGCCGATCCGCCCGTTCGTGGTGATCCCGTGTCAAGCGCGGGAGTAAACGCCTCGGTGAAACTCACACCCGTTCGTGGTGATCCTGTGTCAAGCACGGGAGTAAACGCCTCGCTCAAACTCACGCCCGTTCGTGGTGATCCCGTGTCAAGCACGGGAGTAAACGCCTCGCTCAAACTCACACCCGTTCGTGGTGATCCCGTGTCAAGCACGGGAGTAAACGCCTCGCTCAAACTCACACCCGTTCGTGGTGAGCTTGTCGAACCATGAATAGCTCATCGCTCACAACGCAGGTCAATCCGATGAATATCTCGGACAACACTCGTGCACTTAAGCAGCGTACCGCTCAGATATTTTCAAAGACGAGTCCGGCAATCGGTTAAGCGAGGAGTGGATAGCGCGTACAAAAACGCAAGCCGCTGACTCGATTGCGCAACGTCTCAAGTACACAAGCGACAAGATGAACGCAGATGTCGATGCAATCACCGGTATATACGCGACGACGCCCAAAGTTAATGAAATTCGATAGGCGTGCAACGTGTATGCAGCATTTACAGTGTTTTCGGACGGGCGCGATCTGAGTGCTACATGCAGGTCAAAACCGATTATTTTTCCCGCGTCACGGTTGGAGGAAAAATGATCACCGTATCTAAAACATCTCGGCGTTTGATTGTTGTTTTCACCGTGCTGGGATTGGGGTCGGCGGCTCATGCAATCAATATTGGACCGGCACCCGCTGGTAACGCGACAGCCGTCGCGACATCTGTAATTAAGGCAAATTTCGATAGTTGTAAGCGGGTGACGAATGCAACACGTCAGAAAGACGGGTCCGTCTTCGCCAAATGTAGTGGAGTGGAGTACCTAGTGTTTTCGGTGAAGAATCAAAAGAGTGGTGCGGCGCAACCCGTCGCACTTAACTGCGATGCAGCGAAGACGCGCCTAGGAATTTCGTGTCGTAGGTGAGGACGAGCGAGTGTAGATAAGGCGTTCATGATTCGACTGGCGCACCACGAACGCTGTCTATCTCAAGCCTCCAAATGCCAATCCACCCACTGCAATCCCGCAACTCGTGAAAACTCGCTAACGTTACGGGTGACGAGTACCGATTGATATCGCATAGTCGTGGCCGCGATCAGCGTGTCGTGTGGCCCGATAGGTTGGCCGACTGCCTCTAAGGTCGCGCGTATGCGAGCGGCGTGTGTGGCACATTCGCTGTCAAACGGAAGCATTTGTACTGAGCGCAAAAAGACGGAGAGCGCGGCTAGACGAGGTGCGGCAGCAACGTCCGGCAGGCGCATGAGGCCGTAGCGCAATTCAAATTCAACGATGGCAGGTACGCCAAGGTCGGCAGGTCGCAACGATTTCATGCGCGCAACCACAAGCGGGTCGCCACGAAAGTAGTAACTGATCGTGTTGGCATCTAGGGCATACACGCCGCGTTCTCAGAAGCCGATGCGTGGCGCATCAGAAGCGGTGGGCGATGGCGCGTCTTCTCGCAATGGAAAATCGGAGAAACGTCCCGCGAGTGCGAGGCAATCCTGCGTCCATTCGTGCGCGGCGTGTTTGCGGATTAGGTCTGCGACCCAGCGGCTTTTCGACACACCATGCGCTTGCGCGGCTTGCTCGACCAGCGATTGGGTGGCGTCATCGAGATAAAGCGTGATCTGTGACATGGTGAACGCTCCTTAGAAAAGCCTTGGACACGTATATTTTAACGTATATTTTAACGTATATTTTTTTATCGTGTGGCTGTGCAAAATTTCTGCATAGAGAGAGGCGATTCACGTCGAATCGCGAGGTTTGCTCGACGACAGATTTTATTTTCTCCAGAGTAATCAATCGGTTACGTCAGTTCTTGATCAATGGCCGAAATCCTGACCCGCGTGTCTCAGTACGGACCCGGCTTCGCGGAGTGACTTTCTTTTGATCGAGAGGCGCTTGCTTAAAGCGCGACTTGCCCGCGAAAAGATGGGAGCCTATAACAGCAACAATGCGCGTTTAAGCACAATTCAATCGGGCAAACGTACGAATTAAGTAATCGATCAATATCTATATTTTCTACTAATATTACCCAGCTAAATTGGGCGTCTACACTCAGAGGCCACTAGCCAAGCAACTCCCGAAACTTCGCCGCCGCTTGCCCGCGTGAGTCGGCGTTTAGTTTGCCTAGGATGTTGGCGACGTGGCGTTTTACCGTGTGCGGAGAGAGGTCGAGGCGGCGGGCGATGATTTTGTTGCTTTCGCCTGCGGCGATGAGCGAGAGCACTTCCATTTCGCGCGGGCTAATTAAACCTGTCGCTTCGTGGGCGATCTCCGAGGCGTACGATTGGTGACCTACTTTCGTGGCGTCAACAGGTTTTGCTAGATCAAGAGAGTGCGTTTCAGCGAGATCGCTTCTAGCGTCGTCGAGCCGCGCAGCGCGCGGGCTTGCGCGATTGCCTGCTTGCGCTGTTGCTTGATGATCATGCTTGGCCGAGGATTGTGTCGAAGGCAGCCATCTCTGTACCGCGAGGAGGGTTTCGCGCTCGTCCTCGCTGTAGTGTCGCGTGAATTCCGGTTGCGATATCGCGATGATGGCGCTTGCGCCTGCGAAGCGTGCGGAGAGCGGGTAGCCGCGCGCGCGAATGGTTGCAAGCGCCTCTTTAGCTAGCGAAATCGCTTGTTGCGATGCACCGGAGGCGAGCTCAATCTTTGCGAGCAGAAGGCGCGTTGCCGTTGTCATTCCATGGGCGTCGTTGCGACCGTACTGCGCGAGCACTCGTGCGAAGCAGCCGCGAGCGTCGCCGTAGCGCTGATCGAGCATTGCTTCGATGCCAATGATGGCGGTTGCTGGCCCTTTCAAGCGTTCCGCCTCATCAGCGGTCAGCGTCGCGCGGATAGATTCGATGGCACGACGCGCAATGTCTTCACGATCGGCAATCAGTGCGGCGCGCAACTCGATCCAATAGAAATACCAGCTTGCCATACCTTTTGACCCGTAGGTGCGGATCACGTGTTCAGCGATGCGTCGCATCTCTTCGCTGGCAACATCGATCTCGCCTTGCAATGTGCGGCACAACAGATAGGGCACATGCGTGTAGAAACAAACGTTCATCGGATGATTGATCCACGCCGCGATGGAGACGGCTTCCTCCAGCATTGCGCGCGCATGATCGAGCTCGCCGCGCCAGAGTCCCATCGCGCCACGCAAACCCATCGCAACTGCGCGCAGCGTTGGGTAGTCTTCGCCTGCAATACCGAGCGCACCGCTTGAATAGCGGCTGATCAGCGGTTCGAGTTCGCGCAGCCCAAGGTAGCCGGCGGCGGGCAATAGTTGCAACCACAGCGAAGGATCATCAACTTTTGGCACTTGTGCCAGCGCTTCGTTGTAGCGCGCATTGGCTTCGCGAAAGTTTGCGGTGTCAAATGCGCGCGTGGCGTGTTTAAGCAACACGATTGCGCGCGTGCGCGGATCGATCGTGTCTTCTAGCGCTACGTCATAACGCTCATCAAAGCGAATCTCGCCAATCGGCGCGTAGTTAGCGAGCGCGAGGCTCACATACGACTTAGCGAGTTGTTGACGTGCTGCGTCGCCGCTTTTTTCGCTATTGATGAGCGCAGTTTTCATCTCCTCGATCATGAGCCGAATATTCATCGATTCCCAGGCCATTAGGCCGCGAAGAATCGCGAGATCAGTAGATGTCTCGCTAATTGATTTCGGGAAACGTTTGAGCATCGCGCGGGCGAGACTAGATTGCCCGGCGGCCATCAAGCGCGGTGCGGAGTGCGCATACTCGGCGACCGCGCTCTCGTAGTCTTCGCTTGCGATTAAGTATTCGATGCGGCGCGTTGCGTCGGGTTCGCTCTCAGCTGCGCGTTTCCAGAGTGCGCGCTGCGCTTCGGGCGGGAGTTTCTCACGCGATTGCGCGAGTGCTTCGCGGAAAATGTCGTGGAGTCGTAACGCTCGTTCCTGACTCTCGACCTGTTGAAAGAAAAGGCCGCGACGTTCAATCTCGTCGAGGCAAGCGTCAGAATCGTTTCGTCCGGTCACAGCCGCTGTACGGGGCGCGGTGAGTTCCGGCAGCACGGAAGATTGGATAAGAAACGATTGCAAGTCACTTGGCAAATGTGCGAGCACTTCGCTTTGCAAATACTCGATCGCATGGCGCTCACTGCGCACCAGCGAACCTTTGGATTCAGAGCTGAGCGCCAGTGCGACGCCGACCGCCCAGCCATCGGTGCGCGCTAGCACGTCCTCGATCGATGCTGTCTTGCCTCCTTGCTTTGCGAGCTCATTAATGTCGCTGGTCTGAAAACGTAAATCATCGTGGCGTATTTCGACTAACTCTTTAGCAAGACGCAATCGAACGAGTGACCAAGGCGGATCTTCGCGCGACACAATAGCGAAACCCCAGTTATCGGGCATTGATTCGAGCAGGGACGGGATGAATTGCAAAAGCGTGTCATCGTTGAGGCGATGGAAATCGTCAAGCACAATCACACCGCGGTTTCCATCGGTTGCCGAGAGTGCGTTTACAAGGGCGTCGTGAAAGACGCGTTGGCCCTCGGAGCTGTCGAGCGCTGCAACCAGTGCTTCGGGCGAGCTTCGCCACGGCGGATCGAAGGGGTCAAGAGCCGCGACGACTGCGTTTGCGAAGCGTCCTAACGTGTCGCTCGCATCACAGCCGATCCAGACCGAGCGAAGTGTTGCGGCGTTTGCCGAAAGCGTTTGCACAACCGCACAGGTTTTGCCAAAGCCACCCGGAGCGGAGAGTAGAGTGAGGCGGGCATACAAAAGTCCTTCGCCGATTCGTTCAATCAATTCGCTGCGCGCAATCAATCCAGCGCGCAATCTCGGCGGCTGGATTTTTGTTCGAGCGAATGAGAGCGTTTCTGTGGAAGCGGACATGTTTGTCGCAGAAGTTTAGCGCGTCTGCGAAGCAGATTGGTGAGCGGTTTCCGCTCTATGTGCCGCGTCGCCGAAACGGGTAACACTGCGTTCTAGCTGCGCGATCATCAGGGCAATGTGGCGCAAGTTTTAAACCAAGCGGCACTGCGTTACAGGATGCCGATCGATGTCACTTTTCGAACTTATTGGTTTGACGAAAGCCCCGCCACGGCTTGCGTCATCGCGTTCTCAGCCTGGCGCAATATTGCTAGTTTCCATTGGTCAGTGTCGGTGTAGAAGGCTGCGAGAAATTGGCGCTTGATCGCATCGCGCTGCGTCTGTGATGCCTCGGGGTGTAGCTGAAGCCACTGTTCGGCGCGCAACGCTTGCAGGACGTCGGTGAGCGGCAAGGTGCCGTATTCCATTGCGATGCCGGTGTATTCGGCTTGTGGACATTCATCATGCACCGAAAACCACATGAGACCCGTGAGCGGCGCTGAGGTGGATGAGCCGTCATATGTTGAGGTGATCGGCGTCGTGCCGCCGCCCGACCACCAGCGACGGGCGCGCTCAAGCGTTGCGGGATCATTCAATCCTGCATAGATGCGCTCGCCATGACCGCTCGGCCCGAGGCCCGTGTGTAAATCAATCCATGCGATACGTTTCGCCGTTGCGCCATGTTGTTTGAGCGCTTTGCGCACCGCGAGATTGCTCCACGTCGTTGACGTGCCGCCGAAGAAAAGTCCTTGCGGAAACTCGTGCTGTCCGCCGGTGATCGCGGCTTGATAGGCCGCATATCCGCGCTCGGCGATAAAGCGCTCGGTCGCCGAGACATTCTCGGCGCTTGGCGGCCACGTGACGGGCAGCAACAGATGCTGAATTTCGCGATAGGCGGCGTTGACCGGCAGTGGTTGCGAGAAGTCGTGAAAATTTCGATTGAGATCAACGTTTTCGTGAGTCACCCGTCGCCAATGCGAAAAACCGTACGGATTTAGCGCATGCAAATAAAGCACGGCCACGCCCGCATCGCTCGCTGTTTTCCGCCACTGCGCGTCGCCGAGAGCCGCGACCTGTACGCCCGTTCCACAATAGCCTTCGACGCCGTGGCAGGCGCTCGAAACGATGAGTAGGTGAGCTGCATTAATAGGACCGTCGCGAACGACGTCGAGTGCAAGCGCCTCGCCATCGCGTCCGGTAAGCGGGTGGATGTGAGATTCGACCGCAAGGTTTGCGGCTGCCGCAGCGCGCAGAAATTTCTCGCGCGCTTCGACGTAGCTGTTGGAGAACGCCTGAATGGAATCGATCATGGTTGGAAGTTTTTGTGTGTGTACAGATTAACAGAACAATAAATAATCGCCATTAAAATTGGGGCTATACAGGTAAATATAGGCTAGTCAACAAGTTAAAAGAAATGCGGTATCGCCCAATTAATTTGGGCGGGAAAGAGAAGTGCTACTAATACTTATCGGCATATTGCGCCCATTCCCAATCGTGAACCGTTTGCTGAAAGAGAGTGATCTCATCACGCCGTGTCGCCACATGCTGTGCGCAAATGTGTGCGCCAATCGCCTCGGTTAGCGCGGTATCTTTTTCAAGCGCGACTAATGCATCGCCTAGCGTCTGCGGCAAGCGACGCAGTGACGCGACGGCAGCCGCGTAGTTATCCGATTCATTGGGATCACCTGGCGAGCTAGAGCTTAAGATCCCGTCGATAAACGCGTGAATTACTGCCGCAAGCGAGAGGTAAATATTGCACGTCGGATCGGGCACTCGCCACTCAATACGCCCAGCCGTGACGCGGGCGGGGAGCGTGCGATTGTTGGTTCCCCAACCGATGTCGACGGGTGCCCAGGTGGTTCCTGACTGGGAACCGCCGCCGGTGAGGCGTTTGTACGAATTGATCGTGGGCGCGTGAAACGCGGTCAGCGCGGCGGCATGATGCAACAAGCCGCCGAGCGCGCTGAGCCCGAGTGGTGAGAGCGTGCCATCACCGCGGTCAAACACGGCGCTGCCTTCAGCGTTCGCGAATGACAAATGGAAATGCAATCCGCTTCCGGGCCGATCAGCAAACGGCTTTGCCATGCCGCTGTAGACGAGACCATGCTTTTCCGCGATGGCATGCGCAGCGAGTTTGAATCGAACTAGATTGTCTGCACTCGCTAAGGCTTCGGTGTATTTGAAATTTACTTCGTACTGCGCGGGCGCGTCTTCATGATCAATTTGAATGACGTCGAGTCCGTATTGGTTGAGCGCTACTTCGAGTTCGCGCAGGCAATCGAACACACGTCCGCGCTGCAGTGATTTCAAATCGTAAGAGGGCTTCGCGAGCCGATCAAGCGTGTCAGGCACCACGAGTTTTCCTTGTTGATTGCGTTCAAACAAGAAGAACTCTGGCTCAATGCCGACGTTGAGGGTGTAGCCCAGCGCGCTAAGTTTTTTCGTTGCGCGTTTGAGCGTTTGTCGGGAACAACCGTCGAACACTTCACCTGCAACAAAGCCATCGCAAATCACGTGCAAAGTGTCACGTTGCCAAGGCAACACGCGCGCTGTGGCTGTATCAGCGCGTCCGAAAAACTCAGAGCGTGCGCCATGGCGCGGCAGCCCCGTGCCTTCAATCGACGGGCCGGCGAATCCCGCGCCGACAGAAACTACCTCGTCCCAGTGCGCGCGCGGGACGATTTTGCCCTTCGCAACGCCATTGATGTCAACAAACTGCGCGAGGATTAAGCGGACGTCGTCACCGACGTTCGGAAAACTCATTGCATCGAAAGACGAATCCAAGTCGTCTTGAGTTCGGTGTATTTCTCGACCGCGTGCAACGATTTGTCGCGTCCGTTGCCTGATTGTTTATAGCCACCAAACGGCACCGTGATGTCGTCTTCGTCGTATTGGTTCACGTGCACGGTACCTGCGCGCAACGCGCCTGCAACGCGATGCGCGCGATCAATATTGCTGCTCCACACAGCGGCGTGCAATCCGTAGCTCGAATCGTTGGCCATCTTCACGGCATCCGCCTCGTCTTTGAAGCGAATGATAGAGAGCACGGGGCCAAAGATTTCTTCACGAGCGATTTTCATATCGTTCTTGACGCCGTCAAACACGGTGGGGTTCACGTAGAAACCGCCCGAGTCTTCGCGCGCAGCGGTGCCACCTGCGACAAGGCGCGCGCCTTCGCTATTGCCAGATTCAATGTAGTTCAAAACAGTGCGCTGTTGGCCTTGATCGACCATCGCACCGAGCGTAGTGGATGAATCCAGCGGATCGCCCGGCGTAAAGCGCGGCACTTGCGCGAGCACTTTTTCAACGAAGGCGTCGGCCACACTTTCCTGAACAAACAGGCGCGACGGCGCATTGCAGCTCTCGCCTTGGTTGTAAAACATCGAGCCGGCCGCGGTCGCTGCTGCACGATCTAGGTCGGAGAAATCCGCGAAAACCAGATTCGCAGATTTTCCTCCTAGCTCGTTGAAAACGCGTTTCAAGTTGCTTTGACCTGAATACTCGAGCATCTTCCGTCCAACGCGCGTGGAGCCAGTAAAGCCGATGGCATCGACATCCATGTGCAGTGCGAGGGCTTCGCCCGCTTCGTGGCCAAAACCGGGAACAACGTTGAACACGCCTGAAGGCAATCCCGCTTCCATCGCAAGTTCAGCCAATCGCATCGCGGTGAGCGGGGATTTCTCGCTGGGTTTCAACACGAGCGAGTTACCTGCGGCCAGCGCGGGACCAATCTTCCAGCTCGCCATAAGCATCGGGTAATTCCACGGCACGATTGCGCCGATCACGCCCATCGCTTCGCGACGTATGAGCGCAAGCGCGTTGTGTGGCGTGGGCGCGATCTCGTCGTACACCTTGTCAATCGCCTCACCGTACCACGCGATGCAATTGGCCGCGCCTCCGACATCGGCAGCGAGCGCATTTTTGATCGGCTTGCCCATGTCAATGGTTTCGAGCAGCGCGAGCTCTTCTTTATTCTTCATGATTAACTCAGCGAACTTCACGAGCACACGTTTGCGCTTTGCAGGCGCTTGTTTCGACCAAGCGCCCGACTCGAACGCTACGCGGGCTGACTTCACCGCAAGGTCAATATCTTCCGCTTTGCAGCGCGCGGATTGCGTGACTGTTTTTCCGTCAATCGGTGAAATCACCGCAAAGGTTTCACCATTGACCGCGTTCACGCGCTGTCCGTCGATAAAGGCGCGTGCATCAAGCGTTAACGTAGCGGCTTTAGTGCGCCAATCGGTGGAAAGAGGTTGGTTCATATACGTAAATCCGAAAATGTCGAACAAGATTGAGGATACACCGCGTGTAAATAAAAGAGCCCGACGTAGCGGGCTCTTTCCGGTGCACTGGTCTTGGCTTAGAAGGTAATGACCGTAGACACGCCAAACACGTGGTTATTTTTGCGATAACTTCCGTCGTTCACGTATTGAAATACGCGCTTGTTCGATGCGTCGTAGCGATATTCCGCCTTGATCGTGGTGAATTGATTGAGCAGGTAATTCAATCCGAGCGAGAGGGCGTAGCGGTTCGATCCTTTATTCGGATCACCTACTTCCCATTGACCGTTTTCACCGTTGGCGTCGGTGACAAACACCATGCCAGGGCCGAACCCGTTCACGCCGTCAGCACACGGCTGATCGGTATTTGCACCGAGCGTTCCGTCCTCATTGCGTGCCGCGTAGCATGCAGAGTTGAAAAACACGTTGTAAGTTCCACCACCGTTTTTCGTATTGTTCAAATAATCGGCGCGGGCCATGACTTCAAATCGCGGCGTGATTTTGTAACCCGCTAGACCCGACAACCCGAACCAGCGCGCATTGCCACCGTTGAACGCGGCATTCTTTTGCTGCCCCGCAGCCACTTGACCTTGCAGGGTAAGAGGGCCGCGAATGAAATAGCCATCGACTTCGAGTGCGTTGAGCGTGGTGGAGCCGCCAGCGACCGCGTTTGCGATTTTGCCGTGCTGCCCCGCAAAACCAAAGCCGTTGAACTCTCCCTTTGCGTAGTCAACGCGATAGGACAGCAGTGGTGAGCGCTGACCGCTTCCGTAGCGGTTTGCGTTCACGTTGCCAAGTACGCCCTTGTAGATCCATTTGCCGTCTGTGATTTCGCCTCCGACGCCTACGTAATAAGTAGGTGCGACGAAGTCGAACAAGAGGTTATGAGTAATAAATTTTTGCTGGTGTGGCAACAAGTATTCGTAGCCGCTCCAATCCGGAATCGCGCCAGCGATCAAGCGTTTCTGCAATCCATCAATGGGGATCGATACCGACGCTTCGTGAACGATCGAGCCAATGTTGTAGCCCGAGACGGTACTCTTGTGCGGTGCAAGCGTTAGGCGCCAGCGTGTGCCGCCGTCCATTTCTTTTTGCAGATCAAGCCACGCCATACCGAAGTATGAATTGTCGTACGCGTAGGCCTCTCCATTCTGGAAATTATTCAGAAACTGGAAGCTTGAGGTTTTCTGTGCACGGTTCGCAATGAACGTCGGATCCATACCGCCGCTGAATTTAAATTGCTTTAGTCCTTGCGCTTCGATGTTGTCCTCAAGCGCTTCTGCCTTCACCGCAATGCGATTGAATTCGGAAACGTCAACCTTAGGTTTACTCTGTTCTTCTTTGAGTTGCACCTCGAGTTGTTCAACTCGTGTTTTAAGCGCTCGCAATTCTTTCAAAATCTCTTCGTTAGACTGCGCCAGCGCTGGTGTAATCAGCGCGGCAGATACCAGCGCGGTAACGAGTACGCTGAGCTTGAACGGTTGGGTCATGTTTCTCTCCTCAATGATGGCTTGCGTGTTGTGTGTGGTGTTTGTACAGCAACGAAATTGATTAGGTGGGCTGAGCCTCGCGATAGGCAGCCGCTTGTTCTTCAGCTCGCTTTTTCTCTTGTCGCGCAAGCCAAATGCTGCCAAAAATCACGCCGACTGCAACAATCGTAATCATGACTGTGGCAACGGCGTTGATCGTCGGGCTCAATCCTAATTTAGCGCGCGAGAATATGACGATGGGCAGAGTGGTAGAGCCCGGTCCGGAAAGGAACGCGGAGAGCACCACATCGTCGAGCGAGATCGTAAATGTGAGCAACCACGCTGAAACCATCGACTGCGAAATCATTGGTAGGGTGACTAAGCGAAACACCTGATGAGGGCGACATCCCAAATCCATCGCGGCCTCCTCAAGCGATTTATCCATTTCCATCAATCGCGATTGAATCACCACCGCAGCGTAGGCCATACCGAGCAAGGTGTGCCCAAGCCAAATGGTCATGATGCCACGTTCGGGAAAACCGAAGGCGCGCTGCACCGAAACCAGCATCAACAACAACGACAAACCGATAATGACTTCCGGCATCACGAGCGGTGCGTTAATCATGCCTGAAAACAGGGTGCGCCCCCGAAACTTGGTATAGCGCACCATCGCAAACGCAGCAAGCGTTCCGAGGATGACCGATGCTGTTGCCGTGAAAAATGCGATTTTCAGCGACAGCCAAAGTGCTTCACGAATCTCGCGATCATTAACGATTTCTGCGTACCATTTGAAAGTAAATCCGCCCCAAGACGTGTTTAAGCGTGAATCGTTAAACGAAAAGACAACGAGCGTGAGAATGGGCAAATACAGGAATAGATAGACAGCAATCAGCCAGCCGAGCCCGAATTTTGATTTCATGCGCGACCCTTTTCACGCGCAGCGTTTTCCGTCTGATACTTATTGAATATCGCTAGAGGAATAATGATGAGTAACACCATCACCACCGCCACTGCGGAGGCCATCGCCCAATCGTTATTGCTGAAGAATTCATCCCACAATACGCGCCCGATCATTAACGTGCTCGGTCCTCCCAGTAACTCTGGGATTACGAATTCGCCCACGCAAGGGATGAATACCAGCATAGAGCCTGCCACGATACCCGCTTTCGAAAGTGGCACCGTGATTTTCCAGAATGCCGTCAGCGGCCGCGCGCCTAAATCCGATGCAGCTTCGAGCAAGCGAATATCGAGCTTCACCAGATTTGCGTAGAGCGGCAAAATCATGAACGGCAAGTAGGCGTACACCATACCGATGACGAGCGAAAATGAGGTGTTCATCATCTTGATCGGTTCGCTTACTATTCCCAACCCAAGGAGTATGTCGTTAATCACGCCGTTGTTCGCAAGCAAACCTTTCCACGCGAACACGCGGAGCAGCAGAGATGTCCAAAACGGCAGCATGACCATCATCAAGAGCGCGGGACGCCATGCAGCGGGGGAACGCGCCATGAAGTAGGCAAACGGATATCCGATGAACAGACATATGAGCGTCGTGATCGCGGCGTAATAAAGCGATGACAAATAGGTTTTGACGTAGAGTGCGTCTGAGGCAAGGAACGCGTAGTTGCCCCACTTCACGTTCCAAGTCAGCGTACCGTCGCTGATCGTGAACATGTCTTTGAAATGGATGCCGTCAGATTCAGAAATACTGATCTTCATCACGATGATGAACGGCACTAGAAAGAGCAGCAACAACCAAACGTAGGGTATGCCGATCACCGTGCGCGCGCCAAATGCGCCGAGCAAGCGGTCGCCGGTACTCACAATCGGCTTGCGGCGATTGCTCATTGCGTTAGCACCACCACATCAGAGCCGTCCCACCACGCATAGACAGTGTCGTCCCAGTCGAGGCGATTTTCATCGTGTCGCGCGTCGTTCGAATTCATGACCTTCAAAGTCATGCCGGTATCTAGCTTGACGTGATAGGTGGTGTAGCTGCCGAGATAGGAAACGTTTTTTACGATGCCCCGCACACAGTTGTATCCGTCCTCGCGGGCGCTTTCGCGCTCAGCGGGCGTTGGCGCGGTGCGTTGCAGGCAAATCTTTTCTGGGCGAATGGCGACTTGTACCGCCATGCCCTGAGTGCCGGTGATACCGTGACTGACGTAGATTTTTCCTTCGGGACTATCGATCATGACGTAGTCAGGCTCATCAACCGTTAGGCTGCCTTTGAAGAGATTTACGTTTCCAATGAAATCAGCGACATACACCGTCTGCGGCGTTTCGTAAATTTCGCGCGGCGCGCCGACTTGCAAAAAGCGACCGGATTGCATCACCGCGACGCGATCTGCCATCGTCATCGCTTCTTCCTGATCATGGGTCACCATGACGCAGGTGACGCCAACTTCGGAAATGATGTTGACCAACTCAATTTGCGTTTGCTCGCGCAGTTTTTTGTCGAGCGCACCGAGCGGCTCGTCGAGCAGCAAAAGTCTTGGACGCTTCGCAAGCGAGCGCGCGAGCGCGACGCGTTGTTGTTGTCCGCCCGAGAGTTGGTGTGGTTTACGTTTGGCGAAAGCTTTGAGCTGCGTCAGATCGAGCATCGCATTCACTCGCGCGTCGATCTGATCGGACGGCATGCCGTCTCGCTCTAGGCCAAACGCGATGTTTTGCGTGACGGTGAGATGCGGAAACAACGCATAGCTCTGAAACATCATGTTGATCGGACGCTGATACGGCGGCATCCGCGTAATGTCTTCACCCTCTAGCACGATCGCGCCTGAAGTGGGCGTTTCAAATCCAGCCAGCATTCGCAGCAACGTGCTTTTTCCGCAGCCCGACGCGCCGAGCAATGCAAATATTTCACCTTTGCGAATGTCGATTGAAACGCTATCGACGGCCGCGACGTCGCCAAACTTTTTGGTTAGTTTGTTAATTCGAAGAATACTGCTGTTGCCCGAATTCCCAGTTTGCGCGGCGTCCGCCATGTCGTCCCCTGATGCGTCAAATTACGGCGTGCGTTTTTCTGTGCGCCGCCGCATGTTGTTTCAGTTACAAACCGGTTTTAAAACTGGTGTATATCCGGGTGATGGTGCGGCGAATGTCGTTCGGAACGGAATCGACCGCGACTAGCTTTTTCGCATCCGCCTCCTTCAAAAACACCGAAGGATTCTCAGCGACCTCTTTCTTTACAAACTTGATGCTTTCCTTGTTCGGGTTTGCGTAGAACACTTTGTTGCTGAGCGATGCATGAACCTCAGGCTTTAAGATGTAGTTGATAAATTTGTAGGCGTTTTCCACGTTGCTGGCATCAGCGGGAATTGCCATCGTGTCAAAGAACGGTACGCCGCCGCCCGGTGGAATGAGCGCTTCAATCTTGTTGCCATTCTTCGCATCAATCGCGCGCTGCCGTGCAATATTGATGTCGCCAGACCAACCCAGCGCTACGCAGATTGAGCCGCCTGCCATATCGTTGATATAACCCGATGAAGAGAAAAGGGTGACGTAGGGGCGAATTTTCTGCAATGCCGGGAGCGCATCTCGATAATCTGCAGCGTTTCGGCTGTAGGCATATTTGCCCTGATAATGCAGCATCGTCGGCACGATTTCAGACGCAGAATCAAGGAAACTTACGCCGCAAGATTTAACTTTGCTGATGTATTTCTCATCAAACACTAAGTCGTATGGATTGGTTGGCATCGGCAAGTTACCGAGCGCGGCCTTTACTTTATCAACGTTGATCCCAACCGTGGTAAACCCCCAGAGCCAAGGAATGATGTGCGCATTGCCAGGGTCGAGCTTGGTCATTGATCCCATGATTGCCGGATCAAGATTCTTGTAATTCGGAATTTTTGACTTATCGAGTTTCTGCAGCAAACCGCCGGCGATTTGAATCGCAGCCCAGTTAGAAGACGGCACTACGATGTCATAGCCGGTTTTTCCGGCGACCAATTTCGCATGAAGAATTTCGTTGTTATCGAAGGTGTCGTAGCGCACCTTGATACCGGTTTCCTTCTCAAAATTTTTGATCGTGTCTTCGGCGATGTAATCCGACCAGTTGTAGATATTGAGCACGCCCTGTGCGCTGGCGGCAATCGGCGTTAATGCAATCGCCACGCCTGCGACCGCCGCAGAGGTGAGCAGGGCGCGCTTGAGTTTCGAGAGCGAAGACGGAAGTGGTTTCACGAAAGAGCCTCCAGGAACTTGAAAGAGAGTGTGGTGTTATTTGGTGCGAATTTCTGTGACGCAGCGCCCGAAAACGGCGCGCTTGTAAGCAGTGTGCAGCATAACGGTTGAATGATCGAATGGGTATACGAGTGCCAGCAAGATTGATACCGACTGTGGGTTAACCGAGCCAACCGCGTGACTTGACATCGGCGTAGGTGAGGTCGAGGCACTTCCGGATGAGTGCAATCATTTCATCGATTTGCGATTGAGTGGTCACCAGCGGCGGCGCAATGATCATACGATCACCGACTGCCCGCATGATTAGGCCGCTAGCGAAGCAGTGTCCGCGACACACCATTCCCGCTTCAAGCGCTGAATCGAACATCGCAATTGGCGCTTTTGATTTCACCAGCACGAGCCCTGCCATGAAGCCGCACGTCTCAGCTTCGCCAACGAGCGGATGATCGATCAAGGCCTCAAATTTCTGTTTCAGATACGGCCCCGTTTCAAGGCGTACTTTATCGACCAAGTTTTCGTTGCGAACGATATTGATGTTTTCTATTGCGACAGCGGCCGCAACCGGATGGCCTGAATAGGTATACCCGTGGTTAAAGTCGCCGTGTCGAATCACCACATCCGCTACTTTGTCGCTCACCATCACACCACCGAGCGGGATATAGCCACTGGTGACGCCCTTTGCAAAAGTCATCAAATCGGGTTTGCAACCTACGGTCTCGCAGCCCCACCACTGACCGGTGCGACCGAATCCGCAAATGACTTCGTCGGTTACCAGCAAAATACCGTACTTGTCGCAAATACGTTGAATTTCTGGCCAATAAGTTTTTGGCGGAATGATCACACCGCCCGCGCCCTGCACCGGTTCGCCGATAAACGCCGCCACATTCTCAGCACCGACTTCGAGAATCTTTTTCTCAAGCCACGAGGCGGCTTCGATGCCAAACGCGTCTTTTGACAAATGCGGATACTGCGTGCGACCAATCTCAAACCAATACGGCTGCTGAATATGAGTGATGTCGGGAATTGGCAGCCCACCTTGCTGATGCATGCCTTCCATGCCGCCGAGCGATGCGCCCGCCATCGTTGAGCCGTGATAGCCATTCCAACGCGAGATGATGACCTTCTTTTGCGGGTGACCGAGACAACTCCAATAGTGGCGAACTAAGCGAACTACAGTGTCATTTCCCTCTGAACCCGAGCCCGAAAAGAAAACCCGATTGAATTGGGGCGGGGTGACCTCTGACAGCAACTTGGCGAGGCGCACCGAGGGCTCAGTCGTCGTTTGAAAGAAACTGTTGTAGTACGGCAATTCCAGCATTTGTCGGTATGCCGCGTCGGCGAGCGATTTGCGACCATAGCCGACGTTGACGCACCACAGACCGCTCATCGCATCAAAAATTTTGTTGCCTTCGCTGTCCCAGATATAGACGCCTTCACCCCTGACAATAATGCGCGCGCCTTTTTTCGCGAGCGCTGCACTGTCTGTGAAAGGATGCATGTAGTGCGCACTGTCGAGCGCTTGCAGCTGTTGGGTATCGAAACGACGCTGTTGTGCCGCCGCGATGGGTTTTGAGATAGCAGCCATAGTTAGTTTCCAGAAATTTCGTCATTCGTCCCCGGAGCGAGTCCGGGGCGGGCTATCGATGATGGGGCTTGCGGCAAAGCGGCTAAACATGCAACAGCAAGTGTTCGCGCTCCCACGGAGATATCACTCGCATGAACTCCGCATACTCAATTTCCTTCACCTCCGCATAGACCGTGATGAATTCTTTTCCGAGCACGTCGGCAAGCGCGGGTTCGTTGCGCAACCAATCCAGCGCTTCGCCCAAACTGCGCGGCAAAGCGTACGGACTGTTGTAACCATCGCCCTTCATTTCGGGCTTCGGCTTTAGTTTTTGCTTTAAACCAAGATACCCGCAAGCAAGCGTCATCGCCATAGAAATATAAGGGTTGGCGTCTGAACCTATCACTCGGTTTTCGACGCGCCGCGCCTCGGGCGACGAAATCGGCGAACGCACGCCGACCGTTCGATTGTCGTAACCCCACTCAATGTTGATTGGCGCAGCGGTGTATTTTGCGAGCCGTCGATAACTGTTTACGTACGGCGCAACCAGCGCCATCGCCGCTGGGATATAGCGCTGCATGCCGCCGATGTAGTGGAAGAAAGCCGGCGAGGGCGAGCCGTCTTTCTTGCTAAAAATGTTTTGCCCGGTCTTTTTGCTGACGATGCTTTGGTGGATGTGCATTGCACTGCCCGGCTCGTTGGCGATCGGTTTTGCCATGAAGGTCGCGTACATGTTGTGGCGCATCGCGGCCTCACGCACCGTGCGCTTGAAGAAAAATACTTCGTCGGCCAGTGAAAGCGGATCGGCGTGAAAGAAGTTGATCTCCATTTGTCCTGCGCCCAATTCATGAATCAACGTGTCCACGTTCAAATTCATCTTTTCGCAGTAGTCATACATGTCTTCGAACAGCGGATCGAATTCATTCACCGCATCGATGGAATACGCTTGGCGTGACGTTTCCGCACGACCGCTGCGGCCGATGGGTGCTTTCAGCGGCAAATCGGGATCAGTGTTTCGTGCAACCAAATAGAACTCAAGTTCTGGCGCAACGATTGGCAAAAGGCCATCTTCTTCGTAGAGCGAAATTACACGTTTCAATACCGATCGCGGGGCAAACGGCACCGTGCGGCCATTGGCAAAATGACAGTCGTGAATGATTTGCGCAGTTGGATCAATCGCCCACGGTACCAACCTCACGGTGGTGGGATCAGGGCGAAGGTGCATGTCTTTATCGACGGTTGAAATAACGTCGTAGTAGGGGCCTTCTTCAGGAAAGTTTCCGGTGACAGTGCCTGCGACCACCACTTCGGGCAAACGCATACCTCGGTCTTCGGTAAATTTTTCTCGAGGAAGAATCTTGCCTCGTGCGACGCCCGTGAGATCGGGGACAAGGCATTCGATTTCGGTGACGTTTCTCTCGTTGAGCCACGCCTCGAGTTGGGCGAACGTCTTTGGGGCTTTTTCAGCAGCTTCTGTATTCATAATTTACTCCTTGCAGTTCGCGTGCCATAAATGACTCACGACCGCCATTTCCTTGGGCAACCGCCTGGATGTCCGCGCGGTGCTCGCCAAAAAAAATGTATGCGCTAGGCAATCTTCCTTAGTGAGGGGGTTGTTGAATCGTGCCCCTCTTGCGAGTTGGTCGCAAGCGGTGCACGCTTTTTATTTCGCCACGCACGGCATGCTTCGCCAAACGCTGCAAAAATTTTTATCGAGTCCGAATTCTCCCAAGCGCGCCATTCTGGATGCCACTGTACGGCGAGGTTAAATCCGGTGTGCGCTTCGATCGTGATCGCTTCAATTTGTCCGTCGTTTGCACGTGCTTCCACTAAAAGACCCGGCGCGATTCGATCGATACCTTGTCCGTGAACCGAGTTCACCGTGAGCTCGCGCGAATTCGTGATCGAGGCTAACCGAGAATTCGCTTGGACTTCGATCATGTGCGCCGGTGCGTACGCTTCCTCTTTCGTTGCATCCGGTTTGCCCTTCGCGCCACGATGGTCGTTGCGCCCCGGAATTTCTTGGACGGCCTGGAACAGAGTTCCGCCGAGTGCGACGTTGATTTCTTGGAGCCCGCGACAGATCGCCAGCAGCGGAATGCCGCGCGAAACAATTTCGCGAATCAGCGGCAAAGTCACCGTGTCGCGGGCGACGTCGAGTGGCAGCGATTCATCATGAACGCCCTGCCCGAAATGCGATGGATGCACGTTTGATGGCGAACCCGTAAGAAGCACGCCGTCGGCTAGATCGAGATAAGCGCTGATGTCTTCGTGGCCCGTTGTGGGCAAAGCAAGCGGTAAACAATCGCTTTGGTCGCGCACGGCGTCGGCATATTTCTGACCCAAAACATGCATTGGATGACCGCCAAACATACGGTTATCGCAGGGGAGAAGCACAATCGGTTTCATGGGATGCAGAGCTTTTTTTGCGGCGCCAAGCGAAAAACACTGATTTGTCGAGTCGCGTCAATCTCGTCGATTGTGCCATGCCAGAGCTCTCTGAAGCTAATGCTGAAGGCGAATAAACACGGGTTTTTCAGGTGCGAAGCGGCGTTCACAACAAAATAGAATATTCAATGTAAGTCCAATTTTATTGGGCTATAGACTAAATTAATTAAATAGTTGAGTTATGCCGAGAATTAGTACATCGCCCAATTGAATGTGCGTTTGAACTCTATAGCTAAGTTAAAGCGACGAGCGTTGTTGCACACGCAAAACCTCGTCACTCTGCAGATGGGTGAACAGCCGAGACGGTCGCCGCGATCTCGCCGTCTTTAAGGCGGGCGACGATTCCGTCGCCCAGATTGACTTGCGACGGGTGAGACAACAGTTTTCCGTTCGCGGTGAACAACACGGAATAACCGCGATCCAAAACCTTTTCCGGATTGAGCAGACTGAGCGCGGCGCTGAGTTGATCGACGCGCTGGCGCTTCGTTTGCAAACTGCGGGTGATTGACACAGATAACAACTCGCGCTGGCGAGCTGTCATTTGCGAAACGCCTTGATAGGCCAGTCGTAGTTTGAGCACGCGTTGATAGCGTTCAGTTAACGCGCGAATGGAACCACGGCGCGCAATGGGCATCACGTGAAGCGCACGTTCGAGACGCGATTGAATTTTGTACACCCGCTCGCGCCAAGGCGCCAGCGCGCGGTCGCTTGTACGCAGCCGCTCGTGTGCGCGATCCAGTCGCTGCGACTGAACGTCGAGCGTACGCGTAAAGGCGCGATGTCTTGCCAAATCGAGTCGCGTCACTGCGTCGAGCCACGCTTGTCGCTCGGGCACTACAAGCGCCGCCGCCGCAGTAGGCGTGGGTGCGCGCACATCGGCGGCGAAATCGCACAGCGTGAAGTCGGTCTCGTGGCCGACCGCGCTCACGATTGGGATTGACGATCGAGCGACCCTGCGGACGAGCGCTTCGTCATTAAACGCCCACAAATCTTCTGCGCTTCCGCCGCCGCGTCCAATTACCAGCACATCGCATTCATCTCGGCGATTCGCAGCATTAAGTGCGGCGAGAAGTTCGCCTGGCGCGGCCGCGCCCTGAACACTGGCCGGATATAAAACGATCTCCGCTTTGGGCCAACGGTCACGCAACACACGCAACATGTCCGCCAGTGCGGCGGCTTTCGGCGAGGTGATGAGACCGATACGGTGTGGCAACGAAGGAAGCGCTCGTTTGGCTTCCGACGCGAAGAGACCCTCCGCTTCCAGCTTTGCTTTAAGGCGCAAAAACGCTTCATAGAGACGACCCACGCCCGCGATCCGCGCCTGCTCAACGGTGAACTGCAGACTTCCGCGTGGCTCATAAATGGTCGGGTGAATGCGAAGCTCCACGTGAATGCCATCGCGAAGCTCAACCCCAATCATCGCGGCGCGATTTCGATACAACACGCAAGACACCTGCGCCGAAGCGTCTTTCAACTCGAAATAGCAGTGCCCAGACGATGCACGTTTAAACCCCGAGATTTCCCCCGAAACCCATTGCAGTGGAATCGCACGCTCGAGCGCATTTCGCGCGGCCTGTACGAGCGCAGTGACGGTAATCGCGGAAGTGAGTGGCAGATCAGACATCAGGCGTTGAGTTTATCTAGCGACGAAGCGAGGTTGGCTACAGCGCAATTCTTGTCGCACGTTGTCCAAGACATGCTGCTCACCCGAACTTTCGATCTTCTGATCGGAAAAATTCCAGTGTGTTGCCTCCAGAAACACGCAAACACGGCGTAAGTGTATGAATTAATGAATGTTTTTGTGTATCGTCATCTAGGCATGCGGCAGAAACACGAGACTACGCGGGTTAGCGGCGAATCGACGCGGTTATCCGAAAGGTTATCCACAGCCTCTGTGGGCAACTGTTGCACCGGTCGCCGTTGCGACGATTGTGGTGCATGAACCGTATTTTGTTTGAGAAATCAAGGCGCTGCACACGTTCTTTGACCACGATTATGAACGATACAATGTTGCGGCTGCACATCCGCCAGTGTCCAATCCACAATGAACCCCGCGCCGACTCAACTCACCACCGCCCCCGCGAACGCCACAAGTTCGGCATCCACCGAACCCATTGCTGTCGGACAAAAACGTGACTCGTCGTTAAAACCGGCCGCAGTGTCGAACTTCATCCGGCAAGTGATTGAGGCGGACAACGCAAGCGGAAAACACGGCGGAAAAGTGGTCACTCGGTTCCCGCCCGAGCCCAACGGCTATCTCCACATCGGACACGCGAAGTCGATTTGCGTCAATTTTGGACTCGCGCAGGATTACAACGGCGTGTGCCATCTTCGATTTGACGACACCAATCCGGTGAAAGAAGACGTTGAGTACGAAGATTCGATCAAAGAAATGGTGCGCTGGCTCGGCTATTCGTTTGATGGCCATTTGTATTACGCGAGCGATTATTTCTCGAAGCTCTACGAATTTGCGGAGCATTTCATCGAGCGCGGTTTGGCCTATGTTGATTCGCAATCCCCTGAAGAAATGCGCGCCAATCGTGGCACCTTCGAAACCCCCGGCACTAACTCACCTTTTCGCGATCGCAGCGTAAGCGAGAACCTCGCGCTGTTCCGTGAGATGCGCGAGGGAAAACATGCTGACGGCGCGCACGTACTGCGGCTGAAAATCGATATGGCATCGCCCAATATCAACCTGCGCGATCCGGCCATTTATCGCATTCGCCACACGGCACATCACCGCACCGGAACCACGTGGTGCGTCTACCCTCTCTACGACTACACGCACTGCATTTCAGACGCACTTGAGCGAATCACGCATTCGCTTTGCACGCTGGAATTTGAAGCGCATCGTCCTCTCTACGACTGGGTGCTCGCGCGCTTAGTTGAATCTGGCAAGTTGACGTTGCCCAGCCCGCAACAGATCGAGTTTGCGCGCCTCAATTTAACCTACACCGTGATGAGCAAACGAAAGCTCATCGAACTCGTCGAAACCGGTCTGGTCAACGGTTGGGACGACCCGCGGCTCTGGACTCTCGCAGGCTTGCGTCGGCGCGGATACACACCTGCATCGATCCGGTTGTTTGCCGAGCGCACGGGCGCATCAAAAGCGCATCAATGGGTCGACATGATCGAGCTCGAACGAGCGCTGCGCGAGGATCTTGATGCCACTGCCGCACGCGCGATGGTGGTGCTCGATCCGATTCGCGTGGTAATTGAAAATTGGCCCGAGGGGCACGTTGAGTTGTGCTCGGCGCCGGTGCATCCGCATGACGAATCGCGCGGACGCAGAACGTTTGAGATTTCGCGTGAAGTGTTCATCGAACGCGAGGACTTTATGGAAATACCGTCCAAGGGTTTTTTCCGTTTAGTTCCGGGCGGTGAAGTACGGTTGCGCTATGGCTACATCATCAAATGTGAGCGCGTCGAGAAAGACGAGAACGGGCGCGTCACCACGATCGTCGCAAGCTACGATCCCGCAACGAAGAGCGGCACGCAGGGTGGGCGTAACGTCAAAGGCGCGATCCATTGGGTGTCGCGCTCTGACGCCATTGCTGCCGAGGTGCGCCTCTATGACCGGCTGTTCACGGTTGAAAATCCCGATGAAGGCGACGGTGACTACAAGGATTATGTGAATCCAAATTCATTGCAAACAGTCCGCGCGTGGTGTGAGCCGACGCTTGCGAGCGCGGCGGCGGACCAGAGTTACCAGTTCGAACGCAACGGTTATTTCACGCCGGATCGCGTCGATTCAAAAGCCGGTGCGCTGGTGTTCAACCGCGCGGCGACGCTCAAAGACGGCTGGAAACCGTAACGCTCGGGCAACGAATATTGCTTCGTGCGACCGGCCGCCGCGTAGAAATTCACCGCGCACAGGTACACTTCATCCGTTTAGTTTTTGCGAGCATTTCGCCCTATGTGGGACATTATCAAAGCCGCGGGCTGGCCGATTTGGCCGCTCATCATCATGTCGATTGTTGCGCTGGCACTCATCATCGAGCGCTGCTGGACGCTGCGCCGCTCGCAAATCATTCCCGCCGGATTGGTCGACAAAGTCATCGATGAGTACCGCAAAAAAGGGCTGACCCAAGAGCTGGTGAATCTCACCGCCGGGCAAGGCCCGCTCGGACAAGTGCTGGCGGCCGGACTCGCCAATATCAAAGCGCCGCGACCCGTGGTGAAAGAGGCGCTTGAGGAAACCGGCAGTGTTGTCGGTCATGGTCTCGAACGGTTTTTGAATGCGCTAGGTACGATTGCCGCTGCTGCCCCGTTGATGGGGCTGTTCGGAACGATCATCGGCATGATTGAAATTTTCGGATCACAAAGCGCGCAGGGCACTAATCCCTCGCAGCTGGCGAGCGGTATTTCTGTGGCGCTCTACAACACCGCGATGGGGATCATCGTCGCTATCCCTGCCCTGATGTTCTATCGCTATTTCCGCGGAAAAGTGGATTCGCTGCTGATCGAGATGGAGCAACAAGCGATGCGTATGGTCGATGTTCTACACGGCGACCGCGCGAAATGAGTGGGCAATCTACCGCGGGAATCGGCGGCAACGTTACCTCGCGCTCGCAATCTTCTTCGCAGCACGATCCGTTCAATCGTTTGCACTATGCGCGATGCGCCTGGCTCGCGAGGACGTTCGCTCCGGTCGCGCGTCGCGCAGGAGCTTGAACGATGAACTTCCGCCGAGGTCGTTTCCGCGAAGAACCTGAGATCAATTTCATTCCGTTGATCGACGTGCTGCTGGTGATACTCATTTTTTTGATGGCATCGACTACGTACAGCAAGTTCACCGAACTCAAAATCACGCTGCCCGAGGCCGAAGCTGAAAAGCAGGCGCAACGCCCGAAGGAAATTCAGGTTGGTGTGGATGACAAGGGTCGTTTTGCGGTGAACCAACAGGTGTTTAACTTCACCGGCGTGCCGTCGCTTGCCGAGGCAATGAAAGCTGCTGCAGCCGGTGCCACCGATCCGGTGATCATCATCAACGCCGATGCCAACGCGAAACACCAAGACGTGGTGTATGTGATGGAGGCAGCGCGCGCCGCGAACTTCCCAAACATTACCTTCGCCACGCAAACGCCTTCAAAATAGGGCGATGACCTGCTTTTAGTGATTAAGCGTTAATAAGAAGAAACTGCTTTGCCGCCCGACAAAATTGGGCGATCGAGGGGATGGCTACGAACGGACTTATCCGCCTATGAGCATCCAAAGTTGGCTTGAATCCCGCTGGTGGCGGAAAAACACCGACCTTGTTTCTGTGGCGCTCGCACCGCTAGCCGCGGCCTACGGCATCGTCGGTCGTGCGCGCGGCGCTGCATATCGGCGCGGTTGGCGAAAGCAAGAACATGTCGGCGTGCCGGTCATCGCCGTTGGAAACCTGGTTGTCGGTGGTGCTGGAAAAACGCCGGCAGTTCAAGCAATCGTTCGCTGCCTACGGCAAGTCGGTTACCAGCCTGGGATCGTCTCGCGCGGCTATCCGGTGAGTCCGGATAAACCAATCTCAGTGCGTCCCGACTCGCCGCCGAGCCTGGTGGGCGACGAGCCGTTGTTGCATGCAGCCTTGGGCGTTCCTGTCGTGGTGTGCGCGGATCGCGTAGCCGCAGCACGCGAGCTCATCGCGAGAAATCCCGCTGTTGACGTGATCGTTGCGGATGACGCGTTGCAACACTATCGATTGTTTCGCGACATTGAAGTGGAAGTGGTGAGCTCCGAGCGGGGTTATGGAAACGAGAAACTACTGCCCGCCGGTCCGCTGCGCGAGCTTCGCGAGCGTGCGCGGCTGTGTGATTTGCGCATCATGCCGTCATGGACGGCGCCAAAGCATGGCTACAAAGAAGGCAATCATCACGTGGCCGTGCGCAGGTTGCAGCGCGCGTACTCGCTGTTGGATCCGAAAAACATTGTGTCGCTTTCGAGCTTCACGCAAACACCGCCGCACATCGTGGCGGGTATCGCAAATCCACGGCAATTTGCCGATGCACTCAAGCGAGCCGGAATCGACGGCAAATTGTTAGCGTTTGAAGATCATCACGCGTTTTCGTGGGCCGATTTTGCTGCGCTTGATAATCGCCCGATATTGATGACTGAGAAAGACGCCGTGAAATGCAAATCGTTTGCGCAAGCCAACATGTGGGTCGTTCCGCTCACTCTGCACCTTGCGCCGCAAACAAAGCGCAAACTTCTCGATAAACTGAGCGCTATTACAGGAAAGAAACACGATGCGCCGCAGGTTGATAAAGACGACACTGACGCTGGATCCAACTAACCCGCTATGAATCCGAAACTACTCGAAATCCTCGTCTGCCCGGTCACTAAAGGGCCGCTCATTTACGACAAATCCGCAGCCGAGCTGATTTCTAAATCCGCTCGCCTCGCCTATCCAATCCGCAACGACATTCCGGTCATGCTTGAAGAAGAGGCGCGCAAATTGACCGACGCTGAAGTCGAAAAGCTCGCCGGTTAGTTGCGCGTGGAAGACTTCACTGTCGTCATTCCGGCGAGATTCGCATCCACTCGATTCCCAGGAAAGCCGCTCATTGATTTGGGTGGAAAACCGATGGTCGTGCGTGTCGCAGAGCGCGCAGCGCTTTCGCAGGCAAAACGGGTCGTGGTCGCAACAGACGACCACCGAATAGCAGAGGTTTGTCAGGCGCACGGATTTGCTGTTGCCATGACGCGCTCGGACCACGCGACGGGCACCGATCGGCTAAGTGAGGTCGCGACACAACTCAATCTCGACGACGACGCAATCGTGGTCAATGTGCAAGGCGATGAACCGCTGATCCCCCCAAACGCAATCAACGCCGTAGCGGCGCACCTTTCTTGCGCTGCAAACGCGGCGATTGCGACACTCGTGCATCCGATTGCCGACGCGCGCGAAGCGCAGAGCGCAAACGTCGTGAAGTGTGTGATGAACGAACGCGGCGAAGCGCTTTATTTCTCGCGCGCACCGATTCCGTTTGATCGAGACGGGTGGAGCGACGGTATCGCAGAAGTGCACCGCGACTTACCACTGATGCGGCATATTGGTTTGTACGCCTATCGAGCAGGGTTTTTGCGGGAGTTTCCGCAGTTATCGGTTCCTGCCATTGAACGCTTCGAAGCCCTAGAGCAACTTCGCGCGCTGGCGCATGGCTTTACCATTGCCGTACTGCGAGTCGATGCGCCGCTGCCGCCGGGAATCGATACGCCCGCGGACTATGAGCGGGTTAGGCGAATGTACGAATAAGAGGGTGCGGCAACGCTATTCGACGACTACGACTTTGGTGACGAAGTAGCGGGTGTCGCCGAAGCAACTTGTGGGCAAGCCCATTTTTTCTTCATAGTGCAGCGAAACACGTTTGCCGAGCGTTTTATTGACCGACTTTGCGACGGCTTCATCCCACACCGTAAACAAAAATTTCTCGGGCAAGCCTCCAGGCAGAACGACCATGTTGAGTTCGCCTTCCCAGGTTTTGCAAATCCAGCCTTTTTTCGAGATTTTTTGAACCGCGCCGACGCGTTCTCCTGAGGAATAACTCCATTTCCACACCACCAGCCCGTACACGGCGGCGGCCGCAATGAGCACGAGCAAAATGATCCAAACAAATCCTGCGGTGCGTTTGCTACTCGGAGAAGTGTTGTTGAGGGACTGGAAAAAAGTGCGGTTTTGAGACATAATATGCGCTGTTGGAAACACAAGCGCCAGCGTAACTAAGTTTTATACCACGTTGCTATCTCGAATCGGGCGCAAACCCGACGCGTTATCTAGCAAATCCGTACGAAACGACCGAACGACTGACGGAAATCAGGGTGACGATGAGTTTTCTAGATGCAAACCAAATCGCAAAATTTCGCCAACAAACGGCGACCCCTCGCAAACGCTCAGTAGCTGGCAGCTGGACACGGCTGTGCGGTACCTGTAAGCAGCCTGCGATTATTCGGGGTGGCAAAACACGCAAAGTCGCCGGTCGTACGGTGTTTACGTGCGCTGGTTGCCTGACGAAACTCATGGAGAAGTCAGACGACGAACTCGCTCAGGAAAAAACGGGAACGGGCGGAGAATAGCCGTTCCGAGTCATCCGACGCGCCGAAAGCCGCCATCGTTTTAGCGGGTTGCGGCATCGGTAACAGCTCTTGGCGCCGATGTAAATCTCTGCGCGCCGCTCGAAAAAAAGCCTGCGAATGCAGGCTTTTTTTGTTGCTGAGTTCACGTTAATGAGCGACTCCGCTGCTCGCTTTGCGGCATGGGGCGGCGTCGCACATGCTGACGCAATTTAATCTGCGTAGATCTTTGCCGCTTGAATGATCGGTGCCCACTTAGCAATCTCGCCCGCGAGGTGTGCTTTAGCGCCTGCGGAATTCTGCTTTTCAACGGGCATGATCTCAGCGCCGAGCTCTTTCATTTTTGTGACAAAGCCAGGATCTTTAATAGCGGCCTGCAACCCAGCTTCGAGTTTTTTTACGACGTCGGCTGGCGTGTTTTTCGGTGCGTAGAGAACGTGCCAAACACCGACTTCGAAGCCCGGCAACTCGGCGCCGAGCGTCGGCAGCTCTGGGAAGTTTGCAAGCTTGCCCTTGCTTGTGACCGCATACGCCTTCACTTTTCCGCCCTTGATTTGGCCGGTGGTATTGGTGGTTTGGTCGCACATCAAATCAACTTGACCGCCCAATAATGCGGTCATTGCCGGGCCTGTGCCTTGAAACGGAACGGTGGTCACCTCCGTTTTCATAGCGCTCTGCAGCAATAGTCCACACAAATGGGATGCCGATCCGATACCAGCGTTAGCCAGGTTGATCTTGTCTTTGTTGGCTTTGATGTAAGCGATCAGGTCTTTCGCGTTTGCCGCGCCCATTTGCGGTTTTGCGATCAACGTCATCGGAACGTCAACCACTGCGCCGATTGGAATCAAATCTTCGGTAGGCTTGAAATCGAGCTTGCGGTAGAGCGAAGGCGCGGTCGACATTCCGATGTGGTGAAACAGCAGCGTGTAGCCGTCGCCTGCAGCGCGCGCGACTTTGCCCGCGCCGATGGTGCCGCCCGCGCCACCTACGTTTTCAACAACGAACGAACCCTTTAGTTGCGCGCCGAGCACTTGCGAAAGTGAGCGTGCTACCACGTCGGTGGGCCCACCGGCTGCGAACGGCACGACGACGCTCACGGGTTTATCGGGATACGCGAATGACGCGGCAGCTGCGATGGCAGCAAGGGTGGCGATGGTGACACGAGTTAGGACTCTCATTAGTTTCACTCCAGTTTTTTTTAAATAGGACTTTTGTTGCAGGCAACGAGTGGGGCGGCACTGAGACGAAGCTCATCGTGACTACCGCTCGCCAAACACGTTGCCAGCGAACGCGATGATGAATCGCTTCGTTGACGATGAATTGTAGGAACGACGGATGCAGCTAGCTGTCAGGGTTCACGCGAAGCGCATACACAAACGCGAAGGGCAGGAAAACCAGTGGCAGCGCCGAGGCGTCGAGTGAACTAGTTTTCCTCGCTCGGCGCTAACGGTTCACAGCGTGGTTGCCATCGAAGCGCGTTAACCCAAGGGACTTGCACAGCCACTTCATAATCGGTCGCGACGCCCAGTAGAGCAACAACGCGCTCGCCGGTTACGACCACCGGCCATCCTTCTCGGTGCCACGTGGGGACGTTGTGATGTTGAAACAAATTTTTCAGCGAAACGCCGCCGGAATTGGGCGATAGACGTATCGCATCAGCTTCTCGACGAACCCGCATTGCCAACGTATCGCCCAATAAAAGCCCGCGTAGAGCAGGTGAGTTGTTCGGCACTTTGTCGAGCGCGCTCTCTGCGGTTTCGCGCGCACGTTGAAGCGAGATTGTGCCGTGACTTAAGGCGAGCGGTAACGCGTGAAGATCGAGCTTGAGCGTGCCCGTTTGTATTCTGCGATCGACGCGAATTTCGCTCGGAAAAACATAGTGAATGTGGTCGCGGAAACAGCGCAGCGTGCCGCGCATCGAGTGATGCGCAATGACGATGTGTTGATCGTCGGATTCAATCGAGAGTTGCTCGATCCATTCGCGCATCCGCGCTGCGTCCTGCGCAGGTTCGCCGTGCGCTGCGAGCCATGTACGCACTAGATTCGCACGGCGGGCTGGGGACAGCGTACGAAACACGGTTCGTTGGAGTTTCCCGCCGTCGGCGCAGGCTTCGAGGTCAATCTCCGCGAGCTCGTTGAGTAGTGATGCAGCGTCGGCTTGTAGTGACGCCGCGCGCGCGAGCGTTTTCTCTGCAGATGGAAACGCGTGGGTAAGGCTCGGCCAAACATTTAGACGTAGACGGTTTCTTGCGAAGCGTGTTGACGCGTTGCTCTCGTCTTCGATGAATGCAAGCGAATGGTGCGCGGCGTAAGCATCAATGGATTGCTTCGAAACGTGCAAAAACGGCCGCGTAAATTCAGCACCGTGCTCAGCCATTGCCGACAATCCAGCAGGCCCCGCGCCTCGGAGCAGCTGCAGAAGCACCGTTTCGGCTTGGTCGCGCGCGTGGTGCGCCGTCGCGACCACGAAGCGTTCGCCGAGCGCACCGCGAAGCTCTGCTGCGTGTGCACGGATCGCCGCATACCGCGCGTGTCTTGCCGCTGCCTCAATGCCAATGCCCGAGGAGAGATCGACTTGAACTCTCGCCACTTTCAGTGCAATGCCAAGTGCAGAGCAAACAGTTTCACAGTGTTGCGCCCAGGTATCGGCGTTTGGGCTCAAACCATGGCTAACATGAATCGCGGTAACGATAGGCTCGCTAGCAACGTTTCGCTTTTTTTCTACGTTAGCCCAATAAACTAGGGCGTGAAGCAATACTGTTGAGTCAACACCCCCCGAGAACGCAACGCAAACGCGGTCCGCCCGACGAAACAACTGTGTTGCCGCGACTGCAATGTCATCTGTGCGAGGTTTGAGCGGATTCACGACCGTGTAGGCAGCCCGCGGGGAAGCGCGCTATGCCGCGACTTTCACCGCGCCGTACGCGGCAAGACGAGCACGGCGCTGCTGTAGCCGCTCGCTTGGCGAGAGCTCCGAGAGCCGCGTTAGCTCAGCAGCTAGCAATGGTTTAAGGTTTTGCACCATCCCGACCGGATCCCGGTGCGCGCCGCCAGAAGGTTCGGCAACGACATGATCAATCAAACCTAGCGCTTTGAGCCGCGGCGCGGTAATGGCCAGGCTCTCCGCAGCCTCGGATGCGCGCTCCGCGCTTTTCCACAAGATCGAGGCGCAACCTTCCGGCGAAATCACCGAATAAGTGGAATATTGCAGCATGACCGTGGTGTCGCCAACTGCAATCGCAAGCGCGCCACCGGATCCGCCTTCGCCGATCACGGTTACGATGATCGGCACGCGCATTTGCGCCATTTCAAACAAGTTGCGGCCAATCGCCTCTGATTGGCCGCGCTCCTCGGCGTCAACACCGGGATACGCGCCGGGCGTGTCAACGAACGTGAAGATGGGCAAGCTAAATTTGTCTGCGAGCTTCATCAAGCGCAGCGCTTTGCGATAGCCCTCCGGGCGCGGCATGCCCCAATTCCGCGCGACTTTTTCTTTGGTGTCGCGGCCTTTTTGATGACCTATTACCACGCAACTTTTTCCGTCAAACCGGGCAAAGCCACCGACGATGGCGCGGTCATCAGAAAAGCCGCGATCGCCGTGAAGTTCAACAAATTCGGTGAACATGCCGCCGATGTAATCAAGCGTGTACGGGCGCTGCGGGTGACGTGCAACCAGCGCGATTTGCCAAGGCGTGAGCTTGGAGTAAATCGATTTGTTTAAATCCGCAAGCTTGCGGCGGAGTTTTTTTAGTTCGTCTGACACGTCGAGTTGATCGACGCCGTTGTGCAATTCTGTGAGTTCATCGATTCGTGCTTGAAGCTCGGAGATCGGATGCTCAAAATCCAAGTAGTGTTGTTTTGCCATAGGACGAATTCTAGAGTGCCCGCACGATTCAGATTTTTCTGGCGCTGTCTCGCAACCTTGTGACTCGTTCGAGGCTAGAACCGTGCGGCGTCTTTGTCCCGAGGCGCCAGCACGCCGCGCTCTTTTGTTTCCGCGATGGGCGCGAATCGCGCGATCAGCATCATGAATCCTGAAAAGATCATGAACACCGGGATGACGATTCGCGACCGCCAGTGCAGATCAAAGTAGCCGTACCAAGCGATGCCTGCGGCGATCAGAATCGGCCCGGCAACTAGTGACTTTTTTGTCAGGCCATCAAACAACAGCACAGCAATACCTGCCAGCACGAACGCAATCGCAACTAACGTGTTCCAGTCGGGAATCCATCCGAAGTTCCAAGCAAGCAGGGCGAACCCGCCGACGATCAACAAAATAGGGAAGGTTGCATCACGCAGCATGTCGGTCTTTCGCAGAACGCTTGAATTGCGCGCAATATGCCAGAAGCGTCAGGCGCTAAAAACTAATGCGGTTAAATGCAAGCCAAAACGAGGCGGAAACCAGTATTTATTCAATATTGATATTTATAAGAAATACCCACAAAGCCCAATTAAATCGGGATTTTTACGATTAAGTTACTGATTAATTTTGGGCATGCTCCGACCCTTCGGTTTTCGGATACGGCGGACAACAAAAAACCCGCCGGAGCGGGTTTCTTGCGAACGAATCGAGCCGACGATTAACGGCGGATAACGATTTCGCCTTTAACTTCAACTTCAACGCGACGATGCGGCTGCAAGCATGCGATGAGTTGTTTGCGGTTTTTCTGCTCACAGACAACGCCTGGCACCGGCTGGGTTTTGCCCATACCCAGTGTTTCGATCTTGTCTTTTGCAACACCTTTGCTTGCGAGGTAGGCAGCAACGGCAGCTGCGCGACGCTCAGAAAGCTTCTGGTTGTATTGCTGTGAACCCAAGCGATCGGTGTGACCGGTCACCAGGACGAGCTCAAGCTTTTGCACTTCTTTGATGCGCGAAACGATTTCGCGATCAAGTACCGCTTGACCTTCAGGCTTCAGAACGGCTTTGTCGAAGTCAAACAGCGCTTTAGAAGCGAGCGTGATCTTCTGGACCGACGGAGCTGGCGGTGGTGGCGGTGGTGCTGGAGGCGCCGGTGGTGGTGGCGGTGCAGCCGGCGTAGGTGCTGGTGCAGGCGCTGGAGGTGGTGGAGGAGGTGGTGGTGGAGCCGCTTTCTTCACGAGATCCGGATCGCATTCCTCGATCGCCATTGCAGGCGTCCAGAATCCAGTGCGCCAGCAAAGATTGCACGAAGCATTGCTCGTGCCATAACGGCCGCTGCGAACCACATTATTTTTTGCGTCGCCAGTTGCAGAAATTACGTAGCCGCTGTCACCTGGTTTAGCTTGCGCAAGCGCTTGCCCACCAGACAACGCGACCACAGCAGCTGCAACAGCGCTAGCAATGATGCGAAGTTTCATTGATTTAGTACCCCTTTAGGCATTTCGGACGATGTCACAGAGACTTTGTCCACGTTGCGCTGCAGCGCGCGTGGCTACAAAATCCCCTCCAGTGCCAATATATCACCGTGCTTTTTGCAGGCGCAATTCTGAATCCGGGCTGTGTCACGCAGCGAAATATCTGTGGTGTGGGCGCAACGATCAACTGAACTAAAATCCAGTAGCGCCGCGAGACAGCTGTCCGCGGCTTTTTGTCGTTATATGACTACAACGCAATGCCGCGCAGCGGTTGTTGCGGCATGTTCAAGGTTTGCCAGAGTCAATGGATCAATTCGCAAAAGAAACCCTCCCAATTAGCCTTGAGAGCGAAATGCGCTCTTCCTACCTCGATTACGCGATGAGCGTGATCGTTGGCCGCGCGCTGCCCGATGTGCGCGATGGTTTGAAGCCGGTGCATCGCCGCGTGCTCTACGGAATGCACGAAACCAACAACGTGCACAACCGCCCGTATGTGAAGTGCGCGCGGGTGGTCGGCGAGGTCATGGGTAAGTTTCATCCACACGGCGACGCCTCGATTTATGACACTTTGGTGCGGATGGCGCAGCCTTTTTCGCTGCGCTACACCTTGGTTGACGGCCAAGGTAACTTCGGCTCGGTTGACGGCGACAACGCCGCCGCGATGCGCTATACCGAGTGCAGACTGCAAAAGATCACCGCGGAAATGCTCGGCGATCTGGAGAAAGAAACCGTCGATTTCCAGCCGAATTACGACGGCAAGGAAATGGAGCCCACCGTATTGCCGGCCAGATTCCCCAATCTGCTGGTTAACGGCGCATCCGGCATTGCAGTTGGCATGGCGACCAACATTCCGCCGCACAACCTGTCGGACATTATTGACGCTACGCAGCTCTTACTCAAGAACGGCGAGGCGACGATCGAAGAATTGATTGAAATCGTAAAAGCCCCGGATTTCCCCACTGGCGGCTATATCTATGGGCTAGAAGGCGTTCACAACGGTTATCGCACCGGTCGCGGGCGCGTGGTCATGCGAGCGCGAACCCATTTTGAGCCGATCGGTAAGTCGGATCGTCAGGCAATCATCGTTGATGAGATTCCGTATCAAGTCAACAAGTCCACGTTGCTGCAAAAGATCGGAGAACTCGTCCGCGATAAGCGCCTAGAAGGCATTTCCGATTTGCGCGATGAGTCTGATAAATCGGGCATGCGCGTCGTTATAGAACTCAAGCGCGGCGAAATCCCCGACATCGTTCTCAATAACCTCTACAAAAACACGCAGCTACAAGACAGCTTCGGCATGAACATGGTGGCGCTGGTCGATCAGCGTCCGCGCGTGTTGAATTTGAAAGACTTCCTCGAGCAGTTTATTCTGCATCGTCGCGAAGTTGTCACGCGTCGCACCCAGTTTGAGTTGCGCCAAGCACGCTCGCGCGCGCACATCCTTGAAGGTTTGGCGGTTGCGCTCGCAAACGTTGATCCGATCATCGAACTCATTAAAGCTTCAGCCACGCCAGACGAAGCGCAAACCGCGCTTACGTCAAAGCTCTGGAAATCAGAGCTGGTGAAAGAAATGGTTTCGCGCGCTAACGTGGAATTCTTGCGCCCCGATGACGTGACGGCCGATTTCTGTTGGCAGCCGAAAGAGCAGGCGTATCGCCTCACCAACGTGCAAGCCAAAGCCATTCTTGAAATGCGTTTGCAGCGTTTGACAGCGCTGGAATCTGACAAAGTCATCAGCGAATACAAAGAAGTGATCGCTGCGGTTCAAGACTTGCTCGACATTTTGGATAAGCCTCAACGCGTCACCAAAATCATTTCGATCGAACTTGCGGACATCAAAAAAGCATTCGGCGACGGACGCAAATCTGAAATCGTGATGAACGCAGAAGAGACTTCTATCGAGGATCTCATCAAGCCGCAAGACATGGTCGTCACGCTCACGCACGGCGGCTATTTCAAAGCGCAACCGGTCGAGGAATATCGCGCGCAGAAACGCGGTGGTCGTGGCAAACAAGCGACTGCAACGAAAGAAGAAGATTTCGTTGAGAAGCTATTCATCGCCAACACGCACGACACGATCATGTGTTTCTCAAGCCGTGGCCGCGTGTATTGGTTGAAGGTGTACGAAGTGCCTGAAGGCGGACGCAACTCGCGCGGCAAGCCGATTGTGAATCTGTTCCCGTTGCAAGATCGCGAAAAAATTACTGCGATCGTGTCGACCAAAGATTTCGATCCCGAGAAATACATTTTCATGGCGACCAGCATGGGCACCGTGAAGAAAACCTCGCTTGAAGATTTCTCGCGTCCGAAGAAAACCGGCATCATCGCCGTTGATTTGGATGACGGCGATTATTTGGTGGGCGCAGCGCTTACCGACGGCAAACACGACGTGATGCTCTTCGCTGATAGCGGCAAAGCAGTCCGCTTTGATGAAAACGATGTGCGCAGCATGGGCCGCAATGCACGCGGTGTTCGCGGCATGATGCTCGACAAAGATCAGCGCATCATCGCGATGCTCGTTGCTGAAAACGAAGAACAGCAAGTGTTAACCGCCACCGAAAACGGTTACGGCAAACGCACGCCGATCATCGAATACACGAGGCACGGTCGCGGCACCAAAGGCATGATCGCGATTCAGCAAAGCGCGCGTAACGGCAAAGTGGTCGCCGCAACGCTCGTGCGTAAAGAAGACGAAATCATGCTCATCACCACCGGAGGCGTGTTGATTCGCACCACGGTGAAATCAATCCGCGAATCCGGTCGCTCAACGCAGGGCGTGACGCTCATCAACTTGGGCGAGGGTGAAAAACTCTCCGGCATCGAGCGCATTGACGAGCCTGAGTTGCCTGAAGGCACGGGTGATCAAGCTGAGTTGATTTAATCGACAGCTTTACGCCTTATCGCCCAATTGAATTGGGCGATAAGGAAAATAACGTTTGATATTGAGATACGCAGTGATATGAACGTAGCCCCGATTTGATGGGGCTTTTTTATTTTGGGCTGTTTAGCGTGCAAACATCCCGCGCGGTCAGCGATGAATCGACGCGCTCAACGAGATCGCAGTTCGCAGTCCCACGGGTCAACGAAAAAACACGCGTTAACGCGCAACGGCGTTCGCATTGCTGACGCTACCATTCCGCCCGGGGAAAAGAAATTTTCGGCGTGTAGGGACGCCCAATGAGTAGGACTCGCGATGACCGCATTACTTTTCCGTGCCTTGGTGTTTCTTTGTCTTATCTCCGCTATAGCCACGCACTCGTTGGCACAAACTAGCGTGACGCTGCGACCGCTCATCGCGCCCGACGTGAGCGGGTTTTATGAGCCCACGCGCCTATCGCGCGGCAACGCCATCGTAGACGACGCGCGCGGGTGGATTTACTTCCACGGCTTCAGTCACGTCAAAGGCATTCCAGTCTCCGCAGTCTTTCGAACGGATCTTCAAGGTCGCCTTGATTACAGTTGGCTTCCGAAGAATCTGCCTGGGTCATCACGCGTGATTCTCACCGCGAGCGGTGACCTCATCGGTCTGTTGAATTCGGAGCCCAACCCAGTCGACGGCAACGTTGTGAATGGGGCACGCCTGGTGCGAATTTCTGCTCAACCGGGCGCGGCGAAGCTCGCTGAATACACGCTGTCGGTATCCGCTCAACCCGGCGCTCGCTACGTCGACGCAACACTCGTTGCGGACGGCAGTTCGGTCATTGTTGGCGTTCGAGAGGAGGCGCCCACCGACGGGCGTGGCACGCTGCGAGCAACAACGTTACGTCGAATAGATTTAATCACCGACACGCTCGATCCCAACTGGACTCGCTCGCTCAGCGGCGACGTTTACTTAGATGCCGCAAGAAACAGCGCGGTGTTTACGTTTAGCAACTTTGTATCTGCGGAAGCACGCTACGCAGAGCTGCGTCGGATCTCGTTTTCCGCCTCTGCTGCACCGGACTTGACCACGCGGATCGCCAATGCTTCCGTAGAAAAAATCGCCGTCGATAGCCAAGGCCGAATTTATGCAATCGGCCGAATCAACATTGACTTCCAAACCCAGTTGCAAATTTACCGATTTCGAAGCGACGGCGTACTTGACCCTACGTGGCGGACAGACCTTACCCGCGCAGCGCTCAGCCGAGCTAGCACAATCGATTATTTTTCAGTTGTCGACGGCTCGCTGTTAGTCTCGGTAGTTGAGCCACCTTACGCCAATACGGCTATCTCAAAAGTAGCAAGGCGCTTCTCAGACAGCGGCACGGTAGAGCTCCAGAACCGAATCTCAGCTGACCCAAATACTGAGTTTTTTCCTCGTTTCGCCGCAGGTAGTCAAACCTTGTACTCGATCGAGTCAAGCTCGTTTTCTAGGCTCAACGCATTGACGCTGACCCCGGCTTCACCGCCGTCACAATCTATCGCAGCTGGCTACGCGCCAGTAAAGTTGCTTATTCGGCCCGAAGCAGACGGTTCACACGTTATCGCGGGACAATTTGCGGCCTGGTATCACGGGACGGAGTACCGACATTTCGTTTGGTTGCGGCCAGATGGCACACCAAAACTCGGTTTACGAGCCAGCGACACGAACGCGATCGAGGCAAACTTTTTAGGGCGTGCCGCGAACGGCGCGCTGTTCGTTGAATTGTTGGAAACACAGGGCCAACCGCGCGAACCCGGCAATCCAGCGCGCGAGCTGAGTTTAGCCGTGGCGATGCCGTCTGCTAGCGATCTCAGTTTGATCAAGATCAGCGCTGCAACTGAAGGCGTAATTGCGGCCGCAGGTCTTGGTGCTGACGGTTTTGTGTACTACGCGGAATATGACCGTGCTTTTGCACCTTCCATCAAACGTGCCCGAATAGCGACCCGTCAGGTCGATGCGAGCTGGCAGATCAAAATTGTTGACCCCGTGCTCGTTGCGGGTGACGCGCAGATTTACAGCTTGCAAGTCGATATGACAGGTGGAATTTGGCTGGGCGGTTTTGACACCACGTGCTTCACCGGTTGCTTTTTTAGCGGTTTGTGGCGATTCGATTCAAGTGCGGTTGCGCGTGCGCCAGAGTATTTACGCGACAACGCTCAACCTTTTTTCAATCCACTTCGACTCACCTCGACCCATGCGTACATCGATCGATCGCGCTATGTGCTGGGCTCGACGTTGGCACAAGATCTTAGTTGGCGTACGCGGGATCCGGTTCAAATTGTTGATGACACGTACGCGTATTTTGTGTCGTCGCCATTCATAGATTTCGATCAGGGTATTACGGCATTCTCCCGAGCCTCTACCGACGGCGATGGCACCTTCGACCCGGCCTGGCGGCGAGAGGTGAATCAGAACCTGTTCCCCATCGAAGCCATTACCGCGACACCTGATGGCGCTGTGAGCATCGCTTCGAGCACCAGTCAAACCCATACGAGGTTTTCTGTATGGTCCGACCGCGTACCTTCAACACTTACTCGTTCAGTCATCGAATTTAGCTATGACAACGGCAATCGTTTTTTCATCACGGGTCGTGCCGACGAGATCGCGGTACTCGATAGTAATCCGCAGCTTTTTTCGCGGACCGGTCAGCGTTTCGTTACCACGGAACCGCTCTATCGGGATCAGGGCGTGAGTGCGGTATGTCGCTTTTACGTGCCGCCACAATCGAGCGGCAAGAGCACGCATTTCTATGGATCAGATCAAGAGTGCCAGATGGTGAACTCGGTGATCGGATTTGTCTACGAAGGCTTCGATTTCGCAACCGTCAAGCCGGTGAATGGGGTGTGCCCATCAGCCAGTCCGGTTGCAGTAACTCGCATGTTCAATAACAAAGCGGCAACGCTTGAAGGTAACCATCGCTATACGACCAGCGCGGCGATTAAGCAGCAAATGTTGAGTCGAGGTTGGGTTGATGAGGGCGTTGTTTTTTGCGCGTCGGCACAGTGAGCATGAGAGATCGGCGCGCGAATGCGGCGGCAGTTCCGTGTATAGCCATTAGTGCAGGACGCCGTTTTCACTGGACGTATTCGCCGTTAACCTGAACTAGCGAAAAATAGTGAAATACGCTTGATCGCCCAATGAAATAGCTGCTTAGGCTCTAGCGCCAGATACGCGAGATCAGAGCGCGGACGCGAGGCGGCTCACGCCCTGTTTAATTTTCCCTTCGCTTGATGTTGCTAAGGACCGATTCCGCAACTCGCCGACAGATAAATCAACAAATCCGTCGATGTCCGTCGTGGCGCGTTGGCGGAGAAAGCGTTGGTGGTCAGCGCGGTTCCGGTGTAGCCGAGCGCTGCACGCGCCATCAAAACCGCGTCGGTGGTGGCTAGCACCTGTCCGTCGCCATCGAGATCGAGGCTGCATTTCACGACGCCGATAGGCGCGAGGAGCGGATTGCCCGTACCAAGCGGCGTACTCCCCCGCTGCCCCATCGAGTTGTCGCCCCAGCAGCTAACCGCCCCCGTTGTACTGATCGCGCAGGTGTGGCGCAACCCCGCCGCCATCGAGGCCACGCCGCTGGTCAGGCCAGTAACTGGCAACGGGGTGGCGTTGTTGGCGATCGGCTGCGCGATGTTGCCCAATTGCCCATACAGGTTGAATCCCCAGCAGAACGCCTGACCGCTCACGATCCCGCAGGTGTGCACGTTGCCCGCAAACAGCTTGGTCGGACGAAACGACAGGCCAAAGTACACCGGCGTGGCGCTGTAGCCGAGCCTCAAGATTACGCCGTCACCCAACTGGCCATAGTCCTGTGAGCCCCAACACCATGCGTCCCCCGTTGTGCCGTTGGCGGCGCAGACATGCGAACCGCCAGCGGTGACCATTGTGGCGTTGGTGATGCCGATTGCCGCCGCCGCTGGCACGTTGCTGTTCGTGTTGGAACCAATGCCGAGGACGCCGCTGTTACCGCTTCCCCAGCAGCGCACCGTGCCGCCGGTCACCGCGCAGGCAAAGTACGATCCCGCCGCAAGGTGCGTCACGCTGGTCAGCCCGGAGACAGTGGCGGGCGCAAATACTTGCGGGCTGGTGGTGCCATTGCCGATTTGCCCAATCGAATTTCCGCCCCAACAACGAACAGTGCTCGCACCCGTCAGGATGTTTTGCATTTGCGCGCAGCTGAAGTCTGCGCCGACCACAACGGCGACGGGTTGATTGTTGAATGTGCTCAAGCCGATCACCGCCACCGGCGTTGGGCTTGAGTTGGTCGTGCCGTTACCCAGTTGTCCGTCGGAGCCGTCGCCCCAGCACTTCACGACGCCGAGCGCCAGCGCGCAGGTATGAACCCTCCCCGCCGCGACCGAGGTCACGCCGGTCAAACCCGGCACGACCACCGGAATCGCTGAATCCTTGGTCGTTCCGTCCCCCAATTGCCCTGAAAAATTACTGCCCCAGCAATGCAAGCCGCCACTGCCATAAATCGCGCAAGTGTGATTAAACGAACTGGCGATCTGCGTATAGGTTTCGCCGTGGGCCGCCGAAGCGAAAAGCCACGCTAGGCTGAAAACGAATGTGACGAACGAAGAGAATTGACGTGGCACTTAGAAGCTCCTGATTGTGGCGAGACCCACGCAAAATAGGACGGAAAGCACCCGCAGGAACGGACACTTGAGACAAGTATTTAAGGCCGTGTTGACGGTTTGCCGCTTGCAGACACCGTGCGCCATTCGGCGTTAGTCTCTATCGGACGCCCGGTTGTACTCGGGCGGCACAAGCCGATGCAGCGCCACGCGCCTTGCTGCGTTGCTTGACCCCGTACGGGCTATTCAGCAGAAGCGCGCAGAAGATAGTGAATAACGTTTATGCAGACGTACCGATTTGCAGGGGCTTAAGACGCAAAATGGCAACTTTTCGATAAACACTGATATACGACTATACGCCCCTCAAAATAGGCGATTTACTCATCGTGCTGTTACGTGTGGCCAGCATAAACTTCAAAGTGCAGCTGAGAATCGACCAATGCCTTCGCGAATTTTTTCTTCGCTAGAGGTTGCGAAGCTCAAGCGCAGCGTCGCGGTGTCGGGCTGCGTTGCATAAAACGGCACGCCGGGGATGAAGGCGACGCCTTTCTCGATTGCCCGTTGGGCAAATTCCTGTGCGTTGGCCGCGCGGCCGCCCGCGCCGGTTAAACGCGACCAGACAAACATGCCGCCTTCGGGTGCGGCGAAGTCGATGGCATCGCCGAGCTCGCGCTTGAGCGATTCGCACATCAACGCTGCGCGAGCTGCGTAGGCGCGCCGGACCCGGTCAAGCGCCGCACCCATGCGACCGCTTTGCAGATACTGATACGCCGTTGTTTGCGCGAAGGTGCTGGTGTGCGCGTCGGAGAACTGCTTACACATCACCGCTTTGCCGAGCAGCGCAGGCGGCGCAATCATCCAACCTACGCGGATCCCAGGAGAGAGCACTTTGCTCAACGATCCGCAATGCGCGAGCCATTCGCGCGAACCCAATACGCTGTCGCTTAACGCCAGTAGCGATGGCGGAGGCGCATCGTTGAAATACAAATCCCCATACGGATCGTCTTCAACAATCAAGGTCTGGTACTTCGCTGCGATTTCGAGCACGCGCTTTCGCCGCTCAAGCGAAAGCATTGCGCCACTTGGATTGCCAAACGTTGGAATCAAATAAACAAGCTTCGGCTGGTGTTGAACGATGAGTTTTTCAAGCTCATCGACTTTGACGCCGTTCGCATCGATTGGTGCGCTGATGAGCTCCGCGCCGTAGAGTCGGAAACATTGGATGGTCGCCAAAAACGTTGGCGCTTCAACGATCACTTTGTCACCCGGCGAAATCATCGTTTTACCAATGAGATCAAGCGCTTGCTGCGAGCCTGTCGTCACCATGAGTTGATCGGCGGCAACGTGCGCGCCTTTCGCTGTCATCAAGCCCGCGAGCGACTCGCGCAGCGGTTGATAGCCTTCGGTTGCGCCGTATTGCAGTGCGGCGCTTGGGTCGTTTTTAAGTGCTGCCGCAGCCGCGTCGGCGACACCTTCAACATCAAACAGCGCGGCGTCAGGAAAGCCGCCCGCAAAACTAATGATGCCCGGCTTGCCAAGCAGTTTGAATAACTCCCTAATCGCGGAAGTTTCGACGTTGTTGAGGCGGTCTGCGAAATTCATAGGGAAGATGTTAGCGCGGGTGGCAAATAGCGCCCGTGTGCGGCTGATCGCGTGTCGGCTAGATCAGGCTCGACTGGCAAAAACAACCAAAACAGCGTCTGATTTCGTGCGCACTTTTAGCCAATTTTCGATGCGTGCGCGTTCGGCACGCGAGAGCGGTTTGTTCGACTTCACGTTTAGCTGAAGGATCTCCCGTTTCGATCCGTTCGATCCGATCTCTAGGCCCTGACTCAATGCGACAACGTCAATTGACGGATATTGAGCACGCAACTCGGCCGAAATGTCTTCCGCCTTTGATTTTGCCGCGCTCTTCGAGTCGAGCTCTCTTTGCAATTGTTTGATGTCCTCGTCTTTGAGTCGCAGCGCTTGCTGGCCCTGCAGGTACAGGTCGCTCAGCACGCCCGCTTTTAGCGCGGCAAGATCGGTTCGCGCCTCGCTTGATTGGCGCACGACAATTTTTGTGTCGTTAAGGTTTGCAGCGGGCAATCTAGACTCAATACTTTGTAGCGTGGCGGCCGAAAGCGGTCGACCCACTAACGCGACTTCAAGCGTTCTGGTGGCGTAATCAACTCTAGAACTTGCTGCCTGAGTGTCCGTTTGCGAAAACTCACGTGCGATGAATTTACGAGCATTCGCGTTGTACACCTCTTCATGAACCAACTTCGCCGCCAAGTAAGTGCTGGGACCGGCGGTAACCAGCGCAATCGCGAGAAGCGCAAGTCGCATGCGCCACTGTGATTTCAAATCTTGGAACCCCTTTCGCTCCAGTTTGAGAAGGCGGACTCCGATCGCGGTCGCTAAGCCGATAAAGACGCAATTTATCGCGAACAAATAAAGCGCGCCCAATACAAAATCCCATTGCCCGGTGGCGATTCCAAACCCGGCGGTGCAGACGGGCGGCATCAGTGCAGTCGCTATCGCAACGCCTGGAATTACGTTTGACTTTTCTTGGCGACTGACTCCAACGATTCCCGCAAGACCGCCAAATATCGCAATCAACACGTCCCAAATCGTCGGCGTCGTTCGTGCTAACAGTTCTGAATGCGCGTCGTGAAGCGGTGAGATCAGAAAGTAAAGCGTTGACACAACCAGGCTAATGATTGCCGCGATTGCGAGATTGAAGAGAGCTCGTTTTACGAGCGCGAAATCGTAAATGGCGAGCCCTAGTCCTGCGCCAACGATCGGTCCCATAAGCGGCGAAATCAGCATTGCACCAATGATCACTGCGGTTGAGTTGACGTTAAGTCCAACCGACGCGATAAAAATCGCGAAGATGAGAATCCACGGCGTGGCTCCTTCAAGCTCTACGCCGTCTCGGATGCGGCGTTGAATCTCGCCATCATCAGCTTTGTCCGACAGAAGGCTGAAACGTCTGGAGATGGAAGCGCGAAAACTCAGCTTTGGCCGTGAGAGGTCGCTAGATAGGGAAGGCTGCGGTGTCAATCTTGAATCCTTAAAAACTACTGGGAGGTTGCAATGTTGTTAGAGATGCTTTAGGTAACGTTTGGTGCGGAATCGCACGGGAGCGGGCGGGCGCCAAATGGGCCTAATAAAGCTAACGAAAATACTAGCTGCTTCACAAATCTCAGGCGAATTTCCCTTTACAAATGCTTCCATGCCTCGGTGACTTAGTCAATTGCTGGTTGGACGTCAGGCGCACACGCGGAGGCTTGATCATTGCTCGAAATTTCTAGAAATGTGAGCGCTCTTTGGCGTTTTTGAGAGCGCCGCCACACCGCCAAATCTAAGCGTAACTGGTGAGCGGAAGCGCCGTTTTGTATCGCACCTGTTTCAGCGTGAAACTCGAACGAATTTTCTCGATGCCGGGAATCGGCGAAAGTTGATCGAGAATAAATTTTTCGAGTGCTTGAATATCGCTGACCACGACGCGAATTAAATAATCGCTGTCGCCCGTCATCAGATAACACTCCATCACTTCGTCGTGTTCGGCGATGCGCGTTTCAAAAGCAGCGAGTGCATGTTTGCTTTGTTCTTTGAGACTGATTGAGATGAACACGTTGAGACCGAGCCCCAGTTTTTTCGCGTTCGCAATGGCGACGTAGCGGTCAATCACGCCGCTCGCTTCGAGCGATTTCACGCGCGCGAGGCATGGCGACGGCGATAAATTCACACGCCGCGCGAGCTCGACATTGGTGAGCGCGCCGTCTTTCTGTAGCTCGCTCAGGATGCGTAGATCCACTGCGTCAAGGGTCGATTCGTTCATTTGGGTATCTCGCTAAGTGTTCGTTTTGCAGCGCAAAATGCTGCGAAAATTGTCCAGAGAAGTCTATGCGAAACCAAATGCCCAGTGATTGCTAGCAAAATAGGCACACTTTGTTTTCGTGAAATCACTATGTTGATGTCCACAGATCCCGCCACATTTGCCGTGCGTGCACACGACGTAGATCCACAAGAGACGCGAGAGTGGCAAGACGCACTCGATGCGTTGATCTCAGCGTATGGCGCAGATCGCGCGCGCTTCATGCTCGATCAACTGGTTGCGCATGCGCGTGCAATGGGCGTTGCGTGGAAACCAGAACTCGCAACGCCGTATCGAAACACGATTAGCGTGCAGGAGCAGCCAACGTTCCCAGGCGATCTTGCAATAGAGGAGAAGCTCGCGAGTCTTATGCGCTGGAATGCGCTTGCGATGGTGGCGCGCGCGAATGCGGCGTATGGTGAATTGGGTGGCCATATTGCAAGCTACGCAAGCGCTGCGGATTTGTTTGAAGTTGGCTTCAATCATTTTTTTCATGCGCGCAGCGACGGAGAAAAGAAGCACGGTGGTGATCTCGTATTTTTTCAGCCGCATAGCGCGCCGGGTGTGTATGCGCGTGCGTTTCTTGAAGGACGACTCTCTGAAAACGATTTGAATTTTTATCGTCGGGAAATTAGCGCCAAAGCGGTCGGCGCGCGCGGGCTTTCAAGCTATCCGCATCCATATTTGATGCCTGATTTTTGGCAATTCCCGACCGGTTCAATGGGCATTGGCCCAATCAGCTCAATCTATCACGCGCGTTTCATGCGTTATCTCTCACATCGCGAATTGCTCGATTGCAGCGCGCGCAAAGTGTGGGGCGTATTTGGTGATGGCGAAATGGATGAGCCCGAAAGCATGAGCGCCCTCACGCTTGCTGCGCGCGAAGGCCTCGACAATTTGGTGTGGGTGGTCAATTGCAATTTGCAACGACTCGATGGGCCGGTGCGCGGCAATGGTCGCATCATTGATGAGCTTGAAAAACTCTTCAGCGGCGCCGGTTGGAACGTGATCAAACTGATCTGGGGTTCAGATTGGGATGGCCTCTTTGCGCGAGACACGACAAATGCGCTGCTCGGTGCGTTTGCTAATACGGTCGATGGACAGATGCAAACTTTCGCTGCGAACGACGGCCGCTACAACCGCGAAAACTTTTTCGGACAAAACGATGCGCTCGCGCGCCTTGCGCAAGGCATGACTGATGAGCAAATTGATCGCCTGAAGCGCGGTGGTCACGACATCGTGAAAATTTACGCTGCCTATAGCGCCGCTGCGAAACACACCGGTCAGCCGACCGTGATCCTCGCGCACACCAAAAAAGGCTACGGCATGGGGGCAGCGGGTCAGGGCAAGATGACTACACATTCACAAAAGAAATTCGATGAAACTGCGCTTATCGAGTTTCGCAATCGATTCAATCTTCCGCTCAGCGATGAGCAAGCAACTTCACTAGCGTTTTACAAACCAACAGAGGAAAGCGCTGAGATGCAATACCTGCATGCTCGGCGCGCGAAGCTAGGCGGCTATCTGCCCAAAAGGCAAACAGCTGCGGAGGCACTACCCGTGCCTTCAATGGCTTCATATGCGGCGTTCGCCACTGCGCCCAATGGCAAGGAGATGAGCACCACGATGGCCTTCGTACGCATGCTCGGTAATTTGCTCAAAGACAAGACGCTTGGGCCGCGTATCGTGCCGATTGTTGCGGATGAGGCGCGCACTTTTGGCATGGCCAATCTGTTCAAGCAAGTCGGCATTTATTCGAGCGTCGGTCAGCGCTACGCACCGGAAGACATCGGTTCCGTGCTCTCGTATCGTGAAGCGTTTAACGGTCAAATTCTTGAGGAAGGGATCAGCGAAGCAGGCGCGATTTCAAGCTGGACCGCCGCGGCGACGAGCTACAGTGTGCATGGTTTTGCGATGCTGCCGTTCTACATTTATTACTCGATGTTCGGCTTCCAACGGGTTGCGGACTTGATTTGGGCAGCGGCCGATCAACAGCCACGCGGCTTCTTGCTCGGCGCGACTTCGGGTCGTACCACACTCGGTGGCGAGGGCTTGCAACACCAGGACGGCACGAGCCATCTCTGGGCAGCGACTGTGCCGAATTGCAAAGCCTACGATCCCGCGTTTGCGGGTGAACTCGCCGCGATCATCGATCACGGGATGCGAGAGATGGTGAGTGAACAGCGTAACGTCTTCTATTACGTCACCTTGATGAATGAAAATTATGCACAACCGGATTTGCCCGCAGAAAAGATCAGTGATTTGATTCGTGGGGCTTATGTGTTTGCTCAGATTGAGGCTGTTCATGGTTCGACAAGCTCACCACGAACGGCTGTGAGTGTGAGCGAGGCGTCTACTCCCGTGCTTGACACGGGATCACCACGAACGGGTGTGGGTGTGATCGGGGCGTTTACTCCCGTGCTTGACACGCGATCACCACGAACGGAGAAGGGGGTTCGTGCTCAAACAACCGTTCGTGGTGAGCCTGTCGAACCACACGCATTCGAAAAGCACGTCACCTTACTTGGCTCTGGTGCGATCCTTACCGAAGTCATCAAAGCAGCAAAAACATTGGCGGAAGAGGGCATTACCGCAACCGTGATTTCAGTCACAAGCTGGAGTGAACTCTCGCGCGATGGTGCGAAATCAGAACGTGAAAATGTACTGCCGTTCATTACGCGTTTGCTTGTAGATACACACGGCCCGATCATCGCTGCGACGGATTACGTGCGCGCAGTGCCTGAAAGTATCCGCGCATATCTGCCCGAGGGACGCCGCTATGTGACGCTAGGCACCGACGGTTTCGGTCGCAGCGATACGCGCGCCGCGTTGCGCGAATTCTTCGGCGTTGACGCCAATAGCATCGTTGCCGCCGTGAACAAGCGATTCAACTAAGAAAGCGCATCTTGCAGCCACTCACTTGCCAACGCGATCAATTCAGCATCGATCCAAACAACGAAGGCCACATCTGGCTCAATAGCGCTTACATGGGGCCGTTGCCGCTCGCTACGCAACGTGCGGGTGTTGCTGCGCTCGCAGCGCGCGCGTTCCCGGTGAGCGTTACGCCGCGTGATTTCTTTGAACCCGCTGAGCGCGTTCGCGGGATGCTTGCGAAACTTGTAAATACCGATCCAGAGCGTATTGCATTCGTTCCGAACGTGGCGAATGGCATGGCAATCGTTGCGAAAAATTTCGTACCAAAACGCGGACAGAACATCGTGTTGCTCGGCGAACAATTTCCGAGCAACGTGTATCCGTGGCGCGATTGGCGCAAGGATGGCGTGGAGTTACGCACGATAGCCGCACCCGATGCGCCGTGGTCGGCATCGAGTTCGACAAAACGAACGCGTGGAGCGTTGTGGAACGAATTGATTCTCGACGCGATCGATACCCACACCGCGATGGTGAGCATCGAGCAAGCACATTGGGCCGATGGGACCTTGTTTGATCTCGTAAACATCGGCAAACGTTGCCGTGAAGTTGATGCATTGTTCGCCATTGATGCAACACAAACGGTAGGTGCGATGCCGTTTGATTGCGCCGCAATTCAACCGGACGCGTTGATCGTACATAGCTACAAATCTATTCTCTCAAACTACGGGTTGGGATTCGCGGTGTTGAGTGAAAAATTTGCGAATGCGAAGCCACTCGAAGAGAGTTGGCTGATGCGTGAGGGCAGCGACAACTTCGCGCGGCTGGTTGACTACCAAGATGCGTACGCTCCTGGCATGCGCCGCTTCGACACCAGCCTGCGCGCGAATCCGTCGTTGATCCAGATGCTGGGCGCGAGCGCTGAGTTGCTGCTTGAGTGGCAGCCTGCAAGGATTCGTGAATACTTGCTTGCAATTGAGCGTGATTTTGTCGAACGCGTGCGGGCAATTGGTTTTGAAGTAACCGACGAGGCCGAACGTGCTGCGAATATTTTTGGTTTGAAGTTACCGCACGGGATCGAGGTGGAGCGCTGTCGCGCGGCACTCACTGCAGAAAAAATTCATGTTTCTGTGCGCGGCAGCGCGATCCGCATCTCGCCGCATGTTTACAACGACACACATGATTTGCAGCGGCTTGCTGACGTGCTTTCACGCCTAGCCATTTGTTAATAGCTTCCTAATTGAGCCGCCGTATCAATTGGGCGTTATGGCTTTGCGTCTGCACTCTTGATTAATGCCGATGTTTACGCGTAGCGCCTGCAAAACGCGTTTAGGTTCTGAATGCTCTAAGGCGAAACATGTGTTTTCTTTAAGCGTTGAACTACTGTATTCTGTATACAGAGTACGCATTTTGCCTTCATCCTGAACACGCTTTTCAAAGAAACTATGGCTGCTGCAACGCTTGCGCGTATCGAATCCACACCTGACCTCGTGGATCGTGTCTATCGCTCGCTGCTGGATGCGATCAGCGAAGGCTCCCTCGCACCGGGCGCGCGCCTCACTCAGGAAGAAATTGCGGAGCAACTCGCGGTGTCGCGACAGCCGGTGCTTCAAGCGCTGCGGCAACTTAAAACCGATGGCTTTGTGCAAGACGCGGCCGGGCGCGGACTGATTGTTACGCCGCTGGACGCAGATTGGTTGAGTCAGGTGTATCAAGTGCGAAGCGCGCTCGATGGTCTAGCCGCACGACTTGCGGCGACCGCTGTTTTAGAACAAAAAGCCCGAGGTTTCGCTTACTCATTTGATTCGGTGTTGATCGCGCGAGGCCGCGCCGCAGTTAAGAAAAACAACGTGGCACAGCTCATCGATTGCGATATCGAATTTCATGCGGCAATTTATGCCGCCGCGCGCAACCCGTTGATCGAACAAACTGCCACGCTGCATTGGCGACACATTCGCCGTGCCATGGGCGCAGTGTTGCAATCGGCTGTCACTCGCGATGCGGTGTGGGATGAGCACGAGGCGATTGGCAAAGCAATTGCTGGCGGCAACGCATTACGCGCGGAGCAACTGATCTCAAAGCACGGCAATGCTGCGCGCGAACATTTGCTTCGACAACTTTCGCAAATGCAGTCGAAAGAAGTAAACACATCACTACGTCGCGAAAAAGTATGAACTTAAAAAGGAGGCTCCATGCAACTTTCTGCACAACAACTCGAGCAATTTGATCGCGAGGGTTATTTATTTTTTCCGAGATTGTTTACACCCGACGAAACAAAAACCCTGATCGATGCCGTACCCGCGCTTTATGCACGTCGTGAGGCCTACAACGTTCGCGAAAAGGGGTCAGATGCCGTCCGCACCAATTTCGCTGCGCACATGTACAGCGAGCCCTTTGCGAAACTGGCGCGACATCCGCGCATGGTGAAACCCGTTGAAGCTTTGTTCGGCGAAAAACTCTACATGCATCAATTCAAAATCAACGGGAAGATGGCGTTTGAGGGCGATGTGTGGCAATGGCATCAGGATTACGGTACCTGGAAAAACGATGATTTGATGCCTACGGAGCGCGCGATGAACGTCGCGATATTTCTCGACGACGTGAATGAATTCAACGGACCGCTCATGTTCATTCCGGGCAGTCACAAAAAAGGTGTGATTGATGCGAAGCATGATCTCACCACGACGAGTTACCCGCTGTGGACTGTCAATCATGAATTGATCGCGAAACTCGTTGACCGTGCGGGTGGAAAGCAGGGCGGCATCGTATCGCCGAAGGGGCCAGCGGGTTCGATGATTTTGTTTCACTCGTGCCTCGTGCATGCATCGAGTGCGAACCTGTCACCCTTTAATCGTGTGAGCGTGTATTTGAGTTTGTGTGCGGTCTCGAATCACATTCGTCGTCACAAGCGTCCTGAGTACATCGCGCACCGAGATTTCACGCCAATTGAGTGTTTGCCAGATGATTGTTTGCTTAAGGATTACGCCGTGGATTTGCCTTGGAAACATGGTGTGCCTGAAAGCGCGTTGCAAACGTCACTTGATGTCATTGACTTGAAAGTGGCGGCGTAACAAGCTCCTCCCCCTCTAAAGCGGAGGTTGGGATGGGGATGGTTTTCCTCAGCTTCTATTTGCCGAAAACCATCCCCACCCTAGCCCTCCCCTGAAGGGGAGGGGACACCAAGACACACACAAATGAATCTCTACACAAAACTCCAACAACGCGCGGCCGATAACAAGCCCATCCGCATCGGTCTCATCGGCGCAGGAAAATTCGGTTCAATGTATCTCGCGCAGGTGCCGCGCACGCCGGGTGTGCATCTCGTCGGAATTGCGGACTTAAATCCAAGCGCCGCGAAGGCGAATCTCGCACGGGTGGGTTGGGCGAGCGAGCGCTCGAGTGCGCGCTCGCTCGATGACGCAATGAAATTGGGAACAACATTTGTCTCCGACGATTGGCGTGCGCTTGTGACGCATCCCGCGATCGACGTGGTCGTTGAATGCACGGGTAATCCGATTGCCGCGGTTGAACACTGTTTGCTTGCCTTCGATCATGGCAAGCATGTGGTGAACGTGACGGTAGAAGCGGACGCCTTTTGTGGTGCTCTACTCGCACAAAAAGCAGCGGAGGCGGGCGTCGTGTACTCGATGGCTTTCGGAGATCAACCTGCACTTATCTGTGATCTGGTGGACTGGGCACGCACCTGCGGATTTCCAGTCGTTGCTGCAGGGCGCGGTCACAAGTGGTTGCCGCATTTCGCGCAGAGCACGCCAGACACCGTGTGGGGCTACTACGGCCTCACGCCCGAGCAAGCGGCGCGTGGCGGGCTGAATCCAAAAATGTTCAACAGTTTTCTTGATGGATCGAAGCCCTCGATTGAGAGCACCGCAGTGAGTAATGCAACCGGGCTTGCGGTGCCGAGTAACGGTTTGTTGTATCCGCCCGCGAGCGTGGAAGACATTCCCTTTGTGACACGCCCGATCAGCGAAGGCGGTGTGCTTGAGCAAAAAGGCATGGTTGAAGTGATCTCATCGCTCGAAGCGAATGGCAGAAAAATTCCGTACGATATTCGTATGGGTGTATGGGTCACGGTTGAAGCAGAAACGGATTACATCAAAAACTGTTTCGAGGAATACAACGCGCACACCGACCCGAGCGGCCGCTATTTCACGCTCTACAAGCGCTGGCATTTGATTGGTTTGGAGGTCGGCGTTTCAGTTGCGAGCGTTGCGCTGCGTGGCGAACCCACAGGCGTTGCTACGGCGTGGAACGCCGATGTGGTCGCTACTGCAAAGCGCGATTTGAATGCGGGTGAAATTCTCGATGGTGAAGGCGGATTTACCGTTTGGGGAAAGTTGCTTCCCGCGAAGACCTCGCTTGCTATAGGCGGCTTGCCGCTCGGCCTTGCACACGACGTGCGGCTCATTCGGCCTGTGCCGCAAGGGCAGTCGCTTACTTGGGACGACGTTGCAATTGACAGCACGACCGCAGCCTACAAAACTCGGCGCGAGATGGAGTTGAAATTCAGCGGCCGGTCGCTAGGCAGAATTTAAGCTTTGCTTGCAGCGACCATTGAGTGAACGCACAGAAAATTGCTCTGTCTGTATGTGCGTATATTCGTAGGTAACCCCAACTAAATCGGGCTCTAAGCGCGGTTTTCTAGTTTCTTAGTGCCGCGCTTGCGTCAGTCGCGAATCAGCCACGCATACAAAGGACACCAGCCGATCAGCCCCGTGAACAGCGGCACCACGCCGACGATGCCGAGCCAACGAGCAGGATGAGCCACCGCGAAGATCGCGATCAGCATCCCCATTCCGATGAGGATGCGGATCACGCGCTCTATGAGTTCTATGTTCATGTTCGTCCACCTTCGCATGCGGGTCATAGATGTGACTAAACGCTGATCAATCAAATCGCAAATAGCCGGTTGCAGAACGTGCTTTAGTCATTTTGAATGTCGATACCGGGTTATACGAGTGCGAGCTTGCCACCGTTGAGACCGATTAGATGATCGCGCTTTTACATAGCGGGTATGTTGATTGAAATCAATGAAGCCACTCGCGTTCGTTTGATTCGCGTCAAGTCGACCAAGTGAGTCGTTGTGAGACAGTGAGGGCTGCGCGGGTCTTCATGAATCATTGAGATTGCCAACGCCAGCCTGATTGGAAAGTTTATCTATGCAAAACGCCATGAAACTCACATTCGCGGGAGCAGCGGATACCGTTACAGGATCACGGCACCTGATCGAGTTCGGTAACCAGCGCATCCTTCTGGATTGCGGTTTGTTTCAGGGTTTTAAGACGCTGCGCGAACGTAACTGGAACGCGTTTCCTGTTCCGCCGGGCGAGATCGATGCAATAGTTTTAAGTCACGCACATCTAGACCACAGCGGCTATCTTCCGGTGCTTTGTCGCGACGGTTTCCGGGGAACGATTTATTGCACCGCACCGACTCGCGATCTCGCGGAAATAATGCTTCTGGATAGTGCGCATCTGCTTCACGAAGAAGCTGATTTCGCAAATCGCCATGGCTACAGCAAACACACACCAGCTCGCGCGCTCTACGATGTGAACGACGTGCGACGCTGTATGAAGCGCATGCAAACGGTCGACTGGGGGAAAACGTTTCGCGTGGGGAAGGTTGATGTTAGTTTTGCTCGAGCGGGTCACTTGCTGGGTGCGGCCACTGTGACGCTCACGCATCAAAAGCGGCAGCTAGTGTTCTCAGGCGATTTAGGCCGACAAAGCGATCTGCTGATGCCGCCACCGGCGCCACTGACAGGAGCCGACGTGCTGATCGTTGAATCGACATACGGCAACCGACGCCATCCGCCCGAGGACACCGCAGAGGTTCTTGCCCGTTGCATTCGCGAAACGGCGGCTCGCGGCGGCATGATCTTGATGCCTTCATTCGCTGTGGGTCGTGCACAGGCGCTGCTGCTTTGCATTGGTCGATTGTTGCGCGAGCGCAGAATTCCCAAGTTGCCGGTATTTCTGGACAGTCCGATGGCATCTCGCGCGACCGCTATCTACAAGAAGCATGCTTCAGAACTGCGTATCGATCAAGCCGATTTACGCGCGCTGCTTACTTGCGCGAAATCGATTGCAACGCCTGAGGAATCAAAGGCTATCGGTCAACTCAATTACCCCGCCATCATTATCGCTGGCAGCGGAATGGCTACCGGCGGGCGCATCCTGCATCATCTGAAGACGTACGCGGGCAACCCGCGAAACCACATTATTTTTCCTGGATTTCAGGTTCCCGGCACGCGTGGCGCGAAACTACTTGCTGGGGATCGAGCGACCAAAATTCACGGCAACTACGTGGACGTTAATGCCCAGGTAAGCCAAATTGAGTCGCTGTCGGGTCACGCTGACGCGGATGAAATCATGCAATGGCTGCGTCAATTTCGTAAAGCTCCGCGCCTGGCGTTTGTGGTTCACGGTGAACGTGAGGCTAGTGACACGCTTCGGATGCGGATACGCGATGAACTTGGCTGGCCCGCGGACGCCGTTGAACACATGCAACACGTCCTGATCTGAGCGCCGGTCATGGTGTCTTCGCTGCAGGAAGTATGGGTTGGACTCGCCACCGCGCTTGGGGCTGGCCTGCTGATCGGCATTGAACGTGAGCGCCGAAAAGGTGTTGGCCCTAAGCGCGCATTTGCAGGTGTTAGAACCTTTGCCATCACCTCTGTTGCGGGCGCTACAGCTGGTTTAGTTGCACTTGATTGGATATCGGCCAGCGCAATGCTCGCGCTCGGCGCTTTGGTCGGGGTCGCGCGCTTTCGAGATCGGTCGGCAGACCCGGGCATCACTACCGAGGTCGCATTGCTAGCTTGCTTTCTCATCGGCATGCTGTGCATCAGTGCGCCGGAATTTGCTGCTGGCATCGCAACGCTCATAGCGGTGCTACTCTACTCGCGGACTGCGATTCAGCACTTCGCCACAACGCTGCTTAGCGAAAAGGAAATGGCTGACGGCATCGCGCTTGCTGCGTTAGCGTTGCTCTTGCTACCGCTCACTCCGAATCGCAGCCTGCATGAGAGTTTTTCCATCAATCCCTACCGCGTGGTTCAGCTGGTTGTCGTAATGTCTGCAATTCAGGCGTTCGGGCACATCATGTTGCGCAGCGTTGGTGCAAAACTTGGCACGCCGATCACAGGATTAATTTCAGGATTCGTATCCAGTACGGCAACCCATGCGGCGATGGGCGCGCGCGCGAGAGAGAAACCAGCTACCGCCACCGCTTGCCTTTCTGCGGCCGCGCTTTCGAGCGTCGCTACAGCGGTTCAAGCTGCGGTACTGACCGCGACGGTCGCGCCACGATTTCTGCCCGTTGTAGCGCCTTATTTGGTGGCGATGGGTGCAACTGCGCTCGTCGCGGGTGCGCTTGCGTTTCGAAAAATTAGCGACACCCTTGCGCTCGATGTGAGTCGGCGTGCATTTAGCCTGCAGCAGGCCGCGCTGTTTGCGCTGTTGCTTACTACGGCGGGAGCCATGGTCGCCGTTGCTCAGCGCACGTGGGGCGAGACCGCTGCACAAGTCTCCATTGCTCTCTCAGCCTTGGTCGATGTGCACGTTGCCCTATTTGCGCTACTCACAACCGCTGGCGTGAGCAACGTGAGTAGCAACGAAATCACATCGACCTTGCTTGTTTGTTTAACGCTAAACGCGTTGATGAAGCTGGTTGTGTCGGTCGTCGCCGCTCGTCGTTCCTACTACAGCGCTCAGATCACCGCGGTGTTGGCCGCTATCGCATGCGCACCCTGGATGGTGCATTGGCTCTTGTGAGTCCACCTGCGGGTTGCATCGCGCGGTCAGTGCGCAAACTCATAGCGCAGGGATGTAACTGTTCCCCGCCAATACGGGTGTTCCCCCTCTGGAAGCATCCACGCTACCTCTCCCTTCATGGGAACACGCATGCCGTTCGTCGTTTCGTATCCTGACCATCTGCCCTCCCACGGCGTCGGAATCAGCGCTTTGCCGACCGTTCGCGCCCGCGCCTGTGCACGACCCGATTCGATTAAGCCGTCTGCAGAGAAGCGAAAGCGCAACGTTTGTTTGATCGTTCCATCGCTTATCGTGGCGTCAGCTGTGTTGTCGTCAACAGGGCTCCAGCGGACGCCCTGACTCGGCAGGAGTGCGGTGGGGTACCACGCGGTTTCAGCGAAAAATCTCATGAGTTCGCCTTCGGCGACATCGCCTCGCCCACGCAGCTCGGTGAGCGTGAAAAGCCCGATAACTGCGGGGTGTAGCAAACCCTCGCCGTTGACGTAGGCGTCATGAACGTAAACGTCGATGCCTGGCATCATGCTCACTCGTCCGTCCCAAACGAAGCCTCGCGCATTTGTCGATACTGCCTGAGTTGATGAAAACGCCCGCCAGTTGTCTTTGCTTTCTCCCATGTTGAACGTTCCGGTGTGAGAGATTGATACCGATGTGACGATCGGCATTCCGTCGGTAAGCGCGGCGCGAAAAAACCGCTGCACCACAGGCGGCAGACCGACCAGCTCTTTTGGGTCATAGTGCGTCACAGCAAGCGGCACGCGGCCTCGCATCATCTGATCCACCAGCATCTGCGTGCTGCGCTGCCACGTTCGTTGCCCGTACCAAACAAGACCTGCGGCTAGCGCGGTCAGTGTGAGTAGAAGCGCGGCCGACACTTTGAGCCATGTCATTTGGAACCTCTCGATTTTCATGGCTAGAGGCTAGCCTGTAGCGCAGCGGTAAATGTTGATCTAGCACAGCTTTGTGCATCGTTTTCCGTTCTCGATGCCGGGGTTGATCAGCTGGCAATGCGTTAGCTGCTACCTTAGGTGTTAGCGCAAACTGTGCCGATGTTTGCGCTACATCAAGTGCAATTTCCCGCACACACGCTAACTTTCGAACTGCGGACAAACAAAACGGGAGATGCTCATGTTTAAGCGGATTTTGGTTCCTGTAGATGGCTCGGAGCTATCCACGCGCGCAGCGAAAACGGCAATTGCGCTGGCGAAAGAACAAGGTGCAACGATTGTGTTTCTGCATGTCACGCGACCGTTCGTGTATCCCTATACGGCAGAGATCCCGGTATACGACACGACCAGCGAGAAACTCTATAACGAGCGGGTAGCGGCAACCGCGAAAGAGATCCTCGACGCGGTTGATACGGTGGCTGCTCAATCGGAAATTGTGACTGAACGAGTCACTGATAGCCGCGAACACGCTGACGAGTCAATTGCAAACACGGTTCGCTCGTATCGCTGTGACCTGGTCGTGATTGCGACACACGGACGCGGCGCAGTCGCTCGCCTTTTCATGGGCAGCGTAACCACGCGATTATTAGCTCGCTGTCCGGTGCCGATTCTGGTTTATCGCGACTCGTCGATGGTGGTCACAGCAATTGGCACCGAAGACGATTGATCGCTTCCGACATGCCGTTGTGTTGGTAACGCGCGTTAAATGATCAACAACGCTCGCGCGACGCGAGGGCGCTGGGACGCATTTCAACGCTAGATCGCGTGATGTGGCCCGAGTAGTGACACTGATAAGATTCTTTGGCGAATCGTAGCGAATCCAACGTGGGATCGCGCGCGGCTCTAAGAATCCCGCCCCATCATGCGTACCTATAACTTTTCCCCCGGACCGGCAATGCTGCCGGCCGCAGTGATTGACCAAATCAAGGCTGACCTTCCTGAATGGCATTGGCAGGGTGTCGGCCAAGGTGCGAGCATCATGGAGGTCTCGCATCGCGGAAAAGCGTTCGAGGCGCTGATCAATGACGCTGAGCAGGACCTGCGCGACTTGCTCGCGATCCCCGCAAACTACAGCGTGCTCTTCATGCAGGGAGGCGCTTGGGGACAGTTTGCATGTGTTCCCATGAACTTGCTACGCGCCGATGAGTACGCCGGGTATGTTGTATCCGGTGGATGGTCAAAAAGTGCGTCCGAAGAAGCCGCTAAGTTTGGCGAAGTAGCGGTATTAGGTTTAAGCGAAGAAGACCGTTACCATTGGGCTCCAAAGCTATCTACAGATATTATCGAAAAATATAATAAATCGCACAGTCGTCCAGATAAATTGGGCGAAACGCTTTGGAGCTACTTCTACGTTTGTTCAAACGAAACGGTCTATGGGAATGAGCTTCATACTTTGCCGCGCGATCTTCCCGCGCCGCTGGTTGTTGATGCGTCTTCCCATTTTCTCTCCCGTGCGATGGACGTTTCCTCCTGCGGATTGATCTACGCGGGCGCGCAGAAGAATGTTGGTCCGGCAGGTGTCACGATCGTGATCGTTCGCGACGATTTACTTGATCGCGCGCCGAAAGCAATCCCTGCCGTGTGGCACTACGCACACATGGCAAAACACAAGTCGCTGTTCAATACGCCACCCGTGTTTTCGATTTACGCAACCGCGCTCACGCTGAAATGGATCAAAGCGCAGGGCGGACTCGATGAAATGGAGCGTCGCGCCGTCGCTCGATCTTCGATGTTGTATGACGCGATTGACGCAAGCAAACTATTCAAAGCGCCTGTGGTGAAAGCTGATCGTTCGCGAATGAACGTCGTCTTTGATAGCCCAAATGAAGAGATTGACAAGGCTTTTGTCACATTTTGTGAAGCACGGGGACTGATGTCGCTGAAAGGCCATCGCGTTCGCGGCGGTATGCGCGCGAGCTTGTACAACGCGATGCCGATCGAAGGTGTCGAAGCGCTTGTTGCGGCCATGCGAGAATTTGAGACGATTCAATCGAAATTGTGAGCACGCGGGTGTCCGCGCCCTTGCTATCGTTGATCACTTTTTGTCCCTCCACCGTCATCCGACAATCGCCATGCCCGATCTAAGCTCGCTCCGTCAAAAAATAGACGCCATTGATGAGCAGGTGCTCAAACTCGTGAGTGAACGCGCCTCAATTGCACGCGAGGTCGGTCACGTCAAGGAACCAGGTTCCCCGCTTTATCGGCCCGAGCGTGAGGCGTCAATCTTGCGTCGCATTCAGGCCGCAAATCAAGGCCCGTTATCCAATGATGCGATCGCTCGCATCTTTCGCGAAGTCATTAGTAATTGCATGGCGCTTGAGCAGCCGTTAGTGATTGCGTATTTGGGACCAGAAGGCACGTTCAGCCACGCTGCCGCCGCCAAACATTTCGGGACGGCTCCGACCTTTGAACCGTGCCCAACGATTGATGAAGCGTTTCGTCAAGTCGAAGCAAAAACTGCGGACTACGCGGTGGTGCCGGTGGTGAATTCCACTGAAGGATTTGTCGGGCGCACGCTTGATCTTTCAATCGCATCGACATTGAAAGTGTGCGCTGAAATTGATTTCCGCGTACAACAAAATTTGATGAGCGTCGAGCGGGCTCTCAACGACATTCAAAAAGTTTATTCCCACGCGCAGTCGCTTGCGCAAACTGCTGGGTGGCTCGGTCAACATTTGAGCCATGCAGACCGCATTCCAGTCGCAAGCAACGCTGAAGCCGCGCGTCTTGTTTCAAGGACGCCTGGCTCCGCAGCGATTGCGGGTGAACTCGCAGCCGCGCGCTATAGCGTGCCAATCTTGTTTCGCAACATTGAGGATTCTCCGAACAACACGACGCGTTTCTGGGTGCTCGGGCGTCAGGATGTGTCGCCATCGGGCAAAGATAAAACAAGTTTGATTCTTGCGGCGCCGAATAAACCTGGTGCCTTAGTTGATCTGATCGAACCGCTCAAGCGACACGGCGTATCAATGACGCACTTCGAATCGCGTCCATCACCGGATCGGTTGTGGGAATATTTCTTTTTCGTGGACATTCAAGGACATGTGACGGATCCGAAAGTTGCCGCGGCTCTGGCCGACGTCAAGGCACAATCAAGCTATTTCAAGGTGGTTGGCTCGTATCCGGCTGCGGTGCTCTAGTTCGATGAGTCAGATTAAAACGCTTGCCATCGTTGGCGTGGGTTTAATTGGCGGATCGCTATCGCTCGCATTGAAATCCAAACGCGCAGTTGGGCGCGTGATTGGCGTCGGTCGTACCCGCGCTAACCTTGATGAAGCGCTGAAGTTGGGCATCATCGATGAAACCGCAAGTCTGCAGGAGGCGGCTACAGCGGATGTAATTTTCGTTGCAACGCCGGTCGCACAAATGCCTCCGGTGTTCGCGGCTTTGCGACCTCACGTTGGTCCGAACACCATCATCACCGACGGCGGCAGCACGAAGCAAGATGTGGTTGCTGCGGCGCGCGCGTCACTCGGTGAAAAGTTTTCGCAATTCGTACCAGCGCATCCAATTGCGGGTACTGAAAAAACAGGTGCCGCTGCAGCTTTCGCAACGCTCTACGAGAAGCGCAAAGTCGTTGTATGTCGCGAAGCAGAAACGAGCGCTGTTGCGGTCGATATCGTTGAATCTATGTGGCGCGCAACGGGCGCGGAGATTCACTCGATGACCGCCGCGAACCACGATGACGTGTTTGCGGCGGTGAGTCATCTTCCACACTTGCTAGCGTTCGCGCTGGTCGACATGCTTGCTGCGTTGCCGCCCGCCGACGATTACTTTAAGTTTGCCGCGAGCGGTTTTCGAGATTTCACGCGTATCGCGGGCGGTTCGCCCGAAATGTGGCGCGATATCACCCTTGCCAATCGAGACGCGATTCGCGAACAACTCGCGATCTATCGCGCTCGACTCGACAAATTCGATCTTTGGCTTGCCGATCCGTCCGTTCAAAACACAGCAAATGTCGAAGCCTCGTACGCGCGTGCGAGCGCCGCGCGCAACGCGTGGCAGCGCCACATCGAATACGGCGAGCCGATGCCCAAACTTGCGTCAGGCGGGCAAGTTGAATGATTAAAGATACGAACGACTACCGCTCGTAGAATCGTTGCATGGAATTCATCGATCTCGCGCCGCGCGCGCAGGTGAGCGGCACGGTCGTTCTACCTGGTTCAAAAAGCATCTCTAATCGCGCCCTATTGTTAGCCGCGCTCGCTTCAGGCGAGACGCAGCTTACGGGCTTGCTTGATTCAGATGACACGCAAGTGATGCGTGGCGCTCTGGCTGCGCTCGGCGTCGTGTGTAGCGAGTTGAGCGCGACCGGCGAAATCTCTGTTCGTGGCTGCGCGGGTGAATTCAGCGGCAAGCGCGCCGATATTTTTGTCGGCAACGCTGGGACGGCCGCACGCTCGCTCGTTGCAACGCTTGCGCTCGCGGCCGATGTGGAGTCGCGCTACGTGGTCGACGGTGTTCCTCGCATGCGAGAGCGCCCAATCGGTGATTTGGTTGACGCGTTGCATGCGATTGGCGCGTCGATCGCGTATTTACAAAACGCGGGATTCCCTCCGCTTCTGATTTCTGGTGGCGCGATCGCGATTGACCAGGCGATTCCGATTCGTGGTGATGTGTCGTCGCAGTTTTTGACTGGCTTGTTGATGGCGTTGCCGCTGGTCACGACGCGCGTTGGCAAGCCTGCAACGATTGAAGTAGTTGGCGAGCTCATTAGCAAGCCGTACATCGAGATCACGCTCGCCATGATGGCGCAGTTTGGTGTGAAGGTTGAGCGCGACGGGTGGAATCGATTCACCGTGCCCGCTGCGAGCTACGTGTCGCCTGGGCATTACACGGTGGAAGGCGACGCTTCCAGCGCGTCCTATTTCATCGCAGCGGCTGCGATTGGTGGCGCGCCGGGCAAAGCGATTCGTGTGCAGGGCGTTGGAAAAAACGCGTTGCAAGGCGACGTGAAATTTGCCGACGCGATGGCCCAAATGGGTGCGCACATCTCGTATGAAGATCACGCGATCATTTCGAGTGCACCGGCCGATGGCAGACTCCGCGCAATTCAGGCCGACATGAATCACATTCCAGACGCGGCGATGACGCTCGCGGTTGTCGCACTGTTCGCAGAGGGCACCACGAAGCTCACCAACATCGCGAGCTGGCGCGTGAAAGAAACTGATCGCATCGCAGCGATGGCGACTGAGCTGCGCAAACTCGGCGCAACGGTTGAAGAGGGCGCAGACTACATCTCGATCACGCCACCCGCAACACTTATCGCTAACTCCGCAATTGACACCTACGACGATCACCGCATCGCGATGTGTTTTTCACTTGCGAGTTTGAGTGCGCGGGGCGTACCTATTCGCATCAACGATCCGAAGTGTGTGAACAAAACGTTTCCGAAGTATTTCGACGTATTTGCTTCACTGAAATAAATTAGCAATTCACTTAAGCGCCCAATTCGTGTGGGCAGAAAGTGCATTTTTGTTGTTTTTCGACAAATAGCATATTTGTCAATATCACCCAACTAAATTGGGCGACAAGCAAATACGCTGTTGAGATATTGCTTGTCGTTTGTAAATGAAATCGAGGGCTTAACGCCAACAAAAAAGGCCGCGAATTGCGGCCTTTTGCGTGGCAGAAAACAAAGGCTTATTGCTTGATCGCTTCGATCTGGATCAACAAACGAATGTTGTCGGGAATTGCGGGTACGCCGTAGCCCATTCCCCATTGCGAGCGTGCGATTGTCGCTTCGAAATCGCCACCGCACACCTGACGCTTGATCATCGGGCTCATGTAGCACCCAAACCCACTTGCCTTGAGCGTGACGGGATTGGTTTTGCCGAGCATCGTGAGTGTGCCGTTCACTTCGGTGACGCGATCACCGTCGAACTTAAATTGATCGCCCTTGAACGTCGCCGTTGGAAACTCTTCTGCGTTGAAAAAATCTTTGCTGGTGAGATGCTTGTCGAATGGCGCGACGCCAGTATTCATCGATTTCATGTCGATGGTGATTTCAGCGCTGCCTTTTTTCGCTGAAGCATCGATGACGATCGTTCCATCTTTTTTATCGAAGCGGCCGCGGCTGGTCGACGTGCCGAAATGTTTGGCCTCCCAGATCACGAAGGTGTGAGTCGGTTCGACTTTGTAGGTGCCTTCGGCGGTGCGGTTAGCGCCCGCGTCTTGCGCGCCAGCGGCGCTGGCAAGCGCCAACGCGAAGGTTGCGATGAGTGTTTTTTGTTTCACTAGAAACTCCATGTTGAGGAAGGAAAGAATGTCTTTTTGTTCTTACATCTAAAGCGCCGCCATACCGGTCACCGCAAGTTTGAATTTCACGGTCACTTCATTGGCGACCAACGACGGATCGTTCCAATCGCCGTCGCCGATTTTGAATTCAAGCCGCTTCAATACGAATTCGCCGCGCGCGGTGGAAACGCCACCTGCTTGAGTTACCGCAACCGGCACCACGACGTCGCGAACGCTGCCTTTGATCGAGAGCTTGCCGATCACTTCAAACTTACCGCCGCCAAGTGCCTTCATTGCGCTAGATGCGAACGTCGCTTGAGGAAATTTTGAAGTGTCAAACCATCCCGGTTTAGTAAGTTCGCGCTCCGTCTCAGAGTTGCCGATATCAGCGCTCGCAAGATCCACCGTGAACGACACTTTGCTGGTTTGGGGTGACTTCGGATCGAAGTTCATCTGCGCATCAAATTTCTTGAAGCGACCGTCAACGGGCACACCCATTTGTTTGCTGATGAAAACAATCTCGCTCTGCGCAGGAACGATTTTTTGTTGCGCTGACACCGTCGCCATAACGAATGACGCGAGTGCGAGTGCAAATGAAACACGTAAATACTTAGCCATAAAACAACTCAAAAAAAGATCGAAAAAATATTCAGAAGCAATTTCATTGCCGCCCGACACCCATTCGCGCCATCAACCCATCACGATCAACAAACTGATGCTTAAACGCCGCGAGCACATGACCAACGACGACGGCTGCCAAGCCATACGCAAGCCATTTGTGAACTCCCTTTAACGTTTCCGCGAGTTCACGATCTTTAGGCACCCAATCCGGCAGCGGCAATATGCCGAACAACACAATCGGAAAACCCGTTGCGCTTGAATACGCCCAACCTGCGAGCGGCACCGCGAAGAAGAGCGCATAGAGCACGCCGTGCCCAGCGTGCGCGGCGGTGCGTTGCAATCCTGTGGTCGACTCCGGCAAAGGCGGTGGTCGGTGCGTCAGTCGCCAAAGCAAGCGCGCGGTAGACAGCAACAAAATCACCACTCCCGCCCACTTGTGCCAGTTGTAGAGCTTGAGCCGCGTGGGAGACATGTTCAAACCCGTCATGTAGAGTCCAACGCAGAACGAGATGACGATGGCAATCGCCAACATCCAATGAAAAAAGATTGCGGTGGAGCTGTAGCGCTGAGGGGTTCGAAACACGTTTGGGTTCACGTCACGCGGTTGAAATCGCCAAAAGAATAACTGACCCTCAATTGTAGTTTTAGTTCTAATACGAACGAAAAGTCATTTGCACGTTTATCTAATAATCCCCTATTCAATTGGGCGGGCCCCAATTTATTCAGCTTGATCAACTAATGGTAAAAATAGCCATAGCGGCCACTACACTGGATCCTCTAGCGAAATCGTTGCAAGGTCTTATCCGTCCGGCTGTGGGCGATATGACTCCGTAAAAAATAATCGTTTCTTCTACGTGGAAAGCACCATCCACGCTGGACACGCCTCACGCAAGCGACGGATTTGGAGCTCGTCTGGATGGAAGTTCTTTCAAACACACGTGCTGCGTGATTGCCCGTTGTCGCCAATGGCATCAGCGTGACCGTGAAATAAAGCCTAAAACCTGACGCTAGCGCGTTCGCAATCCGGCGCTGGACGCCATCGAGACGGGATTAGTCGGAGCGAGGCTTACCGTTCAAATCTAAACAATCTCTCGTACGGCGCGCAAATCAACGACGGCGAGTCGTTGTTGCGCGGCACATTTCTGACCTTGCATCCGCAAAACTAGGGTCGAAGTGCGTCGATTGCCAGACCGATATCGGCGTCCGAGCGGGTAGAGTTTTTTGCGCCATTGGTGAGCGACGCACCCGTCAAGCCGAGCAAACGACGATAAATCATCACGCCATCGGTGTGGGCGCGAACAACGCCATCACCGTCGACGTCGAAACGCGTGAGATAGGTCTGTATATGTGCCTCGATTTGAGTCGCGTTACGCTGCGGATTCGTCCCAAGCACGTCTGCAACCAAACTGCTTCCACGGAGACCCAAGAGGTAGCGCAGTAACAGCACACCATCTGTGCTCGCCTGATAAACGGTGGGGGCTGCGCTGTCGTCGATGTTGAGTAACGGCAAGGGTGCAAAGCTCGCCGTGACTGATTTCGCGCTCGTTACGTTCGTGAGATTGCAAGTCGCGCCGACGCAATCGCCCGACCAACCGAGGAACGCGTATCCAAGCGCAGGCGAGGCGGTGCAGCTGCTGTTGCCACCGGCGGCAACTGGGTTTGGTGTGCAGCTCGCGGTGCCGCTGCCAGCCGGAGTGACATTGGTCGAAATGGCATTAGAACCTGCCGTGCAGCTCACCACAACGTTCGTGACATTTGCTGAGGCCATCACTCCGGTGCCAGCGGAGACTGCGCAGGATTGCCCGCTCGGCTGTGTGAGCACGCTGACGTTGTAGCTCGCCCCTGTCGCCAGCGGGTTGGTGAAGGTAAACGCACCATTTGCGGAAATGCTGCGGTTGTCACCTCCGTTGTTTTGCAGAATCAGACCGGTTCCAGTGAGCCCAGTCACCGTACCACCTACGGTAAACGCTGGCGCTGAGCACACACCCGCGCCAGGTGCGTTGCACTGCAAGCCCGACCTGACCACTACGTTGTCGATACGCCAGTTGATTCCGGAATTTGTGACGTCGTTGTCCCACCCGCCGCGGAAGCGGATGCGAATTGTTTGACCGTTGAGCGTTGCGGGGAGGCGCAAAACGCTACCGATATACGTTAACTGCGCTCCGCTCCACGCGTTGCGCCCGCCAATCGGACTTTGGAAGCCGGTAGGAATGGCGGTGGTGTAGCCGCCCGACTCAAAAATGCCCCCAATCGCGGGTGAAGTTGCATCGCTGAAAGTTGTTCCACCATCTGTCGATACTTCAAGTACACCGCCATCGTAACCCGACTCAAAGTTAAAGGTGTGCTCAAACTCAATGGAGGCACCGGTGCTTGAGGCTGGCAGCGAAATGGATGGCGAGACTAGGTCGTTTGAGGCAACAGTGGCCACGCCGTTGGTGAAGACCGCGTTGGGTGCTGAGGATGGACTCGCGTTTGTAGTGGCCCAGGCGGCAGGAGGCGCACCAGACTGCACTGATGTCCAACCTGCTGGCAATGCAGGGACCGTCACGCCATCGAAGTTTTGAGTAAACACAACGCTTGGCGTGCCGATCAGGAAACTCAAAGGGAAGGCTTGCGGCGAACTGCCGCCGGTGTAGTTCACCGTAACATTGAAGTTCGCTGCGGTTCCGCAGGCAAGCGAGTTGGTTGTACTGAACTGAAACGGCACCGTGGTGGTTCGGGATTGACCGATTGGGACATCGTTGAACGAAGCACCTGCACGCGTGATGCTCACGCCTGAAGTGCTGCTTGAAAGTGTTGCGCCAACAGCAGTTGCCGCAAGGTTACCGACGTTCGCGACCGAGAAGTTGAGTTCGTTGCACTCGTTGGGTTCGATCAGCGCGTTGCCGGTAATTAGTTGACTACCGGCTGCATCAAGATAGGCGCCCGGCGGCAAAATTCTTGCGGTGAAATCACGAATGCTGGTTGCGCCGCAGCTATCGGCGACGGTTACCCGAATCGGGAAGGTTGCAATATCAGTGGTGCCGGTAGTGACGATCGACACATTTCCGTTCGCCGAGATACTTACACTTCCTCCAGCACCACTTCCAGAAAGGTTGCTGATGGATACCGTTGGGGCATTTGCGTTGCCATTTGCATCCGCAGGCGCGCTTGCCGGGCTCACGACTAAGCTTGTGCCGCGCGCGATTATCACGTTACCGTAGGTACCCAGGGCGGGCACCGAATTCGCGCTTACCAAAACGTTCACGTAAACCGTGGCTTGTGCGCCACCGCTATCGGTGACCGTGAGCAACACCGGGTAAGTGCTCGTGCCCGATCGAGGCGCGTAAAGGCTGCATGCCGCAGTCGCTGTGAGTGAAACATTGCCCGCGTTGTTTGCGACGCTCACATTTAATTCTTGTGGGACTTGAGATACAGCGACGGAGAGACTGCCCGCTGCATCTTGCGAGTCACTCACGGTGGCAACGGTCGCAGTTGCGGAAGGGCCGCCTTGAGAGATGGTGACTGAGCTACCGGTGGCGGCGATGGTCGGTACGGAGTTTGTTCCGGTAATCGTGAAGTTGGTGTCACTGATATCGAAGAAGATATTGCCAATCGCCATCACACGGATACGGGCGCGCGTGGTGCTCGGTATGTTCGCAGGAAGAGTGACGGCCGCGCTGCCATTGTTTGCCACGCTCGCGGCAAGTATCGTCGGGAACGTGAATCCTCCGTCTGTTGACAGTGCGATCTGGACGTTGCTCGCGCTGACCGGCGCGCTCGTCGTGTTCGCAACGCTCCACGTCACAGTTTGGCTCGAACCCGCAGCCCAAGAAACATTGGTATTCGGCGCGGTAACGGCGAACGGTCCGGCTGCGGCATTCACATTGACGTTCACCGCCACTTTTTCCGTCCCGCCGCCGCCTGGGCGGTTATCTCGGACCATCAACTGAAAGGCCAAACTGCGGTTGGTTGTTGGTAGCGTTTCGCCAGTGAAGAAGTTAGGAGAGGCAGTGCCAAGTAACGGCGCGTTGACTGGCGGCACGTTTGCGTTGTCTAGGATGTAGCGCAGGCTTGGGAAGATTCGTGTCGGGCTGCGCGACGGCGCAAACGTGCGAAAGATTGGATTGTTGCCGGTATCGCTAAAGCTCAGTGGGGAGTTCACCACGTTGGCGTCGCCTACATTCAGCTGTTCCCAGTTGTATGTCAATGTGTCTGGATTCGCATCCGCTGCCGTCGCGGTCAACATGAACGGCGTCTGGGCAGGGACGTTGTAGGTTGTGTTTGCAGCCGGAGCACTGATGGTTGGAGGAGAGTTGCCCGTGGCGGTTAATGTGCCGCAAGTTCCGCCGGTGCCCGCAACGAAGGCATGGATTCGGTTAAGACTGCCGCCGTGAAAATGATCGTCGCTGTCAAATTGCAAGTTGTGGGGCGAGCAAGAACCCGTGTAGCTCATGATCGTTGAGCCACTACCCGGTTCAAACGCAGACGACGGGCTTCGATTACCGCCGCTGCAGTTGTTGGACTCACTGTTGAACGTGTGTGGTGCGTTGAACTGATGACCCATTTCGTGGGAAACGAAATCCACATCAAACCAGTCGCCACGGGGTGTTGGCAAACCAGTGACGCCTTGCGCTTTGCGCGTAGCGCTACACACCGAGCCTAAGCTTGCGACGCCACCACCGCCTGTGGTGAACACGTGGCCCATGTCGTAGTTCGCGCCGCCGATGATGTTGGTCAAGGTGTTTTGGTTCTGCCCGAGCATTGCGCTGGAATCGTTGTTGTCGTAGGGGTCAGTCGTTGCATTCGTAAAAATAATAAGATCGTTATTTGCGATCAATTGCATTCTCACGGCAGCCTCGCGCTCGAAGATCCCGTTGACGCGGTTCATCGTTGTCACGATGCCGCTTAAAGCATCGGTTTTGGTACCCCCAAAAGCGGCGGCGTACTCGCCGGTAGTTGCAACCGCCAGACGATAGGTTCGGAGATTGGCGCCCGTTGCGAGCGGCTCGATTGCATTTTTTTTGAGCAAATCAGGCATTGACTTAAAGATTTCGCCGGTAACACTGCAGCGCATTGCGGGGCGCTCGGACGTGTCATCCGATTTGTTGAAGGCAATGTAGCGGCCGACGTCTCCGCGTACCAGCGGCTCGATGTATGCGCTGCCTCGTGGTGAAAGAAACTGGGCGCGAAACCCGAGCGTTGTTGAGTCTAGGCGCGCTGTTGTCGCCGGATCAGACACGCTCTGCGCCAAGTACGTTTTGAGCGCCGGATACCGCGCGGCAAGCTCTGGAGCCATCACCGCGGTTTCAACAACGCGAAACGCTTCGAACGATCCGTCGGGCATCGGCAGCTCAATAGTGAAGGGGCTGTCCGGCACCGCCGTAGATTTCTCAGCCGGGGCTTCTTGCAACTTTGCCAGTAGCGCGGCATGCGCTAGCGTCAACGTTCGCCCTTTCGTGACTGGCGCAAATCGCTCGGAGACAACGGGCGCTTTAGAGACATCAAGGTCTGACCAGAACGTGCGATCAGCGTATGGGGTCGACGTCAATAAAGCCGTGAATACGGCAAACAGGAGCGGGAGCAGGCGAGACATAAGGATTCGGCGAAACTAACGTGAATATGAAGCATACTGAATTCGCATCACAGATTGCCGCGTTTTGCAGGAGAAATTTTGAGAGAGCTTCGCGAGCCGGTGATGAGCGCACGGCTGGCGGGCAGCAACTCACCAAGCCTGGCGGGTTCGCCGCCGGGTCATCAATTAATGTTCAATAGCGCTAGCGAAAAACAGCCGATTTATTTGGGCGATCAGCGCGGTAATTGATGAGGTCGAGTATTGTCGTAATGCTCGAAAGGCTGATGAATCCAAGGGCTGGTCGGCAAATAATCCACGAAGAAATCAGGATCAAAAGTGGAAACGCCTTTCTTCCATAGCACTCCGGTGCGCACGTCACTCAAATGCTTGTACCGCTTTGGCAACTCTTCTTTAACGATGTGCAGCGTGTGGCCTGAATCGACCATATCGTCAACCACCAGAACGCGCTCACCGAGTTTGGCTGACGTCATCGTAAGGTGTTCTGAGACGAGCAATTTGCCACGCACCGTGCCGCCTTCTTCGACGTAGCTCGACGTGCTCATGATCGCCAGCGGTTTATCGAAAATTCGTGAGAGCTGATCGCCAACGCGCAAGCCACCGCGCGCGATACAAATGATGTGATCAAACTCCCAACCGGAATCATGAACCTTGATCGCGAGTTCTTCGATCAAGCGGTGGTATTTTTCCCATGTAATGTACAAGTGGCCGGTCATAGAGCAGGACGACGCGCTGACGCGCTAGGACGACGAATGCTTTGCATTCTAAGACGTCAAGCGCTCCGCGCAGGACGACGTAAATTCGCTACGCGATTTACTATAACGACGCTCGCATTCGCTCGCTATGACGTCGCTCCCGTTGGTCACTAAGACGCAAGATTTGCGCACGAATTTGTTCGATCAAGCACTGCGGCTGAATAAGCTTTGCGTCCTAGCCGCAACGCGGCGTCGTCTTAGCTCGCGAATGCGAGCGTCGTCCTAGTGCGCGAGGCGCACGTCGTCCTGAATTGATCGCCGCGCGATCAATTCAACGGATGCTGCATCAAAATCGTATCGTCTCGCTCAAAACCTGTTGAAACGAGCGCCATCGGAACGCCGGTCAAAGCTTCAATGCGCTTTAAATAACTCTGCGCATTCATCGGCAGCTGTTCAAATTTACGAACACCGAATACGGATTCTTTCCAGCCCGGCATCGATTCGTAAATCGGTTTGCAATCAGCGACCGCCGCCGAACCGTACGGCAAACGATCAATGGTCTCTCCACGAAATTCGTACGCAGTACAGATTTTGATTTCGTCCATGCCGGAGAGCACGTCTAATTTCATGATCGCCATGCCGTCGACGCCATTGATTTCGAAGCTGCGTTTGAGCGCCGGAATATCGAGCCAGCCGCAGCGACGCGGTCGCCCGGTAACGCTGCCGAATTCTTTGCCGCGTTCGGCGAGCCCTGCGCCGACGTCATCAAACAGCTCGGTGGGAAACGGTCCCGCGCCGACGCGCGTGGTGTACGCCTTGGTGATGCCGAGCACGTAGTCGATCATCTTCGCACCCACGCCCGCACCGGGGCCAGCGGCGCCAGAAACACAGTTGGAAGAAGTAACGTAGGGATAGGTGCCGTTATCAACGTCAAGCAACGTGCCTTGTGCGCCTTCGAAGAGCAGCGGTTTGCCATGACGGCGCGCTTCTACCAATAGATGCGACACATCAGCGAGCATCGGCGCGATTTGTTCGCCCGCTTGTACGAGTGTGTCGTACGTTTTTTGGAAATCAACTTCGGGCGCGTTCAAATAGTGCTTGAGTTGAAAGTTGTGATATTCGAGCACTTCGCGCAGCTTTGCTTCGAGCGTAGGCTCCAGCAAATCATGCAAACGAATCGCGCGACGCGCGACTTTATCTTCATAGGTCGGACCAATGCCGCGACCCGTTGTGCCGATCTTTGCATCACCGCGTTTGGCTTCGCGCGCTTGATCAACTGCGATGTGATACGGCGCTACCACGGGGCAAGCGTGTGCGATTTTTAAACGTGAACGCACTTCAACGCCTGCGGCTTCCAGCTCGCCGATTTCCTTCATCAGATCAGGCGGCGACACGACCACACCGTTGCCAAGGAAGCAGGTCGTATGTGGATGCAGCATGCCCGAAGGAATGAGTCGAAGCACCGTTTTTTTTCCGTTGACCCAGAGCGTATGGCCCGCGTTATGGCCGCCTTGAAAGCGCACCACGCCGTAGACTTGCTCGGCAAGCCAGTCAACAATTTTTCCTTTTCCTTCGTCACCCCATTGGGTGCCGATGACGACTACATTTCTTGGCATGGTTGGATCTTCGTGGTTTAAAGGACGACGGCAGCTTCACTGCCTAGGACGACGCGCGCAAAGCGCGTTAGAACGTCGCGGGCGTTGCCCGCTAAGACGCGATGTCGGTGAGGCATCATCGCTCGCGTTGAAAGGAGCGAAGCGAGTGAAGTGCTCATTGTGAAGTCACTTCCGTCAACGCTCGCAAATCCACAAACGAGAAACCGGTCGCTGCGCGACCTTTTCCTGATTGCATGAATGATTCGCCAACGCCGTCATAGCGACCGCCGCGTGCCACAACGCTTGCGTTGTAGTGACTCCCAGCGGACGTCGTTGGTGAGGTGTTTTGCAGATACGCGACGAACACCAAACCGGTGTGGTAATCAAGCCCGGGTAGGTCCGCAAGATCAAGCGAGCACTGCGCGCCGGAGTCGACAATCGCCGCAGACACGGCATCGAGTTGATCGAGCGCCGCGGTGACGTCTGCGTTACGCGGCAAGCTCGCGCGAGCGCGTTGCAACACTGTTTTCGCAGGACCGAATAATCCGGTGAGCGTTGCGAATACGCTGCGCGCTTCAACCGATAGCGACTTGATGTCATCGAGTGCGCTCGCACTTTTTGCAGCGAGCGCGGCATCAACCGCTGCGGTTGCCTTTGACGAGAGCTCGAAATGATCGGCGAGCGCTTTGAACACGCCTACGTGTCCGCAATCGAGCAACAGCGGCGACGCATTGACCGCGCGCGCTGACTCAATCATCAGTTTGACTATTTCCACGTCGCCGCTCACTGATGCTTCACCGAACAACTCTGCGCCCACTTGCATGAGCGCGCGAGAGCCGCCGAGCGCCGCGTGTGTACGAAGCACTTCACCCGCGTAGCAAAAGCGGCGAGCGGTGTCGTCCGGAAAATAGGTCGCGTCAATCCGCGCGACTTGCGGCGTGATGTCGGGACGAACGCCGAGCAGCTTTCCGGAAATCGGATCGATCAGTTTGAACGTGTTGTGTTCAAGGTCTTTTCCGGTGCCCGTGAGCAGCGCGTCTAGATGCTCTACCAGCGGCGGATTAACCAGCTCATATCCGCTCGCGGCGAAGGTATCGAGCAGCGCACGGCGCGTGCGCTCCATGCGCGCAGCAGTCGGCGGCAACACATCTTCAACAAAATCGGGGAGGACCCATTTGCGCATGGCGCGGGGGAGGCCGTTCGTCGTATTGATCGTTTTTGTGAAAAAACGCGAACAGCAGAGTTATTGACAACGAATTCTACTGAACCGAGTTTGTCAGCACCTTGGGAAACAACTGCGCGCATTGTCGGGCTAAGAGAGATCGCATAAAAATGCGTATAAGTACGCAATTGTTGGCAGAGCATCCAGTATTACGCGCTTATCAACAAACAGCATTTTTTGCTTACCATCCCGCTTAAATTGGAGCTATCAATCGCTGGTTGATTACGACCGCTAGATCACAACGCAAGGTCAGGGCGAACGACCAATTTAATACTGCGCTGAGGTGAAACGCTGGAGTCGTTTCACTCAGGACGGTGCATTACGCGAGTGCCAGCAAGTCGGTCGTGCAAAAACTGGCGGTCGCGATCAAACAACGCCCAAGCGAAGTTCGCGAGCAACGCGACAAGCCAAAGCGCGCCTGCCTTTCCGCCGACGCTCGCGTAAACGAGGACAGCTAGAGCCGGGCCGATCCAGGTAGCTGCGTAGCGAACAACGGCTTGTTTAGCGGTCGGCGAGGAAATGCCGTCGTGCACGGAGACGAGCCGCAGCTGCCACGTTTTGAAGGCAAGCGTGCGGCGACCGTTGATCCAAAAATAGATGAAATACGCGCCGATTGTCGCGAGCAGATAGAGCTGCAACAACCACAGCACGGGTCCGTTTAAGACCTGCGGACGCCCCGCGCTCATGGATTCACCGGAAAACGCCGAAAAAATGAGACCGACAATAAACAGATAAGCCACGAGAAACAGCAGCTCATGCACAAAGGCACCGAATCGGCGCCAGAGGCCGGCGCGTCTATAAAGTTTGGAAGCTGAGAGTGGACGAGGCATTCACAGATTTTTTCATGTTTTGCGGGACGGGCGATTTGGGTCGGGTCGGCGAACATGTGCCTGCCCAACCTTTTTATGAAATCCCTTCCCGCACGTAGCGCAGTCAGCAAAAAGTCCCGCGCAGCTTTTTAGCCGTTGACCTCCCCTTTTTGATAGGTAGTTTGTCTAGCCAAAACGGCGCTTTTGACTTGACAATGTCATACGGGGGGGGGTAACGTTTACCCGCGAATGGCCATTTGCAACTGTAATGTTTCCCTTTATTTTCAAGGAGTTAGTTATGCTTTCAACGAAGTCAACTAGGCGTTGGATTGTTGCAATTTGTGCGTCCGTCATACTGCCACCGACGTTCGCGGTGTCCCCTGTGCTTGCGGAGCAGGAACTTGCAGCAACGGCCAGCGTGTTTGAACAATTCGAATCGCTCAAAGCTGAGAATGCGTTCATTAAGTCGCGCGCCGAGCTCGATCAGTACATCGGACACGTTGGCCTCGGGAATACACCGCTCGGTAAGCTTTCCGAATCAAGTCGCGTCGCGTTCTTGTCCAGTTTGACGTTTAACGAAAAGGGGCTCACCAGCCTGAACTATAAGGTTATTGAGAACGAATTAACGCCGACCGAAATTTATCGTTTGACAGATCTTTTCGGTGCGTCTCGACTCACATTTATGATGCAAAAAGCACGTCCGGCGACGGAACTCGACATATTGTTGCTCAATAAAGGGAAGAAACTGCGGTCAGATTCGTTACTCAAATACTTGAGCGTGGAAAAGTGCGCAGACGATAGTGTTGCCGGCGACGCCGCTTGCGGGAAAGACTGGGAGGGGTACACGTGTGCAGCTAAGTCAATTTGTAGTAAGGCGACGGATCGGGTTTGCATGAGTTCTTGTTAGTCGTCTCCTATAGCAATGAAGTCACCGCCGGCTAACCAGATGTTAACCGGCGGTTCTAAGTAGTCGAAGACACCGCAAGAGAATTGAATGATGTTTTTTAAATCGAGGCGCGCGTTGCTTGTGGCAGTGCCATTATTGTTTTTCGGGCTTACCTTCGTTCAAGCGGTTGCCCCGACGGAACTTATGGCCATTCGAAATCGGATAAACAATTCCGGCGATGGAGGGGAGTTACCTTTTCACAAACAACTACGGCGAATAGAAATCGAACTGAATCAAGGAGGATTTGCTAGCGGCTCTAAGCCCACAACAGATAGCAAAAGTAGCGAGACGTTACGTCTTGAGTTTGAAATTCTCAGATCAGCGGACTACCTGTCGAACGGAGCGCTTGCACCGCGCATAGCACCTGATATGGCATTAATAGTTGACCGATTGGTAAAAAGAGGCGAAGAAATCGCACCGCTTGTGCGCGCACTTCATCAGAGCTACTTGCAAGCGCGCGAATTCGAAAAAGCGAACGCACTCGCCGCTCGTTTTCTAGACGTTGCCAGACTCGAGGCGATACCGCGCTACTCTGTCGCTTCATCTGACTTACTCAATAAGAATTCCAGCGTAGTGAAGCGATCCGTATGGCGGCTTGCGCTGGCAAGCGCCGACGAACCCGCTTCCTTCAGCGCGACTCTGGAAGGAGCGCGCGTGGATACGCTCGTGCGGGAGGTGTCGTTGATTTCCAGCGGGGTTCACGTAGTCGCCATCGTTTCCCCGCGTTGCCACTTCTCTTTGTGGGCGGTAAACGCGATTAAGAGAGACCTTGAGTTAACGAACATGACTAAGAGCGCGACTTGGCTGATGCCGCCTGGAAACACGCTTGATGTTCCAAGCGTGGGCGAATGGAATCGCGCAAATCCGCAGTTTCGGTTTGACTATGTGCACGCTACGCAGGAATGGCCTGAGCTCGACTACTGGGATACGCCGCACTTCTACTTTTTCGTTGATGGCCGCAAAGTTGCAACTGTCGGAGGCTGGCCGCGCGAAGGGCGCAAAGCGGAAATGTTGAAGGCGTATGAAAACGCGAAGGCTGCTTTGGCGAAAAACTAGCCGATTCGCGCTAGAGGCATTTGCGAACGCGACTGACCGTTACTTCTTCGGCGCTTCGCGCTCAGCCGCTGCTCTCTTGCGTAGCTCATCCTGTTTTTCAGGTGGCAAATTGCGGTACTCGTCCCATTTCTGAGGCGCGGCGGCGCGTTTATCTGGCGGTAACTGTTTCATTTCTTCGTAGCCAGCCCTCGCTTTTCGGCGCTCGTCGGGCGAAAGCTTGCTCCAGTTTTGCATCCGGTCTTGAACTTTTAGTTGCTGCTCGGGCGGCAGGTTCTTTTGCTTTTCAGCAACGGCTCGCCATTTTTTCTTTTGCGGATCGGACATGGTGTCCCATTCGCGCTGCATTGGCGCTAGCGCACGCTGTTCTTCGGCCTTGAGTTCAGCCCATTTCTGTGCATGCGCAGCGGAAACTGAAAGGGTGAGCACCAATGCAACTTGTGCAGCGATCAACACGATTGCCGCGCTACGAGGGCGATTTGACAGTTCAGTATTCGCTTTAAAAAACACGCTTAAACACTTGACTTTGTTACTTATTTTCTTCGCGGAGATAGCTGTTGAAGCCTTTGTCGAGCAGTGCGTCAACAGGCACGTCATCACTCAAAATCATGAGCTCTACGTCAGCGGCGTCGCGCGCCGAGCTTGATTCCCGGTATTGATTCACGCCGTAAGTGGCAACCAGCGCGGCGACAACAAGTCCAGTTGCCCAGAAACGCCAATCAACCATTCGCGAACGCCATCCACCGTCGGTCATCGCGAGGGCGTTTCCCTGCGCAACAACTTCCGTCGCGGTTTGCTGCGCCGTTTGGAGCGCTGCTGCTTTGGCAACAGCGCCATGGCGCGCTACGGCCAATCGCGATGCGATGTGGGGTGCTACATCGCTCAAGGCGCGGTCTAAATGCGGGCGAAGCTTGTGGCCCGCCGCGTCAATTTCGTGCGCCGTTAGGATTTTCTCTTCTTGTTTCATAGGGCGATTCCTTTCTCGCGCAACAAGCCTTGCAAGGCTTGTACCGCGCGGGAGCAGTGTGTTTTCACGCTCCCTTCCGAACAGCCCATGATTTGGGCGGTCTCGGCAGTGTCATGGTCTTCCCAGTAACGCAACAAGAATGCCTGGCGTTGACGCGCGGGCAACTTTGCAATCGCCGCTTCGATCGCCCCCATCGCTTGCGCTTGTTCGAGTGCAACCCGCGGCTGATCGCGCCCAATCGCTGCGTCTTCGGTTTCTAAAATTTCGAGTGGATCAAAATCGTCGTCGACACCCGCGCCACCGAGATCGGAGAAATTGGTGGTGTATTGCGCACGAGTTTTCGTGCGACGGAAAAAATCGAGGATTGTGTTCTGCAGAATTCGCGTGAAAAGCATTGGCAGCTCTTCAATAGGCTTTTCGGCGTAGCTGTCGACGAGTTTCATCATCGAGTCTTGGACGATGTCCAGCGCTGCTTCGTCATCACGCGTGGTGTACGCAGCGTGCTTAAACGCGCGTCGCTCAACGGAAGCTAGAAACTGGTCAATTTGCTTGGCGGTCGCCAGGGGAATCCTCGTCGGTCTTGTTGCTCTGTGCCACGGCTCGGCTAGCGATGTGTGGCGCCCGCGCATCATAATCGGTTTGACCAGGTCGCTTGGGCGTGTGCATACAACTGCTAAATAACTGGGTTGTCGTGCCGATTAGCTGCTACCTCGTTACTCAACAAAATGGGGCCGAAGCCCCATGATTTGTGTCGTTTCGAAAGTATATCCATTGACGCTACGCGGGGCGTGCCGCGCGTAGCGTGCAGGAAGTTACAGACCGGACGCTAGGATCTGCTGGAAGTATCCGCGTGTCACCACGTTGCAGAAAGCTGGCACCAGTCCGCCGTGATAGGCCTGAAGCACTTTCTCGGCTGGCGATGCGCCGGGCGCGTTTGGATCAGCAGCCGTTGCCGCTTTTGCCGCCTGGAAACCACCGGCCACTTGTGCGCCAACCGTTGCTGCGTCTTCCACGTTGAACACTTTCACCAGTGCGCCTGCGCCGCGCTTGCCGAATTCAGTTGCCGCGGTCGTGGTGTTCGACGCAAATACCGTCGGGTCAGCCGATCCAACGCACATGCCTACCGGGCGCGTTGGCGTCCAGCCGGTCAGGTCGTTCGTTTTCGCCGCAGCGAACACCGGGTGGGCAGGGTTAGAAAGCACTGCTTGGCGATAGTTATCTTTGATCAAGTTTGGCGTGCCGACGCCCGCTGCGAAGAGTGCGTTTAAGCTCGGATCTTGCGTTTGTAACGCACCACCCGAGAACAGTTTTGTCGGCAATTTACCGGTAGTGAATACCGTTGTGAAATTTAGCGTTGAGCTAGGTAACAATGATTCAATGCCAGTTGCGTAAGCGGCTTCATACACATCGCTTGGGCTCGCGTACAAATTCCCGTATGCCTTTTGCCAGCTTGTGAAGATGAGCGGCGAAAACACGGTTGCGCCAAGGTTTACGCCGCCCGCAAATACGGTTTGCAACGTGCTCGTTAGTGCGTACGGCCCCGACATGCCGCCCAGCGCGGTGACTTTGAACTCAGATGCATACTTCTCTTGCATCGCCTTCATGGCTGCCATCGCGACGAAGCCGCCTTGCGAATAACCAGAAATCAGCAACTTGTCGGATGCGTTTGCACCGACGTTGGGAAACGCTTTGCGCGCCGCACGCAGCGCATCGACCATGTCGTTAGCTTGTTGGTCAGCGTTCAAATACGGATGATAGGCAAGGCGCGACGCGTCATAGCCTGCGTAGTTTGGCGCAACCACGATGAAGCCTTGGGCAGCGTACATCGCGGCTACCAGACCGGCCTCACTGGTGGCAGGGCTTGCCATGTTGAAGCCTTTTTCGATGGTGGTGCCGTGTGCGTAGAGCAACACAGGACGTGCTCCAGTGCAGGCCGCGTCGCTGCCGGTTGGCACCATGATGCCGCCGGTTGCGTTGGTCGGCTCATTGGTTCCGCCAATGGTGTTGTACTCCATGTAATGAAAGTTGATACCGCATTTAGGCGCACCGGAGAGCGCCAGCAGGTTGCGACCGCTCGCTGATGCTGAAAGCGCAGCGTTGTACTCCGCTGCTGTGAACGCAGCTAGCACCGGCGGTGGATTGGCAACAATGGTGCCGCGCGCGTTAGGATTTGCAGGCTCAATGACTGGGCCGCTTGCAACGTCATTGCCGCCACCGCACGCGGCGAGGACGGCTGCCGACAATACTGCCAGGCCGAACGAAAACTTCAATTTCATGGATCCTCCTTATGGAATTCTTTGGTGCTTTGCTGCATCGCAATCCGCTGTAACTGGGTCGACAACACATCGCAAACTGCTTGCAATAGTAGGCGTTTGTTCGAGGCGACGCCACTCCCAAATGCGGTGCAACGCGTTTGAATTTGGTGCATGTCGTTGCGGCGCAACCGTCGAGCTAATTCGTGACGCCGAGATTCGGAAAATCGCCTAAATCACCGCTGCCGCAACCCGACTACCTTGATCAATGGCTCGCTTAGCGTCAAGTTCGCTGGCGACATCAGCGCCGCCGATCAAAGTGACCTTCACACCGGCAGTTTCGAGGGGCGCCTGCAGCTCGCGCAGCGGGTCCTGACCAGTGCAGAGCACGATCGTGTCCGCTTCGATCCAGGTGCCGTTTTCGCGTTTCTCGCCAAACGTGATGTAGAGGCCTTCGTCGGTGATCTTTTCGTAATTCGCGCCTGAAATCATCTCAACATTGCGAGATTTGAGTTCCGCGCGATGAATCCAGCCCGTTGTCTTTCCGAGTCCGGCGCCCACTTTACTGGTCTTACGTTGCAGTAAAGTAACTTGTCGAGAGGGTTCTAATTTTTGCGGTTTGCCCACACCCCCCGGCGTTTGAGAGGGATCTATTACGCCCCATTCGGCAAGCCAGGCCGGTAAATCAAGCGTCGGCGAGTGCCCCTCTTTGGTCAGAAATTCAGAAACATCAAAACCTATGCCGCCTGCACCGATCACAGCGACCCGCTGCCCCACCGGTTTTTTGTGCGCTAGCACGTCGACGTAGTTCAACACCTTCGGATGATCCTGCCCGGGAATTGACGGTGCGCGCGGCGTTACGCCGCTTGCCAGAAACACTTCTTCGTAGCCTTTGTTGATAAGCATTTCAGGCGACGCGCGGGTGCTCAGATGCAGATCTACGCCGCTCTTTTTCACCCGTGTCACGAAATACTTGAGCATCTCGTGAAACTCTTCCTTCCCGGGAATCGTTGCGGCCATGTTGAGTTGCCCGCCGATTTTGTCGGCGGCTTCGAAGAGATCAACTTGGTGACCGCGCTCGGCCAAAACACACGCCGCGGCAATCCCCGCAGCGCCTGCACCAACGACTGCAAACTTTCGACGCTTCGTTGTTGGCATGTACACCAATTCAGTCTCGTGACAAGCGCGTGGATTGACCAAACAGCTTGAACGCTTGCGGTTGAAAATGTGATCGAGGCAGGCTTGATTGCAAGCAATACAGACATTGATTTCGTCGCGCCTTCCTTCCTTGGCTTTCTTCACGAATTCGGGATCTGCCAAGAACGGGCGCGCCATCGAAACCATGTCGGCGCAACCTTCAGCGAGCACTTGTTCGGCGACTTCGGGCACGTTGATCCGATTTGACGTGATTACGGGAATGTTCACCTCTGGCCGCAATTTTTTTGTGAGCCACGTCCACGCAGCGCGCGGCACCGAAGTCGCAATTGTTGGAACGCGGGCTTCATGCCAACCAATGCCGGTATTTATGATCGTCGCGCCGGCTTTTTCGATGCCTTTTGCGAGCTGCACAACTTCATCCCAACTGCTGCCGCCGGGGATCAGATCGATCATTGACAGGCGATAGATGATGATGAAGTCTTTGCCTACAGCCTCGCGCACCCGGCGTACGATCTCAAGCGGCAAACGCATGCGGTTTTCGTAGCTGCCGCCCCATTCGTCGGTCCGGCGATTGGTGTAGTTCACCAAAAACTCGTTGATGAAATACCCCTCCGAGCCCATGATCTCGACGCCGTCATATCCCGCGTCACGTGCGAGGCACGCGCAGCGTACGAACGCGCGAATTTGCCGCTCGATGCCGCGTGCTGAGAGTTCGCGGGGCGTAAACGGCGTGATGGGTGATTTGAGCTTCGACGGCGCGACCGACAAGGGCGAGTAACCGTAACGGCCGGCATGCAAAATTTGCAGTGCAATCTTGCCGCCTTCTTGATGCACGGCTTGCGTGACCAAACGATGCTTTTTCGCAAGAGATGAGGTTGCCATGCGTGAACCAAATGGCGAAAGCCAGCCCTCGATGTTCGGGGCGTAGCCGCCGGTCACCATCAGCGCTACCTCGCCCCGCGCGCGCTCGGCGAAATACGTCGCCAGCTTTGGAATGTCGTCGGCTTTGTCTTCCAGACCGGTGTGCATGGAGCCCATCAACACTCGGTTTTTCAGCGTGGTGAAGCCCAGATCAAGGGGCTTAAACAAATTTGGATAGGCAAGGCTCATGGCGACAAATCGTGACAAACAGAGGTGCCCACAAGGCTACGACATTTCGAAAATTCAAGCGCAGCGTGATTCAGCTTACCGCTACAGGCTCGACTGGCGCGAACAAAAAGCCCCGCAGATGCGAGGCTTTTTGTTCATTTCGCCGCTTTCGCAGCGATTCGAATAACGCGTTACTGGCGCGCGGTGCGAGCGCGCTCGTCCAAGTTCTCTGGTTCGCGCGGTGTGATCGGTGTGCGGCTATCGCGGCGCGTATCGGCGGGCACCATCAATTTCAGCGAATTCGCATTCGCATTTGGGAAGTCAGATAGATCGTCGTCAGCACGAGCGCCGCGCTTCACCGTTGGCAATTCTTCAGCTGAAGTTACTGCGCAGCTACCCGTTTGGCGGAACGCGAGCGCCGTGGCTAGCTGCTTTTCAGTTGGATCGCCGAGCGACTTGGTCAAGTCGTCGGCGACTTGGCAGCGCGCCGGGAAGCCATTGATGAAATCGCCTTCACCTTTTTGATTTATGCCGGTAAATTGAATCGGGAAATAGGTTGTTCCGCAGTTATCTCGACCGATGAAGCCATAAGGTTTTCCGCAGGTCGTGCCGCCAATCAGAATCACTTCTACGTCAATGCCGCGCAGCCCGTTGATCAATGATTCGCTCGCTGAGCAGGTGCGAGCAGAGGTGAGGATGAACACGCGGGGAAGGTTAAGTGTCGGAAGCGACGCGTTGGCAGCTAGTCCGCCCTGGAACCCAGAGCCGGCGTTATAGAAGGGATAGATGTCGTCCTCACCAAAGGGTTTTTTGTCGTTGCTTTTTGATGTTTCATAAATCTTCCCATTGGTTCGAGCAGGCCCGGCAATCATGTAGCCCAGCTGGGAAGAGATGTAGACGTAGCCGCCGCCGTTGTAGCGAAGATCGAGGATCAGATCTGACACGCCCTGAGGTGCGATGCCTGCGATCGCGTCGCCAATCGCCTTCTCTGCGGTGAATGAGTTAAACGTCGTGAACGCGATGTAGCCCACTTTCCCCGTCGGCGTGTTGAGCACGCCGCTGACTGGTACCGAGACTAGTGGCAATGACGCCGAGCGCAAAGCAGCAGTCTTGTTCGCGCCGCCGCCAGCTGGCGCGAGAACAAACGTGTGCAATTCGCCGACCGCTGGCGGAAACAAACCGCGGTTAATGGTGTTCACATCATTGCCGAACGCAAAGTCAGCACCGTCGATGCTCACGATAGCGTCACCGCGAGCGACGCCCGCATTCGCGGCCGGTGACCCCGGGTCAACCACGGAGGCAATCCAACGACGCGGCGGCGTACTACTCACTGCCGACCAGGTGACGCCGTACCCGAAAACGATCCCGGCATCAGTGTTTTCTACCGAACTAGTGGAGGTCGAGAAGCTGAAACGGTCTTTCAACCCGCCGGCAACCGCCAGCGCTGGGGTTTTCAAGCGAGAGAAATACGTGCTTGGGGTTTCGCCGTCGTTGGTAAAGGGATTGAGCGCCTCGCGATACCAGAGGTAGCTCTGATCTACCCAACTGCGGATGTAATCTTTTTCGTCCTGGCGAATGCCAGGGACGTCGGGGTATGCTTGGCCGGTGCGCGGGCTAATGCCCGCGCGTGGCGCTTCGCAGAAATTGCGTTTCGCGTTATCCGCACTGTAATTTGGACGCGGTGATTGCGCGGTAGCGTTAGCGACGCAAAAAACGATGTTTTCACCCGTCCAACCTTGCACCAACGCATCTTGATAATCCGCGGAGTTGGTCGCGTAGCGATGGTTCGCCGCCTCTACGGGCGTACCCGTTCTTAGCGCTCGGCGCACGGGGATTGGCGAGCTTCCGGGACAAGTGCCCGCAACCGCAGGCTCCACCGCAAAATCGAGGCCTTCGCTCACAAAGTTGGTAACGACGCCGCGATTGATGAAATCCTGAACGAATGCGCAGTCAGCAGGTAGTCCGTAAAAGTGAGTCGCGTAAGAGGGCGTGAGTTGAATGCGGTAGCGACAGACGGGCTGAAAGTTTCCACTGGCCGCCGAAGCTGGACGTGCGGTGAACGTTGAGCCGGTGCGCTTGAAGTCTGGGATGCCATCGAGTAACGCCTGCTCGTCGGCGCGTCCGGTGATAAACAAAACGTTCGACTTAACGTTGACGTACTCAACGACGGTCACGGTTGACTGCGCATGGGTAATGATGGGTAGCGCGGCGAGCATTGGCACACAAATCGCCGCGGCCGAGACTAAACGTTGGAAATGCTTCATTAACTGACGACTCCGAAACACAAAAAAGTAAATCGCGAACACTCAATTGTTCACGAAACGTATCGGCGAGATGGCGAGGGAGTGAAGTTTGCGACGAACGCCGATATCTGGGGGCTAAATCGCGAATTCAACGACCAAACCCGCGTGATCGCTCGCCGCGTTATGCGCGTAGCCGATGGTGGGGTAGCGATCACCCTTGTACTGCTGGCATTTGAGCGTCAGGCCACGGCGATTGATGCCTCGTTGAGTCGGTTTCAGTGCTGGAGGAAACAGAATGTAGTCAAGCCGCGAAACCTCTTGTGCCACCATGAAATAGTGCGTCCAACGCTCTTCCACCGACATATCCGCGAACGCATCAACTAGTCCGCAATTGAGGACGGGTGCAATTGAGTTTCCGCGCTGTGGATTCGCGTTATCTACGTTCAAGTCGCCGAACACGATCGGCAGTTTTCCGGCTGCAAGCGCTTCTTGCGCGAGTTCGGCCACGCGAGTAGCTTGCTTGAGCCGCCATTCATCGGGCGACAAGAAATCGCGACGCGAACCTTTTGCCTGGCTCTTAAAGTGATTGGCCATGAAGGTCACCACGCGGCCGTTTACTTCGAGATCAAGCTCCAAACAATCGCGGGAAAAAAGCGCGTTTTTCGCGAGATACGTTGGCCCCGAATCATCGGCGACCACGCCCCACTGCACGCTTTGACCCGGCTGCAGCGTTTCGTGGGTGTGGGTGCGTATGCCCAACACTTTCGCAGCAAAACCTTTGCGCACGCAAATCCCAACGTCGATACCGCGACCGTCGTTACCTTCGACCAAGAAAATCCGATCGAAGTAGTGCGAAAGATATTGCTGGTTAAAAATTCGGAGTGCTTCCAAATTCTCAACTTCGGCCACACCCAAAACGTCGGGCATCATTTCGAGAATCACGCGTGCGGTGTTGTCGCGCTGCATGCCGGCCAGCGCGATGTTGGTTTGACCATCACCGCCTGCGCCGCGATCAAGCGACGTGACGCCGATGGCGATCACTTGACGATCATAGGCAAGGCCGTCGGCATCGGCGCTCGCAAACGCGTATCGAGTAAATAGGTTTTCAACGTTAAACCACGCCACGCGCATTTGCATACCGAACACTCCAAACGAAACAGGCCGCATTATGCGGCCTGCTGTTTTTTCGGTTCGTATCGCTCACGCGCTACGAACTCAATCCCGGCCTATGCTGGGATCAAAAAATGCTTCCAAACTTGTGTAGCGCTACACGCGCCAAGTTTGGACACTTCCTTACTTAATCGTAATCCAGTCCCATTCGAGCCAGTTATCAGCACGATGCGTTAGGTTCACATTTGCGCGTGTTGCCCATGGAATGACCTGACGATGTAGCGGCAAATGATTGATTTCATCGTTGTGCGCTTTCAGTGCGGTAAGGATCAATTCCTTGCGCTTTTTGGCATCGGGCTCTTTCGACGATGCAGCAGCGGCGGCGTCTAGTTTGTCGTTTTTGTAGTTGCCGTAGTTGTAGTCACCGATACCGCCAGTCGCTCGGTTACGCAGCACCGGCGTGAGCGCGGTTTCTGCATCAGTAATCGCACCGCCCCAACCGAGCATGTACATCGACGTGTCGAGTTTTTCCAGACGCGGGAAGTGAATCGCACGCGGTGCTGCTTCGAGTTTGATCTTCACACCGATTTGTGCCCACATCGAAGCGAGCGCCTGACAGATGCGCTCATCATTGATGTAGCGATTGTTCGGGCAGTGCAGGGTTACTTCGAAGCCTTGCGGATAACCCGCATCAGCCAGTAGTTTCTTCGCCGCATTTACGTCGTACGGCAAACGCTTTTCAATCGTTGGATCGTTAAAAGCACCGAGTGGCGATGGCGTCATGCCGCCCGTTGGGAACGCCTGTCCGCGCATCAAACGGGTTTTCATTGACTCGATGTCGATCGCTTGATACAGCGCTTGACGAACGCGTTTGTCCTTAAACGGGTTTTTTCCCTTCACGCTTGAGTAAAGCAGCTCATCGCGTGCTTGATCCATGCCAATGAAGATGACGCGGTTTTCAACGCCGTTCACCACTTTAGTATTCGGTGTTTTTTCCAAACGCTCTAAGTCTTGTGGTGGCGGATCGAGAATGAAATCGAGCTCACCAGAGATCAGCGCGGAGACGCGCGTGGCGTCTGATTTGATCGGTGTAAACGTGACCGAAGAAACGTTGCCTTCGTGTTTGTTCCACCAGGTATCGTTGCGCTTGTAAATCGTTTTCACGTCGGGCTGGCGCGACACCAAACGGAAAGGCCCGGTGCCATTTGCGTTAAGCGCGGTGAACTTCTCTTCCTTTTCCTTGAAGTTCTGCGGGTTCACGGAGTTGTTTTTCTCGCTCCACGCCTTGCTCATGATTTGAATCGTGTTCATGTGATCTAAAAATATAGGATTCACTGAAGCCAACTTGAACTCAACCGTGGTTGCATCAATTTTTCGTGCCGTACCGATTTGATTGGCGTAGACGCGAATCTGTGAATTCGGATGCTTCGCGCGCTCTACAGAAAAGATTACGTCTTCAACCGTCATCGCCGAGCCGTCGTGGAATTTCACGTTTGGGCGCAGCTTGAATTGCCAGGTCAAATCATCGATCTGTTTCCACGACGTCGCGAGGCCGGGCGAGAGTTGCAGTTTCTTGTCGCGACGCATCAGCGTTTCGTACACCTGGCCGTTCATCGCATTGGTCAGCCCTTCATTTTGTGAATGAGGATCCATCGTGAGCGGATCGCCCGCCGAGGCCCAGCGAAATGGAGTTGCCTGCACACCAGCAGCAACCAACGCCGCAGAGAGTGCGGCGACAGCAAATAGACGTTTCATAGGTTTTCGTGACTACGGATTGATGACCAAAAGAGTGTAGCGATTCTCGTGCCCGCGAATGAGGGGAAACACCCGTATCGAAAGCCGCGATCTTCGCTGTGACAGGTGGCAGTAATTGTTTGCGGCGTCAATCGATACCTGTGATTCATTACCAACAAAAGTTTTGTAGATCAATGTTAAAAAGGGCGATACGTCGATTCGGACTGTAAGTAAACAATAATCAAAAAAGCGACTTTCGCCCTATTTTTTCGTCAATGCGCGGCATTTGCTGTACGTAGTTCGATCACCACCGCGCGGAGCCTACCCGTCTCTTTGAACAAATTGGTCAATCTAAAATCTCGCGTAATGAAATCCCTTGTTAGTCGCGCGGTACCGCTGTGAATCGATCCGTACCGTCGGAAATGCCGCCGCGCGATGCAATGTTGCTTGCTGATTATTGGCGCATCCAACGCAAAGCAAAGCAACTTAAACCCGATCAGCTCGCCGCAGAAACTGAGCGCGCTGAAACACGCTTCCGCGCGCGCCTGGAGCGTTCGCCTGCGATCACGTATGCCGAAGGGTTACCGGTGTCGGAGCGTGCGGATGAAATTGCCTCGCTCATTCGCAATCATCAAGTGGTCGTGTTAACCGGCGAAACGGGTTCTGGAAAAACGACGCAGTTGCCGAAGATCGCGCTCGCGGCAGGCCGCGGGCGGTTCGGTTTGATTGGCCACACGCAGCCGCGCCGGATTGCGGCAAGCAGCGTCGCCACGCGCATCGCGAAAGAGCTCGGCGAAGAGATCGGCGAGAGCGTTGGCTTCAAGGTGCGATTTACTGAGAAGGGCGCGCAAGACGGTTTCATCAAGCTGATGACCGACGGTATTTTGCTCGCGGAAACGCAGACCGATAAGTTCTTGAACGCGTACGACACGATCATCATTGACGAAGCGCATGAGCGTTCGTTGAACATTGATTTCTTGCTTGGTTATTTGCGGCAGTTACTGCCGAAGCGACCGGATTTGAAAGTGATCATCACGTCGGCGACGATTGATGCGGAGCGGTTTGCGCTGCATTTTCAAGACCGCCACGGAAAACCTGCGCCGCTGATTCACGTGTCGGGTCGCACCTATCCCGTCGACATTTTGTACCGCTCCGCGCAAAGCGAAGACGATGACGAAGAAAAGCTGGAAGAGGCGATTGCGGATGCGGTGGATGAGTTGTGGCTCAATGGCCCAGGCGATGTGTTGGTGTTTCTTCCGGGCGAGCGCGAGATTCGCGAAACGCAAGATATTTTGCGTCGACGCTTGAAACCTGGCACTGAAATACTCCCGCTGTTTTCTCGGCTTTCTGTGCAAGATCAGCAGAAGATTTTTTCGAGCGCAAGCGGACGGCGTGTGGTGTTGTCTACTAACGTGGCCGAAACCTCTCTGACCGTCCCCGGCATTCGATATGTCGTTGACACCGGGCTCGCGCGACTCAATCGCTACAGCGTGAAGAACAAAGTGCAGATGCTGCAAATCGAGAAGATTTCGCAGGCGAGTGCGAATCAACGTAGTGGTCGATGTGGCCGCGTCGGTCCTGGCGTTTGTATTCGTTTGTACGATGAAGAGGATTTCAAAGCGCGTTCTGAATTCACGGATCCTGAAATCCTGCGCTCCTCGCTCGCAGGCGTGATCCTGCGGCTCGCATCGCTCGGGCTCGGGCGGGTGCAAGAGTTTCCGTTCATCGAGCCGCCGTCGAGTCGTGCGATTGCGGATGGCACGGCGTTGTTGCAAGAACTCGGTGCGTTGAACGAGGCAGGAGAGCTCACGCCGATGGGTCGTGAGTTGTCGCGGATTCCCGTGGATCCGCGCATTGGTCGCATGCTTGTGGAAGGTAGAAAACTTGGCGTACTCGCGGAAGTGCTGGTGATCGCCTCTGCGCTTTCGGTGCCTGATCCCCGCGAGCGGCCGTTTGAAGCGCGTGATGCTGCGGATCGCGCGCATCAATGGTTCAAGGATGCGAAAAGCGATTTCTTGTCGCTGCTGAACGTGTGGAAATTCGCCATTGAAATGCGCGAAGACGGCGGTCACAAAAAGCAAGTGCAAGCGTGCCGCGAAAAGTTTTTGAATTGGTTGCGACTGCGCGAGTGGCGGGATTTGCACGGGCAATTGCGCGATACCTTGCGCGAACTCAATTGGAATGTTGAGTCGCCGTTAGCGAAAGAGCCGCCGTTCGAGGCGCTACATCGTTCACTGCTGCCTGGTTTGCTCGGCAACATCGGTGTGAAAGCCGATGACGGTGATCACTACCTGGGCGCGCGAGGCGTCAAGTTCTATCCGTTTCCCGGCTCGGGCGTGGATAAAAAAGGTTTGAAATGGCTCGTCGGCGCAGACCTCGCAGAAACAACGCGACTCTACGCGCGCACGCTCGCAAAGATCGATCCCGAATGGATTGAATCGGCGGCGGGCGAAGTCGTTGCCAAAAACTATTTCGAACCGAAGTGGGATGCGGCGTCTGGGCAGGTCATCGCGAGCGAGCGTGTTTCGCTGTACGGTTTAACGATTGTGCCGCGACGGCGTGTGAGCTACTCGCGCATTGCGCCGATTGAAGCGCATGAAATTTTCGCGATGGCCTTGGCGATGGGCGAAGTCGAGACCATCGCGCCGTTCTACGCACACAACCGCAAATTGGTGAAAGATATTCAGTCGCTCGAAGACAAAGCGCGGCGCAGCGATGTGCTCGTTAGTGAAGAGAGTCTGGCTGCGTTTTATAAGCATCGAATTCCAGATACAGTTTCCACACGCGCTGCACTAGAAATATGGGCGAAAGACGAAGAAAACGATAAAGTCGCTCGTTTTTCGCGTGAAATGCTCATGCGACATGGCGCTGAGGCGATCACCGAAGAGCAGTTTCCAAAAACTCTGAAGCTCGGCGATTTCGAGGTGCCCGCAACGTATCGCTTCGAGCCAACTCATGCGATGGACGGCGTGACAGTGCGCGTTCCGCTGCCCCTTCTAAACGCCGTGGAAGAGCGCTTTACGAGTTGGTTAATTCCGGGTTTGTGGCGCGAAAAAATTGCGGCGTATTTGAAAGCGCTTCCGAAGGCAGAACGAGGCCGTGTGCAGCCGGTGCCCGATACGGTGACTGCGTTTCTCGAACTCGCGACGCCGCGCGAAAAGCCGCTCACCGAAGCCTTGCTCGAATTTCTTCGTGAATTCCTAAACCTGCACGTTGCCTCCAGCGTTTGGGATCGCATCGAATTGCCCGCACATTTGCTGCTTAACTTCCGTGTGATGGACGGCGAAGGCAACGAACTCGGAATGAGTCGTGATCTTGCAAAGCTGCAAGCGGAACTGGGTCAAGCCGCGCGGATGGCGTTTCAAGGCAATGACGCCGCACAAACTGCGGACATCGAGAAAAACGGGCTGGTTACTTGGACGATCGGCACTTTGCCCGAGGGCATTCCCATCAAAAAAGCCGGGCGCAACGTCACCGGCTATCCTGCTTGCGTCGATATGGGCAGCACGGTGTCGGTCAAACTTTTCGAGACAGCTATCGAGGCTGATGCGGCGCATCGCAAGGGCGTTGTTCGTTTGATGGCGCTTGAGCTCAAAACTCAGCTTCGGGCGTGGGAAAAAGGGCCTGCGAATTTCACTCAAACCGCAATGCAGCTCAAAACCGCGGTGCCAAGCGATAAGTTGTTAGCTGATTTCTTGCAAACGCTTGCCGACCGGGCGCTGATTGGCGACGATCCCGTTCCGCGCGATGAAAAATCGTTTCGCGCACAAATCACGCGCGCAAAACAGAGGATTCCGGTGGTCGCCGATGCACTCGGGCGCTCGATGGCCGCCGTTGCCGAGGCCTACGCCACCCTGCAGGGCGATCTGCATAAAGCGGGGCCGCGCGCAAAGGCGGTTGTCGGCGCGCTCTCTGCATGGCGTGATCGCTTGGTCTTTCCAGGTTTCATTGCCGCGACGCCTTGGGCTCAGTTGCCAAACGTGCCTCGCTACCTGCGTGCGCTGTCGCGTCGCTTGATCAAATTTACCGAACTGCCCGAACGCGAACCTCGTCACGCTCCTGTGCTCAACAGTTTTTTCGAACAATGGCGCGTCGAGGTAGAGCGGCGCGGCGCGCTCACGCCCGACTCGCTTTTACAATTCCGGTGGCTAATTGAAGAGCTCAACGTCTCATTGTTTGCGCAAGAGTTAAAGACGCCGTTTCCGGTGTCGCCCAAGCGCCTGGAAAAGCGATGGAGCGAAGTGGTTTCCTAGGCGATCAAAGCGGCTCGCTGCAATCTGCCTTGGACAAATTGAATGAGCGCTGTTGCGACTTCCGGGCCGTGTGCCGAAAAGTCGCATTTTTGAGTACATTTCAAGTACTTAGCCCCCGTTGTTGTGCTAGATTCTGAACGTTTGCGAGTTGCCACAAATCCGCGCTTGACGGGTTGGGGAGGCGCTACTCGTACGGAGCGAACCGCTGTCGCATGAATTCATCTCAGTCCACTGTTGACCGTCGCAAGCTGCTGTTTAACGGCTGCCGCGATCTCATGTTGCATCGCGCGCGTTTGCAACTAGCGACTGCACTTGATCGCCTTGCGGAAGTGCTCATCGAGAATGCGTCCAAGTCGTTCGAGCCGAGGGTCGTCGGCGGCTTGATGGAAGCCCGCGCGCTGCTTCAGCGTGAACGTGCTGCTCTCACAGAGAACTTCACGAAGCTGTTGCAAGACCGCATCGACGGAAAAATTCCGCCAGAAATTTCAGGCCCGTCCACCCAGTCTGGCGAGCTGAAGTTGCAAAGCGTCGAGGTACTCGATGAAGTAGTCGCAGCGCGCTCGCTCGCGAAATCAATCGAAAGCGCGTCGCTCTCCGATCTGCCGCCGTTCCACCAACGAATCGCAGCGATACAGGGCGACGGACACATGACGATCGCGGAGAACGTGTTTAGCCCGGTCTCTGTCGTCGGCGCGCTCTTGGACGCGATGCTCTCGATCACCGATGATCCGGAAGTGCGGCTCACCTGGCTGCGTGGCCTCACGCTCATGGGCGGGCTTGGCTTCCGTGACGTCTACGCCGACATGAACCGCTATCTCGCCGACGGCGGCGTCGCGTTGCCGCAGCTGCGGCCAACTGGTGGCGGCGCGCAAGCGTCGTCCTCGGCTGGCAGTATGGGCGGCGGCGTCCCGCCGTCTGCGCCGTATCCGGGTGGCGGCGACCCAATGCAGTCTCAGGCGATGGTTAACGATGCGGTCTCCGCAGCACAAATGGGTGACATGCAGCCCATGCAGGCGCTAGCCACAAACTTAGTCTCGTTGGTGCAACGATTGCAGCAGGTGGTGCCGGGCATCGCTGGTGGCCCCGTTATGACCGATCCGAACATGGCTGCAATGCTTGCCAGCCGTGAAGCGCTGCAAGTGAGCGCGGCGCTTGGTTTTTCAGCGAACGGCGGGTCGCGTGCGCCGCTCGTTCAGGCCTATGATCGCAATCTAATCACTACGCTTACCGCGTTGCAGGCGGCGACACCATCGGTCATGCCGATCGGCCTCGGCGTCGCGCCGCCAACGAGTTCCGTGCTGCGCGAAGTGGTGCCGGGTTACACATCAGGTGATATTTCGGTGTTAGATGCCACCACCACCGAGTTGGTGGCAATGTTGTTTGATTTCGTGTTCGCGCGGCGCGAGCTGCGTGATGAGATCAAGGTGTTGTTGGGTCGCCTGCAAATCCCGATGCTCAAAGGCGCCATGGTGGATCGCGGGTTTTTCTCGCGGAAAAACCATCCGGGCCGCCAGCTGTTAAACCGCCTAGCGGATTTGGGCATCGGCTGGAATCCCGAAGATGGGCTCGACGATGGCGTTTACGGCAAGATTCGCGAAATCGTTGATCAAGTTAACAAAGACTTCGTCGACGATCTTGGCGTGTTCACGGCAGCCTTGGTTGAAGTGGAGCAATTCATTGCTGAACTCGAACTCGACGCTCAGCCCGCGATTGAGGCAGAAACAAAAGAAGCCGAGAATGCAGACCGTCATTTCGTTGCCCTCAAAACCGCGAAAGAGGCCGTCGAATCGCGCATTTCACAGCATGCACTTCCCGAGCAGGTGAAAGAGTTCATTGAGGTTGCTTGGCAACCTCACCTCCAAGACGCGCTGCTGGAAGAAGGCAAAGACAGCAAAAAATATGAAGACGCGGTAGGCGCTCTCGACGAATTGATTTGGAGCGTTGCCCCGAAAGAACACAACGCGGAGCGCGTACAGTTGGGCCAACGCTTGCCAGCACTGGTGAAGCGCTTGCGTAGTTCGCTAAAGAGCATTTCCGACGACGCGGTCAATCCGTTCTTTGATCGGCTGTTCGAGGTACACGCGGGCCTTTTGAAAGGCAACAAACCCGAGTACGTTGCACCGGAACCGGTTGAAGAGGTAGAACTTGAAGAGGATTTCGACCCGTTCACCGAATTGGTTAAGCGCATAGAGCGCAACCAATGGATTGAAATTAGCGACGATAAAGGGGCGTTGACCTACGCCAAACTCGCGTGGATCAGCCCGCAAGCGACAACGTACCTCTTTACCACGCGACATGGCCGCAAAGCGGCATCCCTCGCGCCTTCAGAGCTTGCTGAATGGTTCCGCACCGACAAGGCGCGGATCATCGAAGCCGAGCCCATCGTTGATCGCGCGCTTGCCGGAATGTTTCAGGCAAGCGAGTAATTAGCGATCTGGCAAGCGCACACCGCGCACCAACTCGCCAATAAATCCTGGCCCACGGTACAAAAAACCGGTGTAGATTTGAACGAGTGACGCGCCGATATCGAGCTTGCGTTGTGCATCGGCAACGCTCATGATTCCACCTACACCGATCACCGGCACGCTGGCCGCTGCTTTGACGACTTTCGCAAGCACGCGATCGGCACGAGCGGTGAGCGGTGCACCGCTCAAACCTCCGGCCTCAGACGCGTGAGCGTGCGATTGCACACCCTCGCGTGAGAGCGTTGTATTGCTGGAAATAATGCCATCGGCACCGTTTGCGCAGATCGCCTTAACGGTATCGACTAAATCAGCGTCTTCCATATCTGGCGCGATCTTCACCACAAGCGGCACACGTTTTGCCGTTCGCTTCGCTAGCAAATCGCGCTCTGAAACTAGGCGTTTTACAAGCTTTGAAACCACCTCAACCGCCTGCAAATCGCGCAAGTTTTTAGTGTTGGGCGAGGAGATGTTTACGGTAACGTAATCCGACGCGCTGTACACCGAACGTAGTGCAGATAAATAGTCATCATGCGCGCGCTCGATTGGCGTCACGGCGTTTTTACCGATGTTCACGCCGACGGGAATATCCAGATCACGCGTTTGCAGGCGCGGTAGCGCGTCGTCGACGCCTTTGTTGTTGAAACCCAAACGGTTGATCAGCGCTTCATGTTCGACTAACCGAAACATTCTTGGTGTCGGGTTCCCATCCTGTGCCTTCGGCGTTAACGTGCCGACTTCAATGAAACCGAATCCGAGCTGTGCGAGGCCGCGCATATGTTCTGCGTTTTTGTCGAGCCCCGCGGCGAGGCCAATCGGATTGGGAAAATTAAGTCCCATAACCGTAAGCGGCTTGGCTGGCAATTTGCCAGCCCAAGTCCGCGCGAGCCCAAACGCTGCTTGCGCATCGAGCGCGGCGAACGCTAGCTTGTGCGCCGTTTCGGGATCAGCACAAAAAAGTATGGGGCGCGCGATTGAGTAAAGCATGGGGCTATGATGTCATGTATGAGAAGTTTGAAGCTATTTTGCCTTGCCGCGTTGTTCGTTGCCACGTCGGTTCGCGCGCAGGACTACTTGAATCGCGATGAGTACGCTTTGCTCAAGGCCGAGTTGGTTGCAGAAAAAATCTATGAGTCACAAGAGCTTGACATCGTTTTTTCTCAGATCAAACGAGTCGACAGCGTCATCACGCTAATGGACGCGCCAGTGCGCGCGCCGGTGCCCTGGCACGTGTATTGGCCGCGACACATCGGTGGCGATCGATTTGCGCGAGCAACCGAATTCGTGGCGGCAAACAAAACAGGGCTGTCGCGCGCAGAAAGTGCGTACGGCGTCCCGGCAGAAGTAATCACTGCTATCGTTGGCGTGGAGACTATTTTTGGTCGGATCACCGGCAACATGCGTGTGCTTGATTCGCTCGCGACGCTTGCGTTCGACTACCCCCGTCGCGCGGAATTTTTCCGCAGCGAACTCAAAGAGTTTTTGATTCTTTGCCGAGAACTCGGGCGCTCGCCGCTTGAGCCACGTGGATCGTTTGCCGGCGCTATGGGCTTGCCGCAATTCATGCCGGGCAGCTGGCGCAAATGGGCCGTCGATTTTGATGGCAGCGGAAAGATCGATCTATGGAATTCTCGCGAAGACGTCGTGGGCTCGGTCGCCGCGTTTCTCGCGGGTCATGGATGGCAGCGCGGCGGCGCAGTGATGCTGCCGATTGCGGCGCCGAATGAAGAGCTGCTCACGATGTTTAGCGGCGGACTCACCGAGCGCAAACCGCTTTCTTGGTGGCGCGAGCAGGGCGTTCGCATCACCAAGCAAGACGCCGATGTGCTGTTGCCGCCGGACGACGCGCTCGCCGGCCTAATCTCGCTTGACCGTGCGGACGGAAGCAACGAATATTGGATTACGTTTGAGAATTTCTACGTGATCACGCGCTACAACCGCTCGCGCATGTATGCGTCTTCCGTTTGGTCGTTGGCCTATGCGTTGAAACGCCGCAAATAATGGGCGATGCTGCTGGTTTTGTGGTTTATCAAGCGCGACCGTATTGATCATCAAACCGAACAATATCCTCTTCAACTAGCTTGTCGCCAGTCTGTACTTCGATGAATACAACGTTTTCCGTGCCGGTGTTCCGGATGCGGTGCTTTGCACCAACCGGAACGATCACGGTCGTGTTTCGCTCGCAGGCAATCAGTTGCTCGTTGATTTGAATTTCGCCGCGACCGCTCACAATGGTCCAGTGTTCTGTGCGGTGGTGATGCAGCTGCAAAGAGATCGACGCGCCCGGATTCACCACAATGCGTTTCACTTTAACGCCAGGCTCCTCGTTCAAAATCTGATACGTGCCCCACGGGCGACGCACCACCGCAGGAAGAGAGGCGAGTTCGCTACCATCCCGGCGCAACCGCTCAACGACGTGTTTCACGTCTTGCGCGCGGTCATTCGCTGCGATCAACAGCGCGTCATCCGTGTCGATCACCGTGAGATCGCTAACGCCTAGCGTTGCGATTAAGCGTTTGCCTGCATGGATATAGGTGCGAACGCTATCGTGAGAGATAACTTCGCCACCAGCGCTCGCGTGCACGCGAACGCCCTGCGCGTCCGCAGGCAGCATGTTTGCAAAAGCGCCCCAAGCGCCGATGTCGCTCCACGAAAAACTTACGGGAACCAGCGCAACATGCTTCGCTTTTTCCATCACCGCATAGTCAAACGAGATGTTGGGCGCGGCCTGATATGCCACGACATCGATCAGCATCTTATTGTCGGCAGTTCTTCGTGCGATGAACGCGTTGGTCGCGGCTGCTAAGGTGTCGGGGCAACTGCTCTCCATCGCGCTGCGCAGCGCAGCCACCGGCAGCACAAACATGCCGGAGTTCCAATAGAAACGCCCGCTTGCAACGTAGGCTTGGGCGGTTTCTAGCGGCGGCTTTTCAACGAACTTGGTCACCGATCGCACGATTGAATCCGCCGCTTCAGTCGTCTCCACGTAGCCGTAGCCGGTTTCTGGTGACGTTGGCTTGATGCCGAAGGTAACCAAGCGTTGCGACGTGGCCGCGTTGCGAGCAATTTCTGCTGCGTCAACGAAGGCCGACGTGGGTTCGATCAAATGATCTGACGCCAGAATCAGCAGTGCAACATCGTCGCCGTGGGTCGCCTCGGCATAGCGCAAAGCCACGGCCACGGCGGCTGCTGTGTTGCGTGCTACCGGCTCGACCAGCATGGTCGGCACCGCGTATCCCGCCTCCATCGCTGCGTGCGCTGCTAGATGCGCGTGATCTTTGTGGGTGACAACAATCGGGGCGAGTGCGTTTTTTAGTTCGGCGCAGCGTGCGAGCGTTCGCGCGAAAAGTGTGGTGCCATCAGGCAAGTGGACAAACGGTTTTGGCGAGAATTCACGTGATAAAGGCCACAGGCGCGTCCCCGCGCCACCACACAAAATGATCGGTAACAGCTTCATGCGTGATCGCCCTATTAAACCGCGGCTGGATTGGCTAAACCGAACATAGTCAAATCGACCTTCGGTTGGGGCTTCCAGCCCTTTGCACGATGCTCCGCAACGACGTTGGTATAGACGCCGCCGCGAACATTCCAGCGCCCGGTAACCCGCATGTATCGCGGCTTAATCGCGCCAACGAATGTGGTCAATATGTCGTTGGTCACCTTTTCGTGGAACGCGCCGACATCGCGAAAGCCCCACATGTAGAGTTTCAGGGCTTTTAGTTCAAGGCAGCGTTTGTCAGGGATGTAGTCGATCGTGATGTGCGCAAAGTCGGGCTGCCCGGTCAGCGGACAATGACAGGTGAATTCCGGCACTTGGATGTGGATGAGGTAATCGCGACCGGGATGCGCGTTTTCAAAGGTGTCCAGCGTGTCACCGAAAGAAAATTTCGGCTCGCTGCGCCGTTCGGGCGCACGCTCGCTTGTAGCGTTTGCCGCAGCTTGCACGGAAACAGGTGTTTTTTTAAGTTTCGCCATCAGAATATTACTTAACTTGCGTCGCGCGACCACGTGGACGCAGTCTGGGGCGGCATGGGGCCGACGCGAAGCTGAAATCTATAATCGGTCGATTGTACTTTTGGTGCTGCAACCACTGCGCGCACCACGTTCGTTTCAGGGTAATAAAAAAGAGCATGCGTTTAACCTCGATCAAGCTTGCCGGATTCAAATCATTCGTCGATCCCACCACCATCTCGCTTCCTGGTCAACTTGTTGGCATCGTTGGCCCGAACGGCTGCGGCAAATCCAATGTGATTGACGCCGTGCGCTGGGTGTTGGGCGAGAGCAAGGCCTCGGAGCTGCGCGGCGAGTCGATGGACGACGTGATTTTTAACGGTGCAGGTGATCGCAAACCGGTCGCCCGCGCAAGCGTTGAGCTCATTTTTGACAATGCTGCTGGGCGCGCGGCGGGGCAATGGAGTCAGTACGCCGAGCTCTCGGTGAAACGCGTTTTGCAGCGCGACGTCGGATCGAGCTACTACATCAACAACCAGCCGGTTCGCCGCCGCGATATCCTCGACGTTTTCCTTGGAACCGGCTTAGGGCCAAGGGCTTATGCGGTAATCGGGCAGGGCATGATTTCGAGGATTATTGAGGCTAAGCCCGAAGAATTGCGCGTTTTCCTTGAAGAAGCTGCCGGTGTATCTCGCTACAAAGAGCGTCGCAAAGAAACCGAATCCCGGCTATCAGATACGCGCGAAAACCTCGCCCGCGTTAACGACATTCAAACTGAGCTTACGTCGCAGGTTGAGCGCTTAGACGGCCAAGCAAAAGTTGCGTCGCGCTATCGCGAGCTCGCTAAAGAGAAAAGCGAAAGTCAAGTCGTGCTCTACGCTCTGCGACGCGATGAAGCCACCAAACAGCGCGATACGTCTACGAAAATCCTCTCGGAGAACGAAACCGATTTCATCGCCAAAGAAACCGAGTTGCAACGTTTGTCGACTGAGATCGAAGGCGTGCGCCAAGATGTGTTCAGTAAAAACGAAGCGCAGCACAAAGCGCAAGGCGCGTTCTACGAAATCAATTCGGAAGTAGGTCGTATCGAGCAGCAACTTCACTACGAACGTGATCGTGCGCAGCGCTTAGTCGGCGAGCTCGAATCGCGCGAAGCGAAACTCGTCTGGTGCGCCGAGGAAAGCGCGCGACTCGAGGAGGCGGTGTCGGTCGCCGAACAAGATGCTGCGGAAGCTCTCGCCAAGCTCGAATCGCAACGGGAGCTTGTTGATACCGCGAACGCTACGCTTCCGATTGCCGAGCTGGCGCTGAGAACGGCTGCCACCGCGTTGTCCGACATTCAACAGCAGATTTCCGCGCTTGACGGCGAGAGCCAAATCATTGGTCTCAAGAAAACCGCAGCTGAGAAAGCGATCGCACAACTCGACATGCGCGTGGTGCGGCTCACACAAGAAAAAGCCGCTATCCATGCCCCCGGTCAACTCGATTTTGACGGCATAACTGAAGCGCTCGAATCCGAGCAAGCAGAGCTGCAGGCGTCGGAAGACGCTGCCGTGGAGGCCGAAGCGGTTGCCGAATCCAGTGAAGGCGAGCGCGAGTCGCTGCGAGTCGCTGTCGAGCAAGCGTCGCGCGCGTTGTCTGATGTGCAAAACCGCCAGCGTTTCATCGCCGAAGAACAAGCGAAGTTTGATCGCGGCGGCGAAGGCAAACTCAACGCATGGCTTAGCTCGAAGGGCGTTGACGCGACTCGGTTTTGGTCGCATTTAACGGTTGAGCCGGGCTGGGAAAACGCGGTTGAAGCCGCGCTGCGTGATCGCCTCAATGCGGCGTTCACCAAAGATTTGCAAGGTGCTGCAACCTGGGGCACGCCGCCTACCCGACTTACGTTTGTGCAGTCCAGCGGTTCGACACCGATCAACGCCTCGCTAGGCGCCGACGCTTTAATCGCTAAAGTGAGTAGCCGCGAAGCGCACGTGATGAGTGCATGTGTGGCATGGTTGCACGGCGCGAAATTTGCGGAAACGCTCAATGACGCGCTGCATCGTCGGCAGCAACTGGCGGTAGGTGAATACATTGTCGTTCGCGATGGACACATCGTGACTGCGCAATCGGTGAGCTACTTCGCGCCTGACGAGAACGTGCATGGCGCGATGGCGCGTCGGCGCGAGATGGAAGAGGTCAGCGCGAAACTCAGTGACGCGCAAGACGCTCACAAAAAAGCGAGCGCGGCCTACACCGAAGCGGAGCGGCGCTATCAACACGCGCGCAGCGAAGCGCAGCAGCGTCGCAGCGCGATCGGCAGCATTCAGCGCCGGGTTCAAGACCTCACCATTGAGCGCATGCAACTCGAACAATCGCGGAAAGCGGCAACGCTTCGCGGTCAGCAAATTGACGCTGAAATCCTAGAGATCAACGCAAGCAAAGAAGCCGATCTTGCCATTGTGCAGGAGCAGATTGAATCGCAAGCGCTGATCGAAGGCAAGAAACACGACGCTCATTCGGAGCGCGAGATCAAGCGCGGTATCCGTAACGAAGCCGATGTTGCCTTAGTGAAAGCGCGTGAGGCGCTACGTGCGGCTGAAATCACATTGCGCGACATGATGTACGCAGAGAAAACGGCTTCGGAGCGCGTGCAATCGTTGAAGCGGCAGATCGAAGCGATCCGCCAGCAAACTGCAGAGCTCAACACTGAGATCGCACGTCTGAAGCAGCAACAAGAAAGCATTTTGTTGGCGCCCGTCGAGGCGTCACTTCAGGGTCTTCTCAATTCGCGCACCGAGCGCGAGGCAACGTTGAAACTCGCTCGCGATGCGGTTGAAGCGGCTAACGCCGCGCAGCGCGAAATCGAGGAGCGACGGCTGCTGGTTGAGCGCGAGCTTGAGCCAATTCGCAAACGTATTGAAGACGCGCGGGTGAAGCAAGCTTCTGCGGAGGCCAACCTGCAGCAAGCGATTGAGCAGCTTGAGGCGCTTCAGTTCGAAACAGATTGGCTCGAAGAAGCGCTCAAGCGCGCCCCTCGCGCCAACGAGTTGCAGCGCCGAATCGTTGCGCTTGATGCCGACATTGCGCAACTCGGCGCGGTAAACCTTGCAGCGCTTGATGAGCTTACGCAAGCGGCCGAGCGGAAGCAGTATCTAGATGCGCAGGCGGGCGACTTGAACGACGCTGTAAGCACACTGGAAGATGCGATTCGTCGGATTGACCGCGAGACGCGCGCGCAACTGCAAGACACTTACGACAAAGTTAATGCGCAGTTTGGTCGATTGTTCCCAACGCTCTTCGGCGGTGGGCAAGCGAAGCTCGTGTTGACTGGCGACGAGATTCTCGACGCTGGCATCCAAGTGGTGGCTCAGCCACCGGGAAAGCGCAACTCGTCAATTCACTTGCTTTCGGGTGGCGAAAAAGCGCTCACCGCGACCGCACTTGTCTTCGCGCTCTTCCAGTTAAATCCAGCACCGTTTTGCTTGCTTGACGAGGTGGATGCGCCGCTCGATGATCCCAACACCGAGCGTTTCTGCAAGCTCGTTCGCGAAATGTCGGTGGCGACACAGTTCCTGTTCATTTCGCACAATAAGATCGCAATGGAGATGGCCGAGCAACTGATCGGCGTCACGATGAACGAACCAGGCGTTTCACGCATTGTGGGTGTTGACGTTGCAGCGGCCCTCCAAATGGCCGACGCGGCTTGATCGAGACGGGGGCGACTTTGAGTAAAGGGCAGCGAGCGTGAACTCTCTACAGGCTGGACTGATCGGCGTTGCCGTGTTGGTGATCGCATTGTTTGCCGCGTGGATGTGGTGGCAAAACTGGCGCAATCATCGCGGTGTCTCTACCAAACTCTCTCAGCGCTCAGCGCCATCCACCCGAGCAACTCGTGACGGCAGTGATGACGCACCGACTACGTTTGCGAAGGTGCAACCACCAATCACCACCACCATCGGAGCGCGACGCGATCCCGTGCTGAGCGGTGAGGAGCAAGCGCCGCTGATGGCGAGTTCAGCGCCCGCCGTGACTCAGTCTGATGTAGCGGTTGCCCAGATGTACAACGGTGCGCCGAGACCGGCATCGGCAGCGTTTGAGCTTCCGGCTGCAGCGGTGAGCTCAGCTCCGGCCCCCCGTTACGGCTCGACACCAGAGTCGCAGCACGCGTCGACGCCGATCCACACTTCGTCGGTCATGCCGCCATCGGCTGCGCAAGCAGCAGAGCTCGCGCCGAAGGCAAGCGCTTTGCCGTCCGCGTTGCCGGTTGATGATCGACTCAATGTGTATGCAACCATTTCGGCAACTGACGGCCAGGCGATTGACGTGCAAGATTTTGCGTCGCTCGCGGAGCGATCGCTAGCGTGGGGGCGCGTTTTCCGTTTGAGCGCTTGGGAATACATCGAAGAACTCGCCAGCGGAGGCGCCGTGCAAGCACTTTGCCTCGCGATGCCCATTGCATCACGCGCAGGGCCGCTGACTGATGCCGACGTGCTCGATTGGAAGCGCGCGGTAAGCGCGGTCGCAACACCGCTCGGGTTTGACGCGACTTACGGCGGCGATGTTGGTGTCGGCGCGCGAGCCATTGAGCTCGATCAGTTCCTCGCGGCAGCAGACGTGATTTGCGTCCTTTATTTGGTGCGAAAAGATGGCGACGCCTGGTCGGGCACTCGGCTGCGTGGCACGCTCGAAGCAAATGGGTTCCGTCTGCAAGCGGATGGCCGCTTCGTTTACTTCGAAGTCGAAAGTGAATCCCCTATTTTCTCCGCAGTCGATGGATTCGAGCGCTCGTTCACTCCCGAGCGACTGCGCACAGAAACCGTGACTGCGCTTCGACTCGTTTTTGAAGCATCCAATGTGGCGCATCCGGTTGCGCGCTTTGATGTGTATCGGCAAACGCTGCGCGCGCTGGCTCGATTGCTCGAAGCTGACATCAAAGACAGTTCCGGCGCGGTCGTTGGTGACACGGAATTTACGGCGATTCGCGCCGATGTCGTCGCGGGAAGCAGCGCGCTGGAAGAGGCCGGGATTGAGTGCGGCTCCCCTGCAGCGCACGCGTTATTCCGTTAAAAACTTCTCATAGTTTAGTAACAGCTTCAATGCTTAACGACCAAGAATACAGGGCCATTATTGATAAAATTAGGGCAGCTGACATAGCCTATTATCAATCTGATCGCCCACTATTTACGGACGCAGAATACGATAGCTTGTATCGCGCTGTCGTTGAATTTGAGCAACAAAATCCGCTTCTCGCCGACCCCAATTCGCCGACGAAAAAAGTATCTGGAAACGTCAGCGCTACCTTTTCTCCGGTCAGGCACGGCGCACCGATGCTCTCGATTCGCACCGAAACAGACGCCACATCCGAAGGCGCGCGCGCCTTTGACAGACGCATCCGCAAAGATCTGAAGCTCAGCGAAACAGCAGCACCGGTGCGCTACCGTGCCGAACTTAAATTCGATGGCCTAGCGCTTTCGCTTCGCTACGAACGCGGCGTTTTGGTTCAAGCGGCAACCCGCGGCGACGGCGAGATCGGTGAAGACGTCACGGCGAATGTGCGCACGATTTCTGAAATTCCGCAGCGGTTGCGCGGTGCAGTAGTGCCGTTAATGATCGAAGTGCGCGGCGAGGTGTACATGCGCCGATCTGCGTTCGAAACGTTCAATGAGCGTGCCAGAAATTCCGGCGGCACACCGTTGGTGAACCCACGCAACGGCGCAGCCGGAAGCCTGCGACAGCTTGACGCCAAGGTGACTGCGTCACGCCCACTTTCGTTCTTTGCTTATGCAATCGGCGCGCTTAGCGAAACAGACGATTGGCGCGAAGCGACAAATTTACCCACGCAAACCGCACTCATGGAAACGCTCGCGGCGTTCGGTTTCAAGACCGATGAGCATGCGAGAACAGTCGACGGGGCGGATGCGTTGGTCGCCTTTCATGCCGACGTTCTGCGGCTGCGCGATGCACTCGATTTCGATATCGACGGCGTGGTCTACAAAGTTGATGATCGGCAATTGCAGCGCGAACTCGGTTGGGTGACGCGAGAGCCGCGTTGGGCCGTCGCGCACAAATATCCGCCGGAAGAAATGACGACGTTTGTCGAAGCGATCGAAGTACAAGTCGGTCGTACCGGCGCGATCACACCTGTTGCCCGTTTGAAGCCCGTGATGGTTGGCGGCGTCACGGTATCGAATGCCACGCTGCACAACTTCGACGAAGTCGCGCGGAAAGACGTTCGTGTGGGAGATAAAGTCGTGGTGCGTCGCGCGGGAGATGTGATCCCGGAAGTTGTGCGGGTAGTGCTTGAAGGCGGTGGAGCCCGGGCTGAACCATTCATTGCGCCTGCAGTGTGCCCGGTGTGTGCCTCGCAAGTTGTTCGCGAAGAGGGTGAAGCGGTAGCGCGTTGCACGGGTGGGCTTGCCTGCAAAGCGCAATTGCAAGGCGCGCTGCTCCATTTCGTTCATCGTAAAGCCATGAACATCGAAGGACTCGGCGACAAACTCGCTGATGCGCTGATTGCGCACGGCAGCGTCTCCCGCATTTCTGATTTGTATTCGCTCGAAGCGCCGAAGCTCATCTCGATGGAGCGCATGGGCGAAAAAAGTGTGACGAATTTGCTCGCGCAAATTGAAGCTTCAAAAACCGTTGAACTGCATCGTTTGATTTATTCGCTCGGCATTCGTCACGTTGGCGAGACGACTGCGAAAACGCTCGCGAAACATTACGGCTCGCTCGATGCAGTGATGAATGCATCCATCGAATCGCTCACCATGGCGCAAGATGTGGGCGCGGTCGTCGCGCAATCGATTCACGACTTCTTCCGACAACCGGTGAACGTCGACACCATCAACGCGCTCATCGCAGCAGGCGTCACGCCGCAAAATCCAGCGACTGCAATCGGCGCGTCGTTAAACGAAAACGTCGCAGGCAAAACCTTCGTGCTCACCGGCACGCTGCCCACGCTCACCCGTGACGAAGCTGCCGCAATGATCGAAGCCGCAGGCGGCAAAGTCTCAAGCTCGGTGTCAAAGAAAACGAGCTATGTTGTCGCGGGCGCGGAGGCCGGGAGCAAACTTGAGAAGGCAAATGAGTTGGGCGTTGCGGTGATTGATGAAGACGGGTTGCGTGGGTTACTGGGCTGAAGCTGCGAGATGGTTTGTTGCGTTTTATCGCCGCCCAACCCCGACTGAGCTAAAAGATAGCAACCAGACGAACTCAAACCGGGCGGCGCTTAATGTCGACGACACCAACGCTACATTTTTTCTGCGGTAAGGCGGGCGCTGGCAAAACGACCGTTGCAGCTCGCCTCTCGAAAACCGAGACGGCGATCTTGATGTCCGAAGACATCTGGCTTACGCGCCTTTACGGCGACCAAATGAAAGTGTTCGATGACTACATCCGATTTTCGAGCAAGCTCAAAACGGTTGTCGGCCCGTTGGTTGTTGACCTACTAAAAGCGGGGCACTCGGTTGTGCTCGATTTTCAAGCAAATACTGAGGTGGGTCGTAGTTGGTTTCGCTCGTTGTTCGAGCAAGCCGGCGCAGCACACGTGCTGCACTACGTCGACGCTTCAAACGAGACCTGCCTGAGTCAGATCGCCAAACCTAACATCGAACGACCCGAAGGCTCGCATCACATCACCGAGGAAGTTTTTCTCTACGTCACTTCGTTTTTTCAGCCACCTCAGGCACGGGAAAATTTCAACGTCGAAATGCACGTGGTCTAGGCGGCGCAATGCGCGATTACGTCCCAGCTACCTTAGTCTGACGGTAAACGCGTCCATCGTACTGGCAGCCCGCGCGGAGGTGCAGAGCACGGCACGATCTGCAGACGCTAATTGAGCTCAAGCGCTAATCATCCTCCGACAACCGCACGCCACGCTTCCGCAAAACCCACGGTACAAACATCACGAGGATGGTGAGCACCATGAACGTACAGGCGATGGGTTGTTTGAAGAAGATGAGCCAGTCGCCTTGCGCGATTGACAGCGCATTGCGAAGTTGCTTTTCACTCATCGGGCCCAAGATCATGCCAACAATCACTGGGGCGACCGGAAAATCGAAGCGGCGCATGATAACGCCGACGACGCCGATCAAGTACATGAGCACTAGATCAAACGCGCTTTGCCGCATGCCGTACACACCGATGCTTGCAAATACGAGAATGCCCGCGTAGAGCTGGGGCTTAGGTATCAGCAGTAGCTTCGCCCAGAGTCCCACGAGCGGTAAATTCAGAATCAGCAGCATCACGTTGCCGATGTAGAGCGACGCGATAAGTCCCCACACGAGCGGGCCGCTGGTTTGAAAGAGCAGCGGGCCAGGTTGGATGTTGTAGTTTTGAAACGCGCCGATAAGAATCGCGGCAGTCGCCGAAGTTGGAATGCCAAGCGTGAGCAGCGGAACTAGCGCACCTGCAGCGTTTGCGTTGTTTGCGGCCTCGGGCCCCGCGACGCCTTCAATGGCACCTTTGCCGCCTTCGCTTGAGAAATCAGCGGGGTGTTTGCTGAGTTTTCTCTCGGTGGAATACGAAAGAAATGTGGGGATTTCTGCGCCGCCCGCGGGCACTGAGCCAAACGGAAAGCCAATCGCCGTTCCGCGAAGCCACGCTGGCCACGAGCGCTTCCAGTCGTCGCGCGTCATCCAAATACTAGAAAGCGCGTTTCGAGATTCGTTCGATCTTTTCGGTTCGTACAGCACGTTATAGAGCGCTTCGCCAACCGCGAATAGACCCACAGCAACCAAGACAAACTCAATCCCGTCGATCAGCTCAGGCACGCCCGCGGTGTAGCGCGGGATGCCAGCTATTGCATCCATGCCGACTAATCCAATTGCAAGCCCAATCGCGAGAGAAACGATGCCACGAACCATCGACGCGCCGAGAACAGAGGACACGGTGACGAACGCGAGCACCATGAGCGAGAAGAATTCCGCTGGCCCAAACTTGAGCGCAAAATCGGCAACGAGCGGCGCGAATAAGGTGAGTAATACGATGCCAATAGTGGCTGCCACAAACGAGCCAATTGCAGCCGTTGCAAGCGCGGGTCCGGCTCTGCCATTTTTGGCCATCATGTTGCCTTCAAGCGCTGTCATGATCGACGAGCTTTCTCCGGGCGTGTTCATGAGGATCGATGTAGTTGAGCCGCCGTATGCGGCGCCGTAGTAAACGCCGCACAACATAATGAGCGCCGACGCGGGCTCTACTTTAGCGGTGATTGGCAGCAACATCGCAACCGTGAGTGCTGGCCCGATTCCGGGCAACACGCCAACGGCAGTACCCAGCAAGCAGCCGATGAACGCCCACATGAGATTCGCGGGCGCAAGCGCCGTTGCGAAACCGCTTAAAAGCAAATCCCAGGTTTCAATCATGAGTTGACCTTCGTAAGTTGTGTTGCCACTAGATGCGCTCTGTGTTCACGCAAAACGTTCATGGCCAAATTGATGCGACTCGTGCACAGCCTCGCTTGTTACAGCCAATCATTGACGAGACGAGGCAAATTTACGTCGAGTACGAGGGTAAATAACCAAAACACAGGCAACACGATAACCGCGCCCCAC
>JAAFIS010000006.1 GCA_013298695.1 Betaproteobacteria bacterium
CTATTCAACGCAGATCACCGTTCCACCGATTCCAACAACTCAAACCTCAATTTGAATCATTCAACCCGCTTTCCCGTCAATCTTTCCGTCAACACGTTCGTGCAGCGAAGAAGCGGAATTATGCAGTACTTTTTATTAACGCGCAACTGCAAAGGGAGTTTCACAAGCTGTTTTCGCGCGTTCATTTGTTCAGTTTTTAAGCAAACACCGCGCTCGTATTGCCGCTTAATTTCCGTGCAATTCCCCTCTAAAAACCGCGTTCATTCAGGCGTTTCTAATCTTCTATATGTTTGTTGAGAGCGCGATTGGAAGCACGCTAAAAAATAATTTTTGAGCGACTACTCAAAAGCGAAAAAAGTCGGGCTTCCAGAATCGTTTTTTAGCGCGTGGACGATACACCAGCGACGATTTAGAGCTTGATACAGCTTTGTGCCCAGTCGCCCAATTTGATTGGGCGATACGCTCGCGAATTATACTTATCGAACTAAAGACAAAAAATACTGATCGCCCAGCGAGATCGGGCGACTATAGATAAAGCTATTTCTTTGCCTTACGCTTAACGGCAGCTGTTTTCTTCACGCTTTTCGCGGTCTTCGCAACCTTAACCGCCTCATTTGCCGCGATGAATTCACGAATTTTGGGGTAAATGATGTTGCGCCAGCGGCTGCCTGAGAAGATGCCGTAGTGACCGCAGCCGGGCACCAGCAAATGTTCGCGTTTTCCGCTCGGCACGTTCGCGCAAAGTCCGTGCGCGGCATAGGTTTGTCCGGGGCATGAAATGTCGTCCATCTCGCCTTCGACCGTCATCAATGCCACATCGCGAATCGCTTTGGGATCAACGCGTTCGCCAGACACCTCCATGACGCCGCGAGGCAAATGAAATTGCTGGAACACACGATCCACAGTTTCCAAGTAATACGCTGCGTCGAGATCAAGCACCGCGTTGTATTCGTTGTAGAACTTGCGATGCGTTTGCGCGTCCTCTTCGTCGCCTTTGAGTAAATCGAGAAAGAATTCCCAGTGCGATTTCGCGTGATTGCCGGGATTCATGGCGATGAATCCGTAGTGCTGCAAAAAGCCAGGATACACGCGACGTCCGAAGCCGGGGTATTTTGCGGGAACACGGGAAATCACGTGTTTTTCAAACCAATCTTTGGTGTGCTTGGTGGCGTACGTGTTCACGCTCGACGGACTCACCCGCGTATCAATCGGCCCACCCATCATCACCATGCTTTTCGGGCGCATTGGATCTTTGTTCGCCGCCATCAAACTCACCGCGCACATCACTGGCACGGTGGGCTGACACACGGAAATCACGTGCACGTTCGGTCCGAGTTTTTGCAAAAACTCGATTACGTAGTGCACATAATCATCGAGGTGAAAGAGCCCTTCGCTCATCGGCACCGTGCGCGCGTCGCGCCAATCGGTGATGAACACTTCATGATCTTGCACCAGCGATTTCACGGTGTCGCGCAACAGCGTTGAATGATGCCCGGAAAGCGGCGCTACGAGCAAAACACGCGGTTCATTTTTGCTGCCCACTTTCGCAAAGCGGCGCAGTTCGCAAAACGCTTTTTCTTGCACGACGGTTTCTTCAATCGCATGCGTATGGCCGTCGATCACCAACGTGTGAAGGCCGAATGGTTGCTTCGGATAATCCTGCGTGAGCCGCAGCGTCATCTCGCTTGACGCCGCCAACCAATCGCCTTGCGGCATATCGCGCCACGGATTGCCAGACGATTGCGCCCAGTTCATTCCCATTTGCGCAGCAAAGCGCATCGGCGCACCAAGTGATTTTTGAATTTCGTGGAAGGCGTAGAGCATTTAAAACCGTTGTATGTTGAGGAGCGGGTATTGAAAGATTATGAGCAAGATGTGTACGAGAGCAGAATCAAGCGAATTGCGAGGGGGTCGAGTTGGAGGTGGTCGCGGTCGTTTATGCTTTGTAGGGTGCGTTTTCAACGCACGTAAATTGATACCAACCGCTATCAATTGGAGATTCATGCTTTGCATCGGAATCTTACGAGGCGCGTCGAAAACGCACGCTACTTCACTATCGGTCAACTTTTGTTGTTCTCAAGAATATCGCATCGTATTTAGCAGCGATTGGTTCTGCTTTACCGAAGCCCTCAAAAAATACTGCGCCTAGATTTGGCCCGTCCGTGAGCCCATACTGCACATAGTGCTGAAGCTCTCCATTCACGACGAATTCTGTTGACATGGTGTAAAGCTTGAACTCAGGCTTATCCAAGATCTTCACAAATTGCCGAACAACTTTGCCATTCTCAGATGTCGCAAAACTCTCCCAATTTCGCTTCAGTAAAGCTTCATTGTTCGCAAGTAATGTATCGCGCTCGGTTGCAATCTTGCGAAACTGGAACAACGATAGCGTGATTCGTGTTTCATTGTCCGCTGTAGTTAGTACCGAACTTCCGTTTTCCTGCGACACGCTGAAACTGCCAGCAATAGGAAACTCGAACGGTCCTAGCCCAAGGGATTTCAACTCTTTCATGACCTTTCCTTTACTCTGGCCGAACGCATCCTGCGTGGGCAATGTCAACGCAAACAAAACTATGGTTAACGCGCAAGCGAAGCGTTTCACTGATCCGCCCCCACCAAATCCCCGCGCGATTCATCTCTTGCCGTCGCGAGTCCTTGCAAAAACTGCGGCGTAATGTCACCCGTTACATAGCAGCCATCAAAACACGACGCATCGAAATCTTTGATCGCGGGATTGCCTGCTTTGATCGCTTTTTTCATGCCGTCAATCGTTTGATAGATCACGCGATCAGCGCCGATTTCAGTCGCGATTTGTTCGGTGGTTTTGCCGACTGCGATGAGCTCAGACGGCGTGGGCATGTCGATGCCGTACACGTTGGGATACATCACTGGCGGTGCGGCGCTGGCGAAGATCACCTTCTTCGCGCCCGCTTCACGCGCCATTTGTACGATCTCGCGGCTGGTCGTGCCGCGCACTATGGAATCATCAACGAGGAGCACCGTTTTTCCCGCGAATTCGCTGGCGATTGGATTTAATTTTTGACGCACACTTTTGCGCCGCATCGCGTGACCGGGCATGATGAAGGTGCGGCCGACGTAGCGATTTTTCACGAAGCCTTCGCGATACGGACGACCGATTTTGACCGATAGCGACAATGCTGCGGGGCGCGATGAATCGGGAATCGGAATCACCACGTCAATGGTTTTCCAATCCGGCATCGCTTGCACCACGTTGGCCAACTCTTCGCCCAAGCGCACCCGCGCGTCGTACACGGAAACGCCGTCGATCACCGAATCGGGCCGCGCGAGATAGACGAATTCGAAGATGCAGGGATTTAACTTCGGATTCACCGCGCATTGCTCCGCATGCACATGACCCGCGAAATCAATGAACAACGCTTCACCGGGCGCAACATCGCGCTCGAATTTGAAACCGAGTACGTCGAGCGTCACCGTTTCGCTCGCGACCAGATATTCAGGGCCTGCCATCGTTTCCGAACGACCGTACACCATCGGACGAATGCCAAAGGGGTCGCGAAACGCGAGCATGCCGTAGCCCGCGATCATGGCGACCACCGCATAGGCGCCGCGACAGCGTTTATGGACGCCGCGCACTGCGGTGAAAATCATTTGCGGCGTGAGCGCGCGCGTTCCTTGCGCGGCGCGCTCAAGTTCGAGCGCGAGTACGTTAAGCAACACTTCACTATCGCTATTGGTGTTGATGTGTCGTGCATCGATTTTGAAGAGCTCGCGTTTGAGCTCTTCGCCGTTGGTTAAGTTGCCGTTGTGAACGAGCGTGATGCCGAAGGGTGAGTTGACGTAGAACGGCTGCGCTTCGTGCTCACTCACCGCACTGCCTGCGGTGGGATAGCGCACGTGGCCGATGCCTGCGGCACCGAGCAAATCGCGCATGTTTCGCGTTCGGAAAATGTCGCGCGCCATGCCTTTGCCTTTGTGCATGTGAAAGACTGCGCCGTCAGCAGTCATGATCCCTGCTGCGTCTTGCCCACGATGTTGTAAGGTCATCAAGCCGTCGTAAATCAATTGATTGACAGGGCCGTGACTAACAATTCCGATTACGCCACACATAAAAACACCTCTGCAAATTCGTTTTTCGGGCGCGTCGCGCGCTCACCGGGAACCCACGCAGTCACCGATTTGAAATGCTTGGTTACCGAATCCGGTAAGCGATGCCGCAAGATGCTGGCCATCACTTCAAAAGGTTTCGCGCTTGCGCTCTGCTGCCACCAATCGCTTTGTCGCAAGCCGCTGAAACCGGCGAGAAACACGAGCACGGTGACGATCAAAACGCCGCGCACAATGCCAAACATCGCGCCAAGTCCACGATCAACCGGACTCAATCCGACCGCGCGAACAATCTTCGTGAACACGTAACCCGTGACGCTCACGGTAATAAACACCGCGATGAATACCAGTGCGTAAGCTGCGACCAGCTTGAGCCATTCATCGATATTGAAAGTCATCCATATGGCGACTTTTTGGCCGAATACAACGGCAGAGACAATAGCTGTGATCCATGCGCCAAGCGCGAAAATTTCGTAGATAAATCCGCGCCAAATCCCCAAACCCGCAGAGAGCAAAATTACGATGACTACGGCGTAGTCGAAGGCGGTCATGGTTCGACTAGCTCACCACGAACGGGGAGAATGGGCTCTTCCCCAACGGGTTTAGCGAATCTGGCCACTCTTTTCGAGGTGATCCCGTGTCCTCGCCCCGGAGTAAACGTCATCCGCGCGTCCTGGGCTTGTCGACGGATCACTCCGTTCGTGGTGATCCCGCATCTGCGCATCGGAGTAAAAGCCATCCGCTCGTCCTGAGCTTGTCGAAGGGTCACCTCGTTCGTGGTGATCCCGCATCTGCGCATCGGAGTAAACGTCATCCGTGCATCCTGAGCTTGTCGAAGGATCACTCCGTTCGTGGTGATCCCGTGTCTTCGCACGGGAGTGAACGCTGCGCTCACACCCACTCCGTTCGTGGTGATCCCGTGTCTTCGCACGGGAGTGAACGCTGCGCTCACACCCACTCCGTTCGTGGTGAGCTTGTCGAACCATGAAGTCATGGCAGCGTCATCACCTTGGCTTCGAATCCGGCTTGCGCGAGTTTTGCGCGTGCGTTTTCGGCGGCTTGTTTGGTGTCGTACGGGCCAACGCGCACGCGGGTGACGACGCCGTTCGGGACGCTGATGCGCTCGGTGTAGGCGGAGAACTTCATCGACTTCGCCTTTTCGAATGATTGCCTCGCGGTTTCTGGGTCGCGAACGGCAATTATTTGGACAATGAGTTGACCACTTTTGACCTTCGGCGCAGACGTTTCTGGGGCAGGAGACGCTGGAGTCGAAGCGGATTTTTGCTTCGTGTCCGCAGCAGCGGGGGCTTTCGTGGGCGCTTTCTCTGCGCCTTTTTCAGCTGCTTTCTCGGGCACTTTTTCCGCAGCTTTCGGCGGTGCGACGGGTGCGGCAGGCACAACCGCAGGCGCGACCACCGCGGCACCCGCGGCTAATCCGGTCGGTTCGGTAATCGCGGGCACTTCAGTAGGCGCGGCTTTGCGATCCGGTAATTTTGGATCGAACTTGGTGCCTTCGATCGGCGGAATTTTCACGTCGACGTTGTCGGGCAGCGGCGGCGGTTCGCGCTCCAAGAAAATCGGCACGAGAATGATCGCGATTAGGAGCAGGACCGATGCGCCGAGCAAGCGGCGATTCGCGCGGCGGCGAAGTTGGTCTGCGTTTTCTGAGGCGGCGGAAACGTTGGCCATCAAGCGATCAATTCATGAGCTGAATCGCGCGCCGCGGCTGCCGCAACGCTATGACGATTCGCCGCACGCAGCGACCGTCAGGAACGATCCAAAGATCACAATTCTATCGGCTTCGCTAGCAGCGGATTTCACGCTTGCGAAAGCTTCCGCCACCGAGGGAAACCGGCGAATCGCGGCGTCTTCCACGCCTGCTTGCAAGAGCGCGTGCTCTAGCGTTTCCAAGGTGATGCCGCGCGCGCCGGGCAGCGGCGCGATATACCAATGGTCGATGCGTTTTTTAACCGCCGAGACGACGGCTGCGATGTCTTTGTCTTTGAGCATCGAGAACACCGCAAACGTTTCCGGGAAATAGGCCATGTCGGAGAGCGCGGCTTCGAGCGCTTTCGCGGCGTGTTCGTTATGCGCAACATCGAGGACGATAGTTGGCCGACCGGGCAACACTTGAAAGCGTGCAGGCCACTCAACTTCGAGCAAGCCTTGGCGGATCGCACCTTGCGAGACGGGTAGCGTATCGCTCAACGAATGAAGCGCTGCGAGCGCAGCGGCCGCGTTGCCGAGTTGATAGTTCCCACGCAACGCGGGAATCGGCAACCCGTGACGACGTTGCGCGCCGATCCAAAATCCCCATTGCGTGGGCATCGCTTCGTAGCGCAGCCAACCGAAATCTTTGCCAACAAACAGCGCGTTTGCTTTTTTCTCTGTCACTGCGTCACGCAAACTTTGCGGCGGATCGGGCTCGGCAATGATGGCGGGTTTATTCGATCGCAAAACGCCTGCTTTTTCTCGTGCGATGAGCTCGCGCGTGGTGCCGAGAAATTCAGTGTGGTCTAAGCCAATCGAGGTGATGACGCTGCAATCGGGTTCGAGAATATTGGTGGCGTCGAGCCGCCCGCCCATGCCGACTTCGATGATCCACACGTTGAGTTGCGCTTTGGCGAACACGTGAAATGCGGCGAGCGTCGTGTATTCGAAAAAGGTGAGTGCAAGGTTTCCGGCGGCTGCGCGCGCGGTTTCGACGGCTTCAAACGCAGCGACCAATTCCTCATCACTCGCATCCATGCCATTCACGCAAACGCGCTCGTTGAAACGATAAATATGCGGCGACGTATAGCGCGCGGTTTTGTAGCCTGCCGCGCGCAGCATTGAATCGAGATACGCGCACACCGAGCCTTTGCCGTTGGTGCCCGCCACAAGAAACACCGGGCACGCAGGCTTCACGTTCATCGCGTCGAACACGGGGCGAATGCGCTCAAGCCCCATTTCGATTTCGGGGCCGGAGCGGATCAAATAAATGCGGTCAAGCCAGTCTTGGAGTGCGCTCATGGCTCGATGAAATTGCAGGTTTTATGTTGTTGCTGCAATGTGTCAGCTTCAATCTTGATCGCCCAATTGAATTGGGCGACGACTCGCGATAAATAAGTTTTCAACAAGTGAGCTTTTTTGCCTTGATACCCAACTATATTGGGCGTTAAAGCACGAAGCTAAGATCGCATCGCGCTCAGTAATCGCGCAAGTGTCGCACGCATCTCGCGGCGATCCACAATCATGTCAATCGCGCCTTTTTCCAGCAGAAATTCTGCGCGCTGAAATCCGTCTGGCAACTTCTCGCGCACCGTTTGCTCAATCACGCGCGGCCCCGCAAAACCGACCAGCGCGCCAGGTTCGGCGATCACCACGTCGCCGACGAATGCGAAGCTCGCAGACACACCGCCCATCGTCGGATCGGTCAAGATACTGATGTAAGGCAATTTTTTCTCGGCAAGTTCCGCGAGTCGCGCATTGGTTTTCGCCATTTGCATGAGCGAAGCGAGCCCTTCTTGCATCCGCGCGCCGCCGCTCGCCGCGACCGACACGAATCCACACTTTGCTTTGATCGCTGCATCGACGCCGCGCGCGAAACGCTCGCCAACGACCGAGCCCATCGAGCCGCCCATGAATTCAAATTCGAAACACGCCACGACCGCGGGTACCTTCTCTATCGCGCCTTGCATCACAACGAGTGCATCGGTTTCGCCCGTCGCCTCGGTTGCTTGCTTCAAACGATCCGGATATTTTTTGCTGTCTTTGAATTTGAGTGAGTCGACGGGTGTGACTTCAGCGCCGATTTCTTTACGACCGCTCTCATCGAGCAAACCGTTCAACCGAGTGCGTGCGCCGATCCGCATGTGATAGCTGCATTTCATGCACACATGCTGATTTTTCTCGACGTCTTCGGTGTAGAGCACCGAATCGCAATTCGGGCATTTAAGCCAAAGCCCCTCAGGAACGCCGCGTTTGCCGACTGTATCGCCTTTGACGGCGGGAATGATTTTTTCTAACCAAGACATTCGTTAAGCGCCCCGTTGCCAGGGCGCGCTTCCTCGTGAGGGCGCAATTGTCGCGGATTTTCGTTTGACCGCGAATTCGTCGACGCAGCAGCCGCCTTTGCGATTACACACTTTCGCCGCAAGCGCCGCCGATACTAGATACTAGATTTCGGAAACTTCAAACGATCCTGCCTCGATCAAGATGGCGATGCCGCCGCAAACTAAACTTCACTGCGGTGATTGAGCGGTGAATCTTCGCTTAGCGATCCCTTACTTGGCTTCCGTTTTCCGTCAACGACGCATCGCGCGCGGCGCCGTGGCCCAGCGATGGCCGCGTGACCCGGGCAGCGAATGCACAAAGCGCGATGAACAATGCGGCGGCGACCAGTGCGAACGGGTGGTTCACAGGTACCGGAGTTGCAACTCTCGCCACTGGCGAGCCAACCCCCACGAACTCACACGCTCCAATGTCGGCAGGCGCGTTGACGACGCGTATGAATGGTGCGTTGGTCTGATCTGAAACCGGCAGCGCACCGCTCGTTGGGCCTGCGTTGATAGCGGGACTGCCCGCGAGTAGTGCGTAGGCTACCGTTGATCCTGAGCAGCTGCCAAGTGCGCCAAGCAATGGACTGATACCCGTCAAATCTCCTACAGCGGAGAACCCGCAGCTGTTGCCGCTATCGAGATTGTTACCAAGCGAGCTGACCGCATTTGCACCAGTGGTACCGATGCAGTTTGCGCCCACGGCGGGGTTTGCAATGATGTTGCCACGAAATGTTCTGCTTAATCCGGACGTGTTCGGCGTGGCCGCATAGACCTGCGCGTTGGCAGGTCCACCGGTGGCGGTGTTATCGGCGATCGTGGTGAATTGAATGTTCGCCGAGCCTTCGAGGATGGCGATACCCGCTCCGTTGCTGGCAGCGTTTTGGGCAATGGTCGAGTTGAGCGTCGCAACGCTGCCCCGGCTTGCGATGCCACCGCCGATTGTGTTGGTCTGGTTGAAAAATACCGTCGACGTAATCAGATCGAGTAGTCCCGTGCCGCCAACGTAAATTCCGCCACCGCCGTTCGCAGCAGAATTGATGTCAATCAGCGAGTCGCGTACTGTGAGCGTGCCGCCGCTTGCGTAGATGCCGCCTCCCAGTTGCATTCCTGAGTTCGCTGCGTTCGTGTCGACCCGCACGCGCAGCAGCGTCACCGTACCGGCACCGATGCGGATGCCCGCGCCATGATCGGCGCGTCCCTGGGTGATTTGGAGATCGGTAAAGCTGACAACCGCTCCGCCCGCGATGTTGAAGACACGGGTGGCGACGTTGCCGGAAACCGTGGTCATTGTGCGCCCGCTGCCAACGAGGTTGATGTCTGAAAATATCAACAACTCGGACGCCAGGATGAAGGTGCCGCCCGGCACGCTGATCTGGTCGGCGCCCGCGAGCGCGTTGGCCTCCTCAATGGCCGCGCGCAGCGTGCATACGGCTCCCGCAGTGGCGCACACGCCGTCACCGGGGTTTGCATCCGACGTGTCGGCGGTGCTGTTCACGGAAAACGTGGCGGCGCTGGCAGCCGCGCAGAGCAGGGTTACTGCGAGCGTGCTCGTGGCTGAGCGCAACGCCCAAATCGTTCGAAGATATGCGATGGACATGGGGGATCCTAAAAATTGGTAACAACACATAGAGGTGCGGCGCTGTGCGCTGCGTCTCGTTACTTGCCCGACGCAGGCACCGGAATTACCAGCTTTCCGTCCGATTCAGCAACGAAGATTTCGCTTTCGCCGCTGGACGATCCGTTAGCCGATTTCGTGCTAGTTTTGACCACCAGTTTCTTCACCGGCTTGAGTGTCATCTTCATCGGCTTGCCGTCTGACCCCGCAGCGGAAGCGAGCTTTTTCTGATCGACTGACGTGAGATCAACCAGTGCGATGGCGTTGATCGTCGCACCCTGTTCGATGGAGAGAGTCATCGTGAACATGTCGAGCATCGCAGGATCGGCCCCTTTGGTGTAGAGCAGCGTCTGCAATGATCTTCCGTCTTTTTTGCTGGCTGCGTTTTTGTACGCAGCGATGAAATCTTGCTCCTGCGCGCGCGTAACGGCGATGGCGCTGCCCCCGGACGTAATGAAAAAGAGGAGAGCGACCATTGAGGCGAGTACAAACTGTTTCACGATGAACTCCGGTAGCGAAATGGATGGTTAGTGGGCAGTGGCGCACGATAGCGCCCGTGACCCTACAAAACGCCTACAGGCGAGCCGGTCGCCGTGAAATCGGATTGAATTGCGGCACGTAACTGAATCGCGGCTCAGCGAGACGTTGGTCAGCGCGAGCGGTGGGATTTCAACTCAGTCGACGTTGTTTCGGCGCTCCGAACGTATTGCGCGCGGATTGCTTGCGTCAGCCGCGCGCCAACGCAAGTACCTCGCTCAATTCGCTGGCACGTCGCGACGTGTTGTCGCCCGACGCTGCGAGATCGGCGATGACCGAGCGCACCAGGCTCGTCGGTAAACCGTGCGCCACGCTTAACCGAATGATTTCTTCCGCTGCGGTAGATTCGGATAACTGCACGGCAGAACGCAAAGCAATCTGGACCGCGCCGGCAACCTGCGAGCGAAAATGATCCGCGCGATCGCGTGCAAACGCTTCGCGCGAATCAGGCAGTAACGGACCGCGATAGATTTCTAACAACGCCAACGCCGAGCGAGCTTGCGCACGCCAATGTGTGCTCTGCGCGGACACCGCGTGCTCTGTGTGCGCTGCGTTTGTGGCATCGGCGCTTGTGAGGTGAACGTGACTACGCGCGCGAATCTCTTCCACGACCGCAAGCGCCGCATCGCTGTCGCACCACACGCGGCGTCGATCAAAACCGATCTTGCCGTCGTGGCGAACGATCAACGTCGCGTCCGGTAGAGTCGGTCGCAGTCGCGTCAGGGCGACGTCGAGCGAGCGCATCGCGCGGTCTCCTTCCGCGTCCGGCCACAGAGCATCGGCAAGTCGCTGCGCAGAAACAGGGCTCGGTGAGTGCGCCGCGAGATACTGAATAATTTGCGTGGACTTCGATTCGCCTTTTTTTCCAAGATCCCGCGCGCTGCTGGCAAGCCCTTCGCACACGAAACCATCGAACAAACGAATGCGTAAATGCCACGGCCAGGTAACCGGTCGCGCCTCCGGTGGCGCGAGCGATTGCGCCAGAACATCGCGCGCAAGAGTTTCATCGCCAATTGAACATTCAAACATCGCAGCGGCCACGCGAGCCGTGTGCACCGGGAATATTCGCAGCAATGGTTGCGACAAAGTCCCAGCGCAAAGCTCACTTAGCGCGGTCAGGTTCGCACCAAGTTTGAAGATTGATGCGCGTGTCGCCGCCGCGTCTGGATGCGCACTCAGCGTGCGGCAATCCTCCAATGCCTGGAGTGAGCGAGCTAACGCATGTACCCGTTCGTAGCGCAATCGATGTCCGGGCAGAGCGTCTGACACGATCCGGTCATACATCGCGATGGCTTCGTCAAACCGATCAAGTCCCACGAGCGCTGCGGCGACGTTATCGTCGTAGAGCAAGGCGAAACCGCGCGGCATTTCCAGCGCCCGAGCCAGATCGACGCAAATCGTGGCGTTCGCTAAAGACTCGGCATAGCGATGGTTCCGTAGAGCTAGCGAGGCGCGACGAAATCGAACCGACAGCACCTGCGAGGGGTCGGCGGGATCGAGCAACGCTTCCAATTCATCGAGCAAGGTAGCGGCTGATTCGCCTGTCGAAGAACGATTCGCGCGTTCAAAAATGGTGCGTTTTGTCAGAAAGCGCAACCACTGCAAGCCTGTCTGATCCGCTTCGTCCATGAGAGCAAGTGAATTGATCGCGTATTCCGGATGCGCAGGATCTACGGCGTACAGGAAAGCCGTCGCCAACGCATGTGCGCTCCGATAAGTCACGCGAACGACCGGTGTGACGCTCGGTTTGTCTACAAGGGATGCAAACGCGCGATGCGTCTGGTTCAACCGATCTGTTGACGTCGAATGTTCAAACCACGGCATTAGCAGCGTGGCTGCATGCAGGCGCATCGTATCGGGCAGGTCACCGTCGAGCGCCAGCGCCACCACACGCTCACCGATTTTCGCGACCTCGATGGCTGACGTGCCAAACAACATACGCGCTGCGAGCAGACCAGGCAAGCAAGCAATGGCATCGCGCGGCGAAAGGCTCTCGCCATGCGTATCGAACAGGGTGCTGATGCGGGCGTACTGGTGCTGCATTTCACGGAACCCGGTCCACAGCAGAAACCCCGTCGAGTACATCGCAGAGAGCGCATGGAACTCGGAAACCTCGTCACCCCGGGATTTCGCGAGTTGTGCCACCGCAAGAAATTCGCGCACAGCCGCAGAACCTCTTTGCTCCCGAACAACATGCGCCGCCGCGAGTGCCTTCGGTAAATCGAGAAGCTCATCAAGCCCGAGTTGCTCGCACCACTGCGCCACCCGCGTAACACCCAAGTGCGAGACAAGGACGACGAGATGCGAACGCACGAGATCCGCAGCAGCACTCAAAGCGTTCGTTTGAATCAGCGCATCGATGGAGTACGCGGTGCTATCGATCGATTGCATGGGTCTCCGAAATCTCTTTGGGTCGCGAGTTATAGAAACAACGAAGTCTCCAACCCAAAGTTTTTCTTGCCAAGCGTGATTGTCGTTGAATTATGGCTTGGGTTTCAACGGCGCATGTTTTTTGATTCGCGTGTCTCGCAAAGAAGCTATTGGTTGATGATAGAGATGCTCGCGCGACCTATCGGCGCTAGGATCGGTGCGCCAAGACACGAAGCGGCGATTTGCCTCCGGCGCTACCGGTCAGAGACTATGACCTACGCGTAGATCAGCGCGAAACAGGCGATGAGTTCGGCGAAGCTTTTGAGCTTCATCGATCAAGCGCAGCACGCACTTTCGAGAGCCAATCTCCTGCAAACGTCGCTTCCGAGCCGCTCGATTTTTCACGCGCGTCGAACATGCCTTGCACAATAGCTGATCCTATGACGACCGCATCTGCCGTTTCGCCAACGCGACGCGCCGTTTCCCCATCGCGAATACCGAAGCCGACGCCAACGGGCACCGGCACGATCGCTTTGATCGCTTTAACCTTTTCGGCGACTTCGACAGTGTCGAGATGCCCCGCGCCAGTGACGCCGCGCAGGCTCACGTAGTACACATAGCCGCGCGCGAGGCGGCCGACGGCTGCGATTCGCTCTCCGCTTGATGTGGGCGCGAGCAAGAAGATGGGCGCAAGATTGCGCTTGCCGAGCATCGCGGCGAAGTCGTCAGCTTCTTCGGGCGGATAGTCGACAACGAGCACGCCATCAACGCCAGCGTCAGCTGCGGCGTTCACGAAGTGATCCCGCTGCATGGCCTCAATGGGGTTTGCGTAGCCCATCAAGACGACGGGCGTTGTTGAGTTCGTTGTGCGGAATTCAGCGACCACGGCGAGCACTTTTTTGAGCGACATTCCCTTCGCAAGCGCGCGCTCGGACGAACGCTGAATTACAGGGCCGTCAGCCATCGGGTCCGAAAACGGCACGCCGAGTTCGATCACGTCTGCGCCGGCGTTGGCGAGTGCATGCATCGTGGGCAGCGTTGATTCGATGGACGGATCGCCTGCGGTGATGAAGGGGATCAGTGCGGTCCTATTGCTCGCTTTGAGCGAGTGGAAAGTTTGGTTGATTCGGTTCATATTTTTCTTGTTGTCATTCCCGCGAATACGAGAACCCACACTGCCGAAAATGAATCCGCGTCGGGATGCGAGAAACGTTGCGGTCGCAGTGGGTTCCCGCTTTCGCCGGGATGACGTCCTTTTTATTGTTTGATGAGCTGAACGATCTGTTCTTTATTCGGCGAAGCCGCTGCGTGTCGCCCAAGTTCGCACTCGGGATGACAATAAAACGACAGCCCCGATTTCATTGACACCGTGTGCATATCTTTATCGCCGCGCCCGGAGAGATTCACGAGCAATACTTTGTCTTTGCTCATGGTCGGCGCGAGCTTCGTTGCGTAGGCAATCGCGTGCGCCGATTCGAGCGCGGGAATGATACCTTCGATGAGACAACATTCGTGGAACGTTTTGAGCGCTTCCTCATCCGTGATGCCCACGTATTCGGCGCGACCGATGTCTTTCAAATACGCGTGTTCAGGCCCAACGCCGGGGTAATCAAGCCCCGCACTCACCGAATGCGTTTCGATGATTTGCCCGTTTTCGTCTTGCAACAAATACGTGCGATTGCCGTGAAGCACGCCGGGAACGCCCTTCGTGAGCGAGGCGGAATGCTTATCTGTATCGAGCCCTTCACCAGCGGCCTCGACACCGATCAAACGCACTTTTTCGTGATTGATGTAGGGATAGAAAATGCCCATCGCGTTGCTGCCGCCGCCGACGCAGGCGATCACCGCATCGGGCTGTCGCCCCGCAATTTCGGGCATTTGCGTGAGGCATTCTTCGCCAATGATGGATTGAAAATCGCGCACCATCATCGGGTACGGATGCGGCCCGGCGACCGTGCCGATGATGTAGAACGTGTTGTCCACATTCGTCACCCAATCGCGCAGCGCTTCGTTTAACGCGTCTTTGAGCGTTTTCGAACCGCTCTCTACAGGCACGACGGTCGCGCCGAGCAGCTTCATGCGATACACGTTTTGTGCTTGACGTTTCACGTCCTCGCTGCCCATGTAGACGACACATTCAAGGCCGTAGCGCGCGGCGACGGTGGCGGTAGCAACGCCATGTTGTCCTGCGCCGGTTTCGGCGATCACGCGCGGTTTGCCTAAGCGTTTCGCGAGCAGCGCTTGGCCGATGCAGTTGTTGACTTTGTGTGCGCCGGTGTGATTCAGGTCTTCGCGTTTGAAGTAAATCTGCGCGCCGCCGAGCTGATCGCTCCAACGTTTCGCGTGATACACGGGCGACGGGCGACCGACGAAGTGTTTCAGTTCGCTTTCGAATTCGCGACGGAATTCGGGATCGTGCTGATATTTTGCGTAGTGCGCTTTGAGTTCGTCGAGTGCTTGAATGAGCGTTTCAGCAACGAAGACGCCACCATATTGACCGAAGTGGCCACGAGCGTCGGGGAGATCATAGAGATTCATAACTATCCTCTTCATCGTCCGTTTCTAATTCAACGCGATACGTCGTTGCGACTTCTCGCCGTGCATTCGCACTGTCTTCGTCGTCGCGCCTAGTCTCGCGCCGAATTAGAAACGGAAGAAAAGCCCATATTTTGTTGGGCGAATCAATAAAAAATGATGGGTAGTGAGACGGAACGTTTTCGGCGTTATCGCCCAATAAAATTGGGCACTGCAGCGCAAAACTCGCGGATTAGCTTTGAGTCTTTCACACCGCGCGACGATTCGACGCCGCTGCTCACATCCACCGCAAACGGGTGAACGGCGTTAACCGCGTCGGCCACATTTGCAGCAGTCAAGCCACCAGACAAAACGAGCGCTGGCGCGGACGCGCTTGGCTTGTTTGTTGTGTTGTTGATGAGCTGCCACGAAACCAAATTCCAATCGAATGTTTTTCCGCTGCCGCCGTAGCCTGCGCTCGGCGTGTCAAGCAAAAGCGCCGCAGCGCTCGAATACTGTTGCTCAGATTTTAATCGATCAAACGACGCGTCCACCGCAATCGCTTTCATATACGGACGCCCGAACTGTTCGCAAAATTCGCGCGGCTCGTCGCCGTGAAATTGCAGCAGATCGATGCGGGCCGTTTCGAGCACGGCATTTACTTGCTCTTTCGTTGGGTTCACGACCAGCGCGACACAGGAAACAAACGCGGGCACGCGTTTGGTGAGCGTTGCCAGCAACGACAAATCTATCGCACGAACGCTCTGCGGCCAGAGCACGAAACCAATCGCATCCGCGCCCGCTTCGACGGCGACGTCGACATGTTCAAGCGTTTTAAGGCCGCAAATTTTTATTCGAGTGCGCATACTGCGATTGTAGGCGCGGGCTTGACCGCGCTTTTCGCCCTGCGAGCGACGTCAAGCTTCGCCCTGCGAGCGACGTTGATCCCCGCCTTCGCGGGGAGTCGCCTACGACACGGGGTCGACAAACGATTCGGGCAATGCAAATTTTTCGTCGTATTCGATGCCCGCGAGATACAAACCGTCCGGCGAAAACGTCGGCGCAGCTTGGGTGCGATCTTTGGCCGCGAGCAGCGGATCAATCCAATCCGTCGGTTGACGACCGCTGCCGATGTAGACCATCGCGCCAACGATGTTGCGAATCATGTGATGCAAAAACGCGTCGGCGTGGAAATCAAAGCGCAGCAGACCATTGTGTTCGCGCACCGTCGCCGAATGAATTGTTTTGATTGGCGATTTTGCCTGGCACTCCGCTGCACGAAATGAAGTGAAATCGTGTTTACCGATGAGCGATTTGAGTGCTGTTTCAATGCGTGAAACGTCTTGCGGCCAATGCGTCCAACCAACGCGTCCATTCATCAATCCCGGACGCTGCGATTGCACGGCAAGCAAGTACACATAACGCCGCGACGTTGCCGCAAACCGCGCGTGAAAATCTTCATTCACGCGTTTCGCCCAGCGCACAGAAACATCGCTCGGCAAGAATTGGTTGCCGCCGCGAATCCACGCCGTTTCCTCGCGCGCGAGATCGTGCGGAACGTCGAAATGAAGGATTTGCAGCGACGCGTGAACACCGGTGTCGGTGCGCCCTGCTGCGACCACGGAAACGGGCATCGCGGCTACGTTCGAAAGCGCCGTTTCAAGATGCTGTTGAACCGAGGGCTGGCTCAGTTGCCGCTGCCAGCCGCAATACGCAGCCCCAAAATAATCAAGCCCCAACGCAAAGCGTTGAGGCTTGTGGTCTGTCACCAAACTTCTAAGGGCTAACCGCTGGGGCTAGCCGCCTAGTTTCGTGAGCAACGCGCGGGCTTCCGCCTTTTGCGTTTCGTCGCCATCATGGATCACTTCGCGGAGAATTTCACGGGCACCCTCTTGGTCGCCCATCTCTTCGTAAGCACGTGCGAGATCAAGCTTGGTTGCCGCGTCATGCCACTGGCCATCAAGAATCGAAGGCGTTGGCTCCATCGTGCCCGAGCGATTCGCATCAAACGAGAGATCGAGCATTTCAGGACGCATCGCCGGGCCAACCGTGCCCAGATTCGTAGGCGTTGCCGTCGAGAAATCGGTGAAGTCCATGCTCGACTCAGGCAGTTGCCCGGTCGATGTCGCTTTTTTCAGCGACGCTTCGAGATCGGCCAGATCGTCTTCCAGCGATTTCTTGCCCGATCCGCTCGATGGTTTGATCGTTGGGATCACCGTGGGCACCGGCTTATCGATGGTTTTGTCGATGCTGCTCGGTGCAGTCATCGTCATGCCTTCGAGTACGAAGTCCAGAGCTGGACTTTCTGCTGGTGGCGCAGGTTTAGCAGCACCCTTTAGGTTTGTAGGCGTAGGATCAACGAAGAAATCCTTAACTTCGTTGCTCGCGCTTGCGGCGCCTGCGGCAACAATGCCCGCACCCGCGGCTAAAGCCGCGCCTCCCGCTCCGAAGGCGCTAGAAGATGCGGCTTTCGCGTTACCTGCGGCTGCGCTTACTGATGCTGCCGCGTTCGACGCGAGCGCATGACCTGGCAAGTGCGCGGCGGCAATCTCAGAGAGACGCGCGGTGTACTCGCCGCCGCGCTCCATTTTTGCGACGTCGGCCGACCACTTGTCGAAGCCTTCCATGTTGCCTTGGGTAGCCGCCATTTCCGCGAGCTTTGTCGCGACGTCTGCGCGTTGCGGATCGCGTGCCAGTGCCTCGCGAAGAATTTCCTCGGCTTGCGCTTCGCGACCGTAGGCGATGTAGACCTCGGCTTCAGCGACCGGATCGACTTCACCTGCGTCGATGGTGCCCATGCCCGAGCGGCTAAATTGGCTTGCAATCGGCGCGTCGTTTGTTTTCACGACGCCGAGCCCTGACGTTCCAAAAACGGTATCAGGGTTCACCGTGTTTACGACCGGCTCGCTCATTTTCGAGTCAACACCCATCGAGCCGCTTGATTTGCGGCGGCGAGACCAAACCAGTCCACCGATGCCAAGCAATACTGCGCCGAGCGCACCCAGCGGAACTGCCGGGTTCTCCATCAGCGTGTCGACGAAGCTGGGCTCCGCAGCCACTGGTGCTGTGGCCACTTTAGGTGCGACTGGAGGTGGAGGCGGCGGCGTAACCGGCGCTGGTGGTGGTGGTGGCGGCGCGATTGGCGCAGGCGCGGGGGGTGGGGGTGGCGGAGAGATCGGCGCGGGGGCTGGCGGTGGCGGTGCGACCGGAGCCGGTGCTGGAGGCGGCGCGACAATCGGCGCAGGTGCCGGTGCTGCGGCCACCGCTACAGGCGGCGCTGAGGGCTTAGCTGATTCTTGCGCTTTCTTTTGCGCGTCCGCCATCGTTTGGCTCTTGAGCGCGAGCGCCTTCTCTAAATTTTCTTTCGTTTTCGCAAGCTCAGCGGCACGCGATTGCTCTTCTTTAAGCGCTTTTCCAGCGGCGACTGAGTTTTCGGCGGTCGCGTTTTTGGTGCGCTCGCCCTGCGAAAGCTTTAGCTTGTCAGACGCACTCGTGCCGGAGGCGGAGTCCGCTACGGCTCCGGAAACCTTGCCGCTGGCTCGAGCCTGAGCGCTGTCAGACGAAACGGTTGGAACATTTTCCGACACGCGCCCCACGTAGCTTCGCCAACTCGCCGTTTGAGCCTTAACTTCGCTCGTCGCGTCAGACTGCGCGACTGCGCCAGCTTCCGATGCCGTTGGCAAACTCAATGATGCTCCGGCGCGCAGGCGGTTAATGTTGCCGCCTATGAAAGCACCTGGATTCGCACGCTGAATGGCGATCATGAGTTGCTCGATGCTGACATCGGGCGCACGATTCCTAGAGGCGATGCTGAATAACGTGTCGCCGCCTTTAACGGTGTAGCTTCCGGCACTCGCACTCGACGACGAACTTGGGGCGCTGGCCATGGGCTTCGAAGGCGGAGCCGGCACCTGCCGCACAACTGGCGCAGGCGCTTGAGTCGACGACATACTTGGGGCCGGCGCGATAGGCGCAGTGACCGTGGCGCGTGAGGCATTATTCGCCTCAACCGATTGCGGCTGAGCGCTACCGGCCGGGTCGAGTAAGACGACGTATTCACGCACCAGACGCCCGGTGTTGGAATTTACCTCGACCAGCAGGTCAAGATAAGGATCATTCACGGCCTGATTCGACGTCAGCCGCAAGAAAGGCTGGCCGTTGGCACGGCGAAGCGTTTGCACCCGAATGGTTTGCAGAACGCCCTGGTATTCAACGTTTGCGGCGCGATACGCATTCGGATTGGCAATACTTGCACGTATTGAATCGAAATCGTCCCCCGGCGCAATACTTAGATCAACCTCGGCGACGAACGGCTGCCCAAGCGCCGTTGTCACGTTTAATCGACCCAACCCCAGTGCGCTCGTGTCCGTCGTTGCGATCAATCCGGCCAGAGCAAGTGAAATAACTATTGGTTTTTGGCGAAGCATGCCGCCCTCGAATGCGGAAATAACAGGAAGAAAAATAACATCATGGAGTTGCCGCTGCAAGCTAAGAATTAACTTTAAGTATTTTCGAAGCGAGTACACACTAACAAATCGATCTGAAAGATCGCCAGCGCCCCCACATGTTGTGGTCGCTGGATGCTACTACCACCACATGTTGTAGCGCTAGCGCATGACGCACGCATGTAGGCGTCCTACAACACATTTGTCTTAACCAAGCGAGTATCGAGCGCGCCCAACTCGCCAAAAATCGGCCTAAAGTGCGCCCACAATGGCGTCGCCCATCTCGATAGTTCCGATAATTGGCTCGCCGAATTGCGCGATATCGCCGGTGCGTTTGCCAGACGCGAGCACTTTGCGCACTGCGCCTTCAATGCGATCTGCGAGATCGTTTCGATTGAACGTGTAGCGCATCATCATCGCGAGCGAGAGGATCGTTGCAATCGGATTGGCTTTGTTTTGTCCGGCGATGTCAGGCGCTGAACCGTGAATCGGTTCATACAAACCTTTTTTGTTGGCATCGAGCGAAGCCGAAGGCAGCATTCCAATCGAGCCCGCGAGCATCGAGGCTTCGTCAGAGAGGATATCGCCGAAGATATTGCCCGTCACGATCACATCGAACTGCTTCGGTGCTCGCACCAGCTGCATCGCGGCGTTGTCAACATACATATGTGAGAGCTGCACTTCGGGATACAACTTGCCCATTTCAGTGACGACTTCGCGCCACAAGATCGAGGTGTCGAGCACGTTGGCTTTGTCAACGCTGCATAATTTTTTATTGCGCTTCATCGCGGTTTCGAAGCCAACGCGTGCGATGCGCTCCACTTCGCTACGTGCGTAATGCATCGTGTCGAAGCCTTCGTCTTCGCCCGCTGCGTTAGTACGACGACCGCGCGGCTGACCGAAATAAATGTCACCGGTTAGTTCGCGAATGATCATGATGTCGAGACCGGCGACGACTTCCGGTTTCAGCGAAGATGACGCTGCGAGTTCGGGATACAGAATCGCGGGACGCAAGTTAGCGAAAAGCGACAAATCTTTCCGAATCGCAAGCAATCCTTGCTCGGGGCGCACGGCACGCGGCAGCGTGTCGTATTTCGGCCCGCCGACGCAGCCAAGCAGAATCGCATCAGCTTCGCGCGCTTGTTGTTGCGTTTCTGGCGGATACGGATGGCCATGCTTGTCGTACGCTGCGCCTCCTAGCACACCAAACGAAAGCGCAATTTCACCGGGCGAAGATTGTATTTTTTCTAATACTCGAACAGCTTGAGAAACGATCTCTGAGCCGATACCGTCGCCGGGAAGAATAAGTATTTTCATTTTTTAACTCGATCAGGTCGTGCGTAGTTTTGGGTCGTAAATTGTTTACTGCGTCATCCCGGCAAAGGCCGGGACCCATGGCTGAAGTCGCTAACGCGCCAATCAAAGAATTCCTGTTCCGAGCAATGGATTCCGGCCTTCGCCCGGATGACGCGGAAAGCAAACAATGCTTATTGCAGCCAAGGCTGCGCCGCGTGATGCTTGCTTTCGAACGCGTGAATTTGATCGGAATGTTTAAGTGTGAGCGAAATATCGTCCCACCCGTTGAGGATTCGTTCGCGACGACCCGCCGCGATCTCAAACCGAAACGCGTACGAATCATCAGCCGCACGCACCGCTTGTTGCTCAAGATCGACCGTGAGTTTGAATCCCGGAAACGCAGCGCAATCAGCGAACAAGCGATCCATCTTCGCATCATCAAGGCGAATCACCACGAGACCGTTGTTCAGCGAATTGCTATAAAAAATATCGCCGAATGACGGCGCAATTACCACGCGAAATCCGTTTTGTAGCAACGCCCATGGCGCATGTTCACGCGACGATCCGCAACCGAAATTTTGTCGCGCGAGCAAAATCGTCGCGCCCTGATAGCGCGGCTCGTTCAGTACGAACTGCGAATTGAGCGGACGCTTGGAATTGTCGATTCCAGGTTGACCGACGTCTAGATAGCGCCATTCATCGAAGCAATTCGGACCGTAGCCGGAGCGTTTGATCGATTTCAAAAACTGCTTCGGAATGATCGCGTCGGTATCGACATTCGCGCGATCCAGCGGCGCGACCAACCCCGTATGAACAACAAACTGATCCATTTATTTTTTCTTACTCGCGTCTTCGATTTTTTCACCGGCTTTCTGAACGTCTTTGCCGATGCCCTGCATCGTGTTGCAACCAGCCGCCGTGATTGTGAACATCGCTAACAAAATGAGAGAAAGTTTTTTCATTGCATCACTCCAATTCAAACAAGTTTTCTTTGGCGCAGATTACGCCATCCTACGAACGTCAACAAAATGCCCCGCAATACCCGCAGCAGCGGCCATCGCCGGGCTCACCAGATGCGTTCTTCCACCCGCGCCTTGTCGGCCTTCGAAGTTTCGATTCGAGGTGGAAGCACATCGTTCCCCGGGTTCGAGGCGATCATCGTTCATCGCAAGGCACATCGAGCAACCGGGTTCGCGCCATTCGAATCCTGCGGCCACAAAAATCTTGTCGAGCCCTTCGCGTTCGGCCTGCTCTTTAACGAGCCCCGAGCCCGGAACAACCATCGCGAGTTTTACGTTCTCCGCGCGACGACGCCCTTTCACCACTGCGGCCGCTGCGCGCAAATCTTCGATGCGCGAATTGGTGCACGAACCGATGAACACTTTATCGATTTTGATTTGATCGAGTGGTGTATTCGGCGTTAAGCCCATGTACTGTAGTGCGCGCTCTATGCCTTCGCGTCGTGTCGAATCCTTTTCCTTTTCAGGATCGGGGACGCGACCATCCACTGGCAACACCATCTCGGGTGACGTGCCCCAGGTGACGTACGGAATCAATTCGTTGGCGTTCAACACGACGGTGTGATCAAACGTCGCGCCGTCATCGCTTTTTAGTGTGCGCCAGTGTTTCACTGCCGCGTCCCAGACGTCGCCTTTCGGTGCGAACGCGCGACCGTTGACATACGTCTCAGTCACTTCGTCATACGCAACCATGCCGGCGCGTGCACCCGCTTCAATCGCCATGTTGCAAATGGTCATGCGCCCTTCCATCGAGAGCGCCCGAATTGCCTCGCCACCGAATTCAATCGCGAAACCGGTGCCGCCCGCCGTGCCGATTTTTCCAATGATCGCAAGCACCAAATCTTTCGCAGTAACGCCGGTCGGTAAACGACCATCACAGCGCACGAGCATCGATTTCGATTTCTTCTGCGGCAAACATTGCGTGGCCATCACATGCTCCACCTCGCTGGTGCCGATACCGAATGCAAGTGCGGCAAATGCACCATGCGTCGACGTGTGCGAATCGCCGCACACGACGGTCATACCGGGCAGCGTCGCGCCCTGTTCTGGTCCAACAACATGCACGATACCGCGGCGCATGTCGCCAATGCGGAAGTAGGTCAACGAATGTTCACGCGCATTGGCGTCGAGCGTTTCCACTTGCACGCGCGATACGGGATCGGTGATCGTGGTGAAGCCGGGTGTCGTTGGTGTGTTGTGATCGGGCATTGCGACCATCGATTGACGACGCCACGGCTGACGGTTGGCGAGTTTCAAACCTTCGAACGCCTGCGGGCTCGTGACTTCGTGCACCAGATGACGATCAATGTAGAGCAGCGCCGAGCCATCGTCCTCATGGCGAACCACGTGCGAATCGAAGAGTTTGTCGTAGAGGGTGCGAGCGGTCATATTAGTTGTCGGTTTTCTTGGGCTTAACGTGTGGACTCATCAAGCCTGTCATCCCCGCGAAGGCGGGGACCCAGTCCCGGAAATTTTTAAAATTCAACCGCACAGCGTTCATTCAAGCGTCTCCGTCTGGGTCCCCGCCTTCGCGGGGATGACAAAAGCGGAATTTGAAATGCAACTCGCAATTTTAATTGACGACCGTCGCAGGCGTCTCTCGCACCCGCGCGGCCCTCAACACCGCCGCCCTCGTATCCGGCGGCAGTAAAAACGATGCATCATTTGCGCGCATCACCAACGCCTGCTCGTAATGCACGCTCTGCGCGGAATCAAGTTTCACGAGATCAGCATTTAGGAGTGCATCAAACGCACTCTTAAACTGCGATTTGTCGCTAAATTCCGGGGCGTTGAACACGTGCGTCATCGCAAGATGTTGCGCGGCTTGTTGTGAAAGCGATTCAATAGCCTCGCGCGAGCGGGTGCCAGCGGGTTCGCGCACGACGATCGCGAGCATCAGCGCGTGGCGCGTGAGCGTAGGGCGCATGATCGCGGCGAGGGTTTCGAGTTGCAGCGCGCCGTCGGTGCCTGCTGCCGAGGCGGAAATCACGCTTGCGTCGCCATGCTCAGCTTGCAGCCAATTGTCGTCGAGCATCGCGGCGAGCGTTGCGTCAAAGGGCGCGAATACGTCGCTTTCAGTCGACCAAGGCGGCAAAAAAAGTTCGAACGAGAGCAGCGCGTAGAGTTCGCGCGAGAGTGCCGCGAGCTTGCCGCGCCCGAGCGTGCCGTGTTGAACGATCAAGCAGGCGATGAGCCCAGGCAGCGCAAAACAGTGCAACACGTTGTTGCGGAAATACGTAAGCGATACGGCTTCGACTTCTTTCGCGATTGCCACGTTTCCGAACGCGTGAGATCGTTTTTCGATGTAACCTAACTTTTCGCAATATTCAATCGCTTGCCCAGCGTTATTGGGCGTTAAATACAATTCTTGAATAATTTGCGTGCGTGGCACCAATCGTTTCAGGTGCTCAATCGTTGTTGCCAGCTGCGTGACGTCCGCAGCGTGCCGCGGCGTGGCGAGCAGCGCGGTGGAGACGAGCGACACTGGATTCACATGCGCCGCGCCGTTGATCCGCTCCGCGATGCGACGAGACAATTCGGTAAGCGTATTGCGGCGAAGCGATTTGTCTTCGAGCCAGCTCGCGAAAGTTGGGCTGCCCACTTCATCGAGCAGCTCATGCAATAGGATCGGACGCGCAAAAGTGACGCCGACGCGACCGTATTTTTGCTTGCGCATATCGAGCGCCGCCATCGCGAGCCCCCAGAGCGATTCTTTTTTCTTCGCCGCACCGGAAAGCTCTTGCGTATAGCTGCCGCCTTCAATCAATTTTTCATAGCCAACATACACCGGAACAAAGGCGAGCGGTCGATCATGTTCACGCAAAAAACTCTGCACCGTCATCGAAATTAAGCCCGCTTTCGGCGGCAACATACGCCCCGTGCGCGAGCGACCACCTTCGACAAAGTACTCCACCGGAAAGCCGCGCTTCAACACTTCATGTACGTACGCGCTGAACACCTCCTGATACAGCTCATCATCTTTGAACGAACGCCGCAAAAAGAATGCGCCGCCCCCGCGCAAAATCCGCCCGACAATCGGCAAATTCAAGTTGGCGCCCGCCGCAATATGCGGAATCGTGAGCCCCGCTTCTCGCACAACGTATGACAGCAACAAGTAATCGATGTGGCTTCGATGACACGGCACGTAAACGATCGTGTGATCTTTAGCGAGCGTATGCAATTGATCCGCGCCGCGCACTTCAACGCCGTCGTAAATCCGATTCCACACGCTTTTCAAGATTCGCGCAAACGTGCGCACTATCGGATATGAGTAGTCCGCAGCGATTTCCCGCACGATTTTTTCAGCGCGCGCTTCCACTTTGTATTCGCTCGTTTTCTTCGCGTTGACTTCAGCAGAGATCGCGTTCTTCACGCGCGGCTCGCGCAGAATCGCCTCCATCAAAATCCGGCGATGCGAGAGATCCGGGCCAATAGCAGCTTCGCGTTCGTTTCTGAAACGTGTGCGCAAGATGCGGGCAATCCGCCGCTCCACGCGATCGTTGGTGAGCCCTTCACTGTGCGCCGCAATGAGCGTTGCCTTCAAGGAAATGGCTTCGCCAAACTTAACGATCACATCGTTACGGAAAAAAATAATCGCGAGCAACTTGCGTAGCCGCGAACGACCGCCCCAGCCTTCCGCAGCCCAGATGCGCAGCCAGCGCATGCGCGTCGCCGAATTGGTAGCGCTTTCTTCGCGCTCCGGAGTGCGCCCCCAGAACACACTCACCGGCACCAAGTGCACATCATCGAGTGTGTTTGCATTCACTCGATCAACGATTCGACTCAAGCGCTCAGGCATTGCGCGCAGTTTGCCGCCGGGTCGCAGAAACATCGAATCGCGCAAGTAGAAATAGGCAATTCGATCCGTCGCCTCCATGCCCGGAATAGGCGCATGCGACAGCGGCAGCGCGAGCCGCCGCGTGAGCGAATCGAGCATCGCTCGGTCAGTAATTGAGGGCCGCGCAAGCACGTAGCACGTCGGTTTCGTCGCATCAATGGCAAGCGGCTGCGGAAACACCTGCGCGCGCACCCAACCATCAAACGCTTTGCGCACAAGCGTCGAAAACCACCGACTTGGCGAGAACAACACGGATTCGCTCATGTGTTTAATTTCGCAGCGGAAATCGCGCGTTCAATCAACCGTGATGCGTATTCGGTTGCGTCAGGCGCATCACAACAAACGATATCGCCTGGCAAACTTTTCAGCCACGTGAGTTGCCGCTTTGCGAGCTGACGCGTCGCAAATAGTGCGCGATCAAACATTTCTTTTTCTGGCGCGCGACCTTCAAGCACATCGATCACTTGACGATATCCGACGCAGCGCATCGCAGGCATTTCAGCTTTGAGTTCATAGCGCATTCTGAGCGATTTCACTTCATCGACAAAACCGCCGTCAAACATGTCGCGCAACCGCTGCTCACATCGCGCATGCAGCCAGGCGCGATCCTGCGGCAGCCACCGAATTACAAAGTGAACAACGTTCTTTAACGCCCAATTTCTTTGGGATTGCATGCTCGAAATTGGTTTTCCCGTTTGTAGCCAAACTTCATAGGCACGCCCAATGCGCTGGGCATCTGTTGCTGGAAGCCGGGATGCCGTAGCCGGATCGACTCGCGCGAGCTCCGCGTGCAAAGCTTCGATGCCATCACGACGAATTCGCGCATTCACGTCCTCACGAATCGCGTCATCCGTCGGCGGCACATCGCTCATACCAACCAGCAACGCGTTCGCGTAGAGCATCGTCCCGCCGACCAACAGCGGCATGCGCCCGCGCGATTGAATATCGCGAATCGCCAGCATCGCGTCGATTAAAAATTGCGCAACGGAATAGCGCTCGGTCGGCGCGATCAAGTCGATTAAATGATGCGGCACGCGTGCGCGTTCGGAGGCGCTCGGCTTCGCAGTGCCGATGTTCATGTCGCGATACACGAGCGCGGAATCGATGCTCACGATCTCGGCGTTGAAGCGTTCGGCGAGCGCGAGCGCAGCGCTGCTTTTGCCGCTGGCAGTGGGGCCGATCAACAAAACCACCGGAGAAGACGTCATGCGAACCTAGATCGCACGCCGCCGATGTAGGCGCGGGCTTGACCGCGCTTATCGTCGCGCCTCCTGAGGCCGAGCGCGGTCAAGCCCGCGCCTAGAAAATTGCTCGAATCCATCATCGACCCCGCATAAAAAGAGAGTCGAGTTCCTTCAACGTCAACTGATACCAAGTCGGTCGCCCGTGATTGCATTGCCCGGAGCGCTCGGTCGCTTCCATTTCGCGCAACAACGCGTTCATTTCGGCAACCGTCAATGATCGATTCGCACGCACGGCGGCGTGGCAGGCCATCGTGGATAGCAACTCGTCACGCGCCGATTCCACTGTACCGCTTAGACCCAATTCATCAAACTCCGCGAGCACGCTGCGCACGAGCGCCTCGACGCCTGCGTCGGCAAGGAGCGTTGGCACCGAACGTATCGCGATCGTGTTGGTTCCCGTGATGCTCAAATCAAATCCGAGCGTTGCGAGCGCATCTCGATGTGTGTCGATCGCGCCGATTTCTTTCGCGCTTGCCGTCATCACGCTCGGAATCAACAATCGCTGCGTGGTGACGCCTGCTGTTTCCCCCAAACTGCTGGCGCGTAATTTTTCGAACACGATGCGCTCGTGCGCCGCGTGCATGTCGATCAACACCAAGCCTTGCGCGTTTTGCGACAGGATGTAGATGCCGTGCAGTTGTGCGAGCGCGAAACCAAGCGGGAAATCGTTCGCGCTCGAATTCGCGATAGCAACGGTGAGCGCATTGTTTGCTGAGCTCGCGGGTGCGTTGACAATCGATTCATTGTCGGTCGCAAGATTCGAGGTGTTAACGCCCGCGCCAAACATGAACGGCGTGATGTGCTCGGCGACTTTGTGATTGAACGAAGGTGGACGCGGCGCATACACGAAACTGCTCTGCGAATGCGTCGGCGCTGGCGTTGAAAGTTCAACTTGACCAAACAACTTAGGCGCGGCGGAGGCCGCCGTTTCACTCGACGCACTCGACGACAATGCATGTTCCACTGCGCGGCGAACAAACTGATGCACCGCTTGCGATTCACGAAACCGAACTTCCGTTTTCGCCGGATGCACATTCACATCGACCCCGCGCGGATCAAGCGAAAGTGAGAGCACGAACGACGGCGCGCTCGCACCATGCATCTGGTCGCGCAGCGCATCGCGAATCGCGTGCAGCACCACGCGATCACGCACCCAGCGACCGTTCACAAACAAATGTTGCGCGTCGCGCTGCGGCACACTCGCGTTCGGCCGCAACACAAATCCAGTGAGCGAAATCGCGCCGCCGATCGCTTCGACGCGCGCCGACGCCGCAAACCACTCGCGCGAAAGCACTTCGGCCACGCGCGCCTCATGCGCCTGCGAAGGGACGCGCAAGACGACGCGATCATTGTGTTTCACCAAAAACGCAACGTCAGGTCGCGCAAGCGCCGCGCGCCGCGCAGCCTCTAAACAATGGGCGAATTCCGTGCTCTCAGATTTCAAAAAACGACGCCGCGCGGGTGTGTTGAAGAAAAGTTCTGCGACCGCAACCGTTGTGCCGTTGCGCGCTGAAACCGGTTCGATTGCATGCAACACGCCGCCCTCTGCGCGAATGCGCAGCGCACTATCGGAAGACGCCGTGCGGCTGGTGAGCGATAGTCGAGACACCGAAGCAATCGAGGCCAGCGCTTCGCCGCGAAATCCGAAGGACGAAACTGATTCCAAATCATCCAGTGTTGCGATTTTTGAGGTCGCGTGTCGCGCGAGCGCAAGTTGCAAATCCTCGCGATCAATGCCGCTGCCGTCATCGCTGACTTGAAGCAACGTCGTGCCGCCTGCCTTCAATTCCACTTCGACCGAGCGCGCACCAGCGTCCACTGCGTTTTCGATGAGTTCTTTTAGCGCTGCCGCCGGGCGCTCGATCACTTCGCCAGCGGCGATTTGGTTCACCAAATGATCAGGAAGTGCCGAAATTCGTCTGCTCTGTCGCGCCGTGGCGACAGCAGGCACGCTGACAGCCAGCGCCGACGCGGCCTCTGGCAGAATCGCGAGGTTTTGCAAATCAGAGTCGCCAGTAGTGCGGTCGGTAGTTAAGGAGCGAGGCGCGTTCACGCGTCAAATTGTATGCGTCGGGGTCGAATGGGTCGTTTCATCTTGAGAGCTCTCGCGTGCACGTTCGCAGCGTTTACGCTGCTGTCTGCTGCCGCAGCGAATCATTCGTCAGCCCACGCGGCGCTCTCGGCAAAAGAATCTGCGCTGTTGCACGGTATTTCGATGTTGCCGCCGCCCGCGATGCACGTTGATGGCGCGCCGCCAATCTCACAGAATCTTGCCGATGACATCGAACCCTACGGCGAGTTCTACCCGACGCGGTTTATGGCTTGGCATCCCAACGAGCAAGACATGATCGTTGTTCGCCGCGCGGTCAACGTCGCGCAACTTTTTTTGCTGACCGATCCTAAGGCAAAACCGATTCAGCTCACGCGAGGCAAAGAGCCGGTGCGTGATGCAGTTTTTGAGGCGAAACGCGGTGCCTACATTTTGTTTGCGCGCGATTCGGGCGGCGATGAGGCTACGCAAATATTTCGTTTGGATCCGAAAACACAGGAAGAAAAGCAGATCACTCAGAACGGCGAGTTGCACAATTTGGGGCCTTGGAATTCCAATCGCGACAAGATCATCTTAACGGCGAGTCCACTGGACCGCACCGGGCGACGCGAGCAATCGTACTTAACGGTTTACGCGCTGAATCCACTGCAGCCTGATGCACGATTCAAGCTGGCGACGCTGCCCGGCGCGGGGTGGAATGTCATTAAGTGGCTAGACCGCGAGAATCGTTTGATCCTAAGCGAAACCACGATCGAAGGGCGGAGTACGGCGTGGTCGATGGAGCTCGCAACCGGAAAGCGCAAAAAACTAGACGATGGCTTTTCGTTCGACGACGAACAAGCGGGTGACCGCTGGGTGTATCGCCGCGCGGTTGACGAGGATTTTGTGAAGCTCTCGCGCACTGATATTCGAACCGGTGAACGCGAGTGGATCACCAAGAAATTTCCCCATGACATCGACACTTGGAGCGTTTCGAAATCAAACGGCCGCGTTGCCGTGCTCATCAACGTAAATGGGCTGGCGCAACTCAAACTTTTTAATGAGGATTTGACCCAGATTGCAGTACCGGCGCTGCCTCCAGGGCTCATTACGTCGGTTGCTTGGCATCGAAACGGACGCGACCTCGCGCTAACGATTGAATCGGCAGATTCGCCGGGCGAGGTGTTTTCAGTGGACGTCGATGCGCAGCAAGTCTTGCGCTGGACGCAACACGCGAGCGTGCCGGACGTTGACCGCCCTTTTGCAGAAGCAGCACCGATCGCTTGGAAAAGCTTTGATGGCGCAACGATCACCGGGCTTATCCATCGTCCGCCGCGTTCGCTGCCGCGACCACCATCGGCGAAATTCCCGGTGATCATCAACGTTCATGGTGGGCCTGTCGCGCAATCGCGCCCCGGATTTCGCGGTCGGATGAATTTCTGGATTAACGAGCGCGGCATCGCCATGATCTATCCGAACGTGCGCGGTTCGAGCGGATTTGGACGTAAATTTCGTGAAGCCGATAACGGGTTTAAGCGCGAAGATGCAGTGCGCGACATCGGCGCACTTCTGGACTGGATCCAAACGCAACCTGATCTCGACGCGAGCCGCGTGGCCATCATGGGCGGGAGCTACGGCGGCTACGTCGCACTTGCCGCAGGCATCTCGTATGCGGACCGCATTTCGGCGGTTTACAACTCGGTCGGAATCTCACATTTCGTCAGCTTTCTAGAGAACACAGAAACCTATCGCCGAGATTTGCGACGCAGCGAATATGGCGATGAGCGCGATGCATCTACGCGTCGTTTTCTAGATCTCATTTCCCCCCTTACGCACGCCGAAAAGCTCCGCGCGCCGCTGCTTGTGACGCATGGCAAGAATGATCCACGCGTACCGTTCACCGAGGCAGAACAACTGGTAAAAAAAGTGCGCGCAAGCGGAACGCCCGTTTGGTATTTACTTGCCGATGACGAAGGTCATGGTTTTGCCAAGCGCAATAATCAGGATTACCAATTCGCCACGGCGACTGCGTTTTTTGATCGGTATTTATTAAGAAAGAATGGCGTTGCTTTGCAGACGGCGAAATAGTTTCGGCGCTGCGCCACTTAGGTTTTCACACTAAAGCCCGATTTACTTGGTCTCAAGGCTCGGTTTAGCAATTTATTGTTATTAGCAGAAAATTAAGTCTTTGCCCGATAAGATTGGGCGTTTCGCTGAAAACTTGTTATTCGATTGCTTTTCGAATCGTTGCTTCCACACCCGCAGCGTCCAATCCCACTGAGGCGAGCATGATTGCAGGATCGCCTTGTTCGATAAACGTGTCGGGCAATCCGATTTGGATGAGTCTTTTGATGATGTTTTCCGCCGCGAAAAATTCAGCAACCGCGCTGCCCGCGCTGCCTTGAACGCTCGCTTCTTCGAGCGTGATGACGACGTCGTGCGCTGAGGCGAGTTCGCGAAGGAGCGCTTCGTCAAGCGGTTTCACGAACCGCATGTTGACAACTGTTGCATCGAATTTTTCCGCGACGCTGTTTGCAACGTGCACCATGGATCCCCAGGCGAGGATCGCGATCTTGCTGCCGCGTCGAATGACTTCGCCTTTGCCAATGGCAATCGGCGTGATCGCATCACTTGGAGCGCCGAAAGCGGCGCCGCGCGGATAACGCACGGCGACAGGCGATTTCAGTTGGAGTGCGAACGTGAGCATCGCACGAGTTTCTGCAGCGCTCGTCGCCGAAAGGATCGTCATGTTGGGCAAGCAACGCATGAACGCAACGTCAAATGATCCTGCATGGGTCGGGCCGTCAGCACCGACGAGACCCGCGCGATCAATTGCGAACACCACGGGCAGATTTTGCAGCACTACGTCGTGAACCAATTGATCGTACGCGCGCTGCAAAAACGTCGAATAAATCGCAACCACGGGCTTCATGCCTTCGCACGCGAGCCCCGCAGCAAAGGTAACGCTATGTTGCTCGGCGATACCAACATCGAAGCAACGCGACGGATATTCCTTCGCGAAGCGCTGCATGCCTGAGCCTTCGATCATCGCGGGCGTAATCGCAACAAGCGCTGGATCGCTGGCAGCAACATCACAAAGCCAGTCACCGAACGTTTCTGAATACGTGGGTTTCGCCGTCTTCGGCGTGATGCCTTGAGAGTGATCAAATTTCGGCACGCCGTGATAGAGAATTGGATCATCCTCGGCGCGGTCATAGCCGGCGCCTTTGCGGGTGAGCACGTGCAGAAATTGCATGCCCGGCTTGTCTTTAATTTTGTTCAGCGTTTCAACCAGCAGATCGACGTCGTGGCCATCAATTGGCCCGATGTAGTTGAATCCAAACTCTTCCCACATCGTGCCTGGAAGAACCATGCCTTTCATGTGTTCTTCCCAGCGCCGCGCGAATCGTGCCACCGGCGGAATCGCGGACAGCACGCTCTTGCCCGCGCTCCTCACCGCGCCGTACGTTTTGCTCACCAGCAAACGCGACAAGTATTTATTGAGTGCGCCTACAGGCTCACTGATCGACATTTCGTTGTCGTTCAAGATCACCAGCATGTTGGCGTCCGCCGCCCCGGCGTTGTTGAGCGCCTCAAACGCCATGCCCGCGCTCATCGAACCGTCGCCGATGATGGCGACGACGCGGCGTTCCTCGCCCTTCGTTTTTGCAGCGATGGCCATGCCGAGCGCAGCGGAAATACTGGTTGAAGAATGCGCAACTCCGAAGGTGTCGTATTCACTCTCATCGCGTTTTGGAAAGCCAGCGAGTCCTTGCCACTGCCGTAGCGTGCTCATGCGATCACGGCGGCCGGTCAAAATTTTGTGTGGATAACACTGATGGCCAACGTCCCACACCAGCCGATCATGCGGCGTGTTGTAGCAATAGTGAAGCGCCGTCGTGAGTTCAACCACGCCCAAATTCGACGACAAATGGCCGCCGGTTTTTGACACGGAATCGAGCACGAAGGCGCGCAATTCATCGCAAAGCGATTTCAAGCTCGACGGCGGCAATTCGCGAAGTTGCGCGGGGAAATTGATGGTGTCAAGAACGCTCATTGCACGGTATCCAAATCTATTTCGTATTCGCAACACGCTGTAGCAGCGGCTCGCCGCGACCTCGGCTCATCATTAGCGTCGCGATGTTCAATACGTCGGTCGCGGTAAACCGCTCCTACAGTCAGGGCGCTCATCACGACTTTCTCTCTGCCATCGCAAAGGCAACTTCGATCAAGCGTTGCGATTTCGGGTCATTGCTATCAATCGCTGCAATTGCGGTTCGCGTGAGCGCGCGGGCATAGGCGTTTGCGGCGTCGATCCCCATTAACGACACAAAGGTAGGTTTATCGCTTGCCGCGTCTTTGCCGGCCGTTTTGCCGAGTGTTTCGCTGTCGGCCGTGGCATCGAGCACGTCGTCAACCACCTGAAATGCGAGCCCAATGTTTGCTGCGAAACGCTCGAGCGCCTCACAACGATCAACGTCGCAATCAATCATCAACGCAGGCAACACAACGGCCGCCTTGAACATCGCACCCGTTTTAAGCGCGTGCATTTCCTCAAGCGCGGCTTGCGTCATTGGCTTGCCAACGTTGGCTAAATCAATGGCTTGTCCGCCGGCCATTCCAAACGCGCCGGAGGCATCAGCCAACAGACGACACGCCGCAAGCGCTGCGTTGGCATTCGCGCCGTCAACCGTGCTTGCGTCAAGCAACACCCGAAACGCGAGCGGCTGCAACGCATCGCCCGCAAGCATCGCAGTCGCATCGCCAAATTTCACATGATTGGTCGGCTTGCCGCGCCGCATAGCGTCGTTGTCCATGCAGGGCATGTCGTCATGAATCAACGAATAGGCATGAATCATTTCCACCGCAGCCGCAGCACGATCGGCGAGCGCCGCGCTTGCGCCGACGGCTTCCGCAGATGCGTAGGCAAGCAGCGCACGCAGGCGCTTGCCGCCACCGAGTGCGCTATAGCGCATAGCCTCAAGTAAGCGCCCGGACGTAAGCTCGGCTTTCGGCATGAAGCCCGCTAGCGCCGATTCCGCGCGGGCGCGGTGCGCAGTTGCCCACGATTCAAACGAAGATGGAGCCACGATCTCTAAATTTCGGGCGTGAAGGTCTTTAGCACGTCGCCCTCAAGAATCTTGACCTGTTGTTCAACCTGTGCGAGCTCGCCCTGTGCATATTTCAAAAGTTCTGCACCGCGCTTGTAGGCGGCTAACGAATCAGCTAATGGCATTTCACCGCGCTCTAGCGCGTCGACGAGTTTTTCAAGCTCCTCAACGGCAGATTCAAATGATTTCGGAGCGGCTTTTGCCATGATCGGGCTAAATGAAGAGAGCGCTTGATTTTACGGGGCTTAGGCGTGGGTGGACGATTTGTAACATCGCGATTGACACGCCCGAGCTCAGTTCCAAGGCCGAAACGGTTTGTCGCCCTGCGAGCACTGTTTGATGCGGCCATCAGAGGCTTTTACCGGCACACCGCGAATCGGGATGGTCGCCTGCAACCCGCCTGAAAGCAGGGTCAAAATCTCGAAACTCTCGTCTGCATTGAGTTTCACGGTGATTCGGTGCTCTACTTCAATCACCCGCCCAACCCAGGGCTGATTGCATTTGCCAACCCAACTCGCTTGCTTTTTGCTTTCGCGAACATCGTGCAGCGAACACAGCGGACCTTGCGCGGCAAGTACGCCTTGCCAGTCGCGAGCCGACATATCGTCGTTGGTGAAGAAGTCAACGCAAAGCTCCCGCACTTGGCGATTCCAGTCGACGCGGTACACGCCTTCTTGAAGTCTGAGCTTGGCGAAGCTGGGCGAACACACCGCGATCAATGCAGCCGCCAGCAGCCATTGACGAGCATGTGGCGCAGGTTTTGCGGGGCGGGACACTTTGAAGAATTTCAATTAGAGCAAGCCGTCGGGATTTTTCGGGGGGACGTGAAATAATAAACATGTTTGACGACGCAGCCTCCCGCCAGCGGCGTCCGGTTCTGAACCTTTCGCAAATCTACAAAGATTCCCGCGAAACGGTAATTAACCGGGTGCTAAACCACGGGCAGAGGTTGACTTAGCAACGGTTGGGTGCAACCCGTAATTGCACCTCGATTGTGTTGGGTTAATCCGAGTTTGTAAGAGCTCTCCTCTGTCCGAAAAGGGTGGTCGCCATGACGCGTCTATTCTCGGCCGCAGAATTATCTGCGCCGGTTTCACAACTTCCGCCGTCCGCGTATTTCGACGAAGCTTTGCTTGCGCGCGAACGCGAACTGCTGTTCGCAACGAATGCCTCTGGCGCTGTCGGCGGGCCTGGCTATGTCGGTCACCAATTAATGGTGCCCAACCTCGGCGATTTCGCTGCGCTCGAATCGCGCAAAAACGCGAAGGCGCTCACTCGAACCGAGCGCGGTGTGAATTTGATTTCCAACGTCTGTCGGCATCGTCAGGCGATCATGCTTGACGGTCGCGGTTCTTTAAAAAGCAACGGCGGCAACGTCGTCTGTCCGCTGCATCGCTGGACCTATTCGCCGGAAGGTGCGCTAATCGGCGCGCCGCATTTCCCATGCAACCCGACGCTGTCGCTTGAAAACCGTGGTTTGAGAACGTGGAACGGCATGCTGTTTGATGGCGCAAACGATCCCGTTGTTGATCTCGCGGCGCTCTCCGCGCAAACGCGCAACGCGCTGGATTTCGATGGCTACGTGTTCAACAAAACCGTCGTGCACGAATGCGATTACAACTGGAAGACTTTCGTCGAGGTTTACCTTGAGGATTATCACGTCGGGCCGTTTCATCCGGGTCTCGGCAACTTTGTCACCTGCGACGACCTCGCTTGGGAGTTCGGCAAAGAATTCTCGGTGCAAACCGTGGGCCTCTCGCGCGGTTTCGACAAGCCCGGCTCGCCCACGTACAAACGCTGGCACGACGCAGTGATGAAATTCCGCGATGGCGTGCCGCCGCCGCACGGCGCGATTTGGCTCACCTATTACCCGAACATCACGGTCGAGTGGTATCCGCACACGCTCGTCGTATCGTCGCTGTGGCCGGTATCGCCCACTAAAACACGTAACGTCGTTGAGTTTTATTACGCCGAAGAAGTCGCACTGTTCGAGCCCGAATTCATCGAAGCACAACAAGCGGCGTACATGGAAACCTGCGTGGAAGACGACGAAATTGCTGAGCGCATGGACGCAGGCCGCCGCGCATTGTTTGAGCAAGGCAAAGTGGAAGTCGGCCCGTATCAATCGCCGATGGAAGACGGCATGCAGCATTTCCACGAGTGGTATCGAGCGAAACTCGGCGCGAACATCGGCGATCTAAAGTAGGCTCAGCATATTGCACAGCCGCCCATATTAATTGGGCGGCGATGTTGTTTTAACTAGTTCGCGAAAACAATAAGTTTATTTCTCTATGCCCAATTGAATTGGGCGTTAGCTTGTAATACTGAGCACTTCATTTCGGAATCACGCACCAACGCTACAGTCGCTTTACCTTCACTGAGACTGCGCAATCCATCCACCGCCCAACGCTTTGTAAACGCCGATTAACGACGTCGCGCTCGCGGTTTGTGATTGCGCGAGCGCGTTTTGATCGGTGATAAGTTGGCGCTCTGCGTCGAGTACGGCGAGGAAATCGGTATAGCCCGCGTCGAAGCGCAAACGTGCGAGCTTCGCGGCTTGTTCGGAATTGCGCGCGGCGTTAACGAGTTCTTCCGCCTGCTTCGTGGTGCGGGAGTATTGCAACAGCGCGTTTTCGGTTTCTTCAAGCGCAGTTAATACCGTTTTTTCGTATGTCAGCAATGCGGCTTCCGCTCGCGCGTCCGCCGCTTCGATGCGTTTGCGCACGAGACCGAAATCAAACAAGTTGTAAACAATCGATGCGCCAAGGCTATAGCGAAACGCTGCGCCTTCGACGAGCCCGCTCACCGTTGCGGCGTTTAAGCCGAGCAAGCCGCTGATGTTGACCTTAGGAAACATGTCGGTATGCGTGAGGCCAACCCGCGCGATGGCCGCTGCGATTTGTCGCTCTGCGATACGAATGTCTGGGCGACGACGCAACAGCGTTTCCGGCGTGCCGATGCCGTTGACAGGTGCGAGTGCAGGTAACGCTTGCGGCGACGCAATCAGCGACTGCATCGCTTGCGGTTGCTTGCCCGAAAGCACTGCGATGCGGTACGCCGCGCGACCAATCGCCGCTTCGAGCGCGGGCACACTCGCACGCGTGCTCGCGAGCAACGCTGCGGCGCGCGCGGTATCGAGCGCGGTGCCGCGCCCCGCGTCAAGTCTCGCTTCAACGATCTTTACCGTTTCTTCTTGATTGCGAATCGCCGACTGCAAGAGCGAGAGTTGATTTTGCAAACCACGAAGCTCGAAATAGTTTCGCGCGAGCTCGCCAGTCACAATCACTTGCGCGGCGCTAACGCCTGCGCTCGCGGCATCCACAAACGCCGCAGCCTCATCACGCGCACGATCTACGCGACCGAAAAAATTCAATTCCCAATTCGCGTCAACGCCAGCGTTCAGGCTATTGCCCGTTCGATCGCTGCGTGAACCTGGCGCTTGCGTCTGCGGATTTACGCTGCGCGTTGCCGACGCCGAAGCGCCGATGCCGGGCAACGCAGCCACATCAATGGTTTCACGATTGACGCGCGCCTCGCGCAGATTCGTAATGGCGATGCGAACATCGTAGTTCGCTTTTAATGCGTCGTCGATGAGCTGATTGAGCGTTGCGTCGTTGAACGCTTTCCAGAACGCTGTGGGCGGTTCTTGCGAAGTTGCGATTGGGTTCGCAAAATTCGTGGCGCTTGTGGTCGTTGGTGCAACGTACTTTGGACCGACGGCTGCACAGCCCGCGAACAAAAGCACGAGCGCGGAGGCGAGCAATCGCTTAGTCATGTCCGCTCTCCTTAGTCACTGGTGCGACAGGCGTGGGCAGCACAGCACGCTTCTTCTCACGTCTCGCGCGCAACAACACATAAAACACAGGCGTCATGAAAATACCGAAGATGGTGACGCCCACCATCCCGCTAAACACCGCGATCCCCATGGCGCGGCGCATTTCAGCGCCCGCGCCCGTACCAATGATGAGCGGAATCACACCCGCGCAAAACGCAATGGAGGTCATCAAGATCGGTCGCAACCGCATGCGGCAGGCGTGGATCACAGCATCGTATAAACCTTCGCCGCGTTCCTGCAACTCTTTCGCGAATTCAACAATCAGAATCGCGTTTTTACAAGCAAGCCCGACCAGTACGACGAGCGCGACTTGCGTAAATATATTTAAATCCCCCGGCTGCATGAACGGCGGAAAACTCGAGAGCCACACGCCAAAGAGCGCAGAAAAAATACACATCGGCACAATCAAAATGATCGCGAGCGGCAAGCTCCAGCTCTCATATTGCGCAGCAAGCACCAAAATTACCAAGATCACAGAAATGAGCAACACCGCGAGCAGCGTGGGCACTTCAATGCCTGTTCCTGGAATTGACACCGAGCGCGTTAATCGATCCTGATACGAAAGCTCTGTCCACTGATAGCTCATACCCAGCGGCAAACTTTTTTGCAGAATGCTCTCGATTTCGCCTTCCGCTTGGCCCGATGAAAAACCTGGATTTGGCGCGCCATTAATGTCTGCAGACGGATAGCCGTTGTATCGCGTCACGCGTGTTGGTCCAAACGTTGGCTCGACCTTCATGACTGCGCCAAGTGGCACCATTTCGCCGCGCGAGTTGCGCGCTTTGAGTTGCGTGATGGCTTCAGCATTTGCGCGATACGGTGCATCAGCTTGCACAATCACTTGATAGGTTTTCCCGAAGCGCGTGAAATCGTTCACGTAGAGCGAGCCGAGATAGACCTGCATCGTGTCATAAATTTCATTCAGCGGAATGCCCATTTGCTTCGCGCGCGTGCGGTCAACGTTTGCGAATAGCTGCGGCACGTTAATGTCGTACGTTGAAAACGGCGTGCCGACGGATGATTTCGGATTACCGTAAATTTGCCCAAGCGCGCCCCACGCCGCACCGAACAGCGCTTGTTCACCCAACCCGGCTTTATCAAGCACCTGCAGTTTGAATCCACCCGCATTGCCCAACCCATCAACAGCGGGCGGTGGCACGACGAACATGCGCGCGCCTTGAATTTGCTGAATCGCGCCGTTCACCGCGCCAAGAATCGCGAACTTAGATTTGTCAGGCGATTCGCGTTTTTCAAACGGCTCCAACCCAAAAAACACAATCCCCTCGTTGGGCGCGGCTGAGAACCCGGCAATCGAGAGCCCCGGAAAAGCTACCGAATCAACGATGCCCGGCACTTTGAGCGCGATGTCGCTCATCTCTCGAATTACTGCGTCCGTGCGATCAAGCGACGCGCCTGCGGGCAACTGCGCGATGCCGATCAAATATTGCTTGTCAGGCGCGGGCACAAAACCGGGCGGAACGCGAGTGAATAACACCGCGGTCAGCGCAAGCAAAGCGCCGTAAATCACAAGGGACACCGTTTTGTGTGTGATGACGTTTGATACGCCGCGACCGTACGCATTCGAACCGCGTTTGAACACACGATCAAACCACCTGAAGAAGCGACCAAACACCGCATCCATCATTTTTGTCAAACGATCTTTCGGCGCGTCGTGCGGGCGTAGCAAAATTGCAGAAAGCGCAGGTGAAAGAGTGAGCGAATTGAACGCAGAGATAACGGTGGAAATTGCAATCGTGACCGCAAATTGTTTGTAGAACTGCCCCGATAATCCGGGCACGAACGCAAGTGGAATAAACACCGCGCAGAGCACGAGCGCAATCGCAATGATCGGCCCCGACACTTCTTGCATCGCTTTCACCGTTGCATCATGAGGTGACAAACCACTTTCGATATTTCGTTCAACATTTTCTACCACCACAATCGCATCATCAACGACGATGCCAATCGCTAGCACGAGGCCAAACAAGGTCAAGGTGTTGATCGAATAGCCGAGCAAACTTAAGAACGCAAAAGTGCCCACAATTGACACCGGCACTGCGAGCAACGGAATGATCGAGGCGCGCCAAGTCTGCAAGAAGATGATGACCACAAGCACCACCAGCAACACCGCTTCAAACAAAGTCACGATCACTTTGTTGATCGAGGTTTGCACAAAACGAGTTGGGTCGTACACGATGCTGTACGACACACCTTGCGGGAAGCTCGGTTTGAGCCGCTCCATGGCCGCTCGAACATTGTCGGAGAGTGCCAGCGCGTTGGATTGCGGCGCCTGAAAAATTGCGATGGCAGCCGCTTCCTTGTTGTTGAGCAAACTGCGAAGCGCGTATGCGTTGCCGCTTAACTCGACGCGACCCAGATCGCTCACGCGCAAGAATCCGCCGGTTGAAGGATCAGTGCGCACGATGATGTTTGCGAATTCTTCTTCCGTCGCTAACCGCCCTTGCGTGTTGATGGAGAGCTGAAAGTCCGTGCCTTTGGGTGCGGGCGGTGCGCCCACGGTTCCGGCAGCCACTTGCGCGTTTTGCTCGCGGATCGCTGCGATCACTTCACCGGCAGAAATTCCGCGCGCCGAGAGCTTTGCCGGATCCAACCAAATGCGCATCGCGTAATCGCCAGCGCCAAACATGAGCACTGAGCCCGCGCCCGGAATACGCAACAATTCATCGCGGATATTGAGCTGACCATAATTGCGCAAATACAGCGCATCGCGGCTGTTATCTGGGCTCACCAGGTGCACCACCATCGTCAAGTTCGAACTCGATTTTTCGGTGGTCACGCCGATCTGGCGCACGATGTCGGGCAACCGTGGCAGCGCACGGTTGATGCGATTCTGTACAGCCGTTTCAGCGGCTTCGGGGTTGGTGCCGATTTTGAACGTTACGGTGAGCGTCATGCCACCGTCAGACGTTGCTTGCGAATCGAAATAAAGCAGATTTTCGATGCCGTTGATTTGTTCTTCTAGCGGCGTTGCAACCGTTTCAGAAATCACGCGCGGATTCGCACCCGGAAATTGCGCTCGAACCACAATCTGTGGCGGTGCGACTTCGGGATACTCAGAAATGGGTAAGCGAAATATCGCGAGCGCACCAATCAGAAATACAAAAATCGACAGCACTGCCGCGAACCGCGGGCGGTCGATGAAAAAGCGTGAAATGTCCATGGACTACGCTTTCTTCTCTTCTTTTTTTGCCGCTGGCGCTTGCTTTTCTTTACCGTCCTCTTTCGGCGGCGCTCCGGGCGGTGCCGATGGTTTCTCAACCGGCATGCCGTTGCCGTCAATGTCGACTTTTTGCGGGGCGACCGGCATGCCAGGACGCACACGCTGCAACCCGTCGACGATAACCATCTCACCCGCCTTCAATCCTTCGGTGACGACGCGCATTCCGCCGTCAAGCGACCCTAATTTGACCTCGCGAAAATTCGCTACGTTGTCCGCGCCAACGACCAATACGTACTTCTTCGTTTGATCGGTGCCGATCGCACGGTCAGGCGTGAGCACGGCGTTCGTTGCGCCGCTGCCGAGCAAGCGAACACGCGCAAAAAGCCCCGGCGTGAATTCACCCTTGCTGTTGTCGAACGCAGCGCGTACGCGAATCGCACCGGTCTGCGCATTGAGTCGATTGTCAACAAAATCGATCACGCCTTTGTGTGGGTAGCCAGCGTCGTTTGCCAGCCCCATCATCACCGTATTGCCGGTCGTGGCATCACCTGATTTCGAGCTTGCGGCAGTGCGCGCTTGCTTTGCGTATCGCAAGTAAACCTGCTCGCTAGCGTCAAAGTATGCATAAACCTTGCCCTGAGAAACGATCGAAGTGAGCACAGGCTCGGCGTTGCCGACCAGATTCCCCGCGGTGACATTCGCCCGCGACACGCGTCCTGCAATCGGCGCTCGAATCGTTGCGTATTCCACGTTGAGCCGCGCCGCTTGAACCGCCGCCTGCGCTGCGCGAATGCTCGCATCGCTTGAGCGCGTTCCCGATTGCAGTTGATCGAATTCTTGTTTCGAAATCGCTTTCACGTCGAGTAACTTTTGCGCGCGTGCGAACTCCGTTTTTGAAAGTTCCGACTGAGTTTGCGCAGACGCGAGTTGCGCCTCCGCCCGAGCCAGCTCCGCTCGGAATGGTCGCGCATCGACTGTAAACAGCAGATCGCCTTTCTTCACGAGCTGCCCTTCGCGAAAATGCACGCGATCAATCGTGCCGCTCACGCGCGGGCGCACATCGACGCTCTCAGTTGCTTCAAGTCGCCCGGTGAACTCATCGGATTCCTGGATTTGTCGCTGCACTGCGGGTGCGACGCTGACCTGAGCTGCTGGTGGCGCGCCGCCCGCTTGCGATGCCCCGTCCTTCGACTGACCGCAACCTGTGATGAGAAAAACGGTAGAAACGCAGGCGAGCGCGGCGAAAACGGATCGGCCGCGCGAAATAAAGTGCGCAAAGTGCATGCTATGGGCTCAGAGTTAGGGTGACGCGCGACCAGAATAAACCGCGCGTTTGCTGCCGCGACGCTCCTCGTACGCGGCAACATCAACATCTAATAAGTAGCGATAGTTTTAGCTCAACCAGCGCGAGCTCGCAACTGACAGCGCACACAGTGATGATTCATGACAGCGCCAACAATGCGGCATGAAGCTGCGAATAACTCCCTGTCGCGGGACAACGACGCACATTTGGGCTTACGATTGCGTATGAGCTGTATTTCACCTTCATTAACATGACCGCCACGACTGAATCCTTGGCGCCTCGCCAGCCCACACCCAAGACACAGGCCCGCAGCCGCGTTCGTGGTTGGCGTCTATTTTTTCTGGTCATCGCCGCGATTTGTGTTTTCGGGCTCCTCACGCTGTCGAGCCTCGCGTTGATCGTTCCTTACGTGATCAAACATTCAGCGCCAACTTGGGTCAAGGAGAAGACGGGGCGCACATTAACCGTCGCTAACGCTTCGTTTAATCCTTTCACGCTGCGCCTGAACGTTGAGAAATTTGCACTGAATGATCGCTCGCAGGTCGGCGCGGGCCGCACGCTTGCATCGTTGGATGCGCTCGACATCGAAGGCAGTTGGTCGAGTATTACAAACGCTGCCTGGACCGTTAACGAAATCAAGCTCACGCAACCTACGATCAACGCTCATATCGCTGCCGACGGTTCGCTGGATTGGACGCGTTTTCTCGATGCGTTTCCGAAGCCCGAAAAAGAGCCACCTGCAAGTGATTCCATTCCGCGCATCCTTCTTAATAACGTAAGCATCGCGGGCGGCGCACTGCGCCTGACCGACGAACGTGTTGGCGTGAGCGCGCCCGCGCAGCGGCGTATCGAGCTCTCTCCGCTGACCTTCAAACTCGACAAACTCTCTACGCTGCCTCGCGATCGCGGCGAATATGCACTTGACGCATTGCTCAACGACCAAACTCGTGTGCAGTGGAAAGGACGCGTTGGCGGTAATCCGATTGAGAGTTCGGGCGATTTGACGATCTCTAATCTGCCGCTCGCTAAGTTTTCAACACTTGCCAACTTACCGCTACCGGTGGAGCTCGCTGGAACGGCAACGCTCAGCGCAAATTACACCGCTGCAGCGGGCACCGATTTCGTAGCGGCCGGTATCGGCGGCGGCACGTTGCAAATCAACGGTTTGAGCGTCACCCAAAACGGTGACGCGGCCGCTTTGAAATCACTCACCGTTAATCCCGTGAGCTTGTCGTACGCAAGGACGCAGGCCGATGCGAAAAGCGCGCCGCAAACGATCTTCGCGATCGAGCCGTTAAAGCTCGCGATCGACGAACTCAGCGTGAAAGCTCGAGGCGACAAGTCATCACTAATTTCTGTAAAGCAACTATCTACGCCTTCGCCCGTCGTAATTGGGCGATCTGACCAAAAAATAGTAGTTCCGTTAATAGTAGTTAACGAGCTTTTAGCCCAATTAAATAGGTCACGAAATGGCGAAGTTGTTTTACCATTTTCGCAGTTCAACGCAAACACCACTACGCCCCCTGCACCTGCTGCAGCGCGCGATGCGACTGCGAAATCGCCCAGTAGCAGCGAGCTGCCATGGCAATTCTCGATTGGCGAACTTAGCACCGAACGCGCCAAGATTAGCTTCAGCGACGCGAGTTTCACGACGCCGCAATTCACATCGGCAACGGCAGATCTGTCACTCGGCGCAACTGCGGTGATCGGCGCTACACCGCGCTTTGAACTCGTCACCACGAAATCGAAAATTAGCGAATTTAGTATCCGCGACGAAACGGCAAAAGCACCCTGGCTCAGCGTGAAAGAAATTCGTGCGCAGCCGTTTTCATTCACGAACAACGCTGCCACTGTTCAAATTCCAAAGATTGAAATTGCCGGCGTTGATCTCGCTGCAACGCTTTCCAACGACGGCGTGGATCTCGCAAAAAAGCTAAGCCCCGCGATCAACGCGGCAGGCGCGGCGAACGCGACTAGCAAAAAGGGACAAACCGCAAATGTGTCGCTGGCGGGTGTTTTACTGACTGGCGGGCGCGTCGTGTTAACAGACGCAACGCTTGCCGCGCCCCTGACGCACACTTTGCAAGACGTTCGCATTGCCTTCGATCGATATGCGATCGACGGTGCTTCGCCGCTCGCGGCAAACGTTAGTGCGAATCTAGCGAGCGGCGGTGCGTTGAAGGGCTCGCTCAGCTATGACGTGCGGAAAGGTGGCGGTGAAGCGCGCCTTTCGCTTGAGCAACTCGCGCTCGCATCGTTTTCGCCTTACATCAACCGCAACACGAAGCTCAAAATCGATAAAGGCAGCGCGGCGTTAAATGGCGCGCTCAAGATTGCGGCGAGCAATAGTGCAGAACAATCAATTCGATTCGACGGTAGCGCTGCGCTGCGCGACGTGAACTTGGTCGACGAAACGAGCAACACGTCGTTCGCACAATGGACTGAACTATCGACGACCGATGCAAAGCTCAGCATGGGCGCGAAAGGCACGCAAATTAATCTCGCCGATTTGTTGCTTGATCAGCCACGCGGAAAAATCATCATCGGCGAGGATCGCGTCGTGAACTTAACGCAGATCGGGAAAGTGAAGGCAAGCGGAGAACCGGTACAGCCGGTTGAGCGGTCGGCACAAGCCGCGCCAAAACCGGCCGAAGAATCGAAGAGCATTCGCGCCGTTGTTTCTCGAATTCAAGTGACCGGCGGCGACATTGAATTTGCCGATCTGTCCCTGCGCCCTCAGTTCGGAACCCGCGTGTCCGACCTTTCAGGCCTGATCGTTGGTCTCTCCACCCAATCGGCTTCGCGCGCAGAAGTGTCGATGGAAGGCAAAGTGGATCAATTTGGTTTAGCGCGGCTCACGGGAACGATCGCCCCTTTCGGTGCGGCTGAATTTACCGATCTTAAAGCCGTGTTTCGCAATTTAGAGTTGGCGAATCTCACCCCATACTCGGGCAAATTTGCGGGTCGGAAGATCGAATCCGGCAAGCTCTCGCTCGATCTTGATTACAAGATCGAGGCGCGAAAATTGAAAGGTGAGAATCAAGTCATCATCGACAACATCAAACTGGGTGAACGTGTCGATTCTCCGGATGCAACGAACTTGCCGCTCGATTTAGCGATCGCCGTGATGCGCGATAGCAATGGCGTGATTGATCTTGGCATTCCGATACAAGGCTCGCTTGACGATCCGCAATTTAGCTACGGCTCGCTGATCTGGAAAGCAATTGTTAACGTGCTCACCAAAATCGCGACCGCACCATTTCGTGCGCTCGGTGCACTTCTTGGTGGCAGCGGAGAAGAGTTTGAAGCGGTGATTTTCGAGCCGGGGGAAGCACGCTTGTTGCCGCCCGAGCGCGAGAAGCTTGCAAAGCTCGCTGCTGCGCTCGAAAAGCGTCCGCAACTGAAGCTCGTGGTCGAGCCTCGCTTCGACAAAGCGGCAGATCGCGACGCACTGGTCGACAACATTGTGAAACTCGAAATCGGCAAGCGTGCGGGCTTAAAACCGCCGGGGCCGAACGAGCCGCTGATCATTTCGTTCACCGACACCAAAGTGCAAAACGCGTTGGACGAACTCGCGGCAGGCGCTGGCGAAGACGCGGTGAAGCTTCGCGCAAAGTATCTGCCGCCCGCCGCAAACGCGATTACCGGGCTATTTCAAAACGCACGCGAACGCGTAACGGAAAAAGGTCGCAACGAGGCAGCCGAGGCGCGATTAAAGTATTACCCGGAACTCTTCGCGCTGCTGAAGTCAAAGCAGAGCGTGCCTGATTTTGCGTATGAGGCGTTGGCTACGTTGCGCGGTCAGGCCATCGCCAATACGATCACCGGGGTCAACAAGTTCGACGCCGCGCGCGTTAGTGTCGCCGCGCCAAGCGCCGCAAAAAATGTCAAAGTTGGACAAGTGCCGACGCAGCTGGCGTTGTCGACGAAGTAGAAAGGCCGTTCATGAATTCCCGCGAACCGATCATCATTGACGCTGTGCCGGAGCGTATGTCGCGCGATGACGCGACCGAAACGCGGGCTGGCGCAGGCGCTCAACGTGAGCGCGGCCACATTGGCGCGCAGCAGGATTCAGCGGCCGCGGCGAAACCGCGCGCGACGTGGAAGCGCGTGTTACTGGGCGTGCTTGCCTTGCTCTACGTGCTCTCGCCGTTGGATCTGATCCCCGATTGGATCCCGTTTGTGGGTTGGCTAGACGATATCGGCGTGCTTGCGTGGGCGGCGCGACAGGTATTTTTCAAGAAATAGCTGCGCCGCGAGACGCTAACGCCGATGGCGCTGCTAGTACGCTGGAGGAAGCGCTTTCGTTTGGCGCAAGCCGATCGAGTTGCCGAAGGGGTCAATCAACATACACACGCGTTCGCCAAAGTCGGTAACGCGCGGACCGCGATGTAGCGTTGCTCCCTTCACGATCATAGATTCGAGCACGCTGTCGAGATCATCCACCGACCAGTAGCTTGTCGTGCCGCCAATCCCGCCCGGGCTTTTTGCATCTGCGGGATGGAAGCCGATCAGCAATTCCGGCACGCGAATGAACGCATATCTAGGGTTTTCGTATTCGATGTTGGCGTGCACGATGTTGAACAGATCGGCATACCAGCGCGCAGCGGCGTCGATGTCGCCGACGAAGAAAACTACGGATTCAATCGATCTGATCATTGCGCGTTCTTTTAAGGCGCCAACCAAGTTACAACTTTTTTGTAAACCCGCTGTTTTGTTGGGCGATTATCCGTAAGAATTATCTATACAACGTCCCAATTAAATCCACTATAGCCCAATAAATCAGGCTTTTTTACGGCATTTTTTGTTTAAAGCTTACGTGTCTCGCCGTTGTGAAAAACCACGAATTTCGATGGATCAACGCCATATTTCTTGAGCGCGATCGCAAGGTCTTTAGGCGGCAAATCAAGCGCTTCATCAGTCAACATCCAAGTGCCCCAGTGCACGCCAAGCGCTTGCCGAGCGCCAAGGTCTTGCATGATCTGTACGCTCTCGTCAGGATTGCAATGTTGCGCTTTCATGAACCAGCGCGGTTCATACGCGCCAATCGGAATCGCGGCCCAATCGAAGCCGCCGGGAAATTTCGCGCCGATGTCTTTGAAGTCTTGGCTGTAGCCCGTGTCGCCGGTGTAGATGAAGCGCCATGGTTCGACAAGCGCCGCTCCTGAGCTTGTCGAAGGATCACCACGAGAATCGAGCGACGCCTCCACCACAAAACCACCCCAGAGCGAGCGATTGGTGTCAGTCAAACTGCGTTTGCTCCAGTGCTGCGCGGGCACGAAGGTGTAGGTGATGGCACCCACACGGGCCACGTCCCACCAGTCGAGTTCACGCACGTTATCAACGCCCAACTCATCAAACCACAGCTTCAATCCGAGCGGCACAAAATACTGCGCTTTCGGGAAGCGCTGCTTGAAAACTTTGATCGTGCCGAGATCTAGATGGTCGTAATGGTTGTGCGAAATCAGCACAACATCAATCTCAGGCAACTCGTCCGGCGTCATCATGAACGGCACGGCACGCTTCGGCCCCGCGAATTGCACCGGTGCTGTGCGCTCTGAAAACACTGGGTCAGTAATGACGTTGACGCCATTGGTTTGCAGCAAAACAGTGGCATGACCGAGCCAGGTGATGGTGCGTTCGCTGCGATTGTTTTTGAGAAACGCCACATCAGGTTTCACACTCGGCAACAGCGTTTGCCAGCCGCCCTCTGGCGCTTTCGCGACCGTGTTTTCTGTGAGCCGCTCCCACTGCCATTTCCAGAAACTTTGATTGGTTTCATGCGGATAGTTGTTGCGGAAACCTTCAGGCGTGTGATGCGGTTTGGCGGCGTTGTAATTGGCGTTCACACTTTGGCTCAGATTAAACGCGGCAGCACCGATACTCACGATGCTGACTAACGCAACGGTTTTAGCGAAAAACTTCATTGACGAAACATAGCATCGAATCATTGCGATTCAATGCGGGACTGCGGTCACCTTCGGGCGATTTTGCTAGGCCAATTTTGCTTTGACTTTCGCCGATACCGCTTGCATGTCTGCTTTACCTGCAAGTTTCGGTTTGATGATCGCCATGATTTTGCCCATTGCGGCGTTGCCAGTCACGCCGGTTGCGGCAACTTCGGCCACGGCTGCGCTGAGCACCGCGTCAACTTCGGCATCACTCATTTGCGCAGGCATGTACGCCGCGAGCACCTTGAGTTCCGATTCTTCTTTTTCGACGAGATCGGGGCGATTGCCAGTCGTGAACTGCGCAATCGACTCGCGGCGTTGTTTTATCGATTTCTCGACGATGGCGACGATATCGGCATCGGTGAGCACGATGCGCTCATCGACTTCGCGTTGCTTTAGTGCTGCGAGGAGCATACGAATAGTGCCCAGCTTGCCGCTGTCGCCCGCTTTCATCGCGGTTTTCATATCGTTGGTGATGGTGTCTTTTAAGCTCATTTTTTAGCCTCGTTACGCAAACGTTTCTTTAGCGGACTTCAGCCCGGTAAACGCCGGGGCGATGTGTCTATTCTGCGGCGCTTTCCCATGCATTGATGTTTGCATGAACGGGTTCCGGCCTCCGCTCGGATGACGCCACAAACAAAAACGGCTCCCAGAGGAGCCGCATCGTTTCTACCCAACAAAACTAATCCTTAGCTTCGGTGGCCAAGCTTTCTAGTAAAGCTTCGGTGGAAGTTGCATGCTGCGAATACGCTTGTAGTGGCGTTTGCAGGCTGCAGCGTGTTTACGCTTGCGCTCGGTGGTTGGCTTTTCATAAGCCTCACGCGCACGGAGTTCGGTCAAAAGACCTGTTTTTTCGATGGTGCGCTTAAAGCGACGCATCGCTGCTTCAAAGGGTTCGTTTTCGCGGACTTTGATAATCATGGGTGTTCGTGCTTTGCCTAGGATCGTATGTGAGCGCCACAGCTCAATTGCATACATATTTGCTGAGTAGCCCGATAATATAGCCCGAAATGAAAGACTTTTCAACCACCCGCTCGGGATTAGTGCTCGGCATCGAGTCATCCTGCGATGAGACCGGTATCGCCCTGTTTAATGGGCGAATAGGGGTAATAGTTGCGGAATCCCTTCACTCACAAATATTACTCCACGCCCCATTCGGTGGGGTTGTGCCCGAATTAGCCGGTCGGGATCACATTAAATATGGCCTGCGTTTGATCGATTCGACGCTCAAAAGCGCTGGAATCTCGGGCAATGAAATCGAAGCGGTCGCTTACACCCAAGGCCCCGGCCTTGCTGGCGCGCTGCTCGTGGGCGCACAGCTCGCAGCAGCGCTCGCCTACGCGTGGGGAAAGCCAACGATTCCCGTGCATCACATGGAGGGGCATTTGCTATCGCCCATGCTCGCTGATCCTGCGCCTGCGTTTCCATTCATTGCACTGCTGGTGTCAGGCGGCCATACGCAGCTCATGCGCGTTGACGGCGTTGGGCGTTATGGGTTGCTCGGCGACACGATCGATGACGCCGCAGGCGAGGCCTTCGATAAATCCGCGAAATTGATTGGGCTTCCGTATCCGGGCGGCGCGTTGCTGTCGCGCCTCGCGGCAAACGGCGAGGAAACATCGTTTGCAATTCCTCGCCCCCTATTGCACTCCGGCGATTTGAATTTCAGCTTCGCGGGGCTCAAAACTGCAGTGGCCAACGAAGTGCGTCATCTCACCGGCACCGCACTTCCCGCACGCGGCGCGATTTCAGCGCCGCAACCCATTCTGCCCGACGATCATCCGCGGCGCGCCGACCTGGCTGCAAGTATTCAAGCGGCGATTGTTGATTGCCTCGTCGCGAAATCAGTCGCCGCGCTCAAGCGAACGGGGTTGCAGCGGATCGTCGTCGCCGGCGGTGTGGGTGCCAATCAAAAGTTGCGCGAATCGCTCAATCGCGCCGCAGAAAAAGTCGGTGCGACGGTGTTTTATCCACCTGTCGCGTTGTGCACTGACAACGGCGCAATGATCGCGCACGTGGGCGCGCTGCGTTTTGCAGAAGCTAAGCTCGATTACTCAGTCAACGTCAAGCCGCGTTGGGATCTAGCGGAGTTACGCGCGCCTACGCCCTGCGCTTGAACGCGGCCTCTTCGCCGGAAATCAATCGCTGCAGATTCGCTTTGTGTCGCCAAACGAGCAACGCCATCATCGCAACGGTTGCCCAAAAAATTGGCGTAACGCCAAAGAAAAAATAACCTGCAATCGGCGCTGCCGCACTAGCGACCAGTGCAGACAGCGATGAGACACGACTCACCGCAAACACCATCGCCCACACGATTGAAAGAACAAGGCCGATGCGCCAATCGAGCGCCCAAAGCACGCCCGCTGCGGTGGCCACACCCTTGCCACCCTTGAATCCGAAAAACAGCGGAAACAAATGCCCGAGGAACACAGCGATGGCAACGCACGCGATACCGATCACTGTGATGCCCACGCTCGCCGCGAAATGTTTTGCGAGAAGCACGGCGATCACGCCTTTGAGAATGTCACCGAGCAGCGTGAAGATCGCTGCTTTTTTGCTGCCGCTGCGCAACACGTTTGTTGCGCCGGGATTGCCGCTGCCGTAGCTTTTTGGATCGGCAAGTCCCATTGCTTTGCTCACGATGATCGCAAACGAGAGCGAGCCGAGCAGATAGGCGAGGACGGTGGCGACGATGTCAGCGGCTGTCATAACCACGATTGGAAATCATCTGAGCTCAAATGGGAAGTCTGATTCAACGCGGAGGCAAGCGCAGGACGTTTAGCGCTAGATTCCGTCGTCGCGGCGCAACACAAAACTGTGTTGAAATGCCGCTCTCCGACGCGCACCCGCGTTGCCTTTCGCTTGCCGCCTGACGCTCAAAACCATGGACCTCGTCTTTATTAAAGCCCTCAAATGCCAAACCATCCTTGGCGTCTATGACTGGGAGCGGGTGGCGCTGCGGCCCGTTTTGATTGACTTGGAAATCGGTGCCGACCAAGAGGCTGCGTTCGTGCAGGACAACGCCGTGGGTTTGATGAATTACGACAGCATTTCGAAGCGGTTGAGTGAGCTTTTGCCAGCGCTCACTTACAAAACCGTGGAGCGGCTGGCAGCACACGTTGCGGACGTTGTGTTGAACGAATTTCACGCACCGTACGTGAAAGTCACGATCGGCAAACCCGGTGCGATTGCGAACGCGGCGATGGTCGGCGTGACCATTGAGCGCCGCGCCGCAAAGTAAATCTTCGCCGCTAAGCCCTTTTTTTCTTGATTCGCGAGCGCTGAAACAAGCCAAGCGCAACCACTGTGGCCGCGCCGAGTAGCCCCGCCCATACGTGCGAGTCGGTCAACTTGTCGAAAAAGTCTTTGTCGATCGGGTCGGTCACGAACATCTCGCCCGCTAAAAATCCCAGCAGCGCCGCGCCAAAAGCGATGATGATTGGGAAGCGATCCATAACCTTCATCAGCAACGTGGAGCCGAAAATGATCAGCGGAATGCTGATAGCAAGTCCGGCGATCAAAAGAATGTTGTTGTCTTTCGCCGCTGCGGCGACCGCGATCACGTTATCGAGGCTCATCACCAAATCCGCGATCAGGATCGTACGGATTGCCGCGCTCAATCCGTCTTTCACATCTTTGTGATCGCCATCTTCATCGTCGCCCTCAGCCATCAGCTGCACGCCGATATAGACCAGTAAGAACGCGCCGACGATTTTTAGATACGGCAATTGCAACAACTGCACGGCGATGAGCGTCAAAATAATCCGCATCACAATCGCGGCGGCCGATCCCCAGAACACCGCTTTTTGACGTTGAGAGTCGGGGAGTTTCCGCGCTGCCATCGCGATTACGACGGCGTTGTCGCCCGAGAGCACAATGTTTGCGAGAATGATTGAGCCGAGTGCCGCCCACCAAGCGCCTGAAAAAAGTACGAGTTCCATCGATTTCCTATATGTCCGCGATGCTGTATGAAGCTCGCGGACCGTAAATCACGCGACCTAGAGCGCCACGAAAGCGCCATCACAAAAACATTCTAGGGAGGCAGTCTGTCAGATCGATAGAATCACATACTTTTGCGCTACCGCCGCATTTAAAAAAGGCGATACGACGATTTTCGCGTTACTAGACAACGGCTGAATTAATCTGTATCGCCCATTACATTCGGGAAGAACCGTCGATTGCTGCTGCCTTATTTCTCGGTATCGGTGAGCCCCTTAACGAAGCTCTTCTGCATCGCGATGATCACGAGCACCGGCGGAATGAGCGCGAGAATCGTTGTTGACATTACGATGTGCCAATCGGTCGGCTCTGCGCCTGTGCCGATCATTTTCTTGATCGCGACGACGATTACGTCCAGCGAATTCGACGTCGTAATTAACAGCGGCCAGAGATATTGATTCCAGCCGTAGATAAACAAAATTACGAACAGCGCTGCAATGTTGGTACGCGACAGCGGCACGACGACGTCTTTGAAAAAGCGCAGCGGCCCTGCGCCATCGATCTTCGCGGCTTCAACGAGTTCATCCGGAATCGTCATGAAAAATTGTCTGAACAAGAGCGTCGCAGTCGCAGAGGCAATCAACGGCAGTGTGAGCCCGGCGTAGCTATTGATGAGCTTTAAGTCAGTGACGACCTGGTAAGTCGGCAAGATGCGCACTTCAACCGGCAACATGAGTGTGATGAAAATCATCCAGAAAAAAATCATGCGACCTGGGAAGCGAAAAAATACAACCGCGTATGCCGAGATCAAACTCACCGCAATTTTTCCGAAGGTTACGACGAGCGCTACGATCAGCGAATTCAACAACAACGTCATCGCGGGCGGCGATAAATAGGTGCCCGCTGAGCCCTTGGAAAAAGCGGTTGAATAGTTGTCAAGAAAATGCGAGCCCGGATACATCTGCATCGGAAGTTGCGCGATGTCTTGCGGCTGTAAGGTGCTCGCGACGAACGTAATGTAGAGCGGAAACGCAGTGATAAACACGCCGATCAAGAGCACTGCGTGGGGGAGCCACTGCGTACGGCCGCCTAAGGTTTGTGCGTTCATCTTTCCACCGCCAGCGGCGTAGCGAGCGATTCGCAGGCGAGGCGCTTGGTGCGCGCGGGCGCGCAGACAGCGCTTGAGTGCGGCAAGCGTCTGCGCGCATCAAGCAACGAAGCATCCGAGTCGCGCAGTAGTCGCATTAGTAATGAACCTTTTTCTCGACGTAGCGAAACTGAATCGCCGTCAATAGAATCACAATCGCCATCAAGATCACGCTTTGCGCCGAAGAGGTGCCGAGATTAAGCGCCACCACGCCGTCGTAATACACCTTGTAGACAAGCACTTCGGTGGCTTTTGCGGGGCCGCCACTGGTTACGGCGTCAATGATGCCGAAGGTATCGAAAAACGCGTAAACAATGTTCACCACGAGCAAGAAGAACGTGGTCGGCGAGAGCAGTGGAAAAACAATCGTACGGAATTTGCGCCACTCGCCCGCGCCATCAATCGATGCCGCCTCTAACAACGCTTTTGGAATGGATTGCAAACCCGCGAGGAAGAACAAAAAGTTATAGCTAATCTGCTTCCACGCGGCGGCCATCACCACCAAAATCATCGCGTCGTTGCCATCGAGTTTCGGATTCCAATCAATGCCCATTTTTTTGAGCCAATATGCAACGATGCCCACCGATGGATTAAACATGAAAAGCCACAACACACCAGCAACCGCGGGCGCGATCGCGTAAGGAAGCACCAGCACTGTGCGATAGAAGGTGGCACCTCGCACGATCCTCTCAGCCATCACCGCAAACAACAGCGCAGGCACCAGTGCGCAAAACGCAACTGCGCCCGAAAAAATCAAGGTGCGCCAAAAGGTTTTCAGGTATTCAGCGTCAGCAAAGAGTTCTTTGAAATTGGCGAGTCCGACGAAGGTTTTAGACAAACCAAACGCATCCTGCTCCATCACCGACATTTGAATCGCCTGACCCGCGGGCCAAAAGAAAAAAACGAGCGTTACTGCGAGCTGCGGTGCAAGCAACAAATACGGCAGCAGTTTGTTATTGAAGGTAACGCGGCGATCCATAAATTCAAGGACAAATGACCAATGACGTGCGATGTATGACGTATTCCGAAATGGCGCGTTTTCCGGCTGCCGTTCGTGGTGAACTGGTCGAGCCACGAATAGCGTGCTGAAAATTAAGCGCTAGGTTTAGTGTAGCCATTGAAAGCTGCGGCGTCACTACATCGCAAAAGAAAAAGGGCGCATCAAGCGCCCTTTGTTTCTTCGCACACCAGAGTTAGTTGGCGGCGACGGCTGTTTTCTCGAACTGTCGTAACGCCGCGTTGCCGCGTTTCTGCGCGTTCTCCAGCGCTTCTTTTGCGGTTTGTTTGCCCTGCAGCGCCTTTTCAACTTCCTCGTGATAAAAGTCGCGGATTTCGGTCCAGCGACCAAAGCGATAGCCACCTGTGTGCTCGCCTTGTTTGCCGTTGGCGAGCGTGCCGATAGCGACACCTGCGCGTGGGTTTTGCGCATAGAAGCCTTCGTCAGTTAAGTACTTGAAGGCAGCGTTGGTTGCCGGCAGGAAGCCCGTGGTTTTCGCCCAATCGCTCATCACTGCAGTCGATTTCAAATAGTCGAGGAATTTGGCAACGCCTTTGAACTCAGCTGCACTACGGTTCGGGGCGTTGAACACCCAAAGCGATGCACCACCCACGGTGGTTGCGTAGGGTCCACCTTTTGCATCAGGCCAGTAAGGCAGTGGCGCAACGCCCCAATCAAATTTCGCGTCGCGGATGTAGCCGCCGTACGCGCCCGAGCTTTGCGTGATCATTGCGCATTCGCCGTTTTGGAACGACGCGGAGGCATCATTGCTACGGCCTTTGTAATCGAAGCTCTTGTCTTTTTGCATGTCGACAAGCGTTTCAACTTGCTTCACGAAGGCGGGGTTGCTAGCGAAGTTAAGCTCCGCATTTAAGCCTGCGCGACCGTTCGCTTGCGTGCCCAAGCCAATGTTGTGGCGCGCGCCAAATTGTTCGAGCTGAATCCAGGCGAGCCACGTTGTCGTGAAGCCACAATTTGCCGCGTTCGTAGCGCGAACTTTCTTTGCCGCAGCGATTAGCTCTGGCCAGGTTGCGGGTGGTTTGTTAGCGTCAAGCCCGGCTTTTTTGAATGCGTCCTTGTTGTAGAAAAGCACCGCGGTTGACACGTTAAAAGGCATCGAAAGCAAACTGCCGTCTTTGGTGCCGTAATAGCCGCGAGCAGGCGCGATGAAATCACCCGCGTTAAATTGCATACCGGCTTTTTTGAACACTTCGCTCACGGGAACGATGGCGTTTTTAGCGCCCATCATGTCGCCCGAACCCGCATCAAACATTTGCATGATGTGCGGTGGATTACCTGCGCGAAACGCTGCAACTGCAGCCGCCCGTTGTTCTGGATACTGGCCCTTGAACGAAACAGTTACTTTGTATTCGTTCTGCATTTTGTTGAATTCTTCGCCGTATTTGGTCAGCGTCTCGCCGCCCAACCCAGTCAAGCCCATCCACATTTGAATTTCAATGGGTTTGTTTTGGGCGGAGGCAGTTGGCAGCATCGCGGTCGCGACGAGCGCACTGCCGACGGCTGTCGCCACCAGCATCTTTTTGAAAAGTTTCATGGTCTCTCCTGAGATTGTGTTTTTGTGCATGTGCAGCAAGTTTTGCTATGAGCAATACCCGCTATCGTAAATCGGAAATGTGACACTTTTTAGAAAAACGCGCAAACGCGGGTTTCCCTATTCGCCTGCGCTTGATATAGTCGTCGCATGGCACAAGTTGAATTCAAACAAGTCAAAAAATCATACGGTAATGTCGATGTCATTCATGGCGTCGATCTGGCCATCGCCGACGGCGAGTTTGTGGTGATTGTCGGTCCCTCGGGCTGCGGCAAATCAACGCTTTTGCGCATGGTCGCGGGGCTAGAGGCGATCACCAGCGGCGAAATCTGGATCGACGGCAAAGTCGTGAATACGCTGGAGCCGAAGGATCGCGACATCGCGATGGTGTTCCAAAACTACGCCCTCTACCCGCACATGAACGTGCGTGAAAACATGAGCTACGGCCTGCGCATTCGCAAGATGGCACAAAGCGAAATTGACGCGCGCATCGCAAAGGCAGCCGAAATTCTGGAGCTTTCGCATTTGCTTGACCGTAAACCGAAGCAGTTATCCGGTGGCCAGCGCCAGCGCGTGGCGATGGGGCGCGCCATTGTGCGCAATCCGAAAGTGTTTTTATTTGATGAGCCGCTTTCAAACTTGGACGCGAAATTACGCGTTGAAATGCGGCTTGAGATTCAAAAGTTGCACCAGGAATTGCGAGTGACGAGTCTCTACGTCACTCACGATCAGATTGAAGCGATGACGCTCTCTGATCGCATGCTCGTCATGAATTCTGGCGTGATCGAGCAAGTCGGCACGCCGAAAGACGTCTACGAGCGACCAGCGTCGCTCTTTGTTGCGAATTTCATCGGCACACCTGCGATGAACCAGCTCTGGGGCGAGCGCGCCGGACAGTCGCTAAAACTCACCGAGCATGGCGACATGTTTCACGTTGGCGAGTTTCCCAACGTGGTTGACAATAATCGACGCGTCGCACTGGGCATTCGCCCCGAGCATTTGCAGGTTGTGCCGACCGCGCAGGCGCGCTTTACGATCGCAGTACAAATGGTGGAGTGGGTCGGCGCGGATGCTTACGCTTACGGGCAGTTCGGCAACTACCGCATCATTTGCCGCCTGCCGAGTGAGGGCGTTGGCGCAAACGCGCGTGTCGGCGATAAGCTGCCGCTGTCGTTCGATCCGGCTCGTGTGCATTGGTTTAACGCAGATACCGGTAAAAGAATGTAGTACTGACTATACCCCTTAAATGCTTATTTTGCTGGGCGTAGCGTTACATTTTAGCTTTTTTCAATAATTACATTAATCGAGCTTGTAACCCAATATAATTGGGCTTAGCGATAGATAGCTAGCGAAGCCATGAATACTTCCGAAGTGGTAATCGCCGTCCCAGTGTTCAACGGGCGAGAAGCTACGCAGCGCTGCTTGGAAGGGTTAGTGGCCGCGCAGGTCGTCGCGAAACATCGCGTATTGATCATCAACGACGCCTCGACCGATCTTTCGGTCGCGCCGATGCTCAACGAGTGTTCACGATCACAACGTTCACGCGCGTTTGAAGTGCGACACAACGCCGTCAATCGCGGATTCACTTGGAACGTCAACCAAGCGATTCGCTCACTGCGCGGCGATGAACATTTGCTGCTACTTAACTCCGACACTATCGTGACCGACGGTTGGTTAGACGAAATTCTTGACACGGCGCGCACTGAGCGAAAAATCGGCACGGTCACGCCTTTTTCCAACAACGCGACAATTTGCTCGTTCCCCGATTTCTCGCGGGAGTGGCCAATGCCGAGCACCCGCGAGCTGCAACAGCTTGCGAAAACGCTGGCCGCGCATCGCACGCCAGCGATCGATTTGCCGACCGGCGTCGGATTCTGCATGCTGATCACTCGCGAATGCCTGAATCGAGTCGGTGCGTTTGATCTGGAAAATTTTCCGCGTGGATACGGCGAGGAAAATGATTTTTGTCGTCGTGCAGCCGAGGCCGGATTTCGCAACGTGTTGTGTGCGAACGCATTCGTCGCTCACCAGGGTGGGCAATCGTTTAACGCAGAAAAACAAGCGCTGATGGAACAAGGCGGCGAGCGACTGCTTGCAAAGCATCCAAACTACAACGCGCTGGTTACCGACTGGATTGCTCGCGACCCGGTGAAGGCGCGACGAGAGCAGATTAAAGCGAAATTGCTGAACGCGTAACGCTCGAGTGGATGCTCGCTTTGATACTCAGCATCGTCGCGGCTCAGACGATGGCGTCGGTCACAAAAGCCCGATCAGCTTCAAAGTCCGCTCCGTTGCGCCGCGATGCGCGGCGACGAATTCGCGCGCGCGCGCGCCAACGCGCTTGCGATGAAATTCGTCGTCTAAAAATTCGAGCACAACGGTTAGCGCTTCTTTGGAATCGCGTGCGGTTTTCGCTGCACCTGCGGCAAGCGCCTCTACAGCGGCCTGCTTAAAGTTGTACACCGAAGGACCGAGCACGACCGGCACGCCAACCGCACATGGCTCAATCAAGTTTTGACTTCCCGTGCCACCGAGCGAGCCGCCCATCACAACCACTTTTGCGTTCGCGTAGTAAGTCAACATTTCGCCCATGCTGTCGCCAACGATCACCTCGCAACCCGGTGCGATGATGCCGTCAGTTCGCCGCGCCACATTAAAACCAAGCTTTCGGGCGGTTTCGAAAGTTGCCTGCCAACGCTCTTTATGTCGCGGCACAATGACCGCCATCGCGCGCTCGCGCAACGGATGTTTTGCCAGTGCATTGAGCAACGCGCCGTCTTCGCCCTCGCGCGTGGACCCGGCGACCCAATACGGCATCGAGGCTACGCCACCGGTGATGTGTTCGGTTAAAGCGTCTGCACGTTGCTGCAAAAAAGCTGGGATTTGCAAATCAAATTTCAGGTTTCCGAGCACGTGAACGTTGTGTGCGCCTAGCGCGGCAAATCGCTCGGCGTGTTCGGGGCTTTGCGCGGCGACTCCGTAGAGGCAGCCAAACATCGCCTGTGTGAGTCCGCGCCCGCGCGCGTAGCCGCGTGCCGATTTCTCAGACATCCGCGCGTTGATCAACCAAAGCGGTATGTTGCGTCGAAACGCCGCGTCACAGAGGCCAGGCCAGAGCTCGGTTTCCATCAGCAAACCGATTTTTGGCTGGGTTGAGCGAAGGAAAAGTGCAACCAAAAAAGGGGCGTCGAACGGCAAGTAACGCACGCTCACTTTGTTGCCGAACAGCTCGCGCAGCGTGGCGCGGCCGGTCGGCGTGGTGCAGGTGATCAGCAGTCGTTTGTTGTTCGCAATCAGCACATTGGCGATTTGTGCGCATGCGCGGGCTTCGCCAACCGACACCGCGTGAATCCATACGTCCGGGGCGAGTCGGGTTCCGCGCAGTCCCAAACGCTCTCCCCAGTGACTTCGATAGGCTGGGTTGATGCGTGATCGCCAGGCGAGCCGAGCAAACGCGAAGGGTAGCGCGAGCATCCAAACAACGGCGTAGGCGAGGCGAAACCAAAACGGCATAAAAGAATTATTTTTCGACAGGACGCAGCGCTTGAGACGCGCTACTTGCGTTTTACAACGGAAAAGTGTCACCTAGCGGCGACACAATGTTACCGACCTAGAATGCTAGGAAGTAAAACGTCTCGCGGTTGTCTATGCAACAACCGCGTACCGAAAGTCATCGCATGATTCTTGTTACTGGCGGCTGCGGCTTCATCGGCAGCAATTTTGTATTGGACTGGTTGGCGGCACACGATGAAGCAGTGGTCAACGTCGATTTGCTCACTTACGCCGCAAATCCAGACACCCTCGCGTCCGTGGCGAACGATCCGCGCTACGCGTTCGAGCGCGCGGATGTGTGCGATCTCGATGCAATGCGAGCACTATTGAAGAAATACGCACCGCGCGCGGTTGTGCATTTTGCTGCAGAAAGCCACGTTGATCGATCGATCCACGGGCCGCTTGATTTTGTTCGCACGAACGTATTGGGCACCGGGACGCTGCTGGAGGCCGCGCGCGGTTATTGGAAATCACTTTCCGCGCAAGCAGCTGGCGAATTTCGGTTTGTACATGTTTCAACCGATGAAGTGTTTGGCACGCTCGGCCCCACTGATCCCAAGTTTGACGAACATTCGCAATACCAGCCGAATTCGCCTTACAGCGCATCAAAAGCGGGTTCGGATCATCTGGCGCGCGCGTACTTTCACACCTACGGCATGCCGGTAATGGTGACTAACTGTTCTAACAATTACGGACCGCGCCAGTTTCCGGAAAAATTGATCCCGCTCATGATCGTGAACGCGATTGCAGGCAAACCGCTGCCCATTTACGGCGATGGCATGCAGATTCGCGACTGGTTATACGTCTCCGATCATTGCAGCGCAATCCGTCGCGTCTTGGAGGGCGGCAACCCCGGTGAGCTCTACCTTGTGGGTGGAGACGCCGAAATGCCCAACCGCGACGTCGTGCACACCATTTGCTCGTTGCTCGCAAAGCATCGGCCGGGCCGCGACTACACACAACAGATTACCCATGTCACCGATCGTCCGGGGCACGATCGTCGATACGCGATTGACTTCAGCAAACTGCAGCGCGAGCTCGCGTGGAAGCCGGCCGAAAATTTTGCGTCTGGCATCGAAAAAACCGTACTTTGGTATCTACAAAATGAGCAATGGGTAGCGTCAGTGCAGTCGGGCGACTATCGAAAATGGGTCGAAACTAATTATCAGCAACGCTGATACAACCTCGGTTTAATTGGGCAATGAAAAGAAAAGGCATTATTCTCGCGGGTGGTTCTGGAACGCGTCTACATCCCGTTACTCAGGCGATTTCGAAGCAATTGCTGCCGATCTATGACAAGCCGATGATTTACTACCCGCTGTCAGCGCTCATGCTCGCGGGTCTGCAAGATATTTTGATCATTTCCACGCCGCAAGACACGCCGCGTTTTAGTGACCTGCTGGGCGACGGTTCGCAGTGGGGATTGAATCTTCAATACGTCGTTCAGCCTTCGCCAGACGGTCTCGCCCAGGCCTTCATTTTGGGTCGCGACTTTATTGGCAATGACCCCGCAGCATTGGTGCTGGGTGACAACGTGTTCTACGGTCATGAACTACAAGTACTGCTCACGCATGCACATGAACGCAAAGACGGCGCAACGGTGTTCGCGTATCCAGTGAGCGATCCCGAGCGATATGGTGTTGTGGAATTTGATGCGTCGGGGCGCGCAATCAGTTTGGAAGAAAAGCCAAAGCAACCGCGCTCTCGCTACGCGGTCGTGGGTTTGTATTTTTACGATAACAAAGTGCTCGATATCGCGGCTAATTTAAAGCCCTCGCCGCGCGGTGAACTCGAAATTACCGACGTCAATAAGGCCTACCTCGCCGATGGAAAACTCTCCGTAGAAATTATGGGGCGCGGCATGGCCTGGCTCGATACTGGCACCCACGACTCCTTGCTCGAAGCCTCGCATTTCGTGCAAACCATCGAGCGTCGACAAGGCCTTAAAGTTTGCTGCCCCGAAGAGATTGCGTTTCGCATGGGCTTCATTGATGCCGATCAGCTCGCTCGCCTTGCCGCGCCACTGGCAAAAAGCGGGTATGGCAAATACCTGCAAGACGTGATGAAAGAACGAGTTTTTTGATGAAGGTGATTGCTACTACGCTGCAGGGCTGCGTGATCATCGAACCGAAGGTGTTCGGCGACGCGCGCGGATCGTTCATGGAATCGTTTAACGCGAAGCAATTTGCTGAATCGGTCGCCGCCGATGTCACCTTCGTGCAAGACAATCAAAGCGTTTCTCAGCGCGGCGTGCTGCGCGGTTTGCATTATCAAATTCAAAACGCGCAAGGCAAATTAGTGCGCGTAATCGACGGCGAAGTGTTTGACGTAGCGGTGGACTTGCGCCGCTCCTCACCTACATTTAAGCAATGGTTTGGCGTGATGCTTTCTGCACAAAATCATCGTCAGCTATGGATTCCGCCCGGCTTCGCACACGGCTTTTTAGTCACCAGCGAACGTGCAACGTTTCTCTACAAAACGACCGACTATTACGCGCCGGCCTTTGATCGCACGCTTGCCTGGAACGATCCGACACTCGCGATTGATTGGCCGCTGACCGACATCAGCGCGCCGCAGGTGAGCGAGAAAGACAAGATGGGCAAATCGCTCGCGGACGCTGAAACCCATGCTTAACGCGAATCGATGAAGGTGCTCGTCACGGGTGCAGGCGGCCAGCTCGGCTTGGCGCTTAGCCGAAAGCTCGGCAATGTGCACGAAGTCATTCGCGCTAATCGCGCAATGCTCGACATCACCGATTCGGCCTCGTGCGAGCGGGAGATTTCGTCAACCGCCCCAGACGTTGTAATCAATTGCGCTGCGTACACCGCCGTCGACAAAGCCGAGAATGATCGCGACGCGGCGTTCGCAAGCAACGCAACTGCAGCGGGCAATTTGGCGCGCGCAGCCCGCGAATGCGGCGCATTGTTGATCCACTTTTCAACCGATTACGTGTTCAACGGTGTCGCACCGCAGACGAGCAACGGCGCACGCCCGTGCCTTGAAACGGACGCGACCGACCCGCTAGGTGTATACGGCCAGAGCAAGCGCGAGGGCGAGCTTGCGGTGATGCACGCGGGTGGCGAACACCTGATTTTTCGGCTGAGTTGGGTGTATTCCAACGACGGCGCGAATTTCTACAAAACCATGCTGCGTCTGGCTAGCGAACGCGATCAGCTTCGTGTGGTGGCCGATCAATTCGGGACACCGAACTTCACGGGTGATTTAGCCGACGCAGTGGCGCATGTACTCAGCTTTTCGCGTGAGGCGCTCGCCGCGCGAGTTGGGCTGTACCATCTGAGCGCGAGCGGTGTCACTTCATGGCACGCATTCGCTGAGAAAATCATTGCAGGCGCGCAACTGACGCGGATGCCTAGGGTCGAACCGATTACAACCGCACAGTTTCCTACACCGGCCGTGCGCCCCGCCTACAGCGCACTCGACGCAAGTCGCTTTGAGACGACATTCGCATGGACTCTTCCTAATTGGGAAGCGGGGCTCGCGCGATGTCTTGCAGAGCGTCGCGTGTCAGCGTAAATTCGACGTGTTGCGTTGAATCCAGGATTAAGTCGAAAAACGCACACGCTTCATTCCAGATTTTGAGAGGACAACTACGATGAAACATCAATGGCTCGCTTGGGTCGGCGCATTAAGTGCCGCCATCAGCATGAATTCGTCGGTGTACGCAGTCACCGAAAACTTATCGAGTGGCGCCCCCTCCTCGGTGCCCGGTGAGAAGCGAAGCGTTCCTCAGGCAGTGCTAGACGGCGAAAAATCACTGTCTGTTGAGCGTTTTTTAACCAACGCAGCGCCCAGCCGCACGCTCACAATAGATGCATACTCGGCGGATCAACTTCAAAAGAAGATGGCAGAAACTGCGGCGACAGGTAAGAACAAAGTGCCGTTGGTCGCAGGCGTGGGGCGCGACGTTCCCATCAGCTCCCAGTTAGTTCGATTAGCTGATTTATCTTGGTCAACACTTGCGAACGGTTCACGGGTTGCGAAGATGGCGGTGCGGCTCACCGATGGCGTTGGCATGCGTTTGGGCTATCGCATCGACGGACCGGTCGATGGTCTCACGCTTCGTTTCGGCACTGCTACACAAGACACGGCGTACATCGGCGCGCCGATTGAAAGTGGCGCGCGCAGCTGGTCGCCGACGATCGACAGTGCTGAAGGTATCGTTGAATTCGCATTGCGCGCTGACGCAAATCCTGCGACCTTTGAAATGCGACTCGAAAAAATTTCGCAGCTCGCTAAGGTTGGCGGCGATCTCAAAGGTGCGAGCCCACGTGCACCCAGTGTCTGCAGCAGCAGCCCAAATAGCATCGGCTGCCGGGATGCATGCAACATTGACCTCGCGTGCATCCAAAATCCATCGCAAGCGCTGCGCGATGTAGGCAAAGCGACGACAAAATATCTCTACACCGACGACAGCGACGGTCGAACCTACATCTGCACCGGCACCTTGCTTAACTCGAACGCGAGCCCACGCCGCCCGTATATCTACACCGCCGCGCATTGCATTTCGACGCAGCGTGAAGCCTCGACGATGGAGACGTATTGGTTTTTCGATTCGATTTCGTGCGCTGACACCATCTCGACGCCGCCCTTCCAACGCATCACCACTGGCGCATCGCTCAAGCTCGCCGATGAAAACATGGACGTTTCGCTGGTTGAGATGAACAGCTCGCCGCCGCTGGGCGTGGTGTTCGCGTCATGGGACGCAACAATCATCCCGCGCACTGCCATCTTGGTCGGTGTGCACCATCCCTACGGCGATCTGAAAACTTTTTCCGAAGGCACGATGCAGGGCTACGAGAAGCTAACCAGTATCGATAACTTCATCAAAGTTCGTTGGACGCCGGGAAAAGGCACAACCGAGCAAGGCTCGAGCGGCTCCGGCATCTTTACTTACAACGAAGATTGTGGCGGCGGCGCACCTTGCTATCAGCTGCGTGGCGGCCTGGAGGGTGGTGCGGCGTCGTGCCAAAACCCAACGGGTGCTGACTACTACTCGCGCATGGATCTATTGTTTACCAAGCTCTCGCCGTATCTCTCACCTAGCTCGGCGATTCCAACGACGACGTCTTCGCAAGCGTCCATGGTCGAGTACTACAACCCGCAGTTTGACTACTATTTCATGACCTCGCGCGAGACTGAGAAATCGATCCTTGACGGTATCCGCAACACCTCCGGTGACGCGCTTTGGTACCGCACCGGTTACTGGTTCAAAACCGATCCATTTGCAACGCCGAACACCAGTTCGCTCACGCGCTACTATGTTCCCGGTGCCGCGAAAAATTCGCAACGCGGAACACATTTCTACACCGTGCTCACAACAGATCGTCAAGCGATTACTAGCACCGGTAAAGAGCGTTTCAGCAGCTCGGGTTGTAGCGATGTCGCGAACACTTTTTTCTGTAACGAAGGCACTGATTCGTACGCCGCACCGCCGATTGGCAGCGGCGCAGCCGGACGCTGCGCAGCGGGCGAACAATCGGTGTGGCGGGTATTCCGAGGCAACTCGCGGTTCCCCGATGACGCGAACCACCGCTACGTAACGACGCCGGGGCTCTACAACTACATGGTCAACGAGCTGGGTTGGGATGCAGAGTTCGTCAATATGTGTGTACGCCCGTAATTATTGGGCGCGCGCTGAGTTTCGGCGGGCTTTCGATATAGTTTCTTTTCCTCGTGTTCGCCCAATTAAATTGGGCGAACGCTCAATGGACTGAGCAACGGATTAGAAGCGGTAATTTGCGGTTGCGACTGCGCCGCGCTCGATGCGTCCGCTCCGCGCTACCACCGCATTCCAGCCGAACGTCACGCCGCCTAAATCAGGATTGTTGCGAAAGCGCGCAAGCGTGTTGAGCGGTTCATCTGACAGTCGAGCGCCGGAATTCTGGTCGGTCGTTGTGATTTCGCAGCGAACGCACGGTTTCACGAGCTTAAATTCGACATCGCCAACCGAGATTGTTTCGATGTGATCTTCGTCCCAGGCGGGCAGCCCACGCAAGACGACGTTGGGACGAAACCGATCCATCGGCATTAGCGCGTCGCCTGTTCGGTTCATGCGCACGTTGAGATCGGCAAGCGACGCTTCGTTGGCAACTAACACCGGATAGCCGTCAGCGAAAAAAGTGTGGGCACCCGTATCGCCAGCGTAGCGCGCATTGCAGAGACGCTGCTGTTCCGGGTGAAACTTGACCAGCCGCACGCTACCGGGCTTCATTCCAAGCGCCGCGCTCAACCAATTTGCCGCCTCATCGCCCGCGTCCAGCGCGACCACTTCGCTGCTCCACACTTTCACTCTCGCAAGTGCATGCGCCGCCGGCTTCGCAACGACAAGCTCAGCGGCACTGTCGCGATGCAAAACGAGGCCGCCATCGGCGAGCGGGGTGGCGCGCAAGGTAGCGAGCAGTGGTTGTTCGCGTTGCGTAATAAATCGCTGCGGTGTCGCTCGTGGATCAACGAGCATCCAGCTGCGATCTTGGGCGAGCCCGGTGACGGCGACGTCGATCGCATCCGCTGCGTTGGCGCGCAACGACTTCACCGGATAAACAAAAAGCCCGGCGACTGTGATGTCTTCCGGGCTTTCGAGGTGCGTCATGAACTGAGCTTGCGCGGCGCGCTTTGAGCTGCGCGCTAGTTGGCTTTGAGTCCTGCGGTGTACTCGGAGAGCGCCTTGATTTCAGCGTCAGTCAGTTTCGCTGCGATCTGCATCATCATCTTGCCGCTGGCATTGGAATCTTCCTTTGTAGCCTTGCCGCGAACACCGGTTTTGAACGCGGTGAGCTGAGCCAGCGTGTATTCCGCGTGTTGGCCGCCGATGCGCGGATACTGCGCGGGAATGCCTGCTCCAGAAGGCGAATGACAGCCCGCACAGGCTGGCAGGTTGCGCGACGCGTCGCCCGCGCGATAGAGTTTTTCGCCCGTTTTTGCGAGCACGAGATCTTTGCTGCCGACGCTGCGCGGCTTCTGCGCCGAGTAGTAAACGCCAAGCGCTTTCATGTCGGCGTCAGACAAATTCGCGGCAAAGCCCTTCATGATGGCGTTGTCGCGTTGGCCCGTTTTGAAATGCTTTAACTGACGCGCGATGTATTGCCAAGACATGCCAGCAAGGCTTGGCTGGTTCGGCACCGACGAGTAGCCGTCTGCGCCGTGACAGCCTGAGCAAACGCCAGCGAGCGCTTGACCTTTAGCAAAGTCAGGGTCTTTGTTCGCCTGCGCGAAGGAGAAAACAGAGAGAGTGCACGCGAAAAAAGCGGCGGCTCGGAAAGCAAATTTGATCGGCATGATCGTGATCTCGGCGGCTGACTTAGCGCGCCGTGTGGCACGCCGAAAGCGCGTAATTGAACTGACAACAACCCGAAATTATAGCTTTCGGCGGACGGTTTTTTGTCGGTTCTCTGCAGACGCGCACTGCGACAAGCGCGAGCAGAACTTCAGCGAGTTTTTGGCTGTGGCGCGCGCACTCTTTCGCCCAACATCGCCGACGCCGTTTGGCAACGTAGGAGACAATCAGCAACTTCGCGACAGGCTCGTCTGCTGCGTACGCCATAGCGTCGCTTGCGCAACGAGACAACGTATTTGTTCGCCCTGTAGTCTAACGCCCCCATTTATGCAAGCTGCCAAGCCCATTCGCCGGATCATCGATTCCGCCCATATTGAACGCATCACCCATTTTTCTGGGGCGAGCTTCGTTAAATCCGTTGTTGAGTATGATGGATGTCCGCCAGAAACTGGGCCCGAAGTCGCGTTCGTGGGTCGCTCCAATTCCGGAAAATCGAGCACCATCAACAAATTTGCGGGGCAAACGCGCCTCGCGTACGCGAGCAAGATGCCGGGGCGTACGCGCGAGCTCAATTTTTTCGCGCTGCGCGGCGGCGGATATTTAGTTGATCTGCCGGGCTATGGATTTGCCCGAACACCGCGCGATAAACAACGTGTTTGGATTGGCGTGATCGAAGAATATCTTCGCTCGCGCTCAGCGCTGAAGGGCGTTGTGCTGCTGAGCGACGTGCGTCACGCACCGCACGCGATGGATCTTGAATTCATCGACTGGCTTAACCGCGAGAGCGAATCCAACATTCCGCGCCCCGCTGTGCTTTGGTTGCTCAATAAAGCCGACAAGCTCACGCAAAGCGAGCGCATGAAAATCGAGCGCGAAACTCGCGCGCAAATCGCTGAATATCTGCGTCCTGGCGACGCGGTGGTGTTGTTCTCTGCCCATAGTGGTCTGGGCATGAAACACTGCGCGACGACGTTTGACGCGTGGTTCACGCCGCCAGATCCGATCGCCGCCGACTAAACGAGCAACGCGCTTGATGTTCTAAACAAACGCGTATTTGCGAGAGCTCGCCGTCAGGCCGTGAAGTTCGGATGAGGCAAAAGAAAAGCCCCGGATTACCTTAGCAATCAGAGGCTTAATGTCCGAAGCCACATCGAGAAGAGGGAGCCGCGAACACCCGTTCAGGGAGGAGAAACGGGAGACGAAACGTCTAGCTCGAATTCTGTTGACGTTTTCGAAGTCTGTCAAGTGTCCAAGACAAAACGGCAGCTGACTACCCTAATTTTGATAGGCCGGATCGTTGGATCCACAAATAGCTATTATGCTTATATCGCCCAATTTACTGGGCATCACGCGGATTATTCGTTTTTTCGATATCTACATAAAAATTAATGTTTTCCCAATGGAATGAACGTTAAATAGCGCTTTTCATTTTCACGAATGCAGCGACGCAACGCTGCTTTAAGTTTGCCGATACCCAAGCGCTTCCGCGAGATGTGAAAGCGCGATCGGTTCAACACCCGCCAAATCAGCGATGGTGCGCGCAACGCGAACGACGCGATGCTGGGCGCGCGCAGACAGGCCCATCTTTACCGTGGCTTGCTGCATCAGCGCTTCGCTTGAAGCGTCAAGCGCGCAAAGTTCAGCCAGTTCGCCCACGCCGAGCAGGGCGTTAGGTTTGCCTTGCCGCAGCAGCGCTCGGCCGTTGGCCTCGACCACTCGCTCACGAATCACCGCGCTCGCCTCTCCTAAGCCTTTGCTCGGGTCGCGAAGCATGTCGCTGCCCTGCATCGGCACCGTAATTTGCATGTCGATTCGATCCAGTAGCGGCCCGGAAATGCGCCCGCGATAGCGCGCAATTTGGTCGGGCGTACAGCGGCAGGGCTTCGCTGCGATCTGGGCGCCGAGGTAGCCATCCGGACAGGGGTTCATCGCGGCGATCAACATGAAATTTGCGGGGTACGTAACCTGCCGTGCCGCGCGCGAAATGTTGATTGCGCGATTTTCAAGCGGCTCACGCAACACTTCGAGGATGCGTCGATCATATTCGGCGAATTCATCCAAAAACAAAACGCCGTGATGCGCGAGGGAGATTTCACCCGGTTTCGGATCGCTGCCGCCGCCTACCAGTGCCGCCGCACTCGCCGAGTGATGCGGGGCGCGAATCGGGCGCTCGGCGAACGCATCAGCGCGAAACTTTCCAACCAAAGACAACAGCGCAGCACTCTCGACCGCTTCTTGTTCGCTCATCGGCGGCAAGATGCTCGGCAAGCGATGCGCGAGCATACTTTTCCCGGTGCCGGGCGGACCGATCAACAAAACGTTGTGACGCCCAGCGGCCGCGATTTCAAGCGCGCGTTTGGCCTGCGCCTGCCCGCGCACATCGGAAAAGTCAGGGTAAGTCGGCGCGCTGGCCGACGTTGCGACACTCGCTGCGGCTAACGATTGACGGCCGGCAACGTGCGCCGCAACCTGCAGCAGCGATTGCGCAGAAAGCACATGTGCGCCCGGCGCAAGTGCGGCTTCGGCCGCTGATGCCGCCGGAACGATCAGCGTGCGGCCCGAAGCCTTTGCAGCAAGCGCCATTGCGAGCGCGCCGCGCACTGGGCGAAGATCGCCGTTTAAGCCTAATTCACCGGCAAATTCGAATTCCGCCAGCCGCTTCACCGGCAACTGACCGCTGGCAGCGAGCAACGAAATCGCGATGGGGAGGTCAAACCGCCCTGATTCCTTGGGAATCTCGGCGGGTGCCAAATTCGCAGTGAGCTTGCGATACGGAAAATCGAAACCCGCGGTTTGGATCGCGGCGCGCACGCGATCACGGGATTCACGCACCTCAACCTCAGGCAATCCGACCAAATTGAACGCAGGGTTGCCGTTCGCGATGTGCAGTTCAACCGTCACCGGTTCGGCATGCATGCCCGAGAGGGCGCGAGAGTGTGCGATAGCGAGCGACATAGCGTTGTTTCGAGAAAATACTGTTTAAGGATACAGTATTTGCATGAGTCCGCCGCGTCGTTAGCCGTAGATTCAGAAGTTTTTGAGTTTGAGTGTTTTCCTCGCTCGGTCAACGGGTCTGTTTCGGGAGACGTTGGCTGAACACAAAATCTGATTTCGTAGGAGGCCCTATGTTTAGAGGCATTTCGAGAGTGTTTTCATGGTCTGCTGCGGCAGTTGCTTCTCTCGCGCTCGTCGCCGCGAACGCTTTCGCCGACGCGCCTGGTCGGGTCGCACGGCTCGCAGAATATGCGGGCGACGTTCGCGTGGCCTCGCAAGCCGACGGCTGGCAGCCTGCGTATCGCAACAATGTGATTACCGCAGGTGACAACTTGTGGGTCAGTGACGGCGGACGCGCTGAACTCGACGTCGGTCCACTGCAGGTGTGGCTCTCCGGCGGCGCAAACATCTATTTCGAGCGTTTCGACGATCAGAACTTAGTTGCGCGCTTGGCTAGCGGAATCATTGCTGTGCGCATTCGTCAGTGGGAACCACGCGACGCGATGCGGGTGGCCACCGAGCATGGCGAAGTGTCGTTCACGCAGCCCGGCTTGTATTTCGTAACCGCGGGCAATCGAAGCTTCCCGAGCGTCGTTGCAACGCGTTTCGGTCAAGCTGAGCTCAATACGTTTGGGCGCATCAATGCGGTAAATCGCGATGAAACTTTCGCGTTCGACCAAGGCGGCACGCGTTTTGATCGATTCGCGTATGCGGGCGTGGCCAGCGGTGGCTTTGAATCGTGGGTGGTTGCGCGCGATCGTCGGATTGAGCGCTGGGAATCGCGCAATCGAGGTTACTTTAATCCTTGGATGGTCGGCGTGCGTGATCTCGACGATCACGGCTACTGGGAATCAAACTACGAATATGGACGGGTTTGGTATCCGAACACGGTGTCTTCGAATTGGGCGCCGTATCGCTATGGTCGCTGGTCGTGGGTGCAGCCTTGGGGCTGGACTTGGGTTGACGACGCGCCGTGGGGCTTCGCGCCGTTTCACTACGGTCGCTGGGTGCGCGTCGGCGGTCGCTGGGCTTGGTGCCCGGGCTCGTACGTCGGTCGCGCTGTTTACGCGCCTGCGCTAGTCACGTTCTACGGCGGCAATGGTTGGAGCGTGAACGCTTCGGTCGGACCAACCTATTCTTGGGTGCCGCTCGGCTGGAACGAACCGTATGTGCCTTGGTACACCTATTCGCCGAATTACTGGCGCACGGTGAACCGCCCATACGTTAGAAACAGCGCCGAAGACCCGTGGCGTCCGCCAGCATACGTTCACGCAAGCGTGCCCGGTGCGATCACCACCATCGCAGCTGCCGGGTTGATCTCCGGGCGTCCGGTCGCTCAAAACTACATTCGCAACGTACCAACTCCGGATCTCCGAGCCGCGCCGCCGGCTCGGATGGGCGAAGTGATTCCGCAAGTTCGCGGCGCGCGCTTTGATCCGAATCCAGTCGCGCCGCGCGCTGGTGTGAGTGAAGTTGCGCCACCGGTGCGTGGTTCACCGCCTGCGGGCGCAGTAACCGAGTCTGCACCGGGTCGCGCGCAACCGTTCCCGCAGGTGCGCGAGCGCGCAGCGGCACCGATTCAACCAAACGTTAACGTCGCGCAGCCGCGTGTTTGGCAAGATCCAAACCCGATTGCACCGCAGCGCGTGGAAGCGCCGATACGCGGGACGGAACGAGGGCTGGAGCGGGGGGTGCCAGTGCGTGAACCCGCTACACGTGAGCCGGGCATGCGTGAACCGCTGTCGCCGCCGCCCGTGCGAGAGGGCGCGACAAGTGCGCCGCCGTCGCCGCGGGAGCGCAACGCGCCTGAACCTCGCGAACTTCGCGAACCTCGCAATGTTGCGCCAAGTGCTGCTCCCGGCGGCCCCGGTGTTCGTGCGCCAATTGAAGAACGAAGTGCGCCGCCTGAAAACAAAGGCCGCGCACCTGCTCCTGGCCCTGGACCACAAAGCAGCGTTGCCCCACCCGCCGTCGAGCGTGCTCCGCGTGCGCTGGTCGCACCACGCGCGGATACCGTAGCTTCGGACCAGCGAGCAGAACAAGCTCGTGAGCGACAAGCGCTTCGCGCGCAACAACGAGAGCGCGAAACGGCGATACGCGTTGCGCAACGAAACAGCGCCGCAGAAGAAGCGAAAGTCGTGCGCGCGGTGCGTGAGAAAGAACGGCGCGTTGAAGTGCGTGAGAGCGAGCCGCGACCACGATTGAAAGAAAAAGCACACGCTAATCAAGATACGCAGCGTGAAAACATCAAAAAGCGTGAACCGCTATAGCTTGGTATTAAAAGTACCGTTTCACTCGGGCTACGTGCAGATAAAGTGCGACGTTGATAACTCCGTCCACCTTCGAATTGCCCCATTTTAATTTGGCGTTTCGCTAAGTAGCCGCTTCAACTCGATCGCGGTGAGTCTGAGTTTGTAGCGCGAATCAAGCGCGCGCCCGCGCGGCCTCACGCGAACGCATATCGGCCAATCTGCGCCATCAAGATTTAATCGCGCAGTGCCATCGCGCGCTACTTCAGCATTGATTTCCGCGCCCAAATTAATGAGCTCGATTTCAACGTCTTTTGCACTATCGGCCACCACGTCGAGCACGATGTCGCTGCCCGCGTGTGCCCAGCCTTCCGCAACCGGGCCCATCAGCTTAGGCTCAAACCGCGACAGCGCGCGCATCGCTTCGAGCGCCGTTTCGCGCTGGCTTTGCAGCTGTTCCGCGTGTTCGTCGTCACCGTAGAGCGCGTGATACGTTTTGATTTCAGCGATGATTTCGTCATCGGTGGGCAGCGGCGTACTGCGCGGCGAAAGTCCGAGCGAATCGAGGGCTTTGCGTCGCGCGAGCGACCAATCGGTGAGCTGAGATTCAACGATGATGCGCGCAGCGACAGCGGCGAGCGTTTCGCGATCATGAGACATCGGCGTAGGACTTCGGCGCTAAAACAGCTGCTGACGAACCTCTTCGTCTTGCTTGCTGCGCACCCCTTCGTTGCCCGTGAGCGGGTCAACAAAATAGCGCGGCGGGAACTCGGCGTAGAACCAATCGCTTACACCTTTGGCATCAACCAAGCCGCTCGCATCGACGTCACCGCCAACCGTTGAATTGATAACGCCCTTCGGCGGCGTCAACGGCTTTTCAGGCACCCCTTTGAGCGCGGTTCGCATGTAGTTGATCCAAATGGGCAGCGCGACGCCACCGCCAGTTTCGCGCTCACCGAGTGATCTTGGCTGATCGTAGCCGACCCATGCAACGCCCACAATTGAGGCGTTGTATCCTGCAAACCATGCGTCAAAGCTGTCATTAGTCGTGCCCGTTTTACCCGCAAGATCGCCACGACCAAGGGCCATGGCTTTAGCGGCGGTTCCCGCTCGCACCACATCGCGCATGAGCGTCGTCATGATAAATGCGTTTCTTGGATCGATCGCTAATTCAGCATCTTTGCCTGCGACTACGGGCGTCTCCTCAAAAATGATGGTTCCCCGAGCATCGACTATTTTTTTGATGAAATGAGGCTTGATGCGATAACCGCCGTTCGCGAACACGGCGTATGCGGCGGCCATTTGCAGTGGATTGGTTTGCCCTGCGCCAAGCGCAAGCGTCAAGTACGCCGGCGTGAGCTTCGGATCAAATCCAAATTTTGCGGCGTAGTCCTGCGCGTAGCTTGGGCCAATTGATCGCAGAATTCGGATAGACACCATATTTTTCGATTTCGCGAGCGCAGTTCTCACCCGCATCGGGCCATCGAATTTGCCGTCGTAATTCTTCGGTTCCCATTCGTCACCGCCTGTTTGGGCCGCTGAAAAGAACAGTGGCGCATCGTTGATGACGGTCGCAGAGGTGATGCCTTTTTCTAGCGCAGCAGAATAAACGAACGGTTTAAACGCAGAGCCCGGCTGGCGGCTTGCTTGAGTGACATGATTAAACTGGTTTCTGTAAAAATCGAAACCACCGACCAAACTTTGTATCGCCCCGTTATTCGGGTCGAGCGCCACTAAAGCTGATTCAACTTGCGGCAGCTGCGTCACTCGCCACGCGCCCTTTTCGTCGGCCACGATGCGCAGCACTGCGCCGCGGCGAACGCGCTCTGCGACCGGTGCGTTGTCCGCCAATGCATTGCGGATGAATCGGATGGCGTCGCCTTCAAGCGTATAGTTTTCGCCGTCGCCGCGAGAGACGACAACGCGCTTGCTGCTCGACTCAACCACCACGGCCGTGAGCAAATCATCGCTGTCGGGAAACTGCTGCAGTGCGCTGTCAATGGCGTCGCTTTGCGCGTCTTTGTTGTTCACGGGGATCTCGACGAGACCCTCTGGCCCTCGAAATGCCTGTCGTTTCTCGTAGTCGAGCACGCCTCGGCGAAGTGCCTGATAAGCGGCCTCCTGCGGCTTCGCTCGAATCGTGGTGGTTACGGTCAGCCCGCGCGTGTAGGCCGATTCACCAACCAAATCAAATGCGAATTGGCGCACCATTTCGTTTAGAAATTCGGAATGCACCTGCGGCGATTGATCCCGTTTCAACGTGGGCACCGCAGCGGCGGCGAGCGCGGCTTTGTGTTGCGTGTCGTCCAAAAATCCCAGTTCATGCATGCGGCGCAGAACATATTGCTGACGAAGCGCGGCGCGCTTCTGGTTCGCGAATGGGTTGAATCGAGACGGTGCTTTGGGCACGCCCGCCAACATTGCGGCCTCAGCGATAGTGAGCTGTTTCAGTGGTTTGCCATAATAAACTTGGGCTGCCGCCGCAAAGCCATAAGCGCGCTCACCGAGGAAAATCTGGTTGATGTAGAGCTCGAGGATTTGGTCTTTGGTGAGTTCGCGCTCTATCTTGTAGGTGAGCGCAACTTCGTTGGCCTTCCTAAGGATCGTTTGTTCGCGGGTGAGAAAGAAGTTGCGCGCCACCTGCATGGTGATCGTGCTCGCGCCTTGCTTCGACCCCGTCGTCGCGTTTGAATACACCGCGCGCAGCACGCCGATCCAATCAACGCCCGAATGTTCGTAAAAATTCGAGTCCTCGGCGGCCAAGATGGCCTGCTTCAAAACTTCGGGCACATCAGCGAGTTTGACCAAGCTTCGGCGCTCTTCGCCAAACTCAGCGAGCAACAACCCTTCTTCGGAAAGCACTCGCAATGGAAGCTTCGGTTGATAGTCAGTAATCACTTCTAACGATGGTAGCCGTGCGCTGATTAGGGTCCAGACGAGTGTGCCGACGACGACGCCAACTAACGCTAGTCCCGCGATTACCGAGGCCGAATAAACGATCCAACGCTTCAACATAGCTGCAACCTTTGCCCCCGAAGTCATTAAATCCCTAGCCCCACATCGAAGTTAGCAACCACCAACTTCGAGCATCCATCGCTAGTTAAACAATCTCTTGCGAGCCTGTAAATATGACGAATGTTGTTTTTTTTGCGATTATAGGTCGCGTGTCGCCGTCCGAAGCTTGCCACGCGGAAGGGGTTGTGCAAAACTCACTCCCCAACTTAAAGTTTCAGGCGATAAAAGTCTCCTAAACTCCCAATGCAAAAAGATATTTTGGGTTCTCTCCGGGGCGCATTCGGGGCCAAAAGTACGCCAATAATCGGGATCGACATCTCGTCGACCGCCGTCAAATTGGTGGAATTAAGCGGCAGCGCAGAAAAGCCTGAGCTAACCAGATACACCATTGAGCCGCTACCTCGCGACGCGATGACCGATGGCAACGTTGCCAACCTGGAAACCGTGGGTGCGGCTCTTGAACGCGCGGTTCGCAAACTCGGTTCACGCACAAGAGGTGCGGCGGTTGCACTTCCCACCAGCATGGTAATTACCAAGCGCATCACGCTCCCGGCAACGGAGCGCGACGACGATTTGGAGTTCGCTGTAGAAGCTGAAGCCAACCAGTACATACCGTTCGCGCTTGATGAAGTGAATCTCGACTTCGCGGTTATTGGCCCAGTCGCGAACGATCCGACACAAGTCGAAGTGATGATCGCAGCTGCGCGCAAAGAAAAAATCGAAGATCGTGTTGCTGCCATTGAAACTGCGGGCTTAAAAGCCGCGGTGGTCGATGTTGAAGCGATGGCGGTGATGGGCGCATTCGAACGGATGGCCGATAATCTTCCAGGCAAAGGCGTCGATCAAAACGTTGGTGTTCTTGACGTAGGCGCCACGTCGACTCGGTTTTATGTGTTTCGCAATCAAGAACAAATTTTCATGCGCGAGAGCCCGTTTGGCGGAAACCAGCTCACGCAAGAAATTCAGCGCGCGTACAACATGACGAACGAGGAGGCGGAAGCTGCAAAGCGCAGCGGAAGTCTGCCGTCAAATTATGACAACGACGTGCTCCGTCCGTATGTCGATACACTCGCCATCGAAGCTGCGCGCGCCCTGCAGTTCTTTTTGACATCCAACGCGCAGGGGCAGCTCGATTACCTGCTGCTTGCAGGCGGTTGCGCCTCGCTTCCAGGCTTGGTCGAGGCAGTATCGCGCCGCACCAACGTCACCGCATCAATCGCAAACCCGTTTGCGGGAATGTCGCTTGGTTCAGGCGTGAAGTCACGCCAACTGGCTGCAGACGCCCCGTCGCTCATCGTTGCGTGTGGGCTTGCTCTTCGGAGGTTTGACGCATGATTCGCATCAATCTACTCCCGCACCGCGCAGAACGTCGCGCGCAACGCAAGCGCGAATTCGGCTTCATCCTACTTGGAACCCTTGTCGCAGCGGCAGCGGTTTGGTACGTCGGAAAACTGTATTTGGACGAACGGAACGCGGAACAGCAACGTCGTAACGATTTACTTGTCGCCGAAAACAAGAAACTCGACACCCAAATCGAAGAAATCAAGAAACTCAAGGATCAAACTGCACAGCTTCTCGCACGGAAAAGCGTGGTCGAAACGTTGCAAGTGAACCGCGGCGCATCGGTCAAGCTTTTGGATCAGCTGGTGCGCCAACTTCCCGATGGTGTTTACCTAAAAGCGGTGAAGCAAACCGGGAACAAGATCAATTTGATCGGTTTGGCTCAATCCAATGCTCGCGTTTCAACGCTCATGCGCAACCTCGAATCTTCGCCGTACTTGACCCGCGCCGAACTCGTTGAGATTAAAGCGGTTGTCGATAAAAACCAGCAGCGGCTCAATGAATTCAGTTTGAACATCAGCCTGAAGGGGCTCGAAGATCCTAACGCCGTCAAAGCGGCCGGCGGACAAGCCGCAACTCCTGCGGGCGCACCTACATCACGCGAAAAAGTGATGCAAGCGATCACGAAGTAAGGCTTGAAAATGACTTTAGACGAAATACGCCGTCTCAATCCGAAAGACATCGGGATTTGGCCTTGGCCAGCCAAAGCGGGAGCACTGATTCTGCTCCTAACGCTTCTTTTAACCGCTGCTTGGTACTTTGGCTGGTCTGCGCAGAGCGACGAGCTCGAGCAGAAACGCAATCGCGAACAAACGCTTCGACAAGAGTACACCTCTAAGAAAGCTCAAGCGATCAACTTAGATCTGCACATCCAGCAGCTCAAGGAAGTCGAACAACAATTCGGCGCTTTGCTTCGTCAACTGCCGAGCAAAAGCGAGATGGACGCTTTGCTCTCCGACATCAACCAGGCCGGGCTCGGTCGCGGACTCCAGTTCGAGCTTTTCAAGCCGTCGCAAGAGCGGTTGCAGGAGTTCTACGCAGAGTTACCTGTTGATATTCGCGTTACGGGCGTTTATCACGACATCGGAGCATTCGCGAGCGACGTGTCTCAGCTCTCTCGCATCGTCACGCTCAATGACATGGCGATTTCGAACAAAGATCCGAAAGACAACACCATTTTGACCATGGAAGCGGTGGCGAAAACCTTCCGTTATCTCGACGACGAGGAAATTTCGAAGCAGCGTAAAGCAAAAGAAGCGCAAAAGGCACCGAAATGAGTAAACGGACGTTAACTCTTTGCCTTGCGATTTCTTTTGTGGCACTTACCGGTTGCGGAGGAAGCGGTGACGACGATTTGAAGGCTTGGATGGCAGAACAAGGCGCATCGTCTCGCGGAAAGATCGATCCGATTCCGCCAATTCGACCTTACGAAGCGTTTACCTACAACGCGTTTACGATGCCAGATCCGTTCAAGCCGCGCAAAATCGAAAGTGCTAAAGGCACTCGTGGACCCGATCTTACCCGCCGCAAAGAAGCTCTCGAGTCTTACCCGCTTGAAACGCTTGCAATGGTAGGAACACTTCAACGCGGCAAGGCAACGATTGGCCTAGTCAAGGCGTCGGACAACAAAGTGTTCCAGGTGCGTCAAGGCAATTACATGGGACAAAACTTTGGCGTCATCACATCTGTATCCGACGCCGAGATTTCTCTGAAAGAACTTTTTCAAGATGGTGCTGGTGATTGGGTAGAGCGCCAAACCAAGATGATGCTGCAAGAGCGGGAGCAAAAGAAATGAAGTGCCGTATAAATATTTTCACCGGGACCGTAGGGGCCCGATTGTTCGCCTCTCTAGTGGCGCTGAGCGGTATTGGCGCACTGAGTGCGCCCGCCATCGCGCAAAACGTAATTGAGGACGTCGCAGTCGCTAAAGGCGCCGCCGGCCGCACCACCTTAACGTTTAGCTTGAAGGATGCAACCGCGGCGCCTCCAACTGTGTTTTCGATCGCGTCTCCACCTCGGCTTGTTTTGGATTTCCCAAACACCAATAGCGCAACTAAGCCTACTGTAGAGGTTTCAGACGCAGTAGTTCGTAGTTACAACATAGTACAGGCGCAAGGCCGTACACGCGTGGTGCTCAACTTAGTTAAACCGCAGTCGTACGACTTAAAGGTTGATGGCGGTAAGGTCGCGCTGGCGCTATTCGACGCCGCTGGCACTGCGGTTGCCGATGCGACACCAGATACCGGCCGATTTGCGGCTTCGAGTAAGAGCGACGGGGTGACTTACAGCTTGCGTGATGTGGACTTCCGTCGCGGCACTGCGGGTGAGGGTCGAGTCATTGTTGACCTTTCTGCGGCTAACTCCGGTGTCGAAATCAAGCCGCAGGGCAAAGTCTTGATCATTGATTTTTTGCGTACGCAAGTCCCTCGCAATCTTGAACGCAAACTAGACGTAACGGACTTTGGTACGCCGGTGCAAATGATTGACACCTTCGTCCAGGGCGCAAACACCCGTATGGTTATCGAACCGAAAGGACTTTGGGAACATTCTGCGTACCAAACGGACAATCGCCTAATTGTCGAAATCAAGCCGATCATCGAAGACCCGAACAAACTAACCCAGGGCTCGCGTGCGGGATATAAGGGCGAAAAGCTCTCCCTCAATTTCCAAGACATCGCAGTACGATCCGTCCTCCAGGTCATCGGTGACTTCACTGGGCTCAACATCATCGTATCCGACACAGTAACGGGCAACGTAACGCTACGCCTTAAGGATGTGCCGTGGGATCAAGCGCTTGATCTGGTGATGCAAGCCAGATCGCTCGATATGCGCAAGAACGGCAACGTAGTATGGATTGCACCGAAAGAAGAGTTAGCGCTTAAAGAGAAACAAGAGCTAGAGGCGAAGGCTCAAGTGGCTGACATCGAGCCTCTGCGCACGGAGATCTTCCAGCTTAACTATCAAAAGGCTGACGAAGTTCGGAAAATGATTACTCCGCAGGCCGGCACTGGCGGAGCGGCGGGGAGCACCGGAGGCGTGCTATCGAAACGCGGCACTTCAACGGTGGACGCGAGAACGAACGTCTTGATTGTGCAGGACACACCATCCAAACTCGACGAAGTGCGAAGACTTCTCCAGCGCATTGATATTGCCGTGAAGCAAGTTGTTATTGAAGCGCGAGTCGTAATAGCCGATGACAAATTCAGTCGTCAGCTTGGTGCGCGATTTGGAATTGGGGCCGGCATCTACAACAATGGTCGCAATATCGCGGTCAATGGGCGTCCTGATGGTGACGCGAACGGCGCGCTAGCAAATGTGCCAACCACCTGGACGGCGACGGGTCTACCTCCTCCCTACTACTACACGAGAATCAAAACCGAAGACGGCGTACGCACGTGGGAAAACATCAACTCTGTCCCCTACAACGTAAATCTTCCAGTTTCGAATGCTGCCGGATCCTTGGCACTAACATTTTTGAATTTAGGGAATGGAAATCTGGTCAATCTTGAGCTTTCTGCAGCGGAGGCCGCGAATCGCGGCAAGGTCATTTCGAGCCCACGAGTCGTGACGGCCGACAACACCAAAGCGTTTATCGAACAAGGACAAGAGATAAAACTTCGTGTATCAGGCGGGGTTGGCGGCGCTGGAAGCGTTGTAACTGTCAATGCAAAATTAGGACTCGAGGTCACGCCACAGGTGACCCCCGATGGCAAAGTCGTGTTGGACGTTTCCATAACAAAAGACTCAATTGCTGGATTTACTGACGGAAATCCAATCGTAAACACTCGCCGTGTGACGACTAAAGTCGTAGTTAACAACGGCGACACTGCTGTACTAGGCGGCATCTATGAAGAAACGATTACCGATACAGTGGATAAAGTACCGTTCCTAGGAGATGCGCCGCTTGTGGGTAATCTGTTTCGCAGAACGAATCGTGGCTCCGACAAACAGGAACTCTTGATTTTCCTCACTCCGCGAGTTGCGACCGATGCAAGTGGTGTGGTTAGATAACTTGTTCGCGCGGCGACAAAAAGCGCGTTACGCGCTCTCTTCTGCTTTTTAGTTGGCGTTTCGCGCGAGTAAGACGGCAACAGACGTGTCAGGCGTTCGGCGGCGTCACTTGCGTTTAACCCGCAGGTAACTTTGTACGCTGACTAGTCGCACACCATTTCTATCAAATGGGTTACGGTCTCTGAAACGCGATAGTGTCTGGCAACGGAGAGCAACAGGGCCAGTGTCCGGGCGGTCTCTAGCGAGCGGTTAGTCAATCGGCAAAAAACTTCCCAGAGCTAGTTTTGATTTTTCGCTGGGCGACAACCACCTCGCTCGAGACTCAAAAAACATACTCGGCTTTCCTTTGCCTTGGCCTACCCGTTCAATCGATGCAAATCAAATTGTCACGACCCGCACAGGTGGAGAGATATTCATAGCGGTTTCCATTGGCGCCCGCGACACTCAAACTAAGCGCATCGTTCTTTGCGGCGCACGACCGGAGAGTGGCGGAGACTAAACTGAACTTGGCAAGCTCGGAGCGGTGCCGATCAGCAATGCTCAAACGCATCGCCGATCGTCGAATAAGTACGACGTCGATTGCCTAGATGCGCTGACCGTCCCGCTTTTCGTCGGCAGCGTTCAAACAGTGTTTCCATTTTGTAGCCTTATCAGCGCTTAGTCTTCAAACGTCACAAAAAAAGGGCGCAAGTGCGCCCTTTCAATGACGTCAGCAAGGACTCCTACTGGCAGTTAATCGTAGAAGTCGCTACGTTACTTTTCGAGTCAGTGACTTCTACAGTAATAGAGGTAGCGTTTGGACCCTGCAGAGCACTAGTAATCGTAACTGTATTTCCGGAAACTAGTGTATCTCCGGGACGACTCGTACGTAGCGTGTAAGGAGCTGTCCCGCCGACCACGGAGAATGTCACAGCACGATTACTCGGCGGACCCGGGCAAGTAACAGTAACCGTACGTGGGCTGATGACCAGAGTCGTCGGTGCCGGTGGCGCAGGCACCTCATTCTCACCCTGCTGCTCCTCATAGGTCACCTCAAAGTTTCTGCCGGCTGAGTCTGTTACAACAATCGAGCCTTTGTATCCAGCACACGCAGCCAGCGAAGTCGACGCTCTGAAGCTTCCACCAGAACTCTGGATGACCACGGGATCGCCTACTACCCCATTTACCGACAATCGGATAGCGTTGGGTAACGAGGACCGGGCAGTGTACGGTGCACGTCCGCCGTATACGAGAAAATCACCGCTTGTGCCTCCGCACTCGCCTTTGAAGAAGGCTTTCCCCACGTATCCTCCGCTTGGAATAACGCTAAGCACAGCCGACCCATCAATTTTTTGGACAATCGTGAAAGTCGTGTCCACGCGATTTCCCGTAGTTAAATCGGTCGCGCGAATAAGTGCCGCCTGCGATGCAACACCATCCGCCGTTTTAAGTAGCGCATTTGCGACGCCATTTTGGTCAGTCACGACAGTCACTGAACTTGAGGCATTCGCACCGCTGGGATCAGTGACAAACTGAAAATTGCCAAAAACTGCGTCAAGGCGGACTTGACGACCTGGGATGACAGCGGTGTTTGCCGACCGGACAGCCACCCTTGCGGTCGCAGTATCACCCGTGCAGACGCCAGTTGGTGAGCTTGAGGAAGACGATGCCGTCCCGCACGCAGAATTCGCAAGCGGCACGATTTCGACATTTCCTACAAGCGTCGCCGGTTTCACATTTACAGGGACCGCTACGCTTCTTCCAAGCCCATCTCGGATGGTGACGGTAACCGCCGTATCCGCATTGACGTTAGAGGGCACAAGCGTTAACAACGTGCCGCTAATCGACGCCGCGACCGGTAACACCACAGAATCGCTGGTGAACGCGCTAAACGGCGCTACGCCGCTGCTAATCGTGAGCACCGTCGGAATATTGGCGTAGATCGTGGCAGAGGTTGGGTTAACGACTAATGCTGGCGCCGGAGGCCCCGAGTCGAACGGATCTTTTGCACCGCCGCCGCCGCAACCAGCGAGCAGGGTTGTGGCGGCGATCGCCGCGAGAGCGATGACAGCTTTGAAGTGACGGAATGTTGAAAGCACTGTGAGCCCCTTTTAGCGCGAAAAATCAGAGTTAAGGTGCTTCCCTCAATCTGGCATTCCACGATCAATCAATGAGTTACGAGGATTTTCTCGATTTAACCGCAAGTTTGTAAGCACTGCAAGCGCTCTGGTGCGACACCTGATTTCGCCGCGCTGACGCCTGCCTCAAAACAACAAACGAGCGCCACAATTGCGGCCCACAAATCGTGTAAACTATGCGTCCGTTGAATTACATTATGCCGATCCAGCATCGCGGAGTGCCATAAGCACCACGCAAGCGCCATAAGCGCAGGCCCTCAACGTATAAAGAACGACGCACTGCGCGCGCCAGCGCAGCGTCATGTGACCGACCGACTGGAGTATTTCACCGTGAACACGTTATCAGAGCGCTCATCGAAACCGGCAGCGCAAGGCCTCTACGACCCAAAAAATGAGCACGATGCGTGCGGCATGGGATTTGTTGCGAATATCAAAGGCGTTCGAAGTCACGATATCGTTGAAAAGGGCCTGAAGGTTCTTGAAAACTTGTCGCATCGCGGCGCGGTAGGCGCTGACAAACTGCAAGGCGATGGCGCGGGCATCCTGATTCAAGTGCCCGACACGTTCTTTCGGCGCGAATGCGGAAAGCTGAAAATCACACTGCCTGCCGTTGGTCAATATGGCGTTGGTATGATTTTCCTCCCGCAAGAACCCGCGTCGCGCATGGCTTGCGAACAAGAAATCGAGCGAGCGATTGCCTCTGAAGGACAAGTCCTGCTCGGGTGGCGCGATGTTCCGGTGGACAACAACGGATTCAGTGAAGGCGTGAAGGCGATTCAGCCGATCATTCGCCAAGTGTTCATCGGTCGCGGCGCGAAAGAAATGACGCAGCAAGACCTTGAACGTAAGCTCTACATCATTCGTAAGAGCTCGGGACACGCGATTCAAGCGCTCAAACTGCGCCACGGCAAAGAGTTTTACGTGCCGTCGATGTCGACGCGCACGATTGTCTACAAAGGCATGTTGCTCGCGGATCAAGTCGGTACGTTCTATCTGGATTTGCAAGACCCCATGCTCGTGTCTGCACTCGCGATGGTGCATCAACGTTTCTCGACAAATACGTTTCCAACTTGGGATCTCGCGCATCCTTTCCGCCTCGTTTGTCATAACGGTGAGATCAACACCTTGCGCGGCAACTGCAACTGGATTCGCGCCCGCGAAGGCGCGATTGCGTCGACCGCGCTCGGCGAAGATTTGCCGAAATTGTGGCCGCTGATTTACGACGGTCAATCCGACACGGCGTCGTTCGACAACTGCCTTGAGCTCCTCGTGATGAGCGGCTATTCGCTCGGCCACGCAACGATGATGATGATTCCTGAGGCCTGGGCGGGCAATCCGCTGATGGATGAGGATCGTCGCGCGTTTTACGAATATCACGCAGCGCTGATGGAGCCGTGGGACGGCCCCGCTGCCATTGCGTTTACCGATGGCCGTCAAATCGGCGCCACGCTCGATCGCAACGGTTTACGCCCTGCTCGCTACGTTGTCACTGATGACGGCTTGGTGGTGATGGCGTCCGAAGTGGGCGTGCTCGATATTCCTGAAGAAAAAATCGTTAAGAAATGGCGCTTGCAACCCGGCAAGATGTTGTTGCTCGATCTAGAAAAAGGCGAAATCGTTGATGACGATGCGCTAAAGAGCGAACTTGCAAGCGCGAAACCGTATCGCGAATGGATCGCAACGAGCCGTGTGTCTCTCGAAGATTTGCCCGAGCCTGCGCCGGCTGACAAATCCGAAGTTTCGATGCTTGACCGTCAACAAGCGTTTGGCTACTCGCAAGAGGATTTGAGGGTGATCCTCGCGCCGATGGTCGCGAATGCGGAAGAAGCGACCGGCTCGATGGGCAACGACGCGGCGCTGCCGGTGCTGTCGAACAAAGCAAAACCTTTCTTCAATTACTTCCGCCAATTGTTCGCACAAGTCACCAATCCGCCAATTGATCCGATCCGCGAAGAGCTGGTGATGTCACTAGTAACCTTTATCGGGCCTCGCCCTAATTTATTGGGGCACGACTCAAAAGAACCGCAATCTCGACTGGAAGCACAAAATCCCGTCTTGTCCTCACAAAACATGGAGCGTATTCGTCATGTTGAGCTCTTTTCGAGCGGTGCGTTTAAGTCGAAAGAGCTAGACATTACCTACCCCGCAACGTGGGGCACCGAAGGCATCGAAGCGGCGGTTGCGAGCCTCTGCGCCGCGGCGGTGGACAACATCAAGCTCGGCTACAACATTTTGATTCTCTCGGATCGCATGGTGTCGTCGTCACGTGTGCCGATTCCTGCGTTGCTTGCAACGTCTGCGGTGCATCAGCATTTGGTGAAAACGGGGATGCGCACGTCGGCGGGGCTTGTCGTAGAAACAGGTTCGGCGCGTGAGGTGCATCACTTCGCGTTGCTCGGCGGCTACGGCGCGGAAGCGATCCATCCGTATCTCGCGCTCGAAACGCTCACGCAGCTGAGCGACGTTGTTCCGCAAATTTCGAAGTACGAAAGCGAAAAGCGATTCGTAAAAGCAATTTGCAAAGGCTTGAACAAAGTGATGTCGAAGATGGGTATTTCGACCTATCAGAGCTATTGCGGTGCGCAAATTTTCGAATCAGTGGGATTGAATCAAGCGTTCCTCGATAAGTATTTCACCGGCACTGCGAGTGCGGTTGAAGGCATCGGTATTTTCGAAATCGCCGAAGAGCAAATGCGCATGCATCACGATGCGTTTGGCAACGATCCTGTGCTCGAAAATTCACTCGAAGCGGGTGGCGAGTACGCCTTGCGCACACGCGGCGAAGAACACATGTGGACGCCGGCGACGATCAGCAAGTTACAACACGCCACGCGTGCAAACAACGCAAGCTCGTACAAAGAATACGCCGCACTTATCAACGACCAAACCGGCAAGTTGAAAACCTTGCGCGGTCTCTTCGCGTTCAAATTTGATCAACGCACGCCGATTGCCATTGATGAAGTCGAACCCGCGAAAGACATCGTTAAGCGTTTTGCAACGGGTGCGATGTCGCTCGGCTCGATTTCAACAGAAGCTCACGCCACGCTCGCCGTTGCGATGAACCGCATCGGCGGTAAATCGAACACTGGCGAAGGCGGCGAGGATGCAATGCGCTACATCCCGCTTAAAAAGGGCGAGACGATGCAATCGCGACTGGGCAACCATCGCGTGGTGAAGGATGTGCCGGTCGTCGAAGGCGATTCAATGCGCTCAAAAATCAAGCAGGTTGCATCGGGACGTTTCGGCGTGACGGCGGAATACCTGGCGAGCGCGGATCAGATTCAGATCAAGATGGCGCAAGGTGCAAAGCCCGGCGAGGGCGGCCAGTTGCCGGGGCACAAAGTCTCGGAGTACATTGCGCAGCTTCGCTTCTCGGTGCCCGGCGTTGGACTGATTTCGCCGCCACCGCATCACGATATTTATTCGATTGAAGATCTCGCGCAACTCATTCATGATTTGAAAAATTCAAATCCAAAGGCGAGCATCAGCGTGAAGCTCGTGTCGGAAGTTGGCGTGGGCACAATTGCGGCGGGCGTTGCCAAATGCAAAGCCGATCACGTCGTGATCGCAGGGCATGATGGCGGCACGGGTGCGTCGCCAATTTCATCGATCAAACACGCTGGCACGCCTTGGGAATTGGGGCTTGCGGAGACTCAGCAAACGCTCGTACTCAATCGCTTGCGCGGTCGTGTGCGTGTGCAGGCCGATGGTCAGATGAAGACCGGACGCGATGTGGTGATCGCGGCGCTGCTCGGTGCGGACGAATTTGGTTTCGCAACCGCGCCGCTCGTGGTCGAAGGCTGCATCATGATGAGGAAATGTCATCTGAACACCTGCCCCGTCGGCGTGGCAACGCAAGACCCAGAGCTTCGAAAAAAATTCACGGGGCAACCTGAACACGTGGTGAACTACTTCTTCTTCGTTGCCGAAGAAGTGCGCGAATTCATGGCGAAATTGGGCGTGCGTACGTTCGATGAACTGGTGGGCAAAAGCGAATGGCTCGATACGCAAACCGGCATCGCGCATTGGAAAGCGCGTGGCTTAGATTTCAGCAAAGTGTTCTACACACCGAAAATGCCTGCTGACGTATCGCGCTCGCATAGCGAATCGCAAGATCACGGCCTTGAAGGCGCGCTCGATCACTCGTTGATTGCGAATGCGAAAGCAGCGCTTGAGAACAAAACGAAAGTAGAGTTCGCCTCCATCATCGGCAATCACAATCGCTCGGTCGGTGCGATGCTCTCGAATGCCGTCGCAGTGAAATACGGTCACGCGGGATTGCCTGCGGACACGATCACAGTGCGCTTCAAAGGCATTGCGGGGCAGAGTTTCGGTGCATTCCTGTCACGCGGCGTGACCTTCGAGCTCGAAGGCGCGACCAACGATTACTGCGGCAAAGGTTTGTCGGGTGGACGTATCGTGGTGTATCCGGATGCAAAATGCCCCGCGAAGGCCGAAGACAACATCGTGATCGGTAACACCGTGATGTACGGCGCGACCGAAGGCGAGGCGTTCTTCCGAGGCGTTGCAGGCGAGCGCTTCGCGGTGCGCAACTCCGGTGCGACGGCGGTCGTTGAGGGCACTGGCGATCATGGTTGTGAATACATGACCGGCGGTACGGTCATCGTGCTTGGCAAAACAGGCCGCAACTTCGCGGCGGGCATGTCGGGCGGTATCGCGTACGTTTACGATCCTACACAGTCGTTTGCAAAACACTGCAACATGAGCATGGTTTCGCTGGAGCCGTTGCTTTCTGAAGTGGAGCAAACGGGCGTTGAGCAAGAAGCTATCGCGCAAGGCAAAGGTCGCAAGCGACATTTGAATGCGAGTGATGAATCGATTGTGAAAGCGCTTGTTGAGCGGCATTTGCGCTACACCGGCTCGGCCGTTGCGCTCTCAATCATGGATGATTGGGCGACGCATCGCAAACATTTCGTCAAAGTCTTCCCGAATGAATACAAGCGGGCGCTAACGGATATGTATGCAGAGTCGATGAAAACATCGAAAACGCCGAAAGAAGTGGTCGCGAAATAAGCGCGAGGTTTCAGATGCTAGAAATCCGTCCGAATTGCGAGTGTTGCAATACTGATCTGCCGAACGAATCGACCGACGCGCGCATTTGCACGTTTGAATGTACGTTTTGCGCGGATTGCGCAGAAAGCAAACTCGCGAATAATTGTCCGAATTGCGGCGGCGAACTGGTTCGTCGTCCGCGTCGACCTGCCGAAAAATTGGGCAAGTACCCAACGTCACTAAATCGAATTTATAAACCCGAAGGCTGCGCACGCGCGGCGTAAATCAAACAGTAGATTGTCATGGGAAAAGTCACCGGTTTCATCGAATATCAACGCCTCAAAGAAGCGAGCGAAGCGCCGCAATCGCGAGTGAATCACTATCGCGAATTTGTGATTACGCTCAACAACGACGAGGCGAAACAACAAGGCGCGCGCTGCATGGATTGCGGCATTCCGTTTTGCCAAACGGGTTGCCCAATCAACAACATCATTCCCGATTGGAACGATCTTGTGTATCGCGGCAACTACGCCGAAGCGCTTGATACGCTGCACTCAACCAACAATTTCCCCGAGTTCACCGGGCGCGTGTGCCCCGCGCCGTGTGAGGCGGCCTGTACGTTGAACATCAACAACGATGCGGTAGGCATCAAATCGATTGAGCATTTCATCATCGACAAAGGTTGGGAAGAAGGCTGGGTGAAGCCGCAAATCAATGCGAACAAAACGGGGAAAACCGTGGCTGTTGTTGGCTCGGGGCCTGCGGGGCTCGCAGCCGCGCAGCAGCTCGCACGTGCGGGGCACGCGGTGACGGTGTTTGAAAAGTCGGATCGCATCGGCGGCTTGCTTCGCTACGGCATTCCTGATTTCAAGATGGAGAAATCGCATATTGATCGTCGCGTGGCGCAGATGGAAGCTGAGGGCGTGACGTTCAAGACACGCGTCATGGTCGGCAACGGTGAATTGGTCGCAGGCGTCGGCAATGATGCAAAAGAAATCGTATCGCCCGAAACGCTGCAGAAAGAATTTGACGCTGTCGTGCTCGCAGGCGGCGCAGAGCATCCGCGCGATTTGCCAGTGCCGGGTCGCGAACTTAACGGCGTTTATTACGCGATGGAATTTCTGCCGCTGCAAAACAAGCGCGTTGCAGGCGATGACGTTGAAGTGATTTCCGCAAAGGGCAAACACGTCGTTGTGATCGGTGGCGGCGATACGGGCAGCGATTGCGTCGGCACCAGCAACCGCCACGGCGCAGCCAGCGTCACGCAATTCGAATTGATGCCGCAACCGCCCGAAGAAGAAAACAAAGCGATGACCTGGCCGAATTGGCCGCTCAAAATGCGCACCTCGTCTTCGCATGAAGAAGGCGCGAATCGCGATTGGTCAGTAACGACGAAAGCGCTTGTAGGCAAGGACGGTCAGGTGACCGCGCTCAAGGCCGCGCGCGTCGAGTGGAAAGACGGCAAGATGCATGAAATCGCGGGCAGTGAATGGGAAATGAAGGCCGATATCGTGCTGCTTGCGATGGGCTTCGTGCATCCGGTCGCGCCGGTACTAAAAGCGTTCGGCGTTGAGCGTGACGCTCGCGGCAACGCGCGTGCGAACACCGAAGAGAACGATGGCGCAGCAAAAGCGTATTCGACGAATGTGCCGAAAGTATTCGCAGCAGGTGACATGCGTCGCGGCCAAAGCCTTGTCGTTTGGGCGATTCGCGAAGGTCGCCAATGCGCGAAAGCGGTGGATACATTCCTGATGGGATCGTCGGCGCTGCCGCGCTAGCGCAGTCGCCAGAGCTCGCTTTGCAGCGAGCTCTGCAGATCAGATATACACAACATTGCTCGCTATCGGCCTATTCTGTTGGGCGGTTACGCTATTTCGCGAGCGATTCAACAATTGTTAAAAATCACTGTATTACCCAATTAAAACGGGCATACAGCGTATAGTTATATGCAAGTGCATCGGCGCTGACGGCGCGTACGGCTGCAACCATCTTCGTGAAGGTGCATCGAACGTGAGTCACCCCATTGCCTAGAGCGTTTCCGCGCTCGCGCGTTAGCATTTCACCATGACGATCTCAGTTGCGACCTCTTCCTCTCCGCGCTCGCGTAGGCTCGGCGTGCATTCCCGCGCGATGGCGATTGCGCTCCTCTGCACGCTTTTCACCCTCGCCGCACACGCAACCACGTTGCAACTTCTCTCGGTAGGCGCGAAAACAAAAGCGCGGATGAGTATTGATGGCGCGGCGCGCGAGCTCGTGATCGGCCAATTTACAGACGAGGGATTGTTGCTGGAAAAGATCGATGGCGATTACGCCGTGTTTCTATTCAATGGAGAGACCAAGCGCATGCGGGTCGGTGAAATCGCAATTGTGGATTCGCAAACGCAAGGCTACGTTTCGCATCAAATCCGCGCCGATCAAAAAGATAAATACATGACGCCGATGCTCATTAACGGCGGCAATTTGCTGGGCGAAATTGATCGGCGCGCCGACGCCGTGGTGATCCCAGCAGCTGATGCGGATCGGCTCGGTTTGCCGTATAAAGAAAAGCCATCTAAGAGCTTCAAAGTGTTGCCAACGCCCGCGCCAAAAGATGAGTCGAAAGAGGCAAAAGAGTTACGAGAGGCAAAAAACGCAGAGCTTGAGAAAGCAGTGAAGGATGGCAAGCCTGCTATGTACAAAACGTACGTGCTTCCGCTTAATTCCATTCGCGTTGGCACGGTCGATGTGTACGGCGTCAACGCGATCATCAGCGAAAAACCTGGTCTCACCCATGCAGTCGTCGGCAAACCTTTTTTGCGACGCGTTTCACCAAGCTGGTCAAATCGCACCCTCAGTATCGTTAGGCGCTAATGCAGTTTAAAAATGATTTGTTTCTCCGTGCTTTCACGGACGAAACGCTTCCCCGCGCGCCGCTGTGGCTGATGCGGCAAGCAGGGCGCTATTTGCCTGAATATCGACAGAGCCGCTCGAAATTTCCGAGTTTTATGGATGCGTGCCGATCGTCCGACTTTTGTGTCGAAGTAATGCTGCAGCCACTTGCACGCTATCCACTCGACGCGGCGATCCTGTTTTCCGACATTTTGACCATTCCAGACGCGATGAATCTGGGCCTGACGTTCGGCGTAGGCGAAGGACCGCGATTTGCGTCACCGTTGCGGGATGAAACAACCATTCGCGCGCTCCGCGCTCCGGATTTGTCCTCGCTGCACTACGTGTTTGATGCCGTGTCTGCGTGCAAACGCGCCCTCATCGACGACGGCGTAGCGCGCGTCCCGCTGATTGGTTTTGCCGGATCCCCGTTCACGCTTGCTTGCTACATGATCGAAGGCGCGGGCTCCTCGAGCGAATTCGCAGCGGTGCGAAAAATGATGTTTCAGCGGCCGGATCTTCTCAAGCGTGTGCTCGAAATTAACACTGCGTGCGTGATTGACTACCTTGAACAACAAGCGCGGTCCGGTGCAGATGTGTTGATGATTTTCGATAGCTGGGGCGGTGTATTGTCGCCTTCTCAGTACGAAAAATTTTCGCTCACCTCGCTACAGCAGATCGCCTCCGCACTTAAACAGCGCCTACCAAACACGCCTCTTATTTGCTTCAGCAAGGGCGCGGCGCAGAGTTTTTCCTCGCAAGCGCAAGCAAGCGTCGACGGCCTTGGTGTCGATTGGCAATCTGATCTTTCACAGGTACGCACCCAGGTGGGTGAGCGAATCACGCTCCAAGGAAATTTTGACCCCGCAATCTGCGCCACCGACGCCGAGAGCGTACGCCAACACGTATTGGAGCGGTGGCGCGGTTTCAATCCGAATCGGCGCTATGTCGCAAACCTCGGTCACGGCATCACGCCCGACGCGTCACCAGAGCTAGTTGGCGCTCTCGTTGAGGCGGTTCGAAAAATCAGCGAAAAAACGCTTGACAAACCGTAAATCGCGTTGGAACCCGCATCAGTTATGCACAATTGTGACAAGCTTGTAATGCGTGAGTGTTCGCCTTCGCTGGAAGCGTTGATTTGCGTTGCAACTTATTGATAAATATACACTATTTTAAAGTCTCCAGTTTCAGTTAAATCGCCTCCAATGCCCCGAAACACGTGGGTTTGATTGAATCGAGCTGAAACGAGTCACATAGTTATCCACAGATTTTTGCGATACGACATCAACAACGCTTTCCAGCGCTCTAAAACCCATTGCCATGCAAGTGCTCACTAAAGTCACTGTCGAAGTGCCGCTTGCGATTGGTAGGCCGCTGGACTACGTCGCACCGGTGGATTCAGGCATTGACGTGGGCAGCGCGGTTGAGGTCACCGTCGGCACTCGCGCTCACATCGCGCTCGTGCGAAGCATTTCTGAGGTCTCTTTAGCTGAAAGCGCGGCGCTCAAACCCATCGTGCGCGTTGTTTGCGGCGCATTGCCAACTGAGCTCATTGAATTGGCGGAGTTTGTCGCTCGCTACTACCAAGTCTCCGCGGGCGTAGCGTTTGGCCTGATTACACCGAGCGACGTCGAACCAGCGCCCGAAACGACTGCCTGGGAACTCACTGCGCGCGGCCTAGCGCGAAGAAAGTTGTTAAGGCCAAGGCAAACGTCGCAGCTCGCCTTAGCGGCAAAATTAACGCCGCAGCTTGACGTCAACAACTACCAAACTCTGACGCCTGCACAACGAAAAACGCTGCGAGAGTGGCTCGCCGATGGCTTGGTCGTTGCGTTGACTCACAGCGCGCAGCTGCCCCTCATGCAAACGAATTTGCCGCCGTTTAATCCGGAGCAAATCCACGTACGTGACGAACTTGCGAAGCGCGCGACCGGATTTTCTGTGTGTGTACTGCTCGGAGTAACCGGTAGCGGCAAAACTGAGGTGTACTTAGACCGCGTTGCGGCGACGCTTGCTTCAGGGCAGCAAGCGCTGCTGCTCGTACCCGAAATCAATTTAACACCGCAGCTCTTGGATCGAATTGGCGCCGCGCTGCCGCAAGCCGCTTGCGCAGTTTTGCATTCGAAGCTCACGCCGTCGCAACGCAATCGCGCATGGCACGACGCACACAGCGGACGTGCGAGTCTTGTCATTGGCACTCGATTGGCGGTGTTCGCGCCATTGAAAAATCTTGGCCTGATTGTCATCGACGAAGAGCACGATGCGTCTTACAAACAAAACGAATCACCGCGCTACCACGCACGCGATGTCGCCATCATGCGTGCGCAGCGATTGGGCGTGCCCTTGATCCTTGCTAGCGCGACGCCGAGCCTTGAAACTTGGCGGCATGCACGAACCGGTCGCTATGCAACACTGCGTTTGAACAGTCGTGCGACTGCATCACCCGCGCCGCGTATGCGATGCGTTCCGGCCAAAGGCAGGCACGTGAAACTCGGTCTTTCGGACACCCTTGCCGACGCGATTTCCGAGCGACTCGGCAGGCGTGAACAAAGCCTGGTGCTGGTAAATCGACGCGGTTTCGCACCTGCGCTTTACTGCCCGCATTGCGCCTGGAGTGCGCCGTGCAAACGCTGCGATGCCAAAATGACCTTGCACCAGTTTTCGCGATCACTTCGCTGCCATCACTGTGGATCGCAAACGGGTGTGCCCACGAAATGCCCAGCGTGTGGTCATCCGGAGCTCATCGGCAGCGGCGTGGGCACACAAAAACTTGAACAAGCGTTGATCGAGCGTTTTCCCCATGCGCGAATCGCGCGCGCAGACACAGACGCGCTTTCCGGAAAATATGCTTGGCAACAGCTCTACGAACGAATACTCAATCGCGACATCGACATCGTGGTTGGCACTCAAATGCTCGCCAAGGGACATGATTTTCCGGCGCTAACGTTGGTCGGCGTAGTCGACTCTGATCGCGCTATTTTCTCAACCGATTTTCGCGCGCAAGAAGATTTGTTTGCTCTGCTGACGCAGGTTGCAGGGCGCGCGGGCAGACACACGATTGAGGCGGGCGAAGTCATCATTCAAACAGAGTTTCCCGATCATCCCACCTATCAAGCGGTATTACGAAATGACTTCGATTCTTTTGCTAACGAAACGCTAATCCAGCGCGATGCTTTTGGTTTGCCGCCGTTAACGCGAATGGCGCTCATTCGCGGCGAATCAAAAGATGCACAGTCCGTTGCTGATTTTTTTGCTATCGCTCATCGAACGTTGCGCGAAGCACTCGCAGACGATGACGGCGAAGTGTTCGCGCCTACTCCCGCACCGCTCGCAAGGAAAGCAGATTTCACACGCTGGACGATGACTGTGATGGCGCCCAAGGTCGCTCCGCTCGCGAATGCGCTCGCCTCGATGCGCATCGCACTCGAATCAGCAAAGCCGAAAGTGCGCTGGACCATCGACGTTGATCCCTATGACTTTCAATAGCGGTGGAGTTCTCTTCAGATCAGTTGCGTAGCGAAATCGAAATAGCGGTTTGATTGCGCGTTGAGAGCCGTGGTGGCGCACTGCCGAGTGTGTACATGACTGCAGGAACCCGGTAAAGACTTAAAACCAATAAATGCGGTTTCATTGGGCTTTGTGATTATTTTTTGCAATAGTCGTCTTTACGCGTAAAAGTTATTTAGCCCAACGTTATCGTTGTATCAAAGCGATTTCCACTACGAAACTTTTACGGGCTGCACACGCAAGCCGACATAGAAGTCGGCTTCCGGATGCGACGTTGATCGTTTACACACTGTTACCGACCGTTCACGACGTGTTTGCACGCGACAGAGATAGTTCTCCCATCAAAACGGTGCTAGACACCAGGGAGCAAGACATCATGAACCTGCAAACACAACGCGTCGCTTTTGATCAATCCAAAATGGGCACGCCGTCATTCTTAAGAAATGCGTCGAGCAGCAGCGACGACATTGTCGAAACCATTCTCGCGCTCGGTCGCGCTCGCGTGATCGCTCCGAACACCGCAATCCATCGCGCTGGCGATGAATTCCGCTCGGTGTTTTACGTCCGCTCAGGTGCAATGAAGCGAACGCTGATTCAAGAAGACGGTCGCGAGCAAGTGCTCGGGTTCCCACTTCATGGCGATCTGTTGGGCATGGAGTCAATCGACGCGGGAACGCACTCCACGACCGTCATCACGCTCGACATGTGCTCAGTAGTGGAGATTCCATATGATGCGATTGAAGCGCTCGCGTTTGAGCGACCCAAGGTAGCAAGATTCTTGTATCAGCGCATGAGCGCTGCGCTGCGCGATGAACACGGCTGGCTTGCAGCGCTTGGGCTACTCAACGCGGATGAACGGGTCGCCGCATTTTTGTTGGATCTGTCTCAGCGTTTTGCAGCGCGTGGATTTTCACCGACCCGCTTCTTGCTGCGCATGACGCGCGCAGAAATTGGCAGTTTTCTCGGCTTAACGCTCGAAACTGTGAGTCGAGTGTTTTCGAGGCTTCAAAAGCTCGGCCTCGTTAATGTCACACGTCGAGAAATCGAACTCGTTGACGTTGCAGCACTTGTCGCTTTGGCGCATGCAACGTCCTCCATACACTAACGATTTCGCGAACCAATTAAGTTTCTTTTGTGGGTCGTTTGCGTGCAAGCGGCCTTTTTTGCGGTTGCTCCGAATCAAGCGACATTCGGACCTGACGAGCGAGTTCCTCTCGAGAATACGGCTTACGTAAAAAACCAAAATCGCTATCGCGCGGGAGCTGCAATGGCAGCGCTGATTTCGCATAACCCGAAGTGAACAGCACGCGCAATTCAGGCTTTAATTTGCGCAGCGCATCGACCACTTTCGGCCCGGTTTCGCCCGCTTGCAAGACGACGTCGGTGAAGACGAGGTTCACATCGCCGCCTCTCTTGAGGGCAGCTACGGCTTCGCGTTGATTCTGTGCGGCGAACGCGCGATAGCCAAGCCCTTCAAGAAACCGAACCGCGACCTCGCAAACAGACGCATCGTCTTCAACTACCAAAATCGTTTCACCGCCGCGTGCTGTGAGCGTGCTGCGGTTAGCCGGTGCGCCCTCGGGAACAGGTGCGCGCACTAGTTCGCCACTCGCAGGAAGATAGAGATTGATCGTGGTGCCCCTGTTGATTTCGCTATACGCGCTCACATGACCTGCGGACTGTTTCGCAAATCCGTAGACCATGCTCAATCCGAGACCACTGCCCTTGCCGGCAGCCTTAGTCGTAAAAAATGGCTCAAACGCGCGCGCTATGGTTTCTCGCGACATTCCTTCGCCACTATCGGAAACGGACACACGAACGTAGTGTCCCGCGCGCAAATCCGCGTCAGCACCCACAGTTTCACCGTCCCGGATCACAGCCTCGCTGGCATCGATCACCAATCTGCCGCCGTTCGGCATCGCATCGCGCGCATTGACGGCTAAGTTGAGCAGTGCCGTATCTAGCTGCCCGCGATCCGCGATCAACATCGGTAAATTCTTTGCGACGCGGATCTCGATCGCAATGTTTTCTCCAAGCGTTCGCGAAAGCAAATCCCGGAAGGTGTGCAGGCACTCATCTACGTCCAGTGGCTGAGGGCGCAGTGTCTGGCGTCGAGAAAACGCGAGCAATCTGTTGGTAAGTTCGGCGCCCCGCTGCGTTGAGCGTAGAGCCGCCGCAATGGCGCGATGCGCGTACTCATCCTCGAACTTCATTTCCGACAAGATTTGCAGATTGCCCGACATTACGGTGAGTAGATTATTAAAGTCGTGCGCTACGCCGCCGGTTAACTGACCCAGCGACTCGAGCCGTTGCGCCAAAAGCAATTTTTCCTCGCTATCGTGGCGTTGGATGGCGTTGGACACAATGTGAGCCGTTGCCTCCAAAAACGCGACATCGTCTGTTGAAAAGCGGTGTGGTTCTGTGCATCCGGCGACCAGAAAACCGGTGCAACGCTCACGGCTGTTAAGCGGCGCGAGCATTAAGCTGCGCAGCGCAGCGTCGTTCAATACGTTCGGCAGCGCCACGGTCAACGCATCACTGTCCCCCACCAACAGAGGAGATGCATTGGCGAGCGCCTGCGCCACCCACTCGATGTGATCACGCGCAAAACCCTTGCCAGCGAGCGTTGTGGCGGCGCTGCCGCTCGCCGCCTTACAAGTAAAGTGACCATCCTCAGGTTTCAACAAAAAAACTGCCAGCACATCAGCATCAAGCGGGCCACAAATCGCGTTGGTTACGCTTTCGAGCGCGCGCTCAAGTTCGCGTTCGCGCAGCATCAGATCGCTCACTCGCGTTAATGCTTTTGCCCGCTGAAGTTCGCGCTCGGTGCGTCTTGCGCGCATGCGCTCGCTCACATCGCGAAGAATGACGATCACTTCACCATCTTTTGCGTCCGATCCTCCCTCGCGCGCGGGCGCGAGCGAAATCTCGACTGGAAACTCGCGCCCGTTGAGTTTGACTGCCTGCAATGCCAACCCAATGCCCATGGGTCGCTTGTGCGGGTTCTCGAAAAAGCCCTCTCGCAAATTTTTGTGACGTTTGCGGGCGGCCAAAGGTACAAGTCGTTCAACTGGAACGCCGAGCAATTCGCCTTCTCCCGCCTCGAGTAATCGCTCAGCTTCGGAATTATTTCTGCGAATCACACCATCGCGGTCGACCACCAGGATCGCGTCGGGCGCAGCGTCGAAGAGCAGTTTGTATGAGACGTCAGTCGCTTTGAATTGTTGGAGCGTTGATTTCACAAGCTCGACTTCTGATCGCTGCCACTATCGCTTGAAGGAGTCAGGACATAACCGACTCCGCGTATTGATCTGATCAGCGTCGGCGCTTTTCCATCGTCGCCTAGTTTTTTGCGTAGCCGGCCGATCTGCACGTCGATTGTTCTATCAAACGGACCGGCGTCGCGATGGTGAGTGGTCTGCAAAAGCTGATCGCGCGTTCGCACCACGCCAGGGTGTTGAGCGAGTGCGTGTAAGAGTTCGAACTCGCCTGTTGTCAGTGCGATGGTTCCGCCGCTTCTGCGGCGCAGCTCGCGCCGGCCCGTATCCAGAAAAAACGAGTTGAACTCAAGCACGTCGGCCGTTGATCGGGAGCCAGGTTCATCGACTAACTTCAGCGGTGCCGTACTGGTTCTCCTCGCTACACTCCGCACACGCGCGAGCAGCTCTCGCAGCTCGAATGGTTTGGTGACGTAATCGTCGGCGCCGATTTCAAGACCGACGACGCGATCCACGGTGTCAGAGCGTCCCGTCACCATCAGTAGCCCACCCGCCCAGAGCGCGCGCAAGCGACGCGCAATCGCGAAGCCATCTTCGTTGCCCAGATTCACGTCGAGCAAAATCACGTCAGGTGCGTGCGACTTAACCGTTGCGATCACATCTGCTTCACAACCAGCCTGTAAAACCGAAATCCCTTGGCGGGCGAAATACGCGCTGACCAGTTCGCGGATATCGCTGTCGTCATCCACGACAAGCACACGGAGTTGCGAATTCGATTCAGCAGCTGTCACGCTTTTGCGAAAGAAAGAATCATAGGCGTCAATTATGTCGCCTTTCCGCACCGGTTGTGGATGCGAAATGCCTTGATTCTGCGCGCGTTTGGCAGGCTAAGCAACGCTCGGCTGTGGGGTGCGCTAAGAGCCGAGCGTAGCCAATCTGGGTGCCGCAGGTCTCGCATTGACCAAACTCTGAAGTTTTGTGTTTTTTGATCGCTCGATCATACGCTGCAAGCTCGGTAGCGTCATGCTCAACTCTGAGCAACGCGGCATCCGCTTCCGAGGTCGCTGTGGTCCAGTCCGCGTCGGTCTCCGGCGTTGCGCGCACCTCGTCGTTAGCGTCGACATGCAACCCGCCGCGTAAATGCTCACTCAACGCATTCCTCTGTTGTTTTAACAGTGCGCCGATGTCCTCAAGTTCTTTAGCGCTAAGTGCCTTGGTAGTCATTGGGTGTTCGATTCATTGGCAAAGAGGAACCCAGTATCTTGGGTCACGTAGGATCGGACTTTGACTTGGGTCAACTCATTGTTGGTAAATTCCGGATAGCGTTCGGCTATGACCCCAACAAACTTGCCACTGCCCGGCAATCATGTTCCGCACGGACGTTCATCGCCCCAGTCATTTTCCGGAGCAAACGCAGCGTCGCCTTCCGCGAGTATTGAGACATGCGTGTTGGACGTGCTCGATATGGATTGCGCAGCGTGTGCAATCCAGATAGAAGCGGCACTCGCCGACTCGCGGGGCATTGTGAAAGCACGCGTGCATTTTGCAACGCAGCGCGCCCGTGTTACCTACGATTCAACGCTTACAAACGCTCTAGCTGTCGCGCAACTTATCGAGCAACTTGGCTACTCTACCGAAGGCACGTCAAGCGCGACGAGAGCAGAGAAAGTTCGTGCGCGTCGGAAGCAGTTTCAGCTCAACACTGGAATAGCGGCGTTTTGTGCGATGCAGATCATGATGTTTAGCGTGCCGCGTTACTTAGGCGGTGATGAGATCGAACCCGTAATAGGTCGACTCATGGACGGATCTGCGCTTGTGTTGACGCTTCCGGTATTGCTTATTTGCATGGGCAGTTTTTTGCGCGGAGCGCGACGCGAGATCACCATGCGAAGAATCGGCATGGATACCGCGATTTGTGTAAGCACGGCGCTGGCATTTGCCGGATCAATTTGGCACGTTTGGCAGCAAAGTGGGGCACTCTATTTCGATTCGATTGCGATGTTCGCCGCGCTGTTGCTCTCCGTGCGATGGTGGGAGTGGGAGCGGCGCGAACGCAATCGAGAGCTTATCGAGAGCAGTGCGCGGCAAGGCGACGTGCCGTCGGTCTTTCGCGTAGAGCGGCACTCGGCGAGCACACTCGAGGCCAATCCGCGCAAGGTGAGCGAGATTGTGTCTGCAGCTGACATCGAAGTCGGCGACAGATTACTCGTCGCTAACTCAGAGACATTCATCGTGGATGCGGAGCTGTGTAGTGCTGAGACCTCGTGCGACGAGTCTTCGCTCACGGGTGAATCAAACCCGGCGTGGAAGCGGCACGGCGATTTAGTGCTTGCGGGCACCATCAACCTAGGCGGCGCCGTCACCGTGCGCGCCATCGCTTCTTACGGCACGAGTTCTGCGGATCGTTTGCTTCAATTAGCCGATGAGAGCGCACGTCCGCAAAACGAATCTATCTCACACAAAATCGCTGCGTATTTTCTGCCGATTGTTGCTTCGTTTGCGGCGGTTGTCTTCATCGCGTCTATGCCGCTTGGGCTAAACGTAGCGCTTGAACGGATGATCGCGGTGCTGATTGTGTCGTGCCCGTGCGCGATCGCACTTGCGTCTCCAGCGGCGCGTGCGCGAGCCTTTGCACAATTGCTAAGCATCGGCGTTTTAGTTCGCAGAAGTGAAAGCATCGAGCGCCTCGCGCAAGCAAACTCGTTTGTGCTCGACAAAACCGGTACGCTGACACGTCCTACGGAAGTGTGTGTTGAACATCTTCGAGCCGACTTTGACCCGACACGCGCATTGACAATAATCGCCGCGCTTGAGCGCGGGTCTAATCATCCACTGGCTCGCGCAATCCGCTCAAACTTAAGTTTTGAAGTAAAAGAAAAAGCAGTAAACGCACGTTTTAATGCGGCGATAGCGAGAATTTATGGTTATGTTGGTAATTTGCAATACTCGTTCGGCCGCCCAATAAACTCGACAGCTGAAGAATTTTTTTATTATGAAAACCGCAACCTAGAAACGAGTTCACAGGACACCACTGCACTCACGCTTGAGGACGCAAAGGGCTGGATTTGCTCACTGTCAGTTGCCGAGATCATCCGCGTCGGTGCCTACGCGTTAATCGATACGCTCAAGCAACACGGCAGCGTCAGCGTAGTAAGTGGGGACAGCGAAGCGCGGGTGAAAATCGTGGCTGAATCTCTCTCTATTCCAGCGGCGGTTGCGGCGAGTTCACCGCAAGAGAAAGCCGACTTCGTGCGCTCCGAGCAATCGCGCGGGCGAGTCGTCGCGATGATCGGTGACGGCGTAAACGACAGCATCGGATTTGCGGGTGCCGACATCGCAATCGCTGCCAACGGCGCGCTCGATGGACTGCGCGCTAGCGCGGACATCGTGTGTACCGCAGAAGATCTGTCGGTCATCGCGTCGACGATCAACTACGCCAAACGCGTTGCATCAACGGTCAGGCAAAACTACGCGTGGGCGGTCGCGTACAACGCTCTCGCGCTGCCGTTTGCCGCGCTCGGATACGTGACCCCACTACTTGCGTCGCTCGGAATGGCGGTGAGCTCAGCAATCGTCGTGTTGAACGTCACGCGCCTGCGGCTGCCGTAGATCGCGCGGAAGGAGTTAACGTGGAAAGTTTGTTCATCCTCATACCGCTGTCGCTTTTCATTGCGGCGCTCATCGGCATACTGTTTTGGTGGAGCGCGAGCTCGGGGCAATTCGATGATCTCGACCACGAGGGAACGCGCGTCATTGAAGACGATGATCACTAAGGTGTTGCAAAAAATTTTGCAGATTTCCTGCGATTTCCGCTTTGTATTAGTTCATTGACTTGAATCAAGTTCTCGCGTGCGTTCGCGAACTAATGTTGAAGTCATTGAGCCAAGCGGGTTAATCGCAGTAGAGGGAATCAAAGTGACCGCAAAAAACAAAGTATTCGCGAACGAGTCTTACAACTACGGCGTTGTCTATCGCTTTTCAATCATGACGGTGGTGTGGGGCATCATCGGTATGACCGTCGGCGTGCTCATTGCCGCGCAGCTCGTTTGGCCTGAGCTCAATGTCCACGAGTTCCTAACCTACGGTCGCTTGCGCCCCCTACATACGAACGCGGTTGTATTTGCGTTTGGTGGTTGTGCACTGTTTGCAACGTCGTACTACGTCGTACAGAGGACGTGTCACGTTCAGCTATTTGCGCCGAAGCTCGCAGAATTTACTTTCTGGGGCTGGCAGTTGGTTATCGTTCTTGCGGCGTTAACCCTGCCGCTTGGGATGACCAGCGGCAAAGAATACGCTGAGCTTGAGTGGCCGATTGATGTGCTGATTGCGATAGTCTGGGTTTCCTATGCCGTCGTCTTCTTCGGGACTTTGGTCAAGCGCCGTACGAGTCATATCTTCGTTGCGAACTGGTTCTTCGGCGCATTCATCTTAACCGTTGCAATCCTGCACATCGTCAACAGCGCGGCGATCCCTGTTTCGCTGACCAAGTCTTACTCTGCCTACGCCGGCGTACAAGACGCGATGATCCAATGGTGGTACGGACACAACGCAGTCGGTTTCTTTTTGACCGCAGGCTTTCTCGGCATCATGTATTACTTCGTGCCGAAGCAGGCTGAACGTCCTATCTACTCATATCGCCTATCGGTTGTTCACTTCTGGGCGTTGATCTTCACCTACATGTGGGCAGGCCCCCACCATCTGCATTACACCGCCCTGCCGGACTGGGCGCAATCGCTCGGCATGATTTTCTCGCTGGTGCTTCTTGCGCCTTCGTGGGGCGGCATGATCAACGGCATCATGACGCTCTCAGGCGCATGGCATAAGTTGCGCGACGATCCGATTCTTAAGTTCTTAGTGACTTCCCTGTCTTTCTACGGCATGGCCACCTTCGAGGGCCCCATGATGTCGATTAAGACCGTAAACGCTCTCTCGCACTACACGGATTGGACGGTCGGACACGTGCACTCCGGCGCATTGGGTTGGGTCGCGTTTATATCGATCGGTGCGATCTATTACATGATTCCGCGCTTGGTGGGAAAAGAGCAGATGTACAGCAAGAAATTGATCGAGATTCACTTCTGGATCGCAACGCTTGCAATTGTGCTCTACATCGCTGCGATGTGGATTTCGGGCGTGATGCAGGGGCTGATGTGGCGGGCGGTCAACCCCGACGGCACGCTTACCTACAGCTTCGTTGAGTCGGTGAAGAGTAGTTATCCATTCTGGTTCATTCGTTTCCTGGGCGGTGCGCTCTACCTGTCGAGCATGTTCATCATGGCCTACAACGTCTACATGACCGTGCGCAGCGCCAAGGTGTCAAAACCGGCCGTGCCAATGCCAGTGCTCGCAATCGCTTAAGAAACATAGCAAGAACGCCATCATGAAAATCACACACGACACCATCGAACGAAAAACGGGCTTACTCATCGCGCTTGTAATCTTGGTGGTGAGCATCGGCGGATTAGTCGAAATTGTTCCGCTCTTTTTTCAAAAGGATCTGATTGAGCCCGTAGCAGGTCTCAAACCCTACGAGCCGCTACGACTCGTCGGTCGCGACATCTATGTACGCGAGGGTTGCTACAACTGTCACTCGCAGATGATTCGTCCGTTCCGTTCGGAAACTGAACGCTATGGCCCTTACTCTGTTGCCGGCGAGTTTGTGTACGACCGACCGTTTCAATGGGGTAGCAAACGAACTGGACCGGATCTCGCACGCGTCGGCGGGCGCTATAGCGACGAATGGCATCGGCTCCATTTTGAAGACCCACGCCAGGTTGTGCCCGAATCCAATATGCCGAGCTACGCGTTCTTAAATCGACCACTCGACATGGATGTGAAGCGCCGAATGACCGTGCTTCGGATTTTGGGCCACCCCTACTCGCAGAAAGAGATTGACGAATCCGACGCGGCAATGAAAGGCAAGACAGAGCTAGACGCGCTAATCGCCTACCTGCAAGGACTTGGCATACAGATCAAAACGGTGAAAGGCTGATCATGGAGACCGTACGCAGCGTATTCACGATCGTTTCGTTGTTAACTTTCTTTGCAATCGTGCTTTGGGCGTTTGGCGCTCCCGGCAAGCGGCGAGCTGCGGCGGCGAATGCAGATCTCCTAAGCGATGATGATCGCGCACATCTGCGCAATCACGAAACGGGCTAAATCAAGCAACATACTATGACAAACGAACTACTCCCTTCGGGCTGGGCTTGGTATATCGCGATACTCACCGTGCTGAGTTTGCTTGCTTGCCTGTGGCTGCTCAAGAGCAACAGCACGCGTCACGAGGTGAAGGATCAACCCGAGCTGCACGGCAGCAACCAATGGGACGGCTTGCACGAATACGATAATCCACTACCAAAATGGTGGTCAAACTTGTTTGTTATCACGGTCGTTTTCGCATTTGGTTATCTCGCTCTTTTCCCTGGCCTTGCAGTCCTTCCTGGCATGCTTGGATGGTCCACAAAAGAGCTCTATCGACAAGAGATCGCGACTGCAAAAGCGGAAACCGATCCACTTTTCAACGCCTATTTGAATCAAGACGTTGCGACTGTTTCGCAAGACAAGGGCGCGTTACAGATCGGTGGGCGACTGTTTCAAACGTACTGTGTGCAATGCCACGGTAGTGATATGCGCGGGTCACGTGGATTTCCGAATTTGGTTGATGCCGACTGGCTCTATCCGAGCACACCGGACGGAATAAAAACCACGATCATGGACGGGCGCGTTGGCGGGATGCCCGCGTTCGCGCAGCAATGGAGTGGCGACCAACTAAAAAATGTCACGCAATATGTGTTGTCGCTTTCTGGACGCGCCACGTCGCCCTCCGCAGCCAAGCTCGGAGAGGCAACGTTCAAGCAGGTCTGCGTGGCGTGTCACGGTGCTGAGGGTAAAGGCAATCAAGCGATTGGCGCACCCAACCTTACCGACAACGTTTGGCTCTACGGCGGGAGCGCCGCCACCATCGAAGAGACCCTTGTAAAGGGGCGGAGCGGGCAGATGCCAGCGCAAAAAGAAATCCTTGGAGAGGCTCGCGTACACCTTTTGGCAGCCTACGTCTACGCAAAAGCACGCGAGTCAGCCACCGACGGCGCGCGTTGATTCGGTGCAGTAAGGAATTCGTTTCATGAGCGAGGCCACCGTTGAAACCAGGGTTGTTTCGCTCTATCAGTCAGCGAAAAAGATCTATCCGAAGTCAGTGAGTGGACGATTCGCGAACTGGCGAATCGCGATGGTGCTTCTCACCCAAGCGCTTTTCTACGGGTTGGCGTGGTTACCGTGGAACGACCGACAAGCGGTTCTGTTTGACCTAACAGCGCGTAAGTTCTATGTCTTCGGGTGGGTATTTTGGCCGCAGGATATTCTCTACCTTACCTTCATTCTTATCGTCTCGGCGTACGCGCTGTTCTTCGTAACGGCTATCGCTGGACGGGTGTTTTGTGGCTACGCGTGCCCGCAGACCGTCTATACCGAGGTGTTCATGTGGGTCGAGTCGTGGTTCGAAGGTGACCGCGCTCGCCGGATAAAACTCGATCAAGCCCCCCTGTCGTTCAACAAAGTCTGGCGCAAGGGAGGGAAGCATGCGGTGTGGGTGCTTATTGCACTCTGGACCGGATTCACATTCGTGGGCTACTTCACACCAATTCAAACGCTTGTGAGCGAGGTGTTAGCGTTAAATACGAGCGGATGGGAGACGTTCTGGATTCTTTTTTATGCGTTTGCGACCTGGGGCAACGCAGGATTCATGCGCGAACAGGTGTGCAAATACATGTGCCCCTATGCTCGCTTTCAAAGCGTTATGTTTGATCGCGACACGCTCATCGTGTCGTACGACCAGTCGCGAGGTGAGCCGCGCGGTGGACGGAAAAAAGGCGCAGATTTCGCGGCTAAAAATCTCGGCGCCTGCGTAGATTGTTCTCTATGCGTTCAGGTCTGTCCCACTGGAATCGATATTCGCGATGGGCTTCAATATGAATGTATCGGATGCTCCGCATGTATCGACGTTTGCGATACGGTAATGGACAAAATGGCTTATCCCCGAGGGCTCATTCGGTATTCCACTGAAAACGCCCTAGAAAAGCAGTGGGACTGGAAAGCGATTCGCGCGCATCTCTTACGCCCGCGAATCGTCATCTACTCGGTGGTCTTGTTGGCGCTGATGGGCGGCTTGGTCGTCGCGCTGGCCATTCGCAATCCGCTCAAAGTTGACGTTATTCGAGACCGGCGCGTGTTGGCTCGCGAGGTCGAGGGGCAATTCATAGAAAACATCTACACGCTCAATCTGATGAACACCATCGAAGCGCGACAACAATTTAGAGTTGTTGTTGATGGATTGCCCGGCGTCGTCGTAAAGCGTGGCGGGCTGATCGAGGCGGCAGGTGCCAGCACGGTTGCCAGTTCGGTTTCAGTTCGCATCCCGGTTGAGAGCGTGAAAGCGGGTAGCCACAGCATCCATTTCACCATTACCTCAATCGACGACCCAAGCATCAGCACGCGTGAAAAAGCGGCGTTCTACGTACCTAAGTGAGAAGACTATGGAAGCACTTTCGATACCCAACGACACTGCCCCAAAACCCGTAAGCAAGTGGATTTGGCCTGGAATACTGATCGCGCTACCGGTCTCGGTCGTGGTTGCCTGCATCATCACCGCATTCTTCGTTGTTGGACATCCAGACGGACTGGTAGCGAGCGACTACTACAAACAAGGCAAAGCAATCAATGCGCTATTGGTTAAACAGGAACGAGCCACTCAACTCGGAATGAATCCGATGCGACTTGAGCGCACGTCGAGCGGTATTACCGTTCGCTTTCCACAAGCGCAAGTGGATTCAGTTGTTGAATTTAATTTCGCACATCCGGTAGATGGCTCCAAAGATCGTCGAATCGTCATCGCACCGGTGCGCCGCGGTGTGTATGAGATCCCACTGACAAAAGCATTCAGCGAGAGGCGCCGCGTTATCGCCACCGACCTTCCAGCGAAACAGTGGCGCAGCGAAGGCGTGCTTAGTCTCTGAGGCGCAGAGGATTAAAGGAGACGCGATGAAACAAACACCTGAGAGCGGAATAGTTCAGCGTTTGGGCGTGGTGCTGTGGCCAGCGTTTTTGGCCGCTGGCGTTACCGTAGGCGTCGTCTTCACGCTGATTGACCCTGAGAATATTCATCTTTTTGGATCGCGCGAAAGTGTCTCGCGGCAGTCAGCGTATTCCGTTGGTTTTTTCTGTTTTTGGTTCCTATACGCGTTCACTGCAGCCGCCTCTATTTGGTTGCACGAAAAAAACGTGGCGGATCGCTGACGCAGATCAATGCCGTATGCGCTCAAGGGGGCGATGATCACCCGAATCCAACCCTAACCTACTTTCGCAGATGATTTCGCAGGCTTTGCTCAAACAGTTTGATCTCAATGGGCCGCGCTACACGTCCTACCCTACGGCTGATCGGTTTTCCACTGATGTAGCCGTCCCTGAGCTGGAAGAAGCGCTAGCGCAGGTCGCAAACACTTCGCGACCGACTTCGCTATATGTTCACATTCCATTTTGTCGTTCTCTTTGTTACTACTGCGCGTGCAATAAAGTCGTCACCAAATCGCTGGTCGCGGCCGATCAATATGTAGACTCGCTCAGTCAGGAAATCGCGCTTGTCGCGAAACACACCGGCAGATTGCGCATCGCGCAGCTCGCGTTTGGCGGGGGCACCCCCAACTTTCTCTCGCTCGAACAATTTGCGCGTTTGTTCAATTCGCTGCACGCTCACTTCGAACTTTTGGGCTCGCGCGAGCAAAGTATCGAAGTTGATCCGCGATATTTGGATGATGGCTACGCGGGAGGTCTTCACGAGCTTGGTTTCAACCGCGTGAGCTTCGGCGTTCAAGATTTCGACGAGCGCGTGCAAAAGCTCATTCATCGCTTTCAATCGTTTGAGCAAACCGCTCGCGCAGTTCGTGAGTTTCGCGCGGCTGGGTTTGAATCAGTTTCCTTTGACTTGGTGTATGGCCTTCCAATTCAGTCGCGCGAGAGTTTCGCTGAGACGCTTGAGCGTACTTTGTTGCTAGATCCTGAACGCGTCGCTCTGTTTAATTACGCGCACATTCCCGAGCGGTTCAAGGCGCAACGGCGAATTCCTAACGAGGCCTTGCCGACCATCGATCAGCGCGTAGAACTATTTTTGTATGCCCGCGAGCGCCTAGTTGACGCCGGGTACGTTGCGATCGGACTCGATCACTTCGCGAAACCCAGTGACGCTCTGGCAGCTGCGTTCAAAAGCGGCAGCTTGCGCCGAAACTTTCAGGGCTACTCAACGCATCAAGGCACGCAACTCATCGGGCTTGGTGCGTCCGCAATTAGTCAACTTGATAGCTGCTACACGCAGAACGCGCCCCAGCTCGATGCCTACTACGCACGGCTCGCTGATGGGCGCTTGCCAACCTATCGCGGGATATCGCTGACTCGCGATGACCGCATTCGAGCGCGAGTCATCGAATCGATCATGTGCGAAGGTCGTGTGATGTGGGCGGCGATTGAGCAAGAGTTTGTGATCTCCGCACAACACTATTTCACCAATGAAATTCGTTCGCTCGAAAAAATGCAGGATAGTGGCGTGGTGAACATTTCAGGTGACACGTTTCACGTGAGCGAACCGGGTCGATTGTTGTTGCGTGCGGTCGCGATGATTTTCGATGCACACCGGGCGCGTCCGTTACAACAGGTGGCGAGCGAATCGGTGCACCCTGTGCGCTTTTCGAGCATCGCATGATCACTGTTGTGCACGGACCGACATGACCTTATCACTTCTTAGCGCTGCCATCCTAATCGGACTGATGGGCGCGGGCCATTGTGCAACGATGTGCGGCGCGACAACACTTGCGCTGGTCGCACGAAATCCCGAAAGGCCGCGTCAACCCCTCGCAGCGCATGCTGGCCGCATACTTACTTACGCAGCGCTAGGCGCACTCGCCGCCATGCTGACGACGGCCACTACGCGCTTTTTGCGAAATGATGTGTTGCAAACCGCTTGGTTTTTGATTCCCAACCTGCTGTTGATTTTGTCGGCAATCTATCTCATGGGCTTTCGCCAAGCCTACGCACCCGTCGAGTCGTTTGGGCGTAAGATTTGGCGCGGACTCGACGGTGTTCGCCTCTTCGCCACCGCGAAGGGCGGCATGTCGGGAGACCTGCTGCGCGGCGCGGTTTGGGGCATGTTGCCCTGTGGCATGGTGTACAGCGCGATTGGTCTTGCGGTGTTGGCTGTTGATCCGCTCGGTGCAGCCATCGTTATGACTGCGTTCGGAGTCTCGACGATGCCTGTGCTGCTCGCGCTCGGTTTGCTCTCAAAGTCAGCCGTTGCAAAGCTGCAAACCCCGCGAGTGCGCGCAGGCCTCGGGGTGGCGTTGCTGCTTTTGGCCGTGTGGAACGTGACGCTCATACCCGCACGGATTCGCGGCACAACACTCTCGTTTTTTTGCTAACTCGCTGCATCGACGCGGCGCGCGCACCCGATAGCAGTGTCTAAGCAATAGATCATTTCTAGCAAACTGTGAACTCGCAACACAATACACGTAAGGCCGTATTTATTGGGCTGTAGTCTGCTATTCGCTATTTTTCAATAATTCGTCAAAACAATCTTTGACCCCATTGCAAACGCCATTTTGTCGCTTAAGCTGTAGTGCTTTCTTTCAACACGCCGCGCCGAATCTGATCAAGCTCTATCGACTCAAACAGCGCTTTGAAATTGCCTTCGCCAAAGCCTTGGTTGCCTTTGCGTTGAATGATCTCGAAGAAGATTGGGCCGAACAAGTTTTGGGTGAAGATTTGCAGGAGCATGCCGCTGTCTTCAGGTGCGCCGTCGACCAAGATATTGAGCGATTGCAAACGCGCGGCATCTTCGCCGTGATTCGGGATGCGCTTCGGCAGTTGTTCATAATACGTCGCGGGCGTGATCTGGAACGGCACGCTTTTTTTGCTGAGCGCTTCGACCGTGCTGTAAATATCTTTCGCGCCGAAGGCGACGTGTTGAATGCCTTCTCCGTGATACGCGTTCAAGTATTCCGCGATTTGTGATTTGTCATCGCTCGACTCGTTAATCGGAATGCGAATTTTTCCGCACGGACTGGTCATCGCTTTTGATTTCAAGCCTGTCAGTTTTCCTTCGATATCGAAGTAACGCACTTCCTTGAAATTGAACAATCGCTCATAGAAGCCCGCCCATTCGGTCATACGGCCGCGGTGTACGTTGTGGGTGAGGTGATCAAGATAAGTGAGGCCTGCACCTTCGGGCGATTGCGGTGCGCCTTCAAGCGGCACGAAATCTATGTCGTAAATGGTGACGTTGTTTCCGTTGCCGTTGTAGCGATCAACGAAGTAGAGCAGCGAGTCCCCGATGCCTTTGATCGCGGGAATGTTCAGTTCCATCGGGCCCGGTTGTTGTTGCACGCCCCACGCACCTAGCTCGACGGCCCGCTTGTACGCGAACGCTGCATCTTTCACGCGAAACGCGATTGCACAAATCGACGGGCCATGCACTCGCGCAAAGCTTTGCGCAAACGATCCGGGTTCGGCGTTCAAAATGAAATTGATGTCGCCTTGCTGATAGCGCAACACATTTTTCGAACGATGTTTGGCGACTGCGACGAAGCCCATTTGCTCGAAGAGTTTGCCCATCGCGACCGGATCGGGCGCAGCGAATTCGATGAATTCGAAGCCGTCGGTCGCCATCGGATTGTCCCAAGTTTCAAATGCCTGTGCCATGTGCGCTTTCCAGAATGCGGTTAAGAACCCCTATATTTTGCAAAAACAGGCCAGATAGGAAATGGCGAAATTGACTTCTAACGCTGATAGAGTTGATATATAGTTGCGAATTAACCGAATATTGGGGCATACAACACATGGATCGCACTGATTTGCGCATTTTGGAAGTGCTCCAGGCCAACGGGCGTTTAACCAATATCGAGCTCGCTGAGCAAGTCAATCTTTCAGCATCGCCTTGCTTGCGTCGAGTTCGGGCGCTGGAAGAAGCGGGGCTCATCGCAAGTTACGCTGCGCTGTTAAATCCTGAAAAAGTAGGGCTTGGCTTGACCGTTCATCTAGACGTTGCGTTGGATAAGAAGGACGCAAAAGCACGTGATCGACTGAAGGCAGCAGTGCAAACCTGGTCTGAGGTGACGTGGTGTCATTCGCTCTCCGGTGAGATGGACTACACCATGCAGGTAGTGATGCCGGATTTGAAACATTACACGTCGTTTCTGATGGATCGAGTGCTGACCTTGCCCGGCGTAATCAACGTTAAATCAGCATTTGTGCTGGAGAAAGTCAAGGAAACCACGGTGCTGCCGCTCAACTATGCGCCGCAGTAAACTCTTGAGCGTTTTCACGGCTCAAATCATGTTCGAACCCTTAAAGACACAATCCCGAAAAAGCGCTCCGCGCCTTCCAGTTTCGTGGTCACTACTCGTCTGTCTTGGTATCTCAGCGTGCGCAACAACTGACGTTGCACCGCCGCCAGCGCCAACGCTGGCCGCTGCACCGGCGCAGCCGCCTGCTCCACCGCCACCACCGCCCCCAGCACCTGCCCCTCCGCCACCGCCGCTTCCGGTTGAGATGCCGGTGCCATCCAAAGAAACCGCTGCGCCTGTTGAGCTGCCGAGCTACGCAAAAAAGGGGCGACGACTTCCCGCAGACGGCGGCGACGTAGGGCGCGTGTTTTTGTCGTATTGCAAATCGTTTGAGGTTGAGCGCGACGCGGCGAGCTATTTCAAGAGGCTCCAGCGCAACAACCAGCTGCCCTCGGCAAGCGCCGTTGATGCGCGCAGTCGCGAAGCCGGGCAAACGCTGACCCAACAGCAAGTTGTTGAGCGCGATTGGGCCATTCAACGCGACAACGCAAAGACCGCGCCGCAGCGCTGTAGAGTCCTTGGCGGAAGCGTTGACGCCGGAGTTGCAGTCCTCGTCGTGGAAGCCGACATCTACGGCAAGCGCCAGCGCGGAACCGCAACTGTCGTTCCTGTGAATGGCAAATGGCGCGTGCGCGACCACGGCAGCTGGGAGCCAGCAAAGTAGCGTCACGTTGTGTCATCGTGGCGTCATACGAATGAAATAAAAATCCATGCATGCCCGCAAAAATACTTATCGTTGAAGACGAACCGGCCATCGCCGAACTCGTTGCACTTCACTGCAAACACGCCGGTTTCGAAACCCAATCGGTGGCCGCGGTGCTCGACGCCCGCGACATCGTGGATGAATCGCTGCCAGACCTGGTGATTCTTGACTGGATGCTGCCCGACAAGCCCGGAATTGACTTCGCGCGCGAACTGCGCAGAGATGACCGCACCAAAGATTTGCCGGTGCTTATGCTCACCGCGCGTGCGAGTGAAGACGACAAAGTGCGCGGTCTTGAAGTGGGTGCGGACGACTACGTGACGAAGCCGTTTTCGCCAAAAGAGCTTATTGCCCGCGTACGAGCGCTATTGCGCCGAGCCGCGCCAGAGCTAACCGATTCTGCGCTTGAAATTGGTGGTCTCCGCCTCGATCCGGTATCTCATCGCGTGACGGGAGACGCCACCGAACTCAAAGTTGGGCCGACTGAATTTCGCTTGTTGCGCTTCATGATGACGCGGCCCGACCGCGTTTTCACTCGCCAAGCGTTGCTCGATGGCGTCTGGGGCGATCATGTATTCATCGAAGAGCGCACGGTCGATGTTCATGTGCGCCGGTTACGAGTAGCTCTTGAACCGAGCGGACATGATCGACTGGTGGAGACGGTGCGCGGCGGCGGCTATCGTTTGCGCAAAGCCTGAGCGCTACACTCGCCCGCATGAACTTTGGATTACGTAGTTTTGCGGTGGTCGCGGTCGTTGTTATTGCCGCCGCATTATTCGTTTCGCCTTGGATCGGCTTTGCGTTTTTCTTAGGTGCGGCGTGCTTTTTTGCCGTCATCCGAGCGCGCAATGACGAAGCCGTGCGGGAATTGTTGCGCGATCCTGCCGCAGCTGCAATGCCATTCTCACAAGCAATTTCTACGCTTCGTACCAAACTGAAAGACGGCGAGCAAAGCCTGCGTGATCGCGATGAGGAAATCGCGCAGCGCAGGCAAATCACCAATGCGATTCCGGACGGCTTGTTTCTTCTTGATCGCGAACAACGTATCGTTTGGTGCAATCAATCGGCGCTCGTGATGCACTCCTTCGACGCGTTTCGCGACGTCGGAAAACCGATCGGACAGTTGATTCGCGCGCCCGAGTTCCTGAGTTACCTCAACGATTCAACGTTGCCCGAGCCGATCATCACGCTCGATTCGCGGATGATTTTGTTTCACATCGAGCCAGCGCGAGACGGTATGCGTCTTTTGCTCGCGCGCGACGTGACCGATCGCGAGCGACTTGATCGCATGCGCCGCGATTTCGTTGCCAACGTATCGCATGAATTGCGAACGCCGCTCACGGTCATGACCGGATACATCGAAACCATTCGAGACTTACCGCTCTCGGATGAAGATCGAACGCGATACGTTTCTCTAATCGGTGCGCAAACCACCAACATGACCCGATTAGTCGCCGATTTGCTGACGCTTGCCAGATTAGAAAATGCGCAACTTCCCAGCGAAAACGCTGACTTTGATCTGGTGTCTGTCGTGCGCGACGCACTCGCTGATGCGGCCGCGTTGTCATCAGGATCGCACCGATTCAACGAACATATCGAGCCGCCCATTACGATGCGCGGCAGCGCAAGCGAGCTACGTGCGGCGGTAGCGAACTTACTATCAAATGCGGTGCGCTACACGCCTGCGGGCGGCGAAATCTCGACGCGCGCGAGCTTGATCGAGCACACGATCATTGTTGAGGTTCGAGACACCGGCGTTGGCATCGCGTCGGAGCACATCGCCCGGCTCACCGAACGCTTCTATCGAGTTGATCGATCGCGTTCACGCGATACGGGCGGCACCGGGCTTGGGCTTGCAATTGTGAAACACGTCGTGCAACGACATCGCGGCACGCTCGAAATCGAGAGCGAATTTGGTCGCGGCTCAGTGTTTAGGATGCGTTTCCCGACGTCTTGAGCAAACTGTTTCGCGAGTGAGGTGCGCTTTCTCGAATTGATTCAGACCGATGGCTGTGCCTTACAAAACCACGGGCCGGCCGTGTTACAACGCTAAAGCTCTTGTCCCGATATTATCGGGCTAAAAGCGCGTTTTTTGCAAGACTCAATAAGCCACTGATATGACCCACTTACCCAATGTATATGGCCGTTGACTGTCGTATTTGACAACAAATAGAACGCCGCGACGGGCGCCGCACGCGACTTAATTACCGCTCGCGCGGGCACGAATGCGCTGCACCAGTGTGCGCTGCGCGAGCCGCATCCGTTCAACCGCCACGGTGAGCGTATCGAACTCCACCGGTGCTGCAACATTCACAGGATGCTCAATCTCACCCTTGCTCATTCGATCGACTGCTTCGCCCAATGCGCGAATCGGGTTGCCGATCGCCGCTGGCAATTTGATCGCAAGCGCCAGCGCGATGAGTAACCCCGCCACCACAGAAGTCATCATGCCTGTCCAGAGCTTGTTGAACTCCGATTTCGTGACTTCGGGTAGCGCGAGCGTTGCTTTGGTCTTGTCAGCCGACATTTCGCTAACGCCTTTGATCAAGACGCCTGACAGTCGATCCTTTCCGGCGGTGATCATAGCGTTGACCTCAATGGGCAAAAACTGCGGAAGCGATGAGGCAACAACAAGGGGGCTCACTTTCGCGGATCCCGCTGATATCGACGCGGGGGGCGAGGCCGACCCTGCAGAAACGGCTGCGCCCATCGCGGCTTGCCTGTCATTGACCACGCCGAAGATTTTCTTCATTTCTGCTGAGTAAAACTCGGCGGCAGAGCTCCAATTCGAAAGCTTGTTCAAATCCTCTGGCGTGTAAGCGCTATCAGCATTTGTTCGCATCGTTTGCAGAAGCTTAGCGATCTTCTCGGACGTGCCCGTCCACTCCTTGATGTAGTTATCGCGACGCTCTTGATTCGTCACGTACACAAAATACTCTTTTTCGTAGCGACGCACTTGTTGAGCCAGCAGGGCGAGCTCCGCCAGTTGCGATGATGCGATCGTATTTTTTTGAACCTTCGCGACAACGTTTTCTTCGATGGATCGCTGCCCCCAAGAAAGAAGGCCCGCTTGCACTAAAAACAGCGCAGCGATCAGCGCTAGCCCTAACAGCAGAATTGAACGTATGGATTTCATGAATTTTTCCTCCTGAGTATCAAGTTAGGTCTGCTAATGCAGATCGGTGTCTTTTAGTTTTGCAACAATTTCCGAACGTAGTCGCGCTAGTGGAACTTCGGGGGGTGTTACTCGTTCTAGGGCCAACAAAAACTGCGCGCGTAGAAGTTGAGCGTTGCCGCGCCATTCCGGGCGTTCAGAAACAATGGCAAACGCGTCATCGACGACGAATTCCGCGGCAACACCAAGCGAGTCAGCATAGAGCTGGATGAGAAAGCTTCGGAAATCAGTCTTGTTCATCGGACCCTGCAGCGATCTACACTGAAACTCGGCGATTCGCGATCAAAGCATCTGCTGCAGCAATCAATTGCTGGTTCGCAAATGGCTTCACCAGATACTCGTCAACGCCACTTTCCAGCGCTGCTTGGCGGTGGCGATCACCGCCCCTTGAAGTCACCATAACGATGGGAATTGAGGCCCAATCCGGTACTTCGCGCATCCGTCTTGCAAGCTCCAGTCCGTTTAGGTTTGGCATTTCAAGATCCGTCGCTACGAGTGAAATGCGGTGCTGACGCAGCACCTCTAGCGCCTCGAATCCATCGCCCGCTGAGAGCACTTCAAAGCCACGATCTTCAAAGGATTGCTGTAGCGCCCGCCGGGCAGACAAAGCATCGTCAACCACGAGCACGCGCAGCCGCGCCGCTTCCGCTCGGCGGCGCAACGCAATCGCGGCGCTGAGGCCAACTTTCGATTCAGCTCGCCGCTCAAGCGATGCGATATCGATCAAGAATAACGGAGTGCCCTGGTCGCCAATCGTGCCGACACCGAGACCTGCGACGCGCCGCAGCAGCGCGCCAACGTCCTGTAACACTAGCTCTCGCACGTCAATGACGCGCTCTACGGCGATCGCAACGAGTCCACTCGTGCCGCGAGCGAGGATTACGGGAAGTTGCTTGAAGTCATCCGTCGAAGGGCGTTCGGCAAACCCAAGCCAATATGCAAGGCTGTGAACCTCGAACAGATCCTCACCTGAGCGCACGTATGGCCGCACGTTAACGCCGTCGTTCTCGGCAAACGCGCTGCCTGCAGGCAGCACAGCCACAATTGAGTCCGATGGCACCGCGACGATTTGCGATGCCGCTTCAACAATCAATGATTGCGCAAGACCACTCGAAACCGGCAGTTGGATGTTGAAGCGGGTACCCACGTTAGGCTCTGATTGGATTGCCAACGAACCTTTCATGGCACGGATGCGTTCGGCGACTACATCCATGCCGATGCCGCGGCCCGAGACCTGGTTGACAACGTCTTTGGTACTAAATCCGCGCTGCAGGATCAACGCGTGAATTTGCGATGAATCGAACGCAGCATCTGGCGGCAACAGGCCGTCGCGAATTGCGCGCTCATGAACGACGTGCTCATCGATACCGCGTCCGTCATCGGCACAACTCAGGGCGAACTGTGAGCCATCGCGCGCGCACACCAGCTCAACTGTTCCAGTTGGATTCTTGCCTAGCGCTTGCCGTACCTCGGGTGCCTCGATGCCGTGGTCAACTGCATTTCGCAGCATATGCAGCAGTGGCTCGGTCAAGCGTGAGAGCACGTCGGCGTCTAGCGTTGTGCGTTCACCCCGAACGACTAAGCGCGCTTGTTTGCCGACTTCGCTCGCCGTTTGCTCTACGCTGCGGCGAAGCCGAGCGACGATGTTGCTGAACGGTACCAAACGCGTAGCGAGTAAATCACGATGTTGCTCGCGAAGTGCGCGCTCGTCGTCGCGCAGCTGCGTAAGCGTTTCCCGGGCTTTTTGCTCGGCTTCGCGCGTGAGCTCGATCTGATCTTGCACCGTTTCAGCCAGAGTGCGAGAAAGGATACTCAACGCATCAAAACGATCCATTTCCAGTGGATCAAACGCAACTCCGTCCTCTTGTTTCTGCTGAAGCGTAACGGCTTGGCGCTCTACCACGCGCTGGAGCTCATCGAGCTGTTGCCTAAGCTTGGCTTGGCGAGCCATTGCCGCGGCGAGTCGCTCTTCGATTTCGCGCACAGCCCGCGAGGTGCGTTGCGCTGAGGCGAGTGACTGTCCAAGGCGCGTCACCAACGATCCAATTCGCGCGGCATCAACGCGCAATACCGCGGTGTCGCTAAGGGTCGCAGGCGTGAGCTCCGAGGGTGTGACTTGTGTGGCGTCAGTTTCAGCGGCAAACTCGATCGGCGGAGGACGCATCGCGTTAGCTTCGCCGGCTGATATTTCGATGGCCCACGCTTGCATTCGCTCAAGCGTCATCAATGCGCGAGTGGGCGGTGCTTCTTCCGCATTCAGATACGCGATTGATTGCTGCAACACGTCACACGCCACCAGCGCATCGCGCACCGCAAGAGCTTGCGCTTCGGCATTGCGTTCGTCGCCGCTGTCTAACCAAACAAGCAAATCTTCGAGCGGGTGTGCAATGTTTGCAATGCCGGGTAGCCCAACGATATTGCCAGAGCCCTTGAGTGTGTGCGCTATCCGCTGTGACTCCGCGAGCGAGCCGGAACTCGGCGAGCTCGCGCCCGCATAGTGCAGCAAGTCGTCACGCATCCGCTCTAGTTGGCGGGGCGCATCGGCGAGCAGCGCGCTGAGTAATTCCGGGTCGGCCGCGCTACTGTCCAGACTGATCGCTTGCGGCGAAACTTCTACGTATTGAATGTCGGTTTCATCATCGTCCGAGAGAAGACTCGGCGCGTCGCTAAGTGATGCGCGGAGCGCCGCGATCCAAGCGGGGTCGGGCGAGGCGGGCGACTGTTCGGCATGATACGCAATCAATTCTGCCGCGTCTGCTGACGCGCCATTGCCCAGAAACATCCCAACAACGTCAAGCGCGTCCAACGACCAACTTGCGCTGACCACTTCAAGTGGAGACGACTCCTCATCAGAGACCGGAAGCACTGATTCGACATGCTCCAAGAACGCTACAACGCCGCCTAAATTTAGGAGCCCAACGGCGTTCCTGGTTCGCTCGACGAACGCTCGCGTTGGCGCAAGGTCCGCCACGTTGTGTGAATTACTCGAAAAGTGTTCTGCAACTGCGCGCAGCGGCGCCTTTGCCTCTTCGAGTCCGCCCGAATACTCGCTTGCAATGAGCGCAAGCAGCTCAGAAATGTTCATTGATCAGCGTGGATCAAAGCATCATCTACGCCGACGCGGGCGCGTCGGTCAATTTGAATTGACCCACCGTAGCGGTCAATCGCTCCGAGAATTCGACGAGTCGCTGCGTACTCTGTGCTTGCTCCGCAATCGCCTCACTGGTGCGACTGGTTTCCTCTGCGAGACCCGTCACGCTTTGTTGAAGCGCGCTCGCGAGCTGATTCTGACTTTGCGCCGAAACCGCAATCTGCCGCACGAGCTCCACGAGTTCCTGCGTCGTCATCCGTGTTTGCGCCATCTGCATTCCAGCCTCTTGCGCCAACTCGGATTGCTTGACCACGTCGGAGATCAGGCGATTCACGGTGAACACCGTCTCGTTGGTCTCTCCTTGAATGTTGGTCACGAGCTGGGAAATTTGCGCGGTCGCTTGACGCGAGCTTTCAGAGAGGCGCTGCACTTCCTCCGCCACCACCGCGAACCCACGCCCAGCTTCACCTGCCGTTGCCGCTTGCATCGATGCGTTCAACGCCAGCACATGGGTTCGCTCGGCGATTGTGTTGACGAGCGCGACCGCGCTTGTAATTTCCTGTGAACGCTCACCAAGACGCTTGAAGCGCTTTTCCATCTCAGAAATGGATTGGCGAAGTCCGTCCATACCGACTACCGTGCCTTCAACCGCGTTCATAGCGGCAAGCGTCGCCTGCGCCGCCTGTTCGGCTGCGTGGTTCGATTGTTCGGAGAGTCCTGCGACGTGCACCAACTGCCCTGCTGTTTGCGCGAGTGTGGTGGCCATTGCCTCTAGTGCGCCGCGTTCCTGTTCTGCGGCGCGCTCCACCTGTACCGAACGCTCACGCACAGCTTGCGACGTTTGTCGGACGCGATCGGCAACGTCACGAACGTCAGTAAGGGCTTTGTTGGTCTCTTCTGCGAGCTGATTTACCGATGACGACACTGTGCCCACAACGTCTGTGGTCACCGGGGCGCGTACCGTGAGATCGCGATTGGAAAGGTGAAACACCGTTTGCAACAACGAGATTACCGAGTTGTTAAGCTGTTCGTTTTCCGCCTTTGCGGCTTCTAAGGCGGCAATACGCTCGTCAAGCAGGTTATCGAACGAGCGACCCAGTTCACCTACTTCGTCTTTTTCTGTGAGTTGTGAGCGCGCCTTGCTATCACCTCCGGCGACGGCGGTCACGGTGGTGGCCAACTTATCGATCGGACGCATGAACCGCTTGAGGAAGAGTGATACCAGCACGCCCGCGAGAAACAACACACCGAGCCCAGTCAGAACGGCACGAATGAGCGACGCGCGGTCTAGTTCGCGTAGCGATCGAGTTGCCTCGACATAGTCCTGCTTCGCCACAATCGCCCAGGTCAGACCTTGCACGCGCACCGGCGCATACGACCCGAGCGCGCGAATTCCGCGGTAATCGACGAAGTCTACGAATCCTTCCTTACCTTCGAGCGCGGGGCGAGTGGCGTCCGAGTCAATCGTAACCAAGCCAATGGTCGATTCTTTCTTCACCATCGTAGCGGCGTCGGTCGGCGCAATCTTTCCGGCAAGAAGCTTCGCGAACGCCTCTTTGTTTTCGAGCACGTAACGGGCGTTTGACCGCATTTTTTTATCGGGTCCGACGACGAAAACGTCACCGGTATCTCCGAGACCGACTTTTTTCCACTGGCGATCCGAGCTCATCACTTCGGTTAGCTTGTCAATTGGGTACTGAGCGAGCAATACAGCGACCTGTCGATCACCGTCGAACAGTGGAACCGCAACAAACGCCGCTTGGTCGTTGTACGAAGCGAGATACGGGGCAAAGTCACTGAGATAGGTAGCGTCTTTTTTCTGTGCACTCTTAACCTTGAAGTAAGCTTCTGCTAGCTTTGTTTTAGACGAAATCCCTTGCGATAAATTTGAAGCAAAGTCGAGCTCTTTGAACACTGTGTAAATCACAGTGTCGGTGTCGAGGTCGACTAAAAACAAGTCATAGAAGCCCTGCAGTTTTTGTGCGCGCTCAAAACTGGGGTGGAATTGCGCGTGGGCTCGCGCGTAAGGGAAATCCTGCGCAGGCACCGTTAACTTGTCTTTTTGCCCGAGCGGGTTTGGGTTCGACGTAATGAAGATCGATTGAAGCGCCACCGAATTGGCGTCACGCACCGAGATAAGGGGCGACAAATCAGGCAAAGTATCAGTGTTGCGTCGCGCGTACTCGGTGCCGAACTGCTGTTTGACGAACTCAGTCATTGCGTTGCGTGCACCGTCGCCATCTAGTCTAGGCAAATCTTTCGCCGCTGTCGAATACGAGGCTTTAAACGCCTTAAACGCGTCTAGCGTGGAGCGCTGCGCTGCGAGCGTTGCGACGTCTGCAACGCGCGCGTTAAAGTCATCAATCAGCGCTTGTTTTCGCGACTCACGAATCGATGCAAGCTCGGATTCTGTCTGCGCGTTGATCGTTTGGTTTGCGAGATCGGATGCACCCGCCCACAAGATTGCAGCAGTCAAGACGACTGGGACGACCGCGAGCGCGGAGGCGCCTAGCAAGAGTTTTTGACGAATATTCATAATTTCCCTCCGATGTCTTCTTTTCTAATTTCTGGCCGCATGACGTAAATCACGTCGCTTCAAGCGCGTCAATCAGCTCGTCCATGAGCCGCGTAACGTTCACACGCGCAAATCGCTCGCCTGCAGGGGCTGCGATGAACCCGCTGATGAGTCCTGGCTTGCTTTCCGCAACGCCGTCACTTTCTGAATCGAACGCTTCCAGCTGTTGCGGCAGTCCGTCAAACGCGATGGCTATGCGCTGGTCTGATTGGTTGGGCTGCACTGAGCCCACTAGCAATCGTTTTTTGGCGGGTGCCTGACTGGTCGACTCGGAACGTATCGATGCGTCGTTTCGACGATACCGTCCGAGATCAACCACAGGCACGATCGTGCCTTCAATGTTTACAGCACCGACTAGCCAAGCGGGTGCGCGCGGCACCGGTGCTAGTTCAAAATCATCAACGATCATCGATGCCCAGCCGTATGGGAAGGCAACGTTGAGCGACCCGCAGCGCACCGCTTGGAACAGCTTTCGCGCGGCGACCGGCATCATCGGTGTTTCTCGAGAATCGTCACGATAGACGCTAACCGTGGGCGAGGACTTGGTCGTCGGTATAGGGCTTAGTGATGTAGCCCTTAGCTCCGAGCATTTGCGCGAACACACGGTCAGCTTTTTGATCTTTTCCAGTGACAAAAACGACTGGAATGCCCTTGGTGATTGGATCTTGCATGAGCTGCCGCGTCGCGGAAAATCCGTCGAGCCCAGGCATGTTTACATCCATCAACACGAGGTCTGGAACCTCTTTTTTGGCCAGCGCCACGCCTTCGTTGCCCGTATTGGCAACGACGATAACCCAACCTGCATCGGCAAAAATCCGACGCAAATTTTGTTGGTCGACCGGTGCGTCGTCAACGATTAGTACTTTTTTCATGTCAACCTTCGTGTCTGTACGATGTTCTATCTGAACTAAAAATAATGCGCAAAGCGCTACTTTGCGACCACGCCATTTGGCAGGCCTTCAAACGCACGCGCAAGCGGATCGCGAGTTCCTTGAGGCACGTTCTCATGCGCGCTTGGCAGCGGTGAAGCACGCGACGGACCTAACGTTGAAACTGAATCGCCAAGCTCGGGACTGTACTTGAGTAACACTTTGAGCATCTTGGATTCGTCGAGCGGTTTTGTCAAATACGCATCGCATCCTGCAAACGTTCCACGCACTTTGTCGATAGTACCGCCGCGGCTGGTGAGCATCACCACTGTGGGTGATCGGCCGCCCGCATACTTGCGTCCCTTGATTGCCTTGCAAGTTTGGTAGCCATCGAGGCCGGCCATCATTACGTCGAGGAACACAAACTGATACTGTCCGTCTGACACTCGCACTAGCGCTTCCTCGCCGCTTCCGCAAAGCGCCACTGAAAATCCGAACGCACTCAGGCGACTGTGCATGAACTTGAGCGCCACGTCGCTGTCGTCGACCACCAATATGTTGATTTGCGATGCTACCGTCGCGGCGGGCTCAGGGACTGGGCTAGCGACCGCAACTGGCGGCTTAGCAGCTGCGGGTCGGCTGGCGGGTACCGGCGTGAGCTGCGCAGGGCGTACAACACGTGGAAACGAAGTCACGTTGTTTGAAATGGGTGGCGTCGAGGCGACCGGTGCCGGATTCATGGCAACGGGCGCAGCCTGCGGGGCAGAAACACCTGCTGGGCGAGCGTGTGCGGTCGCAGCGCTCAATACCTTATTCACCAAAGCGTTCGGCTGGTAAATCGGCGAACCGAGTGGCGGCATACTTGGCGTGAAGCCTTTCGATTCTTGCGCTCTTGATGAGGACGCCAAGATCATCGATGGCGTCGTTGCAGCTTGTGCCGATGGCGCGGTGTCAGCCGCTGACTCCGTCGGACGAATTTCGGCCGCAGCAGCGTCGAGCACCGCGAGGACGGAATTCAGATTCACCGGGCGCGGGAGATGTTTCCACGCCGAGATCGCACCCGTGCCGCCAATCGTCACTAGGACTTGCAGCCCGGGGATGATCGCAGGCGCGCTGCTTTGAGTGAAATCGTTTGCATTGCAAATTACGACTTGCGCTTGATTTGCGGCAGAGGAAATCTCAAGCGGTCGCGGTCGGCGTGATGACACTAAACGAAAAAACGTCTCAAACGTTGCTCGTTCCGCAGGCGGAAAGCCCAGCAACGCGATGCTTAAAGTTGGATTGCTCATGTGATCCTCGACCTCTGGTGCTTCCGCACGATCCACGAAATCTGGTCGAGCGATATTTGCTTGTTGTGACCGTATTTTCCCGCTTTAAGTGCAACTTGGTTCGCGTTTTGATCTGATTAAGATTATTCGCATCGCGCACAAGTTTTGTTTTTACGAGAAACGCTCCCGTTTCCCAAAAACCATCATTGCACAGCTGGTCAGTCGCTTGGTACCTGAGCTCAACTATTGGCACCGTTTAGCGACCTGATGTTGGATTTTTGGTACACGACCGCTAACGCTGGGCTGCGTCGGAGTTTAGTTTGGGAGAACTAACAAGCGGAAAGCCGCGCTAATTCGCACGAAAATATAGGTCTACATCGCCCCAAGCGTGCCACGAGCCGGGCCGTTGGCGGATAGCGGCTTCGAGTTTTGCGGCGTATTCGCCGAATGCTGCTTGAGCGCCTTTCGAAGTGTCGATCGGTTCGAAACGGACGTGTTGCGTCAACGTCTCCGCGTTCACGTCGCCGAACACCATCCAGAGCGTGGCATTAGTTTCAACAGCAATATCGATAACCTGCCTTGGCATATAGGCATTGCGTCCGAAAAATGCCACCTCGCTGCATCGTTTCGCGAGCGCAGGTGGAATGTCAATTGTGGCGATGACTCGCCCGTAATTTTCTAGCGCCGAGCGAACGTGTTTGCTCGCGCCTTTCATCGTGATCAGAGGCAAACCGCCCATGCGATTCATCTCACGCCAGCGAAGTTTGAAATACGGGCGCCATAGTTGATCCGTGAGCGTCGTAAATTTAGGGAACGGTGCAGATACGAGCTCGACGGGTCGACCTTGTTTCGCAAGCGAGAGCAGCATCCACCATCCGTTTCCGCGATGCGCGCTCAAGCAAACAGCGGCTCGTTCTTTCGGCGGCAAGCCTTCGGCAACGATCATGTGCTTGAGTGTATGTTTCTCGCGAAATGCGCTTAAGAACACATCGCAGCGATCCATAAAACGCAACAAACGATGCTCGCGCGATGCCGCGTCAAGATCAATGTCAGGCACGAACCGAGGCGCATTTGCGCGGAGTGCACTGACTTCGCTCGCGAAAAAACTCGCGTCGCTGGCAATGCGCCGGGCGATGCGAACGCGCAATGTGTGCGGTGCAAACGTAAACGCAAGCGGCCACAAGATCCACTCTCGAAAACGCAGCCAATGCACGCTGTTTGCCGCGTGTTGTGAGGCCGAGACGAGCGCCGTTCCGGTGAGCACCAACGCCATGCCGATTAGCATGTTGATTGTGATGGACTCATCGAGAAAAAACCATCCCCAAAACGCGGCGAATGCGGGAAACAAAAACGCCACTGATGATGCTCGCTGCGGCCCGATTTCGCGAATCAACTTGAAGAACATAAAGTAGCCAAGCACTGTGCAAAACACTGCGAGCGCTAACACTGCAACCCACGCTTGAACCGATGGCACTTTGGCAGGCAACGCAAACAGCGAAATCGGAATCAACCAGCACGTTGCACCCAGCACCATCCCTGTTGCACCAACAATGCCGCCGTCGTCACTCAAATATCGTTTGATGAGAAACCCAGCGACGGCGTACATCATTGCGCCGATCAGCACTGAGAGCATGCCCGCAATCAACAGCGGTGTGATCTGAACCGATTGCAATCCCACCAGCGCGATAACGCCCGCAAACGCGGCGACGATGCCGATCCAGCCCGCGACGTTGAGTCGCTCTTTGAACACAATGACCGCGATCAACGCGCCCCAAATGGGAGTCGTGGAATTTCCAATCGCGCTATACGCTGCGGGAATGTGGAGCGCTGCAAAACAATATAGGACGAACGGCCCCGCTGTGTTTACGGCGCCGATTGCCAGATAGCGCCGCCACTTTTCGCGCAACGGGAACGTGAGGCGCATCGCAAAGACGACCGCAAGCATGATCGCACAGGCGATTCCGACGCGCGCGCCCGCAGTAGCAAACGTTCCAAACTCCGGCGCAGCAATCCGCAGAAACATGAACGCTGCGCCCCAGAGCGCGCCTAAGAGCAGCAGTTGTGCAAACGCTTTGACGTTCATTTAGCGCTACGAAGTAAACGCCTATCAAAGAGGGCGATGACGGCTTTTATTTGTTGTATCAACTCTAGATTAAATTCGACTCTCCGCCCAATTCAATTGGGTGGAGAAGCTTGTAACTGAATCGCCTATTTTTGTGCTTTTGCAACTTCCGCAGCGAGCTCAGCGCCGGTTTTGTAATGCGCCACTTTCGCAACCGTGGTGCGCTTCGTGCGATGCAACAGCGCGTTGCTGCCGCTCACTTCGTCTTTCCAATATTTGTCAGCGAGTGCGACGTTTTTTTGCGGGTCGAGCATGAAAGCATCGCGCGAGCCTTTGCCACCAAAGATGTAGACCTTGCCGTTGATCACCTCAAATGAATCAGCATCGCCGCCCCAGGGAATGCTGTACACGATGCCATTGCTGCAATAGCCGCCATATTCCGGCAAATATTTAGCGGGTGATTGGTCAAACAAAGCTTTGTTTTGGGCTGACGAGAAATAAAACGTGATGTTTTCATAGGTCGACTTAATCGATGGGTTGCCCTGCGCGTACGTTTTGTTGGTGAAGTACGACACCACATCGGCGCCCTTCAACATCACGCGGTCGTTGCCGTCGATGGAGTGCACATTAGCCGGAGAAATTTTCCCGCCCGGATTCTGCGTTACCAGAGGCGCGCAGGCCGCCAGCGAAAGTAATGCGGCGAGCGCAACGGTGATGGACAAACTCTTCATGATGACTCCGTAAAGTTGATACTAATAATGTCTACCTTTCAACGCGACTGTGTCGTCAGGCGCTGCAACGTAGCGTGGGTGACAGGTGGAAGGAAATCATGCATTGCCACCAATAAGCAGGTCGTCGATCGGAGAGTGCATTGCAAACCGAGGATGGACGTGCGCGCAAAATCCAAGTGAATCTGCATGTACGCAGGAAACACCTTAATTGTAGTAGCCGTGGCGTGGCTAAACCTTACGCATAATCGGCGATAAAAGCGCTGTCGACGTATTCGTTTGGAATTTGCGCTGCAAACGGCAGCACCATCGTCGATACTTTGGGCTGAATTTCCAGATACAGCTCAATGCTCATGCCAAATCCCCAAAAGTCGACGTTCGCTCACCGCCTTCGCGATACAAAACACATCTTTGCGTCCGCACTAATCGCGATTGCGATGTCGGGATGCGCTGCGCGGAACGTTAATTTGGCGAACGACGCGCGCGTCGCCACCATCGAGCGCACTTCATTTAATGTTCCCCACATCACGGCGTCAGACGCTGAGACGCTCGCATACGGCATTGCCTATGCCTTCGCCGAAGACAATATTTGTATGGCCGCCAACCACTTGGTCACCGTGCGCGGTCAGCGCGCTGCAATGTTCGGCGGCAGCGCGCAAGGTCTACTCGGCTTACGCGCGCTCAACAACGAGCAGATTGATCTCTTCGTTACTGCTCATATGAATGATGCAGCGCTGGCCGCACAATGGGGGCGCGCTTCGGCAGAAGCGCGTTCGCTTGCGGCCGGTTACGTGGCGGGCTACAACCGTTTCCTCGCCGACAACAAAGAGCACTTGCCAAGCGCGTGTCGTGGCCGCGAGTGGGTGACGCCGATGACGATCGCCGACTACTACCGTGTCAACGAGTTGTCTGCCGTGCAAGCCGGTGTCGGCGCGTTTGCGGATGCGCTGTTGGCGGCGAAACCACCCGCAGCAAAGGTTTCATACGTACCCCTAGCGCCTACGCCTAACGCCCAAGAAATCAGGGCGGCAATGAAGGAAATAGGCGTTATTGATTCTGAATTAGGCTCCAACGCCTGGGCGTTTGGTAAGGACGTTTCTGAGAATGCTAGCGGCGTACTGCTTGGCAATCCCCACTTTCCGTGGGTCGGGCCCAATCGCTTCTACCTACTGCATTTGACGATACCGGGTGCGCTCGATGTGATGGGCGCGTCGCTCGCGTTTGGCAATGTGGTGCATATCGGTTTTAACCGCGACGTCGCGTGGTCACACACTGTATCCACGGGCAAGCGTTTCACCTTGTTTGAACTCACGCTCGATGCCGCCAACCCAACGCGCTATGTCGTCGACGGCGTGAGCGAAGCGATGACGTCGCGCGTGGTCACGATTCGCTCGAAACAAGCCGACGGATCGGTAAAAGAGGTGACGCAAACGATTTGGTCGTCGCGGTGGGGGCCGATCATCGTGAGCCCGCGCGCCGGATTAAACTGGACGGAGGGCGTGGCCTACGCGATCAAAGATGCCAACACCGGAAACGCACGCATGACCGACACGTGGCTTGCGATAGCTCGCGCAACGTCCGTTCAAGGCATACGCGCAGCCCTCGCAAATCTTGGCTTGCCTTGGGTCAATACGATTGCGGCGGATCGCAATGGTCAAGCGATGTATGCCGACTTAAGCGTCGTGCCCGATGTAGACGGCGAGCACTTGCAACGCTGCCGCGCAAGTGCGTCAGCGGTTGGGCTGTTCAACGCGGCGGGCATTGCGGTGCTAAACGGCGCACGAAGTGATTGTGATTGGCGGCGTGATGCCTCGTCTCCTTTTCCGGGGATTACACCTGCAACACGCATGCCGGTTGCTATTCGAAGCGATTGGGTTCACAACTCGAACGACAGTTTTTTCTATTCGCATCCCGCGCAGAAGTGGAACAACATTTCGCCGATGGTCGGCAATGACAGCGTCGCGCGCGCGCGAACGCGATCCGGTTTAATCGAAATACCGCAGATGCTTGCCAACGGGCCGGTGAATCTTGAGCGCGTTCAATCGCAGCTGTTTCAAAACCGTAATCTGGTGGCGCGAATGGTGTTGCCCGATTTGCTTGCAGCCTGCGCGGACGCACCGAATGAGCTGGCGCGAGATGCGTGTGCTGCGCTACGAGGTTGGAATCGAACCAATGACGCCGACGCGCGCGGCGCCATCTTGTTCCGCGAATTCTGGCGTCTCGCATCGTCGATTAAAGACGTGTATCGTGAACCGGCCGCAAAAGCTGAACCCGCCTTAACGCCACGCGGCCTTCGTATGAGCGATGCAGCGGTGGCCGCAAAAGTATGGGACGCGCTCGCCGCAGCCGCTAAAAAAGTGAGAGATGCCGGTTTTGCTCTCGACGCGCCGCTCGGATCTGTTCAACGCGCAGGTATTGTCGACGAGGCTATTGCGGTGCACGGCGGCGATGATCTCGAAGGCATCCTCAACAACGTTGGCGCACGTGGCAGCCCGGAGCTATCCGCCCGCGGAATTCGTATTGACTACGGAACGAGCTATGTGCAGGCCGTAACGTTTGATAATCGCGGCCCGGTCGCGAACGCGATTTTGGTCTACGGCCAAAGCAGCGATCCCACATCTGCGCATGCCGTCGATCAACTCAAACGTTATTCGCAGAAGCAGTGGATTGCGCTGCCGTTTCATCGAGACGACATCGTGCGTGAGCGAATTCGCGAACCGCTGCAACTCCAGCGATAGTCGCCGCGACGCTGTACAGGAATATTTATGCAGTTTCTTTTGTTTGATGTGAAGCCGTTCGCCAACGCCGTTGATCAATACCTGAGCATCGCGGCGGCGCTTCGACCGGAGCTCGACGCGAGCGGCGGGTGTGAATTTATTGACCGCTTTCGCAGGCTTGGCGCGGCGGGATACGACTCAAACTGGGTACTTTCATTTCAAATTTGGCGCGATGAGGAATCATTGGTGAAATGGCGCAACAACGCTATTCATCACAACGCGCAAGAAAGCGGACGTGAATCAGTGTTTGAAGACTATCGATTACGTGTCGGCCGCGTGATGCGCTCTTATACGCGCGGGCAGTCGGTCATGCGGCTCAGCGAAGCACCGGAGAACTCTCAGCTCGTGGTCATCGTCGAGACCAATACGCGCGATTACGATTTGAGCGCGCTCAACGAGCCACTTAAGTTCGAAAGCATCTATCGGCCCGGGGAACATCTCCACGTTGGGCAATCACCGTCGCACAATACGGTCTACGACGCGTTTGACCTCGCGGTTCAAGATCGCCGTGTGAGTCATGCCGCGATGGGCTGCGTGGAGCGAACCTACGGCATGTATCAACGTGCAGAAGCGCCGCAGTATTTTCCCGAGCGCTAACTCAATTCGCGAACCTTCAATTAGGCCAGTTATAAACCGACCAACTGCAGTTGTTGCCTTCGTTTAACTCGTTGATAGCGCTTGCGCCATCGGCGCACACTTGAAAGCGAAGTCCTTGTTGCTGCAACGCTGGCACCGTTTTGATGTTGAGGCTAAACGTGGTGAAGCCCGTTACTGCATCAAGGCCGCCCACGGGGACGTTCCATACGTTCGATCCTGCCTTGGTTGTTCCGGGCGGATTCACGATACTCGGAATCACAACAAAGTGCGTGCCCTCTACGCAGCGCTCGGTCGGCGGTCCGGCCGTGTTGGTGTAGCACATCACCCGGGTCACCGAAGCGGGCGACGCCGCGCTGCCAATGTTTCTCACGCGAAACAAAAATTGTGGGCCAGGGAGCTCGGCAACGAGGTCGGGCTTCTTTACGGCTTGTGGCGCGGGCGTCTGCCCAGGGCGCTGTGGCGTTGTGCCTTGCTGCTGCGCTGAGGGCGAGGCGTTCGAAACCGCTGCGAACATCGAAAAACAAGTAGCAAGCAGCGCGCAGTAGACGCTGCGTTGGCGAAATTGATTCATGGTGGGCTCCACTGAGATATAGGGTGCGTCAAACTGTTAATAACGACGGGCTGTAGGTAAAGACGGGAAATGGCGGATTTTTGGATCGCCACCAGTTCCGTTATTTCTTCGCGGCTTCGCGAACCTTTTGAATGGCAGGCAATAGCAGCCCGCTAGGCGCTTTTTGCGCGGGTTTCAATGTGTCAGCGGGCAGCGCTGGCGAGGCGCCGCGGCCATCACCGTTGACGTCTCCCGCCGAAGTGCGAACGCCACCAGAGCGAAGCGCCGATTTTGGCGTCACTTTCGAGGCGCCGGTCAAATCGCTTCCCGACGGCTCAGCGGCCCGGGTGGAGGCAGTTTTGCTGCCGTCAGCTGAATTTGGATCTAGCGGGGCAAGCGCGTGTGCGTTTGCGCTCGCGAAGACCACCATCGAACAAAAGGCAAGAAATGCTTTCATGAACGTCTTCCAAATAGAAGGCGGATCGTCCGCCTGATGCTGGTGAGTCGAGCGGTTGATTGCAACGGTTCAATCGAGTCGCGGGTATATACCTTTTTACCTCGACGACCAATTTAAATGGGCAATAAAGCCGTTTATGTATTAAATCTATTTAACAAAAAACAGATCCTGCCCCGATTAAACGGTGATGCTACGATAGAGTTGTTGAAATCACTAGGGGATTCACGACGCCGCGCCTCGCCGCCAATTTCAAGCTGCAAAATTCAGAATCGCGCGCAATGCTGAAGATCAATCGTTATGCAATCGCTTGATCCATCGCGTCAAGTAATGCCGCTGGAGGTTGTGCGCCCGATAGCGCGAGCTTTTGGTTGAACACAAAAAAAGGCACTCCGCTAATGCCTTGCGCGCGAACGCTCGCGTCCGCGCTTGCGATTCGATCTAGCGCAAAAGCGTCGCGCAATGTCGATCGAGTTGTCACTGCGTTCATCCCGCAGCTTGCAGCGATATCAATCAATACTTCGATATCACCGATGAATCGACCGTCAACGAAGTAGGCTTTAAACAACGCCTCCACAATCCGATCGGTAACCTCGGTGTCACTGCTAGCGTCGCCGTTGGCCTCGCTATGTTGATCGCCCGTTCTCGCGTCCGTTCTCTCGGCCTGCGCGAGCGCAATCAACGCGTGGGCCGCGAGCGTGTTCGGTTGCCTTTCAATCGCATCGAAATCAAGCGCAAGTCCTGCCACCGTTCCCGCTGCACCAACACGCGCATAGATTTCCTTCGCCCGCGCAGGCCCGCCAAACTTATCTTCAAGATACGAACGGCGATCAATGCCTTCACTCGGCAAATCGGGATTTAATTGAAACGGGTGCCATCGCGTAGTGACGCTCAAATCAGCGTGCTTCTCGCGCAACATCACCAGCGCCGCCTCCAAATGCCGCTTACCGATGTAGCACCACGGGCACACCACGTCTGACACGATATCGATTTGAATCGAAGGCACAAGCGGCTCTCTTTGCTGAATTCACACAAAATGAAGTGTCGCACGTTGTGATTTCTCGTTCGTAGTGATGCCGCGATCTTCGTCAAGCTCAGGACACGGAAGTAAACGCTGTCCGTACATCCTGAGCTCGTCGAAGGGTCACACTCACTGCCGTTCGTGGTGATCCCGCATTCATTCATCAAGCTCAGGACACGGGAGTAAACGCTGTCCGTTTATCCTGAGCTCGTCGAAGGGTCACACCCACATCCGTTCGTGGTGATCCCGTGTTCCTTCGTCAAGCTCAGGACACGGGAGTAAACGCTGCGCTCACACTCACATCCGTTCGTGGTGAGCTTGTCGAACCATGAACATCTTCACGCCACCCGCGTCCACTCCATGATCCAACCATCGTCCCACGTCTTCCCGCCGTCACGCGACACGCCTTGACGCCAGCGGCACGATTTCGGTGTGACGCGATCCCACACACCTCGATACTTCACCGACTTCCCCGCCTCTTCATCGTCAGAGATAAAAATGCCCGCGCCGTTTTCGAAGCTACCGGTCATCCCCGGCGTTGCGAGTACACCGCTTTTCGCGTTCACCCAAAAGTCGCTCCACACGCGTTTTTCCGCATCAAGCAAACGCAAACCCATGCCACTGAAGTTGCGCGCCGGAATACGGAGCTCTTCCACGCTACCCACGCCACCAAGAATCGTCCAGCACGTCGCCTCGCCCGGAAATTCATCCCACTCTTTGCTATCGCCCGCCTTGCGTTTGCGATTGCTAATTTTCCACTCGCCCGCAAGAAAATTGAAGTCACCTGGCTTGCCGGGCGTGAGCGCTGTGCTCTTCGGCACATCACTCGCCGCTGCAGAGTGAGACTGAGACGCAACCTGCGCAATTGCCACCGCCGCCGCAGACTGCAACAGCCGCCGCCGCCCATTCGCATCCGTTGAGTCGTTCGACATGAAAATTCCTTCCTAACCGCGTAATGAAAACGCAATCATCATAGGAAGCTATACATGTCAGGGTGTGGCAGGATTTTGCGATGAATCGAAAATTTCGAACCGCCATCACGACGAGGAACTCAATCGCTGTTTTTTCGTTCTTCTGTAGGGGTAGTGACTCGATAAACTCTGTGAAGTCTTTGTTCAGCAAGGGGCAAGGCCTCTAACACCGGACGCCGCAATTCTTCCACCGCGGCGATCCGTTCCGCCATTGGACGCGACAACCAATACGCCAAATCACGAGCGTCATCGTTCGCTTCGTGGAGCGTGGTTTTGCGGATGACTTTGGCGATGGACGTTCTCTATTTTCCCAGCGGCACGACGGTAAAGCAACCGCAATCGAGCAACGCAGAATCGAGCTATTCACTCATCAAGACAATTGACGTCTTAGCCCGAGTTCGTTGTATAGAGACTGCGTTCGCTGATAAAAGTAGTGAGTACTTTCCTTTGAGGTCAAAGAACGATGAAAAATGCTGAACATTGGGTACTTAGCGAAGTCTCTAGGCTGCGTTTTGAGCCATACGCCAAGCCTTTGGTTGTCATCGAAGAATCATTCAAGGAGCTCCGCGAAGTAGAACGCATATTTGTTTCTAGTTTGAATAATCAGCTCACAAAGCGTCAGGCGGTAGCGTTTGGTCTATTGGCACGAACATTTCAACTCTCTATATCCTGTCTGACAAATCAGTTGCTTCAAAATTTTGCAGGATGGAATAGTTCTTATCGATCGCTGCTTGAAACTTTCATCACACTCGATTGGATTTCTCAAGATCCACAACGCTGCGAAAGCTACTTTGAAGCAAACGATCCAGGCATAGGTCGCATAAAGTCCGCATGTCGATCACGACATCAAAGCCTTGTAGACAAGTACGATTCGGTCTCTGGCGTCGCGCACGTCGGAACTAGATCATTGCACCTCTGTCGCTCGAATGACGACGCCGGTGAGTCCGCGTTTCCATTTGCCGCATCAACCATGTCGATTGCGCCGTTAGAGCTTAGAACGATGATTTCTAGCTTCCGATCATTGTTTACCCAGTTGATAGCGAAGCATAAAGAAATGCTTCAGACTCGCTTTAACGAAACCAAGTGCGGTGAATTGCTTTGGGATGGCGGAAATGCGCACGAAAAATTCGGGTGTCTCGGGTTTACGCCTCGAACAGAAATCGCAACAGAGGAAATTCGACAAAGGTGAATGTTCCGTGCTCTTAATCAGGCTCGCTTCAACAGTCTTTGGGTCTGTCGCCCTGAGAACCCGAATGTTGTTCACCGCACAGAAATTGTTAGTCAGACGATGCGAATCGCCGTATGAGTAGCGTTCCCGGTCGGTCATCGTTCGACAAGCTCACCACGAGCGTCGGACAATCAATGACTCTCCCTCATCACCGGTGTCCCAGATTTTCCGACTAGGAAATCCAAATCCGCGCAGGTATCCGCACCGAGCACGTGGTCGATGTAGAGTTTCCAGTAGTCGCGATCTATTGGAGATTCGCTGGCTTCAGCCGTCGATTGAATCAATCGCAACCACGCGTCTGATCGCGATGGCTTCAATTCCTTCAAGCAATCCTTCTTCCGCGAAGAAATCGTCAACGCTTGAACCAATGTGCGGATTCTCCTCCACAATTTTCGTTGGGAGAATCACGCTCAGGTTTAGGCAGCGTGTCGCAAAGGAAGATTCGCGCCACGCTTACTGACGGACAAAACTTCAACGCCAACGAGATGTCCTTCAACGTCGTAATCGCCCATTACGCCAGGTTCGATTTCGCGAGTGACAACAATTTCTGCATTCGATATTTCGAAATACGCAGCATCGGCAACAGGGTCGAATTCGAGTTTCATAAGTTCTTCACCTTGTCGTCGAAAAATGCAGTCACAATGGTAACGGGTTCGATAGCTTCGTTGTAGATCACTCTAAGGACACGAAACCCGCGCTCGGGAATCGAAATCAATGCGTGCGCAAGCGTTGGATCGTTTTCGTCGTTCTCCGTGATCGCCGATTCGGAAAGCGCCCGCGTGATCCACGCCACGTCGATGCCCCGCTGCTGCAACCGTTTTCTGGCATGTTCAGAGATGTTGAATTCCATCGACCATTCGGATTGCGTGCAGTTCCGGGATTTTAGGCTCTCACCCGTTCAATGACTCTCCCTCATCATCGGCGTCCCCGATTTGCCGACGAGGAAATCCAAATCGGCGCCTGTATCTGCGCCGAGTACGTGGTCGATGTAGAGCTTCCAGTAGCCGCGATCCATTGAGGGTTTGGGTGGTGTCCAGCCTTCTTTTCTGCGGGCTAAATCGGCATCACTGACTTCGAGTTTGAGGGCGCGGCCTTTTGTATCTAGCTCGATCATGTCGCCGGTTTTTACGAAGGCTAAGTTGCCACCTGCTGCGGCTTCGGGCGCAGCGTGGAGGACGACGGTGCCGTATGCGGTGCCGCTCATGCGCGCATCAGACACGCGAACCATGTCGGAGATGCCTTTGCGCAAGACCTTCGGCGGCAGCGGCATGTTGCCGACTTCGGCCATGCCGGGGTAGCCTTTGGGGCCGCAGTTTTTGAGCACCATTACGCTCGTTTCATCGATGTCGAGCGATTCATCGTTGATGCGTTCGTGCAGCTCTTCGATGGTCTCGAAGACTACGGCTTTGCCGCGATGTTGCAACAGATGCGGCGTGGCGGCGCTGGGTTTGATCACTGCGCCGTTCGGGGCGAGGTTGCCGCGCAAAATCGTGATGCCAGCATTGGCCATGAACGGGTTGTCGAGCGGGCGGATCACGCTTCGGTCGTAACACTCGGCGTCTTTCACGTTTTCGACGAGCGTTTTTCCGTTCGCGGTGATAGCGTCTGCGTGAAGTTCGTGCGAGATTTCTTTGAGCACCGCAGGCAGGCCACCTGCGTAATAGAAATCTTCCATCAAGTGTTTGCCGCTCGGTTGAATATCGAGCAAGTTTGGCATCGCGGAGCCAAGTTCGAAATCATTCAATTTCAAATCGACACCGATGCGCCCGGCAATGGCGAGTAGATGCACGACCGCGTTGGTCGATCCGCCAATCGCGGCGAGTGTTTTGATTGCGTTTTCGAAGGCGTGTCGCGTGAGAATTTTTGACAGGCGCAAATCTTCGTTCACCATTTCAACGATGCGCCGCCCGGTGAGTTGCGCGAGGCGATAGCGCTGCGCATCGACCGCCGGAATCGCTGCGTTACCGGGCAGAGAAACCCCGAGCGATTCCACCATGCTCGCCATCGTGCTCGCGGTGCCCATCGTCATGCAATGGCCTTTGCTGCGATGCATGCCCGCTTCCGCATCCATGAATTCTTCGATCTTCATGAAGCCGCCGCGCACCTTTTCGCTCATCTGCCACACACCGGTGCCGCTGCCCAATTCTTGCCCTTTGTAGCGGCCTTTGAGCATCGGGCCGCCCGATAAACCAATCGTCGGAATGTCGCACGACGATGCGCCCATGAGAAGCGAGGGCGTGGTTTTGTCGCAACCCATCAAGAGCACCACGCCATCGATTGGATTGCCGCGAATGCTTTCTTCCACATCCATGCTCACTAGATTTCGATAGAGCATCGCGGTCGGGCGCATCAACACTTCACCCGTTGACATCACAGGAAATTCGAGTGGCCAGCCGCCCGCTTCCCACACACCTTTTTTCACGAAATCTGCGATCTCACGAAAGTGCGCGTTGCAGGGATTCAATTCGCTCCACGTATTGCAGATGCCGATCACCGGGCGGCCGTCGAATAGGTCGTTCGGATGGCCTTGGTTTTTCATCCACGAGCGATGCGCGAAGCCGTCTTTATCGAGCTTGCCGAACCATTGTTGTGAACGGCGGGTGAAGGATTTTTTATCGTCTCGGTTGTTCATAGGATTCGTATGTGTAGGAGCGGCTCTGCCGTGATAGATCGTTGCGAAATGCAATCGCCTTTCGCGGCAGAGCCGCTCCTACAAGGTGTGATGGTGTTGCTTTAAAGCCTATCAGTTAAACACGCACAACTACGCCCACGTCATACACTCTCGAAACTTCATCGCTCGCTTTATTGCGCACCACCGGAAATTCGCCGTTGACCACGCTGAGCTACACCGAATCGATACTTGAACAGATGCAGCTGCGCGCGGTGCGCGGAATCATCCTGGCGCTTGCGTTGTCGCTGCTATTGCATTGGGCGATCACCTTGCTTCAACTAGGTGGCGATAGCTTTGGTTTTCGACCTGCGCGCCCAGAAAATACGGGCGAAGCGTTTCGTGCCCGATTGCAACCGAAGATCGAGAAACCCGTCCCGCCAGCGGCTCCGACGCCCGCACAACCACCGTCACGCGAACCGCCAACTCGAACCACTCCAACGGATCGCGCTACGGTCACGCTCAATGCGCCGACGCCGATTGAGCCGACGCTCGTTACGCCCGTTGCGCCACTCACACCCGTCGAGCCGAGCAACACCGTAACGCTTCCAACGCTGCCTACGGTTTCCTTGCCTTCGCCGGTGAAGGAGGCCGCGCCTACTGCGCCAACGCGCGTCGAAAAAGTTGCACCCGTTGCGGTGCCACAGCCGACGCCGGAGCCTGTGCGCGAAGTGACAAAAACGATTGACCCGGTCGAGATTACCCCCCCGAAGCGGGAAATGATCGAGCCCATCAAGCCGCTGGTTCCGGTCGCACCGCCAACGGCAATCGAGCCGCTGAAGCCACTACCTGAGCTTCCCAAAGCCGCCGCTGAACTGCCGAAGCAGGCTGAACCTGCGAAAGCAGCGGAGCTGCCGAAAGCCGCAGCTGCCGAGCCGCCGAAAGCAGCGCCCGCTCCCACGCAAGCGGCGCCTGCAACGCCGCAGCTCACCACCGCTGCCCCAGCGCCTGCGGCCGCCGCGCCCAGCGCTTCCGCAACAGCCGCGCCGAGTGCGGCTGCGCCATCGAACAGCGCGCCTGGTGCTGCAGGTAGCTCCGCAGCGCCTGCTGCAACCACCGGCGCCGCGCCGCGCGGAGCAACGGTCACGCTGCCTGGACCACGCACCACGGACGGCGGAAGCGCGACCGGCAGCGCAGCGCCGAGCGGAGCAGCCTCGCCGCTGCGGCCCGGGTTGATCGACGGATTCGATCCAGCAGCGGCGCGGGCGGCTGCTGCGCGGGCAGCGGCGAAAGATTTGAATTCACGAAAGCCGCTGGTGCCGCAGTCGATTGCGCCTTCGCTAACTGAGCGCGAGCGGCTGGCAAAAAGTGTGGAAGATGCGGTGTTGCCGGATTGCTCAGAAACCGCGAAAGGGCTGGGGCTGCTGAACGCGCCGGTCATTGTTGCTGGGGTGCTGGTCGATAAAGGCTGTCGTCTTCGATAGTTGCAGCGGATAAGCGACAAGTAGGTATACCGTTGTACCAAAAGCCGCCATTTCGCGGCTGTCAACGGTCATTTATCGACTAATCGCACCTTAGACGCTCGTACCTCTAGCCCCTATAGAAACAGGGGTTTCTATGCAAAGAGGCCACTCTACGTCGCGTTATCCCGCGGATTTTTAACGGTTTTTCGTGATCTAATTTCTGCAGATGAAGGGGAGTAGCTCCCGCGATGGCATCGTCAATACGTGAAACGTGCGTAGCGCACGTGGATCCGGTGCCTCGGGTTGTCAGCCGACAATCTTGCAAGACCTTCGCTGACACGGCGCAACTGCGACCGCGAGGCGAAGGCACATTCCACGTGAACCTTTCGTGTCGTGAACGCAGGCTGCGTTTCACGCAATCGATTACGGGGTTACCTGATGGAAATTTTCTCAACCGCTTTTCTCACCGCGCTGCTCACGATCATCTTGATCGATCTCGTGCTAGCGGGCGACAACGCGCTGGTGATCGGATTGGCGGCGCGCAATGTGCCGAAGCACATGCAACGTCGCGTCATTTTTTGGGGCACGGGCGGCGCCATCGCAATTCGCATTGTGTTTACGCTGGGCATTGTGTGGTTGCTAAAAATACCGGGGCTGATGTTGGTCGGCGGCCTGTTGTTGCTACCTGTCGCCTACAAACTCATGTTTCCCAAGGAAGAGGCAGGTCATGGCACCGACGCCGCTAACGCGAGCTTTTGGGGTGCGATCAAAACCATTGTCGTTGCCGACGCACTGATGGGCGTAGATAACGTGCTGGGCGTTGCCGGTGCCGCGCAGGGTTCGATGTTGCTCGTCGTGCTGGGTCTTCTGATCAGCGTACCCATCATGGTTTGGGGCTCACAGCTAGTGTTGAAGCTCGTGGATCGCCATCCTTGGATCATCACCGTCGGCGCGGGTGTTTTGATTTGGACAGCATCACAGATGATTCTTGATGAAAAGCTGCTCGCACCTTATCTGCCAACCCATAACTGGTTTGATGAATTGATTGGTGCCGCCGCGACCTTCGTGATCATCGGCCTTCTGGCGCTGCGAAAAAAACGGCAAACCTCTGCGGCTGCTAACGCCTAACACTTAGCTTCTCTTTCTCGTTCTCAACTTTTGAATATGCGCCCAACGCGGCGCAGGGATTTCTGCACATGGAAACAATTGGAACCTGGTGGATGTGGGCGGGCTTCGCCGTCTTCGTTTTGATCGCAATCGCAGTCGATTTACTGGTGATGGAAAAACAAGGTGCGCACAAAGTGACCACCAAAGAGGCGCTGACCTGGAGCGTAATTTGGTTCTCGCTCGCGTTCGTCTTCGTGGCGTTGTTGTGGTGGTATCTCAATGGGTCGCAGGGTCGTGAAACGGCCAACGAAGTGTCGATGCAGTTCATCACCGGTTATCTCGTTGAGAAAAGCTTATCGGTCGACAACATTTTTGTGTTTCTGATGATCTTTACGTATTTCGCGATTCCCGCTGAATTTCAGAAGCGTGCGCTCATCATCGGCATCATCGGTGCGATCGTATTGCGCGCGATTTTGATTCTCGTCGGCGCGTGGTTGTTGGCGCAATTCCACTGGATTCTTTATGTATTCGGTGCGTTTCTAGTGCTCACGGGTGCAAAGATGTGGTTCGCTGCGGGCAAAGAACCTGACATTGAGAGCAATCCCGCGCTCAAAGTACTTCGCAAGTACATGAAAATCACCACTGAATTCAACGGTGAAAAAATGACCAAGATGATCAATGGCGTGAAGCACTTCACACCCATTTTCGTCGTGCTCATTTTGATCGGTGTGACCGACATCATTTTTGCCGTGGATTCGATTCCTGCAATTTTTGCGATCACTAGCGATCCATTCATTGTGCTCACAGCGAATATCTTCGCGATTCTCGGTTTGCGCGCGCTTTACTTCTTGCTCGCTGATCTTGCCGATCGCTTTCATTTGCTCGCCTACGGTTTGGCACTTGTTTTGGTGTTCATCGGAACCAAAATGCTGCTATTGGATGTCTACAAAATTCCAATCGGCATTGCGCTTGGCGTCACTGCGAGCATCATCGCGCTTTCGATGTTTGCCTCGCTGTGGAGCACGCGCAAAACTGCAACATCAAAGTGAGATAGTTCGCGAGTGAACAAAAACTTCGGGCAACGTATCCGCGCCAAGCTCCGCTCGTTAGAGCCGCGCGTGCTTACCGAATTTGATCGCCCAGGTTTAGCGTGGGCAAAGCCTTGGCTCGACGGACACGATGTGTTTGCGTTCACTCGAAATCCGCTCGCGAGGGGCATCGCAATCGGGCTTTTTTGCGGGTTGATTCCAGGACCGTTGCAAATTCTGGCATCGATGCTGTTCTGCGTTTTGTGGCGCGGAAATATCATCGCCGCTGCTGTGGCAACGTTCTACACCAATCCACTCACGATCGTCCCGCTGTATGCGTTAGCGTTCGAAATAGGAAGTTTTCTCATACCGGGGAAACAAAGCTTACCGCCCTGGAATGGTGACGTCAGCGCGCTAGAGGCGCTCGTTGAATGGGTGAAAGCCATGGGTTGGCCGCTCGTGATTGGACTGCCCGCGATGGGGCTGTTGTTTGCGTCGTGGGGTTACGCGATTACACAAATTCTCTGGCTCCGACCCGTTATCGTTCGGGCGAAGAGAATGCGCGATGCGCGCGCGGCAAAGGGTGCGAGCTAACTACACCGCAATGGCGCAATGGTGCAATGGTGTGATTGACCGCGGTTGATCGCGCGACTCAGTACTGAAACTAAGCGAGGTGCGAAATGCTCGCGCCGAGTTGCTTTCCGCTACCTTGCAAGAAAAGCTGGGCATCAGAAACGCCAGCGCTTTGCGAGCGAAGCGCGTAGACGCCTTCTTCAAGTGGCGCAGTGCTTTCAAACGAAACGTGCCATTGCTGCCACTGAGCATCCGAGACCAGCGCATCTACCCGTAACACGGTGAGGCGAGTGCCGTTGCCAACCGTGTAAGTTGCACCGACACATGCGGCAGGAGTTCTCAGCACGCATGATGGAAAGGCAAGAGAGGCAGCCGCAGCTACTCCGCTCATCGCGCCCACGCCCATCACTGTCGAAGCCGTTACAAAATCGCGTCGATTCATGATTCCCTCTTCCACCTAATAATTTTGTGTTCGTAAAAACTACAACAGCAGTTTAACGTACCGATGCACTCTGACTCATGCGCAAAAAACCGCAACGGACCCAAAGAAAAGGTTGCGCTTTTTTCGCAAGTGGATAAGATTAATCCAGATATTAGATCAACGCGGTCTGAGTTTCCATCGGCGCGATTTTCGGGGGCACAATGAGCGAATTTTTCATCGGTCAAATCATGCTGACGGGCTTTAATTTTGCGCCGAGGCTTTGGGCGCAATGCAACGGTCAGCTGTTGCCCATCAATCAGAACCAAGCGCTGTTTTCATTACTTGGCACCCAATACGGCGGCAACGGCACCACCAACTTCGCACTTCCGGATTTACGCAGCCGCACGCCGATCGGTTATGCGTCTTCCGTTGATCCTAGTTGGCAGCCACCTTCGGTGCAAATCGGTCAGGTTGCGGGCGTTGAAAACGTCACGCTCTTATCGACAAATCTTCCCGCACACTCGCATTCTGTCAACGCAACAACGGCGGCGGGCACTACGCGCATTCCAGCAAATTCTTTGTTGGGGACGTCTACGTCGCCACTGGTTTATGCAATGCCCGGTGCGGGGGTGGCGCAATCACCGTCCAGCGTCGGTGCTGCAGGCGCGAATCAGCCGCATCCAAACATTCAGCCGTACAGCGTGCTAAATTTTTGTGTCGCCTTGAGCGGCATCTACCCGTCGCGCAACTGATTGCGTTGCCGTAACTGTTCATAACAAATTTGAGGCCGGAGTCTTAACCTATGTCTACCCAGTATGTCGGCGAGATTCGGATGTTTGCGTTTGGCACACGCGGTGCACCCAACGGCTGGCAGCTCTGCGATGGGAGTTTGCTACCAATCTCTGAGTACGACACGTTGTTCGCGTTAATCGGTACCACCTATGGCGGCGATGGCCAGACTACGTTCGCAGTGCCCAACCTTAGAGGCCGGTTGCCTATTCATCAAGGAACTGGCCCGGGTCTCTCAACTTATGTCCTCGGTCAAACTGCGGGCACCGAAACCGTTACCGTTCTCGCGAACCAGATGCCTGCACATACGCACACGATGGTGTTGACAACCGCTACCGCAACCGACAGCGGCCCTTCAAATACAGTCGTGCCGAGCGCTATCGTCGGCGATACGCTCTACACAAATACCACTGTTGGGCTCACGCCAACGGCGATGTCCGCATCGTCGATCAGTCAAGCGGGGGGCAGCCAGCCGCACGACAACACCATGCCTACGCTAACGGTAAGTTTTTGCATTGCGACACTGGGGATTTTCCCGTCACAAGCCTAAGTGTGCGTGATTCGCACCAAACGACACAGAAGACTGTTTGAAGGACAAGCGATATGACTACGCCATACATCGGTGAAATCCAAACCTTTGGGTTCAACTTTAACCCTCGAGGTTGGGCGTTTTGTAACGGCGCGCTACTGCCGATTTCTCAAAACACGGCGCTGTTTTCGCTTCTTGGGGTCACGTATGGGGGGAACGGGCAAACTACCTTTCAATTGCCTAACTTCGCCGGGCGCGCGGCCTGCAGCCAAGGTCAGAGTCCGGGGCTGTCACCGAGAGTTTTGGGGCAAACATTTGGTGTCAACACCGTCACGCTAAGCGCTTCGCAAATCCCGCAGCACAATCACTCGCTTAATGCATTCTCACAGCCAGACACGACGAAAAGAGTATCAGCGCCCGTAACTAATGGTGCTATCAGTGTGCCGGGGGCTCCGACCACTAAACCGTTCACTAACACGGCGCCCAACACCCAACTATCGCCTTCGATGTTGCAACCCAGTGCGGGCGGCGGGCAGCCGCACGAGAATCAGCAGCCTTATTTAGGCGTAAATTTCTGTATTGCTTTGCAAGGCGTCTACCCGACATTCCCGTGAGGCAAAACCTGCGTGCCGCGTTGTTAGTAGATTAATTTTCGCGCTGCGCCACGGGACCTAGATCGGTCAATCAGCCACCTTTCAAATTCTGCATCCGCTCAAGCATTTTCCGCCCGTCGCAACAAAGAGTGTCAGAGAGCTTGTTGTCGGTGAGTCGCGCTTCAATTTACGCGCGGCAACACATCTTGACCTTCAGTGGCTCTCGGAGCTATACGCCGACTCTAGAGCAGAAGAAATCAATGGTCTGCCTTGGCCTGACGAAGCGAAACGCGCGTTCCTCGATAGCCAGTTCGCGCTACAGCATCACCACTTCGTCACGCACTTTGTGCACGCTGAGTTTCTTATCCTCGAATCGCAGCTGGGCGAGCGCATCGGTCGCTACTACGTGACGACCCGCGAGCCAGTCACGGTAATCGATATCTGCCTTCTGCGCGCAAGGCGCGCAAACGGCATCGGCACAGCACTCATCACGCAAACGCTTTCAAATGCAAGTGCAGCCGGTCGCGACGTGCATTTGCATGTCCTGCAAACCAATATCGCGGCGCGCAAGCTCTATGAACGATTGGGCTTTATCGTCGAAGCGGCCGACGCAGAACAAAGCGCTCATTTCAAAATGAGTTGGCATCCCGCGAACCCGTCTAAATCTCGCTAGTTAAATACAGCTTGATAAAGAAAGCCTTTAGTTTCTCGGGCGATAGGCACTAGAAACAAGGCGAATTGACCTAGCGCAGAATGCGTCACTTGATACGTCTGCTGTGGGAACAAGAGTGGTGCGTCGTTTCGAAACAGCAACGAAAAAGGCGCACGCCAGCCCTGTGGTGCCGTAGGAGGCATCGGTAACGGCCGCGCCTCAACCAAGAGAAACGAAATCTCTCCGTCGACCAACGCCGCCGTGAACGTTTCGTTTACGTGCGGCGCGAAGTGCTCTAGCGTCAATAACTCCATCCGAGAGGTGGCCGTAACTTCTTTTAGTGCCGGTGCTGCGCTCTGCGCGCACCACCCACAGCGACGAGCGAGGCCAACAAGAGCCAAGCCCAGCCCGGCATCGGCACTGGCGCTGCAGGCGGAACACCCGGGCCGCCTTGGTCAACGATCGTGCCGTTCGCGGTTAAGTCATCATCGCCCAGTCCGCCATCCGCTATGGTGAACGTCGCTGTATTGCCACTTATCGAAGCTGGCATCACATACCATGAAGCTACAGGATTTCCGGGCGTTGGGCCGTATTTCCAGTACTGCGCCGTGGTCGGCAGTGCGTTCGGATACGTAATAGTGAGCGTGATCGACGCGCCCGGCGTGCAACCACTCGTCACAAAGTTGAACAATCCTTGCGGGAACGTAAATCCCGACGGCGCTGTTCCGGCGGGCGGACTTGCCGGGTGTCCCGTGAGCGGAATGAATTCATTCGTGGTGTAAGAACACGCTGCACCGCCGCCAGTGAAGCTAGCGGTGATGTTGCCAGTGCCCGTCGCGGACGGACCGCTGAAGGTGCGGAACGACGGCGTCACCGCGACTACCGCCGAGGCGGGTCCGGCACCTGCGGAATTATTCGCGACAACGCTACAGTCGTAGGTCGTTCCGTTGGTCAAGCCACTTACGGTAATCGGCGATGCCGCTCCGGTGTTGGTCAAGGTGGTGGCTCCGCCGACGCAGCTTGCGGTGTAGCCAGTGATGTTCACGCCACCTGTAAACGTTGGCGCGGTGAACGCGATCGTCGCTTGCATGTTGCCCGGCGTGCCCGTGCCGATCGTCGGTGCGCCCGCGACAACCGCGTTGATCACCACGTTTGCACTAGCGGACGCGCTCGCGTAGTTCGCGTCGCCCGGCTGCGTCGCTGTGAGCGCGCAAGTACCGACACCCACAATCGTGAGCTGGTTGCCCGCTACGGTGCAGATCGTAGCCGCAGACGTTGTGGTGAACGTAAATGCGGTTAAGCCGCTTGTCGTGGTCGCGGTCAACGTCACTGGAGGCGCCGCGAAGTTCACGGGCGAAGCCGGAGCAAACGTCACCGTTTGCGTGCCTTGATTAATCACGACGTTCGCGTTCGCCGAGGCGGCAGCGTAGTTCGCATTGCCCGGCTGTGTCGCCGTGAGCGCACAGGTGCCAACACCCACAATCGTGAGCTGGTTGCCAGCGACGGTGCAGATCGTGTTCGCCGAGCTGGTGCTGAAGGTGAACGCAGTCAAGCCGCTCGACGCCGTTGCCGTGAGCGTGATCGGTGTGACACCGACCGCTACGGGTGTTGCCGGTGCGAAGGTCACTGTTTGCGTGCCTTGAGCCACGACAATCGAATAAGCTCGATTTCCAGTAAACGGCCCGGGTGCCGGGCTGGTGTCGGTGGCAGTCACAGTGAAATTGAATGTGCCCACCGCATTCGGCGAGCCGGTAAGCGCACCACCGCCCGACAGCGAGAGCCCGCCGGGTAGCGCGCCAGCAGTAACGGCAAAGGTGTACGGGGCTGCGCCGCCGCTAGCGCTAAGCGATTGGCTGTACGCCACGCCCACGGTTCCGCCCGGAACTGAGACTGGGTTGACAGTGACGGGCACGTCATCGTTCGAAATGGTGGCCATGCCTTGGTTGTCTGCGATCGTTGCGTTAGTCGCACCGCTTAAATTTACAAAGAGGGTTTCGTTTGCCTCCGGCACGGTTTCGCCGACGATTGGAACGGTGATGGTGCGGGTCGTTTGTCCAGGTGTGAACGTCAACGTGCCACTGACGGCGGTGTAGTCGGCGGGTTGGATCGCGGTGCCGTCGGCGCTTGCGTAATTGACAGTTACGGTTTGGCCGCTCGCTGCGCTGAGCGAAACTGTGAACACTGCATTGGCCGTACCGCTGTTGCCTTCGACGACGGTCACGTCGTCAATTGCCAAGCTCGGCAATGGGTCGTCGTTAGTAATCGTTCCCACGCCTTGACCATCGGCGACAGTAGCGCCGGTCACGTTGGTCACATTGACGAAGAACGTTTCGGTAGGCTCGTTAAGCGTGTCGCCGTTGACCTGTACCGTGAATGTGTAAGTACTGCTACCGGCTGGGATCGTTTGACCCGTTAAGCTGTTAGCGACGTAGTCAACGGCCGCAGTTGCAGAACCATTCGCGGTAGCGATGTCAAAGGTGACGCCGCCCGCGCCAGCAGGCGCGCTCAAGCTGACCGTGAACGTGAAATTGGTCGTACCCGCGTTACCCTCGTTGAGCGTCACGTCATTGATCGTGAGGCTCAATAGATCGTCATTGAGAATCGTACCGGTCGCGCTGTTTGGTGCGCCAATTGTGTAGCCTGTGCCTGCGGCGAGGGTCAGGATGACAGTCTCATCGAGCTCGATCGTGGCGTCGGCGGTTGGGTTAACCGTGATGGTGCCGGTCGTGTTACCCGCAGGGATGACAAGCGGCGAGGCAATGGTTGCGTAGTCGGTGCCGTTGGTGGCGGTGCCGCCGACCGTGAAATTAACACTAGTTGCCACTGACGCGGCCTGATTCAAAGTCACCGTAAACACGATATTTGCCGCGCCATCCTCTGCCACTGATGCAGGAGATACGCTGATGGTTGCGGTCGGCACGTCGTCATTGAGGATCGTACCCGTTGCACTGGCTGGCGACCCAACGGTGTAGCCCGTGCCAGCCGCGACGGTCAACGTCACAGTTTCGTCGGGTTCGACGAGGCCATCGACGGTTGGATTGATCGTAATCGTCGCCGTTGTAGTGCCGGCCGGAATGACGACGGTGGCAACGCCGCCGGTGTAATCGACCCCGGAAGTCGCTGTGCCGCTTGTAGTGATGTTGACCGTGGTGGGCGACGCCAAATTCAGGCTGCGGGTCACGGTGTAAGTCAAATTGGTTGCGCCGTCTTCGCTCACGCTGGCTGGATTTACCGCGATGGAAACTGTCGGCAACGCGTTGGTGACCGTCATTGGCACCGTTACGAACGCAAAGAAGTCAACTCCAGGTTGCGCAGGATCTGTGGTGCTGTCGTTCACCAACACGCGCGCGTTGGCTGTTGCCCCGAGCGTTGTGGGAGTGCCAGTAAGTAGACCCGTCGTAGACACCGACAATCCCGGAGGCAAAATCACGCTTATGTCAGCCGGAAAGGTATACGGTGCCGTGCCGCCGCCTGCATTTAACTGTAACGATGCGGCGACGCCTTGCAAAAGTGTGATTGGAGACGGCGAGACCGTAAATATGGGATTGTCAATCGTGCCGCCGTACGTCTTTTGCGTGAACGCGCCAAGCGAATCTTGCGCGCGAACCGTAAAGCTGAAACCACTGCGGATCGTAGGCGTTCCACTGATCAGCCCTTGCGATGTCATCGATAGCCCAGTGGGAAGCGCACCGCCCACAATAGAGTAGGCGTACGGTGCTGTGCCACCGGTCGCAGAAAGCTGCTGACTAAACGCGAGTCCTGCGCGGAGAGACACCGAAGCCGGCGATACAACAATCGCTGAAGTAGGCGGTGAAATCGTTATCGTGAATCGAATACGATTCAAGTCAAGATCTTCTATTTCGAACACGTCAGACGTCGCTGAATTACCGCTATGCGTATAAATCAAGACTGACTTCGCGGTGCTCGGTGGAACAAAATCCTGCCGCAATATTGGCGAACCGTGTAGCGGGGCTAGCAAAATGACCGGCGTACCGTTGCCAAACCCGATGTTGTACGGGTCGCAGGCGGTGATATCGATCTCCACCGATCCGCCATTTGCCACGGTTCCAGTCTGCGCCGGGCAAGCGATGCTTGTGTGCGCTGCAAACGCCGCAGGCAATATGATTGACGTGACGAAGAGCGTTGCGATCAACGCGTAGATACGCTTGAAAAATGCCGACATGTGACCCCCGATAACTAGAAAGTCAGGAACTTTCTTAACTCGACCAGTATAGCCAGACCTGCTGAAAATGTGTCGCGCGCGAACGACAAGTTTTGATAGGTTTTGTGAAAAATACTAATGCACCACGCTATCCCTGATCAGTTTTTTACGTTTTTCAAACACGCCGCACCGTAGATGCCATGTTGCGACGCAGAAAATTGGGTTGCAATCACATCCGTTTTATGCGAATCGACGGGTTGTTGATTTTCGGCGATGTCGCTATTTTTACAAATTAGCGAATCACGCTAAAAATCCGCTATGAAACTCCGCCGATGGCTCGCGTCCATTGAACCGCGCGTGCTCCGAGAATTTGATCGACCCTGGCTTTCATGGATGAAGCCGTGGATTGATTCGCATGAATTGCTTTCATTTCGCCGATACCCGTTGGCGATCGGTGTTGCGATTGGTGTAGCACTCGGCGTCATTCCAACGCAGCTTGAAGTGTTTCTCGTTTTCTTTTTATGTGTATTGTTTCGCGGCAACATCGTCGCGGCGACGGTAGTGGGTTGGTACAACAACGCGTTCACGATGGTGCCGCTCTTCGCTGCCGCGTATTACATCGGCGATGCGATTCTCCCCGGCACACGCACGATGCCGGAGCTTAAGAATCCGAATGGCGATTGGTGGGGCGCGTTTCATGCGTGGGTGGAAGCACTTGGTATGCCGCTGCTCATGGGGCTGCCCATCATCGGCGTCACGCTCGGTGCGTTGAGCTATCTCGCGGTGCATTATTTTTGGTTGCGGCCCGTGTGGGCACGGGCGAAGCGGATGCGCTCGAGAGCGACGGCGAAAGACTAGTGTTTCGTCGCTAAGGCTTTGCGCGCGAGATTGTCGACAACACTAGGTGCGATCAATTTGAGCCAGCGCCCGAGTTTGCCTTTGGCGCTCATGACGACCTCGCGTTTGCGCTGCGCCATCGCATTCACGATGAGCGACGCGCATGCTTCAACGCTCATCGCGCCTTCTTCAGCCAACCCCGATACGCCCGCGGTTTCGCCTTTCGCATTCCAGCCGTTACGACGAATCTCGGTGGCGACGACACCCGGATACACAACGCACACGTTCACACCTTGCGGCTCGATCTCAACGCGCAACGCCTCAAAAAATCCCGTCTGCGCGAATTTTGTCGCGCAATAGGTTGTGCGCGCAGGCACACCCACGAGCCCCGCGAGCGAGGCGACCGCAATCACCTGACCTTGCGAGCGCTTCAGATGCGAAAGCGCCGCATGCGTCGGCCATATGCTGCCCATCAGGTTGATTCGCATCAAACTTTCGTACACGTCAGTGCTTTCGATATCTTCAAAATTCGCGTGCATTGAAACGCCCGCGTTGTTCACAAGCATGTCAATCGCGCCAAACTGCACAGCGCTCTTTTCAATCAATGCACGACATTCAGATTCAACCGCAACATCAGTCGGCACGACGAAAGTTTGAGCGCCCTTTGCTTCGCAATCTTTCGCGACGAGCTCAAGTGCGTCACCACGTCGCGCAGCGAGCACGAGCTTGGGCTTGAACGGCGCGAGTTGCCGCGCGAGTTCTGCGCCGATGCCGTCAGATGCGCCCGTGATCACAATAACTTTGTCTTGGAAAACTGCGGTGCTCATCGTTCGATTCACTCACTATTCAAAATTAGCTATTACTATAAAGCGCCTATTCGACTGGGCTTATAGGTCTTTAATTTTTACTCTTGATACATACGATAACTATGCATTTCGCCCAACGCTATCGACCGTTTACCGAAAAACCTATATCACACCGCGAATGAAAAAGTGATGGATAGCACTGTATCCACACGCAACACCGGCTGCATCATACAAAAGAAAAAACCCGCACGAGGCGGGTCAAACAGTCTGCGATTTCCAAGGAGGAGGAATGAAATCGCAGTTTCGTTTCAGCGAGCGGCGAATCTAGGAATCGCTACTCGCTGCACAAAAGTGTGTGGTTATCGGTTGTAAGCCGTTTCGCCGTGGCTCACGATATCGAGACCTTCGCGTTGTTCGTCATCTGTCACGCGCAGACCGACGATGAGATCGGCGATCTTGAACGCGATAAACGCAACAACTGCGGTCCACACGACAGTGAGGGCGACGCCTTTGAATTGAATCCACACTTGCGACGCAATTGAGAAGTCAGCCGCTTTGATCACGCCTGCGGTCACCCAATCAGACACGTAGCCTGGGCCGCCCAAGTTCGGCGCGTTGAACACGCCGGTGAGCAATGCACCCAAAACGCCGCCAACCGCGTGCACACCGAATACATCAAGCGCGTCGTCTGCGCCAAGCATTTTCTTGAGACCCGTCACGCCCCAGAAGCAGACGATGCCTGCGAGCAAGCCGATGATGAGCGCGCCCATCAAGCCGACATTGCCAGCCGCTGGCGTGATCGCAACGAGACCAGCGACTGCGCCCGATGCTGCACCCAGCATTGATGGTTTGCCTTTAAAGAACCACTCGGCAGAAATCCACGACAACACTGCGGCCGCAGTAGCGATAAACGTGTTGAAGAATGCAAGACCTGCAGTGTTGTTCGCCTCAAGCGCAGAGCCTGCGTTGAAACCGAACCAACCCACCCACAGCAGTGACGCACCAATCATCGTAAGCACCAGGCTGTGTGGTGGAAACGCTTCTTTGCCATAGCCCAAACGCTTGCCGACCAAATACGCGCCAACTAAGCCTGCGACACCTGCATTGATGTGGACCACGGTGCCGCCTGCGAAATCAAGCGCGCCCCATTGCCAAATTTTTCCAGCGGTTGCGTTCAATCCGTCAACCAATTTCGCATCGGTATAGGCATCGGGACCTGGCCAGAACCACACCATGTGCGCAATCGGCACATAGCTGAAGGTGAACCAAATCACCGTGAAGATGAGCACTGCAGAGAACTTCATGCGCTCCGCAAACGCGCCAACGATCAGCGCACAGGTGATGCCAGCAAATGTTGCTTGGAAGGCCGCGAAGACGATTTCAGGAATCACGATGCCTTTGCTAAAGGTGGCCGCCATCGCGAAGGTTCCGGTGGCTGCATCGAACAAGCCTTTACCAAACAAGCGATCCGTGCCACCGAAATATGCATTGCCTGCGGTGAACGCGAAGCTGTAGCCGTAAATCAACCAGAGTACGGACACCAGCGAAAACACCACCATCACTTGCATAAGCACGGACAACACGTTTTTTGAGCGAACCAAGCCGCCGTAGAAAAGCGCGAGTCCTGGCACGGCCATCATCAACACGAGTAATGTTGAAACCATCATCCACGCGGTGTCGCCCTTGTTGGGTTCAGGCGCTTTCGCAGCGGGCGCTGCGGCGGGTGCTGCCGCTGCAGCGGCGGCTGGTGCGGCCTCGGCAGGCTTGGCGGCTTCTGCAGGTTTTGCTTCTGCGGCTGGCGCAGTTGCCGCAGGTGCTGCAGCAGGCGCTTGCGCCGTTGCCACGGGTGCCAACGCGATGGTGAATGCGGCTGAAAGGGCCGCGAGATAAGTACGCAATTTCATATGTGCTTCCCCGTGTTTACAACGCGTCTTCGCCGGTTTCACCGGTGCGAATGCGGATGACTTGTTCTACGTCGAAAACGAAAATTTTTCCGTCGCCGATCTTGCCGGTGTTAGCGGCTTTCTCAATCGCCTCAATCACGCGCTCAACGAGCTCGGATTTCACTGCGGCTTCAACCTTTACTTTCGGCAAAAAATCAACGACGTATTCCGCGCCGCGATAGAGCTCGGTGTGGCCTTTTTGACGACCGAAGCCTTTGACTTCGGTCACCGTGATGCCTTGCACGCCTACGCCCGCGAGGGCTTCACGCACCTCGTCAAGCTTGAACGGTTTGATGATGGCTGTAACGAGTTTCATGAGCTTTCCTCGCTTGTAGATTTCTTAGAACGTTTTGCTGTATTTGAGCAACAGGTACGGCGTTGTTTTGCCGATGAATTTTTTGCCGAGCGGTGTGTAGAAATCTTTTTCGGCATCGGTGCCGGTAACGCCGCCTTCAATGGTCGCGCCGTTGCCGAAGTCGTAGGTCAGTGCGATCTTGCCGTCGGTGTAGCTGCCGACGCTCTTCAACGGACCCTTGATGCCTTGGTAGCCGACGTGCGCCGTAAGCGTTACGTTGTCGACGACCGGGAACGTTCCGGTAAGGTCAACGTAGTACGAATTTTTCGAATCGAAGTTACCGAATGCGTTAGACAGCGCATGCGAATACTTCAAGGTGAACATCTTGTACGTTCCAGCGAGATAGATCTCGTTGGTGTCAGGATTGGTCGCGCCCGGGGTCGTTGAACCGCTGTATTCGTAGCGCAGGAAACCTACGTCGTAGGTGAAATCACCAACCGCGTTTTTGAAGCCGAAATACAAATCGGTTTCAACTTTGCCGCTGGAAATGCCAAAGTCTTTAAGCCATTTGATGTTCGAGGCCCAGACGCCTGCGTAAACACCGCTCGAATGCGAGAAATCAAATCCGCCCTGAACCGCTGGTTTGAAATCAGATTGATTCAAGCCGCGAAACACGTAGGAGGACGCGACGCCAATGTTGCCGGACACCGTGAAGTCAGGCGCTGGCGCGGGCGCTGGAGCGGGTGCCGGCGCGGTTTGCGCAGCCACAGGAGCGATCAGGCCAACAGCAGTGATGCTCGCGATCGCGAGACTTAGAAGCGTGGGACGTGTGCGAAGGTGTGCCATATAAAACCCCGAGAAGATTGACGATGAGACTGAGAGAGAGACATAACTCAGGTCGGTTATCGCAACTGTCGTGCCACGACGACTGACGGGCGATCTTGCGAATTTCGCACGTTTCCGGTGCAAAATTACGTCCGCACCGCTAGTTTTTCCTTAATTTGGTGCAAATTAGGGCGCGCTGACCGGAAACACTCGCCTTGGTAAGGCGGCGTAGTCATACGCCGCTTAACGGTGCGTCGCAGCGCTCGACGCCGACACAACTGCGAGCACCCGGCACCCGCACTAGCCCAGCGCGAACGCTAAACTTCAGTTATGACTCTCGACGAACTCGCCGCCCAACTCAAAGAAGCCATGTCAGCCAATGCTGGCGCAGATTTGCAAAAGAACATCCGCGCTACGCTCACCGCGGGCTTGAGCAAACTCGACGTCGTCACCCGCCAAGAATTCGAAATTCAGCGCGAAATGCTCGACATCTTGCGAAAGCAAATCGATGAGCTCACGGCGCAGGTAGAAACGCTGGAAAAAGCGAAAAGATAGGCGCTGGCTTTATTCGTTATCGACCGAATTAATTGGGCGATACGGCGTAAAAGGCGCTATTTCAATGTATTGTTTTTCTTAGCTCATCGCCCAGCGTAATAGGCCAAAGACGTCGAAATCTTATAACCTACAAGTGTTGGTAAGCGCGGGCTTGACCGCGCTCACACCTAACCGTCCCCGCGCAACGAGCGTCGGCGTCTACGCTAGCAACCCAACCCACGGCGATACAAGGAGATTGCGTTACGGCAAACACGCCACGCCGTGCGTCGCCTCAATCCATTGCAGGATTTGTTTTGCGTTGCGCGCGTTCGTCAAGGGATTTGCAACCCACATTGCGCCGCTAAGTAATCGCGAATCGATTGCCAGTCTGTGCGCTGTGCCGCTTGCGGAAACGTGATTCCTTGGAGCGCTTCGACACCAGTGAACCCGAGTGCCACCCGAGTTTGTATCAATGCATCGATCGAGGCTAAAGTTCGTCCGTCGCCGTCGATGTCCATCGAGCAGTTTCGCGCTGCCGTAGAACCGCCTTCCAACATGCTCGCGCAAAAGTAGTACTGACCCGATTCTGAAGCACCAGCGTTACCAGTGTATATCGTGCCGTTACGCGCTACGCCAACACCAGCGCCGCCACATTGCGCTTCTCCACCGAGCGGTGTTCGTGTGATTTCACCTTTGAAAACTCCGGGTGAATTATCCGCGCCGAACTCTGTGTCCAACGAACCGTCGGCGTTGAATCTTGAGAGACTAAAACTGACGCTAGACTCCCGACACTGCGTCGCGACCAAGAGTTTGCCATCGTTTTGCAAAATGGCTCCGTTGTTGCCGACCGACACGCGTTGGCAAGGCCGCGCCAGCAAAGTGCCCGGCGCGGCCGCATTGCCACGGTTAAAGCGCAAGTCTGGCAACCCGGTTTCGTTTAGTCTTGCTACGCAGACGACGCTGTTTTGTGCTTCAGGGCATTCGCCCACTAACAAAAGTTTTCCATCCGGCTGCGGGACAGCGGCTTTGACCATGTCATCGCCTGCAGTAATCGCCACTGTCGATATTCCACCCGTTCCAAAAGTCGCATCAAATGCACCTGACGCGTCGAGCTGCACAGCGCAGAATGACTTTTTTGTTCCGAACGTACACGTACCACTCAAAATGAATTTTCGATTCGCACGAATTGCGACCGCTGATACTTCGATGTCTTCTGCGGTCAACGGCAGGGGCAATACTCGCACTCCACGAGGCACGTTTGCCGCATTGACTCCGGGCGCGACGTATGAAAACGCATCGTCAGTCATTCCATCTATATTGAGTCGTTCGACACATATAAAGACAGTGTTTTCGACGATGCATCTGCTCGCGACGACCAATTTACCGTCATGCTGACTACCGATAGCACGCGGCGCGACTTTTGGCTGCACTCTTCCGGTGACCGCGCCCGAGGCGTTAAAGCTCGCGTCTACTGAGCCATTGGTATTGAGACGAACAACGCACTGCCCGAAACCTGAGCAGTTTCCTGCGAACGCAATCTTGCCATCTATCGTTTCGATAGCAGCGTTGACAGCTACCATCGCAACAGACTGAAGCGAGTGGCCATCAAACCCAACGTTTCCGCCGCCGGAATCAAGCTGACGACCGAATATGCAAGTGACGGTGTCGCAAACGCCATACGTCACGAATGTGTTCCGCGACGTTAGGAGCGTGCCGCTAGCGCGCGCATAACCGAAAGCGTCGGTGAATATCTGACCCTGCCAATCCCCAGGCGCAGCGAATGCCGGAGACGTGCCGAGCAAAACTCCCGTGACAAGCGAAGCAAGTTGTTTACTAAAGGCGAACCAAGTTGGGCGTTGTTTCGAGTTCAAGTTAGCCTTAGAGTTTTGTTACATGTCGTTGGTGTCAACACAAGTACCAGCAATATCCGTCTGCGTTAGCGCTATTTCAACAACCCCTTCAACAATTTCCCCATCTCCGCAGGATTGCGCGTAATCGTGAATCCACACTCTTCCATGATGGCGAGTTTGGCGTCTGCGGTGTCGGCACCGCCGGAGATGAGCGCGCCTGCGTGGCCCATGCGTTTGCCTGGGGGCGCGGTGACGCCTGCGATGAAGCCGACGACGGGTTTTTTCATGTTGGCTTTGACCCACATCGCGGCTTCGGCTTCATCGGGGCCGCCGATTTCGCCGATCATGATGACCGCATCCGTTTCAGGATCATCGTTGAACATGCGCATCACGTCGATGTGTTTCAAGCCGTTGATTGGGTCGCCGCCGATGCCGACGGCGCTCGATTGGCCGAGGCCGAGTTCGGTGAGTTGACCGACCGCTTCATAGGTGAGCGTGCCAGAGCGGGAGACCACGCCGATGCGGCCTTTTTTATGAATGTGACCGGGCATGATGCCGATTTTGATTTCGTCTGGTGTGATGAGGCCAGGGCAGTTCGGGCCGAGCAAGAGCGTTTTTTTGCCCAGCATTTTGTAGCGCGTCTTCATCATGTCGAGCACCGGAATGCCTTCGGTGATGCAGATGACCAAATCGAGTTCGGCATCGACCGCTTCGTCAATCGCTGCCGCTGCGCCCGAGGGCGGCACGTAGATCACGCTAACCGTTGCGCCAGTTTGCGCTTTCGCTTCTTTCACACTCGCGTAAATCGGAATGCCTTCGAAATTTTCGCCCGCTTTTTTCGGGTTCACACCCGCGACGAACGCATTCTTTCCATTCGCATACGCGGCGCAGCCATGGGTGTGGAATTGCCCGGTTTTTCCGGTGATGCCTTGGGTGATGACTTTGGTGTCTTTATTGATGAGGATGCTCATTTTTTGCCTCTCACCGTCATTCCCGCGAAGGCGGGAATCTATGGTGATTTAAATTCAAATTAGATTTTGGTAACGATCTGACCAATCAGGATTTTCAGACTCAATCAATCGAATCTTCCAATCCCGTTTCCACTTCTTGAGTTGCTTTTCTCGATAAATTGCTTCGCCCATTTCGTCGTGCACTTCAAACCAAACGAGCCGTTTCACATCGTACTTCGAAGTGAAGCCTTTATGCACTTCTTCGCGATGTTTCCATACGCGCCCAACAAGATCAGAGGTAACGCCGATGTAGAGCGTGCCGTAGGGTTTAGAGGCGAGTATGTAGACATATCCTTGTTTAGTCACGATGGTTTCCTGCCTTCGCAGGAATGACACCGGTTTGGCTACAGCGCGTTAAATTCAACACGACGATTGCGTTGCTTGTTGGCATCGCTGTCGTTGGGTGCGAGCGGTTTCGCATCGCCGTAACCCTTCGCGGCGAGCGCTTCTTTTGGCACGCCTTTCGCGATGAGATACGCAACTACAGATTCAGCGCGCGCTTGCGAGAGTTTTTGATTTGACGCGGCGTCACCAACGTTATCGGTATGGCCTGCGATTTCGCCTTTGGTTTTGCCGTCTTTAATCAGCTCAGAAAGCTCATTCAAATCTTTCACGGCTTCGCCGCGAATCTTCGCGCTGCCGGTGTCGAATTCGACGTCGAGCTTGAACGACTTCGCGCCAGCTTTAAACGCTTCGGCGGCGCTCATCGCGGGAGCACCTGCCGCTGGCGCTGGGGCAGTCGCTGCGGCAGTGCTCGGCGTCGCAGGCAACACCTGCGGCGCGGCGACAGCCGCAGTCGGCGCGGTAACTGCCGCTTTCGGTGCGACGGGTTTGGCCATTTCCTTTTGTTGCCCGCACTGTCGCAACAAAAGCGCGGCGACGATAGCGCTCACGATCAACGCAAGCCATTTCATCCACCCAGCGATGGGCGCGGAAGGCTCAAGCGCACGCGCGACGCTACCGGTGGCTGACGTGGCGCTCGCAAGCGCTGCGCCCTTCGCGGCTTCGGCTGCGGCTGCAGCAGCAGCGTCACCCGCGCCCGCAGCTAGCGCGGCCGACGGAATTGCGCCGACAACTGCCGCCGAGCTTGCAGCCGCTGCCCCAATAGCAGTGGCGGCCACCGGCGAATAAGCCTTTGCCGCGGCTACCACTTTTTCAGCCGCTTCGCCCATATTATTTGCGGTGATGATCGGCAAACCTGATTCGGCGAGAATTTTCTTGCCGAGCTCTTCGTTGGTGCCCTTCATGCGTACGACGAGTGGCACTTTGAGACCCACCGCTTTCGACGCGGCAACCACGCCTTCGGCAATGGTGTCGCATTTCATAATGCCGCCGAAGATGTTCACCAGAATCGCTTTAAGATTCGGGTTTTTCAACATGATTTTGAAGGCTTCGGTGACCTTCTCAGTCGTCGCGCCACCGCCGACGTCTAAGAAGTTTGCAGGCTCGCCGCCGTAGAGCTTGATGGTGTCCATCGTGCTCATCGCGAGGCCCGCGCCGTTCACCAAGCAACCGATGTCGCCATCGAGCGAGATGTAGGCCAAGTCAAACTTCGAGGCTTCGATTTCAGCCGGATCTTCTTCATCCAAATCGCGCATGGCAACGATGTCAGGATGGCGGAAGAGCGCGTTCGCATCGAAATTGAATTTCGCATCGAGCGCGATCACTTTGCCGTCGCCCGAAACGATCAACGGATTGATTTCAGCGAGTGACGCGTCTTTTTCGATGAACGCTTTGTAGAGACCCTGCAAGCATTTACGCGCTTCGCCGAACGATGCCGCAGGAATGCCAATCGCACCGGAAATATCGTCGCACTCCGCGTCGGTCAAGCCCTTGCCCGGATCGATGAAGATCTTCTTGATTGCATCAGGATTTTTGTGCGCGACTTCTTCGATATCCATGCCGCCTTCGGAGGACGCAAGCAGCGCAATGCGTTGCGAGCCGCGATCAACGACCATCGACACGTAGAGCTCTTTGGCGATGTTCGCGCCCTCTTCGATGAAGAGGCGACGCACCTTCTGACCCTCGGCGCTTGTTTGATGCGTAATGAGCTGCATGCCGAGAATTTGCGACGCTTTTTCGCGCACATCTTCTATCGATTTCGCAACCTTCACGCCGCCGCCTTTGCCGCGACCGCCCGCATGAATCTGCGCTTTAACGACCCACACGGAGCCGCCCAATTCTTCTGCGGCTTTAACCGCTTCATCAACGCTAAATGCCGGAATGCCGCGCGGCACAGGAACGCCGAATTCGCGCAAGATTTGTTTGCCTTGGTACTCGTGGATTTTCACGTGAGGGACCCCTTTAATTTCAAGCTGAAAAGTGACTGTAGGAGCGGCTCCGCGAACCAACTCCCTCCCCTTCAAGGGGAGGGTTGGGGTGGGGATGGGGTTAGCGTATCGAACGCAACCATCGCGGCAGAGCCGCTCCTACAAAACCTTTGTTACGCGACTGTCGTCTCCTTACCCACGTACCATTTTGGATAGTAGAGCCGCGCGGCTTCGCCGTGCGTATCCAGCGCATGACAGGCATCCAGCTGAAACGGCTTTTTGTCGCCCCAGCCTTCGGTTTCTCGTTTGAGGCCGGCAAAAGTTTGCACGGCAGCGGTGGGCAAATAACCGAGCAATTCGGAGAGATGCGTGCAGCCTTTCACGCCACCCATGTGTTCGGCAATCGCTTTACGAAAGCCGCGCATCAAGTTGGCGCCGATCAGTTTTTTGTACTCAGGGCCAATAGTGTCGCAGTGGCCGGGATACGGCATGTGTTCGGTGATCGCTTCGATTTCAATCACGTTGAAGGCGCGATCAATCGTTACGCGAATGTGCATTTCGTGCACGGGAATGTCTTTGCTGCGCGTACCCATCGCGAGCGGATAGTCGCGATCTTTGCTGTCGCGCAAATGCGCGTCAATGTCAAAAAGCCCGTCCTCGCGTTGAAAGCCTTCGTAACTTACTTCACGCAAGTGCAATCTTTCACGCGGTTGTGGGGAAGGCAAAGGCATGTGCGGGCGGGTGCGGCTGACGTTGATTCAACCGATAGAGTGGGCTGCGATTTGCAACGCCTGTAGGGCGCTGTAGACTCGTCAAAAGAGCCCGAATTCTACTGGTTTCGGCTGACAAATGATGCGCCGCAACACTGCGCCCGAAGTCTTCTCACTTATCCATGACTACTGCCGCGAAATACGTACTCGCCCTAGATCAAGGCACCACGAGCTCCCGCGCAATCCTGTTCGATCACTCGGGAAACATCGTTTCTTCCGCCCAAAAAGAGTTCAAGCAACACTTCCCGCAACCGGGTTGGGTGGAGCATGACGCGGCTGAAATATGGTCGACTCAGCGTGAAGTCATGCGCCTCGCCCAATTAAACAGGGCGATAGACGCGAGAGCCATCGCAGCAATTGGTATCACTAATCAACGCGAAACGACTGTTTTATGGGATCGCGCGACCGGCGCGCCGCTTCATCGCGCAATTGTTTGGCAGGATCGGCGCACGGCAGGTTTTTGCGATGAATTGAAAGCGCAAGGCAAGGCGGCGCTCATTCAACAAAAAACCGGACTCGTGCTCGATGCCTATTTTTCGGGCACCAAACTCAAATGGTTGCTCGACAACGTGCCCGGCGCGCGGGCGAAAGCAGCAAAAGGCGAACTCGCGTTTGGCACGATCGATTCTTGGTTGATTTGGAATTTAACGAGCACGAATCACACGAAAGCGGTTCACGCTACCGACCCCTCCAACGCGAGTCGCACCTTGCTGTTCAACATTCACACGAATGGTTGGGACGATGAATTGCTCACGCTGTTCGACATTCCGCGCAGCGTGTTGCCCGAGGTGCGTGCATCGTCGGGGGATTTTGGTGTTGCCGAAATTGACGGGGTGAACGTGCCGATCACCGGTGTTGCGGGCGATCAACAAGCGGCGCTATTTGGCCAAGCCTGTCACTCGCCCGGTATGGCGAAAAACACCTATGGCACGGGTTGTTTTTTGCTGCTCAACACTGGCTCGGAAGCCGTGGCCTCGAAGAATAATTTGCTCACCACGACGGCGTGGCAATTGGGATCGCCTGTCCCTCTGGGGAAGGCCGCGCTAGGCGCGGGTGAGGGAAACTCGCCCCCCGTCGCTCGTCACTCTTCACTCAATTACGCCCTCGAAGGCTCTGTCTTCATTGGCGGCGCAGTCGTGCAATGGTTACGCGATGGCTTACGCGCGATCAAAACCGCTGCTGACGTCGAAGCGCTCGCCGCAGAGGTACCCGACTCCGGCGGCGTATATCTTGTCCCCGCATTCGCCGGGCTCGGCGCGCCGCATTGGGATCAATACGCGCGCGGCGCGATGTTCGGTTTAACGCGCGGCAGCAACATCGCGCACATTGCGCGCGCTGCGTTGGAATCTATTGCATTTCAATCTGCAGAATTGTTAATTGCGATGGAAAAGGATGCAAATATCAAACTCACCGAATTGCGCGTTGATGGCGGCGCCACATCGAACAATTTGCTCATGCAAATTCAGGCAGATTTGTTGGGCGTGCCAGTCGTTCGCCCCAAGGTATTGGAAACTACCGCGCTCGGTGCGGCGTATCTCGCGGGGCTCGCGGTCGGTTATTGGAACGACATCAGCGACATCAAATCCAACTGGCAAGTGGATCGTGTGTTCTCGCCAACGCTGTCACGTGAACGCGCAGCGGAGATGATGACGGGATGGTCGAAGGCGGTTGAGCGGAGTAAGAATTGGGGTTAGTTGTACGCCATATTTGACGTATACAATACATTTTGTAACTGTTTAAGCCATATTTGTCACTTTCATGCGATAATTTCACATGAATTCCGCATTTGATCTGGCCACCCAACTTCGTGACGCGCGCAAAGCCGCAGGACTCACGCTCGCGCAGATGTCCGCGCGCACCGGCATTCCCACGCGAAGTCTCTTGCGCATGGAAGCGGGTGATTCAAGCGCGCCGATTGGTCGCATCATGCTCGTCTTCGCAACGCTCGGCTACGAATTGAACATCAAGCCCACGTCGAGACCAACGCTTGATGCATTGCAATCGATTTACGTTGACGACAACAACGCGCCATGAAGCGAATCGAGCGGCTCTACATTCACACACCGCAGCAATGCTCCGGGCAACTGGAGCATCACGGTCGACACGTATTCGCCTACGATCCCACGCTGCTGCAAACGCCGAGCGCCGCGATTTCGCTCACGATGCCAATGCGTTTGGCGAGCTACGAACACACGCTCATGCTGCCCGCGTTGCAAACCTTCATACCAGAGGGCTTCATCGCTGATCGATTGCGCGAACGCTTCGGCAAAACATTCAAGATGAACGACATGGCGCTGCTCGCGCTATCGAGTGGAGACGCCATTGGTCGATTACGCGTGAACGTCGAGCGCGATGCACCAACGACCACGTCCACTGTCGCGCTTCGAGAATTGTTAGCGGATCAAGGCAATCGTGCTTTATTTGACGATCTGTGCGAACGCTTTTTGTTCTCCTCCGCAATCGCAGGTGTTCAACCGAAAGTGTTGGTCAACGCGACCGAAGACATCGCAAAATCTGCGAAGAAAAGCACGAACAAGCTCAGCCTCGAGGCGCAAGCGGCGGTGAAAACCAACCAGTACATCGTGAAAGCGGGTGAGAGCAGTTTGCCAAATCTTGCCGCAAATGAATTTCACTGCCTCTCCATCGCACGAGCAGCAGGTATGGATGTGCCGGAGTTCTGGCTTTCTGAAGATGAAAAGCGATTGGTGATTGCGCGCTTTGATCGCATTGACGGCGCACATCTCGGCTTCGAAGACATGGTGAGTTTGCAAGGCAAGCAAAACGGTGACAAATATGATGGCAGCTACGAAGGCGTTGCGAAAGCGATTGTGCTCAACGCTTCCCCGGCACATATGGCCAGCTCACTCGCTGCGTTGTTTAATTTAGTTGCGCTCTCCGTATTGCTTCGCAACGGCGACGCTCACCTGAAAAATTTCGGCCTGCTCTACACCGATCCCACGAGTGACGATTGCCGCCTTGCGCCGACGTACGATATCGTCACCACCACACTCTATCTCCCAAACGACCGCATGGCACTCAACCTCGCCCGAGATCGCGCGTGGCCGACCCTGCAAACCTTGGCGAAATTTGGACGCGAAATCTGTCGTTTGAAGCAACCGAGCGTTAACATCGAACGCATCCAACAAGCGATCGCCGATTACCGGCCAGAACAAGCAAAAACGGTTTGGAAAATGCAGCGGGCTGCGCTCACGTAGGAGCGCGACACTGTGAAAAGAATGCTTGTGAATTTGATCAAACAACCGCGTGTTTCCATGAAGAATTTTTTCGTTGCGTTCATTTTCTTCCTCGCTATCGCACCGTTAAATACTTTTGCGGCGCCCATACCGATCTTCGATGCTCACATGCACTACAACATCGAGGCGCGCGCCGAATATCCGCCAGAAAAAGTGCTGGAAATTTTTAAGCGCAACAATGTGCGCGGCATTCTCGCGAATTCACGACCAAACGAAGGCTCTGAATTGCTCGCGAAACTCGCCGCGAGCAAATCGCCCGACCTAAACATTGCGCCATTCATTCGCGTGTACCGTGATCGCGCCGACTACGGTACGTGGCATAAAAATCCTGAAATCGTTGCAATGATCGAGCGCGAATTCGCGAGCGGCTTTTTCAAAGACAAAGTGCGCGGCATCGGCGAGTTTCACATCTACGGCGATGAAGCGAAATCGAAAGAGTTCGCACAGATTGTTGAGTTCGCAAAGAAAAACGAACTTTGGCTGCATGCGCATTGCGATGAAGCTGCGCTCGCAATCATCTTTCAACTGAATCCGAACGCAAAAGTGATTTGGGCGCACACCGGATTTAGCGTTGCGACCGAAAAAGTTGCAGTGCTCATGAAACAGCACAAAGGTTTAATGGGCGAGCTTTCTTATCGCAACGACATTACGGACGGCGGCAAACTTTCAAAACAATGGCGCGCGCTGTTCATGGCGCACGCTGATCGTTTTCTACTTGGTTCGGATTGCTGGGTGACGGAGCGGTGGGCTCAGTACGACGAGTTGATGAGTTACTACAGGAAATGGTTGGCAGAGTTGCCAGCGGCGCAAGCCCAGATGATTGCGTTCGGCAACGGTGAACGTATCTTCTCTTCGAAATCGAAATAGTTACCCTCATCTCTAGCGTTCGAGCGACTTTTCGGTCGGCACAGGTCACTGGTTACTCAGCCATCACTCCTGACACAATGCTGTCAGGAGCACCTGACAACAATAGCGACCTGTTCAACACGAATGAAGGAAAACGATTATGTCTGGCAACGCAACTTGGTTTGAAATTCCCAGCGCAGATTTCAATCGCGCAGTGAAGTTTTATGAAACAGTATTTCAGCTCGCGCTCAAGCGAGAAAATATCGGCGGTGATTTAGCGGTCTTTCCTGGCGATCAGTCATCAACGAACGGTGCAATCGTTGCGCCCCAGCCCGGCTACGCGCCATCGCTGACGGGGGCCGCGATTTACCTCAACGCAGGTAACGATTTGCAACCCTTGCTCGACCGCGCCGCCGCGAATGGCGGCAAGGTGCTTCTGCCGAAAACCGCGCTGCCGCCTGGCATGGGCTTCTTCGCGCATATGCAAGACAGCGAAGGCAATCGCGTCGGTTTGCATTCGATGGGTTGAGCGCGCCGTAAAAAACGCAAACGATGCGCCGCGCTGATCGCTTGTTTCGTATCGTGCAGTATTTGCGCGGTCGCCGCTTAACCACGGCGCTGCAACTCGCGAACTGGTTGCAAGTGAGTGAGCGCACGATCTATCGCGATATTCGTGATCTCGCAACGACGGGCACGCCGATTGAGGGCGAGGCGGGTGTCGGCTATCGGTTGCGCGGCGGTATGGATCTGCCGCCGATGCAGTTTGAACTCGAAGAGATTGAAGCTATTGTGCTGGGCGCGCGTATGGTCGAGGCATGGAGCGGTCCGCAGCTGGGTGCGGCCGCCGCGTCGGCGCTTGCGAAGATCGCGAGCGCGTTGCCACCGGAGAGACGGCGCTGGATCGACGAATCGCGTGCGTATGTCCCGCAAATGCACATTCCGAAGCAGATTGGCGAGCGTTTTGAAAAATTGCGGGCGGCGATTCGCGAGCAACGCGTCATCGACTTCGTCTATGCAGACGAAAAGAAGGCGCTGACACATCGAAGCGTGCGTCCATTGTCGCTCTACTTCTGGGGCGAGCATTGGACGCTCGGCGCGTGGTGCGAATTGCGCAACGACTTTCGCAGCTTTCGTATTGATCGATTGCTGCGACTCAACGTAAGTGATCGCAAGTATCTAGATGAAACAGGGAAGCGTCTGACCGATTTTCTACGTGCGCAGGGCGCTAGCACTTTGCTTCGTGATTGATGGTCATCTAATCACTGTTGCGCCCTATTTATGCGGGCGAATAAGTATTTCAACAACTTAGTTGCGTTTGCAAGTTTTGAGGCTTATCGCCCAATGCATCCACGCTTTCGTAGCGAATGCTGTACATTGAATTGACGGGCGGAACCGCGATTTCCAATCGCCCGACTATCGCTTAAATGAGATGCGATCCACCGCATCGGTAATCACGCTGTCGACGCCCCATGACCACAGCCGCTCTGCATCCGCGAGTTCATTGCAGGTGTAACAGGCGACACGCAAGCCGTTGTTGTGCGCGAGTTTCACCACGTCTACGTTCAGCGATTTCCAATTCGTATCTACCGCGATTGCGCCAACTTGTTTGCATCGGCCTAACCAATCGGCGGGTAACGGGTCTTGGAACAAGTGCGCGCGCGGCAATGAATCAACTGCCTCTTTCGCCGCCAACAACGCATCAGTTGAAAATGACGAAAGCAACGGCGGCACCTTCGCATTCACACACAAGCTTGCGCATTCGACCGCAACCGCTGCGCCCGTCTCACGCTCACGCGCCGGGCTCGGCTTGATTTCCACATTCATCGCAACACCATTCGCATTGCAATAGGCGATCACGCTAGCGAACGTGGGGATTGGCTCACCCGCGAAGGCGCTCGAATGCCAAGCGCCCGCGTCCAATTTAGACAGCTCAGTCCAATCACAACTTGCGACTGCACCGGTTCCGTTCGACGTGCGATCCAAATCCGAATCGTGCATCAGGAGCAACACGTTATCGCGTGATAGTTTCACATCAAATTCGCACGCACGATAACCGAACGAAACGCCATAGCGAATCGCCGCAAGCGTGTTCTCAGGCGCAAGTTTTCCTGCGCCACGGTGGGCAATTGTTTTTGGGTATGGCCAGGGCGCGCGGTTCATAAGTGAAGTTTAGCGCCGCGACGAATACAAACACTGAAGCGAACCGCGCACAGGACGACCCGCCTGAAAGGCGCTAGGAAGGCTGCCATTCGGCCTAGGACGTCGCTCCCGCTGATCGCTATGACGCAAGGCTCCAAAAATCAACGCGGCGATCAAGCAGCCATGCGTGCAAGCTTTGCGTCTTAGCGCGTAACGCGTCGTCATAACGAGCGTAGCGAGTGTCATCGTAGCGAAGCGTCGTCCTGTTCGAAGCGCTTACACGTCGAACCGAATCCCTTGAGCGAGTGGTAATTGTGATCCGTAATTCACGGTATTCGTGGCGCGGCGCATGTACGCTTTCCAAGAATCACTGCCTGATTCGCGTCCGCCGCCGGTTTCTTTTTCGCCGCCGAATGCGCCACCGATTTCAGCGCCACTCGTGCCAATGTTCACGTTTGCGATGCCGCAATCGCTGCCTGCGGGGCCGACAAATTTCTCCATCTCACGCATGTCGTTGGTGAACACGGCGGAAGACAAGCCATGCACTGTTGCATTATTGAGTGCAATCGCGTTTTCGATGTCGCCATCGTATTTCACGATGTAGAGAATCGGCGCGAAAGTTTCGCGGCACACGACGTCGCTCTGCGCGGGCATTTCCGCAATCGCGGGCTGCACGTAGAACGCATCGTTGCCCAATTCTTCACGCACTCGCTCGCCGCCTTGCACATTGCCGCCCGCAGCGCGCGCATCCGCAAGCGCTTTATGCATGCCATCGAATGCGAGTTTGTCGATCAACGGGCCGACGAGCGTTCCGGTCTCCGTGGGATTGCCGATGCGCAACTTGCCGTAAATCGCTTTGAGTTTCGGCACGAGTGCGTCGTACACACTCGTGTGAACAATCAATCGGCGTAGCGTGGTGCAACGCTGTCCCGCCGTTCCGACTGCAGAAAATACCGCAGCGCGTTCAACCATTTCAAGATTGGCTGATGGCGCGACGATGGCGGCGTTATTGCCGCCCAATTCAAGTATCGATTTCGCAAAACGCTTTGCACACGCCTCACCGACGGCGCGACCCATACGCGTAGAGCCAGTTGCCGATACGAGCGGAAATCGCGAATCGTTCACGAGTTGCGCGCCCGTTTCCGCGCGACCGAGCGCGACGAATGACAAACCGTTTGGCGCAACGTTGCCCGCATCGCGATAGCGTTTCACTGCGCGCTCGAAGATCGCTTGCGTTGCGAGTGCGGTCAGCGGGGTTTTCTCAGAAGGTTTCCAAATCGTACTGTTGCCGCAGACAATCGCGAGTGCAGAATTCCATGCCCACACGGCTACCGGGAAATTGAACGCACTAATGATGAGCGTGGGGCCAAGCGGATGCCAGGTTTCCATCATGCGGTGATCGGCGCGCTCGGAGGCGATCGTTAAACCATAGAGCTGACGCGAGAGACCGACTGAAAAATCGCAGATGTCGATCATCTCCTGCACTTCGCCCAAGCCTTCTTGCAGAATCTTTCCGGCTTCGATGGAGACGAGCTCACCTAGTGCGTCTTTGTTTGCGCGCAATTCTTCGCCAAGGATGCGAACGAGTTCACCGCGTTTTGGTGCCGGAATCGTTCGCCATGCGAGAAATGCCTCACGGCTCTTTGCGATCATTGCATCCACTTCGCTGGTCGATGTCACCGCGAGCTTTGCGATCACTTCGCCTGTGATCGGCGTGCGGGCGGGGATCGCGAGCGCGTCGTTGCTGGTGGCGAGTTGAACGCCAAGTTTTGATAAGAGTTCGAGCGCGCGTCTTTTCATAAGGGTGGTTTTTTTGTTGCAGATGATGCGGGTTTCGCAGATTAACGCAGATTTATTTTCTTCGGTCACTGCGAACGTAAGCATGTAATGACAATGTCAAAAAATCCCCGCCGCTGGGAGGAGATTTCCAGCGGCGGGTAGCGTGACATCGCCCAAAACTTTTAATACAAAACTACGAGATCGATTCGATACGTCGCGACTGCTCGTAGGCGATACCGAAACGGTTGGCAAGGAAATCGGGCAGCGCCACTTCTTCTTGACGAATGAAGCCCTGCTGCGGCAGCTTCTTTTCGCGGAACAAATCAACTGCAGCGCAGATTCCAGCAGCGGTCGTAATTTGAATGGCGGAAAGCGGCGCGTCTTTAGCAGAAGCGCGTTGCGCGAAAATTTTTCGTGCGAACACTTCTTGCACGTACGCCCCTGCTCGCATACCACTCACTGTCACGAACACGAGCACCACGTCTTGCATCGTCGTCGGCACGGACTTTCGCATGATGTCTTTCAGTGCTTCCTGATTGCTCGACAAACGAAGATCGGAGAGAAGGAACATCATCAAATCGCGATGCCCCGGATAGCGCACGCTTTTGTAATCCAAGTTGCGCACTTTGCCACTCAGCGTTTCGCAGAGCGTGCCCAAACCGCCGGACGTGTTGAAGGCCTCGTATTCCACGCCGTCGAGCGAGAAATGCTCCAAGCCTTCGAGCGGCAACATCGCAGTCTTTACGCCACCGTAAATCGCTTCGCAGGGATGGCAGTACTCGTTGATCAACCCATCAACGCTCCAAGTCAAGTTGTACTTGAGCGCATTGGTGGGAAAAGCAGGGAGCGCGCCTACACGCATCTTGATCTCGTCGAGTGAATCGAAGCATTTCGCTAGATGGTGCGCAACGATACCGATGAAACCTGGTGCAAGGCCACATTGCGGCATGAACGCGTTCGGTGCGCCTTTCGCAAGCTCCATGATGGCTTTGGTTGCGGCGACGTCTTCTGTTAAATCGAAATAATGGCAGCCCACGGTTTTCGCGACTTGCGCGACCTTCACTGCGAGGTGATAGGGCAGCGCATTGATCACTGCGTCATGCCCTTTGATGATCGCCTCAATGCCACCTACGCGATCGGTGTCGATCAACACGCGGTTGACCTTGAGCGCGCCGAGCTTATCGAGCGAGGCCTGTGATTGATCGGCGACGGTCACGGTGTAATCGCCCGAGTTCACGAGCAGGTGGGAAATGGTGTGACCGATGTGGCCTGCGCCGAGCAATGCGATTTTCATGATTCTTGTTGTTCAAACAGTAAATTGAGCAACAAAAATTCTAGGGAATAGCGATGACGAAATAAACAACAAAAACGTCGTAACGTAGCGCTAGATGCGATAATTTGGCTATTGTTTATGACGTTTTGTTTGAAATGAGCACATCGCGAAGAAAGGTCACCGCTCTAGCGCCTGCCGCCACGCTCGATAAACTTGATCGTGAATTGCTTGCGCTACTGCAGGCGAACGCGCGCGAAAGCGTGACGACGCTCGGCAAAAAATTGGGCGTTGCGCGCACGACCGTACTCGCGCGTATGGCGCGACTGGAAACAACGGGCGTGATCACCGGCTACAGCGTGCGGCTCGATCAAACCGCACTAGAGCGCAGCTTGCAAGCCTTCGTTGGGCTATCCGTGGAACCTAAAGCCGGACGCGACGTATTGAAACGTCTCGCGAAAATGCCCGAGATCAAACTTGTGTGCAGCGTGAGCGGGGAGTTTGATTACGTCGCGTGGCTACGTGCAGAATCGCCTCATGTTCTCGACGGCTTACTTGATGAAATAGGCGATATTGAGGGCGTTACAAAAACGCATACCTCCGTTGTTTTAGCGGAGCGGATTAGCCGCGGCTAAAGGCGTAATTCCTTGATTATTGGCGAGTCGAACGCCGCGCTTACTTGCTGCATGAATTCAGCTGCATTCGACGAATCAATCCAGCGCACCGCGATCACCGCATGATGGGCGGGTTCGATCCAGGTGTAATGCCCGCCCGCGCCGATCATGAAGCTCGCGTCTTTTGATGCGACGGGAAATTGTGTTCCATCAGGATTAAGCCACATGAGCCAGCCGTAAAACGGCGCGATGTAGCACGGCTCGCGCATGCGTTTCGCCCAAGTTGTGGGAATGAGTTGCGCGCCGTTGTGTGCGCCATCGTTCAATAGCAATTGCCCAATCCGCGCTTGATCGCGCGCACTGATCGACACACCGCCGCCCCAATGTGTGCCGCCGGGAACGCTTTGCATCTTTCGCTTCACACCGTCGCGATCAACGATCTCCATCCACCCGTCGTCATAGCCGCGCCACGCGAAGTTTTCGCCCGCATTTAACGGCCTCAAAATCGCATCACGAAACACCTCAGGCAGTGGCTCGCGAAACAAATGCAAGAGCGCAAGGGAGAGTTGATTGATGCGGACATCGTTGTATTCCCAATACGTGCCCGGCGTTTGCAGCGGTCGCGCATCGCCTTTCTTTCCCGCAGGCGGACGCGGATCGTGCGAAACCGTGCGATAGCGATCCACGGTGTCCGGCAAACCGAAGCACGCGCCTTCCCACTCGCTCGTTTGCTCCAGCAACTGCCGCCACGTGATGCGACGATTGTGCGCCGAATCAAAACCGATATTCGGCACACGCGTGAAGACCGGTTCACCAACATCAGGCAACAAGCCTCGCGCCTGCGCAACGCCCGCAAGCAACGCGAGATACGTTTTCGCCACGCTAAAGGTTAAATCCGCACGATCCGGCTCGCCCCACGCGGCAACCTCCACGCCCTGTTGCAAGATCACACCCGACACGCCACCGCGCGCGTGCACCGGCCCGCGCAACACATTCCACGGCGCAGGATCGTTGTGATGCACGCCAAACGGCTGCTGCCCCGGCGCAGGCAAAGCACGCGGATCGCGCGGCCAGGGCACTTCGTGCGAGAGTGAGAAATCGATGGCGGTTTGAAAGCGGTTCATGCTGAGATTCTCGTTGTTCGCTGACTCAACATAACCGAATCATCTCGTATTCTCAATGCTGTCATCCACGCGAAGGGTGTGCAACAGGAATAAACTACGGCTAATTCATCGTTCCTCGGAACCCACCAAATGGACTATCGCAAATTCATCACTTACGAGCCCGGAAAACGTGGGGGCAAGCCCTGCATTCGTGGGCTGCGCATTACGGTGTACGACGTCCTAGATTACCTCGCCTCCGGCATGACGCCCGAGCAAATCGTTGCTGATTTTGATTACCTCACGCTGGACGACATTCGCGCGTGCCTCGCCTACGCTGCGGATCGCGAACGCCAGCAAATCGTACTCGCCGCGTGAAACTACTTTTCGACGAAAACCTTTCGCCGAAACTTGTCGCTCGGCTCGCTTCCGAGTTTCCCGATTCCCTACATGTTTCGCGCGCTGAGCTCGATCAAGCCGACGATGCAACGGTTTGGAAATACGCTGAGCGCGAATCGTTCACCATTGTCACCAAGGACGCCGACTTTCAAGAAATTAGTTTGCGGCTTGGCGCGCCGCCAAAAGTGATCTGGCTTCGGCGTGGGAATTGCAGCGTTGACGATACCGTGGCGATGTTGCGCGACAACGTAGATGCAGCCCGCGCATTCTTTGGTGACGCAAGAAGCTCGGTGCTGGTGATTACGTAGCTCGGTGCATGCGCGACGCACAAACCTGTTGTCCCCGCCTTCGCGGGGGTGACAGGCAATTGAGTACGTCTCTTAAAGGGCGCCGCAGTACCGCCACACGCATGAATTGCGCCGTAACCCAGCAAACTAGGTCGCGAGACCGAATCTCTAACCTCAATTCTTCGCTAGAGCTATTAGTGTCATTTTGTCGGCGCACAAAACACAATTGCTTCACCTGTCCAAACACCCGAACGCACCCATTCTGCGTACGCAGTAACGTGAGGTGTATATCGGTGAGTTGGGGCGAGCGGTATGCCACTTCGAAATGCTCGATAAATAGGCTGAGTTGAAAAAGGGCACGTACCGTACTCTGGCGCCACGGCTCGAAACGCAATTCCCTCATTTGACCAGCCTGGGAGCGTCGCGAGTAACGCTATTTCTTGCTCATTCATCGTATAGAAGTAGGCTCGAATAAATTGACTTGCGTACTTCAAGCGAACTACTGGTTTAGCGATCGAAGGAGCGTTACCTACAGATGGCCACGCCAGAAAAGTAGAGTCAGCCTCTGGTGGCGATCCGCCTCCCAACAAAGCCTCCGCGCTTGCGCGGTCAGTCGCAAGCACAAACGTTAAGGAACCATTTTCCGAGTAAGTTTTGATCGGGATCCGATTCTGCGCGGCGTTTACGACCAAACGTCGCGAGTCAACGATCGTACCGAATGCGTCACGCAAGTTAAGCGTGTAGTCTCCTGCAGAGAAACCTGGCAAGGTAAGGTTCGATAGTTCAGGTGGGGGAGGCGTGGGGAAAGCTAGTGCGCCGAGTCCATAACTGACGCTAACGTTGATTTCCTGGCGTCCCGTAACCGAGTTAGTTTCTACCCATACGCGTTCGAGCAAAGGCGAGTAACTCAGAATCGACAACCTTGAAGCGTCATACTCAACAACAACAACCGTCGGCGGAACATCTGGAGAAAACCTAAGTGCGTCCGTAGCATAGGCGCGAGCGCCAAGAGCGCAAGCAGCCAGCAGCGCGGCGATCCAGACAAATGTTTTTTGGCAAACCATACGTACGTTCCTATTTGCATCTATTAGAGAGACGCGACGAAAAGGTCGCGCAATATCAACCCACGGTGTCCGCCAACCGAACCACGCGCGCCGCGACCGGTTCATCAACATCAGGCAACAGGCCTCGCGCCTGCGCAACGCCCGCAAGCAACGCGAGATACGTTTTCGCCACGCTAAAGGTTAAATCCGCACGATCCGGCTCGCCCCACGCGGCAGCCTCCACGCCGCGCTGCAAGATCACACCCGACACCCCGCCGCGCGCGTGCACCGGCCCGCGCAACACATTCCACGGTGCTGGATCGTTGTGATGCACGCCAAACGGCTGCTGCCCGGACGCAGGCAAAGCATACGGATCGCGTGGCCAGGGCACTTCGTGTGCGAGAGAGAAATCGATGGCGGATTGGAAGCGGGTCATGGAGAGATTGTCGTTGTTCGCTGACTCAACATGACGAAGTCAAATTTAATCGCGTCGCGATAAGAACCTCTGTAGGCCAAGTTGAAAGCCCAGCAAGCGATTTGGCCCTGCTGAGTTTCGTGCGTTTACCGCGCTAACTAGCGGGCGCCTGGGGCTTAGCGAGTCTTCGGAGCTGCTCCTCGACAGGAGCAATTTCAAGCTTTAACGCGAGCGGCAGGAGAAGTGTTTCGAGTCGCTCCATCAATTTTTCTCGGTCGGATCCGAGAAATAACTCTGCGGATCGCAAGTAACGTCTACCCATCTCGCCGACTGCGTACGCAGAGAATCGCAAGTATTGATCTACCTGCTCTCGTGAAACGCGTCCAAACGGGGTCAAAACATCGGTTTCGACGTGCGAGCCGTGTTTCGCGAGAATCGCACCGGGACGATTGTGCGCGTCTAGGCACAGCCACTTGTAAATGACCGCGCCGAGGCTGCCAATATTGCCTCCGCTTTCAGGCTCCTTCGCTTCGTTCGAAAAGTCGGGAGGCAGTCCGAGCAAATCTTTCAGTTCTACACACTCTCGCATGCGCGCAGTTGTCGAGAAAAGGCGGCGCTGCTTTTGAGCCGTGTCGATAGCCACTAATTGCTTCATTTCTTGGTTCAAACCGGCAAACAACGCTCGTTCTTTCTGCTCGATACAGTAAACAAATCGCGTTGCAAGCTGAAATAACTCGCGGGTAAGCATCGCAACACCTTCCGTGCTGTCAGCTCTAACTAGTAGATGGATTGAGCGGCAAGTGGCGACCGCGGTAGCGCCAAGGGATGCAAAATAGTTTTGCCAATGCGGGCGATCTAGTACAAGCTCCCATTGATCTAATTCACCAAGAAAGTTGGCTAGCTTTTCGAATGGTTCCATCAAGCTGGCCGTCAAAGTTGATGGCGCGGACATCGCGAAGCTCGGAGGAATCACCATCCTGACTGCCTTGCCAGTCGCTCTCGCCCCCATAACTACCCGCGCCGCGCCATAAACAAAAGCTTCTGAAACAGCTCTGTGTCCTGTTCATTTTTAAGCACTGCACCATACAACGGCGCAAGCACTTTCCGCTGATCCTTCTCTCGCAACACCGCAGGATCAACATCCTCTGCGAGCAACAACTTAATCCAGTCAATCAACTCACTCGTTGAGGGCTTTTTCTTCAGCCCCGGCATTTCGCGTAAATCAAAAAACGCTTCGAGTGCGGCACTCACGAGTTCTTGTTTGATGCCCGGATAGTGCACATCAACGATTTGTTGCATCGTTTCTTTGCTGGGGAATTTGATGTAGTGGAAAAAACAGCGACGCAGGAAGGCGTCGGGCAAATCTTTTTCGTTGTTGCTGGTGATGATGAACAGCGGGCGATGTTTTGCGGTAACGGTTTCATGTGTTTCGTACACATCGAAACTCATACGATCTAGCTCACGAAGCAGATCATTCGGAAACTCAATATCGGCTTTATCGATTTCATCGATCAACACGACCGTCGGCACATCGCTGGAAAACGCCTCCCACAACACGCCGTGCTTGATGTAGTTTTTAATCTCGCGCACTTTTTCTTCGCCAAGTTGCGAATCGCGCAAGCGGCTCACGGCGTCGTACTCATACAAACCTTGCTGCGCTTTGGTGGTGCTCTTAATGTGCCACTGCAACAGCGGCCATTTGAGCGCTCGCGCTACCTCTTCCGCGAGCAGCGTTTTGCCCGTGCCTGGTTCGCCTTTGATGAGAAGCGGGCGTTTAAGCGTAATCGCCGCGTTCACTGCAAGTAGCAAATCGGGGGTGGCGATGTAGGAATCGGTGCCTTGGAATTTATTTGTCATTTGTCAGATTCAGGTCGTGGTCAGTGTTGTTTTGGCGCAATTTCCACGCTCGTACACGATCACCGAAAGTGCCGTGTACTTCCACCCAACGGCGATGCGCTTCTAGCGCGGTCGCGTTGACTACTTGCCAAGTTAAATTGGGGGATTCCGGGGATTCCATGTTTTTATGAGCTCGCGGTGACGAGTATATTCTCGCCCTATGAACTCCATCGCCGACCTCCGCAAAGACTACAAACTCGCCGCATTGGGCAAACGCGATCTCGCCGCCGATCCGTTTACGCAATTCCAGAAATGGCTCGACGACGCGATCAAAGCCGAAGTGCCGGAGCCGACCGCGATGAATCTCGCGACCGTGGGCGCGAACGCCCGACCTTCCTCACGTATCGTGCTGCTCAAAGGTGTCGACGAAAAAGGCTTCGTGTTTTTCACGAACTACGAAAGTCGTAAAGGTCGCGAGCTTGCTGAATCGCAGTGGGCGGCGCTCACGTTTCATTGGGTGGAGTTAGAGCGACAAGTGCGTATCGAAGGCCACGTCGAGAAGGTTGACGCGAAAGTGTCTGACGACTATTTCAATTCGCGCCCAGTGAAATCGCGCATCGGCGCAATTGCTTCCGCGCAAAGCGAAAAGGTAGACAGTCGCGAGGCGCTAGAAAAATCGTTCGCCGATATCGAAGCGAAGTACGGCGATAACCCGCCGCGCCCAGCGCATTGGGGTGGCTACGTGATCGTGCCCGAGATGGTCGAATTTTGGCAAGGCCGTCGCTCGCGCTTACACGATCGACTCGTATTTCAACGCCAATTTGGCGGTTGGCATATTGAGCGGTTGGCGCCCTAGCGAATTCGCACAGGCGAGTGCGCCTATTCGCAGGCGCGCTGGCACGAACAGCTAGTCGAGCTTCACGCCCGCTTGCTTCACGAGCTTCGCGTACTTCTCCATTTCGCTGACGAAAAATGACGCGGTGATTTCCGGCGCCTGCACGTTAATCGTGTTGCCTTGTTTAGCCATTGCTTCTTTCACATCGGGCGAATTAAAAGCGGCAACAAACGCTGCTTGGATTCGCTTCGTTTCTGGTGCTGACATTCCTTTCGGACCGATCACCGCGAACCAGCCATCAGCGATGTAGTTTGGGAATCCTTGCTCTGCAAACGTCGGAATTTCCGGCGCAGCAGGATTGCGCTCTTTTGATGCCACACCGATTGCTTTCAGTGCGCCGCTTTTCAAATGCGGTTGCACCGCTTGCAGCGCGAGCACGCCGAATTCAACTTGACCACCGAGTAAATCAGTCATCATTGGGCCAGCACCTTTGTACGGGACGTGTTTCGCTTTCACGTTGGCTTCCGACAAAAACATTTCTGCTGCGAGATGCAAAATCGTGCCGTTGCCAGAGGAGGCAAAGTTATACGCGTCCGGTTTCGCTTTGAGCAATGCAGCGAGCGATTTCGCATCGCTCACGCCCGTTTTCGGATTGACGACCAAAATCATCGACGATTGACCGATCACCGCAATTGGCGTGATGTCTTTGATTGGATCAAACGGCAGCGATTTGTAAACGCTTGGATTGATCACGTGATTGTTTGAAACGACGCCTAATGTGAAGCCGTCAGGTGCGGCTTTGCTGATGGCTTGCGTGCCGACGATGCCGCCCGCGCCCGGCTGATTTTCTACAACAACCGCAGTGCCGAGCGATGTTTCCAACGCTTTGCTCGCAGAGCGCACGATCACATCCACGCCCGAACCCGCGCCAACAGGTAATATGAGTTTCGTGATTTTTTGTTGCGCAAACAGGTTTGACGCTAAGCTAGCTGTGACAAGGATCGCCCCAATACATTGGGCGATACGGCTAATTTTGTTCATTTTCGAATCCTCCTATTATTTAATTCATCGCCTAAGCAACGATGCGCTTTTCTATGAGTTGCTGAATAGCATTTTCGCAATAGCCAAGCCGCGTTAAAAGCGCGACCGTTCCGTCGCCCAACGGCGGCGGATCATGTCGAACGCCAAGCATCTCGCCATTCATCGTTAGCGGCAAAAGCGTTGTTTTTATGGTTGCGCCTGCGTTCGCGCCGTCAGGCAATTTAATGTCGGCCAGCGCGCCCGTTGCGAGCAGATGCGGATCGTCGAGCAATTCATGCGGCGCACGAATCGGCGCGTAAGGCAACCCGACGCGCTCGAAGAGTTCACTTAATTCTTTTGCGGATTGATTCGCGAGATGCTCGCGCAAGGTCGCGAGTAATTGCGGGCGATGTTCAACGCGTTTGTTGTTGTCTGCATATTCCGGCAGGTGTTGAAGATGTTGCAAATGAAGCGCTTCACAAAATGTTTTCCACTGCGCATCGGACACTGCACACAGAAAAATTTGTTCCCCGTCTTTTACGGTGAACACGTCATACACGCCCCACGCACTAATGCGGTTGGGCATCGGCTCCGCTACTTTTCCGGTGATCGCGTATTGCAGCATGTGTTGACCGACGAGAAAAATATTGTTCTCGAACAACGCCGACTGAATCTCTTGACCTTTGCCCGTGACGCCGCGCTGAATCAACGCGCCCAGAGCGCCAATCGCACCGAACATGCCGCCCATGATGTCGTTCACGCTCGTGCCTGCGCGCAACGGATCGCCCGGTCGACCTGTCATATAGGCAAGGCCGCCCATCATTTGCACGACCTCATCCAGCGCAGTGCGATGCTCGTACGGTCCAGGCAGAAAACCTTTGCAGGTGACGTAAATCACGCGCTCGTTTTCTTTGGACAAGCTCGCGTAATCAAGTCCGTACTTTTTCATGGTGCCCGGTTTGAAATTCTCGGCAACCACATCCGCCGTGAGCGCGAGTTTTCGCGCGATCGCTGCGCCTTCGGGTTGATGCAAATTAATCCCGATCGAAGTTTTGTTGCGATTGAACATCGGAAAAAAACCTGCGCCGGAACCCAGCAAATGCCGCGTGCGATCACCGTCAACGGGTTCAACTTTGATCACCTCTGCGCCCATATCCGCGAGCACCATGCCACACGTTGGACCCATTACCATGTGCGTGAATTCAACGACGCGTAGGCCATCGAGAGGAAGCGATTTTTTGGCGGGGCTCATCATCGGGTTTATGCAAAGACAGACGAGGATTTTGGAACACCCGCGCGCCAGATGCTTCCATTGAATTGTTCGCCAGAAAGCCACTCGGCCACTTTTTTTCTCAACGCAAGCAGTTGCGAAAGATCAATTCCCGTTTCAAAACCCATTCGATCCAGCAGGTACACCACATCTTCCGTAGACACATTGCCGCTCGCGCCCGGCGCATGCGGACAACCGCCAATGCCGCCGAGTGACGCATCGAAATATCGAATGCCGACATCCAATGCGGCAACGGTGTTGGCGAGCGCGAGCCCGCGCGTATCGTGAAAATGCCCAGTGCGACAGCGCGCGCCAACCGCGTCCTGTACCTTTGAAATCAGGCGCTTGACCTGCGCGGGATCCGCATAGCCAACGGTATCCGCTAAACCAATTTCGTCAGCGCCTGCGGCAACGGCCGCTTTGGCGATACGAACCACTTCGCTCTCTGGCACATCGCCCTGAATCGTGCAGCCGAACGCTGTGCTGATGCCGATATCGATGGTGATTTTTGATCCTGCGGCGCTGCGTGCTGTGGCAATCGCTGCGACCGTTTCCAACATTTGATCGGGCGTTTTCTTCACGTTCGCGGCGCTGTGTTCGGCGCTTGCAGAGATCGGAAGCAAGAGCGCATTCGCACCTGATTCAATCGCGCGTTCCGCGCCTTTCAAATTCGGCACCAGCACTGTGGTTTGCAGATGTTCGTGGCGCTTCGCATGCACGACCACGTCCCACGTGTCGGCGAGTTGCGGCATCAAGTGCGCGGGCACAAACGAGCCTACTTCCATTTGGTGAACGCCTGCGGCATACGCCGCATCAATCCATTCGAATTTTCGCGCTGTCGGCAGAATCGATGGGATGCTTTGCAAGCCGTCTCGCAGGCCAACGTCGCGGAGGGTGACAAACGAATTCACGAAATGTCGCAGTGCTTAATGAAAAATACTTCACTATTGTAAAGTTGCTTTTCAGTAACAAATTGACAGATAATCGTTTGTAAGTTTCCAAAACGGAACATTAGAAACGTGCGCGATCTTGACTTAACGAGCCTTCGTTTATTCGTTGCCGTGTGCGAAGAAGGCAACATGGCGCGCGCGGCGGATCGACTCGCGCTGGTGCCATCGGCGGAGAGCAAACGGCTGGCACATTTGGCGTCACAACTGGGGGTTAACCTGCTCTCGCGTTTTCGCTGGGGCGTGCGCCCCACGGCAGCCGGGCAAACCTTGCTCGAACACGCGCGCGACATGCTTGCGGCACAAGCGCGCATCGAGCGAGCGATGAGCGGCTATGCGGCGGGCGTATCCGGCGAAGTGAGATTGTTTGCTACTGCGTCGGTGCTCGCCGAATCCTTGGCCGACGATGTCGCAGAATTTCTCACCTCACCCGCGCATGCAAACATTCGGGTGTCCATCGACGAGCGCGTTTCGCCCGATGTGGTGCGCGGCGTTCGCGATGGCAACGCAGCGCTCGGCATTTGTTGGGACATTGCGGCGTTTGGGGATTTGGCGGCACACGCGTATCGATCAGATCGTCTCGTCGTTATCACGCATCCTTCGCATCCACTGGCGAAGAAATCTCGCGTGTCGTTCACGGATACGCTTGATCACGAACAAGTCAGCATGCCGCCAAACAGCACGGTGCAAATCGTATTGGCCCGTGCGGCAGCGGCCATTGATCGTCACGTGCAGCATAGAGTCGTTGTGTCAAACTTCGAAGCTGCGCTACGCGCCGTTCGCGCGAACCTAGCGCTGTCTGTAGTGCCGCAGCAAGTGGCTGAACCTTACTTATCAACGTGGGCGCTGCGAGTCATTACATTGGCGGAGCCATGGGCAGAACGTCGATTCGCGATTTGTCACCGCACTGACGCGCTCACTCCCGCTGCGACCGTGTTGCGCGATCACTTAATCGAAAACGCTAGAAATGCGGCGTCTGTGGCAGATCGCTCTCGCAAAAAGAACGGTGCATGAGTGAGAGTGCAGGCTGCCGCCCCGGCTGCGGCGCGTGCTGCATCGCGCCTTCCATTTCGTCGCCGATTCCCGGAATGCCGAACGGCAAACCTGCGGGGGTGCGTTGCGCTCAATTGAGTGAAGGCAATCAGTGTTTGATCTTTGGCGACCCGCAACGGCCTGCGGTTTGCTCGGGATTGAAAGCGTCAGCAGAGATGTGTGGTCTTGATGCGAATGTAGAGCGTACGCGCGTCCATGCAATCAAATTTCTGGATGCGCTTGAGCGCGCAACGCGTTCGTGAAGTGGGCAACTCAGCCACATTCTTCGCAGGCGACGTCACTCACAAGTAACGAGACATCACAGCACGCCCTTTGGCATACACGCCGAACGCGGCTTGCGCGCTTTGATAGCCAAGCTCACGATAGGACTCGAACTGGGTTTCGCTAAACCACTGATCTGCGGTGGTTTGCTGCGGAAAGCTGCCACTTTTCTGTTGAAATTCGCCCAGCGCCACGCCGCTGCGCGCAGTGAGTGTTGGCTTAATGATGATCAGTTTGCCTTGACGAATGTGATTGTTTTCGTGACTGGGGTCGTCGCGATAAGCAATATCGGCGACGACGAAATGCGCCGTGCTGCGTCCGTTTGCATCGGGTTTAAGGGGTGCAAGATTAACGTCGATTGTGTGACCCAGATCGATTTGCGCGAGTCGAATCAAGTGCGCGACGTCGGCAAATTCGTAGCGCGGATCGGCACCGCAATCACTCATCACAATCAACGGTAAACGGCGTTTAATCAGTTCGTACGCAGCAGTGTTTTCAAAGTGACCGCCATCGCTCAAGTAAACGAACGATGAGTCGCTTCTGATGATTCCGAAAAGTTCGCGCAGTAAATGCAGCAAGCCGAACGCTGGTGATTCGAACAACCATGAATTTTGGCCGTTGCGCGGGTTGCCGAACCACGCGCCTAGTCGCACGTTAAATACTGTGAGCAACAGCGCCATCGCAGGCGAGCTGTGATAGCCCATTGCCGGGCTAGCCGCCGCGCCAGAGGTTGCCATTGCAAGTCCAAGTGAAGCGCCCCGATTCCACCTTCGGCGTTGTTGCAAGAAACGCCGCTCGTAGAGCGCGAAAAGTCGAGTGCGGCGATACCAGCTCTTTCCGCCAGTTGCGCCCTCTGCGTAGCCCGCAAACAGCGCCGAGAACGTGAAGTTAGCCGATTTTCGCTCCTGCGTTCGAAGCTCGCCACCGCTGCCTCGATTGATCGCGGCGTTGATCAAATGCAGCGGTCGTTGGGTGCTGGTATCACTGCCGCTCCCCTTGCGCAACGCGGACAACGGCAAATCATCCGCGTAGGACAGCGTTGTGAAAAGATTGGTACGGCGTGGTTCATGATGTCCGTTTGCGCGTTGCGACGCACCCAGATAGCAGCGCGTCAACCGATTGCGGTAGAACATTTGAAACGAAAACAAATTGATGTCTATTCGCCAGGCTAGCAACAATACGAACAACAACACGGTCGCTGCCGCCGCAAGGTGTTGCCGCCACGGATACGCCATCACCGCGAGCGGCAAAGTGAGCGCGCGATTAATTCCGGTGCACGGTGACACGGGCATTGCAGCCGCTGCCGATGTGATCGAACCCGCAGGCGCGGGCACTGGCGCGCAGTAGCGCTCGATCGAATTCGTAGCGTTGCGCGGAGGCGTTTCGTATTTGCCGTCAACTATTGCTGCGGTGCTGATCGCGATGGCCACGAGGAGGCCAAAGACAAATACATACGGGGTCAGCATCAGTAGTTTTTCAAGTCGCGGGCGTTTCGGGACTTCACTTCCGGTTGCGGCGCTACGACCGAGCAGGATACCGACTAGCGTTTGTATCGTCCAGGCGGCCACGGCAGAGCCCGCGAGCCACGACGCGATGCCAGAGGCTTGCCACCAGACCCACAAGCCTGGGCCAACCGCGACGATCAACGAGACGATGGTTAGCGCGACCGCATACACATACAACATGCCACCCAGTCTGCCTAGCCATTCGCGATCAGATTCGCTCATTGCGCGACTGGCCATTCCGATCTGTAGCGCGATACTTAAGGAAAACACCGCGACGACAATGAACATGCCAACCGAGAGGTGAAAAGCACCTTGAATATGTCGCACCAACAGATCGGCGTAGCTCGCGATGCTGACTTCATTGATGAGCCACGCACGCAGGCCGTCGTCGCTCAAAAATACGGCGAGCATTCCTCGTGAGAATGAGTCGGCATACAGGTAGAGCAAGTATCCGGCGAGCGCACCAGCGGATGTCGTCGCGAGTAAAAAAGAGAGCGCGTTTTTGAAGCTAGGTATTGAGCGGAGAATTTCATCGAAGTACGCTCGCAGCGTTCGCTCTTTGCGGTGTCGATGCGCTCGATCAAGCAGGCGGACAGCGCCACTGGCTATCCACATCAACGTATTGAGAAGTGCGAACCCTGCAATCCAAGTGCGAAGCAAGAAGGTGCCTCTACATTCGTCATTCGCTGAGACTCCCGCCACGGCGCAAGCGCTGCTAATCTGTTCGGCGTACGACTGCAAAGCGATGCTTGCCAACCACGCGGATACAAAAATTGGCACCACCGCACCTAAGGGCACCCACCAGCGAGCTCGAGCGCGCTCCGGCAAACTTTGTCGATCAACATTCATGCCGATGGTGACGCTCACGACCGCAAGCAGGGCACCCGCGACAGCGGCAAGGCTGCCGTGTGCGACGTTTCGTAGCGAGCCGGCAACGGCGTAGATTGTGTGCAGCAGCAGCACCGAGGCCACAGCTAATCCGATCAGGATCGTCAAATTAAGGAGCAGATTGCGCAAATAAATCGCAATTGACGTCCAGGTGTCAATCGACAACGCACCGAGTTTCGGTGTCAAGTAATTACTGTACTGACGCAAGAACTGAACTTCTTCCGCGTCGTCACGCACTGAGCGCGCGAGCACGTCTTCAGCCATTGCGAGTTTTTGCGCGTAACTCGGCGAGTCGCTTTCGCGGTCTTGCTGAGAGTCGCGCCGACTTCGATGGATCAACGCAGTGAGCCAGCTGCCAATATAGCCACCGCCAGACACCGTCGACAAGTAATCGAAGCGCTTGAGCAAGCGAAGCTCTGCCAGCGCTTGCAACACGCCAAGGTTAAACGTCGCGCTGCGAATGCCCCCGCCTGAGAACGCGAGGCCAATCAATGGTTTGTCGCGGTCTCGCGGTTCGCGCGCGAGGCGAATTGCCGCAGCTTCGTCGCGAAAGACTTGCTGCTCGTCGATGGGTTGACTGCGTTTCATGCGGCACCTCTGAGCAGCAAGTGTGAGGGCAACAGTGAGTGCGCGTCAACCGATCGTCACGCCCGTGTGCGGTCATGAACCACTGTTCTAATTCCTAGGAGCAACTTCAGGTGACCAGGACTATACACAATATCTATATAAACCTTATTTTTACGGGGTTGCATCTTGTTTTTATAATATTTCAATAGTTAAGACAAACAACTTGCTTGCCCAATAAAATTTGCGTTATAGGTATACTTTTGTTAGCGATATCTGTTATCTCAAATCTTGCTGTTCGCCCCGGGAAGTTTGCAAAGCGCCTTGCTACACGCAGCTACAAACGCCCCTAGCAACATGCGACACTTGCGTTTTGCGCAACAGCGCGAAATTCCGCCTACCCTCTTCACACAGCTCCAATTTCCGCATGCGCCGCACGACTCTCACGCAATTTCTCGTCGAACAACAACGCTCAGCACGAGCGATCAAACCCGAGCTTCGCCTGTTGATAGAAGTCGTCGGGCGGGCATGTAAAGCCATCGCGGTAAACGTTGGCAAGGGCGCGCTGGCGAACATGCTCGGCAGCGCGGGCACTGAGAATGTGCAAGGCGAGGTACAGAAAAAACTCGACGTCATCTCCAATGAAATTTTGATGGAAGCCAACGAGTGGGGCGGCCATCTTGCGGGCATGGCCAGTGAGGAAATGGAGACGATTCACGAAATTCCGAATCGCTACCCAAAGGGCGAATATCTACTTTTGTTTGATCCGCTCGATGGTTCTTCAAACATTGATGTGAACGTATCGATTGGTACGATTTTTTCAGTGCTCAAATCAGGTGACGAGCTCGGTCAAGTCACTGAGAAATCGTTTCTTCTGCCCGGCACGTCGCAAGTCGCAGCCGGCTACGCGGTGTACGGGCCGACCACTCTACTGGTGCTTACGGTCGGCACGGGCGTGTATTGCTTCACGCTGGATCGCGAAATGGGCTCCTGGGTGCTCACGCAATCAAACATGAAAATTCCCCACGACACACAAGAATTCGCTATCAACATGAGCAACATGCGGCACTGGGAGTCGCCGGTTCGCAAATACGTCGATGAATTACTGCTGGGTGAAACCGGGCCACGTGAAAAAAACTTCAACATGCGTTGGGTGGCGTCAATGGTCGCCGACGTGCATCGCATTCTGACTCGCGGTGGAATCTTTATGTATCCACGCGACGCACGTACGCCGGATGTGCCCGGAAAGCTTCGATTGATGTATGAGGCGAATCCGATGAGTTTCATTGTTGAACAGGCGGGCGGTGCGGCCACCAACGGGCATGAACGTATTCTCGAAGTGCGTCCGCATAAACTGCATGAGCGCATCAGCGTGATCCTAGGCAGCAAGAACGAAGTAGAGCGCGTGACTTCATATCACCGCGCAGCGCTGTAACGGGCGGCGAGTATTCTTTTGTGCGTCATTCGCAGGTGACCAAATCAACGTCTTATGAGTAACCGACGCACGGATTCAAACGGTCGCGACATCCCGTTTCTCGTATCGCACGACCGCGCGACGAATGCGGCGATCGGCTCGCTCACCGGAATCACACGAGAAGACATTGAGCAAGACGCATCCCGCAGAGCGCTCGCGGCAAAGGGCGACGAAGCAGGCTTGTGGACTGATGCGCAATTGCGCGATTCACTCGACGCTACGCTGCGAAATTGGAACGGCGAAGACGACGTTTACGTGTTTGGCTACGGCTCACTGGTTTGGAACCCGTGCATGCAACACCACGGTCGCATCGCGGGCACGGTGCGCGGATTTCATCGCCGATTTTGCATGTGGAGCCACATCTATCGCGGCACCGCGGAGCTTCCTGGACTCGTACTCGCACTCGACCGAGGCGGCGCGGTGCGCGGCATGCTCTATCGGCTTGCAGCTGAACGCGCGCGCCACGAGCTCGAATTGCTTTGGCGTCGCGAAATGATAGGCGGCAGCTACGTGCCGAAGTGGCTTCGAGCGCAAACCGAGGACGGCGAAGTTCCTGCGATTGGCTTCGTGATTAATCATCGTTCAGATCAGTACGCAGGGAAACTCTCCGACGAGCGCGTTGTTGAAATACTCGCTCACGCTCGAGGGCGCTACGGTACTGGTGCCGACTATTTGGTGCAAACCGCCGAGGCGCTTCGAGCTGCCGGTTTGGGCGACGCCTACCTCGACCATTTATGCAGACTGCTTTCTGCGAACAGATTTAGTGCGTAAGCGCATCAGTTAAGAAGAATCTCAATAGCATTCTCACCGGTGCTATGGTAGCTTTCGCGCTCAGTTTCGGCACGTCAAAAATTAGAGGAGTGTGCATCATGAGTTTGCTTAATTCAGTACTTGGCGCTGTGCTTTCAAAGGGCATGGGCGGTGGCGGTGGTCAACAAGATATCGTGAGTAGCGTGCTGGGCGGGCTGCTACAGCAAGGCGGTGGCGCGGGCGGCTTGCTCGATGCGTTTCGTAAAGCCGGTTTCGGTCAACATGCCGATTCGTGGCAGGGCACGGGACAGAACATGCCGATTGACGGCGCTGACATTATGAAAGTGCTCGGCGGGATGATCGGCGGCGGCGCAGCGGCACCCCAGCAAGGTGGTGGCGGTTTGGGCGGCATGCTCGGTGGTTTGCTCGGCGGCGGTGCAGCGCAGCAAGCGCAAGGCGCGGCAGGTGCGATGGGCGGCATGGGCGGATTGGAGCAAATCCTCGCACAAACAGGGATGAGCCAAGATCAGCTCGGCGGCTTGCTCTCAAAAGCACTGCCCGACGTGTTGAGCGGCATGACACCGAACGGGCAGGTTGAAAATCACTCCGATGACATGATGCAAAACGTACTCGGTAGCATTCTCGGTAAGCTCGGTAAATAAACTGCGTAAGCGCGCACCGTAAAATCAAAAGGCGACTCCGGTCGCCTTTTATTTTTTCTGGGGCTGGGTTTGAATTTATTTGACGCAACGATTCTTGGCATCGTCGAAGGCATTACCGAATTTCTGCCAATTTCTTCGACCGGACATCTGATCGTTGCCGCATCCTTGCTAGGGGTACATGCTGAAGCGAAAGTGAAAACGTTCGAAATCGCGATTCAAATCGGCGCGATTTTCGCGGTCATTTGGGCGTATCGCGTTCGCTTCAACGGAGCGATCAAAGGTGTAACTCGCGTTGATAACGCACAGCGACTGTTTATTAATCTATTCGTCGCGTTCCTACCGATCGCGATATTGGGTTTGCTCTTTTCGAAGCAGATCAAGTTCTATCTGTTCAACGCGTACGGCGTCGCCGCCGCTTCGATCATTGGTGCGCTGGTTATTTTCTGGGTTGAGCGACCTTCGCGCCGGGTGGACCGCGCGGTGGACGCTCGTGTGCGCGACGTCGACAATATGACCACACTGGATGCGCTCAAAGTGGGCTTTGCGCAATGCTTCGGTTTGATCCCCGGAATGTCACGCTCGGGCTCGGCGCTCATCGGTGGCATGTTATTCGGACTATCGCGAAACGTTGCCACTGAGTTTTCGTTTTTTCTAGGCGTCCCGACGCTTGCAGCGGCAAGCCTTTATTCGCTTTGGAAAGATCGCGGGTTGTTGTCGATCAACGACGTCCCGCACTTCGCAATCGGGCTCATAGTTTCATTTGTTGTCGCGCTTGTGGTAATTCGATGGTTGATTCGATTTGTCGCGACAAACACGCTGGTTGTGTTTGCGTGGTATCGCGTCGCGTTTGGCGCGTTCATACTTGCGAGTGGATATTTTGGTTGGATCAACTGGTCGCCCGCGTAATCGCTATGTAGGCGCGGGCTTGACCGCGCTTCGGCGTGATGGAGTTATGGCGCTTCGACGCTAGGTGTGCGCGGTCAAGCCCGCGCCCACAACTCCGCGCGTTCGCTATAAAAATCTGCGGTTCAAGCTCCCGCAAATTTCGCAACGACGCCAATCACCGCACACACCGCAATCGTTTCAATCACGCCGCGCTTGAACTTTACAAGCGCAATAAGCGCTACAGTCGCGAGTACTACAGCAAACACATCGAGGCGTTCGTTCATGCCTTTTGGCCAAAACGTGTGTTGCGCGAAGAACACCGCGAGTGAAGCGATCACGCCGACCACTGCCGCCGTAATTCCGGTGAGCGGCGTTTGCAGTTTGAGCGATTGGCGCGTGCTCTCAATGAACGGTGCGCCTGCAAAAATCATCATGAAGCTCGGCAAGAACGTATAGAACGTAACGACACTTGCTGCAAGCAATCCGCTCGCGAGTGCGGAACTTGCGACCGCCTCTTTCACGCCGCCAAGGTAGCCGACGAACGTCAAAATCAAAATGAGCGGCCCGGGCGTTGTTTCGCCGAGCGCGAGTCCGTCCATCATTTGTGCGGTGGTGAGCCATTGAAATTTTTCAACGCTCGCTTGCGTCACGTAAGGCAACACGGCGTACGCACCGCCGAATGTGACAAGCGCCGCTTGCGAGAAAAATTGCGCCATATTTTTGAGCGCATCGTTCGGCAGTGCGAGATACACGAGCAGCGCAACCGCAAGGAATACAGCGATTAATGCGAGGGAACGCGGCAGCGAAAACTTCGCGTGCGCTGGCGTTGGCGTGTCATCGTCGATCATCGCCTTGGCATGCTCGCTCGTTTTCGCGCTTGGGTGTCCGCCCGCAATCCAATCGGGATGTAATTTGCCAACGACCCAACCCGCAACCGCTGCACCGAGGACCACCCACGGAAAACCAATTTTCAACACCGCCACCGCGATGAATGCAGCGACTGCAATCACCCACCACAGCGCATGATGAAGTGATTTGCTCGCTATGCGATACACCGCGAAGGCGACGATGGCGACAACCGCGGGCTTGATGCCCCACAATATCGATTGCATGAAAGTCGAGTTTCCAAACGTGACATACACCCACGCTAGCGCCATCATCAGGAGCGCGCCGGGCAACACGAAGAGCGCGCCCGCAATGAAGCCGCCGATTTTTTTGTGCATCAACCAACCGATGTAGGTGGCAAGTTGCTGCGCTTCGGGGCCAGGCAGCAGCATGCAATAGTTAAGCGCATGCAAAAAGCGTTTCTCTGAAATCCAGCGGCGGCGCTCCACGAGCTCTTGTCGCATGATCGCGATTTGTCCTGCGGGGCCACCAAAGGAAATCAATCCAAGTTTGAACCAAAAACGCGTCGCATCGCCCAATAATATTGGGCGATCACCAATTTTTTCTATATTTTCGATATGATCAATTTTATCAATCATTGCCCAATATCCTTGGGCGACCAGTTATGGCGTTCGACACTTTTATTTTCCACAGAAATCGCCCATTCGTAGAGCACATCATAGACGGGCATCATCGCGTCGAGCATCGCGTGATCGTCAGCAATCATGCGCGAATAGCCGAGCGAAATCGCGAGTAATCCCGCAGCGTGCGGCGATTGTTCGAGCGTGTCGGTATCCGCAGCGCGTACGATGTTTGCAATGCGATTGAGCGCTGGCGAATCGATCTCAAACGCCTTTATGAACGCATCGAATGAACAACGCGCCTCATCATGTTCGAGCGGTGCGCCCGGAATGTCATACGCCACCGCATTGTTCGCTGTCGCGATCGCAAACACGTCCGCTTTCGGCACATAGAAAAACTGCGCGCGCGGATCGATGAAGCGACGGATCAACCACGGGCAGGCAATGCGATCAATCTTCGGACGTTCGCGCGTAACCCAACGCGACACACGCTCGCCATCAACGCCGAGATCCGGGCGTTTTTTAACGAGCGGCAAACCCGCTGCTTGCCAATCGCGCAAACCGCCTTCGAGATACGCTGCGTTAATGTTGGCGTTCTCACTCGCGAGTAAACCTGCGCCGTTGATGCCGACCTCTGCGCCCTTCACACAGTAGGCGACCGCGCGCGTGGCCTGCGCGAGCTCTGCAGGTTTCGGCGCACCGGACACATAGTCCCAGCGAATCGCGCCGGGCAACAAGTAATCGCTTTCGGCAAAGGCTTCGGCTTTACGAACGTCAACGAGCAGCGGCGCAGCGCGCGTGCCCACGGTTGCAGCGAGTGCGGCAGGAGAAATAGAAGCAACAGGAGAAGTAACGGTGTCCATAGGAACCTTTCAAATGAAAGTGTTGCAGATTGGACGAGACACCGTCAGAACGACACGGGCGTTGCCGCATCGTTAGTGGGTTCTGCTAACGACCCACGAGTGGATCATACATTAACTAATTTGCAGGAGCGGCTCTGCCGCGAAAAAACGTTTGCTTCTATGTAACGATTGATCGCGGGAGAGCCGCCCCCACAACAGGTTAGCGAGCTGCGCCTACGGCAGTCGCGGTTGACTGCGACGTCGGCGTGACGCTTTTCACCCCAAACACAATCCCCACCGTTGCGAGAATCAATCCGACAATGAGATTCCAATGCAGCGGCTCCCCCAGAAACGCCACTGCACCGATTGCGGAAAGTGGCGGTGTGACTGAGGTAATCATCGTTGAGCGAACAGGGCCGAAGTGTTCCACCATCTTCACGAACGTGATGCCTGAAATCACTACCGAGAGAATCCCTTGCAGGAAACCTTGCAACAGAATTTCGCTCCACGGCGCGGCGAAGAGTTGAGTGTGGATCGTGCGCGTGAAGGCGAGCACGCCATACACGGGCACGTAAGTGACGAGCGCAAACACCGAGACCGCAATCGTTGCTTGAATAGCGCCGAGCGCGTATTTGCGAGCGAGCATCGTGTACGTGCCCCAGCAAAAACTTGCGCATAGAAAGAGCACGTCGCCTTTCCACGTGTCACCTGTACCCAAGCTTTTTGCAACGCTCATGCCGCCAACGAGAAGTGCAGCGCAGGCGATCAATGCGAGGCCAACGCCACGCCTGGGTGTGATCGGCGTGTTCAAAAAGATGAACGCAAGCATCGCCGTCCAAAGCGGAAGCATGCCGGGCATCAACACCGATGCGTGTGCAGCTGGCGCATAGAAAAATCCGCTGTACGCAAAGCACGAATAACCGATGCCTGCGAACACGCCGATGATCGCGGAAGTCTTGAACGACAGCGGCGACACGCCTAGCCAAGTTTGCGCCTTCGGATTCTTTTTCTTTTCTTCACGCACCCACCAAATGCCCCACGGCACGAGCACGAGCGCCGCCGCGATGAAGCGCACGAAACCGATATCAAACGGCGTCAAAGTTTTGTGCGCCATCGCGCGGGCGACGATGATGAAGCTCACCCAGATAGAGACGGTGATGATTGCGTAGAAAGCGCCGATGGTTTGCTTGGGAGTCGCCATCCTCAAATTATCGTTGCTCGATCTATTGATCCGGTCTGAGCAATTCGCGGGCTTGGCTGCGTTTTCATCGTGCTTACGTCTTACACGCGCGTCAACACTTATCCCCGCTCATACAATCGATGCGTGAACAAACTTTCCGTCGGCGCATGGTTTGCCATCATCGCGCAATTTGGCTTTGGTGCCAAAGCTATTTTTATCAAGCTAGCCTACGCCGCGCATCCCGCGCTCGATGCGGTTACGCTGCTCGCGCTGCGCATGATTTTCTCGCTGCCGCTGTTTCTGCTTATGGCATGGTGGGCGCGGCGTTCGAGTAAAGAAACAGCTGCACCCGTTTCGAAATCGGATTGGTGGCTGCTAATTTTTCTCGCATTGATTGGCTATTACCTTTCGAGTTTTCTCGATTTTTGGGGATTGCAGTACATCAGTGCCGCGCTGGAGCGATTGATTTTGTTCACGAATCCAACGTTTGTCGTGTTGCTCTCGGCGATGTTTCTTTCGGTTCGCATCACGCGTCGCGTCGCAATAGCGCTCTTTGTGAGCTACGCGGGTTTAGTGCTCGCGTATTGGCACGATTTGCGAATCACCGACGACACAAGCGCACTGGTAAAGGGCACGTTGCTCGTGTTGGGTGCGGCGTTGACATACGCCGTATATCTGCTCAAAGGTGGCCAGATCACGAAGCGCATCGGCTCTACGAAGTTCACCGCGTACATGATGTTGATCGCCACCGTGTTCGTGCTGGCGCAATTCTTCGCGATACGACCGCTTATCGCGCTCGATTTACCGATGCAAATTTATGTGTACGCGGTGTGTCTCGCTGTGTTTTCAACGGCCGCACCGGTGTGGATGATGGCCGAAGCGCTCAAACGATTGGGCGCAAATGATGCATCCATGATCGGCTCGGTTGGGCCGATTGTGACGATCGGACTTGGCGTGGTGTTCCTTGGTGAAAGCGTGTCGCTGCTGCAGATGATTGGCGCGAGCTTGGTGTTGCTCGGCGTATCTTTGATCTCATTAAAACGCTAGTAACTTATTCCTCGATCGCCCGCTGCAATAGGGCGGCAAGAGCTTATTTGTCATTTATCGTTAACTTACTTTAAATTGATAACGCCCAATTAAATGGCGCGGCGGTCATTATAGCTATATAACTATGATTATCACACGTCGCGTGGAATCCTTCTTGCGTCAGAATCGTGATTGAGAACTAGCTTTCTTTTATTCGTCACTTTTCAGGAGATCACACCATGAAACGTCGTTCACTGTTGGGCGCAGCGGCTGCACTTTGCGCCGCGCTATCCGTCTCGCTTCCCGCTTTCGCGCAAACCAAAATCAAAGTCGCCGCGATTTACACCGTACCCGTTGAACAGCAATGGGTGTCGCGTATTCACAAGGCGTTGAACGCAGCAAAAGATCGCGGTGAAATCGAATACGTGTTCAGCGAAAAAGTTGCGAACGCGGATTACGAGCGTGTCATGCGCGAGTATGCAGAGAAAGGCAATACCTTTATCGTCGGCGAATCGTTCGCTGTCGAAGCCGCTGCGCGCAAAGTTGCGAAACAGTATCCAAAGATTTCGTTCCTCATGGGGTCAAGTGGCAAACCGCAAGCACCGAACTTCAGTGTGTTTGATAACTACATTCAGGAGCCCGCGTACCTCTCGGGCATGATTGCAGGTGCGATGACTAAATCAAACAAGATCGGGATGGTCGGCGGCTATCCAATTCCTGAGGTCAATCGTTTGATGCACGGCTTCATGGCGGGTGCAAAGGAAACCAATCCGAAGGTTGAGTTCTACGTCACCTTCATCGGTTCGTGGTTTGATCCACCGAAAGCAAAAGAAGCCGCGCTCGCGCAAATCGCGAAAGGCGCAGATGTGATGTACGCAGAACGCTTTGGTGTGTCTGACGCAGCAAAAGAAAAAGGCGTGCTCGCGATTGGCAACGTCATCAACACGCAAAAAGACTATCCCGACACGGTCGTCGCATCAGCGCTCTGGAACATGGAGCCAACAATTGATACCGCGCTCAAGGCAGTGAAAGCGGGCACATTCAAAGCTGAAGACTATGGCCACTATTCAATGATGAAACACAAGGGCTCGGAGCTCGCGCCGCTCGGCACGTTCGAAGCTAAAGTGCCGGCGAACATCAAGAAAGCTGTAGCGGATAAACAAGCTGCAATTCTTTCGGGCAAGTTCACTGTAAAAGTGAACGACGCAGAACCGAAGAGCACGGCGAAGTAAGCACTAAAGCAACTGAAAGAGGGCGGGATAATCTCGCCCTCTTTTTGCAATGGTCTCATCGCTCGTTATTGATAATGTCACCAAACAATTTGGTGGCCTCATCGCCAACAACAACATTTCGCTCACGCTTGCGCGCGGCGAAGTGCTCGCGCTACTTGGCGAAAACGGCGCGGGCAAAAGCACTCTGATGAATATTCTGTTCGGCCATTACGTGGCAGACAGTGGATCAATCAGTGTGTTTGGGGAAAGCTTGACCCCGGGCAAACCGCAGGAAGCGCTCGCGCGCGGCGTCGGCATGGTGCATCAGCATTTCACGTTGGCTGACAATCTATCGGTGCTCGATAACGTGATGCTTGGCGCGGAGAAGCTCGCGCGGATTGCTTCGGGTCGCGCTGCTGCTCGCGAGCGACTTGCAACATTGTCGTCCCAGTTCGGACTCACCATATCACCCGACGCGCTCATCCGCAGCTTGTCGGTCGGTGAAAAGCAGCGCGTAGAAATATTGAAAGCACTGTATCGTGGTGCGCGAATCTTGATTCTTGATGAGCCGACTTCCGTGCTCACGCCACAAGAAGCCTCGGCGCTATTCGCAACGTTAAAGCGCTTGGTTACGGACGGCCTATCGATTATTTTCATTTCACACAAACTCGATGAAGTACTTGCGATTTCGGATCGCGTAGCGGTATTGCGTCAAGGCAAGCTCGTGTTCGAGGGCGCGACGCGTGAGGCAACCAAAGCCTCACTTGCCAATGCAATGGTGGGGCGTGAAGTCACTCGCATTCAACGTGATGGTGGGAGCTCGGAAAAGGAATTGCGCACCGAGTTGTTGCAACTGAATAATGTGAGCGCGGATTGCCCTGATTCACGCATGCCGTTGGATCAGATCTCGCTCTTGGTACGCGCGGGAGAAATCGTAGCGATTGCGGGTGTTTCTGGCAATGGACAATCTTTGCTCGCCGATGTGCTGTTCGGCATCGTCAAACCGAGTGCGGGAACTGTAGGAGCGGCTTCGCCGCGATCCACGTCATCCACCAAAAAGCAATCAGTGGCGCGTATCCCAGAAGATCGTCAACACACCGGCAGCGTCGGCGATCTCACCGTGTGGGAAAACGCGATACTGCCGCGTGTGAGCGATTCGCGTTTTTCGAAATGGGGTTGGCTCAAACGCACGAATGCGCGCGCTCACGCAACTGCACTCGTTAAGCGATTTGATGTGCGACTCTCAAGCATTGAACAGCCGATTCGTCGCCTCTCGGGCGGCAATATGCAAAAGCTGATTCTCGGACGCGAACTCTCAGAACAGCCGGAGGTGATTGTTGCCGCACAACCGACTTGGGGGCTCGATGTTGGCGCAGTCGCGTTCGTGCATCAACAGTTACTCGACGCGCGTGCGCGCGGGGCAGCGGTGCTGATGATTTCAGAAGACCTGGACGAAGTGTTCGCGCTGGCGGATCGCATTGCCGTGATGTCGAAAGGTCGACTGAGCGACGCCGTGTCGTCCGCGCACTGGACTCGCGAATCGATTGGGCTTGCTATGGCGGGCGAGGCGCTTGCCGCATGAGGTTGGAGCCGCGCACTGCGCTTTCGCCCCTGACAACGCTCGGCGCGAGCCTCGGCGCGATCGCTTTCACACTCGTAATCTGCGCGTTACTTATTTTGTGGGCCAATGCGGATGTATTCGCTGCCTACGGCGCGATCTTCAACGGCGCATTCGGTTCGCGATTTGCGATTACCGAAACTCTCACACGTGCGACGCCTCTCATCTTCACCGGGCTTGCCGCAGCAGTCGCGTTTCGCGCGAAGCTCTACAACATTGGCGCAGAAGGGCAACTTTATGTCGGCGCAATCGCAGCAGTTGCGGCTTCAATTTGGATGACCAACGACGCTGGTGAGCTTGGCTTGCCGCTAGCCATCGCATTTCCACTGATGATCGCGGCGGGTGCACTGGCAGGTGCGCTGCTTTTGCTGATTCCAACGTTACTTAAAACACAGTTCAAAGTCGATGAAGTGGTCACTACGCTGCTTTTAAATTTCATCGCACTGCTCTTCGTTTCGATGCTGCTTGATGGCCCAATGAAAGACCCCACCGCGATGGGCTGGCCGCAGTCACCAACCTTGCTCGCTGATTTGGAATTCTCGAAGCTCGTCGACCGCGCGCGGTTGCACACAGGCCTGCTGCTCGCCTGCGCGATGTCGATCATATTGTGGATCGTTCTTTCATTCACCCGCTTCGGTTTGTCGCTGCGCGCCGTCGGCGCGAACCCACGCGGAGCTGCATTCGCGGGGATCAGCGTGAACGGCACGATGATCAAAGTCGCGTTGATTTCTGGTGCACTCGCCGGGCTCGCAGGCGTTGGCGAAGTCGCGGGTCGCACGGGCTACGTCACGCTAGATATGTCGCCAGGCTATGGCTATAGCGGCATCGTGATCGCGATGCTCGCAGGGCTCAATCCGTTGGGCGTCGCGCTCGCGGCGGTGTTCGTCGGTGCTGCGATTGTGGGTGCGGATGCGATGAGCCGCGTGGTGAATGTGCCGACGTACATCGCCGACGTGATCGTCGCCACCGCGTTGATTTCTGTATTGGTGGCAGGGCTGCTTACACAGTACAAGTTGCGCTGGCGATGAACGAGATTTTGCTGCTACTCGCCGATGTAGACTTTTGGGTCGCGGTGCTGCGAATCGCAACACCGCTGATCTTCGGCACGCTCGGCGTGTTGCTCTGCGAACGCGCAGGCGTATTGAATCTCGGCATCGAAGGCATCATGGTCGCGGGTGCATTCACGGGCTGGCTCACGGTGTATCTCGGTGGATCGCTGTGGCTCGGCGTGTGTATCGCCGCACTGACGGGCGCGCTGTTTGGCATGCTGCATTCGTTGCTAGTGGTCCGCTTGCCGCTCTCGCAACATGTCGCGGGGCTCGGCATCACGCTTTTTGCCACCAGTCTTTCCTACTATACGTATCGCGTGACATTTCCGAAAGTGGAATCACCGCCAAAAATTGAGTCGTTCGCGGAAATGAACTGGCTGCCAATTCCCATACTTTCGCAGCAAACACCGTTGACGCTCCTCGCGCTTGCACTTGTTCCAACCATCGGCTACGTACTCTATCGCACGCCGCTCGGCCTTGCGCTGCGCGCCGTCGGTGAAAATCCACAAGCCGTTGAATCACAAGGGATTGATGTGATGCGTCTGCGCACGGGCGCGATCGTTGCGGGCAGCGCGCTCATGGGTGTGGGCGGCGCGTTTCTCACGCTCGCAGCCTTCAATTCGTTTTTCTTCAACATGGTGAACGGCCGCGGCTGGATTTGCGTGGCATTGATCGTATTCGCCAGTTGGCGTCCGGGCAAGGCGCTGTTTGGTGCGATTCTGTTCGCGTTCTTTGATGCTGCGCAATTGCGGTTGCAGCAATCGGGCGGCGGCGCGCTACCGTATCAGCTGTATCTCATGTTGCCGTATGTCCTCTCGATTCTCGCGCTGGTTCTCGTCGCACGAAAAGCGGCGTACCCCCAAGCGCTGATGCAGCCCTATGTTAAAGGCGCGCGTTAGCAGTACACTCAATTCAGATTCATGACCACGCTACTTAACTTACTCGCTGGTATTGCGCTTCTTGTGTGGGGCACTTATCTCGTTCGCTCGAGCGTCCTGCGCGTCTATGGCGCTGAACTGCGCCGCTTCCTTACGCAAAACGCTTCGAACCGTTTCGTTGCTCTCTTCTGCGGGCTTGCTGTAACAGGGGTCTTACAAAGTTCGACGGCGACCGCGCTACTCACCACCTCCTTCAGTGGCAGCGGCTTTATCGCTACGCATTCCGCGCTCGCGATCATGCTGGGCGCGGACGTTGGCACTGCGCTCGCAGCTCTGTTTCTCTCACGCGATTTGAGTGCGGTGTCGTCACTGCTAATTTTCGTCGGCGTCATCATGTTTCTCACGCGGCAACGAACCCATGCTGGGCATATCGGCCGCGCGATGATCGGCCTCGGGTTAATGATGCTTGCGTTAAAGCTTGTCGTAACAGCGACCAAGCCGCTGACACAAAATGCGGGGGCGCAGGCAGTGTTCAGTTCGCTCTCTGGTGATCCTCTGCTTGACGTCGTGTTTGCCACCGTGTTCGCGGTGATCGCTTATTCAAGCCTCGCGGTGGTGTTACTCACCTCAGCTCTCGTTGCTTCGCAAGTGATAGGGCTCGATACCGCGTTACCTCTCGTGCTTGGGGCAAACATCGGCAGCGGCGTGCTCGCCGTGTTGATGACTCTCAAAGCAAAGCCAGAAGTGCGACGCGTTCCCTTGGGCAATTTATTGTTCAAGCTAGTTGGCGTCGCTTTGGTTCTTCCGTTTATGAAGCCACTCATCGAGTGGGTCGTAACAAACGGGGCGGCACCCGCGTTCGTCGTCGTGCTATTTCATCTTGCGTTCAATCTCGTTCTCGCTCTCGTCGGCATAGCGTTTGTGAGATCGGTTGCTGCCCTCGCCACCTCATTTCTGCCATCGCAGCCCAGCGCTGTTGACAATGCCAACACGCCAAAATATCTTGACGCACAAACGCTCACCACCCCTTCTCTAGCCCTAGCAAACGCCGCGCGCGAAGCGCTTCGCGTCGGCGATTATGTGAATGAAATGCTGGACGCGCTGGGTCGCCTCATTCGCAATCACGATCGAACTGCTGCTGAATACGTGCGGCAGCTGGATGACACTGTGGACTCGCTCTACAAAGCTATCAAACTGTATCTCACAAAAGTCAGTCGATCACCAATGACTGAAGCGGAGAGCCGACGTTGGACGGACATCATTTCGTTCACAATAAATTTAGAGCAAGTGGGCGACATCATGGAAAAAAGTGCGAATGACGTAGTCGGGAAAAACCTGGATCGGCAGCGCACGTTTTCGCCTGCGGGATTGAGCGAACTTGTGGATTTGCATGATCGGTTGCGCGCGAATCTCGGGCTCGCAATGAATGTCTTCTTAAACAATGATGTGCAAGATGCACAGCGATTGGTTGAAGAAAAAGTGAAGTTTCGCGAGTTAGAGATGGTGAATTACGAACGGCATCTCGCTCGACTTGCGGATCAAACCGTGCAAAGCCTGGAAACGAGTTCGTTGCATCTTGATTTGATGCGCGATCTAAAGCGTATTAACTCGCACTTCTGCTCGGTTGCGTATCCGATACTCGAATCTGCAGGTGTGCTTTCGGAGAGTCGTATTCGTAAGGTCGCGCATGATCGTGATGTGACCATTGCCGAGCTTGCAAGATGATTGATCTCCTCATTAAAAACGCGGTACTTGTTGATGGGCGTCGCGATATCTCGATCATCGTCAACCGTGGCGTAATTGATGACGTAATAACCGGGTTCGACGCGCCTGCTGCGCAAACGATCGATGCAGGTGGTATGTTGGTGTCGCCACCGTTTGTTGACGCGCACTTTCACATGGACGCGACGCTCTCGTACGGTTTGCCGCGTGTGAACGAAAGCGGCACGCTGCTCGAAGGCATTGCGCTCTGGGGTGAATTGAAACCGCATCTCACCTTTGATGCGCTCGTTGAGCGGGCGCTGGCCTATTGCGATTGGGCAGTCGCAAAAGGTCTTCTTGCGATTCGTACGCATGTAGATATTTGCGATGAACGCTTGCTTGCGGTGGACGCATTGCTCGAAGTGAAGCGTCGTGTGAAGCCGTATTTGGACTTACAACTTGTGACCTTTCCGCAAGACGGCATTGGGCGATGGAAAGATTCCACCGGTAAACCAACAGCAATAAATTTGCTCCGTCTCGCCCTAGATAAAGGGGCGGACGTCGTTGGAGGTATACCGCATTTCGAACGCACAATGAGCGAGGGCGCGACGAGTGTGAAACTGCTTTGCGAAGAAGCAGCGAAGCGCGGACTTCGCGTTGACATGCATTGCGATGAGACTGATGACCCGATGTCGCGTCACATCGAAACGCTCGCGTTCGAAACGCAGCGCCTTGGCATGCAGGGCCGCGTAAACGGTTCGCACCTGACCTCGATGCATTCGATGGATAACTATTACGTGAGCAAATTGATTCCGCTGATGCGCGAATCGGGCGTGAGCGCCGTTGCGAATCCACTCATCAATATCACCATTCAAGGACGGCACGACACCTATCCAAAACGTCGCGGTATGACACGTGTACCGGAACTGATGGCTGCGGGTGTTGACGTCGCGTTCGGTCACGATTGCGTGATGGATCCGTGGTACTCGCTCGGTAGTGGCGACATGCTCGAAGTCGCGCACATGGGCTTACATGTGGCGCAGATGACCGGGCAAGCGGCGATGCGCGCGTGCTTCGATGCGGTGACGAAAATACCAGCGAAAATTTTGGGGCTCGAAGACTATGGCGTCGAGAAAGGTTGCAATGCTGATTTCGTGATTCTGCAAGCGCGCGATCCGATTGAAGCGATTCGCACTCGTGCGACTCGGCTCAAAGTGATTCGTCGAGGACGCGTGATTGCGGCGACTGCGCCAAATACGGCGACGATTTCTCTATCAGGGCGTCCAGCAACTGTTGACTTTTTACATGGATGATTTTTCTCAAGCGTCACCCCGGCGAAGGCCGGGAACCAATCCTGCACAGTTCAATGCAGGTAACGCGAGACTACGTTTACAACGATGGATCCCGGCCTTCGCTGGGACGACGCGAAGAAAGTGAAAACACGCGCATAGGTAGTCAGCGTTAATCTGCGAAACCAACGTAATCTGCGTCAAAAAAATATCCCCATGAAAACCGACCCTCGCTTCCCGAATCTCTCGATCGTCGATCACCCACTCGTACAACATAAGCTCTCGCACATGCGCGACGTTGAAACCTCGACGCGAACGTTCCGACAACTGCTGCGCGAACTCACCTTGCTCATGGGCTACGAGCTCACGCGCGATTTGCCGATGACCACCGAGCGCATCAGTACACCCATCACCGCAATGGACGCCCCTGTGATTGCAGGAAAGAAAATCGCCGTCGTTCCCGTGCTACGCGCAGGACTAGGTATGGCAGATGGTTTGATGGATTTGATTCCTTCCGCGCGACAAGGCCATGTCGGACTCTATCGGGGCGAGGACAACAAGCCCGTTGAGTACTATGTGCGCCTGCCCGAAATTGAAGGCCGCATTTTCATTGTGTGCGATCCAATGCTCGCTACGGGCAACTCTGCAGTGCACGCTATCGACGTGCTAAAGAAGCGCGGCGTCAAAGACGATCAGATACGTTTTCTCTCATTAGTTGCAGCGCCCGAAGGCGTGCAAGTCGTACTTGATGCGCATCCCAATGTGCGCGTTTACACCGCTTCTTTGGATTCACATCTCAACGAGCACGCGTACATCGTTCCCGGGCTCGGAGACGCGGGTGATCGCATTTTTGGCACAAAGCACTAGTCGTTTCTCACGGCTTACGCTGCAACGCTTGAAACACTTGCGGTTCCCAATCACGCAAGGTGAGCACGCAGGTGACGTTCGTTTTATGCTCACGCGCTACGCGTTGATCTTTCACATGCAGGGTTGCGATTTCCTCCGCGACTTGTCGCAGTCTCGCGATGAGGCTTTGAATGGAGGCTTGCGAAAGCGCGCCTGTGACTAAGCGAAACATCGCGGAGTGATCGTCGAACGTGCCTTCGAAAAATTCTCGTGAGAGCTGATCGCGAAACGTTCGAATGAATGGGCCATCGGGCAACCAACGAAAACTCCGCGCGAGTCGCAAGCGAATTCTGTTTTCGCTGTGCAATTCAAGAATGCCCATTTCATCGAGTTTGAGCAAATGTTGTGTGAGCTCGGGGGTAGTAAATTCGTAGCGCGTTTGAATCTCGTCAAACGCCCATTGATTGAGCGCGCAGAGCGAGACGAGCCAGAGCTTCGGATCGCTCACGATGCGCTGCTCTTGATCGTAGGTGAGCGCCTCGGTCAATGCGCCCCGCGAATCAATGTGTTCGTTTAACTCTTCGAACGTCACGCCGACCGCTTCGCAAATACGCGCGAAGCGATCCAGGCCTAACGTGCCTTTCGATAGATCGCGCTTAATCGTTGCTTCGCTCACCCCGAGCGCCGCAGCCACCTCTGCATAAGTGCGACCGCGACGCTTGAGCGAAGCTTTAAGTGCGTCTACTAAGTGAATTGCAAGACTCACATGTTCCCTTTTTGTTAACCGCCGATGTGCATACGAAATTCTGCACCACTAGAAAGGCTACACGTTCCCACGCCTTGCGTCGGCGAGCTCATGGTGTATTGGCAAGTCAGGAATCCGCCGCGCGAGCCTGCGCCGCTTGCGACACCAGCGTTGGATTTGTTTGGCGTGCGGGTTGCTTCGCCAGTGAATGTTTCTGCGCCCACTGTGACCGAGAACTGACCGCGACCATCGAGCATGTTCACCACTTGCCCGCTCACCACGCCAACTCGAGACGCCGCGTCGTTCGTTGGATAAAGGCGAAGGTTCGCGAGTGCGGGCGCGGCGGGCGGCGGCGCAAAGACAGGCGCAGCAACCACAGGCTGCGGCGAAACGATCACCTGCCCCGGATACGGACGCCCGTCGGGTTGCACGGGAACCACATAGCAGCCAGTGACCGCGATGCTCGTCAGCGTGATCGCAGCGATTACTGCCGCGCGATGGAGAACATTCTTCGATTGACTCATACATTACCTTTTCGGTGCCGAGCACATGCCCGTGGAAAAGGAGCGTAGAAACACTCTCATTGCATCGCAATAGCAACGAGCGGAGTATCAAGATCGAAGACCGGAGGTTGCACCCAGTACGACCTAAGTCAACCATGGAAGCACTACGCGGTCAAATGATAGTGCTCGAAATATGCACATTCACTGTCTCAATGCACTACTTGGGGAACGCGTTTCGTTGTGTGGGTCACATCGAATCTCGCACTCTGGACAGTAAATAATGGATTCGCGGATGCTCTACTGTCATCGCAGTGAATACATTTTGGATCCACTTAATGGGCGCTTCCGCACAGCTTACGCCGTCACTCCGTATTTTTGCTCGGTCAAGGCATCGCTCTCAATAATGCGCGCCGCGCTCACAATTTCGGTGAGCGATTCAATCCGCGCAACGCCAGGTTCTTTGAGCAATTCAGAATCGCCCGAACCCATCGCGAATCCGAAATCAGCGAGGCGCAACAAGCAACGATGCTCTTTCTTCGCACCGACGACGATCACGTGATTGAGCGACAGACCAAATTCCGGCGATTTCAAATGATGCAAGACATTGCTCGAACAACTCGCATGATCGCGGCAGCCATCTTCTTTCGTGAACGCGCGATTCAAACGAATTTTTCCTTGGCACACGCATGCCTCGAATTGCACGAAGTGCCCCAGTGCGAAATCCGCGAACACGCGACGGCGCACAATTTCAGCGGCGATGAAGAAGCTATCAGTGACGATGCCCACTTTGTAGCCCATGCGCCGTAGCTCATTGATCGATTCAACCACATGGGGGCGCAACTCAATTTGTCGCGCCACCTTTTCAAACGTGTTTCGATGTACGAAACGAAACGCTTCTGTTACACGTTGATGCCACGTTTCATCGTTCGGATTCGCTTCAGCGAGCGTCGGCGCAAGATCTTGCGAGTTGCGCGTGACTTTCGCGAGTAACTCGAAATAACCGCGTTTGGTCACGACACCGGTCATGCAAAGCAACACGAGTTTTTGCGAACCGCGCAACTTTTCTTGCACGACATCAATGTCGCCGCGATTGTCACGTTCGTTTTCGTAGATCGAAATCACTTGATCAACGCTTAAGCGACCCGCGTCTTTTGCGCGCTCGAAAATCGTGCGACTCACCTCTTGCGCCATCACGCCAAGTGCGGGCAGCGATTGGCTTTCGTGTTTGAGCGTGCCGATATCGATCTCTGCGAGCGTTGCGCCTGCTCGATACGCATCGATGAGCAAACCGACATCAACACCGTAGTCGCTTTCGAACCGCATCGATTTCAATAGCGATTTTCTCGCAGCAACAATGCCGCCCAACGGCTGCGAAAAGCTACTCAACTCCGGAAAGAAAATTCGCAACATCGGTTTCGCAGTGAGCTCGGTGACGCGACCGCCCCCACGGCCGAATTTCGCTTTCACAAAATCTGCGCCATCAAGTTGAATGGGGGCAATCAAGTCGGAAATGATGTTGGGTCGCAGATTGTGCAAATCACCGTCGAGATACACGATGTATTCGTGGCTCGCGGCCTCGGCGCCATCTCGCATTGATTCACCTTTGCCAAGCATGGTGCTGCGAATCACTTTCGCGCCCGCAGCGCGTGCAAGGTTCGCCGTTTCATCGGTTGAGCTATCGTCGATCACGATGACTTCCGCCGTCGCAGGATCGGCGAATGCATACGCTACAACACTTGCGATGTGACGCGCTTCATTGAGCGCGGGTATAACCACGGTGGCTTTGAGCGTCGATTCTTTGATCGACACCGTCGGTTCGATGAGCGCTCTTGCAAGTTTTGAACTACGCTCAACTTTCTTTTCACTTGCACGTAGTGCGATGACCGTGGCGCGCCAGGCGCGATTGAGTCCTTTTCGGAAAAATTCCCAGGATTCGTGAATTGGATTCATCGAGTCTCCTTTCCGATACATCGTCTCTGCATCACGACATATTGCGTTCGTGATGCACCGAAAATGCGCTGGATTACTAAACGTTCCCCCGAGCCTACTTTGAACTCATGCGTGCCGTGAAGTTCCCTCGATGTAGTTACCGTTTTGTGACGCGGATGACTACGCTGCAGGATGCAAATAGCGCGCGCTAATGGATTCAATTCCCGCTAATGCGTCTTCGGGAATTTTCGCGTAGTACGCGTTGTAAATTTGCTGCAATTGCTGCACGCTCGTTGCACCAATGATCGCGCTCCCAACAAACCATTTATTCACAACGAATGAAAGGGCGAGCTCCAACACAGACATGCCGTGCTTCTTAGCCAGCGCGCCGTATTCTTCGCTTGCAAGCATTGCGAGCGGTCGACGATAGCGTCCGCCAAACTCACGGAATCGCTCAAAGCGCGAGCCGCGTGGCATTGCGCCCTTTTCATACTTGCCGGTAAGCGCGCCCATTGCGAGCGGCGAATACGCAAGCAGTGGCACTTGTTCGCGATAGCTCACTTCTGCGAGATCACCTTCGAAGGAGCGATTCACCAAACTGTATGCATTTTGAATGGACGCGGGCTTCGGTGCGCCCAATTGCTCGGCAACGCGGCAGAACATCGTCGTTCCCCACGCGGTTTCGTTCGACAAACCATAGCCGCGAATTTTTCCGACTTTGATGAGTTCCTGCATCGCTTCTATTTGTTCAGCGAAGGACACGTATTCACGCTCGAGCGCAGGATTGAATTGCCAGGAGCCAAAAGCTGCGACATTGCGATCTGGCCAATGAATTTGATAGAGATCGATGTAATCCGTTTGTAATCGCTTGAGTGACGCATCACACGCGGTCAGAATCGTTTTCTTGCTGAGCTTGGTTTCTTCGCGCAACCAATCGTAGCGGCCGGGGCCAGCAACTTTTGATGCGAGCACGATCTTCTCGCGATTGCCGGGAATCGCAAGCCAACTGCCGAGAATCGTTTCCGTGCGCGTGCCCGTCTCAGCGCGCGGCGGCACCGGATACATCTCGGCGGTGTCGACGAAATTGATACCGTGTTGCATCGCGAAGTTGAGCTGCGCGTGCGCCTCGGCCTCGGTGTTTTGTTCGCCCCAGGTCATCGTGCCGAGGCAAATGGTGGAAACGTTGAGATTAGCGTGAAAAAGAGGGCGGCGTTCCATGCGGGTGATCGTTGTAATGAATTCGATCACGAGTTTAGCGCCAACGCAGCGCTCGCCCTTACTCTGCGTTCATTCCTTTCGTTGCCAGCCACTCGATCATGCGTGGCCAAAGCCTCTCGCCGACGTTGGGGCGGAAATAACCCATGTGACCGACTTGCTTGACCTTCATGTCTGCAGCCGTAATGTCGATAGCTTCTAGTGCTGCGTTGGTGAAGCCCTTGAAGAATGCGTCTCGCGATGAAGGCGGTGCCCAAAGATCATCGGTGCTCACCGTCGCCGCAATCGGCATATTGAGTGTTGTGAACGGCGCGGTGATGTGCGTTGCTTTTGGATCGTCGAAAAAATAATGCGGGAACCCGCACCAATGTTTCCAATCTCGATATACGCCCATCGGCAAATCTTCGCCTGCGCCCACCATCGACATCGGCATATAACCGCGCACTCGCGTCATGATCGGCCCCAGCACATTCCACAGGAGCCACACGCGATAGCGCTCGGGCGCGGGCATCCAGCCGTGCCAGCCTGCGCCTGTTCCGCAAATGAATGCGGCATTCACGAGCGTCGGATCCGGTAGCTGACCGAGCGCATGCCCGCCCAAACTATGCCCGACGATCCACACACGTCCGCGCTCGCTCGCCCATTTCACGCTCGCGGCGAGATCGTAGCGCGACCAATCAGCGTATTCCATCTCAAAGCCTTTGAGCGATCCTTGTTTTGAATCGCCGATGCCACGGTAGTCGGTCGTAATCACGTTCAAACCCCGCGACTGCGCGTATTCAGAAAAGCGCCGATAAAAGCCACGCGGCACAGCGGTCGCGCCTGCGAGAACAATGTGTTCATCACTTTCAGCGGGATAAAACGTGCTCACCAGCGGATAACCATCAAGCGCGCTATGACGAAGTTCTTGGGCAGGTTGTGGTGCATTCATGCTGAGAGAATACTACATTCTGTAGACCAGTCGGTCTAGCTACGCTGCGTTTAAATACGTGTTACGTAAATTTTCGAGCGTTGCGCTAGCATTCACTTTCCATGCCAACCCGAAAAACTTTTGCTTCAAACCCAGCGCAAAACGACGCCGCAGATACGCGCACACGAATTTTGGCCGCTGCGCTCAAGCTGTTTCGCAAACACGGCTATCACGGCGTTGGGTTAAATGACATTCTTGAACTGGCGCAAGCGCCGAAGGGATCGCTCTACCATCACTTTCCCGGAGGTAAGGAAGAGATCGGCGTTGCTGTCGTCGATCAAATTGCAAAAGGTATTCTCGGGCTGTTCGCAGCGAGTCGCGCGCGCTCCACCGCAGCGATGATCGCCCAAGTCGGCGAGCAGATGGCGCAAACAATCGAGCGCACCAATCATGAACTTTGTGCGCTCTACACCGCGTTCCTCGCCGAGCGAAGCAGTTCGCCCGATCTTGGAAACGCAGTTGCGAAGGCGTACGCCGAAATGACCGGCTCGCTAAAGGCGCGTTTGGTTGCAGATGGCATGCCAGCGAAACTCGCGAAAGACCGCGCGAGCTTTGTTGTCATGTTGCTAGAGGGCGGGGCTACGATTGCGCAAGCACAGCAAAGTGTTGCGCCGTTTCGCCTCGCGGTGAAGCAAGCGGCGTTGCTCTGCGACGTCGCGCTCAAGTAACTCGCGAGTGTGTTTGGTCGCAAGACCCAGCAAAACACGGCCTATTGCGAAAATATTTCATTCTCTGTAACGCGATTTACAGCTTGATTAATGCGAAATCGCCACTAAACTCGAAGCATGGTTCCACATCTCACCACCGCCCTCTCTGGTCCGCTTGCCCAACTTGAGCGAACGTTCATCGACGCACAACCAGAGCTTGAGGCGTACTTCCGCGCGCAATGGCAGAAGCACGAAGTGCCGTTCTACGCGAGCGTCGATTTGCGTTTCGCAGGGTACAAGCTTGCGCCTGTGGACACCAATCTCTATCCCGCAGGGTTCAACAATTTGAATCCGCAGTTTCATCCGCTTGTCGTGCAAGCGGTGATGAGCGCGGTGACTCGCTTCGGTTGCAGCGCGAAAAGCGTCATGCTTATTCCGGAGAACCACACCAGGAACACGTATTACCTAGAAAACGTGACGACGCTGATTGGGCTGATGCAACAGGCAGGCGTTCGCGTGCGCGTGGGTTCGTTGATTCCAGATTTGAAAGAAGTCACGCCGATCACACTGCCCTCCGGTCGCGTGTTAACTCTTGAGCCGATTCAACGCGTGGGCAGCAAACTCATGCTCAAGGATTTTGATCCTTGTGCGATTGTGCTCAACAATGATTTGTCGGGCGGCGTACCCGACGTTTTGAAAGGCGTATCGCAGCCGATGGTGCCGCCGCCGTTTGCGGGCTGGACGAACCGTCGCAAATCGCAGCACTTCAAGGCGTACGATTCCGTTGCTGATGAAATCGCGGCACTGCTCAAGATCGACCCGTGGCTTATCAATCCGTACTTCGAGCAATGCGGCGAGGTGGATTTCAAAGCACAAACGGGGCTCGACTGTTTGCAAAAAAACGTCGCGAAGGTGCTCGGCAAGATTCAGAAAAAGTATGACGAATATGGCGTCGCCGATAAGCCGTTTGTAATCGTAAAAGCAGATGCCGGTACGTACGGCATGGGCATTATGACGGTCCGCTCAGCAGAAGAAATCACCAACTTGAATCGCGATGCGCGCAAGAAAATGGCGGTGGTAAAAGAAGGGCTCGAAGTTAGCGAAGTCATCATTCAAGAAGGCGTGTACACCAATGAACGCGTGGATGATTCCATTGCGGAGCCGGTGGTCTACATGGTGGATCGCTTTGTCGTCGGCGGTTTTTATCGCGTTCATGCGAATCGCGCGATTGATGAAAGTTTGAACGCGCCCGGCGCGCACTTCGTACCGCTCGCGTTCGAGAAACCGTGTACTCCGGACGTGCAAGCGGCGGGCGGCTGCGCGCCGAATCGTTTCTATTCCTACGGCGTTGTCGCGCGCATGGCGCAAGTCGCGGCAGCGCGCGAAATTGAAATTTTGAAGGCGCAACTCGCGGATGAGTTTGCTCTGGCTATTACGCCTCAAGTAGCACTCAGCGCTGTCGGCTAAAGCTCGATTTATACGGGCGATCCGTCTTATTTCTGCGTTTATCGTAAATAGCAATCGCTTTGCCCGCCGCCCATATTTATGGGGCAATGAGCCGATGCGCTGGCGCTAGATTAACGCCGTGACGATCCGGTGATAGGTCGGTATCCCGAAGATCACGTTAAACGGAAATGTGATCGCGAGTACGGGTGCGATTGCGATGCCTAAGTTTGCATGCGGTAGCGCGACTCGCATCGCGGATGGTGCTGCAATGTAGCTCGCGCTCGCGAACAAAACCGCAACAAGCGTTTGATCGCCAAGCGAAAACCCAAGCGCCTTGGCGATGACTGCGCCAAACACCGCAGCGCCGAGCGGGAACACAATGCCGAACACCGCGAGAAACACGCCGCTTCGTTTGAGTTCTGGAAATTGTCGTGCCGTAGTGACGCCTAACTCCAGCAACAAGAAACACACCACGCCTTTAAATAAATCAAAGAATAGCGGCGCAAATGGATAAACACCTTTCTCGCCGGCAATTGCGCCGATTGCCATGCCGCCAATCAGCAGCAGAACACTCTTACCGAAAATTAACTCACGAGTGAATTCAGTCCAATGGCCAGGCGATACCTCATCGCGTTTGCCTAAGGCGGCAGCGAGGATTAACGCAGGCACCTCAAGCACCGCAAGATAAAACGACATCTGCGCGCCGAACTCAACGCCAATTTTTGTGAGATAAGTTTGTGCAACAACAAAGGTGATCACACTCACTGAGCCATAGTGCGCAGCGGTCGCAGCCGCATCAATGCGCGAGAGTCGCCCTGCTCGAAATAAAATCTGAAATGCAAGAAACGCGAGCACGAGTGCGCCAACAATTAATGCAATGGCGGGGATGACAAGCGTCGTTGGATCGCTTTTCGAAATCGCTACGCCGCCCTTGAGTCCAAGCGACAACAGCAGAAATATCGTGAGCGCTTCGAGAAACGGTTTCGGCAATTCAAGATCGCTCTTGAGAAAACCGCCGACGAGGCCGAGCGTGAAAAAGAGGACGACGGGATCGATTGCCATGATGGCATTGTAGAGAGCAATCGATGCTTCAACTCTTCTACATGACCTGCCTTGTGTTCGGTGTGGGAGCGCGCTTGCGCGCGAATGCCAAAATTGTCAAAGCCCTTTCGCGCGCAAGCGCGCTCCCACACGTACCTTACATCGTTAGAGCGATACCGCCCAGCTCATCTTCGCAAACACTTCAGTGGTTGTCTCGCGTGCTTGTCCAAGGGAATTCAAGTTGCTCCGTGTTGCGCCAAGATTGAATTCGCGACCGAGCCCGCGCTTGTGTGCGTACACGAGCGATAGCGCCTGCGTTTGTGTGCGCGGTGACACTGCGAAGTTATAAGCCTCGGGGTTGCGCTTCGACAAGGTGTACTGCGCAATAAGGCGCAGCGTATCGCGAGCGGTGATGTGTCCGATACCGAGCATCGATACATTCCGCTCTACCAGTCGCCAACGATTGTTGTCGATATCGAACAGCCGAAAGTCAACCATCGATGTTTCAATCTCAATGCGTTCCACGGGACGTAGATTCAAGCCAGTTGAAACGACGGTGAGCTTCGCTAGCGAATCGGTCGCAACATCGATACTGCGCCCGACCTCCGTCTCGATAAACGTGGATGTCAGCGTTTTTCCGGGGTTACCGTTGGCAGAGAAAAATAGCGTGGGCGTGTGGTGCCATTTACCGCCGTCTTGCACGCGACGATAGTTGATCAAACGTGGCTGAAAATTCCATTCCGAATTTTTTGCGCCGTTCATGTAAAGCGCTGGCGTAACCCATCGTTGCAACGGTACGTCATCCCATGTGCGGGACTCGCGAAACGAAATGTTTGGACAGACATTGTCAAAGAATGCGTCCTTCCGATTGACGCAATATCGATAGTCTCCGCCCAAGGCACGCAGGCCACTTTGGCCCGCGAAGCCGTTATCGAAGCGAAATTTTGGTGAAATTTCAGCATAGTAACCACCGAAGCGATGCGGACCCGAATCATGGTTACCGTCAATGTATGCATAGTGACCGTCGGTGCGAACGCCATCATCGTCCGTTTGGCTCACCAGCAATTGTGAACGCACGCGCGTCGCGTCGTTCGGCTTGTGCGCGAGATCAAACGACAGTACGCGATTACTTGATCCGTTTTCATAGGTTCGATCTGAGAGCATCGCGCCAACGCTCCCGCTTCCCGCGAACGCGTAAGGCAGGCGCAGCCGCGCGATAGTTGCTTGTGATTTGCCCTGCTCCTTGAAATCAGAAAAGAACGTGTTCGGCAGCACGATGAAACCGCCGCCGCGATCAGCAACCGTAATCGCAGTGGCATCAAGCGATGCGCTTCGATACGTTGCGCGCGCGCCCCACAACGGATCAGTGATTGACCGTGTGTAGATCGAACTATCGGGCAACGAAAGCAGATCGGTGCCTTCAAGAAAAAACGGACGCTTCTCCGGAACGAAAATCGCAAATCGCGTATTGCTCCGAAGCTGCGGCTGATCGAGTTCAAGTTGAGAAAAATCCGGGCGAAGAGTTGCGTCGATCACCCATTCAGACGTCGGACGCCACTTCAAATCCACGCCCACATTAAATTTCGACTCATCGCTTTTTTTGTCGCCGATTTTCTCTTGTGTGAAGTTGCCAGAAACGAACGGCGTGACGGTGATTCCAGACGTTTTGGGAATATCGGTGATGCCCGTTAATTCATCGGCGACGCACAAAAAGCAATTCGGATCGCGACCGAGCGGTGCGGTGCTCATGCGAATTCGCGTGTCACGCGTCATATTGCGAAACGCGATAAAGGTTAATTTTTCGGGCACAGGATGGGGGATGCGCAGCGAAGTCCAAGGGATACGCATTTCGGCGCTCCAGAAATCAGCGCCGATGTAAGCGGCTGCTTCAAAGTCGTAATCCGGCGCAAAATCCTCGTTGTTATTGTCTTCAGTCCACACGCCGTCACCAATAATGCCTCGTGGATTCACGCGGAAAAACTGCGCGAATTTGCGAGCACCAGTTGGGTCGATGTACAAAATGAAATTGTCAGCTGGGCTAAATACTTTGTCGCGACGAACGAACGGTGCATTGATTTTCGAGATGTCGGGATCGTATCCTTTAAGCCCCACATAAAGCGCGTCTTTGTCATACAGTATGCGCACTTCATTTTTCACGCGCGACGCCGCTTTTTCATTCGGCATGTTCTCGATCCATGCATCTTGCACCGGCGCGCGTTGCCACTCGGATTCGTCAAGCTTGCCGTCGAGCTGGATCGGTTGTTGCGTGCGAACTGCTTGTAAAGCAAACGCTTGCGAGTTCAACGCAAGAATTGCTAACGCCGCGTAGAGAAACGGTGCATGCAAATTCACGCAGCGAAACATTGTTTTCATGGTCTTATTCCGATTGTGTGCAACCAAAGTTCTGCCCGAGACTTAGTTTGCGATCAACTGAAGGCTAGTCGGTGCGACACTAGGGTGCGCCCTACACGCGACGAAGCGCGGGAAACGTGTCGCGATCTACGGGTTCGATTGATGCAATGAGCCAAACATTTAGCCGGACTGATCCGGGTGCTATGCGTTATCGCGCTTGCGCTCTTCCACTTTCTTTTTAAGTGCATCGACCACCACAGGATGCACGAAGCGAGTCACGTCTCCGCCAAAAAACGCGACTTCGCGCACGATCGTCGCGGAAATGAACAGGTATTTTTCGGAGGGCGTTAAGAACACGACCTCAACATCGGGATTCATGCCGCGGTTCATACCGGCCATCTGAAACTCGTATTCGAAATCACTCACGGCGCGCAGGCCGCGCATGATGATCGTTGCATCTTGCTGTTTCAAAAAATCGAGCAGCAAACAAGAGAAGCTCACAACGCGAACGTTCGGCAAATCTTTGATGACTTCGCTTGCCATCGCAACGCGCTCATCTGCCGTGAACCACGGGCCTTTGCGTTTGCTATCGGCAACGCCGACGATCACTTCGCCAAAAAGTTTGGACGCGCGACGAATCAAATCCTCATGCCCTTTGGTGAGCGGATCGAACGTGCCGGGGTAAATGCAGCGGAGCATAGTTAGGTAGAGGCGTTGTTGGCGAACAAATGATAGTGCACCATGCCGGCGCGAGCGTGTTTGAGTCGCTCAAACGCTGCGAACGCTAGCAGTTCCTTTGAAAATTCGCAGTAAATCAGCGCGCCGGGCGCGGCAACGCGTTCGATGAGCGGCGCGAGGCGCGCCCACCAGTCTTGTGCGAACGGTGGATCCAGGAAGATCACATCGAATCTTTCGGGTGTTGACGCAAGTAACGTGAATGCATCGCTGTTCGCGAGTTTCAAATTTGGTAGTTGCAGTATTTTTTGATTTTCGGCGAGCGCTTTTGCGGCGGCGCGCGATGATTCAATCGCAACAACTTGCGTTGCGTTTCGCGATGCAGCCTCAAACGCGAGCGCACCCGAGCCTGCGAATACGTCAAGGCAGCGCTTCCCGATTAAGTCTTGACCGAGCCAGTTAAACAAAGTCTCACGCACGCGATCAGGCGTCGGACGAAAGCCCGCGATCTCGTTATCAAGCGCCGGGAAACGAATCACGCGGCGTTTGTGCGAGCCTCCAATGATGCGGACTTGGTTTTTATAGGTCATTTGGCATTTTGACATCGCTTCACTCGATCTGCAGTTGCGACACACCTGCGTGTCACCCCACGAAGGGTGTAGGCGGGGTTTCGGGTCGAATGCGACCCGCCGCCGAAACGGCGAGCTCATGCTTCGCAAGTGCATCGCGCAGCGAGGGATCCAGACCGGGCAACTCTTCGCAGTGGGAGTTGTCAAATTCCCAAGAGCGACGGTTGCCGAGATTCGGGGGCTGGGTCCCCGCCTTCGCGGGGATGACGAAGGAGGCGAAACGCAAGCGCGACCCTAAAATCAAAGCAATAGCAATCAAAACAGAAAGCGCTCCGATATGTGGGGCTGGTTAAAAAAGAAATTCGGCGACGAAGCGCAAGTGCCCGCCGAAACGAATGTATCGGAACAAAGCCAAACGTCGTCCGAAGTGATCGCGCCGCAAGAGGCCATCGCAACGACGCCCGTATCAATCGAACCAACGCCGACCGCAGAGGAATCGTTGCCCGTCGCGGTTGTCTCGCCGACAAACGTAGCGGAAGAAAAGAAAGGCTGGCTAGACAAACTCAAAACCGGTCTCTCCGCGACGCGCAACAAACTCGGTCTGCAAACGATTTTTGCAAGCAAGCTCGATGAAGATACGCTCGAACAACTCGAAGCGCAGCTCTTGATGGCTGATTGCGGCATGCCTGCAACGCAACACTTGCTGGATGATTTGCGTAAACGGTGGAAGCAAGCGGGTGGCGAAGGCGATCCGCGAAAAATGCTTGTCGATGCGCTCACCGATTTGTTAAAGCCGTTGGAGCAAGCGTTCCCGGAGCGCAACGAAACACCCTTCGTCGTGATGATCGCAGGCGTGAATGGCGCGGGAAAAACCACGAGTATTGGCAAGCTCGCAAAACACTTGCAGCAATCAGGCGCGAGCGTGCTTCTCGCTGCGGGCGACACGTTTCGTGCGGCCGCGCGCGAGCAACTCGCGATCTGGGGCGAGCGCAACAACGTGACGGTGATTCAACAAGCCGGCGGCGATCCGGCAGCGGTGATGTTTGATGCGGTGAACGCCGGCAAGGCACGAAACATTGATGTGGTGATGTGCGACACCGCTGGCCGCTTGCCGACGCAACTCAACTTGATGGATGAGCTCAAAAAAGCAAAGCGCGTGATCGGCAAAGCGATGGACGGCGCACCGCACGAAACGCTCCTCGTGCTCGACGGCACCACGGGGCAAAACGCGATCATGCAAGTTAAAGCGTTTGATGAAGCGCTACAACTCACTGGCCTCATCATGACCAAACTAGATGGCAGCGCCAAAGGCGGCGTGATCTGCGCGATTGCGAAAGAGCGCCCGGTGCCGCTGCGATTTATTGGTGTAGGTGAGGGGATTGATGATTTGAGACCGTTTTCTGCACGGGAGTTTGCGGAGGCGATGGTGTAGGTTGATCCCTTTTGTGTAATATTTTCTTGGCGCTCTGTTAAGTATTTGCGCCCCTTATTGCCGCAGTCAAGACATTTACGACTGCTTTTTTCAGTACGTTACTATGGAGAAGAAAAAAAATCGTGAATACCCAAACACCATTTAACCCGGGCATAGCAGCGGTTCTAAGCCTCATCATTCCCGGCGCCGGACAAATGTATAAGGGTCAAGTAGGCGGCGGACTTTTATGGTTAATTTGTGTTGTGATCGGCTACTTGGTGTTCTTGGTGCCAGGACTCCTCTTGCACCTGATCTGCATTTTTAACGCTGCTTCGGGCGCAAAAAATACGACAGGGACAGCAGAATCAAGCGCACCTAATCCAAAAACGCACGTGCGCTGTCCAGACTGCCGCGAATTAGTGTTGAAAGATGCACGAAAGTGCAAGCACTGCGGCACGGAATTGACGCCACAGTGATTTTGTAGCTCGGTCGTTTGCAACGGGTTCCCGTGACTTTAATCGCGAAGCGATCTGGAATCAAAATGACTTTGTCGAATTGAGGAACCCGGATGCGAGCATCCGGGCTACGGCTCTTTACTCCACCGCCCTGCTCAATTAGGCGGGACGCGCATTACTTACCTTAATTGATTTATTATATTTTGTCGCTTATACCCAAATAAATTGGGCGTTAATCAACCAAGCTAATACTACTCTTCGATTTCTGATTCGCTGCCATTGCCTGCGATTTGATCGATGCGCGCAGCGTGATGGTGACGCGATCTCGCTCGTTACCTTCGCTGTCTAACAGTCGAATCACGGCGGTGTTCTGCGCGGCATTCGTGGCTTGTTTCACGTGCGACCAGGTGATGGGCGCGTCGGAGCAACTCAAGCGTTCGCCATTCACTTCCCAACAGCCCGCTTGCTTTGCGTCGCCGCTCGCGAGGGTGATGCGTTGATTGTCGTTCGGGATGTCGGGATCGATGGCAATGATCGCGCCGTCGGTCGGCGAGACGATGCGCGCGCCTTGCGAATTCGCTTCACGGGCAGCGATGGTAATTCGAGAAGTGCCAAGGGTGGGTTCGGTGCCACGAATAAACCATTCGCTGCGACTGGCCTCGACGCGCGACTCATTCGATGTGAATTCAACGCGGCGTTTGACGAGCGCATCGGGCATTTTCGCTGGTGCGCCCGCGCCGACGCGCTGCGCGGCAGCTTCCATCACGTCGGCCCAAATTGGCCCCGCGCCGGAGACGCCGGTGACGTTATGCATCGGCAAGCCTTTGGCATTGCCAACCCAGACGCCGACCGTTACGCGCGAGTTAAATCCAATCGCCCAGTTATCGCGCATGTCTTTGCTGGTGCCCGTTTTCACCGCGGCCCAATGCGAAAGCGCGAGAGGGTTATCGAAACCAAACGTGACGTAGCGCGCGCCGCGATCAGAGAGCATATTTGCGAGGAGCCAGGCGGTGGGTTCGGAGAAGATGCGTCTCTGGTCACCGCTCGTCCTGAGCTTGTCGAAGGATGCGGTGGTGGTGGCTCGTGGTTCGACAAGCTCACCACGAACGGGAGTGAGCGTGGGCGCGGCGTTTACTTCCGTGCTCGACACGGGATCACCACGAACGGGGTCAGTATGAGTGCTGCGAAGCGCGAAGGTCGTCTGCGACCACACTCCGCGATTCGCAATCGCACGATACGCGTTGGTGAGTTCGAGCAGGTTCACATCGGCGCTGCCGAGCGCCAATGAGTAGCCGTAATGATCGGGATCGTTCACGAGCGTTGTAAGTCCGGCGCGCTTGAGCAGCGCGTGTGTGGGCGCAACGCCGACGAGCGTGAGCGCACGAATCGCGGGCACGTTGAGCGAACTTGCGAGCGCAGTGCGCACGCTCACCGGGCCGACGTATTCGTGCGCATAGTTTTGCGGCGTGTACGCGCCACCGCCGACGTCGACGGAAAACGGCGAATCGTCAAGCAATGTGGCTGTCGTGAAAATGTTTTTCTCGATACCAAGACCGTAGATGAACGGCTTTAACGTCGAGCCCGCTTGGCGCGCTGCGCGCGCCGCGTCAACGTCGCCGGCTTCGGAGAGTTGGCCAGAGGAACCAGCATACGCGAGCACTTCGCCGGTGGCGTTATCGATCACCACAACAGCCGCGTCGTGCGCGTTGCGGCCAGCGAGCACTTGCAGGTGTTTGCGGATGGCGTCGCGGGTGGCGAGTTGAAGTTGTCGATCAAGCGTCGTCTTCAACTCCCTCCCCCCGGGGGAGGGAAGCACATACTTCACCACATGCGGCGCAATCGATTCATCATCGCTGCGTAAATTCCTCACGCTGCCCCAACGATCAATCGCATACGCAATCGGCACACAATCCGCACCCTCTTCCATCGAGCGCAGCACTTCACAGGAGCGTCGCTCGATGATTGCGCGACTGGCTTGCGGCGCGCGAATTAGTGCCGCGAGAATTGAGGATTCAACACGACTCAAACCGTGCGCGGCTTTGCCGAAGAGTTGTTCTGAAGCGGCACCTATGCCTTGCAGTTCGCCGCGAAAGTAAATCGTGTTGAGATAGGTTTCAAGAATCTGCTGTTTCGACCAAGCGCGTTCAAGTTCCCACGCGGCTTGCGCTTGATCAATTTTTTGGCTCATCGAGCGTGCGTCTTTGCCTGCGTTCGCGCGAGCGAGTGAGGCGTCGAAACTGGCCGCAACTTGCATCGAGATACTGCTTGCGCCGCGCTTGACTTCGCCAGAGCGCAAATTCGTGATCGCGGCAGACGCCGCTGCACGCCAATCCACGCCGCCGTGATCGAAGAAGCGTTTGTCTTCAGAAGCGAGCACCGCGTCGATCATCGCGGGCGAGATGTCGTCGAGCTTTACCCACTCGCTGCGACGCACTTTGTCGTTGATACGCATGCGTTGGAGGGGTTCGCCGTTGCGGTCTAAGAGATAGCGTTCGCTGGGGGTGTGGTTGGTGCGGATGGCGTCGAATGGCGGGGGGGCGGCAAGCGCTACGGCAGTTAGGAGAACGAGCGCAACGCCGCATAGCCCCCTCCCCTTCAAGGGGAGGGTTGGGGTGGGGATGGGGTTAGTACGGTCTACTGCTACCGAAAACCATCCCCCACCTAGCCTCCCCCTTGAATGGGGAGGGACAAAGATACTCTGCGCTCGCGAATTCATCACGGCTCAATCTCAAACACTGCATTCCCGAGTTGCCCATTGACCTCCGGCGCATACATCGCTTCCGCGTGCGTTGGCGGCAGCGCGAATTTGCCCGGCGTTGTCAGACGAAGCTCGTAGGTGAAACTGTGTTTGCCTTTGCTTGCATATTCGAATGAGGAGCGAACATTGGTGAACGTGCGCTCGATGTAGCGATAGCCTTGCCAAGTGCGCGGCGGTTCTGACACTTCGCCAAGCTTCGAAAGTCCGCCAAGCACCGTCGCGCCCGTCGGCACCGGATCATCAATGGCGAGCCAACCCAAATCTGCGGTGTTATTCGCGGTCACCGTCACCTGCAATACATCACCCACACTCCACTTGCCTTTTGTTTTTTGCTGCACCGGTTTGATCGTTTTCACGAGCGCGATGCCGTTGTTTTGCGTGCCGGTGAGCGGCACGGCAGCGCGCAATTGCGCGCGGCTCCACGGCTCGCCTTTGCCCAAATGCTCAATGGCAACTTCACCCGGTTGTGCGGCCGCGCCGTTCCACGCGAATTTCACTTCGCTATCGAGCACTGCGTTATCCCACACCACTTCTTTGGTTTCGCCACGGAAGCTGATGCGCGTGCGGCCATCGGCGCTCGCTTGTTTTGCGTGGCGCTCCATCGCAAACGCAGCCCAAATGTTGGCTTGCGTTGAATAGAAATGCCCGGATCGCAGCATGCGCGAATTGAGTTGGCGCAACAGCGGCGTTTTGAATTGCGAAAGCTCCGGCGTATCCAGACTCAAGCGGAACATGCGCGCGACGGTGTGATCCTCACTGCGCATGAAATACCATCGATCATCGGCGCGCGCGACGTTGGCGACATTCGCGGTCACGCGAATCTGATCGCGCAATTCTTTAATCGCCGCGGCGCGGAGTGCATCGCGATTGGCAATGTCTTTCGAACGATTCAAGATTTCAATCCAGTCGGCGAGCGATGCCGCAGTGAGCTTCACCGGGTCAACTCGAACGGTGTCGAGCAATCGCTTCGATGCGCGACCGTAGCGCGAGAGCGCTTCGAGTGCAATCAGTTTTTCCGAGAGCAGATAGAGGCTGTCATTCGGCAACCATGAACGTTGCGTTTTGATTTCACCCGATACATAGCGCTCCAAACCGTAGAGCATTTTGTTGAGCGTTTCATCGGGAATTTTCCAACCTGCTTCCTGCGCGCCCGAGAGCACGAAGGCCGTCAACACTGGATAGCCTTCTTCGGTTGCGCCGGGATAGTAATTGGCGAGACCGTTCGGCGAGAGATAGGTCGGCAATGACTCGCTGATGATGTTCCACAGATTGTCATCCTTAAGGCCGAGCGCCTTTGTCGTGCGCTGTTCCAAACATGCAAACGGATAGCGCAAGAAGTAGCCGCGAATGCCGTTCGTGTCCGCACCGTACGTGCGCGCGAGCGAGACGAGCAATTCGCCGTCTTTAATCGCGCCGACGGTCGCATCGGGTTTCAAGGTAAGCGCGGCTTTGCCTTTCACTTCTGCGGTCGCGTCGGCCACTGTGCGAATCGGAAGCGGCGTGATGAGCGCTTGCTTTACCCGCAGCGAATCGCCGCGCGCATTGCCTTTCTCATTCGCATCGAATTTCCACACGCTTTCTGCGCCTACCGCAGCGGCTTTCACGTCCCACGAAATGAGCGCGCTTTCGCCTGCGCCGATGCGCATTTCGCGCTTCTGCAAAGGCTTACCATCTACTTCCGCCATCGCCTCAGATACTAGGGCGCGCTGCGTGGAATTGCGCAAAGTCACTGTAGCTCTGAAATCATCACCTTGCCTCATTACTTTGGGCAGCCCAGAAAAGAGTTGAAGATCGCGCGTGGTGCGAACGCTTGCCTCGCCAGTGCCAAAACGATCCGCTTCGTTTTGCTGCGCACGCTCCGCAACCGCGACGATTTTGAAGCGGGTGAGCGAATCATTCAGCGGCACTTCCACCGTCGCTTCGCCGTTCGCGTCCGTCATCACGTCTACTTTCCAGAAGATGAGCGTATCGAATAGTTCACGCGTGCCCGCGCCCCGCCCGCCGGAGCCGCCCGGCGGCAACGCTTTACGACCGAAGTGGCGCTTGCCGATCACTTGCATTTGCGCAGTCGCAGTCGTGACATCATGACCACGACGACGCATCATCGTGTCAAGCAAATTCCAGGTGTTGTTCTTCTGCAATTCGAGCAGCGCTTCGTCAATCGCGAATACGGCAACTTCGGTGTTGTCGCCCGGTCGATTGTTGTTCGCGCGCGCAACCTTTATTTTCACTTGCGCTTTGTCGCGCGTTTGGTATTCAGGTTTGTCGGTCGTCACTTTCACATCCAAACTGTAGCGCTGCCAATTCACATCGACATTCGCAATGCCAAGTTTGAACGCAGGCTTCGCAAGGTCGACAAGTGCCGTCGGCTTCGGGTCACCCACGCGTCCACGCACGAGAAGCGCAGACACATACGCATTCGGTGCCCACTCTTCTTTCATCGGCACTTCGAGCACGGCTGACTTGCCGGAGAGTTGCGTCACGAAATTCGAAAGCACCACGCCTTCGCGCTCAACCGTCACCAACGCTGTCGCTTCACGGAACGGCATGCGCACTTGGAAACGCGCTTTCTCGTTCGGCTCATAACGTTTTTTCTCAGGTAACAAATCGATCCGATCTGAGCTCTCGCTGCGGAACATCCAGTCGTCACCGTTGGAGGCCCACATCGATGTGCCTGCGGTAGCAACACGATTTTTGTCGTCTGCCACTTCCGCATTCAATTGCACTTCACCCGACACCTTCACGCTGCTCGTGCAAGTGAATTTGCCGCTGCGATCACTCACGCCTTCGCAGAGCACGCCAAGATCGTTTTTCTTTTCTGTGGATTCGTAGCTATAGAAACCGCCGATGTTTCGCTTGCGATAACTGTTCCAATCGCGATGCACGCCTTTGACTTTGAATTTCACGCCGCCGACGGCTTTGCCAGTGACATCCGTCGTCACGATTTCATAGCTCAAGCGCTCGCGTGACATCGCCCAATCGGTTGTCTTAATACCGATCAGTGTTGCTGCGGGCCACACCGTGAGCCGAGTTTGCGCGGTGTAGATTTCGCCATTCGGATCACTGTATTCGACGTCAGCAATCATTGTGTGCGGTTTCGCGATCTTCGGCGTTTCGAGCGATACCCGTGCGCTGCCCGCTTGCGAGAGCGCAACGGATTCGTCCGCGCCCTGCGGTTGTTTCGTGTCGCGATCACGCTTCACGTTACCGTCATTGTCATACTCATAGGGCGGATTGAAACTGTGATCGGGCCATTGCTCAAAACCACCCCAAGTGCGCGGATCGAAGCGCGAACGCACAGTAACAATGTCGCCCGATGCCGGGCCGCCAGAGAGGAACGACAAGCGCACATCAATATCGGCCTTGTCGCCAGTGACCACATCCGCACGAGGTGAACTGACTTCGGATTTGTAGACCGGCAAACGGAAATCAGCCACCGTGAAACGCGCTGTTGTGCGCCCCGCGATCTCAATGCGATATTGGCCGCGCTTTGCATTCGCGGGCAAACGAAGTTCGCTCACCGCGTTACCGCGCGCTGACCACGCTAGATTCAGCGAAGAGCGTTCGTTGTTGCCCTCGTTAATGATCGCGAGTGTTTTTGCAAGTTTTGTGGCGTCCGGAGCAGCCGTGCCGAAACGCTTTTTCTCGCGAGCGAAATGTTTCATGTGAACAGTTTCGCCGGGGCGCAGCAAGTTGCGAGCGAGGATCGTGTGAGTCGCGAGCTTGCTCGACGCGCCGTCGCCATCGTCGTAGTCATAGTCGTACGGCAAATTGAAGCGCCAGGATTCAATGCCGCGCGTCCAATCGCTACGGGTAAATGCAGTGTCATCACCACTGGTGGCGAAAATAAAACTCGGGCACTCGTAGTCACGATTTTTAGGTGCGCGAAAGGTCAGTCGAGCAACGCCCTCTCTATCGGTTTTTCCATTGGCAAGTTCTGCGCCTTTGCAATCGCGAATGCGCATCACGGCATCGGCGACCACCGTAGCGTCTGACAACCGCGTGACCCAAACAAATGCGTTGCCGCTGCTTGTTTTCGAGTGAACGGCAAGGTTCGTGGTGAGCGCGATCGAGCGCACGAACATTGCACCTTTCTTCTCTAGTAGCGATGCGCCGAGCGCGGTTGATTCGGCCTCAACGATGTGCAAACCCGGTTCACCCAGCGGCAAACCCACGACTTCAAATTCTTTTGCACCGCTCGGTTTTGGCAACGGCAAGGTTTGCGCTTGCGCGTTGCCTTTGAGCATTGAGCGTGCGCGGAAGTCATCGTCACCCTTGATTTCGTCGCCGAAACTGTCGTAGTCATCATCATTCATCGAGCGATCACGCTTTTGAAAGCCAGCGGTTCGCGAATACCAACGGATCATGTCTTGTTCGCTCGTCACGCGTAACTTACGGATGATTGCGGCGGTTCCTGCGCCGCCTTGACCGGGTTCGAGATTGCGCACGGTGATCGGTAACGCAGGATCAGCGTTGCGCTCCAAGATGCCGAAGCTGCGAGCGAATTTCACCAGCGGTGGGTAGGCGCTGGTGCGGAAGGAAATCGCGTTTTTGAGTGTGAGCGCGGTGCCCGTGCCCACTTCTTTCATGTTCGGTGGCACTACCAGTGTGTAGCGATTTTCAGGCGGCAGTCCTTTGAACTGAACGCTATCGTCGCCTTCTTCCGAGCTGCTCGCAGTCGGACGATAGAGCTTGCCTGCATCGTCTTTCAAGCGAAAGCGTTCGCGGTCTTTCGGGTCGAGCGCGCGTTCACGAATCACGAATGTGGCAGCGCCGAATGGATTGCAATCACTGCCCTGACTTTCGCGCTGACACGTGAATTCAAGCCATTCGCCGGATCGCACTTTGAAACGAAGGTAATCCGCCGCTTGAAAAGTGTCTGCTTTTGAATCCCAACGAATGATCACATCCGCGCCGCTCGGAAAATTTTGCGTGCAGCGAAAGGCGATCCAATTTTCTGCGTTCGATACGCCCGCCGCTTGCAGCAATTCTTCCTTGCGCTTTCCACCAATCACGCGGACGGTGTTCACCGAGCGCACGCCCTCGACTTCACAGAACACGTTTTCGATGAAATCTTTCGCGCTCACCGCGCCTTTCGCGCGAACGAGGAAAGCTTGTTGCTCATCGATATTGATCGCCTCGTGCGCGGGTCGCGATTCGGCGATTGGGGGAAGTTTTGCGAACGACGGCGCGAGGCATGTAGCGGCGAAAGCGCCGGCGAGGAAGTAGCGGATCATGTGATTCCCTGAGTCTGTCGCGCGAAGTGCGCAAAGAATGTCTGTGTTTGTAGTTGTATCGGTACGCACATTCAAACACAAGCTGTCTGAATGAACGGTCGCGCGCTGTGTAGATAAACTCACAACCGTGAATGTAAATCGCATATCTACGTGCTAGCCCCTATGCAAACTTCCCTCACCCCCGTCCCCTTTCCGAAAGGGCGAGCGGAGATTCGTGTCGTTCTTCACTAGCGCAAACAACGAAGATATCTATGGAGGAACAGACGTATTTGCCGCCCGCATTGCGACCCAAACTGGCAAAGTTGGGCATTCATCATTTGCGCGATTTTCTGTTGCACTTTCCGCTTCGCTACGAAGATCAAACGCGCGAGGTGGCCTTGAAAGACCTGATGGTGGGCGAATCGGTCGTGGTTGAAGGCGTTGTGGAGTTCGCCGAAACACAATTTCGCCCGCGGCGACAATTCGTTGCGCTCGTGCGCGCCGCCGATGATGATGGCTTATCTCACTTCACGCCGCGACTCACGCTCCGCTATTTCAATTTCTATCCAAACATCGTGAAAGCGCTCACCGTTGGCAACAGCATTCGTGTTTATGGCGAACTTCGTGAGGGCAGAAACGGCTTAGAAATAGTCCATCCGCTTTTTAAGAAAAAGGAAGACAACGCCCAATTAAATAGGGCGACAACATTAACGGCTGTATATCCGTCTTCGGCCGGCGTTCCGCAGGCGGCGATGCGCACGCTCGCGGCGAAAGCGCTCAAAGTACGCGAGTGGCAAACGGAGTTGTTGCCAGAGGCAACGCGCGCTTCGCAGCAGTTGTTTTCGTGGGGCGAAACGCTCACTGCATTGCATCAACCGACCGATGTCTCCGCGCTCGCCTCGCTCGAAATGCGAACGCATCCGGCGTGGCGGCGTGTGAAATTTGACGAGTTGCTTGCACAGCAACTCGCATTGCGCGATGCGAAGGCGTTGCGCGCTTTGGAACGCGCACCTCAGGTTAAACCCTCAAATTTGCTCACGCCGCTTTTGATGCAACAACTTCCGTTCACGCTCACACCCGCGCAGTCGCGAGCAGTTGCGGATGCAATCAGCGATCTCGCGCGCGCTGTGCCGATGACGCGCTTGTTGCAAGGCGACGTCGGCAGTGGCAAAACCATTGTCGCCGCACTCGCCGCGCTTGCGTGCGTTGAAGCGGGCTATCAAGTGGCGTTTATGGCACCAACCGAGCTGCTCGCTGAGCAACACTACCGCAAGCTCTCACATTGGTTGCGCGATTTGCCCGTGAAGCTTACTTGGCTCGCAGGGTCGCTTACGACGTCTGAACTGAAAGCAGCGCAAGCTGAATGCAAGCGCGGAGAAGCGCAGATTGCGATTGGGACGCATGCCTTGTTTCAGAAGAAAGTTGGTTTCGCGCGACTTGGATTGGTGGTGGTGGACGAGCAGCATCGGTTTGGTGTTGAGCAGCGATTGCAGTTACGGCAGCGCGGCGCGAGCAGCGATGAAGCGTTCGCGCCGCACACCCTCATGTTGAGCGCTACCCCCATCCCACGATCCCTCGCGATGAGTTATTACGCTGATCTCGATGTTTCGGTCATCGACGAACTCCCCGGCGGCCGTCAACCGATCACCACCAAGCTTGTCTCAGAGACTCGTCGCGCAGAAATCGCCGAACGCATTTACCGCGCAGCGCAAAACGGCGAGCAGGCGTATTGGGTCTGTCCGCTCATCGAAGAGAGCGACAAAATGGAAATCGAATTGCAAAACGCCAGTGCACTTTATGCCGATCTCGTCACCGCGATGCCGAACGTCCGAGTTGCACTCTTGCATGGACGCATGCGCGCGGACGAGAAGGCCGAAATCATGCAAGCCTTTATCGAGAACAAAGTGCAAGTGCTCGTGGCGACCACCGTCATTGAAGTCGGTGTTGATGTGCCCAACGCAAGCTGGATGGTGATTGAACACGCCGAGCGCTTCGGGCTCGCGCAACTGCATCAACTGCGTGGCCGCGTCGGCCGTGGTAGCGCCGCGTCCACCTGCATTTTGCTGTTCGCCGACAAACTCTCCGACACCGCAAAACAGCGACTCAAAGTCATCTACGAAAACATCGATGGCTTCGTGATCGCCCGCGAAGACTTGCGCATTCGTGGGCCCGGCGAACTCTTAGGGTCGCGCCAATCCGGTGTGCCCGGTTTACGTTACGCAAACATCGAAGAAGATATCGATTTAGTTGAAGCCGCGCGCAACATCGCGAACCAACTCGATCATGATCCGCACTTCGATCGCGCCGCATTTCTTGCGCGCTGGATTCAGAACCGAACGGAGTTTGCGAAGGCATAGTTGATAAAAACGCTAGAGATACTTTTCCCAAAGGGTATTGACAAACCGCTCAGCAGAGACATCCTTACGGATACGCTTTAATCTTGCCGCGTTTGGGTAGGCTCGCGTGAACTGATCTGTGGTCGCGTGAAGGCGGTAGGGCAAGTAATAGGTTCCGCCAGCTGCGAGTGCAAGCTCAATGAGCCCTTGCACCCAGCGCCCATGAGTCTCAAGAGCGGACTTACTTGTGCCGACTCGAATGTAGAGCACAAATGAAAACACCGCCTCACGCGCCCAAGACATCAGCGCTTGCTGATCCGCTGGCGCGTGACGAATTGAAACATTTAGCGTGCCCAGGGCGTTTTTTTCAAGATACGCCGCGAGTACGTTCGCGAATCGGCGAGCATTCCGCTCAGGAATGAAGAATTCCTCAAGCACGAACGAATGCCGCTCTCTTGAAAATGGCTCAAGTGATGCGACGTCTAGGCTCGCTTCGTAGTTTCGCCAAGTCGTTTGCGGTGGTGAATTACTCCGGTCGCGCAATTTCGCACGAATACGATCAGCTACGCTGCTATCCGCAAGCGTGCTGATCGCTGCTCGCTGCGCGAGATATTTTGAATGCCGACCCCGAAGTCGGTCAGGCGTCGTGAGCGTTGCTTCCATTGGCGCGCGATGCCACGTAGTCGCTCTTGCGATGCGCCAAGCGCCGGGCAGCAGATCGGCGTTGTGCATGAGTGCTGAATTACTTCGAAGCACCTCTGAAGTGGCCCAATCGAAGTATTCGTCCAGCGGTAACGCCCGTATTTGCTTTGTTATCTTCTCGTTCGTATCAAGTCGAAGCGTTGCGTCGACGATGACGCCCACCGCGCCGTAACCGCCGATCGCGGCGGAGAATAGTTCCCGATTCTGCTCACGCGAAGCGTTGATGATCTCGCCATTGGCGAGGCAAAGTGTCATCGATTCGATCGATTCAGCGATTGCACCATGCCCGACGTAGCGGCCGTGGCAATTCACAGAAATGGAGCCGCCCACCGTGAAGTTCGCATAGCTTTGCATGGTGCGAATCGAGAGACCGAAAGGATCAATGAGCGTCTGTAGATCTCGCCAACGTGCGCCCGCCTGCACACGGATTTGGCGATTTTCAGGCTGAAAACTCACTACAGAATTGAGCGGTCGCGTGTCTAGATGTAGTCCGCAACGAACTGCGGTCTGGCCCCCCATGCTGTAGCGTCCGCCCCCGATTGCGACAGCGCTGCTGCCACTGCGGAGTGCATCGCGTAGCTCATCAACGTTGTTGATCGCAATGGCTCGCTGAACGCCAATTGCACCCAAACCGCTCACGTTTCCCACCATGTCACCAACGGAGCATGACCGAGCAGTCGACGAATTCGCGAGCAAGCTCGCGGCAGCCCCTACGCTCGCGAGGACGAAATGGCGACGTACGACGTTTATTTGTTCGATACTGTTATCGACAGGTACTGCGAGGTTCGCGTTCACCGCATTGCTTTCATCAAGACGTTTCGATGAAGCGTAGTCTTCCGCGAACATAGATGGCAGTTCATAAGCGCGCGTACTGTTTTATAGCTCCGAGAGTTCATTGTTGAGGTACCCGCTAGCTGCTCATCTGAAAATTGTCGCTCGCATCGCCGGTAACGAGCCTCAGTCGAGTTTAGGTGAACGCCTACTTCTCCCCGTTCAGCTTTCGCGCTCTCGCCCGAGCCTCTTCGAGCGTTGGAACCTTGAGTTTTTTGCGCTCATCATCACTCACTATCGTCTCATCAATCTTGTAGAGCTCCCACTTCGCTCCCGCTTCTTTTGACCGACTGAATTGCGTGCCGTACCACTGGGGCAAGTCCCTTCGCATCATGATGCGATCCCGCGCGGCGGCAGACAACCACGTTGCGCTCGTTGCATTGGGGTCAATTGAGGCGCTAATCGTCGCGAGCGAAAACGCCAGCCTGATGTCGTCAACTGTTTTACCGTGCTGCGCAACGAGTGCGGCGTTAAAGTAATCGCGTGCCGTTCTTACGCTTCCCGCCGCAAGCAGTTCGCGCACCCGAGCCAATCGCGCTTCGTCACGCAGGCTCACCCGTGACCAATCGGTGTTGGCTCCAGCCGTACGATCCGCTTGGTCGGCCTCACGCATCTCGATAAGTTCAGTGTTGTCGGGATCGGCTATTGCGACCATTCGAGCGCTTTCGAATGTTGTGCACGATGAAAGAACGAAGGCAGCAGTGCAGATGAACGCAAGTCGAAACGCTAACTTAGGCTGGTAGGAATTCGTTTCGGATCTCATTGCGTACCTTGCTTGATTGAATCGACTCGCGAGGCGCTGAAAGCTCGCCACGCATCGCTGCACCGCGGACTTGAGGCAATTCTTCGCCAAAACTCGCTCGCCATTGCGCGTACTATTTTTTTGACGGATTCCGGCAATGCCGCGCTCAGCTCAGTCGCAAAGGGCGTGTAGTCCAAATCACTGTGCGCGTTCGGCGCGAAACGCATCGGCAACATGTCGTAACAGGGCGCGAGCGTGAATCTGCCCTTTGCGAGCGCTTCGGGAGACTCGGCAATGACGCCGAGGTTGCCAAAATGCATATCGGTGTTTCCGATGAGTTGACCGAAGGCATAGAGCGTTTGCGTCGTCGCGACCGCATCGTATGCGATTCGTTTTTGTGCGGCGAGTTGCGCGACGGTGCTCGCCCAATGTTGTTGTGATCCCGGCAGAAACGCGCCGTGCACTGCACCGAGCGGCAGCAGGTGACGTCGACCGCGCGCGCCCACGCGATCAATGCGTGCTGATTCAAAATAGGTTCGTTTTTCGCTTTGAATAATTCTTGTTTGCGGTACAGCAAGCTCATGTTCGCGCAGTATCTCAGCAGCAATGGCTTCGGCGTTTAGCAAATCGTTCCAGCGTTCGCCAAACGGTGTTCCTCGTGGAGGCGAGAACTTGACAAGCACTTCGCGCACTTCGCCCTGTTCGTTGACCACACGCGTACTGAATTTCGGTTGTTCTCCGTCCGCACTTGAGCCAGCGACGCGGCCTGACATCGCGTCATGCGCGAGTTGGTCGTACACATTTGCAAGCGTTACTTCATCGTCGGGGTAGGGTGTTTGTGACAATGCGTTTTGCCACGCGGAGAGCGAATCGTCCCCCACCAAGACTGCGCCCGCGTGGTCAAGTACTGGCGATTGCAGCGCGAAGAGTTGTTGCGCGAGCGTCCAGCGCTCGGGGTGCGTATCCCAGCCTTGCGTCACTGCGCCTAAGCGAAATCGCGCCGCACGTCCCAGGTAACCGCGCAGTTTGAGTGGCAGTAAGAGCCACGGAACATCACCGCGCGCCGAGTGGTTGATGCCACTACCGTACACGTGTAGCGTCTGTGGCTTCACGAACGAGGCCGTTCCAAATTCCGAAGCGCCGCCGTCTTCTGCGATCCAATACAGCGGCCATTGCGACGCGCCAGTAACGGTCGCTTCGGGCAGTGCATACCGCGTGCTCTTCCCGCGACCGAGGATGACAATACCTCCGCCCGAGGCGCGCGCGTGTCGCGCGACCGTCAGCAGACCAACACCCAAGCGACGCGCGGCGTCGGGCGCGGAGAGTGGGCCTTCACTTTCCAGAATTGAGCGGAGCAGGCTACTCATAAAACGAGCGTGATGATGTTTAGAATTTGATGTTTATTTTCGCATATAAATCAAAGATATAGTGCATTTTTTCTAAAAAAAAGACGACAAAAATACGCTATATATGCGTTTCCTGTTACCCTCTTTCTTGCGTTACTGCGTCGCTTTTCACCTAACATTGACTCAATGCATCTTTAGCCACGCCCTCCTGCTTACATCGTTCCCGGACGGAATGAGGCAGTGACGCGCGTGGCTTTTGCTTTTTGTAGAGCCCCATGAAAGATAGTTTCCGTATCAAACTCGAACAACTCGAACGCCGCTTGGTGGAGGTTGAGTCGTTGCTGGCCGATCCGACGGTGGTGAACGACATGAACCGCTATCGCGCGTTGTCGAAAGAGCGCAGCGATCTAGAACCGGTCGCTGAGCTGTTCAAGCAGTTCAAATCGCGAGAGGCTGATCTCGAGACGGCGCAGGAGATGCTCGCCGATCCTGACATGAAGGAAATGGCGCAGGAAGAAATCGCGAGCGCAAAAGAAGCGATTGACTCGATTGATAAAGAGCTCACCGTCGCGCTTCTACCAAAAGATCCGAGCGACGAACGCAACATCTTTTTGGAGATCCGCGCGGGCACTGGCGGCGACGAATCCGCGATTTTTGCGGGCGATTTGCTTCGCATGTATACGCGCTTTGCCGAGCGTCAGCGCTTTCAAGTGGAGATTGTTTCGTCAAACGAAAGTGAACTCGGCGGCTATCGAGAAGTCATCGCGCGCATCATAGGTCAGGGCGCGTATTCCAAGTTGAAATTTGAATCGGGCACCCATCGCGTGCAGCGCGTGCCGGAAACCGAAGCACAAGGCCGGATTCACACGAGCGCGTGTACGGTGGCGATTCTCCCCGAAGCCGATCCGGTGAAAGACATCACGATCAATCCATCCGACTTGCGCATCGATACGTTTCGCGCGAGCGGTGCGGGCGGTCAGCACATCAATAAAACCGACTCGGCAGTGCGCATCGTTCACATTCCGACCGGCGTAACCGTTGAATGCCAGGATGGGCGCTCACAACATTCGAACAAAGCGCGAGCGATGGAAGTGCTTGCGTCGCGGCTGCTTGAGCGCGAACGCGAGGCCGCGCATGCGAAGGAAGCGGGCTTGCGCAAATCACTCGTCGGCAGCGGTGATCGCTCTGAGCGCATTCGCACCTACAACTATCCGCAAGGCCGGATGACGGATCACCGCATCAATTTGACGCTCTACAAACTCGACATGATTATGGATGGCGATATTGGCGATATGGTGGATGCGTTGAGATCTGAACATCAAGCCGAGCAAATGGCGATGGTCGACGCCGCATAGCGGCATCGACCAGGACGTCGCATTCTTGCGACCGCTAGGACGACGATCTGCGCTTCGCTTGATCTAGGACGACGTTCGCGTCGCGAACTACGACTCAAAGCTTGACCGTTATCGCACCCCAAAACGAAACAACACTTATGCAGCAAAACAAACAACAACGAGCGCTCAATTTTGCAAAGCCTTGCGTCCTAGCGACCAGCGGGAGCGTCGTCTTAAGCCGAGTGGCCGTCGTCATAGCGCGAAGCGCGTCGTCCTGCTCGGTGCCTCTATGAGTTTCACCAAAAAGTTGCGACTCGCATGGGCAACGAGCCAATCGCTCGTGTGCGTCGGGCTCGACCCCGAACTCCCTAAACTTCCTGAGCGTTTTCGCGATCGCCCTGACGGTATCTTCGCGTTTCACAAAGCGATTGTGGATGCAACGCACGACATCGTCTGCGCCTACAAACCGCAATATGCGCATCACGCAGCGCATGGTGCGATTGATCAGTTGCACGCGATCATCGACTACATCCATGATCGTTATCCGAACGTGCCCGTAATCCTAGATGCGAAGCGCGGCGATATGGGAAACACCGCGATGTATCTCGCGAAAGAAGCCTTCGAGGGCTTCAAGGCAGATGCGGTCACAGTGAGTCCGTATCTGGGTACCGATGCGATTGAGCCGTTCACGAAGTACGTTGATCGCGGCACGATTCTTTTGTGTCGCACATCGAATCCCGGCGCTGCAGACCTGCAGGAATTGCTTGTCGATGGCGAACCGCTGTACATGAAAGTAGCGCGGCTCGCGGCAGCGAAATGGAACGCGAACAGCAATGTGTCGCTCGTTGTTGGCGCCACAGCACCGAAAGTCATTGCCGATGTGCGCGCTGCGGTCGGCGACATGCCGCTTCTGGTTCCGGGCGTTGGCGCGCAGGGCGGCGATGTGGCTGATGCAGTGGCAGCGGGTCGCGATCGTAATGGCGCTGGGCTCATGATTAGCGCATCGCGCTCGGTGCTCTACGCGAGCAACGGCGATGATTTTGCGCACGCTGCGCGTGGGGCCGTTGAGCAGATGATGGCCGACGGCGCACGCACCTCCTAATTTGCTTTAGCTTTTTCCTTAATCGCCCACGTTAACCGGACTATGACCTGTTTTCAAAATATATTGAAAAAAGTCATTTTCTTACTGATCGGCTCGGCTAAATGGGCGATGCGTTATTGAGCTATTTAGGTTTGATTACTGACGAAAGAGCACAGGTTTCCAACTTGAAAATCCGCGAAGCATTGCAGGAATTGGTGAGTGACGCTGTGCCGCGTAGTGAGTTGCGGCTGATCTTTGCTCACACGCTCTCGCGCACGCAAGCTTGGCTCATTGCGAATGACAACGACGAGATTTCAAGCAACGATATCAATGCGATTCGAGTATGCGTCGCGCGCCGAAAATCGGGCGAGCCGATTGCTTACATTCTTGGTCATCGCGAGTTTTATGGCCGCAGATTTCACTGTTCGCCGGCGGCACTAATCCCGCGGCCGGAGACGGAATTGCTGATTGACACGGCGCTCGCGCAGTGCAAGCGCTTTGAGGAATCACCATTTGCCTCCGTTCGTGGCGAGCCTGTCGAACCACGCACTTCAGCGCTGAACATCCTCGACGTCGGCACCGGCACCGGCTGCATCGCAGTCACGCTTGCGCTCGAATGTCCTCAGGCGAGCGTCACCGCTTGCGACATTTCGCGCGACGCGCTGGCGCTCGCTCACGCCAACGCAAACGCGCTGGGCGCGAGCGTTGAGTTTGTGGAAAGTGACTGGTTCAGCGCGATCGATGAACGAGCGCAGTTCGACATCATCCTCAGCAACCCGCCGTACATCAAACCCAACGATCCCCATCTATTTCAGGGTGATTTGCGTTTCGAGCCGTGGCTCGCGTTGCAAGACCGAGGTGATGGCTTGCAAAGCTTTCGTGAGCTTGCGCAGGGTGCAAAAAAACATCTCAACGAAGGCGGCGTGCTCATCGTCGAACACGGTTACGATCAAGGCGACTCAGTGCCTGCGCTGTTTCGCGATGCAGGATTTTCTGACGTAGAAATGATTCGTGATTTGGCCGGTCAACCGCGAATCACTCGATGCAGAAATCCGCAACGCGCTTAACGTATCGATCAAATTCGCTGATCGCATGATCGCTGCCTTGAATAATCAACTGCTCAGCGCCAGCGTAATGATCGCGCATCATCTGCCAGTCAAGTACTTCGTCGCCTGTGGCTGCTAGCAAAAAGTAGCGCGCTGGCTGAGTAATTTCTTCAACGCGAAGCGCTTCGAGTTCGTGCAAATAGTCGGCCTTCCATTCGAATGAGTCGTTGGAGTGATAGAGCGTGAGTTCGCCGACGTAGCTTGCGAGATCGTTCGCGGGGAACACCGCAGGATTCAAGACCGCCGCACGACATCCAAATTTCTCCGCGAGAAACGTTGCGTAATAGCCGCCGAGCGATGACCCAATCAGTGCCCAATCTTTCGACGGGTCGCCACGATCTTCGATGAGTTCGCGCGCAAGCTCAATGGCGTGCGCGGGGCTCGCGGGTAGCTGCGGGCACACGAAACGATGCTCGGTCGTCTCAAAATGCGCCGCCATCAAGCGCGCTTTCATTGACTGCGGCGAGGAACGGAAGCCGTGCAAATACAGAATGTTCATAAAGCAGGACGAGAGGACGACGGCCTTACGGCCTAAGACGACGCTAACTTTGCTCGCTAGGACGCGAGCATCGTACGCAAACACCGATTGTAGAAGTGGATTTCAATGAAGATTCCAGCCGCGTCCCCGTTTCCACCGTCGCCGTCCTCGTAAACGGTAGGAAAATGTCTGCTCAGAGATAATTGTGGGCTAACCAAAACAAGAGACACATCATGGCAGTTCAATGCGGCATCGTCGGCCTTCCGAACGTCGGCAAATCCACTCTTTTCAACGCGCTCACCAAGGCGGGTATCGCGGCGGAAAATTATCCGTTTTGTACGATTGAGCCAAACACCGGCATCGTCGAAGTGCCCGACGCACGTTTGCAGCAACTCGCCTCAATTGTTAATCCACAAAAAGTCATTCCGGCGACCGTTGAGTTCGTTGACATTGCGGGTCTGGTGAAAGGCGCGTCCACGGGCGAAGGTTTGGGCAATCAGTTCCTCGCCAATATTCGCGAATGCGATGCCACGGCTCACGTCGTACGCTGTTTTGAGGATGACAACGTGATTCACGTTGCAGGCAAAGTCTCGCCGATCGATGACA
>JAAFIS010000007.1 GCA_013298695.1 Betaproteobacteria bacterium
CTGATCTGAAAACCACTGCCAACTACACCGCCCGCCACCAGCGCCCCCGAAATCTTGATCGCTGCGCTGCTAGCAATCGGCGCGCTGTAGAGCTCGAGAACGTTATCGGTGTCTTTGTCGGCACGAAATACCACGCGGGTGCTGTCGGGGCTAATCAAAAAACCGGACACGTTGCCGCCCGTCACCAGCGGCCCCGAAATTTTGATCGAGGCGCTGCTGGCAATGGGCGTGCTGTAGAGCTCGAAGACGGTGGCAGTGTCTTTGCTGGCAACAAACACCACGCGGGCGCTGTCGGGGCTGATCTGAAAAGCAAACTGAACGTTGCCACCCGTCACCAGCGCCCCCGAAATCTTGATCGGGGCGCTGCTGGCAATCGGCGTGCTGTAGAGCTCGAAGACGTTATCGGTATCTTTATCGGCCACGAACACCACGCGGGCGCTGTCGGGGCTGATCTGAAAACCACCGGCAACCCTACCGCTCGGCACCAGTGTCCCCGAAATCTTGATAGGGGCGCTGCTCGCAATGGGCGTGCTGTAAAGCTCGAAGACGTTAACGGCGTCTTTGTCGGCAAGAAACACAACACGGGCGCTGTCGGGGCTGATCTGGAAACTGTCCACTATGCCACCGGTCACCAGGCCCCCCGAGAGATTGGTGATCACGCCGTCCGATAAGCGAACGCTATACAGTTGGTCCTTGCCGTCGGTATCCTTATCGGCGATAAACACGGCGAATTGACCGTCGGGGCTCACGGAGAATATCGAAGAAACATCGCCGCCCGTCACCAATCCGCCGGAGATTTTGACGGGCTGGGCGGAGAGCGTGGCGCTCAAGCTTACGATGACCACCATCGCTCCAGTAAATCGGGCGATACGGAAAAAAAATTGGTACAGCGACATAGTAGTTTATCTCTCGTCAAGCCCGCACAAAACGGGCATTTAGTGTTTTTCTTGACCGTTTAATGGTTTAATGGTTTGGATAGCGCGCATCGACCTGAGTCGAATGCTGTAGCGTGTAAACGGAATTTCCAGTCGGTTTACGCCAATTCGGATCGCAATACGGCTAAACATTTCGCTGAAGTGATTCCACACGAGCAATGCCTTGACCGTAGACGCTTGCGACGTCCACGCGCATCATTTCATTCCCGCCGCGCGAATCGCGGCGTGTTTTGTTGCGGCGAGCTAACCCGAGAATCAGAACACTAGTCGAAACGCTGAAAGCGCCCTCACAATTTCCGCCTCGATGGTGGTCGAGCTTGTTCGCGTGGCATTCACGCCAACCGCGTTGGCGATGAGCGCGCTGCCACGCATACCGAGTTGATGGCGAATGAGCAGCAGCGTGAAATCGAGCGCAGCAAGCTTGAAAGGCGAGACGAGTGTATTACTTCAGACGATCAATCCGATTCATGCACCATGCGATTTGCCGCGAATATCGATGCGTTGCCGTAACGCAAACTTTTACAGCGGTATCGCGAAGCCAAGTGCCGCGCGAATGCGCGACTCAATGGCAGTTGGGCTGCTGATCGTTGCGTTGGCACCGAGCGCATTTTCAATCAGGGCACTTCCGCGAATTCCAAGCTGATAGCGCGCGAGCAATAGAGCGTCTGTCAATGACATAACTCGGTCATCGCCATCGAAATCTAGCGCTAGTTCGCGGCCGCCGGTTTGTACGCGGAAGAGTTCAAACACTTCATTGGTTTGCGTGTCGCCATAAAACAGAACGCGGCTGCTGTCTGCGCTGATTTGAAAACTCAACACATCGCCGCCGGGGACGATCGAGCCAAATAGCGTTTCGCGGCTTCCGCCCCCGATAGGCACGCTATACAAAACTTCGGAGTCAGTGGTGCTCAGGCCTGCTCTAAAGACAACGCGCGAGCCATCGGGGCTTATCTGGAAATCATAAGTGACGTAGTCAATGAAAAAAGTGCTTCCGGAGATCGTGGTGCGCGCGCCGCCTTCGATCGGCGTAGTGAAAAGCTCGAAAACATTGTCAGTTTGTAAATCGCCATGAAAGACTACTTGTTTGCTATCTGGACTAATCAAAAAGCTAGCGTAAGACCTCAGGGTGCCAGCGGTTGGGATCGTGCCTGAGAGCGTGGCGCGCGGGCCGCCGCTTATCGAGGCGCTGAAAAGCTCGTACACCGTGCTCACGCGCAGATTACCAACGAACACGACGCGAGTGCTGTCGGGGCTGATCGAAAAATCAGTCACGTTTCCTGTGCCAACGATAGCGCCCGAGAGCGCCACACGCGGACCGCCCACAATCGGGGCGCTAAACAACTCGCGAACGCTTCCACTGGGGATGCCGACGAACACCACGTGCGCGCTGTCGGGACTAATCAAAAAACTGCCGCTGTTGAACAAGGGAGTACCGGAGAGGTTCACGCGAGCGCCGCCGTTGATCGGTACTCCAAAGAGATCGACCACACCATCCGTTTGCAAATCGCCGGCAAACACCACGCGGGCTCCGTCCGGACTAATCAGAAAACCACCTACGTTGCCGTTGAGCACCAGCTTGTCCCCGGAGAGCAAGACGTGAGGGCCGCCGCTGCTGATCGAGGCGCTAAAGAGTTCAACTGCTTGATTTGCCTGCAAAACACCACGAAACACGACGCGGCTGCTGTCGGGGCTGATCAAAAAGGCATTGATACCGCTGTTCGTAGCCGTGCTCGCAGCGATGGTGACGCGCGGGCCGCCACCTATGGGCGCGCTGAAAATCTCGCTCACCGCGTCGGTCCGCAGATCGCCAAGGAAGACAACGCGAGTGCCATCCGGGCTGATGCGAAAAGTGCCGACATTGCTGCCGGTAACCACGCTACCGGAGAGTGTCACGCGCACGCCGCCGTCGATTGCGACGCTGAATAGTTCGATCGCAGCAGCGTTTTGCAGGTTTCCTGAGAAAACTACGCGAGCACTGTCTGAACTGATTTGAAACGATGCCACATTCGCGCCGAGCGGAAATGCACCGCCGGAGATATTCTGGATAGCGCCTGTTGAAAGGCGAACGCTGTATAGCTCATTTCTGCCTGCGACATCTTTATCGGCGATGAAGACCGCGAATCTCCCATCGGGGCTGAGGGCGTATTGAGGTAAGACATCGCCTCCAGCGACTAAACCGCCAGAAATTTTGACGGGCTGAGCGGAGAGCCCCGCACCCATGCAAATCGTCGCGATAAGAGCACCAATCCAATAGCTGTAACCGCGTAAAAAACTAATAGTCAACATAGAAATTGAATCCCAATCAACCCTAGTAATGAGGTTGCGTGTTCATGGCGCTGTTCGCTTTTTCTCGCACTTTCTGATCCGCGAACCCAAGTGATATGGTAATCCAGAAAACGTAGTCTCGATCGCGGCGCGCAAAGCCGTGGCTCTGCGTCCATGAGCTAACTCTGTCGACGAATCGATTCAACGCGGACAATGCCATGCCCTTCTACCGTTTTCTTCGGCGGCACTTTCCAAGCGTGGCCATAGACGATTTCCACGCTCATCCGAATCATTCCGTTGGCGTCGCGTTGGGCTTCGAGGGCGTCGTTCAAGTGCTGCCACGCGCGCGGCGTGAGGCAGCCTTTTGAACGCATCGCCACCGTGCTCATCGCACCTTGCGCACGCAGATCCGCCCAGAGCGCATCAGTTGTTTTGTATTCGAGCGTGATCACTTCCATGTCCATCACCGGGTCGGCAAATCCGGCGTGAACGAGCATGTCGCCGATGTCGTGTAAATCGGTGTAGACGTGTAGGCTTGATAGGCGCTCCGGTAACGCTTTCGACACCGCGCGTTGGAGTTCGCGCAACGTGTCAGGCCCGGGCGCGGTGAACATCAGCACGCCATCGGTTTTGAGCGCTCGATTCCATTCGGCGAAGAGGGCGGGCAAATCGTTGGCCCAGTGCAGCGCGAAATTGCTCCACAGCACGTCGGCAGCGCTGTGTTTGATCGGGAGCTTTGTCATGTTGGCGACGAGCGCGGAGGCTCGCGACTTGCGGGTAAGTTTGGCGACGATGCCGCTTGGTGAAGGTGACGCAAGGGTGACCATCGCCATCGCTTGATCGATAGCGATCACGTTGGCTTCGGGAAATCGTGCTCGCAGTAGAGCGGTGTGGGTGCCCGGCCCGCAGCCGACATCAAGGATCGTTTGCGGTGCGAGTTTCATCACGTCGAAACGCTCCAGCAAACGGTTGCCGATTTCAAGTTGGACTACAGCGGCGTTCGCGTATTTCGACGCGGCAGCGTTGAAACGTTGGCGAATGAGGTGGGAATCGAGTTTGGGTGGAGCGGACATGAAACAATGACTCGATAAACGCGGATTGGTAGAAATGCGTTCATGGTTCGATCCTTCGACACGCTAAGGATCACCACGAACGGGGACGGCGGGCTTACCACGAACGGGGACGGCGGGCTCACCTTGATCGGACTAACAGGTTCACGAAGAACAAAGAAACAAGATAAATGAGCATTGTAGGAAGCCTTCGCGAATTGATCACTGCGCGACGTGGCGAGGCCTCGTCGCAGGCAGTTTCCACGAATGAATCAGTCGCGCGCCGCACGCTCAACCGCCTGCTGCCTGCGCGTTGCGTGCTTTGCGCGGACGCCTGTGAGCGTGTTGTCTGTTCGCCGTGCGACAGCGCGCTCGTGCGCGTTCCCGATGAAGCCTGTCCGCGCTGCAAACTTCCCTCGTCGAACAGCGAAGTCTGCGGACGCTGTTTGCGCTTTCCGCCGAAATGGGAAACGCTCGCAGCGACGTTCATGTACGAATTTCCACTCGATCGCTTGGTTGTTGGCGCGAAGCATGCGCGGCACTGGGGCGTGTTTGATTGGGCAGCGAGTTTGCATGATGCGTGGCCGTTTGCTCCTTCGTCAGGCTCAGAACGAGCGGAATCCGTGTTGATTCCCGTGCCCATCGCCGCGAATCGACTCGAAGCGCGCGGCTACAACCAAGCGCTTCTACTCGCACGGTCGCTCGCAAAACGGTTTCAATTGCGCGTAGACGATGAGGCAATCATTCGCATCCGCGACACCGGTTCGCAGGCGTATCGCAATTGGGTCGAGCGGCGCAGCAACGTGAAACACGCGTTCGCGGCGACTCGATCATTGAAAGGCGAATCCGTCGTCTTGGTCGATGACGTTCTGACGACTGGCGCCACACTCAACGAATGTGCCCGTGCTGCAATCGATGCCGGTGCCGCGCGAGTGGATGCGTTTGTGATCGCGCGAGTGAACCCACCGCGCGCGCGTTCGCGGATCCAGAAATTTAATCGTGCGGTTGCTTAGATGGACGGCACCAAGCACGCCCCCACCATTGAGCTCATTAGATGATCTCCGTCGTTCTCGTCAATCCCGAAATTCCCCCAAACACGGGCAACGTGATTCGCCTTTGTGCGAATACCGGTGCTGAGTTGCATTTGGTACGTCCGCTCGGCTTCCCGCTTGATGACGCTCGCATGCGCCGCGCCGGGCTCGACTATCACGAATACGCGACGATGAAGGTGCATGATGATTGGAACGCGTGTCGCGCGTCCCTCGCGCCGCGACGGCTGTTTGCAATCGAAACGACGGGAACGCGATCGCTCTACGACGTGGCGCTTCACGACGACGATGTGTTCGTGTTCGGTAGTGAAACAAAAGGGATGTCGCACGACGTGCTTGCAACGTTCTCGCCAGAAAACGTGTTGCGCATTCCGATGCGTCCGGCGAATCGCTCGCTGAATTTGTCAAATTCAGTCGCGGTCACGGTGTACGAAGCGTGGCGGCAAATTCAGTTCATCGGCGCGTGACGTTTGCTGGCAACGCGAGGAGTTTCGTAGGCTCTGTTGAGTCACGAACCGCAGCGCGTGTGCCGCGAAACACTTGCAAGATTTAGCAATTCAACTCGCAACGCTTTCGCCCAATTTAATCGGGCGATAGCAAAAAATAAGTGCTATTGCAACAATATAATAAATTCGGATGATCGCCCGTTTAAATTGGGCAAAAACGATAATAGCTGCTTATCGGTTCGCGCTGTATTTCTTCACGATTTGACGCTGTTCGCCCAAGCCTTCGATGCCCAGCGCCATCACGTCTCCCGGCTTCAAAAACACGGGTGGCTTCATGCCGAGCCCAACACCCGGTGGCGTGCCGGTCGTGATCACGTCACCCGGCTCTAACGTCATCAACTTTGAGCAGTAAGCAATCACCGTAGCGACATCAAAGATCATCGTTTTCGTCGAGCCTGTTTGCATGCGCTTGCCGTTAACGTCGAGCCACATCGCGAGTTTTTGTGGGTTTGGCACTTCATCCGAAGTGACTAGCCACGGCCCCATCGGCCCGAAGGTGTCGAAGCCTTTGCCTTTGTCCCACGTCATGCCGTGCTCCATCTGCCACGCGCGCTCCGACACGTCGTTCACCACGCAATATCCGGCAACATATTTCAACGCGTCTTTTTTCGATACGCTGCGTGCCTGCGTGCCAATGACCACGCCCAACTCGCACTCCCAATCGCTCTTCACCGAATCTTTCGGCAGCATCACGTCGTCGTTGGGCCCCACGATACAGCTCGTCCATTTGTTAAACACGACTGGCTCTTTCGGGATTGGAGAGCCAGTTTCTGCCGCATGGTCAGCGTAGTTCAAGCCAATCGCTACAAACTTTGCGGGTCGCGCAACGCATGCGCCGATACGTGTTCCTTTTTTCACCAAAGGAAGTTTGTCGGTTTTGAGTTTTGCAATCTTCGCCAACGTTTTCGCGTTGAGCGCATCGCCGTTCCAATCAGAAACAAATTCAGCGACAGAGCGAATATTGCCGTCTTTATCAACGATGCCAGGTTTTTCTTTACCGACTGAACCATAACGGAGAAGTTTCATATTTTTCTTTCAGAAAGGACGACGGGGCTTCGCCCCCTTAGACGACGAGCCTTCGGCTCTACGACGACGCACCTACGGTGCCATGACGGAACTGTAATGCGCGGGGCTGTTCGTCGCAGCATAGAGTTTCAAATTCATTGCGAACGAAGGTGTGCGTTGGTTAAGCTTTGCGTCATAGCGACCACCGGGAGCGACGTCATAGCGCAAGGCGCGTCGTTCTAGCGCCGCAGGCGCGACGTCCTTCACGATTTAGCGAAAGCTAAATCGTGATCCCGCCGTCAATTGAATATGCATTTCCGGTCGCAAACGCCGACTCGTCGCTCGCAAGAAACACCACCAGCGGTGCGATTTCCTGTGGTGTTGCGAGCCTGCCCATCGGCTGTCGCGCGATAAACATTTTGCGCGCTTCGTTCACGTCACCGAGTGCGGCCATTCGATCCAATAGCGACGGTGTCTCCACGGTGCCAGGGCAAATGGCATTGCAGCGCACGCCGCCCTTCACGTAATCCGCCGCCACGCTTTTCGTAATACCGATCACCGCCGCTTTTGTTGCGCCGTAAACGAAACGATTGGGTAAGCCCTTCACGCTAGAGACCACCGATGACATGTTGATGATCGAGCCGCCGCCGTTTGCGGTCATACCGGGCAACACGGCCTGAATCATTTTGAACATCGAACGAACATTTAAGTTGAATGAAAAATCCCAGTCATCATCACTCGTTTCCATGATCGTGCCTTGATGCACAAAGCCCGCGCAGTTGAAGAGCACATTCACGCGCGGCAACGCGCGGACAACTTTGGCAATTTCTGCGTCGTCGAGTACATCAAGCCGCATGGTTTCGATGCCCGGAACTGTCGCGAGCGACTCCAATTGCTTTGAATTGATATCGGTGGCGATAACGCGCGCACCTTCTGCTGCCATCGCAATCGCGCTTGCTCGACCAATGCCTTGACCCGCGGCCGTCACCAGCGCCGTTTTTCCCTTGAGTCGATCCATGTTTGAGTTTCCTTTTTCTTGCAACAAATTTGCGCGTGTGTTCGATGCGGCGACAGCGTGCGCGCCACCGACGTGTCTCGCTTTTGGTGAGTTTTAGGCGCGAAAATGAACAACACCTACGTCGACAATCATACTCAACGAGATTGAAGGCAGAATTACTTATTCACGCTTAACCGGAACACGCGACGCGAGATGAGCGAATCGCCGAAAAACAAGACACCGCTTTATCGCCTCGAAGCCCTTGCACATCAACGCGAACGGGCATGGGGTGAGTTGGTCGTTCTCACGCCGGGTATTGCTCGAGCTTTGCTGTGGGCACTCGTGCTACTGGCAGTCGGTTTTGTGGCGTTCCTGTTCACTGCGGAATACACGCGCAAAGCGCGCGCGTTTGCGGTGCTCAGCTACGTCACCGATCCGACAATTGTGGCCGCGACCGATGCAGGCACGTTAGCCGCGCTGATGGTGAAAGACGGGGATCGCGTCATCAAGGGCCAAGTGCTGGCAACGATTTCTACCGAGCGAACCGTAAACGGCGAAGCAACGTTTGCCAATAGCGCTGCCGATGCCCAGGCGCGTAAGGCGGCCATTGAGCGTGAGAAGCGTGAGCTTGATGCACAGCTTGCAGCGCAAAGCTCGCAACTGAAGCAGCGCGTTGCAGCCATTGAGGGCGAGCGCGCTGCCTTGGCGCGCGAGATTGCTGCGCAACAAGAGCGCGTCGCGCAACTGCAGGTGCAGGTTGATCGATTTAGGCAGCTTGCGCGCGACAAATTCGTGTCTGAGTTAACGCTGCAAACGAAGCAAGACGAACGCGCCGAACAGGTAGTGAAACTCGAAACTTTGCGCCGTAGCGACGCTGCGTTGGTGCGTGAGCTGGCGCAAGCGCGCAGTGAATTGCCATTGCTACAAACGGCGACGCGAACAAAGCTCGCTACGCTTGATCGCGATGCCGCCAGTCTTGCCCAGTCGTCGCGGGAAGACGCATCGCGCCGCGCCTACGACGTGACTGCGGCCGCTGAGGCAATAGTTGAACGAGTGATTGCAACACCCGGACAAACGGTGAGCGCGGGCGCACCTTTGATGCGTTTGCAAGGCGGAACGGGGCAGCTACAAACGGATATTTTTGTGCCGACACGTGCTGCGGGATTTTTGCGCACGGGGCAAGCGGTTCGGCTAGCCGTTGATGCGTTTCCGTTCGAACGCTATGGCCACATTAATGCAACCGTTGGTGAGATTGGGCGCGTTGTGTTGGTGCCCGGTGAGTCCGGCGTTCCCGCTCAAATCAAAGAGCCCGCGTTTCGTGTGAGAGCAACGCTTGCCAACACTTGCGTCGAGGCTTACGGCGAACGATATCCGCTAAAAAACGGGCTCACTGCGCAAGCCGATATCGCGCTTGATCAGCGTCCGCTTTACCGTTGGATCGTTGAGCCCATCTTGCGGTTAAGGGGTGGCTTGTGAGTGCGTCAACATTGCGATCGCTGAATTTTTGGCGTCGACGCACGCCGCTTGTGATGCAAACTGAAGCGGCGGAGTGCGGGCTTGCTTGCTTGGTAATGATTGCCGGGCATCACGGCTACGAAACCGATTTGCAGTCGATGCGCCGTGAACACTCGATCACGCAGAAAGGCTCATCGCTGAAATCGATTATCGAGATCGCCGACAGCATGCACATGGCGGCGCGCCCGTTGCGCGTTGAGCTTGCGGGGCTCGCCAAGGTTCGTTTGCCTGCAATCGTGCACTACGATTTCAACCATTTTGTGGTGATGACTGAAGTTACGGCCGACGCCGTGATGCTGCACGATCCCGGACGCGGCGCGCGCACCTTGTCTATTGAAGAGTTCTCAAAGCATTTCACCGGGGTGGTGTTGGAACTTACGCCGACGGCGAACTTCAAGCGCGAACGCCGCAAAGAATCGCTCTCGGTTTGGTCTTTTTTTGAGCGCGCAACCGGCCTGAAGTCTGCGCTTTTGCGCTTATTCATCGGTGCGATCGCTTTTGAAGTGTTCGCAATCGCGATGCCTTGGCTTACCCAGCTCACGGTCGATGAAGTGCTGGTTGCCGCAGACCGTAATCTGATGACTGTGCTAGCCATAGGCTTCGTACTAATCGTGCTGATTCAAGGATGCATCTTTGCGCTGCGCGGATGGTTGCTCGTGCATCTCACGACCACGCTATCACTTCAAGTGCTCACGCAACTGTTTTCGCATCTGCTGCGCTTGCCGCTTGCCTTCTTCGAGAAGCGCCACGTTGGTGATTTGCTTTCGCGCTTCTCCTCGATGGATGCGATTCAGCGCACGCTCACCGCAAGTTCGGTTGAAGTGATGATTGACGGCTTGCTAGCGGTGTCGATGCTTGCGGTGATGTTGATTTATTCGCCGCAGCTCACCTTAATCGTTCTCGTGTTTGCCGCGGTGTATGCACTGCTTCGTTGGACGCTATATCGCCCGATGCGCGAAGCGATGAATGAACAATTGGTATTCACAGCGCTACAACAATCTCATTTCATTGAGAGTTTGCGCGGCGTACAAACCATCAAGCTGCATCAAGGCGAACCTGATCGACTCGCTCGATGGCAGAATTCGGTTGTTGACACGCTGAACGCATCAATCCGCTCGCAAACGCTCGCACTCATTTCAAAAAGCGCGAGCTTCGTGATATTTGGTGTGGAATCTGTAATTGTGATTTGGCTCGGTGCCAATGAAGTGTTGAACGGCGCATTTAGCGTGGGCATGCTGCTCGCGTTCTTGGCGTACAAGCTTGTTTTCGTGACTCGCCTCGCAAACTTAATCGATAAGGTCAGCGAATTTGCGCTCCTGAATTTGCACGCGGATCGAGTGGCCGATGTCGCGCTGGCCGAACGTGAGGAAACCGGCCATGCCCCCGCGCCTGATTTATCGAGAGCACGCTGGGACATTGAAAATTTGGGCTATCGCTACGGCCCGCAAGATGCGTTTATTTTTCGCAACGTGAATTTCACCATTGAGCCGGGCGAAACTGTTGCGCTTACCGGGCCGTCCGGCGTTGGCAAGACGACGCTCGCAAAAGTGGTGCTGGGGCTATTGCCCGCAACCGAAGGCCGCGTGCTAATTGATGGGATCGACATCCGAGAGATAGACCCCGCAAGCTTGCGCGGCCAAATCGGCGCGGTGATGCAGGAAGACTATGTATTTTTCGGGTCAATCGCCGAAAACGTAAGCTTGTTTGAGCCTGAAATGGATCAGGAGCGCATCCGCGAAGCGCTGAATGCTGCTGCTCTGCTTGACGACATCGAGAGAATGCCGATGCGAATCGACACGCTCGTCGTCAATGCTGGAAGTGTGCTCTCAGGCGGGCAGCGCCAAAGGCTGCTGCTCGCGAGAGCGCTGTATCGCCAACCGAAGTTCCTGATGCTCGATGAGGCCACCAGCGCGCTAGACAACGCGCGCGAGGCGACTGTCAATCAAGTCGTCAAAAACCTAGGCATCACCACACTCATCATCGCTCACCGCGATTCAACAATCGCGATGGCGGGGAAGCGGGTGAGGTTGGGTTAGCTGTATGTGTCCGGTGGAGCGCGCGTGTCGCGAGAAGCGCTTCGTTTCCCATTTTTTCAAGGTGTCCGACCCTAACCCTCCGACGGCACGCCGCCGCGACTTTAGCCACCCATTTGAACGACGTCGCCACCACCCACGAAAAGCAGCTCGATATCATCCAGGTTACGGAGTGTCACAACATCAAGCGATTGCATTTCGACGTTTGATTGATCTTGCGCGAAAGGGGTGGTTGAGTTCATTGCATTTATCCCGGTTGACTGGTTGAAAGATTTATCTAAAAGGCTCAGAATCGCCTACACACATCACTAATATGCCGTTGGCATAGGTAAAAATCAAGTGAACAACGAAACGCTGGTGAACATGATCGATAGTTCAGTGATGGACCTTGACAACCACGGCTTAGCTGATTTGATTACTGAGTTCGGTCAGCAACTCGAAGGTTTGCTTCGATCGGGTAAAGACGCAGATTTTCAGCTGGCCGTGAAGGCCGCTCGTATCGTTGCTTTTTCTACTGCTCCGGAACCCGCGCCAGTTGCAATCAAATTGATCTTGGACGTCGCATTCGCGATGTCGTTGCGTGGCAGCGGACACGATGCAATGCCATTGGTGGAAAGAGCAATCGATCTTTCTACGACTCACGCGCTTCGTCCCGAATTGCGACGGTCCTACAGCGTATATGGCGTACTGAGCACGGATACGGGAGTTCCGGCGAAAGGTATCGAGTGCGCGCTTCGTGCGATGGAAATCGCAACGGAACTTGCCGAAGACAAAGGTATTGTCACTGCTCAGGTAAACCTGACTGCCGCGCTTTGCATGATGGGGCTGTATCGAGAGACCATTGACATCGCGCTCCAGGCACAGTCGAGATACGGAGACGACAATAGATTTCGGATGGAAGTCGCTGCGGCAAGAACCAACATGGTTAATGCGTGCATTGCGCTCCAACGATTCGATCAGGGTGCAGAGGCAGCAAAATCGTCGGCCGCGCTTTTGGGCCTTCCACGGGACAGCGGTGGTATTTTTCTTCGGCTGATATGTGAATCAAATTGGTTGAAATGCGCGATTGGGCTCAACGACGCGGAGACAGCATTTTCACGACTGAAGATGGTTCAAGGGCTTGCAGATGCGTTCGCCACACCGCGCACCGAGCTGAATCGGCAACTCGCGGAGGCGGCGCACGATATCTTTGCCGGCGATCTGACAATCGCTGCTGCGCGACTCCTCAAACTCCTCGAAACCTCAAAAGCGATGCCCACACTCTACCGCGACAACCTTGTGTTGCTGGTGCGTGCGTATGAGAAGGCGCATGACCATACCGGCGTGTTGATCTACCTTGGAAAACTCGTTGAGTTCCTCGCGAAATCGCAGGTGGATAACGTGAAGCGCGCGCTCGATGCGTTGAAAGTGAAAGTGCAGACGCCGATGCCGGGCAAGGATGATGTGCAGGATTTGATTGCGGCGATTCAGCGCGATGGACAATTGCCTCGCAAGGATGTGGAAGTGCCCGAGCCGATGTATCGCGATGCCTACGAGCGGCTTGCGGTGACGGCGGAATTGCGCGAAGACACGTGGGGCAAGCATGCCTATCGCGTCGGCCGGCTCGCGGGCTTGCTCGCAGAAGAATTGGGCTACGGCCATCGCTTCAGCGAAGAGGTTGAGCTCGGCGCGCGCTTGCATGACATTGGAAAACTTGGCATTCCCGATGGCTTGTTGTTGAAGCCCGGCAAGCTCACTGAGGCCGAGTTCACCATCATTCAGCGCCACACGTCGCTCGGCGCGCAGCTCCTGTCGCTCTGCCCGAATCCTGCCTTTCGTATGGCGGAAATCATTGCGCATCATCACCATGAAAAGTGGGACGGCTCGGGCTACCCCGACAAGCTTGCGGGCGACGCGATTCCATTGCCTGCGCGCATTGCTGCGGTGGCCGATGTTTACGACGCGCTTACTCACGTTCGTGCGTACAAACATGCGTGGACGCACGCGGAGGCTGTGGGCTATATCGTGTCGGCATCTGGCACTCATTTCGAACCACGAATCGTGGATGCTTTTGTGACGATGGTTGAGCGCGTGCGCGCCAAACGCGGCAAAAAGTTTGAAGATTATTTGGCTGCGCCGAGCTCTGTTTCCACGTTAGTAAAAGCGCGCAGAGAGATGCAAGACATGCTTGATGCGATGTATCGAATTGATGAAGAGAATGCGAAAAACGCAGCGCTTTTAGCCGCCGATTTGGGCGACAAAGTTGCCCCCGATTTAGCAATCAATGAAAAGCAAGAAAGCGCTAAAAATCGCCAGGAAAGTGCTGATTAAAAATTAAGCAAAACGACTTGTTTTTACAGTTCGGCTATTCCGGTTTTCTAGCAAATTTACACGGTCAAAGTGGCTAAAATTCAATTTTCGCGAAGAATAGAAAACTGCGCGCAAGCCCAATAAAATTGGCGTTTAAGTAAAGGTGCTGACTACAAAAGTTGTAAAAATACAACACTTTTCTCTGTAAATCGTTCACTTTTTCGCGTGTTTTTCAGCGCCTGTTCCGAGGAAAACAGCAACCTGCAACCCAGAAAGCTGAATTTGAGCGTGAGTTTTCTGCGGGCGAAGCGCTACCTGAGTTGCCGCGCTTCACTTCGTTCCGCACGCTACGACCTCGTTCCCTTCCGATCAATCGGGACTTGAGCACGGGTAAACCCGCAGCAGGGTGTCGATCCGGCGCTCATTGCACCGAGCGGTCGTTATCCGCGAGCCCGACGAAGTGGCGACCTACGGCAACTTCAGGCGGTGAGTTGCGGGCGTTTGCCCCGCAGCGCTGGGATTTTCTGGGTCGCATCCCGCCGCCGCGCAACTCGGCGTGAGGCTAGACGAGGAAACCGCTTGCGCTGACCGTCAGCTATTGAAGGTGCTGACGCGCATCGTTCATTCGATAATCGATCCCACTGAATGAACCCGGCGCGTTGCTGCGTCGCCGCAAAAAATCCATGTACGAATTCGACACCTTGTCCCTGCATGCGGGTGCGCGCCCCGATCCGACCACCGGCGCGCGGGCCACGCCGATCTATCAATCCACGTCGTTCGTGTTTGAAGACGCCGATCACGCCTCAGCTCTCTTCAATATGGAGCGCGCGGGGCATGTGTATTCGCGTCTTTCGAATCCGACTAACGCTGTGCTCGAAGAACGGGTTGCGGCGCTTGAGGGCGGCATTGGCGCGATTTCTGTCGCGTCCGGGCAGGCAGCATTGCATTTGGCGATCTGCACGCTGATGGGCGCGGGCGGGCACATCGTCGCCAGCCGCGCGCTCTACGGTGGTTCTCACAATTTGTTGGATTACACGTTGCCGCGTTTTGGGATCGAGACGACTTTCGTTGATCCTGGCGATTTGGATGCGTGGCGCGCGGCGATTCGCCCGAATACGCGGCTCTTGTTTGGTGAGACGCTCGGCAATCCCGGAAATTTGCTGATCGACATCGAACAGGTCGCGGCGATTGCGCACGACGCGGGGCTACCGTTGATGCTTGATTCGACATTGACAACACCGTACTTGATTCGCCCTTTCGAGCACGGCGCAGATATCGTGTTCCATTCGGCAACGAAGTTTCTTTCGGGACACGGTACAGTGATCGGTGGCGTACTCGTAGATAGCGGTCGCTTTGATTGGCTTGCGGAAAAAGCGAAAGAGAAATTCCCGACACTCACCGCGCCGTACAAAGGGTTTCACGACATGGTGTTCGCAGAGGAATCTTCAACGGCGGCGTTTTTGCTGCGCTGTCGTCGTGAAGGTTTGCGCGATTTCGGCGCTTGCATGTCGCCGATGAATGCGTGGCAGATTCTGCAAGGCATCGAAACGCTGCCTGTGCGCATGGATCGCCACATCGCAAATGCGCGTGCAGTGATTGCGTTTCTGCAATCGCACCCGTTTGTTGGTGCGATTCATCATCCCGATGTTCAATCGCATCGCGATCACGTGCTCGCGAAAAAGTACTTTCCGAAAGGATCGAGCGCCGTGTTCTCTTTTGACATCAAGGGCACTCGCGCGCAGGGCAGAGCACTGATCGATAACTTGCGACTTTTCTCGCATCTTGCGAACGTGGGTGACGCGAAGTCGCTCGTGATTCATCCGGCGAGCACGACGCACTCGCGGATGAGCGCTGATGCGTTGAAAGCATCAGGTATCACCGAAGGCACGATTCGTTTGTCGATTGGTTTGGAAGCTGCGAGCGATTTGATTGACGATCTAAAGCGGGCGTTGAAGATGGCGGAGAAGGCGGTATGAAAAACTCTCACGTTGGGTTCGCTGATGTCCGACCTATTCGCGTCATCCCGGCGAAGGCCGGGATCCACGTATCAAAAGCTAAATGCGTCGAGGTAAATTTCTCGTATGCGCAGAGGGGGCCCGGCCTTCGCCAGGATGACACCAAAGGGAGGCATTCGTGAAACTCTCGGTCAACACCGCGACGGCTTACGCCTACACCGGCACCAAACCGTTCATCGCATCGCAACCGACTGCCGTCTTCATCCACGGCGCGGCGAATGATCACAGCGTGTGGGCGTTGCAATCGCGCTACTTCGCGCATCACGGCTGGAACGTGCTCGCGCTTGATTTGCCTGGACACGGGCAAAGCGAAGAAGCGCTTTGCACGAGCGTTGAAGCGCTCGCCAAATTCGTCGCTGATTTTCTCGATGCCGCACAGGTGACAAACGCGTGCGTGTTCGGCCACAGCATGGGTTCACTCACCGCACTTGAACTTGCTGCAACGCGCGAAGACTTGGTCGCCAAGCTCGGGCTCATCGGCACCGCGGTGCCGATGGCAGTGGGCGACGCACTGCTTGATGCTGCTGCTAACGATGAGGACAAAGCGCGCAAGATGATTATCGATTGGTCATACGCACCCGCATCGCAACTTGGAAATAATCACGCAGCGCCGGGCGCGTGGTTACCTGGCAACAGCCTCGCGCTGATGCGGCGCATGAAGACGGGCGTGTTGCACACCGATCTCGCAGCATGTAAGGCGTATGCAACGGGGCTTGATGCCGCGAAGCGCGTGGAAGCGCCGACCTTGTTAGTGATCGGCGAGAAGGACATGATGACGCCGCCGAAGGCCGCTGCCGCTGCAATCGATGCGATCAAACATTCGCGGGTCGTACGCTTGAAAGACGCGGGGCACACGATGCTTTCCGAAGCGCCGAGTGAAGTGTTGAAGGCGCTTTGGAGTTTTGCGAATTTGCAGACCGCGCAAAAGAACACCATCCCCACCCGGCGCTTTGCGCCGACCTCCCCTTGAGGGGGAAGGAGTCGTGTTCCCTCCCCTTCAAGGGGAGGGCTAGGCTGGGGATGGGGTTCCATTACCTCATCTAATCGTATGCCTCGTTTCTTCTCCGAACAATCCGTCACTGAAAATTCGCGCGTCACGCTCGACGCGCGTGTCGCGCAACACGTACGCGTGTTACGTTTGCGCGTGGGCGATGCGATCACGCTCTTCGACGGCACGGGCGGAGAGGTGCCCGCGACCGTTATCGAGATCGGAAAGCGCGATGTGATTGTCGAAACGCAGGCGCGCATCACCGTGGAGTGCGAACTTGAGTTTCACATCACGCTCTGCGTCGGTTTAATTGCGAACGATCGATTCGATTGGTTGATACAAAAAGCGGTCGAACTGGGCGTCGCGGAAATTCAACCGATGTACACCGAGCGTTCGCAGCGCATTCCGGGCGATGTTGAGAAACGCGTTTCGCATTGGCGTGGTGTTGTGATTGCTGCGTGTGAGCAGTGTGGGCGCAATCAGTTACCAAAAGTGAATGCACCGGTGTCGTTGGATGATGCACTTAAACTCCAACGGAATACCGCGACTGCGTTGATGGATGCAGATGGAGAAGGCGAAATTACGCTCGGTAAAAGCGTTGACGCAATCACAATACTCGTCGGCCCCGAGGGCGGTTTTTCACCGATAGAGTTAGAAGTACTCCGCGTTAGTTGCAAGCATCGGTTGCGAATTGGAGAAACGATTTTGCGCGCGGAGACGGCGGCGCTAGCGGCGCTAGTGAAAGTCGCAATGTAGGAGCGGCTCTGCCGCGAATCGCGACTCGTGAGCAATCAATCGCGGCAGAGCCGCTCCTACAGCTCGCCATGTGCAAACGCAGCCATCGCGCCGAGCGTTAGCCAAGCATCGCCCGCCGCTTGCCCTTTGCTCTGCGCATCCAGTGTTGCGCAACGCTTCAACAATTCTGCAATCCGTCGGGGATCAATCGCGCTATGTGCGTGCTCCATCGCCTTCTGCCGCTTGCCCCATACTCGTGCATTGCGCAGCGCTTGCGCGAGCGGTGCGCCCTGTCGTCTTGCGAGAAAAATACTGGCGAGCGCGTGTACGTCTTCGGAAATCATCCACGACAGACGTGGCGCTTGCTCACCCTCTGCGTATAAGCCTTCGAGCACGCGAGCATAGCGCGCGAGATCGCCTCGCAAGAATGCTTCCGAGAGTTCGTTCGGATCGTAGCGCGCGACATCAGCCACTGCGGCGACTAAATCTTCAATCGCAAGCTTGCCCTTTGGTAGAAAGAGCGAAAGCTTTTCGATCTCTTGTTTTGCCGCAAGCAAATTGCCTTCGCAGCGCTCACACAAAAAATCGACAACGTCGCGATCTGCGTCAAACGAATATTTCTTCAGTCGCTTACCGATCCAGTTCGGTAATTGTTCGCGTTCAACAAGCGGTGCAGAGATCACGTCACCTGCACGAGAACAGGCTGCGAACCACGCGCTTTCTGTTGCGCTGCGATCCAGCTTCGGCAGGTTGAAAATGTAGAGCGTGTCGGGCGCGGGATTAGTGGCAGCACCCGCAAAAAATTCACACGCGTCGGCGGACGGTTTCGTTGTGTTGATCGTAATCTCAACAATTCGAAGCGTTGAGAAGAGCGAGAAATTGTCACTCGCCTGCGTCACAAGTGACCAATCGAAATGCGCGCTATCGACGATGTAGTGATCACGTTCGCTGTAACCAGCGACGCGAGCCTGCGCTCGAATTTCGTCAGCCGCTTCCAGCTTGGTGAGAGTTTCCTCACCGTGGATTAAGTGAAGCAATTTCATTGCTTCACTTAAAGGACGTCGTGCGCTTTGCGCACTAGGACGACGCGAGCTTCGCTCGCTAAGACGTGGCGAAGCGAAGCTTCGCAGGACGAAATGACGTCGCTCACTGCGTTCACTAGGACGACGCGCTTCGCGCTAAGACGCGAGCATGTCGCAGTCGACACGCTGCTTCGCGCAGGCTTCCGATTAGCTAACATTTTTTTTGCATACCTTTGCGTCCTAGCGCGAAGCGCGTCGTCCTAGGGCTTTAGCCCGCCGTCCTAGGCCGAAAGGCCGACGTCCTGCAGGCACTTAGGCGGGACGCCGGACAGCCTGCAACCGGCGAAGGATTTGAGAGGCGCCATCCAACTGCATATCGCGAATAAGTTGTCGCTCCTCCGCCTCTTTAGCAAGCGCTTGTGATTCTGAATAGGAGAAGTCGCGACGAATCGTAATTTCTCCCGGCTCGCCCCAGACTCGCTGGCGAGCGTCGACAAATTCGTAGCGGATACGATATTCCAACTCGAACTCTCGCGCACGACCGCTGCCGGATAACGAGAGAACGCGCTTGTCGAACGTCACCTGTAGAAAGCGAATCGAAAAATCAGCGTCTTCTATTTTCGTTTTGAGTCCAATGCCGTTGCGCATGAGTCCGTCGATGACATCGGGCACGACGGGCGCACCTGCGCCGCCGAGCGCTTGCGTAACCGGCGCTTGCACATACACGCTGGTGAACGGATAGTTCGCCGCCCCGCGCAGTTGAAACCCGCAGGCGGCGAGCGTTGCTAGCGCTACGCTAGCCAGGACGACGGTCGCGATGCGCCCTAGGACGACGCGCTGACGCGCTAGGACGTCGGCCATTGGCCTACGACGCGAGCAGATTTCAATCATGGTGTTGCTTTGCATTGCGGTTGAATTTCGAAAAATCTCAATTTGAAGACTGTAGATTGTGAAGCTTTGCGTCATAGGCACGCAGTGCCGTCGTCCTAGCAAGCGAAGCGTGCGTCGTCCTAGGCCGCAGGCCGACGTCCTTGTCGTTACACGACAATATTCACCAGGCGACCTGGTACCACAATGATTTTTTTCGGTGCTCGGCCCTCGCCGAATTTTTGGACTTCGGGCGCGGCTGCGGCTGCGCTTTCAATCGTTGCTTTGTCTGCGCTGGATGACACGGTGATCGCGCCACGCGTTTTTCCGTTGATCTGCAATACGAGCTCGATTTCGTCGCGCACGAGTGCGGCAGTGTCGGGCTGGGGCCAGGCGGCATCGAGCAATGAACCATGCACTTTTTCAAAGCCAAGATCGCTCCAAAGCTCACAGGTGACATGAGGCGCAACGGGATAAAGCGCTCGCAACAACACCGACGCGCCTTCGCGCGAAAGCGCAGGGCAAACGCCGGGCTTCACCGCTTCGAGTGTGTTCAACATTTTCATCGTCGCTGAGACAACCGTGTTGTATTGACGACGCTCGTAGTCGTAGTTAGATTGCTTGAGCGCTGAGTGCAGTTCGAAGCGTGTTGTTTTCAATTCACTCGTGAGCTTTGATGCATCAACTGCACCGGCGCTCGAAATTTCTCCCGCGCGGTCTGCACAATACGTCCACACGCGCCGCAAGAAACGCATCGCGCCTTCGACTGCCGTGTCTGACCACACGGCTGGATCTTCGGGTCCGCCGACGAACATGACGTACAAACGCGCTGTATCCGCGCCGTATTTGTCGATCAGATCTTGTGGGTCAACGCCGTTTCTCTCACTCTTGCCCATTTTGCCGATGCCGCCGTATTCAACGCGCGTGCCGTCGGGCAGCGTGCCGCCGTTGATATGGCCTTTTTCGTCGTGCGTGGTTTCTACTTCAGTCGGCGGAAAGTAGTTTTTCGCGCCGTGTTCGCCGGGCGTGAAAAAGATGTGATTCAAGAGCATGCCGTGATTCATGAGCCGCTCAAACGGTTCGTCGAATTTAAGCATTCCCATATCCCGCATCGCTTTCGTCCAAAAGCGCGCGTAGAGGAGGTGGAGCACAGCATGTTCGATGCCGCCGATGTATTGATCCATCGGCATCCAGTAGTCGTTGCGCGCATCCACCATCGTGGGCTTGCCATCGATTTCGGCATTCGGTGACGCGTAGCGCATGTAGTACCACGCGCTATCAACGAAGGTGTCCATGGTGTCGGTTTCGCGACGTGCAGGCTTGCCGCATTTCGGGCACGAGCACTGCAAGAACTTTTCATCAGTTTTGAGCGGACTGCCGCTGCCGTCGGGAATTAAGTCCTCTGGCAATACAACCGGCAAATCCTCGTACGGAACGGGCACAACGCCGCAATCCTCGCAATGAATGACGGGGATCGGCGTGCCCCAATAGCGTTGGCGTGAAATGCCCCAGTCGCGCAGGCGATAGGTGGTTTTCTTTTCGCCGAGGCCTTTCTCAGCGAGTGCCTTGGCGACCACATCTACCGCATTTGACGTGTTTAGCCCCTCAAGCCACGCGCACTGCTGCATCTCGTCAAAACGTGTTCGCGTACCTAGATTATTTGAGTCGGTAACCCGCCAAAGTTCGATCCAGCCAGTTGTGTAAGCGCCGCTCTTATCGCCGTATGAAACGTGCCAATGAGATTCGGCGTAAGCGGAAAAGATTGGTTGGTTGATTCTGTCAACTTGCGGCTCACTACCAGCTCTTGCGCCGGTAACGAAATGAGTAACTTGCTTTATATCAATCCCGTACTTCCACGCAAACGCCCAGTCACGCTCATCATGCGCAGGCACACCCATCACCGCGCCATCGCCATACGTGATGAGCACGTAATTACCGACCCAAACTTCAATCTGCTCGCCGCTTAACGGATGCGTCACAAACAAACCCGTAGCAACGCCTTCCTTCTCTTTCACCGCAAGCTCAGCCTCAGTCGTGCCGCCTGCTTTGAGCGCTTCGATTTTCGGCGCGAGCGCAGGATTTAATTCACCCGCACGCGCTGCAAGCGGATGCTCCGGTGCGACCGCGACGAAGGTAACGCCCATGATCGTGTCCGCACGCGTGGTGAACACGTACATCTTGCCGTCTTGAATCGGCTTCCCGCTCGCGTCTTTAATGTCATGTGGAAAGGCGAAGCGCACGCCTTCCGACTTGCCGATCCAATTTTCTTGAATCGTGCGCAAGCGCTCCGACCACCCGGGCAACTTGTTCAACGTGTAGTCGAGCAATTCCTCAGAATACTTGGTGATGTTTAAGTAATACCCAGGAATTTCGCGCTTCTCAACGATTGCGCCGGAGCGCCAGCCGCGCCCGTCGATCACCTGCTCGTTGGCGAGCACGGTTTGATCCACCGGATCCCAATTCACGATTTGTGTTTTGCGATACGCAAGCCCGTTTTCGAGCATCTTCAAAAAGAACCACTGATTCCATTTGTAATACGCGGGATCACAAGTAGCTAGCTCGCGCGACCAATCGAAGGCAAGGCCGAGCGCCTTGCATTGCGCTTTCATGACTGCGATGTTTTCGTACGTCCACTTCGCGGGCGGCACACCGTTTTTCATGGCGGCGTTTTCAGCAGGCAAACCGAACGCATCCCAGCCCATCGGCATCAACACGTTGTAGCCCTGCATACGCATGTAGCGTGCGAGCATGTCGTTGATCGTGTAATTCCTCACGTGACCCATGTGGAGTCGACCTGACGGATACGGCAGCATCGAGCAGGCGTAGTATTTGCCTTTCGGAAAACGCGGATCGTTTTCAACCGCTTTGTAGGCGTCGACGGCGTTCCAGCGCGACTGCGCGGCGGCTTCAATCCGCTTCGGGTCATAGACCACGGCGGTTTTTTGATTGTGAGTTGATTCCATGCGGGAAAACGCGGCGATTGAGAGGCCAGCCGCGCCTTAAAATTAGCGATAAACCATTGAATTGTAAGGTTTTGAGCGAAGCGATTGACGGAACCTTTTGCACCGCGTTTCGCTCTCAACCTGCTCTCTCCACACTAGCGTCATCCCGGCGAAGGCCGGGACCCATCAATCCATCCTATGCCTCGGCCATTCTTCGCATTGCGCTTTCTAAGCGCGCAACGATGGATCCCGACCCTCGTCGGGACGACGCTTGCTGCGTTGCTTGCACTTAATTCATTCGTCGCGAACGCCGCATCGATCAAAACGCCACACGCTGAAGTTGAACTCGTCGCCGCTGAAAACGCGCTGGTTCCAGGCCAATCCTCGCGTATTGCGCTCTCCATCAAACACGCGCCGCACTGGCACACCTACTGGAAAAATCCCGGCGATTCTGGCTACCCGACGAAGGTGACATGGGATTTGCCGCCGGGGTATTCGGTGAGCGCGTTTGACTGGCCAGTGCCCAAGCGCTTGGCGACCGGGCCGATTGTGAATTTCGGCTATGAAGGCGAAGTGCTTCTTCCGGCGTCGATATCCATCCCGCGTGACGCCGCAGTTGGCGCTAGCGTTACGATCAAAGGCAAAGCTGAGTGGCTGGTGTGCAAAGACGTGTGCATTCCAGAAGATGGTGAAGTGTCGCTATCGCTGCCGATTGCTGGGACTGCGCGCATGGTGAACTTAGACGCGTGGAATAAAGCCGAAGCGTTAGTTCCAAAGCCGCTCGCGGGCTGGAGCGGCGAGGCACGCATTCACGGCCGCGATCTGTGGATCGAATTGAAACCGTCGACCGAAGCCGCGAAACTCACGCGATTCGACGTGTTTCCGGAAGCCGAACAGATCACTGAACCGGCGGTTCAAAAGGTTTATTCGACTTCGACTGGTTACGGCGCGATGCTCAAATTGGTGGACGGCGCAAAAGTGCCCAATCAGTTCCAGCTTGTAGTGTCTTCGCCCAATAATATTGGGCGTGAGCAGAATTTTGGTTATTTATCGGTAACTACAAAAAACATTGCTGTTGCCCAAGATATTGGCGGCTACACATTACTGGCTGATTCCGCGCCGAGCGCGAGCCTAACGCCAGCAACCGCGTCGGTGGGCTCGCCCTCAGCGCCCGTCGCCGCAGCGAACTCGACCGACGCGATGTCATTTTGGGCGGCGATTACCTTCGCCTTCGTCGGCGGCATGATTTTGAATCTCATGCCCTGCGTGTTTCCGGTGTTGTCGTTGAAGATTTTGTCGTTTGCGCAACATGCGGGCGCGAAAAACGGAAGTAGCGCAAATGCGGTCGAGCGTCGCGGCGCGATGCGGGTTCACGGTCTTTTCTACGCCGTTGGCGTGATCGTTTCTTTCCTCGCACTCGCAGGCGCGTTGCTCGCCTTGAAGAGCGCGGGCAGCGCCGTCGGTTGGGGTTTCCAATTGCAAAACCCGAGCGTGGTATGGGTGCTCGCCGTCGTGTTTTTCTTGATTGGTTTGAACTTGATGGGTGCGTTTGAAGTGGGCACCTTGGCACCTTCATCGCTACTCAATTTCACCGCGAAAAATCCCGGCATTGATGCGTTTTTCTCAGGCGTGCTCGCGGTGATCGCAGCGAGTCCGTGCACTGCGCCGTTCATGGGTGCAGCGCTTGGTTTTGCGCTAACGCAGAGTACGCTGGCGGCGCTGGCCGTGTTCGCAGCGCTCGGTGTCGGCATGGCGATTCCCTACGTGTTGCTCGCGTGGTTTCCGAAGTGGCTAGATCGTTTGCCGCGACCGGGGCCGTGGATGGTGACCTTCAAACAAGTGCTCGCGTTTCCGATGTTCCTCACCGTCGTGTGGCTCATTTGGGTGATCGCGCAACAGGCAACGATTGACGGCGCAGCGATTGCGCTCGTGGGCTTGGTAGGCATCGCATTTGGTGCCTGGTTATTGGGTTCGCTTCGCACGCGAGCGCGTGTCGCGGGGGCGATTGCCGGCGCGATTGCGATTGCGTTTGCGTGGCCGACGACTGCGATGGTGGAGCAAGCAAACTCAGCGAACACTTCGCAAAGCGCAACATCATCGAACGGCGCACAATGGAAGCCGTGGAACCCGGATGAAATTGCGAAGTTAAACGCCGAAGGCAAACCGGTATTCGTTGATTTCACTGCGGCGTGGTGTGTGAGTTGTCAGGCAAATAAACGCCTCGTGCTCACTCGCGACGAAGTGGTGAAAACCTTCGCACAAAAAAACGTCGTGCTGATGCGCGCCGATTGGACCAACCGTGACGAGCGCATCACCAAAGCGCTTACTGCAATGAATCGCTCGGGTGTGCCGGTCTATGCGCTGCATGCGCCGGGCAAGCCTGTTCAGTTACTGCCAGAATTATTAACGACCGGAATTGTCGTTGGCGCTATAGCAAAGCTATAGCAGGACGACGGGCTTTCGCCCTAAGACGACGCGCTTCGCGCTATGACGACGCCTGCCCCGGACTTGATCCGGGGACGCAAAGCTTTGCTGATATTGATTTGCTTTTCGATTGTTTGTTTTTTTGAAGGAAATTGAAATGAAACTTAACCTCCTCACCTCGTTGCTTACCTCCGCCGCAATCATTGCCTCGTTCGCCGCGAACGCTGCGACTGTCGGCCAAGCCGCACCTGATTTCACTTTGACAGACGTGAACGGAAAGAGCGTGAAGCTCTCCGATTTCAAAGGTAAACACGTCGTGCTCGAATGGACGAATCCGGGGTGCCCGTTTGTTGTGAAGCATTACGGCTCGAACAATATGCAGACGCTGCAAAAAGATAAAACCGCGAAAAACGTGGTGTGGCTTGCAGTGAACAGCACCGCGAAATCACACGGCGATTACCTTGCGCCTGCCGCACTTTCCTCAAAAATGATCGGCGAATGGAAAGCCGCGCCCACCAATTTGTTGATGGATGAGAGCGGAAAAGTCGGTCAAGCCTATCAAGCGAAAACCACACCGCACATGTACGTGATCGACCCGGCCGGTAAGCTCGTATTTGCAGGCGGTATCGATGACAAACGCAGTGCAAATCCTGCCGACATCAAAGGTGCGAAAAACTTCGTGCGCGCTGCGCTTGACGAATCAATGGCCGGAAAGCCGGTAACGGTTGCGACCGCTACGCCGTACGGATGTAGCGTCAAATACGCCAACAGCATGTAAGTCGCTCGCCCAATTTAACTGGGCGAACACGCGATTAGAAGATCAAAGCGAAAAATTAAGAAAAACGATTCATCGCCCGCATCAAGCGGGCGATTACTGTCATAGTTGCTGGCGATTGTGAGCGCGATTAATCGCTACAAAAATCTCGCGGAATCGGCATGTGTTGTGGCAGCGGCGTCGCGATATTCGCGCTGCAGCCGCGCCACAACCTCCGCGGTGGACGGTGCGTCGTCCATCTGCCCCACGCCTTGCCCTGCGCCCCAAATATCTTTCCACGCTTTCGCCGCGCTGCCGCCGAAATTCATCGATGTTTTGTCGGCAACCGGAAGATTGTCGGGATCGAGTCCCGCGTTTTTCACCGAGCCCTTTAAATAGTTTCCGTGCACGCCAGTGAACAGCGGCGAATACACGATGTCTTGTGCGTTCGAATTCACGATCATGTCTTTGTAGGCATCTACTGCGCGCGCCTCTTGGGTGGCGATAAATCGAGTTCCGATGTAGGCGAAATCTGCGCCCATCGCTTGCGCCGCGAGGATGCTCGCGCCGTGTGCAATCGAGCCTGACAGCGCGATGGGTCCGTCGTAGAACTTGCGCACTTCGCGCACCAAGGCGAATGGCGAAAGCGTGCCTGCGTGTCCGCCTGCGCCCGCGCAAACGAGGATCAAGCCATCTACGCCCGCTTCAATCGCTTTCTCAGCGTGGCGGATCGAAATCACGTCGTGAAACACGATCCCGCCCCAGCCGTGCGCTTGTTTGGCAACGTCGCCCGGTGCGCGCAAACTGGTGATCAACATCGGCACTTTGTATTTCTCGCAAAGCCCCATATCGTGATCTAGGCGATCGTTACTCGCGTGAATAATTTGATTGACCGCGAATGGCGCAATGCGCCGTTCAGGCTGTTTTAGTTTTGCCGCGTGCAGCGTTTCGGTAATCTCGGCAAGCCACTCGTCGAGTTGCTCTTTCGGCCTCGCGTTGAGCGCGGGGAACGAACCGACGATACCCGCCATGCACTGCGCGAGCACGAGCGGCGGGTGCGAGATGATGAACAGCGGTGCACCGATGACGGGCAGTGTCAAAGATTGATCAAAGAGAGACGGAATAGACATACTGCTTAGAAGAACCGGGTCAACGACCGCCACGAAGACGGGCGACAAACCCTACTTTTTATCAGCGATGCTGGGCTGGATCGATGTTTGTAGTCACTGAACGACACACATCACATTTCCGCGCTCGCGTAGGTTGAACCCTACGAGCGATCGTGCATCACGCTGATGTTTAACAGCACCCTAGTTTCTCAAAATGCAAGCACCGGGTTTGTGCGTCACAAGCGTAAGCAGCGCGCCCAAGCCCTAGAGTTCATCGATTGAAAGGGAAACTATGAAAATTAAACTGATCGCCGCCGTTATCGCCTGCAGCGCAGGAATCGCAGCGCATGCAATGACCAAAGCGGAATACAACACCGGTCGTGACCAGGTGAAAGCCACCTACAACGCCGATTACTCGCTGTGCAAGCCTTTAACCGGGAACGCACGCGACATTTGTCGCGAAGAAGCTCGCGGTAAACGCGACGTTGCCTACGCGGAGATGAAGGCAATGTATGAGCCGACTGCATCGCACCAGTACGACGCGCGCAAAGTCAAAGCAGATGCTCAATACTCAGTTGCGAAAGAGCGCTGCGATGACAAATCGGGTAACGCCAAAGACGTTTGCCGCAAGGACGCTAAAGCCGTTCACGTGAAAGCACTTGCCGATGCGAAAGTAGCTGAGGTGTCGAAAGAATCTGGCAAAGGTTCAATCAAAACAACCGAAGCCAAAGCGGAAGCAAACAAGGACGTTCGCGAAGCGGCCTACAAAGCTGATGCAGAACGCTGCGAAAGTTTGTCGGGCGATGTAAAGACCAAGTGCGTTGCCGACGCTAAGCTCAAGTACGGAATGTAATCGTTACTTGCTTCGGCATTGCTCGTGCCGATTCCTCTCTCACCCGCCCTTGAGGCGGGTTTTTTCATTGTCGGCTTCGCGTTTTGCTAGAACGGAATATCGTCGTCGAAATCGTCGAGTTTCGATTTCTTCGGCGCTGCGGCACCACCGCTTGACGGCATCGCGCGAGGCGCGGGCGCGGGCGCTGCACCAGAAGCCCCACCGTCGTCGTACGCCGCGTCGCCACCACCGGTGCGCCCGCCCAGCATCTGCATGCGGTCGCCACGGATTTTGGTGAGCGTTTTTTCTTGGCCTTCCTTATCGGTCCACTTATCGTATTGAATCCGACCTTCAACGTAGACGGGCATGCCTTTTTTCAAGTACTCGCCGCATACTTCCGCGGTACGACCAATGAATTCGATGCGATGCCAATCGGTGCGCTCTTGTGCGCTGCCGGCTTTGTCTTTCCACTTCTCAGTCGTTGCGATGGAGAACGAAGCCACCGCTTCGCCGCTCGGCAGGTAGCGCATTTCGGGGTCACGCCCCAGGTTGCCGATTAAGGTCACCTTATTTACTGAAGCCATTGTTAACTCTCTTTCCTTTTACCTGGCGGTGTCATCGAATAAGCCGCCACGAACCAAATCGCCGCAAGCGCGGCGCACCCATAAAAAACGGTGTCGTTACCGAACCGTTTTGCTAGTGTACCGCCGACGATTCCACCTGCAAAAAGCCCAAGCGCCATCGTAGTGTTGTACACGCCCAACGCAAACCCCTTCACTCTGGCGGGCGCAAGGCGCGACACGAGCGAAGGCTGCATTGCTTCTAATAAATTGAAGGCAATGAAAAACAAAATCAAGAACACAACCAGCCCCGCTAGCGCTTGATTTGAAAGCGCTGGCGCAAGCAACATGGTGAGAATCAAAAGCGCGATCGCTGACAAGAAAACGACTCTAATTTTCCCCTTGCGCTCGGCGGCGATCATTGGCGGCACCATTGCCGCGAACGACAACACAATCACCGGCAAATACACCATCCAATGTGAGGGGGATGGCAATGCGCCGCGCTCTACAAGGAGGGTTGGCACGACGACAAACAGCGCGGTTTGACACAGGTGCAACACGAACACGCCGACGTTTAAGCGAAATAGCTGCGGATCAAAAAGTACGTCGCCGTGAGCGATGGGCTCTGGCTTCTCGGGGTTGACCGTCGCGGACGGCACCAACCAGATCACCACCGCGACGCCGAGCATCGCAAGCACGGCAGTGATCCAAAACAATCCGGAGAGTCCGATGGCGGCAGTAAGCGGCGGCGCCGCAATTAAAGAAATGGCGAAGGTGAGTCCAATCGAGCCGCCCACCACGGCCATCGCTTTGGTGCGCACTTCGTCCCGGGTTGAATCAGCAATGAAAGCGGAGACTGCGGCACTCACCGCACCTGCGCCTTGAATCGAGCGCCCAACGATAACGCCGCCAATGCTGTCGGCGAGCGCTGCCACAACGCTGCCGATTGCGAAAATGATGAGCCCGAACACAATGACGGGTTTGCGGCCGAGACGATCCGACGCTGCGCCAAACGGAATCTGAAACATCGCTTGAGTTAAGCCGTAGATTGAGATCGCGAGCCCAATCAAATAGGCTTCTCCGCCGCCGCGCAGATCTTTTCCGTAAATCGCAAAAACTGGCAAGATCAAAAACAATCCGAGCATGCGCAACGCGAAGATTGATGCGAGCCAACCGCTGGCGCGGCGCTCGGTGGAGGTCATGGAGTTCGAATTTGTCAAAGGGTAGTGCGGAAAAAGTTGATTGCTCGTCAGCGGTAGGTTTACGTAGGTGACGCAGATTCGGACGCAGGGTCGCCTGCGATGGCAAATTGATTTCGACCATTGCGTTTTGCTGCATACATTGCACTGTCTGCGCGCCGCAGCATGCGACTTTCGTCGTCTGGCCCGGAACTGATGCCAATGCTTAGCGTAACGGGCGGTGAATTCGCCAACATGGGAAAGCGATGTGCAGCGGTGGCGGCGCAGAGTTTTGCGGCAACGTGGGCCGCGCCTTCCGTGCTGGAGTTCGCGAGCAAGACCACGAATTCATCGCCGCCGAGCCGCCCGCACAAATCGGCGCGTCGGAGCGCTTTCGTGAGCAAAGTCGAAAACTCTCTCAACACGCTGTCGCCGACCGCATGGCCGTGCGAATCGTTAATTTGTTTGAAACCGTCGATATCGATCAGCATCAGCGCGACGCTCTGCTGCTGCCGCCGAGCGAGCTCAATCACTGCTTCCGCAGTTTCGGAAAACGCGCGGCGATTGCGCAGGCCTGTGAGTACGTCGATTTGCGCCTGATGCTCGGCAACACGCATTGCGTCTCGAAGCGCGTGCGACAGTCGGAAACTTTCATCCAGCGACTTGCTGTGGACGGACACACCGCGCATAGACACGATAAAGAACAACAGTCCCGCAACAGCGAGTGTGACGCTGAAGTGGTCCGTACGCAACGTAAGTGAAATCACCATCGGAATCAACACAATGCAAATTGCAAGGATGGCCATCCACACAAACACGCCGTAGGCCGAAAGCGCCGCGCCCGCCAGACCGACGGAGAAAACGTAGGTCGCAGTCATCAGCACGGTCGAATCCTGCGGAATCACCAGCAGCGGGCCGAACCCCCAAATCGAGCTCACCAGAATGAGGCTCAGCACATACGGAATGCGCCAGCGCAAGATCGCTTCGCCCGTGGGGTTGGCGCGGCGATACAGGATGAACAGCAACAAGCGAATCAGCGTCACGCTCGCGAGCGTAATGAGCCACATCGTGAGATCGAAATGCTTCACCTCTGGCGCGAACTGCCAAACCAGATGAGCCCACAAAATGCCCGCGAGTAGCGAGCCGAGCGCACCGTGCGACGACTGTCGATAGAGAAGTTCCCACTTCGCCAGATGAACTTGCGCGGCGATTGTGGTCTCGCTCGCGAGTTCGGGAGCACGATCACGCGGGGCGAGCGATGGCGAAATGGTGGGCAAATTCATTGACGACTTAGCTCGACTCGTATCGAAAAAGATCGACGCATCAGTCGGCACAACCCGTCATTATGCAGAGGCTCGGAAGGCTAGTGGGCAAACTGGGTCACACGACGAAGCGTGAAGGGTCAACGGTCGAACTGGTGAAGCAGCTTAAACACCACTACACCAATTATATTGGGCGAAATCTAGGGTTACCTACATTATCAAGACCACAAAAAATAGCGCTATCGGCTCAATGAATTGGGCTATGGTGTTGAAAGCTAGTTTACGGAAGCCCCTGAAAGTTTTGCGTTCAGGAATCGGCGCAAAAAGCTTTCGTAGCGCGAGAAATTAGGCACGTGACACGCGCCATCGACGATGTGAATAGGTTCGCTTCTAGAAAAACGCGTTTTTAATAAGTTTGCCGATTCGATAGGCGTGATGCGATCTACTTCGCAATGAATTTGCTGCACCGGAACCGTTACGTTCGGCGCGGCGAGGTCCGCGCGGTATTGATCGCGAAGCAGCCAGCTCACGGGCAACCAAGGATACGCGCGTTGCGCGACATCAAGCGCCGATGCGAAGCTCGAATCGAGAACCAACGCAGCGCTTTGCACTTCTGCCGCCAATATCGTGGCGACAGTCGTGCCGAGCGATTCACCAAACAACACGATGCGCTCGGGCGGAATACGCCTCTCAGAAACGAGCGCGTCGTAGGTTGCTCTCGCGTCAATCCGTAAACCCGCCTCGCTCGGCGAACCGCTTGAACCACCGTAGCCGCGCCACGATACGGCCATCAAGCCTGCGCCGGTCTCAGTAAGTCGTGCGAAACGCGCGGCACGTGCGTGAAGGTTCGCGCCGTTACCGTGCAGATACAAAAACACCGGTTGCCGCTCATCACGCGGTGCGATCCACCACGTCACAACCGTTTCGCCGTCGCTCGTCTTCAACGTTGACTGCGTTGCCTTCGCCAATCCCGCGGACACTGGATTCATAGGCGACGGATCAGGGCGATATTGCATGCCGCGCTGCGCGAAAAACAAATAACTGGCGATACCGAGATAGGCGACGAGGGCGATCACTGCGAGGCGGATAACGTGTTTCATCGGAGTATTCTCGCAGCGTAAGCTTGAACACGGAATTTCGCTTACAGCAACGCTTCAAACGTATCGCGCATCTTGGGCTTAATTGACTTAATGCATTAAATTGACGACTAAAGTTAACGCGACTAAGTCTCCAATAAATAAGCAGAAATAGCTTAAAGGTATTAGTCATATGAACATGCTCGCATGAAGGTTTGTCGCACTTCAAGTGGCGAAAACGTCCGTACTGTTGAGACGCATGCATCTGCGGTGTCGCGCAGGCGCGCCGTCACTTACGGAGGGATCTATGACGGTTTTTGATTCGGCACTCGCGCTGAGCCGCATTCGGCGGCGGTTAAATATCTGCCCTCATCCGCGAAGCACTCGGAAAAGCTTCCTATGGGTTGCACTGAGCGTTCTTTCGGCGTTGCCGCTTGCGGCAAAACCGTACAGCTTCATCGCGCTTCACGATCAGAACAAAGTCGCGATCTACGATCATGCGCTCAGTTCGTGGATCGCCACGGTCACGGTTGGCACTGCGCCGATGGGTGTGGCCAGCGACGCGTCGCAGCGAAACGTGTTCATCAGCAATCACAGCGCGAATTCGGTGACGATCATTCGCACTGCGAATCGTTCCGTCGCAGCGACCATACCCGTGGGCTCGCGCCCTTTAGGCATCGCGGTGTCGCCCGTGCAGCCGCGTGCGTACGTCGCGAATTTTGGCGCGGCGACGGTTTCGGTGATCGATACCGCCACCAACACGGTGATTTTGACGATTAACGTCGGCAACCAGCCTGCCGGGCTGGCAATGACACCAACCGGCGATCGCTTATTTGTCGCCAACGCCGGCGACGGTACGGTGTCGGTGATCGACACCGCAAGCAACACGGTTGTGTCGACGATCACCGTGAGCGACGCGTCGAACCCAAAGCCGCGTCCGTACGCGCTCGCTTTTGTGTCTGTCGGTGGCGCTAACCGCCTGTTGGTCGCGAACAACAACGCAGGCAAGGTAAGCGTGTTCGACGGCGCAACGTATGCGCCGACCGCGACCATTCCCGTTGGGCCGCACCCTACTGCGCTCGCGGTAGTCAATCCGAACAAGGTTTACGTTCTCAACAGCTTTAACTCCACCGTCACGCCCATCGATCCCTTCGCAGGCGCCGCGCTCGCCTCACCGATTGCCGCGCCGTCCGGAGCGATTGCATTAGCGACATCGAGCGACGGTAGCCTCGCGGCGATCGCCGCGTACCCCAATAAATTTGCAGTAATAAACACTACGACCAACGCCGTGACCGCCGGTCCGCTAGTTTCAGGCGGCCCCAACGCGCCGGTAACGATTGGCAATTTCATCGTCAACCCGCCGTTCGAATGTGCGCTCGACATCAACAACGACAACGCGTTCAATGGCCAAGATGCGATCCTCATCATTCGTTATCTCGCGGGGCTACGTGGCAGCGCGTTGGTGAGCGGCTTCCCGGCGCTTGACGCTACTGCTGCGCAGAGTTTGCTGGCAAGCCTCAATCTTGACGCTGATGGCGATGGCCAAAGCTACGCGTCAACGGATGGCATCTTGCTCAGCCGCGCGGCGAGCGGCGTGGTTGCCGCAGCGCTGATCGCCAACGCACGGAACACCGGGTTTGTCGGCGTCCGAGACGCCACCGGTACTTTGAACTGGATTGAGACCACCCACGGCGCTGATTGCTTGCCGTGAGTGCATCACGCCCCCCGATTTTTTGAATACTGAAGGAGAAATGAAATGACTTCCAAAACGATGTTCGGTGCGTTGCTTGTCGGGGTGATCGCGTTACTGAGCGCACCCGGCGCGCACGCTCAATTGGATGCGAATCTGGTGTATACGCCCGTACCGCCCTGCCGGATCGTAGACACTCAGCTGGCGGGCGGCGCGCTTACAGCAAACTCTGCGCGTAGTATTGATGTCACGGCGGTAGTTGACTACGGTTTTCAAGGAGGTGACGCTAGCAATTGCGCCGGTGTTGGCGCGGCGGGTTCATTCGCCGCAGTCGCCCTGAACGTCACCGTTATTAATCCAAGCGTTTCAGGCACGCTAAAGGCTTACGCGTTTCTGGCAACGACGCCCGCCACCGCGACCGCGATGAGCTTTGCCGCTGGAGAAGTGCGAAGCAATTTCGTGATTGTCAAAATCGACCAAGGCGCGTCCGCCAATGAACTCACATTGCTTTCAACTGCGAATGCGCACGTCACCGTCGATGTTGTTGGTTATTTCATCGTGCCACCAACGACACCGGTGATGGAATGTGTAACCACTGCCCAGACGTCGCTAACGATAGGCGCAAGCGGCGGCACCGGCAATGCGATTTCGCCCAGTTGTGCTGCCGGGTTTCTTTCAACCGGTACCAATTGCGAAAGCAGTGTCTGGCAAATGCCTATTGTGTATCAGTCAAAGGGCACCTGTTCGGCGCAAAACAATAGCGCCAGTTCAGCGACGTTGCGCGCGTCGCAGACGTGTTGTCGGGTGCTTTTGCAGTAGCAGAAGCATCAGCGCTCGGTGTTCGTTGCATGCAGAAACGCGTGAGGTGAGCTTGCTTACTTAGCTGCGAATGTCTCCGCGTCGCGCGATAATCGTTGCATTCCTGAAAGCGGTGCAACGATGACTCGCGCGCAATGACTTCCGAAAACAATTTTCTCCGCGTGCGCGGTGCGCGCACCCACAATCTCAAAAACATCAGTATCGATATTCCGAAACACAAACTCGTGGTGATCACGGGTTTGTCGGGATCGGGGAAGTCGTCGCTCGCGTTTGACACGCTTTATGCCGAAGGGCAGCGGCGCTATGTGGAGTCGCTCTCCGCTTACGCGCGGCAGTTTTTGCAGATGATGGATAAGCCCGATGTCGATTTGATCGAAGGCTTATCACCTGCAATATCGATTGAGCAAAAAGCGACCTCGCACAATCCGCGCTCGACAGTGGGCACCGTCACTGAAATTCACGATTACCTGCGGCTGCTGTACGCGCGCGCGGGTGATCCGTATTGCCCAAACCATCCGCACATTAAGCTCGCGGCGCAAACGATTTCGCAAATGGTCGACGCGACGCTTGAAATGAAAGAAGACACGCGGATCATGTTGCTCGCGCCCGTGATCGCTGATCGGAAAGGTGAGCACGTAGAACTTCTTGTCGAACTTAAAGCGAAAGGTTTTACGAAAGTGCGGGTTGACGGTGCAGTTGTTGAACTTGATCCTTTGCCCAAGCTCGCGAAGACCCACAAGCACACCATTGAAGTGGTGATTGATCGGCTCAAGGTGCGCGCCGACATGAAACAGCGTTTGGCGGAATCATTTGAAACCGCGTGTCGCATGGCCAATGGTCGCGCGTTGGTGGTAGAGATGGATAGCGAAAAATCGTCGTTGTTTTCGTCAAAATTTTCCTGCCCTATTTGTGACTATTCGCTTGCCGAACTCGAGCCACGATTGTTTTCGTTTAACTCGCCGATGGGCGCCTGCCCAACGTGCGATGGTCTGGGTGAAATCGACGAATTCGAACCTACGCGTGTTGTGGCGAATCCTGATTTATCGCTTGCCAGCGGAGCGATCAAAGGCTGGGATCGGCGGACGATTTTCTATTTTCAATTGCTGCAAGGGCTCGCGAAACATTACAAATTCGACGTGGAAAAGCCGTTTAACAAATTACCTGAAACCGCCAGAAACGCCGTGCTTTACGGCAGCGGTGAAGAGGTCATCGAATTTGATTACGTCAGCGAGAAGGGCAACGTACAAGTACGAAAGCATGCATTCGAAGGCGTGATTCCGAATTTTCGTCGGCGTTATCGCGAGACCGAATCTTCGATGGTGCGCGATGAATTGTCGAAATTCCAGACTCGAACACCGTGCCCAGATTGCGCGGGCGCGCGCGTGAAACGAGAGGCGCGCTTTGTGAAGGTGGGTGACGGTGCACAAAGCAAAGCAATTTACGAATTGAGCCGATTGCCACTAGCAGAAACACAAAAGTATTTCGAAACGCTAAAGCTTGAAGGCGCTAAATTCAAGATCGCAGAACGCATCATTTGGGAGATCAAAAATCGCGTTCGTTTCTTGAACAACGTCGGCCTGAATTATTTGTCGTTGGATCGCAGCGCGGAAACGCTCTCTGGCGGTGAGGCGCAGCGCATTCGGCTTGCGTCACAAATTGGATCAGGGCTGACCGGCGTAATGTATGTGCTCGATGAGCCTTCGATTGGCCTGCATCAACGCGACAATGATCGCTTGCTGGAAACGCTTAAGCACCTACGCGATCTCGGAAACAGCGTGCTCGTGGTTGAACATGATGAAGACGCGATCATGAGCGCGGATTACGTTATCGATTTGGGCCCCGCCGCGGGCGTGCATGGCGGTGAGATTGTTGCGCACGGAAAACCTGCCGACATTCGAAAAAGCAAAAAGTCGCTCACTGGTTTGTATCTGTCGGGCGCAAAAGAAATCGAGCTGCCGAAAAAGCGTGTCAAGCCGGATGCGAAGAAGCAAATTGTGATTCGCGGCGCATCGGGCAATAATTTAAAGAAGGTAGACGTATCGATTCCCGTCGGGTTGCTCACCTGCGTGACCGGCGTTTCCGGTTCGGGAAAATCAACGCTTGTGAACGATACGCTGTACCGAGCAGCGGCGAAAACGATTTACCGCAGCGTCGAAGAGCCCGCTCCGCATAAATCGATCGAGGGACTGCAAGCTTTTGACAAAGTCATTAACGTCGATCAGAGCCCAATTGGGCGCACGCCACGCTCGAATCCCGCGACTTACACGGGGCTTTTCACGCCGATTCGCGAGCTTTTCGCGCAAACACCTCAGGCTCGTGAGCGTGGCTATGAGCCCGGCCGCTTCTCGTTCAATGTGAAGGGCGGGAGATGTGAGGCCTGCGAGGGCGACGGTGTGATTAAGGTGGAGATGCATTTCTTGCCAGACGTTTACGTCGCCTGTGATGTGTGTCACGGCAAACGCTACAACCGTGAAACGCTCGATGTTCAATATCGCGGAAAAAACATCACCGAGGTGCTCGAGATGACGGTGGAGGAGGCGAAAGCGTTCTTCCAAGCGGTACCCTCAATTGCAGCCAAAGTGAACTTGCTGGACGAAGTAGGGCTGGGCTACATTCGTTTGGGACAGGCCGCGACCACGCTTTCAGGCGGAGAGGCGCAGCGCGTAAAGCTTGCGTTAGAACTTTCAAAACGCGACACCGGGGCAACGCTCTACATCCTTGATGAACCGACGACCGGGCTCCACTTCGCCGACATCGATTTATTGATGAAAGTAATTTATCGCTTACGCGATCACGGCAACACCGTGATTGTGATCGAACACAACCTTGACGTAATCAAAACGGCTGACTGGGTGATCGATCTTGGCCCCGAAGGTGGCGGCGGCGGGGGGCGAATCATCGCGCAGGGTACGCCGGAAACGGTGGCTGCCGTGAAGGCCTCAGAAACGGGAAAATACTTGCGTGAAAAACTCAAACGCTGATGGTGCTCAAGCGAGCTGCGTTGTAAACGACTTTTCTCGTCTAACTCCAATTTTATTGGGCGAGAGAGTCGATTAGAGGCTTCCCCGATATTACGCGATAATGTAGCAGACGCCTGAGAAAATTGGCTACACAAAGGAAAACCTGAAACTAGTAGAACTGTGGCCAGACTTTCGTTCGCACCAAACAATCAAGCGCCACGCCAACAAACACCGTAAGCCCGAGCAAATTGTTTCCACGAAATGCCTGGAAACAGCGCGCTGGTTCGCGAGTTCGGATCAACGTGTAGTGATGAATCGCAAGCAGTGCTGCGAGCGCGAGCGCGCCGTAGTGAATAAATCCCGCGTCATAGCTGTAGCCAATAGCCGCCATGCCTGAAAGAAACAAAAGGTAGCTCACCATCACTGCGGCCACGTCGAACTTGCCGAAAAAGATCGCGGAAGTTCGGATACCAATCTTCAGGTCGTCGACGCGGTCGACCATCGCGTATTGCGTGTCATACGCCATCACCCAAAAGAAATTCGCCGCAACCAGCGCCCACGCAATCATCGGTACGTCGCCGCGCACTGCAGCAAACGCCATCGGAATGCCCATGCTGAACGCGATGCCGAGAATGGCTTGCGGCACGGCGAAAAAGCGCTTGGTAAACGGGTAGACAATCGCGATTAGCACCGCAGGAATCGCCCAAGCGCGGGCCGCATTATTGAGCGGGATCAGCAAAATTGCCGCACTCAACGCGCAGAACGTCGCCACCCAAAGCGCTTCTTTGCCGGAAATTTCGCCCGATGCCAGCGGTCGCTTTTCTGTTCGCTTCACGTGCGCGTCGAAATCTTGATCTGCCCAATCGTTGATCGCGCAACCTGCGGAGCGCATCAAAATCGTTCCAAGAACGAAGATCCAGATGAATCGCAGATCGGGCGCACCGTAACTGGCAATCCACAATCCCCAAAGCGTTGGCCACATGAGCAACATAAAGCCAACGGGCTTATCCAATCGGATCAACCGCTCATATGCGTTGAGTTTTTCTTTGATGAGCGTTGCATTCATTCGATCAAACTCCTTTGCAGTGCTTCGGCAGGCTGCATTGTGCTCAACATCGCTTGGGGCGTTGCATATTGCAACTTAAAGCGCAGCTCATTTTTTATTCGCGCATTTCGAATGCGACGTGACTCACTCATAAAGGAAAGCATCATCGGTGTAACGTGTTTCGCGAGCTCCGCGCGTGGCATGCGTGGCGGGCGTGGCAGCGAAAGCGCAGCCGCAACGCCATCGAAATAATCCCCCATCTTGCTCGCACCATCATCGACTGCGTTGTAAACGCGAGCGGGCTTTGCGCGAAACAACGCGAACCAACAAAGCCTTGCTAAATCGTTTGCGTGAATGTGATTGGAGTAAACGTCTTCGGAGTTGATCAACGCTGGCAGACGTTCGCGCAGTCGCTCAATTGGTAAGCGGTCTTGCGCGTAAATTCCGGGCGCGCGCAGCACACACATGCGCTCACGCCGAGCGCTACGCACTCGCGCTTCCGCCGCCACCCGGCGCTTCGCGCGCGCAGATTGCGCGCGAAGCGTCGTTGTTTCATCAACCCAATCGCCCGCGCGGTCGCCGTACACGCCCGTCGTGCTGACATAAACGTTGGTCAGCGCACGCGACGGACGTGGCGTGCGGCGAGCGCGTTTTTCTGCGAACAATTTTGATCCGCGCAGCGCTTTGGTGCCGCTTGCTGCTGTTGCCGCAAGCCAGCGTGACATGCGGGGATCATCGCGCCCGAGATTTGGAGGTGGCGCAAGATAAATGACCGCTGCAGCGGCTCGACATAGTGCGGCTGCGCGCGTGAGCGAGCGCCGCGCATCAAGATCTCCGTTGACCGCTAGAATTTTCAGTGAGTGCAGCGCAGTTTTCGCTACTTCACTGCGTACCATCGCACAATGTTGAACGCGCGCTGCTGTTGGTTCGCGAAACAAGCGCTGCGCCACGTCACCCGCGCCCACAATCACAATACGAAGTTTTTTCACACGCTATGCCTCAAGTCACTTTAACGCCCGGCGATCACACCTTTGAGTGCGGCACCGATGAGTCTATTTTGTCAGCCGCGCTGCGCTCAGGTTACCTGATTCCTTACGGATGCAAGAACGGCGCGTGCGGATCCTGCAAAGGCGTAGTTCTTTCAGGTCACGTGCTGCATTCGCATTTTCAACCCTCCACGCTCCCGGAAGTTGAGCGCGCTCAGGGCAAGGCACTGTTTTGCGTCGCGCGACCGATTTCAGACGTGGTGATCGAGGCGCGGGACGTTCGAAAAACGGGTGACATTGTGGTGAAGACCATGCCGTGTCGCGTCGAGCACCTTGATCGCGTTACCGACGATGTGATGATTTTGCGGATCAAACTGCCATCGAGCGAGCGATTGCTGTATCGAGCGGGGCAATACATGGAAATCATTTTGAAGGACGGAAAACGCAGAAGTTTTTCGATGGCCAACGCACCACACGACGATGCATTGATCGAGCTTCACATCCGCCACTTGCCCGGCGGTGCATTTACGGATCGCTTGTTTGGCGTGCGAGAGCCGGTGTTGAAAGCGCGTGAAATTCTTCGCTTTGAAGGGCCGCATGGTTCATTTTTTTTGCGCGACGAATCCACAAAGCCGATCATTTTTCTCGCTAGCGGCACCGGTTTCGCGCCGATCAAAGCAATCATCGAACACATGATTTACAGCGGCAACAAACGGCGCGCCGTGCTCTATTGGGGCGGGCGTCGCCCTAGAGATCTCTACCTTGATCATCTCGCAAAGTCGTGGGCCAGTAAGCGGCCCGATGTGTTCGCCTATGTGCCGGTGATTAGCGAAGCGCAGACAGAGGACGATTGGACGGGTCGAACTGGGTTTGTTCATACCGCAGTGATGCATGATTTCCCCGATCTCTCAGGTTATCAGGTGTATGCGTGCGGTGCGCCGATTGTGGTGTCGTCGGCTCGAAGCGATTTCGTTTCGCGATGTGGTTTGAGTGAAGACGACTTTTTTGCCGATAGTTTTACGTCGCCGCTGGATTAGCGTCTTGCAGTTGAATTTCGCGGCGACGAGTTTTTACTCGATACATCGCCGCGTCGGCTTCGTGTAGGGTGTTAGATAAATGCGGCTCATCGATGCGCGGGCATTTCGCCCAACCAATCGATACCTCTGCTTTGCTACGAGATGAACTTGTGGAAAACAACGTGCGCGTGTTGAGCACACTGATACTTTGCTCGCGAACATACGTTTGCACTCGGTCAACGATGCTTGCGGGGTCCGGCACGTGTTTTGCCAACATCACAAACTCATCGCCGCCGAAGCGCGCAATCAACGCCCCACGCGGCGCGGTCTCCCTTAGTGCGTCACCAAGGATACGCAGAATTTGGTCGCCGGTTTCGTGGCCTTTGGAATCGTTGATTTCCTTAAAGCGGTCAATGTCGAAAACAAACACGCAGCCGTTGGTCAGTTCGTGCCCAGACGCACCTTGAATTGCCGAGTAAAAACCACGTCGACTCAACACGCCCGTGAGTTGGTCGGTGTACGCCAGCGCACGCACCTGCGCGGCGCGCGTTGAGTTCACGATGATCACGAGGCCCGCCATCGTTGCAAGCAACACTGCGTTGGCGATCAAGTGCGTTGCGGAGTTCATCGGCGTTTGCACCAGCGCTCCGGTAGGCGCGAAACCTAGCGCAGCGTGTACCGTCCGGCCGATCATGAATACCGCGAACAGGCTCAGCGAAAGCGCGACCACTCGAACGCCTATGGCAAGATGTCGCGCTTGAGCTTTACGAACCTCGATAACGGTTAACGCCGAGGAAATCGCGAGCCCGATCGAAGTGACCGAAATGCGCGCAGGCACGCTGACCACGATGTAGGTAAACACGATGTTTGCGATTGCAGCCATCCCGGCGGCCAGCGCCATCCAGTGCAATACTCCCGCATTACGGTTGTATACCCGGGCGCCGTGCCACAGCAAAAACCCAGCAACCAGCAAAAGCGTATTTGCGATGACCCGCGAGACAAAGTCGAAGGTGAAGTCTTGCAGAGCATTGCCTGCGAGCGCGGCCGACAGCAGTATCGAGGCTACGAACCAATAGCGCGTTCCGGGAATTGGGCTTCCGTCGCGTAATGCGGCCCATAAAACTCCGCTGAACACGAGGCCTGCCAGCGACGCAGCGATCGCCAACGAACGTGGATCAAGCAACAGGAGTAGCGACATACACGTGATTATGTCGCTTAAAAATCCCGCAAGCCTTTATGCCTCTCAACCAACCGAGATGCAGTAGCCCCGTCATGACATACGCATGTGAATCAGTTGAGCTTGGCATCAGCGATTAATTCCGGTTTGCTCGAGGGAGATTCTCACTTAACGATAGACACAGAAATGTCTCGCGTCATTGATCGAAATCAAAGATCGCTCGAGACCCTACGGAAAAAACGGGCGCTGAGAAACCTCGCGCACTACGTGTCCTATTGCAATCGGATATCTGCGTAGCAGGCGCGCGCGGTCCCGTGCATCGTATCGGTATCGGTCATCAGCGCAACGCTTTCGATGTCGCCGGGCTCTTCGCCATTAAACGCGCGCCGATAGTCGGCGCGCACATCTCGAATCACCGAGACCCAGCTTGATAGCCCAGGCTCCCCACTGCGGACAACGATTTTTTTGATTCGAGATACCGTGTGATGGGGAATCACGGTCTCGGGTTTGGCGTCGGGTTCCCAGATGTATTGAATGGATGCGAACGGAATTTCCCATCCACCGATGAGCTTTGCCATGTTCATATTGGAGCGATCGATTGCGTCAATTTTTTCGCGATCGCCTTTGAAAGCGATAACGACCCGCGCTGGCGCATCATCCTTGTCGCGCGATTGGTTGTCCGCCCCCGCGACCAAGTTGGGCACGTACCAACGCCATGAAAGTGTGCTGGCACCCGATTGCCTGCCTGGCACGTTAGCGCCGAGTAGCGACCACGATGCGTTGGCTTCGCCAAGAATGCACGGCACACCGCTGATTTCAGCGCGCGAATACTGGGTCGGCGTTTTGAAACGGATCACGACCGGGTGCCACGGCGCGGCACTCGGGTCGTTCGGCAGCGCGAGCTCTGAGCCGGATGAGGCTTCTTGCGGTGAAACGGTGCCGGTGGTGGTGCATCCCGCGAGCAAGAAAATTGCAAGGAGACATGTTGTCACCTTGGCCAGCGAGAGACTTCTCATAGCTACCTTCGCGCTGGGCGCATTCTTAATGTTGCACGAACGTTACCTAGGTTTCGCGCGCGAATGATGCGAGAGAACCCTCACTAGGGCCTCCGTGACTGCTGGCGTGCCTGCGATCACCTCATTCGTATGTAAAAACGAGTCTCCGCCGTTGAAATCGCAAATGTGACCACCCGCTTCGCGAATGAGGATACTTGCTGCGGCAGCATCCCAAGCGCCTAAGCTCATGACGAAAAAACCGTCAGCACGACCGGCTGCGACGTGCGCCAGATCAAGGGCTGCCGCGCCTGTGCGTCGAATGCTCGCGCAGTGGCGCGCCACCTCAGTCCACGCCGCAAGTACCGTCTCAAAGGATGACTGCTTTGCTGAAGGCAACACCGACGCAACGAGCGCTTGGTCAAGCGCAACACAATTTGAAACCCGGATTGGGGAAGGCGCGGCTTGGCCGACCCGAATCCAAGCGCCCGATCCGTATTCAGCGAAGAAGTATTCGTCAGTGAGTGGATTGGCAACGACGCCAGCGCAAACCCCCCCTTCAAAAGCGACCGCGATCGAAGTGGCAATATACGGAAAGCCATGAATGAAGTTGAAGGTGCCGTCGAGCGGGTCAACAATCCACTGATATCCCGTTGCAGCGGCTTGCCCAAGCCGCCTCGCGCCGCCTTCTTCACCGAGCATGTCATCACCAGGAAACTGATGGGTAAGCTCAGTCTCCATCGCAAACTCGATTTGTTGATCCGTCGCGGTTGCAAAATCACCGGGCGATTTGTAGTTCACTGCGTGCGTTGCCTCAGCAAACGCGATTCTTATCTTTTGACATGCCTGTTCGGCAAGTGAGAGGGCCAGTTGCAGTCGAGGGCTCATCGTTGAAGAATACGCGAATCAATTTGTTCGCGTTGATTCTTTTCTAAAGGAAACGTTTGTGTCAGAAATATCAATAACACGCACCCATCACAGCACGCTTCCCGAAGCGAAGAAAGTGGCCGATAAAGTGGCGGCCAAGCTCGGTAATGACTATCAACTGCAGTCGAGCTGGGCGGGCGACGTGTTGCACTTCGAGCGCAGCGGCGTGCACGGAACCCTCGCGGTCAATGCCAAGGAATTCAAGATTCACCTGAAGCTTGGATTTTTGATGGCGGCGTTCAAAGGCCCAATCCAGAAAGCGATTGAGGAGAACCTCGAAAAAATGCTGAAACCCGCAAGCGCGGGAAAGAAACCATCGACCAAGGCAAAAAAGTAGCGCACGTGCATCGTCGATTTATCTGAGAATACGCTATTAGATTTACACCTGTTCGTCCAATTAAAATGGGCGACAAGCAGAAAAAAAAGATATTTCGAGAAGTATCACAATGTCGATATTCGCCCACTTAACGTGAGCGAACAGGAAGGAAGCTGTACTACGTTTTGGTAGGTACAACAACGTCAACTGCTCGATCCCCAAGCAAATATCTCGCGCCGCTGCCGCGCGATTTCGCGGCGTCTGACGGGTTGTAGAGCGCACAAGATTTAAGCGACAAACAACCGCAGCCAATGCAGCTCGTGAGTTGATCGCGCAGTTGCGTCATTGCCGCAATCTTCGCGTCTAACAGCGGCTTCCATTGTTTCGAGAGCTTCGCCCAATCGGCGGCGTTTGGCGTGCGTTGTTCCGGTAGGCTCGCAAGCGCTGCCCGAATCTCGTTCAAGCTTAAACCCACGCGTTGCGCTGCGAGGATAAATGCAACTCGCCGCAGCGCTTCTTTCTTGTATTGACGCCGCCCGCTCTCGCTTCGCGCGCCCACGATTAAGGCTTCGCTCTCATAAAAACGAAGGGCGCTTGCAGCAACGCCCGCGCGCTTCGCCAGCTCACCAATGCTGATCCACATCGCAGCATCCTCGTCAGAAATCACTTGACTTCAAGTTTACTTTAACTTGCATAGTTCGCTTCGTTATCCCCCACGAAAGCAATAACTATGACTTCTATCGCGGCACTACGCGCGCTCCCACTTTCCTTGTTTGACGATGATCGTTTGATCGATGAATGGCGATCTAGTCCTTTTGCGTCGATGGGCGACACCGCACTTATTGAAATGTGCATTGACGCCATCGCCACGCCAAAAACGACGCTCACGCCGAACTCGTTTCTGCTGCACGCACCACTTGAACTACTCGCGCGGGCAGCGCTGCTGCCGCGGGTCGAGTTGAATCGACGCGAAGAAGCGCGCCGCCGCATTGCAGGAATTGCGGTGCGCTATGGGCACGCGGGCGATGAGGTGCAACAGCTGGAATTACCATTTGACGACAACGAAACCGCAATGCAATCGCTGAGCAGCGCGATGTCAAACGGCGATCAGCGCATTGTCGATGCTGCATTGACACACTTGGCGCAACGCCAATCGCTTGCGGTGATTGCAACAACCTTGTTTGATCCGGTGATGACATCGCTAGGTGCGGCCGGCCATGCTCCGATCCTCTTGGCGGAGTTGCAGCGTGTTGCCGGGCGCTATGGCAATGCAGCAACGTTGTTGCGCGCGCCGCTACGCTATTTGCTCATTCATCCAGCGGCTCGCTGGCATTGGTACGAACAACGCTCGGTGCCAATCAAGTCAGACGCTCATGAAGCGCAAACACTCGCTCGTGTGCTTGCGAAACCGGAATCGGTCAGTGTTGCGAATCAGAGCATTTCAACGCAGTTCACAGCCGTTGCCTCAACCGGGAATCTCGCACGCGATCTCGGTGCGTTCGCTTTCACAGATACCAACATCATCGAAAAAGCGCTGTTGCGCGCAGCAGCCCACTCGATGTTGCAAGATGACGCCAAACACGCAGCGTACGGATGGACGCATTGTTTAACGATGCCGCTGGCGTTGTTAACGAACGCGCGCATTTCGCAGAATCCAAGCGGCGCAGTTGCCATGGCGAGCGCCGAGATTTACGCGTTCCGTGCAACGATGAGCGGTATCGCGCTTGACTATCAGTGGATTCCCGAACCACCGCGTCATCGCGAACTCGCTATCGCAACGCCGCAAGAGGCTGCCTCCATTGCATTTCACGCCACTGTGCACTCAAGACGTGGGCTGCACAGCGAACTCGCGACCTTTGCAGCAACACATCGCGACGCGCATCTTGCTAAATACACACTCGCATGCTTTGACGCTGCGGCATGCGATCCAGAATGCAGCTCGCTTTATTTCGCTGCGGCAGCGTATCTCGGCGCTTGGTGGCGTGAGCGCGATCTTGCACGTTCGTAAAGGCGACAACGCTTCATAAGTGCACTAAGCGAGCGCGAACGACTCAGCTCGTGCTTTTTCCCAGTAGTACGCAAACACGCGGTGGCTCGTGGTGTCGCTGAGCAGCTCGCCGGGTTTCAAAAATTTGTATAGCGTGGCAAGCGATGTCACCTCAGTCGAGCTGATGCGGCGAATGATGTGCTCGGGCCGTAATTGATTGGGGTGTGAGAGTCCGGCCGCAGCAACGAGCTCTGAGAGCGCGTGCAACGTGCTGTGATGAAACTCTTTCACCCGCGTGGCTTTGTCAGGTACGACCAGCGCGCGTTGACGAACAGGATCTTGTGTGGTCACGCCCGTTGGGCAATTTCCGGTGTGACAGGTCTGCGCCTGAATGCAGCCCACTGCGAACATGAAGCCGCGCGCGGAATTGCACCAATCCGCGCCCATCGCAATCGTTTTCGCAATGTCGAATGCTGAAACGATTTTGCCGCTCGCACCGATCTTCACGCGGTCGCGCAGTCCAACACCAACCAGCGTGTTGTGTACCAGAAGGAGTGCCTCGCGAAGTGGGACTCCGACGTGATCAGTGAATTCGACAGGCGCGGCGCCGGTACCGCCTTCTGAGCCGTCAACCACGATGAAATCAGGCGCAATTCCGGTTTTCACCATCGCTTTTGCAATGGCGAAAAACTCCCACGGGTGACCGATAGCGAGCTTCATGCCAGCGGGCTTTCCGCCCGACAGCTCTCGCATTTTCGCGATGAACTCAAGCAGTTCAATGGGTGTTGAAAACACGCTGTGCTTCGCGGGCGAAATGCAGTCCACACCTACGGTGACGCCGCGCGCTTGCGCGATTTCGAGCGTGACTTTCGGGCCAGGTAGTACGCCGCCATGTCCTGGTTTCGCCCCCTGCGATAGTTTTAACTCAACCATCTTTACTTGCGGATCACGCGCTTGCTCGGCGAAACGAATCGGGTCGAATTTGCCGTCTGAGGTTCGGCATCCGAAATAGCCGCTGCCGATTTCCCAAATCAAATCGCCGCCGAATTCACGGTGATATTGCGAGATCGAACCTTCGCCCGTATCGTGCGCAAAATTTCCTGCTTTTGCGCCCTTATTAAGCGCTCGGATGGCGTTCGCGGAGAGCGCCCCAAAACTCATCGCGGAAACGTTGAACACGCTCGCGCTGTAGGCGTTTTCTCCGCTGCCAATCGTCAATCGAAAATCGGGCGAGGCGATCTGTACTGGCGCGATGGAGTGGTTGATCCACTCATAACCTGTTTCATACACGTCAAGCTGGGTGCCGAAGGGCCGCTTATCGGAATCACGCTTCGCGCGCTGATACACGAGCGAACGAGACGCACGAGAAAACGGCGAGGCCTCATTGTCGCTCTCGATGAAATACTGGCGCATTTCTGGCCGGATGTACTCGAAAAAAAAGCGAAAGTGAGCAAGGATTGGGTAGTTGCGACGGATGGCTTGTTTCGTTTGCAAAACATCGGTTACGCCAACGAATGAAAGCGCGCCGAACAGCACGATCATCGGCCAAGTAATCCAGTGTGCTCGAAACACCAATTCCAAAAATAGGCTCGCCACGAACGCAACGAGAACAGCGGCTAAAGTGAAGAAACGAGAGGGCATGCGAAAAACTTGGGAAGAGTTGCGGTTGGAATCAGGACCCCGGATCGTACAGTGCGATGCTTCGAAACTCGAGCCGCGATGGCAAACCGGGAGCCACCAGCATCTCTCGGGTCGCGCAGTTCATGACCACGCCACACAGGCTCTCGACTTGCGCGTAGGCCGGTAACTGCGCATCAGGTGCTCTGCAGATCGCGCCCATTGGATTGGCGTTCGGTGAGGAACATTCGTCGCGAAGCAGGGTCGTGATGTTGCGAGTTGTGATTCGATCGGGCCAGCCGGTGACATGCTGGTTGGCACGTTCAAAGCGAGCGTCGCTGGTGGGTGAATCAGACAGTGGTGCCTGAAAAGCTGCTAGCGAAGCTGCACAGAAATGATTGGTGTGAACGACGACACCTTGATCCGCTGAAATCACCTCAACACCGTTCGGGCCGTACTCAATTGAAGCAATGGTCTGCTGTGCGTCGCCAACGATTGCATTGCTTGACGCCGAAAAGCGCAGCGTTTTCGCCAGCGCAACCACGTCGGTGACTGAGTCCAGATCAAGCGCTAAACGTTGAAACACGTGAACCGGTATGCCAACGCGTTGACGATCATTGGTAGCGCGAAGAATGTTGAGCCCGATGGCAAGCCCGTTCGCGTTGATTCCAATTTTCGCGAGCATGCCGGCTTCGGTAAGCGTTAGGAAATTTGGCAGCTGGGGCTCGCGCATAACGCGAAGCACGACGATGTTGTTGCGCTGTAGCCCGACCCAATCCCAATTTTGTGCGACCCGAGTAGCGCCATCCGCGCACCGCGAACCGGCAACGGCAAAGCTCGTGCACTCACTGAGTTCAAACAACCCTTGCGCTTCGTTTTTACGTAGCGCCGCGATGATCAACTCGTTTGTGTCAGGCAATAGCGTAGGCGGCAAGATTTCTGTTCGGCAATTCAGCGCGAGGATTTCGTTTAACTTAAATCCTGAGCCCGCAGCGATGCCTTCAAGCTCTTCGATCACGCCGCCGATGCCGGACACTGCGTCACAAAATTCGCCAGCGCGTTGTTGCGCTTCGATCCAACTGATTCCGCAGCGCGCAAACAACGACGCGTAGGTGCGAACTGATCCCAGTATTTGTACACGCGCTTGCACACCATAGGCATAACCGCGTTCGAACGCATTTCCGCTAAGGTTGAGGATCGGAAACATTTGTTGATTGTAGGTTCGCAATTTCCGTCCACTGCAAGCTATTTCAAATACCGACACTGCGCAGAAGAAGAGCGTTTTCCGCGCGTAGAATCGACGCATGAAAACTGTACTCGTCACCGGCGCGACACGCGGAATCGGCTACGCCGTCGCCAAAGCCCTGCTTACTCGTGGCGCCCGGGTACTCGCGCTGGGTCGTGACTTTTCTCGTTTTGACTTGGATGGCGAACGCTGCGAGCGGATCAATTTCGACTTGCGCGCCGTTGACCAGATTGAAATGCTCTGCGTGGGTCTAGGCGACATTGATGTTCTGATCAATAACGCGGCGATGTTGACCGCAAGATCGTTTGAAGACTATGGCGCTGAGTCTCGCCGCGATGTCATCGCGACCAATATTGAAGCACCGGCCGAGCTAATTCGCTGCATCGTCCCGCGTATGATTCTGCGCAGCGCTGCGAGCGTAGGTTCAGCGCCGAAGATCTGCGGGCGCGTGGTCAATATCGCCTCGGTCGCTGGCTTTGGCGGGCATCCTGATGCTTGGTATGGCGCGAGCAAAGGCGCGATTCTGAATCTGACCAAAAGCCTTGCGAAGCTCTATGGGCCGCAAGGTGTGTTGATCAATGCTGTCGCGCCCGGCCCTACTAAAACTTCAATGTTTGACCAGTTGCCGCAGTCACGAATCGATGAGTTCACTCGGTTAGTTTTCGCCAAGCGCTTCGCTGAGCCAGATGAAATCGCGCAGGTCATCGAATGGCTCGCGTTAGACGCGCCGGAGTACGTGAATGGCAGCTGCATTGACGCAGCAAGCGGGGGATACTTACGCTAGAACCCCGGTAGCTAATTCGGCATAACCCATTGGCAATTGGGCTAAGCGGTGGTTTTATGTATCTTGCGATATTTATCGTAAAAGTGACTATAGCCCAATAAAACGGGCGTTTTAGGTCATAGTTTGCGTTTTTTCTGAACGATTCGTTTTTCGGTGTGCATGCAGCCAAGGCGAACTCACTGAGTCCGTTTCTTGCTACATGCACGCGGTGTGCGGATGAAGTTAAGCGCCGCGTCGCTAGGCTTTGGTAAATCATGCGCTACGCTTCTTAATCGAGTTTGATTTTGTGGGGAAAAAACTATGACTATCCTTCGCGCCGCGATTCTGCGCGGTCTTTATGGCGCGGCTGCGCTGTCGGCATCACTTCACGCAAACTTAGCGCTCGCACAAAATCCGCCCGCCGCCCCTGCTAGCGACGCAAAAACGGCGCCCACAGTTGTCGAACAAGTCAATGTGATCGGCACCCGCCGAATGAACGCGTCGTCCACCGACACCGTCGTTCCTGTTGATGTGGTGCCGCTCGCGAAATCCGCCGAAACTGGCGGTAATTTCGATCTCGCGCAAACGCTCGCAAATATTTCTCCGTCGTTTAATTCAACGCGTCAAACTGGAGCGGACGGCGCGGATTTGGTAGACGGTGCCGCGTTGCGAGGTTTAGGCTCGGATCAAACGCTCGTGCTCTTAAACGGCAAGCGCCGACACACGACTGCGTTAGTCAACATTTTCGGCGCTCGCAATCGAGGCAACACAGGCACTGACTTCAATACGATTCCTGCGTTGGCTGTTGAGACGGTATCGGTGCTTCGCGACGGCGCAGCGGCGCAATATGGCTCTGATGCGATAGCCGGCGTGATCGACATTACGCTTAAGCGTCGCGCAGGCTGCGAAGCGGTGGTCGGGTATGGTCAATACAGCGTAGGCGACGGCAAAAACTATTTGGGGAGTGCCTATTGTGGGTTCGCCACGGCAAGCGGTGGTGCAGTCGCGCTGACGGCAGAGTACAGCGATCGGGGGCGCTCCAATCGATCTGACCCCGGTAACCCGCGCATCATTGGCGACAGCGCTGTAACCAATGCAACATTTTTCCTCAATGGCGACCTGCCGACAGTCGCTAGTGGAAAACTCTATTACACGCTCGGTCTGCAGAAGCGCGACGCCTCGTCCGGTGCTTTCGCGCGGGGCGGAATCGGCTCCGACGACATACCGTCGCGCAACTCCGCTGCGATGTATCCCGGCGGATTCGTACCGTTCATCAATGGCGACCTCGAAGATCGAACGGTCATTCTTGGGCATCGTATGCAATGGGGCGAATGGAACACCGATATTTCGCAAACCTACGGCTACAACGATTTGCGATACAACATTTCGAACACGTTGAATGCGTCGATCGCCAATCGCGATCTACTCAACGGCGGTCGCGGTATCAGTCCAACGCATTTTGATGCAGGCGGCTTCTCGTTTCAACAAGCCACCACCAATATCGATTTTTCGCGCTTCTTCCCCACAATGCTTGGCGGCACCAACGTCGCGTTCGGTGCGGAATATCGTCGCGAAAAATACAAGATCTTCGCGGGCGAGCCCGGCTCATACAACGATGTTGATGGCGCCGGTGAAGGTGGCAATCCTGGAAGCCAAGGCTTTCCGGGTTTCCAGCCAGCAGACGTAACCAACAAAGGCCGCAACAGCGTGGCTGCATACGTTGATCTTGAGATGGACTTGAGCAAGCAACTGAAGTTGCAAACTGCGCTGCGCGGAGAACGCTACAGCGATTTCGGCTCAACGCTCACTGGAAAAATTGCCGGCAGTTTCAAACTGAGCGATGCGACGCTACTGCGCGCGTCGGCCAGCACGGGCTTCCGCGCGCCCTCATTGCAACAAGTATTTTTCTCTTCCACGTTTACTGATTTCATCAGCGGCAAACCGCTCGACGTCGTGCTCGCTCCAAACGGCAGCGCGGTTGCCAACGCCGCCGGTATCCCCAAGCTCAAAGAGGAAAAATCTTCGAGCTTCACGCTAGGCGCCACGTTCGCACCGTCGAAAAACGTATCGATCACCACCGACTTCTACAGTATCGACATCAAAGACCGCATCGTGCTCTCGGGACGCTTCGACGCGGAGAACTATCCTTCGCTGGGCGCGATCTTGCAGGGATTGGGCGTGGGACAGGCGCAGTTTTTTGTGAACTCGGTAAAAACGCGCACTCAAGGGATGGATCTAACGGCTTCGCATCGTTCCGAGATGGGTGCAGCTCGGTTGAACACATTTTTAGCGTTCAACTACAGCAAAACTCAGGTCAAAAATATCAACACCCCGCCGTCGCTCGCAGGCTTTGAGGACGTACTCCTATCAGAGCGGGAACGGCTCTTTATTGAACAAGGAGGTCCGCGCACCAAGGCAACGCTTGGCTTCGACTACAGCGTTGGTAAATGGGGCAGTGAGTTGAAAATCATTCACTATGGATCGCAAGAGCTAGGCACCTTTACGGGCACGGCCGGCGGCGAGCCGAATCAGAAATACAAACCCAAAACGTCTGCCGATTTGTCGTTAACTTACGCCTTCGATAAAACCACGAAATTTACAATTGGTGGCACAAATATCTTCAATGTGAAGCCGACTAAGCAAAACGAAAATGAAACTGACAATGGCTTCAAGTATGAAAGCGTGCAGTTCGGGCTAAACGGAGCGGCAATTTTTGCGAAACTCTACAAGAAGTTCTGAACGAAATCGAACCACACGAGCGGGCCATGCGGCCCGCTTTTTTTTCACTAGCCCACCATCGCCTGATTCTCAAAACGAGTCGAATACTCGCTGTTCCACGCTTCGAGAAACGGCACGATTTCCTGCTCCGCCATTGGATGCGCAAAATAAAACCCTTGCGCTTCATAGCAGCCTTTTGCCATCAATAAATCCAGCTGCCCCTTCGTTTCCACGCCTTCCGCGGTTGCGCGCAATTTGAGCGCCGAGGCGAGCTGGATAATTGCGCGAATAATTGCGCTCGCATCCCCCGTGGTGTCGTCGACTAAACCTGAGGTAAAAGCGCCGTCGATTTTTAGTCGATCAATCGGGAAACTGCGCAGATACGCGAGCGAGGAGTAACCGGTGCCAAAATCATCAAGCGCGATGCTGTAGCCCCTCGATCGCAACGCGCGAAGCGTTTCTCGCGCGTGAACACTGTCTTCAATCAAGCTCGTTTCGGTGATTTCAAGTTCGAGCTGGCTCGGCGCGATTCCGGCGTTGGCCACGGCTTGATCCACGAGATCAACCAGCGAGCGACTAATGAATTGAACTGCGGATAAATTCACCGCAACGAATAAGTCTGGTGGCAATGCACGCGCTGCTTTGCAAGCCGTTTCTAAAGCCCATTTCCCGATCGGGACGATGAGGCCAGATTCTTCAGCAATCGGAATGAATTCGGATGGCGCGATGAACGATCGCCCATCACGATACCAGCGCATCAGTGCTTCGAATCCGACCACACGCATGGTGCGAGTATCGATTTGCGGTTGGTAATGGAGCACCAGTTCTTTGTTGGCGAGTGCGTTGGCGAGATCGGTTTGCACAATCACTCGTTGGCGGCTACGTGCGTCCATTTCGCTATCGAACATACTTAAACGGCCGCGCCCTGCGTCTTTGGACGAGTAGAGCGCCGTGTCGGCAGATTTCAATAGTTGCTCTGCAGTTGAGCCGTGTGCAGGGGCGTGAGCAACGCCGATACTGCAACGAATCTCGATTCGGTTTTCGTTCACCAAAAACGGTTCGCGAACGGCTTCCATGAGTCGTTGCCCTTGCCGCAAACACGCGTGCTCGTCTGTGGCGTCTGGTGCGATCAGCGCGTATTCGTCGCCACCGAGGCGGCAAAGCATTTGTTTTTCTTCAACGCATTCGCTGAGCCGTTGCGCGATGAGGGCCAACAGCTGATCGCCAACGACGTGCCCTAATGAGTCATTTACGACTTTGAAGTTATCGATGTCGATTACGAAAAGCGCAGTAATGCTGCTGTTCTCAGCGTCTTTGAGCGTCGCGTCAAGATAGCCCTGAAATTGGTGTCGATTAGGAAGCGAAGTGAGCGAATCGAAGTTCGCGAGCTGAATCATTTCTAGTTCGCGTCGCTGCGCGTCGGTGACATCGGAGCCCACGCCGCGCCAGCCGCGATGAACTCCCAGGCGGTCAAAAAGCGGTTTCGCCGTCAGCGACCACCAGCGGAGTTTGCCGTCAACCACCAAAGGGACGACCTGATCTCGAAAGGCTTTTCGCGACGCGAGACGAAGCTGGAGAAAGTCATGTTCTTCACTAATCTCGCGCCCGTCTTTTCTAAAACTATCTCGCAGCAGCTGCACCAGCGACAATCCTTCGAGCGCGATTCGGCTCTGTCCGAACGCTTCGACTAATCTCGGTGAAACGTGACGCAAATGTCCTTGGTGGTCCGTGTCCCAGAGCCAATCTCGCGCCGAACCTTCAAAGTCTTTCAGCAGAAGGTTGACCAGTTCATGCTGGCGCTCGGCACTGGCTTCAGCGCGCGCCCTATTTGCAAAGTTGCGAGATGCAAACGCAATGATTGCAACCAACACGGCCCCATAAACCAAAAGCAACGCGGTCAGTATCTGAAAAACTGGTTTACCAGTAACTTGGAGCGCCATGCAGGCGACGATGATCGTTGACACGGTCCATCCGTATCCCGCGGCCGCGATCGATGACAAGACAAATCCGCCTAGGCCTATCATCGCAGCGACGACGGCTACGATGACAATCTGCGCGTCGCTGCTCGCGCGCTGAAACCACATCGCAAGCGGCGCCATCAAACAAATTCCAAGCACGGCAGAGCGAATTGCAACGAAGCGGACGTCGGCAGCCGATACTTGCATGCGACTGAGCTGGCGTCGATAAACGTGCCAGACTGTGTACGTTTCGATACAAACCACAATAAAAAGCGGGAGCAAAACAGCCAGTGGACCGACGTCGCCCATGAAGGCCCAAGCGGCGGCTAGCGCGCATCCGAGCACAGCGGGCACGGTGATCGGCAGATGTGCTGCGAACGCAAGATACTGACGCGAGCGAATATCGGCGCGCAGGGCATCGTCATTGCCTTCAATGCGAAGCTCAGCCGAATGGTTCAAACACTACCCCCCAATTGCTGTCTGTTATCTCGCGGAGTACGGCACCCCCCAGCTTATCTGGCGCAACAGCGGGTGTTTCTTGCCCCAACCGCCGCAATGCCCAAGTCCCGTCACACTCCGACTAATGAGAGTACAAACTCTAGGTGCGCGCGTCAATCTATTCCGAGCTTCATTTGTAGCTTTCATAAGCAGAAAAACCGCTTAAAATAACGGGTTAACACTCAACCAGCCGCAATCGGGCGTTTCTTGCCCAACATGTTTACCTACTGCGGCGCCAACGAAATCAGTCATGACATCAGCTTCTAACCAGGCGCTGCGCAATATCGCCATCATCGCGCACGTTGACCACGGAAAAACCACGCTCGTCGATTGCTTGCTCAAGCAATCCGGAACTTTCGCAGCACACGAGCAAGTGGCTGAGCGCGTGATGGACAGCAACGATATCGAAAAAGAACGCGGCATCACGATTCTCGCGAAGAACTGTGCTGTTGTTTACAAAGGCACGCGAATCAACATCGTCGACACGCCGGGGCACGCCGACTTCGGTGGCGAAGTTGAGCGTGTGCTGTCGATGGTGGACGCAGCGCTGTTGCTCGTTGATGCGGTGGAAGGGCCGATGCCGCAGACACGTTTCGTGACGAAAAAGGCGCTTGCGCTCGGTCACAAAATCATTGTTGTAGTGAACAAAGTTGATCGTCCGGGCGCGCGCCCCGATTGGGTTGTCAATCAAACGTTTGAATTGTTTGACAAACTCGGCGCAACCGAAGAGCAACTCGATTTCCCAGTGGTCTACGCGAGCGGATTGAACGGCTGGGCTGCGCTTGCCGAAGGCGAAATTGGCGAGAACATGGATCCGTTGTTCGACACCGTGCTCACTAAAGTGCCTGCACCGGAGCTCGATGACAAAGCTCCGCTTCAATTGCAAATCGCAGCGCTTGATTACAACAACTACGTTGGGCGTATCGGCATCGGACGCGTGCGTCGCGGCAGCATCAAGCCGAACGCGCAGTACGCGATTCGCTATGGCGACGAAGACAAAGGCGTCGCCAAAGTGAACTCAGTGCTCACGTTTAAGGGGCTCGAGCGCGTTGAAACTGATCTGGCCGTCGCGGGTGACATCGTCGCCATCACCGGCATTCCGGACATCGGCATCGGTTTCACCGTGTGTGATCGCGAAAAGCCCGAAGGGCTGGTTCCGATTGCAGTGGATGAGCCCACGCTCACAATGAGCTTTTGCGTAAATACGTCGCCGCAAGCGGGCCGTGAGGGCAAATTTGTGACTTCTCGACAGATTCGAGATCGCCTGCAACGCGAGTTGCTGTCGAACGTTGCGCTAAAAGTTGATGACACTGAAGACGCGGACATCTTCCGTGTTTCCGGTCGTGGCGAGTTGCATTTAACGATTCTGGTTGAAAACATGCGCCGTGAAGGCTACGAGCTTGCCGTCGGCAAGCCGGAAGTGCTGTTCAAAATGATCGACGGCGAGCAATGTGAACCGATGGAAAACCTGACCGTTGACGTTGAAGAAGGCCATCAAGGCGGCGTAATGCAAGCGCTTGGCGAGCGTCGCGCTGAACTCCTGAATATGGAAAACGACGGTCGTGGTCGTGCGCGGCTAGATTACCGTTGCCCAGCGCGCGGACTCATCGGCTTCCAAAATGAGTTCATGAACTTAACGCGCGGTACCGGCTTGATCAGTCATGTGTTTGACGGTTACGCCCCGCACCGAGGCGACATTCCGGGGCGTCGTAACGGCGTGCTCATTTCACAAGATGACGGCGTTGGCGTTGGCTATTCGCTGTACACCTTGCAAGAGCGCGGTCGCTTGTTCATCTCGCCTGGCGACATTGTCTACGAAGGCATGTTGGTGGGTATTCATAGCCGCGACAATGATCTCGTCGTCAACCCGATCAAAGAAAAGAAGCTCACTAACGTGCGCTCGGCGGGGAAAGACGAAAACATTTTGCTTACCCCACCCGTCAAGTTAACCCTGGAATACGCCGTTGAATTCATCGAAGACGACGAGCTGGTCGAAGTGACGCCGAAATCGATTCGTCTGCGTAAACGCTATCTAAAAGAGCACGAGCGCAAGTCGGCGATGCGTAAATCCGAAGCGGCCGCTACAGCTTAGCCTTCGATCTGACCGCCAGCGATTGACAAAACTGAACCGCGTCGCGTGAACTTTTCTCGCGACGCGCTACTCTACGCAGCATGAGCCTCGCAAAACGCATTGCCCTCGTTTGCCTAACAAGCCTTTGGCTTGTGATGGCTTCGCATGCGCAGATGCGAATCACGAGTGTGTTCGCGGCGAACTTGAGCATCCAAGACCATCCTGGATTGCCAACAGCTTCCGAGCGCGCCGCCCGCAGTGATTGGGCGATGAAGGAAAATTACGTGGTAGTTGACGCGTCAATTTTCTGGGATGCCGTGGAGCATTACGACGGATCACATGAGCATACCGCGACCTGCGCAATGTCAGCCGCCGCGATGCCTATGCCGCGCATTGAGTCGATCGTTCCAATGCTTTGCGCCTCGTTGAATCCGCAAGCATCGTTTGATCGCGATTCATTCATCTCGACGATCGACACTCCGCCTCCTCGAACCTAGTCCGCTTCCCAATAGTCGCTTGCCAACGAACGTCGGCAAGCGAGTTTTCGTATTGTCGGAGCAACTTATGGTTCAAAACAGATCGACACAATTTCGCGTGTCGCAAATAGTCTCAGCGTTAGTTACAGTGTGCGCCCTAGGCTCACTTTCTAGTATTGCGAACGCGGGCTTTTTCATCCCCAAAGACACCACGATGGTGATGACAACGCTCACGCCGGACGAGCAAAACTATGACGTCGCCTACGGCTTCACGCGTCAGCTGAGCGGGCAATTCGGCGTGACCCGCGTACGTGAGGGTGAATCGGGTGCGCCATGGCGCAACGTTGTGATGGCGCAAGCAACCTATTTGGTGTATCGCGCCAGCACCGATGACGGCATTTTCAACGCCTACGTTTGGGGCGGACCGCTCGCCGAAACGCTAGCGGGTAGCGGCTCGACACGACTCGGCGTCAATACGGGGGTGTGGCTCGACTATGAAACGCGGCGCGTTTATTCGCGAGTCAAGATTCACGGGTTTAAGAGCAATCAATGGCGTCGAAACGAAGTCGTCGCGCAAGCGATGCTTGCGCCGTATGCAGCCGATTACGAAGACATCGCGTCTTGGGGCGGCGTGCAAGTTAAACGTGTGAGCGGAGACAAAACCGAAATAACGCCTTACGTTCGCTTCTTTCAGCGCAACTGGTGGATTGACGCTGGTGTGAGCGTTGATCGCAAACATCGAAACGATTTTTTTATTAACTTTATGCGTACTTTTTAGGAGATCAACATGAAACTCATCAAAACACTTATTGCTTCTGCATTCATCATCACGGCGATTTCTGCGCAGGCGGAAACCGTCAAGATTAAAGTGGACGGAATGGTTTGCGCATTCTGCGCGGGCGCGATTGAAAAGAAGATGAAAGCGAACAAAGAAACTGCTGAAGTCTTCGTGAGCCTCGAAAACAAAATCGTCGCGGTCGCTCAAAAACCAGGTCAAAAACTTGACGACGCAAAACTGAAAGCGCAAATTGCAGATGCGGGCTACGAAGTGAAAGGCATCGAGCGAGTAAGCGCAACGATCGCTGATATTCGCAATGAAGTGAAAGCGAAAAAATCCTAATGGATTTCGAAGCGGAACAAAAATTGGGAACCGGTGCAACCTGGTTCTCAATTTTCACAAGCGCATCTACGCTGGTTTGCTGCGCAATTCCAGCGTTACTCGTCGCGTTGGGGGCGGGCGCAACGCTTGCCGCCTTCGTCGGCGCAGTGCCGCAAATCGTGTGGCTTTCAGAGCACAAAACTTCGGTGTTTTTGCTCGCAGGCGTCATGCTCGCCGTCGCGGGATATTTCCAATGGCGAGCACGGTTTCTACCGTGCCCCGCTGATCCTGCGCTCGCACGCGCGTGCACAAGACAGCGCAAAGTTTCGCAAGTGATTTATTTCGCATCGGTTGCGATTTATTTGCTCGGTGGTTTTTTCGCGTTTGTACTGCCCGCGTTGCTGTACTAATCAATCGTATTTGATCCAGAACAAACATTTGTGATTACCACCGACCAAATGAATTTGAACGGAAATACACTTCAAGCATGAGCAGGTTTCGCGCAATACTCGTTTGGCTGCTGTTCCTTGCAATTCCGTTGCAAGGCGCTGCTGCGACTACGATGATTGCGTGTGGCCCGAATCACGCTGCGAGGATTGGACACGCAACCGAATCAAGCGCACCGAACCCGCATAAGATCGCTTCACAGCACTCGCACCTTGATTCAACAACCACGCATCACCATCACGCCCCCGTCACCGACTCGATCAACGCTCAAGGCGCTGAGCCCGTATCGCCGCTGCTTGCAAAAGGCAAGTGCAGCGTGTGTGCATCCTGTTGTAGCGGATCGATAATCACGACGCAAACTGATGTGTTTGCGTTCGAGAAATTTGTAGCCACCCAATTTCCAGTGTTTGCATCGGCATTTGCTGACGCTCCTCTACACAGATTCAAGCGTCCGCCGCGAGCTTAGCGCTCCGCCGGGTCACTGCGGTGACCCTCGACTAGTCGCGTCTGCGCTCGACGCACTTGCCCGAACCCTTGTCTCTCGTTTCAGTACTTTTACTTGTTGAGGTCACTCATGTTTCGCTATTCTTTTTTCATCGGACGCGTAGCAGTCGCTTCGTCTGCGTCGCTCGCGCTTTGCACAACTGTTGCGATCGCTAGCAACGACCTGACCCCGCCTACTTTTAAACTCTCTTACGAATCCGCATTTGTCGGCTACCGGCCTTTGGGTGATCTCAACGTTGGCTCATGGCGTGACGCCAACGACACGGTGACCAAAGTGGGTGGGTGGCGTGAGTATTTGAAAGAGGTGCAGCGCGCCACTTCGCCGAGCCCAGCCGCGCAACAGTCCGCTCCCGCTGCTCGGTCGCCAACCGCCGTACCCACGACCGCACCCATCACGCCGACTCCTGCGAAACCAGCACCTGACGATCCGCACGCCGCACATCGGAGGCCACAATGAGCCGCAACCCTCGAACAGCGCGCGTCGTCGTGCCACCGTTGCGACGCCGAATGCTATTCGCGCTTTTTGCGGCGGGCATACTAACGCTCGCGGGTTGTGCAACGGTTAACGTTGACCAACGAATTGCGAAAGTCGATCAAGACGCGAAAGCGTTCACCCAAGGTCAATTGTCGCTGCGCCGCTCGGATGCGGCACGTAACGAAGCGCAATCGGCCGCTGCGAAATTACTGGAAGCACCGCTGTCCCGCGACAGTGCGGTTCGCCTCGCTTTAGTAAACAGTTCTGAGATGCAAGCGATGCTTGCCGAGGCATGGATGAATGCGGCCACCAGCGCACAGATGAGTCGCATTGCGAATCCTGTGTTCACGTTCGAGCGACTCAGCAATCCCGTTGAGCTGGACTATGGACGTTTGCTTGCGTTTGGACTGCTCGACGTGCTGACCTTGCCGCAGCGCCTACGCGTTGCTAACGCGAAGCTTGAGCAGCAACAGATTGAAACAACCATTGCGGTGATTGATCGGGTAACGCAGGTGCGACTGGCGTGGACTTCGGCGGTTGCGGCGGAGCAATCCCTCGCCTATGCGAAGCAAGTGTTAGATGCTGCGGAAGCGAGCGCGGAGCTTGCGCGTCGAATGCAACAAGTCGGTAACTTCAACAAGCTTCAACGCGCTCGGCAGCAGGCGTTTTATGCCGACGCAGTGGCACAGTTCGCCATCGCAAAGCAACGCACCGTGAGCGCACGCGAAGCGCTCATACGCGCCATGGGACTTAGTGACACACAAGCCGAGCAACTTAAATTGCCTGCGCGCTTGCCCGATGTACCGACTGCGCCGCGCTCGCCGGAGGACGTGAGTCGTGCGGCAAGCGTGAACCGTCTAGATGCAAAATTGTCCGCATCGATGCTGAACGCGGCGGCGCAAGGAGAGCGTTTAAGCTGGTTGACGAGTCTTACCGACATCGAGCTGGCGGGTGCGCGCAACACCGCAGTCGAGCGCGCTGACGGACATGCTACGCGCACGCGGGGTTACGAAATTGAGGTGCGCGTTCCGCTGTTTGACGTGGGTGATTTGCAACGACAAGCGATGTCCGCGCAAGCGCTTGCGGCGCTCAATCGCCACGAAGCGACGTTGCGCGCAGCCGGTTCGCACTTGCGAGAGAGCTACGCGGCCTATCGAACGACCTACGACATCGCAAAACATTTTCGTGATGAAGTGGTGCCGCTGCGAAAACTCATTAACGAAGAGAACGTGCTTCGCTACAACGGCATGATCATCGGCGTGTTCGAACTTCTCGCAGACACCCGCGACCAGATCGCGAGTGTGATTGCCGCAATCGAAGCGCAGCAGCAATTCTGGCTTGCCGACGCAGCGCTAGAGGCAACCATTATTGGCAAACCGATGTCGATGTCGGTTGGCTCGCCGTCTCCGCCCAGTGGCGGCGGCAGTGCGGCGCATTGAGCGCATTGAATTCAACGGATTTAAGGAACAACACCCTATGAACAGTCGAAGAAGTTTTCTGCGCTCCGCGGGGCTCGCGGGAGTTGCCGGTGGCGTGGCAGCGGCCTCAGTCAGCCGCGTTGCGATGGCCGCGCTACCCGAACCTGTTGTGCAAACAAAACCGGACACCATGCCGCCGCTGATGCCCAACACCGGACGTCCGTACAACCCCGTAGTGACGTTAAATGGGTGGACTTTGCCGTGGCGGATGAACAATGGTGTCAAAGAATTTCATTTAGTGGCTGAGCCCGTCGTGCGCGAAATGTCGCCCGGGTTCAAAGCACATTTGTGGGGCTATAACGGGCAAAGCCCGGGCCCAACCATTGAAGTGGTCGAAGGCGATCGCATCCGGCTCTTTGTTACCAACAAGCTCGGTGAACTCACGAGCATTCATTGGCATGGTCAACGTCTGCCGAACGGCATGGACGGCGTGACCGGGCTCAATCAAAAAGGCATTCCGCCTGGAAAGACTTTTGTCTACGAATTCGTCGCGCGACGCCCCGGCACTTTCATGTATCACCCGCACGCCGACGAAATGGTGCAGATGGCGATGGGGATGATGGGCTTTTGGGTGACACACCCCAAGACCACGCATCCGCTGATTGATGAGGTGCAACGCGATTTTTGCTTTTTGCTCAACGCATACGACATTGATCCGGGCGCTTACACACCAAAGATCATGACGATGATCGATTTCAATCTTTGGAGCTGGAACAGTCGTATCTATCCGGGCATTGATCCGCTCGTCGTAAAGAAAAACGACAAGGTGCGTATCCGCATCGGCAATCTCACGATGACCAATCATCCGATTCATCTGCACGGACACGAGTTTGAAGTCACCGGTACCGACGGCGGGCCGACGCCGCGCGGTTCACGCTGGATGGAGGTGACCACCGACATCGCTGTGGGTCAGATGCGGCAAGTCGAGTTTTTGGCAGACGAAGAGGGCGACTGGGCGTTTCATTGCCACAAGAGTCACCATACGATGAACGCGATGGGACATGACGTGCCGACAATGATTGGCGTTGACCATCGTGGTGTCGCCAAGCAAATCACCAATGTGATTCCGGACTACATGGTGATGGGAGAACGCGGCATGAAGGATATGACTGAAATGGAGATGCCGCTACCCGACAACACCGCGCCAATGATGACGGGCGAAGGCCCGTTCGGTGCAATTGGTATGGGCGGCATGTTCAGCGTTCTCAAGGTACGCAAGGATCAAAAGCCAAACGACTATCGCGATCCTGGCTGGTTTAAACAACCCGCAGGCACGGCTGCCTTCGAATTCACCGGCGCGCTGCCGGAGCCGCATCGATTTAAGTCTGAGCAGCTCAATCAAGGCCCAGTAACCGGCCTATACAACCCCACCGACACCTCAGCACCAGCGCGCGCCATCGAGGTTAAGGTGAGGAAACCAGCAGGGCACAAACATGGTCACTGATGGCCTTGCAACCACAGCAAAGATCAACAATGTTCGATTTCAATTTGACGAGGAAACACGCTTGAAATATCTATCCATCACTCTCGCCGCGCTGGTGCTTGCTATGCCTGCCGCGTTGCTCGCGCACGGCAAGGAGGATCACAACAAATCGAAAATCGTCACCGTCAAGAAGGAGCAAAAGGCTTGGGGCATTGCTGGCGACGCAAAAGCCGTTAAACGTACGATCAAAGTCGGTATGGCAGACAACATGCGGTTCACGCCGAACGCAATCGAAGTCAAACAAGGCGAGACGGTGAGGTTCGTGATTGCGAATAACGGCAAGATCATGCATGAATTTGTGATCGGCACCAAGACGGAGCTCGACGAACACGCCGCGATGATGCTGAAGTTTCCCAACATGGAACATGACGAGCCGTACATGGCGCACGTCGAGCCCGGTAAATCAGGCGAAATTGTTTGGATGTTCAATCGCGCGGGCGATTTTGACTTTGCGTGCTTAATCGCCGGTCACTATCAGGCTGGCATGGTCGGCAAGATTAAGGTCGTCGCCGCGTCGATGCCGTTTGGCGCGCGAAAATCTTAATGGCAATGATTGGGTCAACAGCGCCCCGCCGCTATGCGTTATTACACGATTAGTTATATCCGCCCATTGAGCTCAGCTCTAACCATCAACCGATTTCACACACACATTTTCTGGAGTTATTTATGAAACGCACTATTTCAATTGCCACCGTCGCTTCGTTTGCGGCGCTTTTCGCATCCGCATTTGCACAAAACCATGATCATGCGAAGGCCGCAGCGACACCAAGCGCTACTACGACGCCCGCTGCCCCGATGGCGGACGGCGAAGTTCGACGCGTTGATAAAGATGGCGGAAAAATTACGCTTAAACACGGCGAGATCAAAAGCCTCGACATGCCCGCGATGACGATGGTGTTTAACGTAAAGGAAAAATCAATGCTTGAAAAAATTCAGGTGGGCGATAAAGTCAAGTTCGCGGCGATCAGCGAAGCCGGCAAATACGTGGTTACCGATTTGCAAGTCACGAAGTAGCGCATGAAGAAAACGGCGGCGCATGATTTCTGTATGCGCCGTGCATTGGTCGTTCGCTAAGCCTTTGCCAAGACGATGTCAAAGATCGCGGCTAACTTCGCCGCGGCGGCAGCATCGCGCAACGCTTGCGTTTTCACCGTGAGTTTCGCCCGCTCGCGTGAGAAACCGCCGAATCCGCTGCGCTCTTCGTTCTCACCTGCGAAGTACATTTGCGTGGTGAGGGTGCGGAAACCTTTTGCCGCAACGCGATAGTGAATGTGCGCGGGCCGACCGCCGTAGTTCACGGGCTTCACCGTACGGAAACGATAGCCGCCGCTCGCCTCAGTTGCCACGCGGCCAAAGCCTTGAAAACCGCGCTTGAGCGGCTGATCGCCGTCATCATTCGGATGTCGGTATTTGCCCGCCGCATCGACTTGCCAAATTTCCACGCGCGCATCGCGAATGGCTTGACCATCGATGCCGAGTACACGCCCGGTGAGCAGCATACTTTCGCCTTTTTCGTAGCGACGTCCACCGACCGTGATTAAGTCGCCATCGATTTCGCCGCTCCAGTTTGTAGGGTAGAAAGGCCCCTCCGAGTCCTGCGGCGTCGGCGCGAGCAGGCTCGGTTGCGCGAGGGCGCTAGGAATGAGCGGCACGGTAGCGAGCGAACTCGCTGCAAGCAACACACTACGTCGGGATACATGCATAACCATCTCCTTGCCAAGCTGATTTGACTGCTCAATCGCGCGTCAGGTTCGCTATCGAGAGCGGCTTCGCGTCCAATTCAAATTGGTCACTCGACGCAGTCATTCTTTTGATACGGATTTCGCAGAATTCGCAGGTTAGTGCTGATGAGCTGCACTCCCGGTCGCACTCGATAAGACACCAAAATACTCTGCGTAACTCTGCGCAATCTGTGTCGAAAGAAAGCGTATCGGAACGCTACTCGCAAGTCTCATCAACTATCCGACTGGCTCGGCGGGATATTTGGGCAGCACGATACTTATCGGAACTCGTCGAAACCTACTAAAAAACTGCATTTCACCCAATAAAGACGCGCGATAACGAAAATTGCTGACTAGTTGGTTACGATCAAATTTATCGCTCGACTTACCGCCGCCAAACCTATGGCTGCCGTCATGTGCATCGCTGAGCCGTAGCCCGCGCAGGCAAGCCCCGCGCCGCCGTCGGTGGCTTGGGTGCCATGCTGCTGCTCTTCGGAGTAGATCGCGGTCACGCCGAACTTTTTCTCGCCACGTGGAAACTCAAAATCTTTGCGCAGATTCGCGCGCAACTTCGAAAGCAGCGCGTCGTTTTTTGTTTGCGTGAGGTCGGCGTGGCGAATCATCGTCGGATCAGTTTTTCCGCCAGCGCCGCCGCACACGATGATCGTTTGTTTCTCGCGCACGCAATGCGCAACCAGCGCCGCCTTCGCGCGCACCTGATCGATTGCATCGATCACGATATTCGCACTCGCGGGAATGATCGTCGAAACGTTCTCCGGCGTTACAAAATCATCAACAACATTCACCACGCAATCCGGCGCGAAGCTCAACACGCGTTCGCGCATCGCATCAACCTTGTTGCGACCCAGATTTGCAACCGTTGCATGCGCTTGACGATTCAAATTTGATTCTGCGATCACATCTAAGTCGATCAAGGTCAGTGCGCCCACGCCGGAGCGGGCGAATGCCTCGGCGATCCAAGAGCCGACGCCACCGATGCCAACGATCACCACGTGGGATGCGCGTATCTTGCCAAGCGCGCCTTCGCCGTAGAGCCGCGCGATGCCACCGAATCGCCGCGCGTCGGCAAGCGAGTCGCCCACTGTTTCATCGGAAGTGGAAGTGATGGCATCCGTTGTCATGGTCAGCGCGTATTATCGTAGTGTTGTGCAACGAACTTAGCTAGGAGCCATCGCTTGAACTCAAAATCGGTCTTCACCGCCGTTACTGCAATATGGGTCGCCGCTGCGCTGCTCTATATGGTCGTGGCGGGGCGAGCCTTGTCGCTCGTTGCGCTGCCGATTGCGGTCGGTCTCTGGTACGCCGCGAACTCGTTTCGAGTCAAACAGTCGACACAGCTTGTGCTGCCAGTGCTTTTGCTGCCGGGCGCGCTGATGTGTTTTGTGGGTTTGATGCAGGCGTTTGGCTATGGTCGAATGTCAGACGAACCGATAACAGAGAGCACATGGTTGCGCGTTGCGTTTTTCGGCGTGGGTCTGGCGCTGCATTTCGCAGCGTATTTGCACATGGCTAACGAGTCGCGCGCTAGCGATCACCTTAGTGGAGAACGCGCCACCCGCGTTTGAGAGGTGAGCGAAGCGGCTATTTCGTTGCGTACGGATACGGTTTTTGCGGCACCTGGGCGTCGTCAAATTCGTCTCGCTCTTTTAATTCAAGGGGCTTTTTGTCCCACCATATCGCGCGGCCCTTGCGCTGCTCGTCTTCGAGATGCGGTTTCGCGGTTTTGAGTTCGCGGATGAATTTAGTGATGTCAGATTCGTACATAGTTGTCTCCGTCTCAGAACCGCCGCTAACTTTGTCGCCCGCGCCTTGCTGCACGTTCGTACCGTCTTCGGCTTAGCTTCGCGTTATCAGCGATTCTGAAACGGAGCCAATTGCGGAAAACATGATTTTAGTCGCTAATTTCTTTCGCGATGCCCTGGGCGATGCTCCATCGGCATTCCGCCCTGCGGTTTCTCTTTCGGTTCGCGCTTGCTGCCGGAATACATTTGAAATTCAAACAGACGGCAATCGAGAGCACCGTTGTAGAGCGGGGTTTTCTTGCCGGGCTTAAAGCCGAGGCCGCTCGGCATATCGCGATCGGCAGTGATGAAGCACACCGTCCACCCCGCAAGCTCGCGCTTCATCCATGCGCCAAGCTGCGGATACCATTCGCGCAGCGTGGCCAGTTCGTCCATACGCTCGCCGTACGGCGGATTTGAGAGCAACAAACCATTTTCCGCAGGGCGCGTAAGTGTTTCTGCGCGTTGGTTGGTGAGACGAATGCCCTTCAGTGCCGTCGCGCCGACGACGTTGTGCAAATGTCGTTCCGTCGTGTCAATCGCGGCGGGATTTACGTCATTTCCAAATAACAGCCCTGGTTCTAATCGCCCAATATTATTGGGCGAGGATTCTCTAATCGCTCTAAATTGAGAAGCATCAAAAAAGCGTAGTTTTTCGAAAGAGAATGATCGCTGTAAGCCCGGCGCTGTATTGGTTGCGATGAGCGCCGCTTCGGTCAAAATCGTGCCGCTGCCGCACATTGCATCCAGCAGTGGGCGATCGCCTTTCCAGCCTTTCAACAGCAACATTCCGGCGGCGAGATTTTCACGAAGCGGTGCCGCCAAACCCTCGCGACGATAGCCACGTTTAAAGAGCGCTTCGCCTGCGAGATCGAGATAAATCGTCGCTTTGTATTCGGTCAAAAACACAAAAATGCGCATGTCCGGCATCGACGTATCTACGCTCGGGCGCGAATTCATCGCAGCCCGAAATTTGTCAACAATCGCGTCTTTCACTTTAAGCGTGACGAAATCGAGCGATTTCAGCGGCGAGCGAATCGCGTTCGTTTCCACGCGAATCGTGTGATGCGCGGCAAACAAGTGCGGCCAGTCAATATCTCGTGCGATGCGATAAATGTCGTCTTCAACGCGATATTCAGCCTCGCCCAACTGCCACAACACGCGCGAGGCCACACGGCTCCACAAACACGCGCGCTGTCCTAAGTCGAACGCACCGCTAAAGCCCACACCGCCGTCGGTGATTTCAATGCGATCCGCATCAAGCGCAGCCAGCTCGTCCGCGAGCACCGTTTCTAAGCCGCGCGGACACGGCGCGAAGAAACGCTCGACGACTTTCGAAGGCGCTTTCGCTTTGACGGCGATGGTGGCGCGCGGCTGTTGCGGTGACGGCGCGGGATTGGGTTTAGGAGGCAAAGGCATTCGCTATTGTCGCAGCACGCAGCCGTCGCCCATGCCTTCGCGCCACACGCGCACGCTAGCGACGTTGCTGAATTTGTGGGCGACTGCGTTCCAAATAAAGGTGCACAAATTCTCAAGCGTCGGCGCACCGAGCCCGGCAATTTCATCGAGATAGTGATGATCGAGTTGTTCGCGAACGGTTTGTAGATGCGCACGCAGCTCGCCCAAATCGCTCACCATGCCGCTTGCGGGATCGGGCGTGCCGGAGAGCGCGACTTCGCAGTGATAGGTGTGACCATGAATGCGGCGCGAGCCTTCGGCTTCGATCTTTCGCTTTAACGTGTGCGCAGCGTCGAAGAAAAAGCGCTGTGAAATTTCGTAGTTCATCAGCGAATACCAATTACTTTATGCGTCTGCACCGAGAGCCGCCATTGAGGATGTTGCAAACACCAATCAATGGCGAACTGCGTGTTCGCGCTGCGATCGACACCATCCATCGGTTGCACGAAACGATGCTCGAAATCAAGCGTTGATAAGTAATCCATATCAAGCGCCTGCGGGACGACGACTTTCAATTCTTGTCCTCGCGTTTGCTTGAATTCTGCGCCTGCTTTCGGGCTCACGCAAATCCAATCGATGCCTTCGGGTGCGATGATCGTGCCGTTGGTTTCAACGGCGATTTCAAAACCTTGTTCGTGGAGCGCGTCGATCAGCGGCGTGTCGAGTTGCAAGAGAGGCTCGCCGCCGGTGCAGACGACGAGTTTTTTGCCGCGTGAGTTTGCGGGCCACTCGCTTGCGATGACTGTTGCGAGTTCGGTCGCCGTTGAAAACTTTCCGCCGCGAGTGCCATCGGTGCCAACGAAATCGGTGTCGCAAAATTTGCAGATCGCTGTTTCGCGATCCCGCTCCAATCCGCTCCACAAATTGCAGCCCGCGAATCGACAAAACACGGCAGGCCGACCCGCGTTCGCGCCTTCGCCTTGCAGCGTGTAGAAAATTTCTTTTACGGAATACGTCATGCTGCGATCTGCTTCCATTGTTCGAAGCCTGCCTTGCGCAATGCGCATGCAGGGCATTCGCCGCAGCCGTAGCCCCAGGCATGCTGCGCATCGCGAACGCCGTTGTAGCAGGTGTGCGTGTGCTCGATAATGAGCTGCGTGAGCGCGTGGCCGCCGAGCGATTGTGCGAGCGCCCAGGTTTGCGCTTTGTCGATCCACATGAGTGGCGTTTCAATCGTCATTTTGGTATCGAGGCCGAGCGAGAGTGAAAGCTGCGTTGCCTTCATCGTGTTGTTTCGACAATCCGGGTAACCCGAGAAATCAGTTTCGCACATACCGCCGACGAGTACATCGATGCCGCGACGATACGCGAGCGCGGCCGCGAAATTCAAAAACAACAAATTGCGACCGGGCACGAAGGTATTCGGTAAACCATTTTTCTCGTACGCAATCGCGACGTCGCGGGTGAGTGAGGTCTCTGAAATCTGCCCGAGCACAGAGAGATCGAGCAGATGATCGTCACCGAGCTTCGCGCTCCATTGAGGAAATGCGGCGCGTATTTCACGCAGCGTTTCGATGCGAACATCGAGTTCAATGCGATGACGTTGTCCGTAATCAAAGGCAATTGTTTCCACCTGCGCATAGCGCGCGAGCGCCCACGCAAGACAGGTCGCGGAGTCTTGTCCACCAGAGAAAAGCACGAGGGCGCGTGACACGAAATGAGATTCCAGCTTTGTTGTAAGTCGCCCATTCATCTGGGCGAGAGCACAATTTTATCGATTTATCGAAAAATGATCGGAAATTCGTCGTTGCCCAAGCATATCGGGCTATTGCGTCAGTAGTTGTCTTGCTCTAATTCGGTTTGAGCACCACTAAAAACACGATGCCGAACAGCGCGAATACCGGCAGCTCATTCATGATTCGAAAGTATTTTTCGCTGCGTGTATTGTGACCGTCGCGAAACGCGCGCAGATGAATGAAGCACGCAATGTGATGTGCGAGCAATGTAAGTACGAGCAAGAGTTTCCACATCATCCATTTGCCAGTAATGCCGTAGCCGAGCCAGAGCCACACACCGAACACGATCGTTAACACCGCACCCGGCGTCATGATGCCCCAGAAGAGTTTGCGCTCCATGATTTTGAAGCGCGCGTCGCCTTTGGCATCGTTCTCGGTGATCGCCTGCACGTGATACACGTAGAGTCGTGGCAAATAAAAAATTGCCGCCATCCAGGTGACCATGAAAATGATGTGAAGGGCTTTGACCCAGAGAACAGTTTGCACGGTTATCTACCTAGTTCGCAAAACGCTTGCGAATCAAATGTGTGGCAATTGCAAAACCGCCAAGGGCGTAGAGCGCAAGAACGCCGACGTGTAACAACACGTCGCTTGGAAGTTTGCCTTGTACCAGCGGACGAATGAGCTCAACGCCATGCTTCAGCGGCAAACAATCGCCGATAAATTGCAGCCATTTTGGCAGCTGCTCCACCGGAAAGAACACGCCGGAAATCATCGCCATCGGCAGCACGCCGAGCGAAAACCAGTAGCTGAAGAATTCGTAGCCTTTTGCGACTGCCGTCATGATGAGTGCTAGCGCCGCGAAGGCCAGACCGATCAACAATGCAACGGGAACGACCCAAATCAACGTCCATTCGCGGCTAATGCCCAGCACGAGCAGCGCTGCGATGAATGTCACCGACGACAAAACCGCTTTCGTCGCAGCAATCGTCCATTCCGACATCATCACATCGAACAGCGACATCGGCGCGTTGATGATCGCGTCCCAGGTGCGCTGAATAAACATGCGCGAGAACGCGGAATACATCCCTTCAAACGTAGCACCGTTTTGTGCGCCGAACGCGAGCGAGCCGCTGGCGATAAATGCGACATAGGTCATGCCGCCAAGCTCGGGCACCAGCGCACCCATGCCGTAACCAAAACCCACCATATACACGAGCGGCTCGAAGGTCGAAAACATCAGCGAGGACAACCAATATTTTTTCCACGCGAGAAAATGGCGACGCCAGATGGGAATGAAGCGAAAGAGCGAGAAGTCGCTCATTGCGAACGCTTCCGTAAATCGCATTGGCGATTTGTGGACGAGTATCTCCCCTCTACCGCTGGGCGAGGGGTAGGGGGTGAGGGATGCGCTTTGCTGGTTGCGCTGAAGTTCGGAAAGCGCATCAATCGCGCAGCTCGCGGCCGGTCAATTTGATGAAAACGTCTTCCAGATTCGCGGGCCGATGCAACACGCGAATCCCTGCGAATTGTGAGAGCGCTTCAGTGAGCGGCTTCGGCGTTGTGGTGTAGGCGAAAAGCGTTTCACCCGCGACCTCAATGCGCGTGGCAAAGGCCGAGACACGATCTTTCAGCGACGCGACATCGTCGCCAAACACCTCAACAACATCGGGTTCAATCGTTTTTTCGATCAACTCGCGCGGCGATCCTTCTGCGATCAGCAAGCCCGCGTCGATCACCGCAAGACGATCACACAAGCGCTCTGCTTCATCCATGAAATGCGTGGTCAGCAATAAAGTTTTTCCCCGAGCGCGCAACGCTTTCAAGCGATCCCAAATCAAATGACGTGCTTGCGGATCAAGCCCGGTGGTGGGCTCATCAAGCACGATGAAATCGGGGTCGTTCACCAGCGCCCTCGCGATCGTCAAGCGCCGTTTCATGCCGCCAGACAGCTCGCGAATGTTCGCGTTTTCGCGCCCAGTAAGCCCAGCAAATTCGAGCAGCATCGGCACTTGTGATTTTGCCTTTGCGTCGCTCATGCCGAAATAGCGCGAATACACAATCAAGTTTTCAGCAACGGTGAAATCAGGGTCGAGATTGTCCATTTGCGGCACGACGCCGACTTTCTCGCGCGCAATTCGCGCCTCTGCAGGAATCGCGTGATTCAACATTCGAATCGTGCCGGAATCGGGCGAGGTTTGCCCGAGCGCCATCTTAAGGCTCGTGGTTTTTCCAGCACCATTAGGCCCTAAAAAACCAAAGCACTGACCCGATTCAACCGCAAGTGACACGCCGCGCACGACCTCGCGTTTCGCCTCGCCTTTGCCGAAACTTTTGTGCACATCCTTAAATTCAAGCACTGCACTCAAGGCGAAACTCCGACGTGCGCACACGCACGCTTCACGCAAAGCTTTAACTCGGCTAAACGCCCGTGAAAAAAGTGCCCCGTGCCAGGAAACACGGTCACCGGCAAACCTTGCGGACGCGCCCAATCCATCACATCGGCAAGCGGAACGACATCGTCTTCTTCCCCATGCACAACGAGCGTTTCTCTCGCAACCTCTGGAATCTGAAAGCGTTTCACCGCAGGTCCGATCAACACGAGTTGTTGTGGCGCGGCGCGCTCGTAGAGCCGCGTTTGTACGAAGCAACCGAACGAAAATCCAGCCGCGATTAACGGCAATTCGCTGCCAATCTGTGCGCGCGCATGCGTGAGCGCCGCCGCAGCGTCTTCGGTTTCTCCGATGCCGCTATCGAATTCGCCCTCGCTTTTGCCGACGCCACGAAAATTAAATCGCATCACTGCGCAGTTGAGCTCTTGAAACGCTTTGGCGAGCGTTTGCACGACTTTGTTGTCCATCGTGCCGCCATGTTGCGGGTGGGGATGACAAATAAGCGCTAGTGCGCGCGGAGAAATCGGGGAAGCGAACGCGATTTCCAGCGACCCAGCAGGGCCGTCAATGAGTTGCGTGGATGGGTTCAACATCGTTTGATTTTAGGTGACGCTTCGATTGCCCTTGGCGTCGCCGCCAAAGCGGAAAAAGAGCACAGCGGTGGCAATGAACGGCCACAAAACAACAATTGTTCGGGTGAGCCCGTTGAGATTGAGCAATTGGCCGTAGCTCCAGTTAAATAGCGATGTCGGCGCGCGAACCGTTACTAAGTCAGGCAACACCAGCGGAATGAACACGCTCGACAACAATGCGATCCCGGCGACGATAGATTTCAATCGGCGCGGCAACCAAAAAAGAACGAGCAGCGCGACCGCGCCGAGCGCAACGCCTAGCGCGTGGCCGGGGCGCAACCATGCTTCCCAGGCAATGGGTGTGAGTAGCCACTGCGCAGCGATGGTTTTGAGCGCTACTGCGCAGGCAACCACAAGAACGAGCGCGATCCCGCCCAACCAGCGCTTGCGCATGGTGAGATCGGTGAACAGTCCGATGCCGACCAGTGCTGCGGTGGTTTGTGCGAGTTCCACGGCAACGATCACCGGATCAAACGCGGTGATAAACCCCGGGTGAAAGGTGGAAGCGAATAGCGGTATGCCTGGATTAATTTGAGCGATGAGCCAAACCGCGAGCAACAAAATATTGAGATCGCCCGTGGCTCCGCTTACAAACAAAGATTCTCGCCAGCGTCGCAAAACGGCAATGAAATTTTGCTGCGCGATCACGCGCGAGGCGATCGCTGCACCAAGCACCGCGCCAAACGCGTTGGCTAAGGTGTCGTTAACACTAGAGACTCGCGTCGGCAGCCAGTTTTGCAGCGTTTCTACCAAGATCGATAGCGCGAGCGTAGCCGTGAGCATCCACAGCGCGCGTTTTGTGGCACCGTACGATGGCGGCAGCATCGCGTAGAGCGAGAAACCGAGTGGGACGTAGGCCAATGTGTTGAAAATTACGTCGGCGCGCGAGACGTGACGCGAAAACTTCGTTAAGAAATCAAACGGCGCCGCTGACGATTCTGCCCAGCCGGTGAACGGTTGCAAACTGGCATAGACGATGACGAAAATACAAAACAGCGCGACGTAAAACAGCAGTTTCGACTGCGCCTGCGTTGCGCGCGAAGCTCGCTCAGCGCCATCATCAGTGCCCGCGCCAGCGCTGCGGTTACGGTTCGGCGTTGGCTGCGAACGCTCGTTCATCTCGGAGTCAGAAGTAAGCGTGATCGGCCTTGAAGCCGACGGGAACTGCGGGGCTCACATCAAGATAGAGTTTGATTTCTAAGTCGCCTCCTGCTTCCAGGCCGCGAGTCAGGCTCGCATTTGCGGGCGCATATTGTTCAGGACTAAATGCTCTCCGAGCAATCGGCTCGCCGCCGATGCCGTCAAGCGTGAGCACCAGGCTGGGCAGGGCAACGGCGTAACTGCCCGAATTTTTAAGTGTTGCCGTAAAAATGAGCAGACCTTTGTGAGCAGGGTCTGCAGCAAGATCAGAGCCCACGAATCCAAGCGCCTCCGAGCGCCGAGGTGGCTGCACGCGACATCCGAGCTGTGCACAGGCGGCGGTGAGTGCGCGCGTTGTGCTCGGAAACCGGCTGGAAATTTCGTCGCGAAACCAGTAGCCAGCGTTTGCCAGGAGTGTGACAAAAAGCAAAAACGACAACAAAACATAGCCGACCCGCGCACCTCGGCTGAGCGGCGCTGCGGGCTCGCGCCAGTCGTATTTCGAACGTTCAGCTTCGTCTGCCAGAGCGTTGTTTCGCTCGGGCTTTGCGTTGCTAGCGCTTTGTGTTGACGCAGGATCAGAAGCCGCTCTCGCACCGTACGAATCAGCGTTTACATCGGGTTTTTTAGCAATTCCCTGCTGTGCGGCGACGCGTATTTCATCGGCCGTCGGCCCGTGGCGCACGGCCGGAATACCGGGCATCACGGTCGCAGGCGATCCAAACGTATCGGCATCTTCCTCAACCGGTTCAAGCTGGCCTTCGATCAAGTTCTGTCGCGCATCAAATATGCCGCGACATGCGCCGCATCGAACGAGCCCGCCGTGCGCGCGAATATGCTCCGGCCTGACGCGAAATTTCGCGCGGCAGTGGGGGCATTGGGTGACAGCTGAGCTCAAAAGAAAACGCGGGATTGATGTGACAAGCTAGAAGCGTAAACGATTGTCAGAATTTGCATGCACACGATTTGTGTTTTCGGGGTGCGTATGGGCGCCGATTGAGATTCAAGCGACCGTGCACAACGCATCAGCCGCGTTAGGGATTGCGACGTTGTCCGGTCATCAGCACCCAACCTTCGCGCTCGGCGGCGACTTGCATCGCAATCCACGGCCCATAGGCCTCAATGATTCGATCTACCTGCGGCTGCAAAATTCCTGCTAGCGCGAGCGCTCCGCCCGGTTTTACGTGCGCCGCAATCGCTGGCGCGAGCACGGTAAGTGGTCCGGCGAGAATGTTGGCGACCACGACGTCGAACTGGCCTTGAAGTGCGTCGCCTGACGTTGTGTATCGAACATCGTAGCCGTTTGCTGATGTGTTGAGCTTCGCTGTTTCGATGGCCTGCGGATCGATGTCAACGCCGGACACATCGCTTGCGCCAAGTGCTTTTGCGGCCATCGCCAGAATGCCGGAGCCGCATCCGTAGTCGAGCACGCTCAGGCCGGAAAGTGTTTGTGCTGACAGCCACTGCAAACAAAGCCGCGTCGTTGGATGGGTTCCGGTGCCGAAGGCTAGACCTGGATCAATGCGCAAATTGATCGCCGACGCCTTTGGCGGCTCGCACCACGTCGGCACGATCCACAAATCGGGCGTGATCTCAATCGGGTCGAATTGGGCTTGCGTTGCGCGAACCCAATCGGTTTCGGGTACCACGCGAAACTCATGAACGCCGAGCGCGCCGGGGAATTGTTCACGCAGTTTGATCCACAGCGATTCGATGGCCTCGGTGGAGACTTCTCGGTCAAATAATGCGGCGATCCGGCTGTCGGCCCAGCGCACGTTGAGCGCCATGCCGGGTTCTCCGAAAATGGGTTGTTCGGCGTCGCTCTCGGCGTGCAAATCAGCGACGTCGACCGCGAGCGCACCTGCGTCCATTAGGCAATCAGCGAGCGCATCGGCAACCTCGCCCTTCACCGCACCGGCAACCTCAATCCACGAGTTAGGCATTGAATTTTTAGCGCTCACCACGCGTGCGTTCGGCGAGCTTCGCCATGCGCTTTTCGAGGTAGTGAATCGAGAAGCCACCCTTGATGAATTCGGCGTCGTCCATCAACTCGCGGTGCAGTGGCACATTAGTTTTGATGCCCTCGACAATAATTTCAGAGAGCGCGATTCGCATCCGCGCCACTGCTTGTTCTCTCGTTGCGCCGTAGGTGAGAAGCTTGCCCACCATCGAGTCGTAGTTGGGCGGTACGAAATAGTTGGTGTAGACGTGCGAGTCAACGCGCACGCCCGGCCCGCCCGGTGGATGCCACGCAGTGATGCGGCCAGGTGAAGGCACAAAACTTGTGGGGTCCTCAGCGTTGATGCGGCATTCGATCGCGTGACCTCGTTTCACGATGTCTTTCTGACGAAGCTCCATCTTGAAGCCTGAAGCGATCTTGATCTGCTCCTGCACGATATCGACACCGGTGATGAGCTCGGTAACGGGATGTTCAACCTGCACGCGAGTGTTCATTTCGATGAAATAAAACTCGTTTTTCTCGTAGAGAAACTCGAACGTGCCCGCACCGCGATAACCAATTTTGCGACACGCCTCGGCGCATCGCTCACCAATTTTTGCGATCAGTTTTTCGGGGATGCCGGGTGCTGGACCTTCTTCGATGATCTTTTGATGACGACGCTGCATCGAGCAATCGCGTTCGCCAAGATACACAGCGTTTTTATGCTGATCCGCGAGGACCTGAATTTCGATGTGGCGCGGATTTTCAAGGAATTTCTCCATGTACACCGTGCCGTTGCCAAATGCAGCAAGTGCCTCGCCTTTCGTCAACGTCACCGCATTGATCAGCGTGCCTTCGGCATGCACCACGCGCATGCCGCGCCCGCCGCCGCCGCCCGACGCCTTAATGATGACGGGATAGCCGATCTGCCGAGCGATTTTTACGATTTCTTTAGGGTCGTCGGGCAGGGCACCGTCGACGCCGGGCACGACCGGGACGCCCGCTTTTTTCATCGCAAGCTTGGCTGAGACTTTGTCGCCCATCAGCCGAATAGTTTCGGCACGTGGGCCGATAAACACGAATCCCGACTTCTCTACCTTTTCGCTGAAATCCGCGTTTTCTGAAAGAAAACCGTAGCCAGGATGAATTGCCTGCGAATCGGTCACCTCAGCTGCCGCGATGATCGCGGGAACATTGAGATAGCTCTGCGCAGACGGCGGTGGGCCGATGCAAATTGACTCGTCGGCCAGGCGCACGTATTTCGCGTCAGCGTCGGCTTCGGAATAAACGACGACTGTTTTGATGCCCATTTCGCGGCATGCGCGCTGGATACGTAACGCAATTTCGCCGCGATTGGCGATGAGAACTTTTTCGAACAGTACCGGGGCGGGCGTGCGTGAAAGCGATAGTGCCATGCGTCGTTACTCAATCAACACGAGAGGTTGGCCGTATTCGACAGCTTGGCCGTTTTCAGAAAGGATCGCTTTGACCACGCCGGATTTATCGGCTTCGATCTCGTTCATCAATTTCATCGCTTCGATGATGCAGATCGTGTCGCCAACAGAAACACTTGAGCCGATTTCCACAAACGGCTTCGACCCCGGCGAAGCCGAGCGGTAAAAGGTGCCAACCATCGGCGACTTCACTTGATGTCCCGCCGGCGCTTCTGGCTCGGCAGGTGCCGCTGCCACTGGTGCGGCGACCGGCGCTGGAGCGCCCGTCGCAACGGGCATCGGCATCGGGGCATGCATCGGCGTGGCGTAGTGCAGGGTAGGCATTGAGTTGGCCACCTTGCTGGTGATGCGGACTTTTTCTTCGCCCTCAGTCACTTCAAGCTCGGCGATGCCGGATTCTTGAACCAATTCAATAAGAGTTTTGAGCTTTCGCAGATCCATGCGAAGGTCCCTTTACGCGGTGAAATTGAGAAAAAACGTCGCTACGCGCTGAGCGCGGAAAACATGCTGACGTTGGAATGGGCGAGCGAGCGGGCGCTCGATCGCAGCGAACTCGATGCGACGCGAGGCGCGTACGAAACGAATTGCAAATGGACGAATCCAGAGTAAAAAGTGACGTTCATTATTTGCGTGACCTGCGAAGATCACAGCATGTTGAGTTACGTTAGCCGTAAGTTTGCCCGATTTCTCGGCATGTTGCTATACAGCGACACTCGTTTTCGGGTGTATTTTTGCCGAACGAGTGTTTGAATCGTCGTTTACAGAAAGGTAACCACCGCATCCAAACGCATGTAGCGTTGGCGCTAAGCGAGGATATAGCGCATATCCAACTATAGTCAGATACGGCGCCGTCGCCCCGTGGGATCGACGTTTCATGCGTTGCCTCACTGCGTTCATCCATGCAGGTTGTTGCGCGTGAGTACGTTGCCTGACAATGCGCGGAGTTAGCTCATGATGGTCGTTATTTCGTCGTATTTCACCTTACCAACGCGAGTCAGCATGAGCTCAGACTTAGGCGAAAACACCAACGAAAACGGCAAAACGCCTTGCGGATTCCCCATCGTCTTAACCGCCTCAAGCCAAGCGACATCGGCCATCAAAATGGGGTAATTGATGCCAAGCTCGCGAGCGAATCGAACCACGGGTTCTCGACGATCGATCGCAAGCCCGATGATTTGCAATCCCTTTGATTCGTACGCGGTTTGCGCTTTCACGAAGTCGGGCATTTCTTCGCGACAGGGCCCGCACCAGGTCGCCCAAAAATTGATCAGCAGCGTTTTGCCGCGCCACGTGGAGATCGGCGCTGGTTTGTCATCAAGCGTGGTGAAATTGGCCGTCAGCAGCTTCGCAGCTTCGCCCGCGTTGCTTGCCGCACGCTCGCCGCGCGTGAGCCAAAGGTAGCCTCCGCCCGCGCCCGCGCCACAAGCGACGAGGCCCGCAGCCGCGAGCGCTAAATTTCGGCGCGCGTCAGACTTTGGCGCATTTGTCGCGTTCTCGTTATCCATAGTTCCGCTTATTGCTGACTCACGTTTTTCTTGAAAATGCTTCCAAGCGTCGGTTTTGCTGCCTCGTTTGCGGCGATATTCTTTCCGCCGCGCGGCACTTGGAAGGTGCGCTTTACGGGTGGATAACACACGCCGGCCAGCTCAGAGCAACCCTGATAAGTCAGCGTCACCAGCGCGTCGCGGGCAGTCGTTGGCTCAACGGCTATCGTCACTGGCTGCTCAAAAACCTCGACTCGACCGAAATTTGCGTCGTCTTTGAGCTTTCCTTTTAACGGGCGCGTTCCCAGGTTCTTTTGGGCTTTCCCGTTGGTGCTTACCTCGAAGCGTTCGCGGTAAAGATAATGCCCCGGCAACACGTCTAAATGAACGACTAACTTGCCGTCAACCCACGAGGCTTTCGATGCAAACGCCTCATCCACGGGAAGCGGGGCAGGCGGCTGCGCGACTGCGGCGGGCGTGTTCATCAAAGGCGAGACGGCGCCTGATTGAGTGCTGGTTTGGGCGTCCGCAGTAAACGCAACTAATGCGATGCTCGGGATAAGACAAACCGTTGCAAACGTGGCGATGAAGGTTTTGAGCGAAGCACCTAAGGGTATTTTCCGCGCACTTTCCAAGCGCACGACTGTCATACTACGCATTGCGAAGTGAGATCGCTCGCCTAAGGAAGTTGAAATGCCCATACTTTTTCTCGCACTGCTCATCGGCTTGCCGATTCTTGATATCTACGCCACACTTCGATTCGCCGAAACGCTGGGCGTTCCCGGGATCGCGCTTTTTCTACCTGGCGTATTTGCCGGCGTGATGATAATGAAACGCGAGACGCGATCCTTTAAATCACGATTCGTGGGCGCAGTTCAGAGCATGTCGTTAAACGCGATGGTGTTTGACAGCGGCCGCCGGATGCTTGCAGCCGCGTTGTTTCTAGCCCCAGGATTCTTCAGCGACGTGTTTGGGCTGTTTTTGTTTTTGATTCCCAATCGATCACTCGCAACGCTCGGCGCACAAGGGCATCATGGCGACGCCTTCGATCGCGATCCCGCATCAGCAAAAACCGAGCGCGCGACGAAAAGCGGAAACGATAAGAGCGTGGTCGACGGCGAATTTAGACGAATTGATTAAGCAATCAACATTTCGCTGCTGAGCCCGATTCTATTGGGCGACGAGCGCAAAAAAAGAAGCCCGCGTTAGCGGGCTTTTTAACTTCCAGGGGAGGAATCCTGAGCCTTGGGTATTTCTTTTTGGTCGTATCTACTTCTTCTCTGCGGGTGTCGGCACGAGCGTTGATTTCAGCGGACCAATCTCCACCGTGCCTTTCTTGTCAGTCACCGAACGAATCGCAGCGGTTTCGATAAAGCGATCGATGATCGTGGCCAGTTGTTCTGGTTCGAAACTGTTTTGCACGCGGATCGCAGTGGAATCAGGATTCACCACTTTGCGGAAATCGTAGCGCTCATCGCGCTTGATCACGTTTAATGTTTTTGCGTCAAGCGTGGTCACTACTGCGTAGAAAAACGGGGCCATGAAGGTTTCGGATCGCGTGCTCTGACCGCGCTTCGTTGTCTCAACTTCATCGTCGAACTTCAGCCCCATGTCGTTGATGAAGCTGTTTGCTCCATCAAGCTGAACCGTTGCCGATTCAAGCGGTTGAATATAGAGTCCGATGCCCGAGAGCTTGCTCGCCATGCCTTGGCGCGCGCTGAATAACCAACGCGGTGTAACGAGTACGATGCGATCCCACGACATGCGCTGCGGCATCTTAGAAATCGCGTTGATCGCTTTGTTGTAAGCCGCTGCTTCGCGTTCAATGCCGGGGATGCTCGCGGCTTCCGAATCGTGCGGAATCGAGAGCAAAACGCGTTCCGCATCCGGAAATTCGCGCGCAACCGCCTGATCCAAACCGCGCAGCACTGAAAGATTAATGCCGTTGCCGGGCACGCGTATGACGCGGCGAGTGAAGTTGTCAACCACGTTCGAGCCAATTTGCTCTTTCTGGGTGACGATTGTGAACTCATCGCCCACCATCGAAATCAAAGCGACTGTTTTCGGTGTTGGCAAGTTTGCAATGGAGGCGTCGGCCGCGGTTGTGGCGTTGGTCGCCGCGTTAGCGAACCCCGAACTCAGTGCGGCGAATGCTGCGATTGTCGCGACTGTGACAACCGAGGCAAATGCCGAGGCTCGTAAGTCGAGTGTCGTGCGCGGCATGGGTAACAGAGAGATCGGGTGTGCGGTGCGAATCATCGAAGTGTTCCTCGCCGTGCGATAGGTAACGGCTGATGAGCAAACTATCTCGCAGCGGCAACGCGAGCGCGAGGCGCTTGCGACGAAACGACTGATTTACTGCGTCAGTTGCGTGTAGTTAGCACATTGCGCTGCGATTCAAACGATGAACGAAATGTTTGCCGAGCCCCACGTCGCACTGCGAACGGCTCTAGCTTGGTTTTCGGCGAATGCGTAAACCCTCGAGATCACCCGCGCGAATTTTCGCCACGAGATCCGCCGCCACTCGATCAAATATTGTGGGATCCAGACCGTCTCGGGCAAGCACGTATCGCCAAAGCGCGGCCGCATCGGTTTGGTCGCAGCCGCCTACCATTAAGCACGCCTCTTGAAAGATGCGGCCGCCCCGCGCGCAATCAGCGACTCCAAGTTCACATGCTGCGAGTTTTGGCGCGTCGAACCCCGCGATCATGCTCGCGACGGTCGCGTCGTCGGGAAAGGTGATGAGCTCAGTCGAGCCGTATATCCCTCCGCGAAACAGCAAAACCGCCAGTACGTCCGCTTGCTGTTCGCGGATGCCTCGCTCAACAAGCGCGAAGTCGCGATCCGAAAGCTCCGAAAGATTTCGCTTGCTCGTCCAGCCTGCAGATTCGTTAAACAGAAGCGCGCTGATCACGCCTTGAGCGGCGAATTTTTCTCGTTGTGCGCGATAGGCTGGGCCGAATCCGTTGTCGGAGAAGACTTGCGCGGGGCACTTGACTTTGAGGGTGTCGCGCGTATCAAAAAAATGCTTTCTCTTCTTCGGCTGTCAAAGGCGCACGTGTTTCCTTCCACAGCTGCATCTCACGCGCGTAGTCGCGCTCGCCGCGGTTAATTTTCGCGAGCCGCTCTGCAATAGGCTCGTCCTGCATTTGCTTGAGTTGTGCTCGCACCGATTCCGGCGGATGCACGCGTTGAGGCCCCCCGGCCGCGCGAAGCTGCGCAAACTCGCTTTCAAGCGGAATGAGCGGTCGCGGTTGCCCAGTTTTCGGGTCGAGCGCATGACGGTTCAAATATTCGGTCGCACCAATTTGCACCATTTGCACCGCTTCTGTCATGCACGGCATTGTTAACAGTAATGAATGCGCGTGAACTAACGGATCATCGCTTTTTGCGGCTTCTAACTGTGCTTCAGCAAGCGTGCGCGTATCAACGAGTTGGCGGAGCCGCGCCAGTGAACTGGCGGACTCGTGTTCGAAAATTGACCGAAAATTTAGAGCAAGCGATGCAAACGGATCGAGGTTTGGCAAGATCGGGGAGTGGCCGATCGTCGTTGCCTGCGCGAAATTCGCCCGCGTCGCGGATACAAACTGCGCGTCAATCGGCGCAACGTCCGTCAATGCTTGCGGTGCGCTGCTGGTCGAAGTAGAGAATACGATGCGGAAAATTACGCCCAGTCCAAGCGAAAACGATGCTGCGGCGACGAAAAAATACTTCTTAACCTTTGAGGTTTGCAACTTCTAGCCCCAATCAAATTGAGCGGCGGTGCAAATCGTTGGTTAACTACTTGCGCGCCTCAACAGAACGCAGCAAAAGCCATGCCCCCACCGCAACCATCGGCAGACACAACCATTGCCCCATTGTCATGCCCAGACTCAAAATGCCGAGGAAGGCATCGGGTTCACGGAAGAACTCAGCGATGAAACGCAAGATGCCGTAACCAAGCAATCCGAGGCCACTGACTCTGCCGAGTGCGCGCGGTTTTAGTGCGTACACCCACAAAACAATGAACAGCAGCACGCCTTCAAGCGCGAACTGATAAAGCTGCGAAGGATGGCGCGGGATGTTGTCGACGGTGGGGAAAATCATTGCCCAGGGCAGCGACGGATCGGCTGCGCGACCGGGCAATTCGGCGTTAATGAAGTTTCCGATGCGGCCGGATGCAAGCCCTAGCGGCACCAGCGGACCGATGAAATCGAGCACCGACAGCAATTTTCGATCTGTGCGTCGTGCGTACAACCACATTGCGAAAATCACCCCGAGCAAACCACCATGAAAACTCATGCCGCCTTGCCACACCGCAAATATTTCGAACGGATTGGTAAGGTAGTACATCGGTTTGTAGAACAAACAGTAACCTATACGCCCGCCTAGCACCACGCCCAAAATTCCGTAGAGCAGCAGGTCATCGAGATCGCCGGGTTTCCAACCGCGCAGAATGTTTTGCCGAGCGCGGATCCGTCCGAGCACTAAAAACAACACAAACGCGACGAGATACGTGAGTCCGTACCATCGCACATGAAGCGGACCGATGGAGAACGCGATGGGATCGATTTCTGGATGAATAAGCATGGCGCGAGTTTATCGCTCGCGCCAGAAATGCGTCTTTACGGAACGACACCTGCTGGGCACTCGGCGGTTGTTTTTGAGTTGTAGTAGCTTGTTACGCAAGCGTAGTCTTCGTCTACGAGAGCTCCAAAAAATGTGGACTTTGCAGACATACAGGTCTGGGCTTTCCAATTGGCAGTCGCGCGGACGACGCCGGGAGAGGGCGACGATGAGACGATCGTCGCGGTGCTGTAAATGTCATTCCACCAATGTTCCCAGCGGCACGCTGGGTTGAGTCTTAGCTCGTACACATCCACGCCGCCTTTTCGAGGAAAGGTGCTGGCGTCATACTCAGTGTGAAAAGCGCCTGCGTGCGCAGTTGCTGGGTAACGCGTAGTGAAAACGGTCAGTCCGCCGCTGACCCCATTGACTAGCAGTGTTTGCGTACTGCTCATCGCGGTCTGAGCCGCAGCCTTGTCAGCACCAACACAGGTGTTGTCGTAGCCCGATGGCGCCGATGCGGCACCGCATGCGACCACGATCCAGCGGCTCTTTGGCAGATTATGCTTCACCCACGGGGCAGGCGGCGGCGTTGTCGGCGCAGGCCCACTGCTGCCTAGTCGCCCTTGCGAACCACCCGCATACCGATCCAATTTGTCGCGAACACCGGCCGCCGCGTCGTTTAGTGCTGGACTACGATTGATCGGCGCCATGGTCTCGCCCGAGCTGAACTTAAACACTGCACCGCTCGATGCGCGAACCTCGGGTTTCGTGACCACGATTTGCTCACGCAACGCTTTCACAGTGAGCTCACGCCCGTTGATTTTCACCATCGCCTCCGGCGCTAAATCAGCCGTTTCACGCATTGATTTGATCACTCGCACCGAGCGCTCCTTTGGTGGTAGCGGCTGTGGATTGAGCGCGTTAATCGCACTGTTCGGGCGTATCGCTTGCGAAACTCCCGCTGACACAGGCTGCGCAGCTATCGCATCAAGATTGGACGAGGCAGTCGGCGATGCGGCTGGCGCTTGCGCGGTTACGACGCTATTAGCGAGAATAGCGATCCAACAGATAATAGGGCTTAGCGCCCGGTTGCAATGAGACATGGTGATCTACTTTATTAAAGAGTTGAACGGGTTTCGGATCGGGAATCGAGCGCGATAAAGCGCTTTGAACAGAAGACGAAAGTCGTCACCACCGGCGGACATTTCGGCGTGGTGTTGGCGCAAGCTCCCTGCGAGTGGCGGCCAGCGTGCACAGGCGTCTTCCACGAAAACCGCCAGAGTGCACGACTAGAATTCAATCCACCTCGTCAACTTTTTTCTCGCACGCACCATGAGCTTCAACCGTCGCAGCAAAACCATCACCGCAGGCATCGCCCGTTCACCCAATCGTTCGATGCTGCGCGCCGTGGGTTTTGGCGACAATGATTTTGAAAAGCCGATTGTCGGGATCGCTAACGGCCACAGCACGATGAATCCGTGCAACGCGGGCATTCAACCGCTGGCGAACGCCGCGGAAGCTGCGATCAAAGCGGCGGGCGGCATGCCACAAATGTTTGGTGTGATCACCGTCACCGATGGCATCAGCATGGGCACGGAAGGCATGAAATATTCGCTCGTGTCGCGCGAAGTGATCGCCGATGCGATTGAAACCGCCACCCAGAGCCAGATGATGGACGGCGTGTTGGTGCTCGGCGCGTGTGACAAAAACATGCCGGGCGGCATGATCGCGATGTGCCGCATGAATATTCCGTCGATTTATTGCTACGGCGGCACCATTAAACCGGGCAACTGGAAAGGGCAAGCGCTCACCATTGTGTCGCCGTTTGAAGCGGTTGGGAAAATGGCTGCGGGCACGATTTCCGAAGAAGATTTTGTAGGCATTGAGAAAAATGCCTGCCCCACGCACGGCGCATGCGGCGGCATGTACACGGCGAACACGATGAGTTCATCGTTTGAAGCGCTCGGCATGAGCTTGCTCGGATCGTCGTCAATGGCGAATCCCGATAAAGAGAAAGCCGATAGCGTCGCCGAATCCGGTCGCGTGTTGTTAAACGCGATCAAGAATGATTTGAAACCGCTCGACATCATTACGAAAAAATCAGTTGAAAACGCGGTTGCAGTCATCATGGCAACCGGCGGCTCAACCAACGCGGTGTTGCATTTCCTCGCGATCACGCACGCAGCAGGCATCGATTGGACAATTGATGATTTCGAACGGATGCGCAAAAAAGTACCGGTGCTGTGCGATTTGAAACCTTCGGGTCAATACGTAATGACCGATTTGCACGCGGTCGGCGGTGTGCCGCAAGTGATGAAGATGCTCTTGAACAAAGGCTTGCTCCACGGCGATTGCATGACGATCACCGGCAAAACGATGGCTGAAGAATTGGCCAACGTGCCGGACTTGCCTGCAAAAACGCAAGACGTGATTCGTCAGCCCGACAACCCGATGTATGAGCAAGGTCACCTCGCGATTTTGAAAGGCAATCTTTCACCCGAGGGCTGCGTGGCAAAAATTACGGGACTCAAAAATCCGGTGCTCACCGGCCCTGCAAAAGTGTTCAACTCTGAGCCCGAGTGCATGGAAGCGATCATGGCGGATAAGGTCACCCATGGCGATGTGTTGGTGCTGCGCTACGAAGGCCCAAAAGGCGGCCCCGGCATGCGTGAAATGCTCTCTCCAACGTCCGCGATCATCGGCAAAGGCATGGGCGAAACGGTGGCGCTTATCACCGATGGGCGCTTCAGCGGCGGCACCTGGGGCATGGTGGTTGGCCACATTTCGCCTGAAGCGCAAGTCGGCGGCTTAATCGCCTTGGTTGAAAATGGCGACAGCATCACGGTGGATGCGACCAAACTTTTGATTCAACTCAACGTGGACGAAGCGACGATTGCTGCACGCCGCGCGAAGTGGGTCGCGCCGCCGATGAAATACAAAAAGGGCGTGATGTACAAATTCGCGAAACTTGCATCGAGCGCGAGCACCGGCGCGGTCACCGATGCGTGATCCTATTTTTGTGATTGGCTCCACGCGCTATCGCCCAATTTAATTGGGCGATAGCGCAATTTCTGTTATGTATCGGATAAATATAGTTCATTCATAATAGCCCAATGAAATGGGCGATTTAGCAGAAAAGGTTAACAATGCGTGCGCCGCGCGCGCGACATAAGCAACGGTCAACATCCGAAGCCGACGTGCGTTAATTGCGCCATGAACGCTTCAATCTCTCGCTCACGCTTGCTGCTCATCGCTGGGCTCGCCGCGACGCTTTTTTCCGCATCCGCCGCCGCTATCGATTCGCTGCCACTCGATCAATTGAAACCTGGTTTGTGGAAGGTTGTGCGCACGATTGATCGCCATGACGGCAAGCCGGAAGAAGTGCGTCAATCCGAGTATTGTGCGAGCCCGAAAAAAGAGATCACAAGAACGCTGCGCGCAGCGACTTTGCTGTGTAAAACGAATGTGATCAAACTTGCGGACAATAAGTACGAAGTCGCGGCGTCGTGCAAATTGCCGGGCATTTCCGGCAGCAATAAAACCGTGATTACGTTGATGAACGATGTGAGCTACAGCGCTGAAGTCGATACCATCGGTACCAAGTTTGGCGACAAACAACATCGCAGCGAGAAAATTCTCGCCGTGCGCGAAAGCGACTGCACCGAACAAAAATAGCGTCGCGATCCGCGCTCGGGTTAGCCCCTATTCGCGCGGCAGAAAGCTTTCAGGCTACAGTCTGCTACGCAGGCTACATTTGCCTACATGAAAGCCACCAAAATCGTCGCCACGCTTGGACCTGCAAGCGATTCCGTTGAAATCATTACCGCGTTGATCAATGCCGGGGCGGACGTGTTCCGCCTGAATTTTTCGCACGGCACGCCCGAAGATCACGCCGCTCGCGCCGGTCGTGTGCGTGAAGCCTCGAAACTTGCAGGACGCGAAGTTGGCATCATGGGCGACTTGCAAGGGCCAAAAATTCGCGTCGGTAAATTCGATGGTGGTAAGGCGATGTTGGTCGATGGACAACCGTTTGTGCTCGACGGTGCGCTCGATAACAAAGCGCCAATTTCCAATGCACAAGTCGCGAGTCTTGATTACAAAGAATTGCCGCGCGATGTGAAAGCAGGCGACACGTTGCTGCTCGTCGATGGGTTGATTCAGTTGAAAGTGACCAAGGTCGATGGCACAAAAGTGCACACCATCGTTGAGCTTGGCGGCGAGTTGGGCAACAACAAAGGCATCAATAAATTAGGCGGCGGTTTGACCGCGCCCGCGCTCACCGCGAAGGATATGGAAGACGTGAAAACCGCCGTGATGATCGATTGCGATTATTTGGCGGTGTCATTCCCGAAAAATGCAGCGGACATGATTACCGCCCGCACCGTGCTCGCTGCAGCGGGCGGCAAAGCAAAACTCATCGCGAAGATTGAGCGCGCTGAAGCCATCATTCCGCAAACACTCGACGAAATTATCGAAGCAAGCGACGGCATCATGGTCGCGCGCGGCGATCTCGCGGTTGAAGTAGGCAATGCGGCGGTGCCCGCGTTGCAAAAGCGCATGATCAAGCGTGCGCGTGACAAAAACAAACTCGTGATCACCGCAACGCAGATGATGGAAAGCATGATCACCGCGCCGGTGCCAACGCGCGCCGAGGTGAGCGATGTTGCGAACGCCGTGCTCGACGGTACGGACGCCGTGATGCTTTCTGCCGAATCGGCGACTGGAAAATATCCGGTTGAAACCGTGAAAATGATGACCTCGATCGTGCAAGCCGCCGAGCGCTCGCAGGTCTACGAATTGGATCGCGATTTCATCAATCAACAATTCGCGCGCGTGGATCAGGCCATTGCAATGGCAGCGCTATTCACAGCATTTCACTTGAACGCAAAAGCGATTGCCGCGCTCTCGCAATCAGGCTCCACCGCGCTCTGGATGAGCCGCCACGATAGCGGCGTGCCGATTTACGCACTCACGCCCGAGGTCGGCGCGGCGCGGCGCGCGGCGCTTTATCGCGGCGTGCGCCCAGTCGTCGTGCCGTTTGATTCGGATCGCGATTCAGCAATGCTCGCGGCCGAAAATGCGCTCAAGAAAACCCATCACGTGAACGACGGCGACGCAATTGTGATCACCTGTGGCGAACCGATGGGCAAAAGCGGTGGAACGAATGCGCTCAAAGTTGTGAAAGTGGGCGAACACAGAAGCTAAGGACGCACGCTTTGTAGGCGACGGCTTGACGTCGCTCCGGCTTCGAATGAAGCGCGGTCGAGCCCGCGCCTACAATGGGCATCGGCATTAAACGCGTGCACTCGTCGGCAACGACTTGACGTCGCTTGGTAGCGTTAGAGAAACGTGAAATACACTCCCTCGCATGCAAACCGCGAAACCTATCCAGCGCATTCTCCTCGGCGTCACCGGCGGCATCGCCGCCTATAAAACCGCCGAACTGGTTCGGCTGTTCGTTAAAGCAGGCAAAGACGTCACCGTCGTGATGACCGAGTCCGCCACGCAATTCGTCGGCACCGCGACCTTTCAAGCGCTCTCCGGTAAACCGGTGTACACCGACTTGTGGGACAAGCGCCCGGACAACGGCATGGCGCACATCGATCTCACGCGCGACGCCGATGTGATGCTCATCGCGCCCGCGTCCGCCGATTTCCTTGCGCGACTTGTGCATGGTCGCAGCGACGATTTACTCACGACGACCGTACTCGCGCGAACGATTCCGCTCATCGTCGCGCCAGCGATGAATTTGCAGATGTGGGAGAACCCAGCGACGCAGCGAAACATCGCGCAGCTGCGCGCCGATGGCGTTGAAATTTTCGGCCCGGGGAACGGCGAACAAGCGTGTGGCGAAGTGGGCGACGGTCGCATGCTCGAACCCGAGCAAATCGTCGCGGCGCTCGAGGCTTGGGCGCAGCCGAAATTGTTGCTCGGAAAAAATGTGCTGATCACCGCCGGCCCCACGCAAGAAGCGATTGACCCTGTGCGCGTGATCACTAATCATTCCAGCGGAAAAATGGGCTACGCACTTGCACAGGCCTGCTCGGAAGCGGGCGCGCAAGTCACGCTTGTTTCGGGGCCAACGCATCTGCCCACACCGTTTTGGATCGCGCCCGGCTCAATCAACCGCATCAACGTGACCAGCGCTGCGCAAATGCTCACCGCCGTCGACGCCAACGTGGATGAGGCCGACATTTTCATCGCCGTTGCCGCCGTCGCCGACTATCGCCCGATCACCAGCGCCGAACAAAAAATCAAAAAGAAAGACGCCGAATTAACGCTGACGCTCGCGCCCACCACCGACATCCTCGCCAAAATCGCCAAGCATTCCCGCAAATCTTCCGACCCAAAGAAACACGGAACGCCGCCGTATTGCGTAGGCTTCGCCGCTGAGTCAGAAAACGTGGAACAGTATGGCTCTGAGAAGCGGCGCCGCAAGAACATTGGGCTGCTCATTGCAAATCATGCTTCATCAACATTTGGCGCAGATGAAAGCACGGCCACAGTAATTGGGGCGACAACGGATAAAGCTATGGACGAGTTCACGCGATTACCGAAAATGGAAAAGATCGCGCTGGCGCGGGAGGTCGTGCGATTGATTTCGAGCAAGAGCATTGGTGCGACCGCAACCGAGCCCGACGCACAAAAAATACTTAGGGCCACGGCTTGAAGGGCGCGATGCCGATCACCTTCGCGGTTTTAGCATCCATGATGACAGCCATGTCTTTTGATCGTGCCTTCAGCCCTTGGTATACGACGTCGTCTGGCGCCAAACCTCGTTTTGCTAACCAAAGATCAATGGTGGCTTCTTTGCCGGGATTTTGTTTTTTGAGCGCAGCGATTGATTCCGCCTCCTTTAGTAGCGTAACTCGCATGTTTTCGATTGGCTGATGATGCTGCGGGAAGTGACCATAGTCCGCGCCACCCAATGCAGAGAACAAAATCCGCTCACGCTCCTTTGGCTCTTCCGCTTGCTTAGTACCTACCCATTTCGGCCCAAACATCGGATACGATTGCTGCGCAGTTTCTAGCTCTTTCGGATCAATCTCCTGCGCGGTCACCACATCGAATCTCGCCCCCAGCGCCGCGACGTAAACCGGGCGACCGTGGTAGAGCGCATGGATGCCGTATATGAGACCGCCGACTTGTACTAGCGCGATAGTGGCGAGATCGAACTTGAGCGACTTTTTGCTTGGTTTGAAAACAACAAGTGTTAGTAGGGGACCGAGAGTCACGTCAACAACCAACAGTAGAAGAAAGATTTCGAGCCCACCGAGCGCTTGAAACAGAGGAGCCGGATACCAAACAAACCAAAAAAACGCGAGCAGCAGTAATCCGACGGACACGCAAACTAGCAAATGAATTCCAGCCGCTTTGAAACGAGTCATTTTTTTGATCTAAGGCGAGTTTCGGTTGGTAAATTTTACGATGCCCAGCGGCGTTTCGGGATCAGCACGCGTGGCCTGGATCACGCGCACTACGTTAGACTCTAAATAAACCTAATCGACGTAGGTTCGCAGTCAACAACTTCTTAAAACTACAAGAGAGCACGCGCGTGACACCAGGCATTCATCCCTCGTCTTACGTTGGCAGCAAAGAGATTGGCCTCAACACTCGAGTGTGGCAATTTGTCGTCATACTCCCAGGTGCGGCGATAGGTGTCGACTGCAATATATGTTCGCATTGCTTCATCGAGAATGACGTCGTAATCGGTGATCGTGTTACCGTCAAGTCAGGAGTTCAACTCTGGGACGGAATTCGCTTGGCCAGTGACGTGTTCATCGGTCCCAACGCCACGTTCACTAACGACAAATTCCCGCGTAGCCGCCACTACAACGCAGAGCGGAAAACTACATACATCGACGAGGCCGCGTCCATTGGCGCAAACGCGACCATTCTTCCAGGAATTCGAATTGGCGCGCGCTCGATGGTGGGCGCAGGAGCGGTGGTTACCCGATCTGTGCCGCCGAATGCGATTGTTGTTGGCAATCCCGCGCGGATTGTTGGTTACGTGGACGCTACCAAAAGCGCACCGATGACGAAACACGTAGCGCGCGATGCCGCTTTACCCGATCCGCGTCTCCACAAATTACCTCGTATCGCAGATATTCGTGGCAGCTTAACGGTAGGAGAGTTCGAACGCTCTGTTCCGTTCGCGGCCAAACGCTATTTCGTTGTCTTCGACGTTCCGAGTGTCGAGACTCGTGGCGAGCACGCGCACCGCGAGTGCCACGAGTTTTTAATTTGCGTGCGTGGAGAAGTAAGCATAGTGACAGACGACGGATTTGAACGGCGGGAGTTTCTGCTCAACAGACCCGATCTCGGTCTTCATTTGTCTCCAATGACGTGGCGCATTCAATATAAACACTCAGCTGACGCTGTATTAGTCGTTTTTGCGTCGGACTACTATGATCCGAGTGATTACATCCGTGACTATGGCGAGTTTCTGGCTATGGTGACACCACAACGATGATCCCGTTTTTGGACTTGCAAGCGGCGCATCAGGAAATCCGCGCAGAGATTTCGGACGCGGTCGCGCGCGTTATCGATAGTGGTTGGTATGTGCTGGGCGACGAAGTCGCGACGTTTGAGGAAGAGTACGCTGCTTTTTGCAACGCTTCCCATTGCATCAGCGTCGCAAATGGGTTAGACGCCTTGCATCTGGCACTTCGCGCGATGAACGTAGGTATTGGCGATGAAGTGATCGTTCCTTCCAATACGTACATCGCTACTTGGTTAGCGGTAAGTCAATGCGGTGCAACGCCAGTCCCCGTTGAGCCTGATCCGCAAACATTCAACATTAATCCCGCGCTTGTCGAATCGGCTATTACTTATCGCACCAAAGTGATTATTCCAGTCCATCTCTACGGACAGTCGGCAGATATGCACTCAATTCTGCAAATCGCGGGTCGGCACAATCTACGTGTGCTTGACGACGCAGCACAAGCGCACGGCGCGCGCTATAAAGGGCTTCGGATTGGCGCGATAGGCGATGTCACTGCTTGGAGTTTTTATCCGGGCAAGAACCTTGGGGCGCTTGGCGATGGCGGTGCGATCACAACTAACAATGCCACGCTTGCGGACGAACTCCGCGCGCTGCGGAACTACGGGTCGCGAAAGAAATACATCAATGACACACTTGGCTGGAATAGTCGGCTCGATGCCATTCAGGCGGCCGTACTGCGGGTTAAGCTTCGGCATCTTGAGGGGTGGAATTCTCGCCGCGTAGCGATTGCGGCGGGGTATTTGACCGAGCTCGCGGATTCAGCCTTGACACTACCGCTTGTGCCCTCGTGGTCAGATCCCGTATGGCATCTCTTTGTCGTTCGCAGTTCGAACCGAGATGCGCTGCAACAACGCTTGGCTGCGTCGGGCATTGATACGTTGATTCACTACCCGGTACCACCTCATCGGCAGAAAGCTTACGCAGGTCTGGGCATTGAAAATGATGCTTTCCCAGTAGCCAACCAAATGTCAGACGAAGTGTTAAGCCTACCCATCGGGCCGCATATGACCGAGCACCAACTTGCGCATGTGGTTTCGAGCATAAAGGATTGCGCTCGGTGACAGCGTAACTCGTTGATGTCGAGCGACAACCTTTATTCCCAATCGCTGCGATCATCCGTTATCGTTGGCGGTGCGCTGGCGCTTTGCGCCGTCATCGGACTAATAAAGATCAAGATGATCGCAGTATTGCTGGCCCCAGCTGGGGTTGGTCTCATTGGTCTCTACATGTCCATTGTGGGGCTTGTAGGAACGCTCACCACATTCGGCTTGCAGACGAGCGCTGTTCGAGCCGTAGCTCATGCCGACGCGCTTGGTGACTCCGATGTACTCGCGCGGGTGGTCAGCGCCTTGCATGTTTTGAGCTGGGTAACAGGAATACTTGGAGGGCTGACGGCATTAGCGCTTGCATTACCTCTTCGCAAGTGGGTGTTCGAATCCGATGTGCAAGCGAACGCGGTTGTTACGTTAAGCGCGATATTGCTATTTAACGCGGTGAGCAACGCTAGATTGGCGAGGCTCCAAGGACTCAGACAAATTCACGCAATCACACGCACACAGGTGTTGGCTGCGGCGCTCAGCGCGATAGTCGCGGTTGCGGTGTACCTGAACTTCGGTGAAGACGGGATCATGATTGCATTGCTAGCGGATGCCTTGGTGTTATTCGCCGTAAGTGGCTGGTTTGCACGTCGGACACAAGCTCCACGAGCGAGACTTCCCCTTCGCGACCTAATCGTTGAGGCGAAACCAATGCTTGGACTTGGGATGGCAATTGTGTGGAGCGGCCTATTGACGGTTGGGTCAGACCTGTTCATACGCGCGCTTGTGGCGCGCAGCCTCGGACTAAGCGCTGCGGGGGTCTATCACGCGGCATGGATCCTATCTACGTTGTTTACGGGTTTTTTGCTCAACGCAATGGCAACCGATTTTTACCCTCGCTTAACTTCGGTGATTAATGACCGCGACGAAACAAATCTCCTGGTCAATACGCAAACGGAAATCGGCGTACTCGTCGCACTTCCAAGTGTGCTCTTCACTCTCGCGCTAAATAACTGGCTCATCCCATTACTTTTTTCAAATGCATTTAGCGACGCGGCAGGCGCGCTTGCGTGGATGGTGTTCGGCGCGTGTTTGCGCACTTTCGTTTGGCCGCTTGGTTTTCTGCAACTTTCGTTCGGCGCGGGTCGCTCGTTTATGCTCACGGAGGCGATATTTTTTGGAGCGCAGGTAATACTTGTCGTGTGGCTACTACCAAGCGGTGGCGTGTTAAGCATAGGGTACGCAATTGCCGCAAGCTCTGCTCTTTATACAGCTGTGATGGTATACGCTGCACGGCGGCTGGGCGGCATCGTTTGGTCGAGGCAAGTCTGGCGAACCGTCGGAACATCATTAACTTTTTTGCTCGTAACGCTCGCGCTAAATCGCCTACTGCCTGAACTCACAGCGACGCTGCTCGGCTGCCTTGTCAGCCTAGTTGCGAGCGCTTGGTGCGCGAGAGCACTAATCCAGCGTGTCGGTCACTCGCATTCTGCTGTAAAGGTGTTGATGCGCCTACCGCTGATAGCGCGGTTGCTGAGAGGTTTAACGTGAGCAAGGAGGAATCACCGTTAGTGACGTTCGCGTTATTCTGCTTTAATCAAGAAGCGTTTGTAAAAGAGGCCGTTGAAGGCGCATTGAAGCAGGACTATGCAAACCTTGAGATCATCATTTCAGACGACTGTTCAACGGATCGTACGTTTGATGTGATTCGCGAAACCGTCGCAGGATACGCTGGGCCGCATGTGGTTAGACTCGTGCGGAACGTGCAAAATCTTGGTTTATTGCCCCACATCTTTTCAAGAGGTAGAGAAGCAAAAGGAGAAATTGTGGTCATGGCGGCGGGAGACGATGTGTCGTTGCCAACTCGTGTGACGCGGCTGGTTAATGCGTTCGAGGGAGATGTTGACGTCGAGTCGACTTTCTCGCTTGTGACAATTATCGACAGCAGAGGTGAGACCATTCAATCGGTCGCAGAGAGACCGATTGGTCTGGGGGAGCCGAAAATCTACCTACGCCGTCCCACTAATAGGTATTCGGTAATACAGGGATGCTCTGCCGCATACAAGCGAAGCCTCTTTGACTTGAAAGGCGAAGAGTTTAAGGGCTGCCCGGAGGATCTCTTGTTTTCGCTCTACATCAACATCAGACAAAAGAGGATTCGACGGGTTGATCAACCCCTTGTGAAATATCGCTCCCACGAGCGCGCGTTGTCGAACAAGCCTTTGGCACGGTTCACACGAAAAGAAAAGGACGACTTAAGCGTCGCGTCCGCGCGTGAGCAATCTCAATGTCTCGATTGCTTCCTTAAGCTAGCGAGTAGCTTAAACCTATCTGACCAGCTAAACACTGGCGCGTTACGGTATGACTACGAATTTGTACAAGATGTTCAAGCTTGGAGCACAAAGTCGTTCGGTTTTCGCGCAAAGAGCGTACTCTGTGATTTAGTAGCTAAACGGCTGAAAGCCGCTGGATGGAAGACGCTTCGACTCTTCCGCTGACAAGTGAACTATCAACCATGGGTTTACTCTCAATGGTTTCCGAGAAATTCTTTGAACGAATGCGGTTTTTTGTGAGCTTCCATTTTTTCTTGAATTTCCGAAGTGCCTCACCAGAATCACAAAATTTATTGAAGAATCAGATCCTCAAGTTTCTCAATTTTCCGTGGTCGCCGCAGCACTTCTTTCTGCGCGACCCGCCGGAAATCGTGGGAATGTCGTTCATAGCTTCGAAGCGAATGATTGTGTCGGCTCTTATCGGCGACGGCGCACTGTAGGCCACAGTGTCAATTTGTGAGCAGCAACTAGGATCCTAAATAAGATCTCCTGTCGCCACGTTTGACGCCACTTATGCGAACCGACTATAAGTCTCCACTTTACGGTCGCGCGTAAGTCGTCAATTTCGTAATAACGCGAGACTAACGTTTTCGCGTTGCTCGGTAGTTGGTTCGCAAAAACCGTAGACAGTGCATGAACCTGCCCTAGCATGATGCCAACCCAATCATGTCGAACGAGGAATCGCAAAATGCCCAGCTGGCGACCAATCCATCCGATTCCGTGCCCGATTTGGTTGTTGCTATGCTGGCGATAGAGGATCCGTGACTCGTTGTCGTGAACCACGATGCCAAATGCACTTACGACCAGATAACTCCACCAGTCGTGAAAATAAATCTGTTTGGGACTGCCCGCGTACTGTAAAAGAGCCACTGCTTTCTGGTTGAGTGCAGCCGTGCAACCGGTAATGATGTTTTCTGTCAGCGCGCTTGATAGAGACGGGCCGCGCTTCCAAGGCGCGGTCGCGCCGAGTTGGTTCAAATTAGCGTCGACCAATGTTTGGGCACTGCCATACAGAGCGGGTTGGCCTGAAAGCGGACGTAAGAACTGCTGCGCACGCTCAATTTTTCCTGGTAGCCAGATATCGTCTTGGTCCGCAAACATCACCATTTCAGCGCCACTCGGAACGAACTGCAGGAGTGTCAAGAAGCTCGCTCCAAAGCCAAGGTTTTCACCGAGAATCAACGTGATCCGACTATCTTCACAGGAGACTACTTTTGCCGCGGTTTGATCCGTCGACCCGTCGTCGCGGACAATTATTTTTCCCGTTTCGGGTAGCTGCGGAAGAATTGACTGCAGCTGATCGAAAACATAGCGCTCGCCGTTGTATGTCGACATAAGCACTATTACGCTGTGCAGTGCATCTAGTGATTGCTCAGTCGTCTGCCCGCTCAAGTGCTTTGCAACCTGGGGTTGAGCGTCCGTCGACACGTCGGTAGCGGCTGACTGCACTGAATTCACGAATTTTGCGGAATCGCCTCAAACGCGCTTCGAAGTGCAGCAAAAAACAGCGAAGCGACCAGTGATTGTGTGCCAATCAACAAGAGCGCTACGCCAGGAATAATTTGACGCATTGCGTCTTCTGGGCGCAGTGCGCCGAATCCTGCGCCTCCCCATTGCAGGGCGAGGTTCACGCACAGCCAGAGCCCTGCAAAGGCGCACACTGTTCCGAGGGCAGGCAACGCAATTGATTTCGACAACGCGAGCCCCCAGCGCTCGCGAGGATGGAGCACGGACAGTTTGGTGTTGTCGCGTGCCATCAATAAACCAATCGCAAATAGCATCGTTTGATAGCCAATCACGATGGCTGCCGCAGCGAACAATTGCGTGTGAACGCCTACGGGCCAGCGCCCCAGTCCGCTGGGGTTTAGCAGTGAAATTCCGAGTTGTACGGTGCCGAGCAGCGCTAGCACCGCACCGGGATACAGGAAAAGCCAACGCGGTGTGAACAGTAAAAGAAATCGAAGATGTCGCCAGCCGTCTCGCCATGTGCGCAGGTGCGGCGGGCGATCCCGGCCATCAGGCGATAGCGTCGTTGGCACTTCTTTAATACTCAAACCGTTAAGAGAGGCCTTCACGATCATCTCGCTTGCGAATTCCATGCCCTCGCAGCGAAGCCCCAGTCTAGTAATCGCAACGCGATCAAATCCACGCAGCCCGCAGTGAAAATCGCCTACTGGCGCTTTGAAAAATAGTCGCCCGATGAAACTGAGTACCGGATTACCCAGATAGCGATGCAGAAACGGCATCGCACCATTTTCGATGCCGCCGCGAAAGCGATTGCCCATCACTAGTTGCGTGCCGCGCCGTAGTTGGTCAACGTACGGATCCAGTTGACTGAAATCGTAGCTCTCGTCAGAATCTCCCATGATCACATACCGACCACGCGCGTTAAAAACACCAGCGATCAATGCCGCGCCGTAGCCACGCTTTGGCACGTTGATTACTCGGGCGCCAGATGACACTGCGATAGCCTGCGAGCCGTCCGTTGAACCATTGTCAGCGATTAGCACCTCACCAACGACCTCGTATCGCGTTAAAAAAGCCTTGGCTTTTTCAACGCATTTCGCTAGTGTAAGGGCCTCGTTTAAGCAAGGCATCAAAATAGTGAGTTCCGGCTCACCGTGGGTGTTTGGCAATTGCTGGTTAATCTTCAATCTCGCATCCACGGGGGTCTGTAGCGCCCCTCAATTCGTTCACAAGGTATCTTGATCCGATCCTGCAGGATTTCTACCTCGGTCCCTATCGGACTGCGATTGAGCGTTCGCATGTATCGATAGGACACCATTCCATCGGGCATGATGAATGCCGATACGTCGGTACTTTTGTAGCTGCGTCTCGATCTTCCAGCTCCGTGAGCATCATAGCCCGAACCTGGCGGGAAAAATCGCGGGCACGCCGCCTCGATTTTTGCAAGTACTGCTCGTCGCTCAATCGGTATCGGGCTCTGCTCAATCGTAGTTGTTGCTATTTCTCCAACCCTTCTTATTTTGCAAAACCAGAAGCCCTCGGCATTCGCGAGGCTCCCGCCTCCACTGTGTCCAGCCGCGTTGTCTTTTGCCGATATTGTCTCGCACGCCTCGCCGCTGGTTTGTAAGCCATACGGGCGCAGCGAATATTGAATCGCGGTTCGAATTTCCGGTATCGGTTGACCGATGTCATCCTCGAGATCGGCTCCTTGAACCACCATGACGTATTTCGGCAGATCACTGCCGAGAATTACTTCTAATTGCCGTCGCTCGAAGGACTTTTCTTCCAATCGCAAATGGTCGCCTAGCATTGCCCAGCGCGACTCAGGATGAAAATGTGGCGTTAATACCGAATAAGAGTTTGATGCTACTTTCAAGAAAACAGCGGGTGACTCTCGAAGTGGCGATTGAGAAAGTGCAATCGCATCTCCGTCATACCAACGGCTTACGCTCCAGGGGGAAGGATTGAAAACATCGACTACGAAGTAGGAATGAATTACGACGATAAATGTGAGCAAGAGCGACTTGAACGTTTGTGTGCCAGGTAAGTCTTGAAGGAGCGCAACGAGTATCGGCGCAACGATTAACATGCCAGGCAAGAAGTAGCGACCATTACCGCTGACGAATGTCCATGCGTAAAACGTAGCCACGAGAAGGATCGCCGCACGTCCACGAACGCCCGATAAGCGCTGCAGTCTTCCAGAGATCAGCAGGACCAACATCGTTAGGCTCAGCCCGAAGAAACGAAGATCGGGAGCGATGAATTCAATGTACAAAAACGATTGAGGATCGAACAGCAAAAACGGGCGTAGTAGCCCATCCAGTAGTGAATCGGGCTTGAAGCGCTCCATGTCCTATATGCCGAAGAAGCGAGCAAAGTGCGGGTGAAACGGGTTTCCGGTAATTTGCCAAAGCTGCCACCCCCACGGTAGATATGCAAGCAAGAACCCTACAAGCGAAAACGCGGCGATGCGAACACCAAGTCCAAACGGCAACCTAGGCGTATTTGGCTGCCACCACGCAAGTAGGAGTACCGGCAAGAAAAGTACGCTTGAGTATTTGAACGCGATGCCAACGCCTAGTAACGCCGCTGCGGTAGTCGCGCAGCGCCACGAACCTGGAAAACCGATACCCAACGCAATCGCCCATAGCACGGGAACGGACGCGAGTACGTCGTTGGCTGTTGTCCCGAGCGAAGCAAGGACTGGAAGGCTTGCTAGCGCGAGTGCGCATGCGAGAAACCTCAGTCCTCTTGACTGCCAATGTTTGCCAATGTCGGGGATAAGTCGGTAGGTAAGCAACCAAACTGGCGGCACTACAACCGCAGTTTGAATCCCGCTCCAAAATGCAAAAGCGGATGCACCCGACTCGGCGAGCATGCTCAATTTGTACGTGAACCAGTAGAGATACGGATATTGGTACGTTTGGGAAGCCGCCGCCGCGACATCGAGATGCCAACGAGATGATTGCGAAATTAGCCCCAAATAAACTTGGTGGTTAAGCGCATCCCACGTCCATGCAAAGTAGCCTACGGTGTAAGCGAGCGTCGCCACACCAAGCGCCGCAAAAAGCGACACTAAACACCATTCCACAATGATTGGGTTCCGCGTACTACGCGGATTGCTGACGAGTTTCACAAACGGCGATGGACAAATACTTTATCAGAGTCGAATAATATGTCAGTGTGCCCGTACCAAGCGCATGATGTCGTCGGCGCGCGCTAAAAAAAAAGGCTCCCAAAGGAGCCTGTTTTCTGTACTGAACCTGCCGATTACGACTTAGCAGCGCGACAGCTTGACGGAACAAACTTCGGGTCAATGGTGCCCACTGCGCAGCCCCAATCCACAGAAGCAATCACTGTCGTACCGTTCGGAGGGATCGGCGTAAATATGAGGGTGCCAGCCGCTCCGGAAACTTTGCTTGTCGCTGTGATTACACCGCCAGCGCCGACAGCAACCGATGAGACGTACGCCGTCGTGACGACGGTGTCACAACCTGCCGAAGCCAAGCTTGAGGGGAACCCGTTTGTGGCAGAGTAGTACTCCGACACCGCAAGCTTACAAGGCGACACAGCATTAATAACTTCCGAGACTTTCGCGCGCTTTGTATAGTCTTGGTATTGTGGAATAGCAATCGCAGCCAAGATACCGATAATCGCAATCACGATCATCAATTCGATGAGGGTGAAGCCCTTTTGAATCGTACGTTTCATTTTCGTTTCCTTCCCCGGTGAACGGGATTTAAAAAATCAGCGACACCGCTGCATGCGATCTCTTATGCAGTCGTCGTGCCAGGTACCAATTGTTTTACCGTGCGTTTGGCTAAGTGCTTGATTTTTATGGGGATCTGACCGTTTTCATCAGATATTTCTGTGCAGTGCAGCGAAACATGTCACCGGCATTCGCGTAGGGTTCGCCGAAAAGCTGACGAAACTTGTCACATGCCCTCTGAAAAGTGTCAGCGGAGGTTCTCGGCGCAGTCGTTTTGCGTAGTCTTGAATCGGTGCAAAATCGCAAACGATCCAGCGTTCGCGCTGTTGCCGTTTCCGCACGCAGGACGGTCGCACAGCGACGAGTTTGCAACTCAGTGGCCGTCGTCCGAAAAGTTAACGTTGCAAGTCGAGGGCATTTAGACCGTCTAAACGAGTGACCACGCCTCGTTCGCCTCGTAGCTGGTCTTTAGCGCACCTTCGCAGTCACCACTTTCGACAAGCCGAGCAGGTTCGCGGCCTCAACTTTGGTGACGTTCAGCGACGATTTACCGATGTGTTCGTCGTACGAAAACGACGAGTGAAAGCCAATTTTTGCAGCGATTGGCTCCGCCACCTTTTCCAGAAAAGCCCACGTCTTCGAACCGCTGAAGTGATTCGCGATGATCACATGACCAGTGGGTGAACATAAGCGCATCGCCTCATTAATTAGGGCTTTGGGATCAGGAGTTACTGAAATCACATAGGGCAAAACCACGCATTCGAATTCAGCGTCTTTGAACGGCAAGGATTCGCCGTCCGAGAGCTGAACACTCGTGTTCGTGAGGTTGTGTTTTTTGATGCGCTCCCGGGCTATCGCGAGCATCTCGTCAGAGACGTCGACACCGACTACACGCGCATTCGGCGGGTAATGCGGCAGCAGCAGTCCAGTGCCAACGCCGATTTCGAGGATTGATTTCGGTTGCAACGCGGCAACCTGACGCAGCAGCTTGTTGCGACCGTCTTGAAGAACTGCACCAAACACGCGGTCGTACACCCCCGCCCATCGCCGATAACTGGTTTTCACGTCGGCAAACGTGACTTTTTGTTCAGACATCTTGTTAGAGAGCTGTTGTGGTTGCAGTTAATGATAGCGGGGCGCTTAAGCCACGCGCGCCGAGTTTGCTCGCGTCATTGCTAGTAGTCACGTTGTTTCTTCGGGACGCAGGCGACGGCTTGACGTCGCTCGCGTCAACGTAAGAGCGCGGTCAAGCCCGCGCCTACATTTGCACGGTTGATCCCCGCCTTCGCGGGGACGCGCCTACTTACTAGCCACGCGGATGATGTTCCTCAATAATGTTTTTGAGCCGTTCGCGGGCTACGTGGGTGTAGATCTGTGTGGTGGTGATGTCGGAATGGCCGAGCAGCATCTGCACCACGCGAAGATCCGCGCCGTGGTTGAGCAGGTGGGTGGCGAACGCATGGCGCAGAGTGTGCGGTGAGAGCGAATCCTGCGCGATACCCGCGGTGAGCGCGTGTTTCTTGATCAAATACCAAAACGCTTGCCGCGTCATCGGCTCGCAGCGTGCGGTTAAAAAAACATAGGCGCTCTTTTTTGTGATCGCAACCCCGCCGCTCAGCCACGCGGCACGCGCGCCGGAAATGTAGTCGCGCAGCGCATCGCTTGCGAGCTCACCCAGCGGCACCAAACGTTCTTTCGAGCCCTTGCCCATCACCTTGACCAGACCCTGTTCAAGGTTCAACTGCACCATCTTTAGCCCGACCAATTCGCTCACCCGCAGCCCGCTCGCATAAAGCGTTTCCAGCATCGCTTTGTCGCGTTGGCCGAGATCGGTTTTGTCGTCCGGTGCGGCGAGTAAATTCTCAACTTGGTTTTCGGTGAGCGTTTTTGGCAGGTAGCGCGTGCTGCGCGGTGCGTCAACTAGGGTGCAGGGATTGTCGTCGCGAGCGCCAATCTCAACCTGCCATTTAAAGAAACGTTTCAACGTGGAAAGTCGCCGTGCGGCAGAGGTCGCTTTCGCGCCTTCGCCGAACTGAGCCGCTAGGTATCGCTCGATATCGGGCCCCGATGCGCTCGTAACGCGCAACGAATTTTTTTCGCACCACGCGGTAAAGCGATTCATATCTTGCCGATAACTCGACAGCGTGGCCTGCGAAAGTCCATCGGCGAGCCAAAGGTGATCGCAGAATCGGTCGATGAGATCGGGGAGCATGGCGCACTGATTGTAGGCGCGGGCTTGACCGCGCTCAGGGGAGAACGCGCTCACGGCAAAAGCAGCAAAGCGACGTCAAGCCGTCGCCTACGACAGGCCGTACATGCGCAACGCTTCCGCATGCAACTCAATACCCAAATGCAGCACGTCATACACCGGTATGCCCGTCGCGCGCTGCACAGCCTCGCGATACGGCGGCATGTTCGCGCACTCGAATAACCACAAACCAATCTCTGGATGCGCGCGTTGTGTCGCCACTGCAAGCGCCACCATTTCCGCTTCGGCGCGCTGCACATCGAGCGTTTCACAGCCATCAAGAATGGCACGACAAAAATGACTGTCACGCTGCGGCGAAACGATGATTGCTTCGTTTGGAATTTCACAATTCGTTCGAATCGTGGCGTCAAACGCGGCGGCATCAATCGTGATGATCGCAACACGCCTCCCTGGTGGATCTGCTTGTGAGAGGTTTGCCTGCAGTTCCGCGTACTTAAACAGAGTTGAAACAGTAACAACACAATCTGTTATCGCCCAATTTAATTGGGCAATACGCGCTAAAAAGCCACAGGTCGATGTAATTGCGATACAGCCGCTCGCCCTAAGTAATTGGGCGACCCGTTGAAAGGCTGCATCGGAATCGAACGAACCGCTCACGACGTCTTTCGCGTACGCACGAGGCACTCGCTCAATCAACACCGGAAACGGCCACGACGCAGGGTTGCCGCCGTCACCCAGCGGTCGGTCGAACTCAGTGTCTAGCATGACGATGCCGAGCGGTGGAGAGGATTTATTCTGCAAGGGCGCGAGCGCCTAGGTGTCAACACTCGCTACGATAGCGTGAATCAAAATCGAGAGCAGACATGTCGACCGTGAACCTTTCAATCGGATTGCAGCGGCACGCGCCGGATGCCATGACGCGGGGAACCACCACAGCGGGGATTCGCCTGCGGCAGAGGCAATCAGCCACCCCGTGGCTTGACCTAACCGACGCCGCCGCTTTGGAGACGCAAGGAGGCAGGTCGCTATGAGTGCACAGCCCGCCGCTCGTGGCGCCACCGTTCAAGATTATCTTGCGCCAAACGCCGCGGGATCAGGTTCGCTGTCGAGGCGTGAGCGCTGGGTCTCTCGCAACTTTCTTAGTCTGGACGATTTTGAGTGCGCGGCACAACGCATGCTGCCGAAACCGATCTTTGGGTATGTCGCGGGCGCCGCCGAGCGCGGTCAATCATTTACTGACAACCTAGACGCGTTTGCCAAGTATTCATTCGTGCCGCGAGTGCTTAACGACACCTCAAAGCGCGATATTTCGGTGCAACTATTTGGCGAGCGCTACGCAGCGCCGTTTGGCGTTGCGCCAATGGGAATTGCCGCTATTTCAGGCTATCGCGGCGATGTTGCGCTCGCTTCCGCCGCGCGGACTCACGAGTTACCGTTTGTGCTGTCTTCGACGTCACTCATCGCGATGGAAGAGGTGCTGAGCGCCGATCCAAAACGTTGGTTCCAGGCGTATCTGCCTGGGAAGATGCAGGTGATTGAAGCGCTACTGGATCGCGTGGAAAAGACCGGTTGCAAAACGCTAGTGATCACGGTGGATTTACCGGTTGGCGCTAACCGAGAAAACAATGTGCGTAACGGATTTTCGATGCCGCTACGACCGTCGATCGCTCTGGCGTGGCAGGGTGTTTCGCACCCGCGATGGACGATCAACACGTTTCTTCGTACCGTTGTTCGCCACGGCATTCCACACTTCGAAAATACGTCCGCAAATCGCGGCGCGCCGATCATCGCACGCGACGTTACGCGCGACTTCTCTGCACGTGATACGTTTGCGTGGGCTCATGTTGAAGCGATTAGAAATCGCTGGCGCGGCAATCTCGTGCTCAAAGGCATCCTCGCGCTTGAAGACGCGAAGCGCGCTCGCGAAAAGGGTGCTGATGGCGTCATCCTTTCTAACCACGGTGGGCGGCAACTCGATGGCGCGATCGCGCCGATGCACGTGTTGCAGGAAATTGCGGGCGAGCTTGGGAATTTCCCCGTGATGATTGACGGCGGGTTTCGTCGCGGAAGCGACGTGCTGAAAGCCCTCGCGTTGGGCGCTAAGTTTGTGTTCGTCGGCCGACCGTTTAACTTCGCACTCGCCGCAGCAGGCGAACTCGGTGTGTCGCACGCGATGGCGCTGCTCAAGGCGGAGATTGAGCGGAACCTTTCGATGCTGGGATCGGTGGATTTAGCGTCGCTTCACGCAGAATTTGTGAAACGTGTGCCGTAATCCCGCGTGACAGCGAGGCGGCTCTGTGTTTATCCTTACCTGTTTTCTTCTCTAATCCATTCCACCGGACACGCTTATGAAACTCAATAAATTCGCGCTGGGTATCGCAGCGCTCGCGCTGGGAAGCGCCGCACACGCTCAAACCAAATGGGATCTCGCGGCGGCCTACGCGCCTACCAATTTCCACACCGTTAACCTGACGCAGTTTGCCGCCGACGTTGACAAAGCAACCAGTGGCAAATTGAAAATCACCGTTCATGCCAACGCGGCGTTGTTTAAAGCACCTGAAATCAAGCGCGCAGTGCAAACCGGCGGCGCGCAAATGGGCGAGATTCTGCTCGCGAACTTTCAGAACGAGTGGCCAATCTTCGGCGCTGATGGGTTGCCGTTCCTAGCCGACAGCTACGACGAATCGGCGAAGCTCTACCGCGTACAAAAGCCGATGATGGAGAAAAAACTTGCTGAACAAGGCATGATGCTTCTCTACGCAGTGCCGTGGCCGCCGCAAGGTATTTATTCGAAGAAGCCGCTGGCAAGCGCGGCCGATCTCAAAGGCAGCAAATGGCGTGCGTACAGCCCCGCAACTGCCCGCATCGCAGAGCTGGTTGGCGCCCAGCCAGTGACGGTTCAGGCCGCTGAATTGTCGCAAGCGATGGCAACGGGGGTGGTTGAGAGCTATATGAGCTCAGGCTCAACCGGGTTCGACACCAAAACTTATGAGCACATCAAAAACTGGTACGACACCCAAGCCTGGTTGCCGAAAAACGCGGTGCTGGTCAACAAAAAAGCGTTTGATGCGCTTGATAAACCAACGCAAGACGCGGTGCTGAAAATGGGCGCAGATGCTGAGAAACGCGGCTGGGAAGCGTCGAAGAAAACCAACACCGAGTCGCTTGAGAATCTCAAGAAAAATGGAATGCAGATTCTGCAGCCATCGGCTCAACTCAAATCGGATATGAAAAAAGTAGGTGATACCTTGTTGACGGAGTGGCTCAAGACCGCTGGCGACGAAGGCAAAGCGCTCGTAGACGCGTTCAGAAAGTAACTCGAGATAACTCGCTGTCGATTGACAAGCGAGCGCTTGTGTTTCAATAAAGGCGGCGAGCATCTCGTCGCCTTTTTCATTTTTGGGGTACCCAATGCGCAACGCGCTTGACAAACTTTATTTGGGCAGCGCTTGGATCGCAGCAGGATTCATGATTCTGTTGCTGGTGATGGTGCTGTTGTCGATTCTAGGTCGTCAATTCGGATTCCATGTGCGCGGGACCGACGCCTACGCCGGCTACATGATGGCGGGCGCCGGTTTTTTCGCCCTTGCGCACACGTTGAAGCGCGGTGAACACATTCGCGTCACGCTCCTGCTGCAAGCGCTCAAGCCCGCGATGAAACGGCGTCTTGAAATCTTTGCGCTGGCAAGCGCCGTCTTGCTTTCAGGATTGCTTGCGTGGTTCAGCGTGAGCTTGGCGTGGCAGTCGTACACGATTCACGACATCTCCACCGGCAACGATGCGACACCGCTGTGGATTCCGCAGATTTCGATGGCGCTCGGCACGTTGATTTTGTTCATCGCGTTTGTTGATGATTTGATTTCAGAGCTTCGTGGGGTGCGAAAAACTGTTGCCACCGACGAATCGCTGCATAACGAATAACAAAGCTATAAAGAAAAAGAAGCCAGGGGAACATTGTGGATCTGCTCATCACCTTACTGCTTATCGTTGTTTTGTTCGCGATGCTCGCGGGCGGCGTATGGATTGGCCTGACGCTCGCGGGCGTTGCCTGGGTTGCGATGGAATTGTTCTCATCACGACCTGCGGGTGATGCGATGGCGATCACAATTTGGGGCGCATCCTCCAGCTGGACGCTCACCGCGCTTCCGCTTTTCGTATGGATGGGCGAAATATTGTTTCGCACGCGGCTTTCGCAGGACATGTTCAAGGGACTCGCTCCGTGGGTTGAGCGCCTTCCAGGCCGCCTGCTCCATACCAACGTGATTGGTTGCGCCATCTTTGCGGCAGTGTCGGGATCGTCCGCAGCAACCTGCGCAACGATTGGCAAGATGACGTTACCCGAGCTTAAAAAACGTGGCTACCCCGACGACCAGGTAATCGGCACCTTGGCCGGTGCGGGCACGCTCGGGTTGCTAATTCCACCGTCCATCATCATGATTGTTTATGGCGTCGCGGCAGATCAATCGATCTCGAAATTGTTCATCGCGGGCGTGATTCCAGGAATCATGCTTGCAGCGCTTTTTTCCGGATACATCGCCGTGTGGTCGCTACTCAATCCCGAAAAAATTCCGGCGGCAACCCAGCAATACACGTTCATGCAACGAGTTCATGAATCGCGCCATCTAATTCCGGTTGTTTTGCTAATCGCCTGCGTGCTCGGATCTATTTATGCGGGCATTGCTACCGCAACTGAGGCCGCAGCGGTGGGCGTTGTAGGTTCACTCATTTTGTCAACCGTTCAAGGCTCAATGAGCTGGAACACCTTCAAAGAAAGCCTGCTTGGCGCGACCCGCCTCTATTGCATGATTGCATTGATCCTGACCGGCGCTGCATTTCTCACGCTTGCGATGGGCTATCTCGGCCTGCCTCGCGCGCTAGCGGAGTTCATCAACGGATTGGGCCTCTCGCAGTTTGCGCTCATCGTTGCGCTCGCCGCTTTCTACATTTTGTTGGGTTGCTTTCTGGATGGGATTTCGATGATCGTGCTTACCATGGGCGTGATCTTGCCAACGGTGACTGGCGCCGGTATTGATCTCATTTGGTTTGGCATTTTCATTACGCTCGTCGTTGAAATGGCGCAGATCACGCCGCCCGTAGGCTTCAATTTGTTCGTGTTGCAGGGCATGACCAAACGCGAACTCACGTACATCGCGCGCGTGACCTTGCCGATGTTTTTCCTGATGTGTTTAGCAGTGCTCATCATCTATTTTTTTCCGGCACTTGTGACGTGGATGCCCGCGAATATGAAATGACGCTTCGGAAATTTCGCAAAGCAACAGTGTAGACGCATCGCCAGTTCAACTGGGTGATGCGGCGGATTTCACGGTTTGTTGAGAGTTAACAAAAAAATCCTATTCGCCCAATCGAAACGGTATATAACTTTATGAGCCGCTAGGCCGACACCGTGCACGAATTACGATAGCGCCATGAATTTGCGTTTTGTCGAAGCGTTTTATTGGGTCGCTACCCTTCGTTCGGTGTCTCGAGCCGCGGAAAAACTATTTATCACTCAATCAGCCATGTCTTCGCGGATTGCGGCGCTTGAGGAGGAGCTCGGCGCACTGCTCCTCGACCGTCGCGACAAATCGTTTCGGTTGACGATTGCCGGTGCCCGATTTCTTGTTCATGCACAGAAGCTTCTAGAGTTGCAGCGAAGTGCCAAAGCTGAATTGAGCGGTGGCAACGTCGTTGGCGAGCAAGTGTTGCGCGTGGGCGCTATTGAATCGGTGATGCACTCGTGGCTTGCTGAATGGCTGTCAGCATTGCGCAAACAACACGAGGGCCTCGCGATCGAGCTCACCGTCGAAACCACGCCGTTGCTTCTAGATCACGTGCATCGCGGCGTACTTGATCTCGCGTTTGCAGCCGCGCCGGCAAGCGCTGGAGGCGTCAGCAGCGCACCGATGCCATCAATGCCGATGGCGTTCATCGGCAACCGCGCGGTCCACAGCGCCCGTCTTTACAGTGCAGCCGCAATTGCCGCGATGGACATCATGACGTTTCAGCGCGGCTCGCAACCGTATGTTGCGTTGATTGACGCGCTTGCCGCGAGAAAAATAACTGGCACCCGCATTCACGCAATATCCTCAATCTCTGCGATGGTTGAGTTGGTGGAAGCAAGCTTCGGAATCGCGACGCTTCCATTAGCCGCCGCGACAAGGCTTAGCGAAAACCGCCAGATTCGCGTGCTGCAATCGGAAATTGTGTTGCCGCCGCTCACGATTTTTGCCAGTTACCGCGCTGATCCGATGTCAATTGATGTGCCCGAAGCGCTTGCTCTGGCAAGAAAATGTGCGAGCGCAATTGAGCTGAAATCGACGCGAGCTGGCCGTTTGAAAACAAAATCGTCATCGAAAAAACCGATGACTCGATAGAAAAATTTCGCGTTTGCTTAGGTGATGCTCGGTCGCCAAAATTCGGCTCAGTCATCCACATGTGTATTGGGGTTCGCTGAATGTCGAAGCTGCAGGATCAAGCAACGCGGGAATTAACCGCACCACAGAGCGCAGCACAGATTCGCCTGTCAATTCGCAGAGGCGAGTTCACCGCTCACACGAGCGGCGTTGCTGAGAACTTCGTCCAGGGCAACGTTGTAATCCTTCCGCAAAAATACGCGAAGGATTTTGCAGCGTTTTGTGAGCGTAATCCGAAGCCTTGCCCGGTGCTTGCGATGAGTGATGCGGGTGACCCGATGCTGCGCTCGCTCGGAAAAGATATTGACATCCGCACCGACGTGCCGCGTTATCGCGTGTGGCGAAATGGTGAACTTGTCGCCGAGCCCACCGATGTAAGCGCGGCTTGGCGCGATGATTTGGTGACCTTTGTGATCGGCTGTTCGTTTTCGTTTGAATGGGCGCTTGCCAAAGAAGGCATTGCTCTGCGCCACGTGAGCGAAGGCAAAAACGTGGCGATGTATCGCACCAATGTGCCGACGAATCCTGCGGGCGTTTTCTACGGGCCGATGGTGGTTTCGATGCGACCGCTTAGCGCGCGCGACGCTGTGCGGGCGTACGAGATCACATCGCGTTATCCGCGTGTGCACGGCGCGCCCGTGCATGTGGGCGATCCATCGGTGCTCGGCATCGCCGATTTGCAGAAGCCGGATTACGGCGAAGCGGTCGAGGTGAAAGCCGATGAAACGCCTGTGTTCTGGGCTTGCGGCGTCACGCCGCAAGCTGCGATTACTCAAGCCAAACCTGATTTCTGCATCACCCACGCGCCGGGCGCGATGCTCATCACTGATTTACTGAATTCTCAACTTGCTAATTAACGAGGGAACCGCCATGAAACATTTACTCAAGACGACTGCGGCACTCGCCGCTGCGATCAGCACAACCGTTGCGTTCGCGCAAACCAAATGGGATATGCCGACGGGCTATTCCGTCGGTAGTTTTCAGACGCAAAACGTTCAGCAATTTGCGAACGACGTGGACAAAGCCACGAACGGCAAATTGAAGATCACATTGCACGCGAACGGATCGCTGTTCAAAGCAAACGAGATCAAGCGCGCGGTGCAAACCGGGCAAACACAGGCGGGCGAGTTCATCGTGAGCGGTGCCGCGAATGAAAACCCGCTGTTCGGTGTAGATTCGATTCCGTTCCTCGCGACAAGCTATGACGAAGCGCGCAAGCTGCACAACGCCGCGAAGCCAACCATTGAGAAAGTGCTCGCGTCGCAAGGCGTGAAAGTGCTCTTCACCTCGCCGTGGCCCGGGCAGAGCTTGTATTCGTTGAAACCCGTGAGCAGCGCTAAAGATTTAGCGGGTACCAAGATGCGCGCGTACAACCCAGCGACCTCACGCATTGCCGTGTTGCTCAAAGCGCAACCGACGACCATTCAACTCGCAGAATTGGGTCAGGCGCTTGCAACGGGCACTGTTGAAAACTTCCTCACCTCAAGCGCAAGCGGCGTCGAGAACAAGCTCTTCGAGCAAGTGAAGAATCTCTATACGGTGAACGCGTGGCTACCGAAGAATTTGATCGTGGTGAATCAAAAAGCGTTTGACGCACTCGATAAGCCAACTCAAGATGCAGTGATGAAAGCTGCGGTTGAAGCGGAAACGCGCGGCTGGGCAACGAGCCAACAAAAAGATGATGAGTATCTGAAAGAGCTCGTCGCGAAAGGTATGAAAGTCTCGCCGCCGTCCGCGGAACTCAAGAAAGAGTTGCTCGCCATTGGCGAAACGATGACGCAAGAGTGGCTCAAATCCACGGGCGCTGAAGGTCAGGCGATCATTAGCGCGTATCGCAAGTAATTTGTAATGCACCTCTCCCTCCGGGAGAGGTCGCCGCGAAGCGGCGGGTGAGGGAAACTCGGTGCTTCGCACTATCACCGCTTTGCTACCAGTAACCTACCCTCGCACAGCGCTGCGCGCTGTCCTCTTCCAGAGGTAGAGGGATGCCAATAAACAGACAGTCTCGCCGCAGAGCGAGAGAGGGAATCTCATGCTCACAGTTTTCGCGAATCGGCTGTATCAAGTGCTGATGTTTCTGGCTTGCGTGGCAATGATCATGGCGTTTGTCACGATTGGGCTTGGTGTACTGGCGCGGGAAGCAGCTTGGAATATCCAAGGCCTCGACGCGTATGCGGGTTACTCCATCGCAGCGGCTTTGTTCCTCGCGCTTCCCGCAACACTCAAGCAGGGCGACCATATTAGAGTCACCCTATTGGCTCAGCGCTTAAACGCCCAATTAAGACGGGCGTTAGAACACGTTTGCTTATTTCTCGGAGTCACTCTCAGCGGGTACGTCGCGTATTTTTCTTGCCGCCTCGTGTGGATTTCCTGGACAACACATGATGTGTCGCAAGGCGCTGACGCGACAGCGCTGTGGATTCCGCAAATGTTCATGGCCATCGGCGCGATCGGTTTTGTGATTTCGTTTGTTGATGCATGGCTGCATCATTTTCGTGGCGAGCAGTTTTTTCACACCAGCGATGAAGCAAACAGAGTGGAGTAATCATGGAACTAATGACCGCATTCCTCTTGATCGCGCTGCTCTTCATCATTCTCGGGTCGAGTTTGTGGATTGGTCTCGCATTGCTTGGCGTCGCTGTTTTCGCGATGGACGCATTCACTCAGCGCCCGGCGGGCGACGCGATGGCGCTCACCATTTGGGGCTCAACGTCGAGCTGGACGTTGACCGCGCTGCCGCTTTTTCTCTGGATGGGTGAAATTCTTTTTCGCAGCAAACTTGCGGAAGGGTTGTTCGCGGGGCTCGCGCCGTGGCTCAATCGAATTCCGGGTCGACTGTTGCACACCAACGTGATTGGTTGCGGCATCTTCGCCGCTGTCTCAGGCTCATCGGCGGCGACCTGTGCAACGATTGGCAAGATCACATTGCCCGAACTCAAAAGGCGCGGCTATCCAGACGACATCGCAATCGGTACGCTCGCGGGTTCCGGCACGCTCGGTTTATTGATTCCGCCATCGATCATCATGATCGTCTACGGCGTCGCAGCGAACGTCTCGATTGCGAAACTCTTCATTGCCGGTGTGATCCCCGGCATTTTGCTCGGCGCGTTGTTCTCCGGCTATATCGTCTATTGGGCACTACGAAATCCATCGCAGATTCCAGCGGCCGACCACGACATGAGCTTCATGCAAAAGATTTACGAGGGGCGCAACCTGATCCCGGTCGTGCTGTTGATCGTTACTGTGCTCGGCTCGATTTACTCGGGGCTTGCGACGGCGACTGAGGCTGCTGCACTCGGGGTTGGCGGTTCCCTGATTCTCTCGGCCGTTGAACGAACGCTCACCTGGAAAACATTTAAAGAGGGGCTCGTCTCGGCGTGCCGCGTGTACTGCATGATTGGCCTCATTCTCGCAGGCGCATCGTTTCTTACGCTCGCGATGGGATTCATCGGTTTGCCTCGGCATCTCGCTGAATTCATCGGTTCGCTCAGCCTGTCTCCATTTGGTTTGATCATTTTGCTCACGGGCTTTTTTATTGTGCTCGGCTGTTTTCTCGACGGCATTTCGATGGTGGTGCTCACGATGGCAGTGCTCTTGCCCACCGTCGAAAAAGCGGGCTTTGACTTGATTTGGTTTGGCATCTACATCGTGCTCGTCGTCGAAATGGCACAGATCACGCCGCCGGTGGGTTTCAATCTCTTTGTGTTGCAAGGGCTCACTAAGAAACAACTTCCTTACTTAGCGCGCACCGCATTGCCGTGCTTCGTACTCATGATGTTTGCAGTGCTTCTGGTTTACGCATTTCCACAGATCGTTCTTTGGATGCCGCAACAAATGCAATAAAGACAATCGCATCGGCAGTCTTCGAACCTTTCATCAATCACGGAGGTTTATCATGGTTAGGCAGTTACTCTATGGATCACTAGTGTCGGTAGTCGCAACGTGTTCGTTTGCGCAAACGACGTGGCAACTTGCATCGGGCTACGGCGATGCATCTTTTCACACGACAAACCTACGCGAGTTTGCCAACGATGTCGCAAGACTGAGCGACAACCGATTGAAAATAGAAGTTCGCAGCAACAACTCGCTGGTCAAATTAGCCGAGATCCGAAACGCGATTGGCACCGGTAAAGTCGAAGCCGGCGAAGTCATCCTCACCGGAATTTCAAAAGAATTTCCTTTAGCGGGTGCCGACGCTGTGCCTTTTGTTGTGGGTTCTATGACCGATGCGAAACGGCTCTGGGAGCTGCAACGACCGGCGCTCGAAAAGCAACTTGGCGCGAAGAGCCTGGTGCTGCTGTACTCGGTGCCGTGGCCGAGTCAAGGGCTGTATTCAACGCGCCCAATTGTGAGGAAAATCGATTTCTCGGGCGCGAAGATGCGCACCTATAACCCGACAACGGTGCGAATCGCTGAGTTACTCGGTGCAAATGGTGTCGACGTGCCGATGCTACAAGTCGCCGAGTCGCTTGCAACGGGGCGCATGGATAGCATGATCTCTTCTGCGGTGACCGGTGTTGAAAATAAAGTGTGGACGCATCTGAAATACTTCTACGAAATCAACGCCTGGACGCCAAAGAATGCCGTTATTGTCAACGCACAAATGCTCGCTAAACTCTCGGCTACCGAGCAGCGCGCGCTGCGCGAGGTGGCAGCACTCGCAGAAGAGCGCGGTTGGAAAATGAGTCGCGCGGCTGCGCAAGACGCGATTCAGGCACTGAAGGCCAATGGCGTAAAAGTGGAATCGATGCCACCCAATCTTGAGCGAGAATTCACGCGGTTAGGCGAGCGATTTTCGCGCGAATGGATACGCGATGCCGGTGCGCAAGCCAGTGAGCTGTTCACCACCTTTTTTCTGAGACTACCCAACGGCGCGCTCGACAAAACTAGCGCGGCGGCCACCGCGATGGTCAGCTCAAACGCAAACACCGCATTAGCAAAACCTTAATCATCATGTCCGAAGCAAATCAAGTCACGTCGCCGACCCAGCAATGGCAATTCTGGATTGATCGCGGCGGCACGTTTACCGATATCGTCGCGAAGAAGCCGAGCGGCGAATTGGTCACCCACAAACTGCTCTCCGAAAATCCTGAGCGCTACAAAGATGCGGCGGTGCATGGCATTCGCGAGCTGCTCGGTTTGCGCGCGGATGAGGCGATTCCTTCGCATCTTGTCGAAGCGGTGAAGATGGGCACGACGGTTGCGACTAACGCATTGCTTGAGAGGAAGGGCGAGCGCACTTTGCTTGTGGTGACGAAAGGATTCCGCGATCAGTTGCGCATTGCGTATCAAGATCGTCCGAAACTCTTCGTGCGAAAAATTGAACTACCTGAGTTACTTTACGAAGACGTGACTGAGGTCGACGAGCGCATTAATGCGGGGGGACAGGTCATTTCTTCGCTTAATTCGATAAATGCAAAAAAAGATCTGATAGCCCAATTTAATATGGGTTACCGTAGCATTGCTATTTGCTTGATGCACGGTTATCGCTTTAGGCAACATGAACGTGCACTAAAGCAAATCGCAGAAGAGATCGGCTTCACGCAGATCAGTGTGTCGCACGAAGTGTCGCCGCTCATGAAATTTGTTTCGCGTGGCGACACCACGGTGGTGGATGCGTATCTATCGCCGATTTTGCGTCGCTATGTGAATCAAGTGCAAAGCGCGCTTGGCGATGTGCGATTGCAATTCATGCAGTCGAGCGGTGGTTTAACCGACGCTCATAAATTTCAGGGCAAAGACGCAATTCTCTCAGGCCCAGCAGGCGGTATCGTCGGCGCAGCGGCGGTCACGCAGCTCGCCGGTTTTGACAAGATGATCGGCTTCGACATGGGCGGCACGTCCACTGATGTTGCGCACTTTGCAGGCGAGTACGAACGCGCGTTCGTGACCGAAGTCGCGGGCGTGCGTTTGCGCGCACCGATCATGCAAATTCACACGGTCGCCGCAGGTGGCGGATCAATTTGTACGTTCGATGGATCGAAGTTTCGCGTTGGCCCTGAGAGCGCAGGCGCGAATCCTGGGCCTGCGGCGTATCGACGGGGCGGTCCGCTCACGGTCACCGATTGCAACGTGATGGTCGGCAAGTTGCGCCCTGAATTGTTTCCGTTAATCTTTGGCCCGAATGGCAATGAACCGCTTGATGTGGATGCGGTGAAGAAGAAGTTTGCAGCGCTTGAAATTGAGATTGAGAAAGCCACTGGCGTTCGTAAATCGTCGCAAGAAATTGCGTCGGGCTTCCTACGTATCGCTGTCGAAAATATGGCGAACGCGATCAAACACATCTCCGTGCAACGCGGCTACGACGTTACCGAATACACGCAGACTTGCTTTGGCGGCGCGGGCGGTCAGCACGCCTGTATGGTGGCCGATTCGCTCGGCATGAAGCGCGTCTACATTCACCCATTCGCAGGCGTGCTCTCAGCGTACGGCATGGGTCTCGCTGACGTGCGCACGATGAAGCAGGCAGCGGTTGAAAAGCAACTCTCGGATGCACTGCTCGACGAATTGCAACCTGAGTTTGCAAGGCTTAGTGCGACTGCCAAATCGAATGTCACCGCACAAGGGGTGCGCGACGATCAAGTTCGGATCGTGAACGCTGTGGCCTTGAAATATGATGGTACAGATACGACGATTGAACTTGAACTCCCTCCCCCCGGGGGGGAGGACAGGGGTGGGGATGGGGTTCTCTCAAAAGCGACTCAACTTGTAGCCTCGTTCGAATCCACCTACAAACAACGCTACGGCTTCCTGATGCCCAACCGCGCGCTTGTGATCGAGGCGATCTCATCCGAAGCGATTGGCGTGACGCAATCGTCGAAAGAGCAACCGAAAGCAGTCGCACCTCGCGCGACCGAGTTACAAGCGAACTCCGAAGTGGACGCGTTTTTCGCGAACGGCACCTGCAAAGCCAAAGTCTTCTATCGCGAGGCATTGCAACCGGGCGACGTGATCGACGGCCCCGCAATCATTAAGGAGCCGATCGCGACAACGATCGTTGAGCCCGAATGGCGCGCAACGGTAACGCCGCTCAACCATCTCGTCCTTGAACGGGTGAAGGTGGCAACGCGCTCGCACGCGATTGGCACTACCGCCGATCCCGTGATGCTCGAAGTATTCAACAATTTGTTCATGGCGATTGCCGAGCAAATGGGCGTCACGCTCGCGAACACGAGCTACAGCGTGAATATCAAAGAACGCCTTGATTTCTCCTGTGCGATTTTCGATCCTGAAGCGAATCTCGTTGCGAATGCACCTCACATGCCCGTGCACTTGGGCTCGATGGGCGAGAGCGTGAAAGTAGTACTCGAATCACGTCGCGGTCAGATGAAACCGGGCGACGCGTTTGTCGTGAATGCGCCGTACGGTGGTGGCACTCATATTCCGGATGTGACCGTGGTGACGCCAGTGTTCATCAAGTCTCCCTCACCCGCGCCTTCAGCGCGACCTCTCCCGGCGGGAGAGGTGGAGCAACCGCTTTTTTATGTCGCCGCACGCGGCCATCACGCCGACATTGGCGGCATCACACCAGGCTCAATGCCGCCGTTCTCCAAGTCGATTGAAGAAGAAGGCGTGTTGCTTGACAACGTGCAGCTCGTGCGAGAAGGTGTGTTTCTCGAAGACGAGCTTACAAAAATTTTGCTCTCGGGCGAATGGCCGGTGCGGAATGTCACGCAGAACATCGCAGATCTTCGCGCACAAGTGGCGAGTTGCAACAAAGGCGCGGAAGAGCTGCGCAAAATGGTGTCGCACTTTGGTCGCGAAGTTACCGTCGCTTATATGAAGCACGTGCAGGACAACGCGGAAGAATCGGTGCGGCGTGTGATTCACAAATTGCATGACGGTGAATTCGGCGTTGATCTGGATGATGGTTCACACATCCATGTGAAGGTCACGATTGATCGCGAAAAGCGTGAAGCGACGGTTGATTTCACGGGTACTTCTGCGCAGCGTCCGAGCAATTTCAACGCACCGAAGCCGGTGAGTCGAGCTGTTGTGCTCTACGTATTCCGCACGCTCGTTGATGACGACATTCCAATGAATGCGGGTTGCTTGAAGCCAATCAATATTGTGATTCCTGAGGGTTCGATGCTCGCACCGAAATATCCTGCTGCAGTCGTCGCGGGTAATGTTGAAGTATCGCAAGCGGCAACGAATTGTTTGTATGGCGCGTTGGGCGTACTCGCAGGTGCGTATGGCACGATGACCAATTTCACCTTCGGCAACGACGTCTATCAATACTACGAAACGATCAGCGGCGGCAGCGGCGCAGGCGATGGCTTCGACGGCACGAGCGTTGTGCAATGTCATATGACCAATTCGCGCCTCACCGATCCTGAAGTGCTCGAATTCCGCTACCCCGTGCGCGTCGATTCACACACGATCAATCACGGCACGGGCGGCAAAGGCAAGTGGCGTGGCGGCGACGGCGCTGATCGGCGTATTCGATTTATCGAACCGATGACCGCAGGCGTGCTCGCGAACTATCGCAAGAATCGACCGCATGGTTGCGAAGGCGGCGAGCCCGGCGTCTCAGCACGCAACTGGGTCGAGCGCGCCGACGGATCGCGCGAAGAATACGGTCACATTTGTGAAGTGCAAATGAACCGCGACGATGTGTTTGTGATTCAAACGCCGGGCGGCGGGGGGTTCGGCAGGAGTGAATAGTCGCCGTTGAAAACTGCTTAGGTGATAGAAAATAGATCGCATGAAAACCATCTATAACGCTCGCCATAGTGAACACGCCGCACAACACGAATTCTTTCGCGGTGAAAAAGTGGAGGCCTTCGAGAAACCTGCGCGCGCAGATTTTGTGTTGGACGCGATTCGCGACGCGAATTTCGGCGAAGTGATTGCCCCAACGCCGTTTCCCGATTCTGTCGTTACGCGCGTTCACACTGAGCGCTATGTCAACTTCATTCGTGGCGCACATGACGAGCATCTGGCGCTCGGCGGTACCGGCGATGCGTTTCCCTCGGTGTGGTCGATTCGCGGGATGCGCAGCGATGTCGAGCCGAAAAACTTTGCTGCACGTATGGGTTTGTATTCCTTTGATTCAGGCACTCCGCTCACACCCGGTGCGTATGCGGTTGCGCGCGCGGGAGCTGACTGCGCGTTGACCGGCGCTGCACTTTTAAGCTCTGGTGAGGCGAGTGCGTTTGTTCTTACGCGGCCGCCTGGGCATCATTCAGGAAGCGATTTTTTTGGCGGTTATTGCTTTTTGAACAACGCAGCGATTGCCGCACAATCACTACTCGACAACGGGTGCAAACGCGTAGCAATTCTTGATGTGGACTATCACCACGGCAACGGCACGCAAGAGATTTTTTACTCTCGCAATGATGTGTTTTTCGCGAGTATTCACGCCGATCCCGCAACCGACTACCCGTTTTTCTTGGGCAATGCCGATGAAAGGGGCGCGGGTGCTGGAGTCGGCTTCAACCTGAATCTGCCGCTCGCTCAAGGGGCAAGCCCAGACGTGTGGTTTAGCGCCCTCGACGTCGCGACCCAGCGCATTGAGGCGTTTCGCCCGGATGTCTTAATCGTTTCTCTCGGCGTAGATACGTATGAGGGTGACCCGATTAGTCATTTCAAACTGCGGACACGGGAAGACTACCCGCGCATTGGCGCTGCGGTAGCAAAGCTGCGACTGCCAACGCTGTTTGTTCTAGAAGGCGGCTATGGGGTCCGTGAAATCGGCGCTAATGTCATCGCAACTTTGGGTGGATTCAGCAGCTAGCGCAATCGCCCGACGTACTGTTTTGGGGCGGGTTCGCCTGGTTTTGGTTCGTTTCCCGGGCTGGACGCCGTTGGCGGTGGGCTCAGCGACACTTGTTCACTAAAAGAGAGCATTGTCTCTGCGATCAAAGGCTGCGTATCGCCTTCGTGGATCTCGCTCATCAAGTGTGCAAGTGTCTGCAGCGCGTATTCGCGGTCATTTGAGAACTTTGCAAGATCAAATGTATGCCCCGATTTGCTTGCAGCGATGTAGAGCCGCGACGCGAGCACAAGCTGCTTTTGATTAAGCATGGTTTCGCCTCCTTGAATACCCCGCGTTTATGGTGTCGCGGGTGGTTTCATTGATTACGGTTTGTAATCAATGATGTCAGGAGCAATTACCTTGCCTGAATCGGCAATGGACTTGCGGTTTATTTGCCTTTTGGTTTGGGCGTAGCGGTGACGGTGCCGCGTGTCAGATAGCTGAGTCCAAGCTGAACTAGGAAATCCAGCAAGCCGTAGCTTCGATCAGTGTCTTTCTTGACTGAAACGACTTCGCACTGGTCGCCCGACGCAAACAAAATCGCGGATTCGCCGTGTTGCTCCTCGGTTGTCACAAAAATCGCTTCCTCGTTGTACGCGTACACGTGGCAGTATTTCGTTTGCAGCACGACTTCGCCAGATTTGGTGTTCGGCGCTTTGATCACCATGTAGGCGTTGGGCGCGATGCGGTTTACCGTAATTGTCGTATCCACAAATGCAAGCGCTGCTTGCGTGGGAAAGCAGATCAGCATCACAAACGCGATGAAGCGTGTGCTGCAAGTCCTTGAAAACCATGACGTTGTGTTCATCAGACGAAAGGTATCACGGAAACAACCAGAAAATGAGCTTATGGGCGCTAATCCCAATTAAATTGGGCAATCAGTGCGAAAAATATTAGGTTGAGAAAAGACAAAAATTTGCTCACCGCCCAATGCAACTGCACTTTGCAATAAAACGTTGGATAGCACTTCCTGCTAGGCGATCACGCCGCCACCGAGGCAAACATTGCCTTGATACAACACTGCGTATTGCCCAGGCGTTGGTGCCCACTGCCCTTCATGGAAGTGAAGTGTTTCGCGTTCGCCTTCGTTCGCATACGCGCAAGCTGCATCGGGCTGACGATAACGTGTTTTGCCGCCGTAGCCGTTTCCTAGCGCAGGCGCATCGCCAGCAATCCAGTGTGTGTTGACGAGCGGGACTTCGCTTCTGCGCAGCGCCGGATGCTCGCGTCCCTGCACGACGATTAGCTGATTCTTCGCGATGTTTTTTCCCGCGACATACCAAGGCTCGCCGCTGCTATCTCTCGCACCACCGATGTGTAGCCCGCCGCGCTGCCCGAGCGTGTAGTACGCGAGGCCTTGATGTTGGCCAACCGTGTCGCCCTCGGGAGTCACCATCTTCCCGGGTTTCTTCGGCAGGTAGCGCTCCAGAAATTCACGGAACGGTCGCTCGCCGATGAAGCAAATTCCTGTTGAATCTTTTTTCGCAAAATTCGGAATACCCATCGATTCTGCAATGACACGAACTTCCTTTTTCGGCAAGTTCGCGAGTGGAAACATCGCTTTCGAGAGTTGCGCTTGATTCAAGCGATGCAAAAAATATGATTGATCTTTGCTGTCATCGTCGCCTTTGAGCAGTTCAAATTTTCCATCGGCAGTTTGACGCACACCCGCGTAATGCCCGGTCGCAATCTTTTCCGCACCGAGTTTCACCGCGTGATCTAAAAACGCTGCGAACTTGATTTCCGTATTGCAAAGTACATCTGGATTAGGGGTACGGCCCGCTTCGTATTCCGACAAGAAATACGAAAACACTCGATCTTTGTATTCGTTGGCGAAGTTCACCACCTCAATGTCGATCCCAATGTGATCGGCGACACTCACCGCGTCGACAAGATCCTCGCGTGTCGAGCAATATTCGTTGTTGTCATCATCTTCCCAATTTTTCATGAAGATGCCGAGCACGTCGTGACCCTGCTGTTTGAGCAGATGCGCGGTGACGGCGGAATCGACGCCGCCCGAAAGTCCTACGACGACTTTCATACGAAAGTCGTCGAGGAGGACGACGCTTCGCTAAGACGTCGCGCTGACGCGCTAGGACGACGCTCCCGTTGGTCGCTATGACGCAAAGCTTGGTTGAATTGGGAAATCATGAGTAATTTTCTCTTTTTCTAAGCTTGATATCTCGTGTCGGCCGCTGGATTTGTAGCGATGATTGAATCAAACGCCAAAGTCCGCGAAGACCTTGCGTCATAGCGACCAACGGGAGCGTCGTCTTAGCAAAGCGTCGTCCTAGGTTTCGCAAGGCGAAACCGTCGTCCTTCGCGTCAGCGCCCAAAAACAAAAAAGCGCCCGAAGGCGCTTTTTCAATCAGTTCGCTTACGCGAAGCTAATTAAGCGGCTTTCTTAGCTGCTTTTTTTGCTTTCTTTGCTTTTTTAGCTTTCTTTTCAGCTTTAGCAGGAGCAGCGTCCTTCTTCATTTCTTCTTTCTTCATCTCTGCCTTAGCAGGAGCTGCAGCAGCAGCTGGAGCCGCTGCTGGAGCAGCAGGAGCTTGTGCGAAAGAAACAGCTGCGAAAGCCGATGCGATAAGTGCGGTCAAAAGTTTGCTCATGGTCATTCCTCTAGAAGAATTTTGATTTTGCTTGATTCGGGGATTCCCGAACCTGAGCCGATAACGAGTCCACTTTTGTGTCGGTTGACACAAAAAGTTCAAAAACTTTTCCAGAGGCCCCCCTGGTTCATTTTTATGACTATTTCCAACTCAACTTAAAAGTATAGAGGGAATTCGGGAAAACGCTTAGTTTTCCAGCGCTTATCTCGATATTTGCCCGTTTGAGCGTGCCAAAAATGCTTTGACCAGCGGAATAGTGATTGACCGTTTGCTCGACAGTGACAACCGATCAAGCGCAGAAATTAGTTGCGCTAACTTGCCAACATCTCGCTCTGTGTGCGTCAGAAGAAAAGTAAGCACTTCTTTACTCAAAGGCATCCGTTGCCTTTCGGCGTACTCGGCCAGAAGCTGCGGCAGCTCGTCCTGCGAAACCCCGAGTAGTTCAACGCTCACGCCGCTGGCGAGGCGCGTGCGTAAATCGTCGCGGATCGGCCATTGCGTGACCGGCTTTTTTCCAGTGGAGAGCACCACGCCGCCGCGCGCCAACACGTGATTAAACGCATTGAATGCGAACGCCTGAGCGGAATCGTTGAGTTGGTCAGCGTCGTCGATGAGCAGCGCGTCGTAGTTGTCAAACGGCGAATCGAGTGGCGCTGCATTGGCTTCTACAACGCATATCCGTTTCGATTGGGCGGTGAGCGTATCGCGAAGTGAAAGCAATAAATGCGTTTTCCCGGTGGGTCGCCCAGACCAAACGGACGTGACTGCGTAGAGCTGTTGATCATCGATGGCATGCGTTGCAACGGCGTACAAGCGGGTGAGCAGCTCTTCGTTGACGCCCACGATGAAGTTGGCAAACGACGGCGGTTCCGGCTCAAACAAGTCGAGCGGAATTTGCGGTGAAAACTCGTTCACGTCGACGCTGATGCGGCGTTGTGCTCGTTAAAACGACGCCGCAGCAGTCGTACAGAAACTAATAACGCCGCCGACAACGGAAGCGCCAGCAATACGCCGACAAATCCGAAAAGCTGCCCGAACGCCATCAATGCAAAGATCACAGCAAGCGGATGCAATCCGATTCGATCTCCGACCAGGTACGGGACGAGTACGAAGCCCTCAAGAATTTGCCCGACCCCGAATACGGCCGCGACCGCGAGCACAGGCCCGAAAGTTGAGAACTGAGTCAGCGCCGCGAGTAGGCCGAGCACCATTCCAAGCCCGAACCCGATGTAGGGAATAAACACTAAAAGCCCAGTGACAAGCCCGACCGGCAGCGCAAACTCAAGCCCGACAAGTTTGAGCGCAATGCAGTAATACGTTGCCAACGCGATCATCACCAAGCCTTGTCCGCGCAAAAACTCGGAAAGCACGGCATCAATTTCTTTGGCGAGCGCGCGCACCGTGGGCTGAGCACTTTTTGGCGTTAACGAATCAATGGTTGCCACCAGTTGCGGCCAGTCACGCAGCAAGTAAAACATGACGACCGGAATCAAGGTTACGTTGATCAGCAACGTAATGAGCACTTGGCCGCCAAACTTCGCCGAGCCAGCGAGCTTTGCGCCGAGCTCCGACACTGCGTCTTTATTGTCAGCAGCCAGCGATTTAAGCTGCGACAAATCAAGCGACAACGCTAGGCCGAATCGCTCGTTAATCCAGGGGATCCACTCGCTTTGGATGCGTGCCACGATATCAGGCATTTTATCGGTGATGACCTGAAATTCTTTGGCGATCAACGGCGCGACCACTAAGATCATCGCCGCTAGGAATCCGACGAACACAGAGATCACGACGATCGCGCCGAGCGTACGCGACACCTTCCGGCGTTCGAGCCATGCCACGATGGGCGCGCCTACGTAGGCGAGGATCGCACCGAACATAAAAGGTGTGAGCACGGGGGCGAGTTCGCGCACAAGATAGCCGCAAACGACTAAGAAAGCGACAAACGCAATCGCATGCCAGGACGGTGAGAGCTGCTTCCACCACGGAACGCTCGGATCCATGGGCGCGGCCTGAACAACCACCGGCGCCGCGATAACTTGGGCTTCTACGGGCGCGGCAGTGGCGTCCGTCGCCGCCACCGGCGCGCTGGGCGGCGCGATAGGCGGGTCTTGTGGCGCGCGCTCAATCGCGTCTGCCGCACTAGAATTCTTGTTTGCCTGCGTGTCCATGATGGATGCGATTAGAACATGAGCGCTCCTCCCTCAACCATCGCGAATGACGCGTTGACCTACGATCAAGCGGGCGTGAAATACGATCAGGTCGATCCGATCAAACTGCTCGCGCAGCAAAGCGCGAAGGCAACCGCCGCGCACGTCGCAGCGCGCGGCTTCAACGAGATCGTTGCCTCACGTGGTGAATCGGCCTACGTGCTCGATATTGGCCACTCGTATTTGGCCTCCATCGTTGAATGTTTGGGCACCAAAGTGCTCGTGGCTGACGCGGTCTATCGCGACACTGGAAAAAGTTTTTACGCCGCAATTGCGCAAGACACCATCGCGATGGCGGTCAACGATTTGATTACGGTCGGCGCAACGCCGCTTGTCGTGCAAGCGTATTGGGCCGCAGGCGGCAGCGACTGGTTTAACGACCGCAAACGCGCCGAAGATTTGATCGCGGGGTGGAAAGCGGCATGTGACGTGTGTGGCGTATCTTGGGGCGGCGGCGAAACACCAGCGCTCGCGGGTGTCGTCGAGAGCGACACCATTGATTTGGGCGCGTCGTGCGTGGGTCTGGTGCAACCGAAATCGCGGCTTTCACTCGGCGACAATCTCGCGCCAGGAAACGCGATCGTGCTCCTCGCATCAAGCGGCATTCACGCGAACGGTGTCTCGCTGGCGAGAAAACTAGCGGAGCGTTTGCCAAACGGTTATCAAACCGACATTGGCAACAAACAAACCTTTGGCGAAGCCTTGCTCGCACCCACGACGCTCTACGTGCCCGTCACCGAAGCGCTCGCGAAAGCGGGTGTCGCCGTAAATTACACCGTGAACATCACCGGCCACGGCTGGCGAAAACTGTTGCGTCACACGAGCGAATTCACCTATCGCATCAAAGAAATTCCGAGCGTCCCGGCTGTGCTTTCATTCATCCAGCACGAAGCGAAGCTCGACAATGCGGAAGCCTACGGCACGCTCAACATGGGCGCAGGTTTCGCGCTTTTTGTTGATGCGAAAGATGCCGAAAAAACAGCGCATATCGCACATCAATGCGGTATTGAAGCGTGGGTTGCGGGTGCAGTTGAAACAGGCGCGAAGCAAGTCATCATCGAGCCGATTGGCGTGACCTATTCAGCAGACGATTTGAAGTTGAGATAAGCCCGTGAGTCGTAAACGAATTGCAATTCTTATCTCCGGTCGCGGCTCAAACCTGCCCGCGCTGTTTCGCGCGGATTTAGGCGGCGATATCGTCGTGATTGGCAGCAACAAAGCCGAGGCGAAAGGACTTGAGCTCGCGCGCGATGCAGGCGTCGCAACCTTCGTGCTCAATCACAAATCGTTCCCAAGTCGAGAGGCGTTCGATCAGGCAATGGTCGACGCGCTGAATCAATATCGCCCCGATCTTGTGGTGCTCTCCGGGTTCATGCGCATTCTCACGCCGGTGTTTGTTGACGCGTTCGCGGGGCGACTCATCAATATTCATCCCTCGCTGCTGCCGAGTTATCCCGGTCTCGATACGCATCGCAAAGCGATCATTGACGGCGTCAAACTCGCGGGCTGTACGGTGCATTTCGTCAATGGCGAGCTCGACGGCGGACCGATCATCGCGCAAGCGGCAGTGCATGTTGACGATGATGAAACACCTGAAACTTTGCAACCTAAGGTGTTGGCGCAGGAGAATCAAATTTTTCCGTACGCGGTAAAACTTTTTTGCGAAGACCGATTGCGTATCGAGGGTAAACGCGTGCGTACTTTGCCTGCGCGCATATCTTCGTGATCGCGAACAAAACGAACCAGTCAGCGAGAATAGTGGTTGATCCGTTTTACGGGGCTTATGTTGTCGCCCATTGTTTCCCACGCTTCTGACTTATCCGCGCCGCAATCAATGGCGCGCGAAATCGTTCGCCGTCAGGGATTGTTCGCAACGCCGACGAGAAAACTCGTGGCGGCACTCGTGGCGTCGTTGTTGCTGCACTTGATCGGCGGCTTGTTCGTTGAGCACGAAGTGCCTGACGAAAAAATCGTGCCGCTCACCGCGAAGTTTATGAAATTGCCGCCGCCACCCACCGCACAAACAAGTGTCGCCGCGGCCAAGCCAAAACCAAAACCACGCCCGAAACCGCAACCGAACGCTGCGGTTGCTGCGTTGCCGAGTGCTGAATCTGCGATCGCGCAAAAAGTGGAAGAACCGCCTCCAGAAAAAACACCAGAGCCCGATTCAAAAGCCGCAGAGCAGCCTGCGCCCGAGAAGGTTGCGGAGGCAGAACCCGAGAAAAAAATAGAAAGGCCGCCCGAACCGCCCGCGCTCGATCCGAGCAAACTTCCACCGAAGAAAATTCAACTCGCGTACACGGCGTTCCTCGGCGAAAACCGCGCTGAACTTGGGCCACTACAACTCACGTTCACCCATGAAAACGGCCGCTACAAACTGCGCGCAACGGGTCGTGCACGAATTTTGTTTACGGTGTTTTCAGGTAGTGGTGAATCCGAAGGCATCATCACCGAATCAGGATTGCGGCCTGATAAATATGTGGAGGAGCGTGCCGGTGCGCCGGACAAACGTCGCGAGGTCGTGTTCGATCACATCAAGAAAAATGTGAAGTTGCCCGATGCGCCGGAACCGCTCGCCATTGATGGCAGCCCGCATGATCGCTTAACGTGGTTGGTGCAGTTTTACTTCGCAATGCCGAAAGGCGACAGCACGACGTTTACCGTGGCCGATACGCGAAGAATCGACACCTACACCGTGGAGCGAACCGGTAAAGACAACATTGCAACGCCGATTGGCAACGTCGATACCCAAATCTGGAAAGGCACGCGCAAACCTCGCGCCGATGGCAGTGGCAGCACAGGAGGTTTCGCGCGTTTTTGGCTCGCGCCCGAGTGGCATTTCATTCCGTTTCAGGTGCAATTGGTCGACGGGCGTGGTCGCAGTCTGTACATGGAATTGACAGCGATTAATGTCGAATAGCTTGCTGCGTATGCGCCCAATTTATCGGGGCGATGCGCAGAAATAGATCATTTATTGATACTTACTACATTGCGATATAGTGGCCAATAAAATTGGGCGAAGATGCTGAAAGCTAAACGATCATTTCGCGTAAACAAAATCGCGTAGACCCAGTGAAATCGACGGCACATAAGTAATCACCATCAAACACGCGAGCACAACAAGTACGAACGGAATTAGTTGGGTGATGATCCGATCAAGCGATATTCGGGCGACGGTGCAGGCTGCGAACAGATTCACGCCGAACGGCGGCGTAATCATGCCGAGCGCCAAATTCACCACCATGATGATTCCGAAATGCACGGGATCGATCCCGAAGAAGACTGCTACCGGCGCGAGAATCGGCGCGAGCACGATGATCGCTGCACTCGTTTCGATGAACATGCCGATTAAGAAAAGCGCCGCGTTCACGCCAAGCAAAAAGAGCATCGGGTTTTGCAAAACCTCTTTTAAGAATTGACCAATGGCATCCGGCACGCCGGCGCGCGTAATCAAAAACGCGAAGAGTCCTGCGTTTGCAATGATGAACATGATCACCGACGACGACACGACCGACTTTTTGAAGATCGCTGCGAGATCGCGCACGTTGATCTCGCCGTAAATCACCATGCCAACAAAAAGCGCGTAAATCACAGCGACAGCGGAGGCCTCGGTCGGCGTGAACACGCCGCCATAAATGCCACCCAAAATAATTACCGGCATCATGAGCGCGTACGCCGCGCGCCCATGCAACGCGGCGCGAACTTTGGGCATCAGCGAGAGCGCGATGAAATACGCCGCGAAGAGCGCGATACCGATCAAGTCAGTCAAACGATCGTGGCGACCATCGCTCGCGTCGCCCCCCACCAGCATCGGCCCGATGAGTTTGTTACCAATCAGCAAAAGTGCGACGCCAATTGCAATCACCGCAAGATCAAGAAGCGCTGTCACAAAAGGCAAACGACCATCGCCATCATCTTTACCCCAACCGCGTTTTTTGCACAGCAGGTAGACGTAGAGCATGAGCGCCGCGCCGATCAGCAAGCCCGGCCCGAAGCCCGCGATGAAGAGTTCACCAATCGAGACTTCCGCCGATACGCCGTAGAGAATCATCGGAATCGATGGGGGAATGATTACGCCGAGCTCAGCGCTCGTTGCTTGCAGCGCCGCCGCCCATTCGCGCGGATAGCCGTGTTTGATGAGCGCTGGAATCAGAATCGCGCCGATGGCAAACGTTGTCGCCACGGAGGAGCCCGACACCGCTGCGAAGATCATGCAGGTCAGCACGCAAGTCATCGGCAAGCCGCCTTGCACGCCGCCAACAATTGATTTCGCGAAGTCAACAAGGCGCTTCGAGATGCCGCCGGTCTCCATCAAATTGCCCGCGAGAATAAAAAACGGAATCGCCGCGAGCGGAAATTTGTTGATAGCGGAAAACATTTCTTTCACCGAGATCAACATGTTCGCGTTGGAGAGATGGATGCCAACAATCGATGCGAGTCCGATCGACACCGCGACTGAAATCGTCAGCGCGAAGCAGAGCATCATGGTGAGGAGCATTGCGTAGGACATGGCGAACTCGTCGTGGTTATTGTTGTGCTGTCATCCCCGCGAATGCGGGGACCCATTCATTCAAGGAGTTGAATCCGATTGAAAGCACGCGCCTACTGCGATGGATCCCCGCCTTCGCGGGGATGACGGCACAAATTGAAAACGTTTGATCGTCGTTCACTGCGCCGTCTCCAACTCCATCCGTTTCGGATCGATCAAATTGCCAATGATCCCAACGGCAGAAAACACGCCACCCACAGGCATCGCCAGATATGCCCAGAACATCGACACATCCTCAAGCCCAATCACGCTTTGCACTTTGCCGCGATTGGCGTAGTCCCAGCCCACGATCACGATGATGGCAATGAGCCCGAGCGAGGCAATCGCAACTGACCAATCGAGCACTCGTTTGATCCCCGGCGTCGACCACCGATACAACACATCAACACTCACCATCGCGCCTTGACGAAACGCATACGGAATTCCCATAAACACCATCCAAATGAGCGAGAACCGAATGAGCACTTCTGTCCATTCGGCAGGTCGTTCCAGGATGAAGCGAGTGATGATTTGAAACACGCCCAAAGAGGCGGAGGTTGCAAGCATGAGGCAGGCAACTAGCAACGAGAACCCCGTGATGTAGCGTTCGAATGCGAGAAATTTTTCTTTCATTCGCCCTCCTTATTGGTTCAACTCATTCTAGGCACAAAAAAAGCCCGCAGGCTGTCATGCGGGCTTTGGCGTTTGTAGGCGCGGGCTTGACCGCGCTTCCTAAGAACAACAACAACCCCCGAGCGCGGTCAAGCCCGCGCCTATGTCCTTTACTTGACCGCTCTGATGCGATCCAGATTGGCTTTACCAAATTGCTTTTCGAACTCCGCGTTCACTGGCGCGAGCGCGTTGACAAATTTCGCCTTATCAACCTCAACAACTTGCATGCCCTTGGCTTTGAGCTCTGCGGCACCCTTGGAGTCGTCTTCGTCAACGCGAGCGCGATTGGCTTTCACTGCGACCTTCGCCGCCTCGATGAAGTGCCCTTTGTCCTCTGCGGAGAGCTTGTCAAACGCTGCTTTGTTCATCAAGAAAATTGCAGGTGAATACACATGGCCGGTGAGCGATAAATGCTTTTGCACTTGATCGAACTTTGCCGCCATAATCACCGACAGAGGGTTTTCTTGGCCATCAACCGTGCCTTGTTGGAGTGCGGTGAAGACTTCGGGGAACGCCATTGGCGTAGTCACAATTCCGAAGCCTTTGTACGCCGCGATGTGCACAGGATTTTCCATCGTGCGCATCTTCAGGCCTTTAAGATCTTCCGGTGCATTCACCGCGCGTTTGCTGTTGGTCATGTGGCGAATGCCGTTTTCCCCCCACGCGAGTGCCTTAAAACCTTTCGGCTCAAACTTAGCGAGCATCTCTGCACCAATCGCGCCGTCGAGCACTGCGCGTGCGTGCGCTTTGTCGCGGAACAAGAAAGGAACGTCGAGGATGCGGGCTTCCGGTACGAAGTTTGGCACTGGACCGGTCGAGGTAAATGTCAACTCTTGGGTGCCGAGTTGCACTGCCTCAATCGACTCGCGTTCACCGCCCAGCGAACCGGAATAAAACGGTTGCACTTTGACGCGCCCCTTGGTGCGCGCCTCGACCTCTTTCGCAAAGGTATCGATGGCCACACCTTGGTGTGAGTTTTGCGCCACCGAAATACTGATGCGCATGGCAGACTGCGCCGAGGCGAAGCTGGCAAGTGAGGCAGCGGCGAGCGCCGCGGCGATAAAGCGAAGTTTCATGTTTCCTCCTTAACGGAAATCGTTAGATGATTTTTTATACGCATTGTTTTGCCAATGATTCAACGAATTCAACGCGCAGATAACATCAAAGTATTTCAGTGGCGCGCGGTGTAGGCGTGAGGACTTACCCTCGCCGCCGAGATATCGAGGAAGGACGAATGGGATTTTTTACGACGTTACCGGTGTGGATGCAGACCGCAGGCTTACTCGTGCTGTCGAACATCTTCATGACGTTCGCCTGGTACGGGCATCTGAAAAATCTGAATCACAAGCCGTGGGTGATCGCTGCGCTCGTGAGTTGGGGCATCGCGCTGTTTGAGTATTTGCTGATGGTGCCAGCCAATCGAATTGGCGCCACCGAGCTCACTTTGCCGCAGCTCAAGATTATGCAAGAGGTGATTACGCTGACCGTATTTGTTCCGTTTGCACTTTTCTATATGGCGCAACCGCTCAAATGGGATTACCTCTGGGCCGGGTTGTGTTTAATGGGCGCGGTGTACTTTATCTTTCGCAGTGCCTAACAGCTCTACAACCGTTCGCCCTGTTAAAACGGCTCATCACGTCAGTAGAGTGACTTACCGTTAAACACTTATTTGATCCACAACGCCCAATTAAATTGGGTGCGAGTGTCTAGTGCTGATAATATTTTTGGTCGAAATCTCATGGCAAGTTGGTGCCGCACTGAGTATTTAGATGCGTTCGAATCGACGCCCAGTCGCCACGAACGGCACCAGCGCCGACGACGTTCGCGGTGGCCGCGGTGCCCGATGCGGCACGCGCGACTCGCGCCACCAGCGCCGCGTCGGTGGTCGCAAGTGACTTGCCGTCCCCGTCTATGTCCGGCGAGCAACCGTGCGGCGCAGGCAGGGCGCCGAGCGAAATCTTGGCCACACAGAGCCAGCGGAAGTTGCTCGTATCCGGACAACTCGCGACTGCGAGCAGTGCGTTATCGCGAAAGCGCACTGCGTCCACGCCTTCCCAGCGCAAGCGCGGCGGCGTCGTGCTGGGATCGAAATCGATATCGTTGGCCGCAGCGTTGTTCACGATTTGAAACGAAAACGCACCGCTCGGCGTGTGGCTTTGAATGCAGAGCATGCGCTTTGTTTGAGCGCTCACGCTCACGTCGCAATTGGCAAGCACAATGAAGCTACCGTCTTGTCGAAGCACGAGTCCGGCGGCGCTCATTGGTTCACCGCGCAAGTAAGGTTTCAGAATACCGTTGTTACCAAACATCTGATCAAACCCGACGTCAGGCATGAACCGCACTACGCACGCAAATTGCGTCGGTGCGCTGGTTTGGCGACAAGTGCCGTAAAGTAGAGCAGCGCCGTCGGTTTGCACGGCCATGTCGACAAACGCGGTGCTGCTTGCGGTGCCAAAAAGTGATGCCGTGAAATAGCTGTAAACGTCAACCCCGTCTTGGCTATTGGGAACGAAGCGTAGCCGCCGCGAGCCGTTGACTTCGAGCACCGCCACACACATCCATTCAATGGCCGCACCCGCGCAGCGCCCGCCCGCGTAGATGCGCCCATCGCCGGTAAATTTGATTTTGCGAACCGAGCCATCGACCACCTGTTCTATCGCGTTGAAGGGATCGTTGCCCCATCCAGAAACACTGCCACCGTTAAAACTTGGGTCGATGCTGCCATTTGCGAGAAGTCGCACCGCGCACGGATGATGTTGCGAGCCATCAAAACAGCGGCCGCCGACCGCTACTTTGCCATCGCGTCCGATATCAATTGCGTGCGCAGATACCATCGTCGGAATCAGCACATAGGGCGGCCCTTGAAATGCTGCGTTACCGCCGCTGCGCAAGCGCTTGGCGACGCAGCCCTGTCCGTTACACGTGCCCGACACCCATGCATTGTCATCGTTGTCGACGGCGATGCCGCCCAGCGCCGTGACTCCACCCGCTTCGATTAGTGGCACGATCGGGCTGAACGGATTTTCGAGCGATCCGGTGGGCGTGTACGAGGAGACGCAAACCGAGGCAGCACCAGATAAATTGAGGCACGGGTTTGCTGCGTAATACCCGCCATCTTTGCGAACGGCGACTTGGCCGGTGCTAATCGTTGACGCAGATGCGGACGGTGAGGGTATGCCGCGTACCACGCCAACCGGGCGATAGGGCGAACTTCCGGCCTGGCCGAACGAAGCGTCAAGCTCGCCGGGCAGCGCGAAAACATTCGTTGACATAGCGCAAACAAATGCTGCAAAACAGCGTACGAGAACACCGGAGAAAAATCTGTGAGTCATGGTGTGCTCCTAGCGAATGCCGCAGTGCGTTGCAAGGTGCGTCGCTACTGCGTCCGCACTAGTTCGCTGTGCACGTGCGCCGATTGCGCCTTGAGTGAGTGCGGCGCCGCGAATGCCGAGCAGCGCGCGCGCCCAGATGACGCCGTCGGTGGCCGCGTTAATTGCGCCGTCCCCGTCGATGTCAAGCGAACAGCGCTCGCCCGGTGGCGTGTCGATATAGTAGCGGGCGACGCACCCGCGAAATTGTCCTGGCGTCGCAGTGCCGCAATAGCCTGCTTGCAAAATGCGATTCCCGTCGAGCGCTACGAAAACACCACCGCGTTGTTCGGCCGTAGGGTTGGCAGGATCGGGTCGATACAGTCGCATGCCGTTGTTTCCAAATAACGAGTCGGGGCGACCAGAGGCGAGCATTCGTGCCATACAAAAGCCGTTCGGGCAGGAGCCGATGAGTAGCAGCCGCGACGCCTCGTCGATTCGAACCTTCACGCTATTGGGCGTGGGCACGTCATTGATGATCTGGTAGCCCAGCCCCGCGAAGCTATCGACGCCGAATGTGGTGTCAAGCTGACCCGACGCGGTGAGTCTTGCCGCGCAAAAAAGCGAGATGAAACTCGCATTAAGGCATGCGCCCGAGACAACGACGCGACCATCAGGGGTGATCGAAACACCGCCTGAAGAATAGTTTTGGGTCGTGTTGCCGAGTGCGAACACGCGATATCCGGTCGTGTTGAACGCGGTGTCGAAAGCGCCGCTCGGTAGTAATCGCATTACACAAAATCGGCTGTACGTTTGAGCCGCCAAGGTTTCTCTGCAATAACCAGTAACCAGTAGATTGCCCGATGCGTCGAGCGTCAACCCGCTCACCGATTCCCCGCTCGCACTGCCCAGTCCGATCATCCGTACGTTGCCGCCGTTAAACGTTGCGTCGAATGCGCCGCTGCTGGTCAGCCGCGCGACACAGAGATACGGCAGACCCGCTTGATAGCACTCACCGCCTACGATAGTGTTGTCACTCGCGTCGATCAACATTGAATTCGCGCGGATCATCCCCTGTACCCCCGATCGACCGGCGACGCCGTAACTGGTGTCAACGCTACCGTTGCCCGCATAGCGAAGCACGCACGCGACACCGCCGCACACGCCCGCGACCACGATGCGATCATTTGAATCGACCGATATCGCGTACCCATAGTCCTGGCCACCGCTGTTGAAGCGCGCAACACCTCCCACCGCAAAACTCGAGTCGATTTGTGTGCCGTCGCGCGTAAGCCGCGCAACGCAAATATCTTCGTTTGGATTCACACCGCACGTACCGACCAAAATCGGGCGCGCGCTACTTTGTATCCCTGCAGCCAACACGCTGCTCATAACCGCGCTGGTGAAGAGATACACGCCGCTCTGGCCGTTTGCGGCGAGTGTGCCGAAATCTCGATCAGGCTCGCCGCCGCTCCCCGAAAGGCTAATTTGTGCGTGGATTGAAGTTGCGACGAGCAGCAACGCTGCCGTGATGAGCAGGTGCAGACTTCGCGCCGTATTGCGAAAAGCCTGTGTGGCTCGTTCAAAGGTATTGTGCATATTACGATTCAATTTCGGCCGAGTTTAACGCCCGAAAATGCCTTTGAGAATGCCGCCAACGCTTGGCACGACGCCTTGCTGCTCTTGCTCTTGAGGCGGTTGATTTGGGGTGCGCTGCGCGCTAGGCAAGCTCTTACCGCGCTGTGAGGCTTGTGCATCTTCACCGAGCGAATTCATCGCAAACGATTTGTTGCGAACGCGCACCGACCATTCCGGATTCCACGCCGCATTTGGATTTGCAGGGCGGGGCGGATGCACGATGTTGAGTTCATTGCCGTACGCGATTGCTTGCAACATTGCGCCGTCGCTCTTCGCGAAAATGCCCGCAGGAATGTCACATTGGGATTGCGTGGCGGGTAGCAACACGCGCTCGCCGAGCCACTTGTCGACGTTCCCATTCGAGGCATAGTCCATCAATCCCATGCCCGACTCAGGCGGCTCGGAGGCGCTCCAGATGATGAGTTCAGGTCCGCTTGTTTTGCCTTCGCTGCCGCTCATCGCGGTGAGCATATAAGCGCGTGCAGCGGGAATCTGCTGCCATGTCACGCGAATGGCGTCGGTTAGTTTTCCGCTGGACTGTACTTGAAGACTGGGCATGAAATCTTGCCCAGCGCCGAGCGTAAATCGCATGTTTGCTGGCACACCGTCTCCGGTGACAACGTGTTCGCCAGCAATGGATGCATCGCGCACGACGCGAGAATTTTGTCGATCATTGGGCCAAATTGCGTGACCGGGTTCGGCGCGCGCGCCGCGATCGCGAACGCTGCGACCTTGCATGAACCCGCTGTAATCCTGCGCCGAGAGTTTCGCCATGTCGAGCACTCGCGGTTGCCCGGCTTTCACCTGCGCGCTGCATCCCCAGTAGAAAAGGATGCGTCCCCGTGGTCGCTCTGGGTAGCTCGCCTCGTCGTTGCTGCCCTGCAAGCCCTCTCGTGGCGGAGTCGTGAGCCTAAGAGGCGCTGCGCCCACGCCTGCACCCGGCGGTACCTGATGGACCGCCTCAGTGCCATTAGGTCTGAGCTGCGTAAAAAGCGCGACGTCGAGTTGGCGACCGATGCCCATATGTTTAGTCATTCCGAAGTTGCCAATTCCTTTGGCTTGACGCCCGTCGCGACCGGTCGCGCTTTTGTTGCCCATCATGCCTCCGAACATGCCGCCCATGCCCGCCGGCATTTCTGGCATCTCGTCCATTCCCATCATGTTGAAGGTCGCCACGTCGATCCAGTATTGCGCTATTGGCGTTTTGGCATTGATTTGAGAATGGCTATTTATTGGGGCGAGCGTGCTTAAGAAGGCTGGCATCGATAAGTAGAAAATACGCCTATTCGCCCTCTTAAATAGGCGATAAAAGGGTAAATTAAATACGTTCTTCATAGCTTGTTCCATTTCGACAAAGCGGGTCAAGGCGCTGGTAGTGTCAGTTGCGAGAAAGCAGGCAAAACAGCTCACGCGGACTTAAACTCGTTGTAACTTTTGTCGCGAACGCGGTCTCAGCGTTTATGAACACCACGTCACATGTTTCGAACGTCCCATGAACACCGTTGTGCGTAGTCCGAACGACGTCATCCCTACCGAGCATTCGGACATGACCGTCCTGTTTTCGAGCTACGTCGCGGGCGATCGAGCCGCGGCAGATCGGCTATTTCCACTGGTGTACGAGGAGCTGCGTCGCGTCGCGCAGCATCACATCCGTCGCGAACGCAGCGATCACACGCTGCAAGGTACCGCGCTGGTTAATGAAGCGTTTATTCGTCTGCAAGAACTCACGGTCGTGCCGTGGAATGATCGCCTTCATTTTTTTCGTCTGGCGTCACAAATCATGCGCCACGTGCTTGTCGACCATGCGCGCGCGAAACTTGCGCAAAAGCGCGGTGGGGATCTTGCCTTCACGAGTCTCGATCAGACCGTTGTGGATTTGCATGGTCGCTGTTCTGCGCAACTTTTCTCTGGCGACCAGCCGATCGACGAGGCGCTGGACGTCGAAGCCGAAATGATCGCCCTGGACGAGGCACTCGCCAGATTGCGCGCGTTGTCGGAGCGTCAGGCGCAGGTGATTGATCTGCGCTTTTTTGGTGGCTTATCGCTCGAAGATACCGCGCAAACGCTCAGCGTGTCGCTGGCGACCGTGAAGCGCGATTGGACGATGGCGCGACTGTATTTAAAGCGTGAGCTGGAGCTCGCCCGGCGTGCGCGCGCGTGAGCCTTTTCGCAGTTGATTTCGCTGCTACGGCATGTCTTTAACTCCGCATTCCACGCATTGGCAACGGTTAACCGATATCGTTAACGATTGCCTAGAGCAGCCCCACGCTGAGCGCGGGGCTTTCGCCGCCGCTCGTTGCGCGGGCGACCCAGCGCTCTTGGAAGAAGTGTTGCAGTGGGTGCGTGACGCCGAGAAAACGCAGGGCTTTCTGGATCAGCCGCTGATTACGGACGCCTCGCTGTTGGATTCGCCCAGCGCCTCGTCCAAATCGGGTGCGGCACCCGCGCGCGATTGGGTCGGTCAGCGTCTGGGCGCGTATCGAATCACTTCCGAAATCGCACGCGGCGGCATGGGCAGCGTCTACAAAGCGGTGCGTGATGATGATGCGTATCAAAAAGTCGTCGCGATCAAACTCATCCGATCCCATTTAGCTCACGATGTCATTGCCCTGCGATTTATGGGTGAGAGACAAATTCTTGCTAATCTCGATCACCCCAATATCGCGCATCTAATCGACGGCGGACAGGGCGATGACGGAACACCCTATTTGGTGATGGAGTATGTCGACGGGCTCTCGATTGACTTGCATTGTGAACGTCAGCGCCTGCCGATGACGGAAAGGCTCAAACTATTTCGCAGTGTGTGTATGGCGGTTCACTACGCGCACCAGCGACTGATCGTACATCGCGATTTAAAGCCGAGCAATATTTTGGTCGATGCGAATGGCCAAGTGAAGCTGCTTGATTTCGGTATTGCTCGATTGTTGGATCCGAGCACGCTGGACGCGAGCGGTCGCGCCGAAGCTGCGCCGACCGTCGCCAACGCGATGACACCCGCCTACGCAAGCCCGGAGCAGATCAAAGGCGAAGCGGTGACGACAGCGAGCGATGTCTACGCGCTCGGCGTCTTGCTCTACCGATTGCTCACCGGGCAAAGCCCCTACAAAAGCGATCAAACAAAACCGTTGGATTTAGCGCGAGAAATCGTCGACACCGATCCCGAGCGCCCGAGCACAGTGGTCACCCGTGCGCAGTCGCCGCGCCCGACCGAGGTATCGCTCGACCTCGAAAAAATCGTTCGAACGATTGACGCGAAACGACTGCAGCGCGAGCTGCGTGGCGATCTCGACAATATTGTGTTGATGGCGCTACGCAAAGAGCCCGCACGACGATACGCGTCCGCCGAACAGCTCGCTGACGATGTCTCTCGCTACCTCGACGATTTGCCGATTCGCGCGCACGCGGATACTTGGACGTACCGCACCCAAAAATTTCTGTCGCGAAATCGCTGGTCGAGCGCTTTTGCGGTGCTCGCGGGCGTTGCGTTGATCGGAGGTATCGTCGCAACGAGCTATCAGGCGAAGGTAGCGCGCGACGCGCAGCTGCGAGCAGAAACGCTGTTCGCAGACGTTCGCAAGCTCGCAAATTCGTATTTGTTCGAGGTGCATGATGCGGTGCGCGATTTACCGGGCGCAACGCCGGTTCGCGAAATGCTCGTGAAAAACTCCGTCGCGTATCTCGATCGCCTGTCGCGTGACGCTGGCCAAGATCCAACGCTGATGGCCGAGATCGCAAGCGGCTATGACAGGCTGGGTGACGTGCAAGGCGCTTGGCGAACAGCAAGTTTGGGCGACACCAAAGGAGCCGAAACAAGCTTTCGCAAGGCCATCGAGCTACGTGGACGCGCCGCTGCGCTGTTTGTGCAAAAAGCGGACACGAAAGCCGAAATTGAAACCCAGCGGCTGCTCATCGTGAACCACGGCAAACTTGCTGAGCTGTTGATTGCCAGCGGACGGTTTGACGAAGGCATGCGCGAGAGTAGAACTGCACTCGCGTTGAGCGAACCGCTAGCCGCGCGTGAAAACGCAACGGCAGCCGACAAACTCAACGTCGCGCGCGGGCGATTCTCGATCGCGTCTCAGCAAATTTCCAATGGCGATTTTGCGTCCTCGTGGGCTGAGTTAGCGCGATCCGTCGAAGAGACGAAAAGTCTTGAGCGTGCGTTTCCAAGCGACCCACTGGTGAAACGCGTGGGCGCGGCGATCTTCTATCAAGCGGGCGCGCTTTACTTGCAAAATGAGCGCACCGCAGAAGCGAAAAACGCGTTTGTAGAAGCGCTTCGCGTCACTGAATTGAATCTGCAAAGAGAGCCCGGAAAACCGCAGTTTGAGCGCATGCGGAATTTTGTGCAGCTTCAGCTTGCAGAGACGCGCTTAAAGATAGGCGAGCAATCGGTGAGCTCTGCGCAGTTGATCCAGCAACAAGCGCTCGATTCTGCGATCACCCTATCTGCCGCCGATCCCAAGAATCAGCGCTTCGCGATGGACGTCCCGCTGATGCGTCAGTGGGTTGCCGACAAGCTCGCGCGCGGCGGCGATTTCGCTGGAGCCATCACGGCGCTTGAGCAAAGTGAACGTGAGTTTGGTGCGCTTACGTGGTCGAGCGGAGATGCGTTACTTGCCGCGAATGTTTCCGCTGTCGGTGAGCAGCAAATCGCGCTGGTCGCGCGGGCGATTCTGGAAGCATCGCAATCGAGTTCTGATCCAAAGCGTTGCCAGCGCTTAACTCAACTCGCGGCAGCCCTCAAATCGGCGAAGCGGGAAATTAAATCGGAATCCAACTATTTGCTAATCGCGCCAACCGCGCTGCGCGAACAGGTTGGCGAAGCCACAAAACGCTGCACGGCGAAGTAGGTTGGGGCTCGCAACCGTACGGAGAAGATTGCGATCACGCCCGCGCGGACTTACGGACAAGCGCTCTATCGAGCTCTTGTCATAGCCTCAAAGAATTCTTTGTTGTTCTTCGTTTCGCGCATGTGCTTCTGGAGCTTTTCCATCGCTTCGATCTCGTCCATTTCGGAGAAGAGTTTGCGCAGGATCCAAGTTTTTTGCAACACGCTCGGTTCGAGCAGTAGTTCTTCGCGACGCGTGCCCGAGCGGCCGATGTTGATCGCTGGATAGACGCGTTTTTCGGCCATGCGGCGATCCAGATGAATCTCCATATTGCCGGTGCCTTTGAATTCTTCGTAGATCACGTCATCCATGCGGCTGCCGGTGTCGATCAAGGCGGTGGCGATGATCGTGAGCGAGCCGCCTTCTTCGATGTTGCGCGCTGCGCCGAAGAAGCGTTTTGGGCGTTGCAGTGCGTTAGCTTCAACACCACCCGTGAGCACTTTTCCGGAGCTCGGCATCACCGTGTTGTACGCGCGAGCCAGACGGGTGATCGAGTCAAGCAGGATCACCACATCCTTTTTGTGCTCCACCAAACGCTTGGCTTTTTCGATGACCATTTCGGCAACTTGCACGTGGCGCGTCGCCGGTTCGTCGAACGTTGAGGCCACCACTTCGCCGCGTACCGTGCGCTGCATGTCGGTCACTTCCTCGGGGCGCTCGTCGATTAACAAAACGATCAATACAACATCTGGGTGATTGCTCGCGATAGCGTGAGCAACGTGTTGCATCATCACCGTTTTGCCGGATTTCGGCGGCGCAACGATGATGCCGCGCTGACCTTTACCAATCGGCGCAACGATGTCGATCACGCGGCCAGTGATGTTTTCTTCTGCCTTAATGTCGCGCTCTAGGCGCATGACCTCATCGGGAAACAGCGGCGTCAAGTTTTCGAAGAGAACCTTGTTCTTGCTCGCCTCCGGTGGTAAGCCGTTGACGCTGTCAAGGCGGGTCAACGCAAAGTAGCGCTCGCCCTCTTTCGGTGTGCGAACTTCGCCTTCAATCGAGTCACCGGTGTGCAAATTGAATCGTCGAATTTGTGAGGGCGAGATGTAGATATCGTCAGTGCCCGCAAGGTAGCTTGCCTCGGGTGAGCGAAGGAAGCCGTAGCCGTCGGGCAACACTTCGAGCACGCCAGCTCCTTTGATGGCCTCGCCTTTTTTTGCATGCTGCTTGAGCAGTGCAAAGATGAGGTCGTGTTTGCGTAAACGGTTGGCGTTTTCCAACTCGTTGGCAATAGCAATTTCTAGGAGTTCAGCAGCGGACTTGAGTTTGAGTTCAGCGATGTTCATTGGAACGGGGGATGGGGAGCCGCGAGAGAAAAGGGTGCGGCGGAAGCGGTTTGCTCGACCGTTACGCGCGAGAAGTGCGCTGTGACGGGAGCCACCGGGCTAAAAAATCAGTGGTGTGAAATAGCTGTGGCAAAAGACGCCAGAGACGTTATTTATTCTTGTTCGGGGAATTTGCACGACGAGAACCGAAGTGCGTACAGGCGAATTCTGGACTGAGTTGCACGCACTGTCAAACGGCGAACTGATTGGCTTGCGTTGCTGGGCGATTGTGTTGCAGCGTGGCTCGCAGAATGGTGTTTGTGTCGCTTTTTCGCGACACAAACCCGAATTCACAGCTGTCTAGACCTGCGAATCAACAAACGCCGTGAGCTGCGCTTTCGAGAGTGCGCCGACTTTTTGCGCGGCAAGCTCGCCGTTTTTAAAAATCATCAGCGTTGGAATCCCACGAATGCCGTACTTCGCGGCGATCTCACGGTTGTCATCCACATCCACTTTAGCGATCTTGATCTTTCCCGCATGGCTTACGGCAACTTCCTCGAGCACGGGCGCAATCATCTTGCACGGGCCGCACCATTCGGCCCAAAAATCCACGAGCACTGGCGTGTCGGATTTGAGGACGTCGGCATCAAACGACGCGTCGGAAACGTGGGTGATATTGGCGCTCATAGCGAAAAGTCTCCTGCGAACAAAGTAGGTGTGGCAATGTTAGTTGAAGCCGCAACGAAAAATCTCAACGCCTTTTTTGAGTCGAAGAGCTCCGCGATGCCGTTTCATGCGTCGAACGCGCCGTGTTGCGTTGCCTTTCCAGCCGGTTCAGCGGCTAGCGCTTCACCGCCGCTTATAATCTCGGAGATTTTTTGCAACTTAAGCTTATAACTATGAAACGCAACGCGCTTGCCGCTTGGGCAACAGCCGCCGTTTATGTCGCATCCGCCAGCGCCGTTTTTGCGCAGACGCCGCAAGGCGACGCGAAAGCGGGGGCGCAAAAGGTGCAATCGTGCCAAGGATGCCACGGAATTCCAGGGTGGAGAACCGCATTCCCGGAGGTTTATCACGTCCCGAAAATTGCTGGGCAACACCCGCAGTACCTCGTCAACGCGCTTAAAGCCTATAAGTCGGGTGATCGCCAACATCCCAGTATGCGCGCAGTCGCACAGAGTTTGAGCGACAAAGATATGGCGGATTTGGCGGCCTACTACGCTACGGAGACGAAGTAATGAAGTTTCAATTGATCGCCGCAGCTGCAGCCAGTGTGCTGGTTACGGTAAACGCTGCAGCTGCTGACGTGCAAGCGGGTGGCGCCAAGGCTAAAGAAGTTTGCGCGGCCTGCCACGGGCTGGACGGCAATAGTACGGATCCGACTAATCCGCGCCTCGCGGGGCAGTGGCCTGATTATTTAGCGAAGGCGCTGCGCGACTACCAGTCTGGCAAGCGCAACAACGCCATCATGGCGGGGTTTGCAAAAGCGTTGTCACAAAAGGACATCGAGAATTTGGCTGCGTATTACGCGTCGCAGAAACCCGTTCTCGCCGCGAAGTACTAAGACGTCGCTGCTCGCTCACCGTCTGCCGCTCATTTCTAGGCGAAACTTCCGAGGCGTGCTCGGCGATTCTTCAGTGCTTGATTTGCAGGTGCCACCAGCGCAGGATCACGCATAAACTCGTCTTATGTTCGATCACGCGAAAAGTTTATTCAAGCGCACTAAAAAAAATCGCCGGGTAAAAACCGGCGGACGCGCTAACGCGCCTAACGACCGCATCGAATGGGCTCGCGCTTGGGCGCTTTGGATTTTGATCGGCATCGTGATCTCTCTAGCGATGATCGCTTGTCTGAACTATCGAGGGTCCGATCCGGCGTGGTCAACAACGGGGAGCGTGCCGTTTGCAAGAAATTGGCTCGGCGCACCGGGCGCTTGGTTTAGTGACATCGCTTACTTCGTGTTTGGTGCTTCCGCGTGGTGGGCGCTCGCGTTTGCGGCGGGTGCATGGTGGCGCTCGAAACCGCTGTCGAAAGATGCGAAAGAAGACGAGGCTCGCGAGGATGCAAGCTTCGCGCCGTGGCTCGTTGCCGCCGCACTAGTGGTTTTGCTGCTTGCAAGCGCCGCACTTGAAGCATTGCGGCTGCACGCTCTGCTAGCGGCGCTACCGCAGGGCGCCGGTGGCGCGCTCGGGCAATCCATCGCGTTCCCTCTTATGAAAAGCGTTGGCTTCCTGCTCGCCACGCTGCTGCTAATTCCAATTGTTGTGATCGCCGCGACTTTCGCGTTCAACATCCGCTGGCTCAGCATCACCGAGCGAATCGGCGGCGCATTGATCGATGGCACTGCGGCGTGGCGCAACCGCCGCGTAGTGGAGCAAGAGGTGGCGCGTGATTTAGAAATCGCTGAACCCATTCTTGCCGAGCGCGACGCCTACATCGCTGAAGAAGCCAAGCGCGTTGAAGCGCACGAACCCATCCGTATCGTCGACGAAGTGGTGCCGGTGAAGCTCTCCGAGCGCGTGCAACGTGAAAAGCAAGTCGCGCTTTTTTCCGACATGCCTGACTCAGTGCTGCCGCAACTCGCGCAGCTCGAAACGATTCCGAAAGAACAACCCACCGTTTCCGCCGAAACGCTTGAATTCACGTCGCGCTTAATTGAGAGAAAGCTTGCCGAATTCAATGTGCCGGTGAAGGTGCTTGCCGCCTATCCTGGCCCGGTTGTGACGCGCTATGAAATCGAGCCTGATGTTGGCGTCAAAGGCAATTCGATCGTGAATCTCGCGAAGGATTTAGCGCGCGCGATGAGCGTGATGAGCATCCGCGTCGTAGAGACTATACCGGGCAAGTCCTGCATGGGGCTTGAAGTGCCGAATCCGCGACGGCAAAGCGTTGGGCTGATTGAGATTTTGGGCAGTACCGCGTACAACGATTCATCGAGCTTGCTCACGCTTGGCATGGGCAAAGACATTTCAGGTCGCCCGGTCGTAGCCGATCTCGCGAAGATGCCGCATTGTTTGGTCGCGGGCACGACCGGTTCTGGGAAATCGGTCGGTATCAATCAAATGATTTTGTCGCTGCTTTATAAAGCGGAGCCTCGACAAGTGCGATTGGTGTTGATTGATCCGAAGATGCTCGAACTTTCGGTGTACGAGGGTGTGCCGCATTTGTTGTGTCCTGTTGTTACCGACATGAAGCTCGCATCAAACGCGCTGAATTGGTGTGTCGGTGAAATGGAGCGACGCTACAAGTTGATGAGTACGCTGGGCGTGCGACAACTCTCAAGCTTCAATCAAAAAGTGATCGACGCTGCCGCGAAAGGCATGCCGATTGCGAATCCGCATTCGCTCACGCCCGATGAACCTGAGCCGCTTGCGGAGTTGCCGTTTATCGTTGTCGTGATTGATGAGTTGGCCGACTTGATGATGGTCGCAGGCAAGAAAATTGAAGAACTCATCGCGCGACTCGCGCAAAAAGCGCGTGCGGCGGGCATTCATTTGATTCTTGCAACGCAGCGACCGTCGGTAGATGTGATCACCGGCTTGATCAAAGCGAATGTGCCCACGCGCATCGCGTTTCAAGTCGCGAGCAAAATCGATTCACGCACCATCCTCGATCAGATGGGCGCTGAAGCGTTACTCGGCCGCGGTGACATGCTCTATATGATGGGCGGTACAGGATTGCCGATTCGCGTTCACGGCGCGTTTGTCACCGATGATGAGGTGCATCGCGTGGTCACCCATTGGAAATCTCAAATGCCGGTGCAATACATTGAAGGCGTGCTCGAGGGCACCGACGAGATGACTCTCGCCGAAGTGCGCGCAGGCGGCGGTGGAATGGACGGCGAGAAAGACCCACGCTATGACGAAGCCGTTGCCGCTGTGCTCGAAAGTCGCCAGCCAACGATTTCCTACATTCAGAGACGATTGCGAATTGGCTACAACGGCGCTGCGCGGTTGATTGAAGCGATGGAGCAGGCAGGCGTAGTAACTCGACCGAACGCGATGGGCAAGCGTGAAGTTCTCGTTCCGAAAAGCGAATGAGCGCTTCGCGCTAAAAAGTGACACGCTCGAATCACCAATACGCATACCGTTGTTAAGCATTGACCTCGCTTCTTGCAAAATCTCGAACGGCGTACTCCGGGCATTTTGAAACGGGCGACCGGAGCCTTTCGTCGATTCACCCGTCGCCTGGGAACCGCAGCAAAGCTGGGTGGTCAATCAGCTATCACGTCAAACGTGGTGCCTACAGAATTGAAAAGGTTTAGCGCAACATTCCATGAATTCGAAATCACTTTTTGTTTCGATCGCCGTATCGTTACTGGCGGCCTCAAGCGCGACATCGTTCGCTCAACTCGGTGCCGATTCCCTCAGTGAGTTCCGCGCGTTCACCAAAGATCTGACGGCGCTCACCGGTGAATTCACTCAAGAGGTGCGCGACAAAAACGGTCGTGTGTCGCGAAACTCCACCGGCTCTTTCGTCATTTCTCGACCTGGAAAATTTAAGTTCACGTATGTGAAACCGTATAAGCAGACGATCATTAGTGACGGCGTAACGGTCTGGCTCCACGACGAAGATCTCAATCAAGTGACGGTGCGCACGATCGGCGATTCGCTTGCTGAGCAACCACTCGCGCTGTTGGTTGATCCGCAGTCGGCCGACAAACTGTTCGACTTGAAAGCGGCACCGGCAGAGGGTTCGTTAAGAGTCGTTTCTGCCAATGCGAAAAAAGCGGATGCAGCCGTCAAAGAGATCGCGATAACCCTCGTCGGCGGACAGCCCGCCGAACTGGTCTGGCGCGACGGTTGGCAGAACGTGAACACGCTGCGTTTCGCGTCGTTATCGCGAAATCAACGAATTGACAACGCGATTTTCAAGTTTGTGGTGCCGAAAGGCGCGGACGTTTTGAAGCAATAGCCAACGTAGTGGAACGCCGTTTTAACTGGGCGACGATTAGTAAAAATTTTTACTTCGATACTTCGGTGAAAAAGTTGGATCGCCCCATTAAAACGGCGCTTAAACGTAAAAGTTGTATTTCAAGTAACGTCTTCCCTGCGCCCGCTCGCAGTCTTGTCTTGATACATCGCGCGATCAGCGACATCGATCAACGACGTTAGACGTTTTCCGTCTTCCGGGATCATCGCGTAGCCGAATGCAGCGGACAGGTGAAGTTGATGACCTCCGATTCCAAACGCTTGCGCAAGCCCGGCTCGGCAGCGCGACACCAGCGCGTCCACGTCTGCTTTTGATTTCACCTCGGTCATGAGGATCAAAAACTCATCGCCCCCAAATCGGCACAGCGCATCATTGCGGCGCAAATAGCTCATCAAGCGTTGCGCGCACACCGACAACAGCGCATCACCGACGGTGTGGCCGTATGCATCATTAACCCGCTTGAAGTCATTGAGGTCAACAAAGACCAGCGCGCCGGACGTTGCAGGCTCCCCGCTTGCGCCATAGATCGCATCGAAGCGGCGCTCAAAGGTCGCGCGATTTAGCGCACCGGTGAGCGGATCCTGAACCAGCCCGAGACCCAGCTGATTCATGGTTTGCGCGATGTAGCCGAGCTCGTCGGTGCGTGGCATCTCCAGCGGTGCAGGCGCGCGACCGCTGGCGAGCAAACGGGTGGCCTCCGACAGACGCGATACGTCACGCGAAACGCGATGCATCATCCACAAGCCCAACAAGATGGCGACGATGATTGCAACCAAACCAATTAGCGCGTTTTTCAGCGCCGCGTCGCGCAGGTCATCCATGTGATCGCTGCGCGGGATCGCAACGATGAGCGACCAACTCAGGCCGGGCTGAGTAAGTGTCGTACGCTCGACATCGACGATGCCACGTGAGGTGTCTAGACTGATTCGCTGAGGTTCGGCAACGTCTTTCTTGTGTCGCTCGCGTGTCAGCAAATCGGCGAAACTTGCGCGAATGAGTTCGTTTTCGCTCTGATCCGCACGCAGCCGTATTGGCTTGCCCTCAACGGCCTTAACCAGCGGCTCACTGACCGAGCTAGCCACCAAATCGCCAGCACCGTCAACGATGTAGACGATGCCGGTGTCGCTTGGTTTTAGTTGCGCGACGAACTCGCTTAAGCTCGACAACGGCATGTCGGTTGCCGCAACGCCTAGCAAACGCTCTTGCGCGTCGCGAACGGGCTTTGCGAGCGTTAAGGTCAGCGCCTTGCTGGTCGCGGCAACATAGATTGGTGACCACGTGAAATTGTTTGCCGCAAGCGCGGATTTGTACCAAGGGCGCGATGCGGTATCGAACTGGTCGCGCCGCAACTCGTCGCCGCGTAAGCCAGGGCCTGAGCTTCGAAACGCAATCCGCAGCGCGTCAGGGCTTAGTTTCTCGCGCACCTCAGTACCTGAGCTCGAGCGATTCACCCCAATGAAGCGACCATCTACTGCGCCAAAATAGACATATCCGCTCACGTTTGCGAATAAGCCCGTCGCCAGCCAAAGGCGTTGCTCGATTTGTTCAAAGGATTGTGGCGCGAGCTCAACGATGGTGCTCGTAGCGCCTGGAACGATCACCGATGCCTCCGGAGCTACCGAATTGAGTGCGAGTCGTGGCACTTGCAAATGTTGACTCGTTTCTTTCGCGACGCGGTATGAGACGTCACTCAGAATCTGTGACGAGTAGGTAGCAACGCCGCGCAAGCCAGTGAGATATGACAAGCCGCTGATCACCAAAGCAACCGCCGCCACAAGCCCGACAAAGGGCCAGAGCAGCGCAGCACTTAGCGAAGAAGGTTTGAAATTCATGAAGCACCCGTGTACGAGTAGCGGTTACCAACGAATAGCAGGTCCCGGCAAACCTACAAAAGTTGAAGGCATAGACTTCATGAGAGTAATCCTCATCGCTTGGTTTGTCTCGCGAAATCGATGTCCTGCTGAGTGTTTTCAGATGATTCCCTGACCACATCCTGCGCAACAATCAAAATTCAGCTCCCTGACGCCTTTTATGAACGCCTCCACACAATCTACAAAGCTCGCACCACTCGCGGAGCGTCTGCGTCCAAAATTGATTGCTGACGTGGTCGGACAACGGCACTTGCTCGGCTCAGGTGCGCCAATCGCCAACGCAATCGCCGCTGGAGTGGCTCACTCCATGATTTTGTGGGGGCCACCCGGCGTCGGTAAAACAACGATTGCGCGACTACTTGCAGAAGCCTTTGATGCCGACATGATCGCGATTTCAGCGGTGCTCGCGGGGGTGAAGGACATTCGTGAAGCCATTGAGCGCGCAGAAGCAACGCGCGCTCAGTTCAATCAGCGCACCATCATGTTTGTTGACGAAGTTCACCGTTTCAACAAATCGCAGCAGGACGCTTTTCTTCCGCATGTGGAATCTGGGCTCTTTACATTCATCGGCGCGACAACAGAAAATCCGTCGTTCGAAGTGAACTCTGCGCTCCTGTCGCGCGCGCAGGTATACGTACTCGAAGCGCTCGATGGAAACGCGCTTCAGCAGCTATTGTCCAAATCGCTTCACGTGCTCAGTGCCGGGTATGAGATTCAACCCGCCGCGCAACAACTGCTGATCGACTATGCCGACGGCGACGGGCGACGGTTCTTAAATCTTGTCGAGCAGCTTGATGCGACCGCGCGTACCCAACAATGGTCCGAAATCGACGTGGCCGCAGTCGAAGCAACGCTCACCCGCGCGAGAACGCGCTTCGACAAAGGCGGCGAGCAGTTCTACGACTTGATCAGCGCGCTCCACAAAAGCGTGCGTGGCTCCGACCCTGATGCCTCGTTGTATTGGTTTTGTCGAATACTCGAAGGCGGTGCAGACCCGTTGTACCTCGGACGCCGCATGATTCGGATGGCCTCTGAAGACATCGGTCTAGCCGATCCGCGCGCGCTCGAAATCACGACCACCGCAGTGGCCGCGTTCGAACGCTTGGGCTCGCCCGAAGGTGAGCTCGCGCTTGCCGAGGCGTGTGTGTTTCTTGCCGTCGCAGCGAAGAGCAACGCGGTGTACCGCGCGTACAAAGAAGCGCGCAAAGCGGCGGCTGAGAGCGGCACGCGTCCGGTGCCACTGCGATTGCGTAACGCGCCGACAAAGCTCATGAAAGAGATCGGTTACGGCGCAGGCTATCGCTACGCACACGACGAAGAAGGCGGGTTCGCGGCAGGAGAGTCGTACTTTCCTGACGACATGAAGGCGCTAAATTTCTATCGCCCGGTTGATCGTGGCTTGGAAATCGCCATTCGCGAAAAGCTCGCGACGCTTCATGCGAGCAATCGGCAGAAAAAAGAGTAGTGATCGTGCCGCGTTATCTTCGACGTGATTCCCGTTCGTGGTGAGCTCGTCGAACCATGAACGCGCTTCGCAACTATCGCCGCTCGATCAACAGCGCCCTGCGTTTGTAAGCAACCCGCGCGAATTAAGACAAAGCCCGATGCAAGCACTTTCCGCACTCGAACCAACACAACGAATTCGCCCGCGCGACGCGTCCAATGATCGCGGCGCATCACTGCGCGAATCGCTCAAACAACACGGGCTTTGGCTGCCCAATCAAACCGCGACGCGACGCTGGCCGATTGGTTGCGTTTCTTTAGAAATCACGCAGCGCTGTAATTTGGATTGCACGCTTTGCTACCTAAGTGAGCATTCCGAAGCGGTGGGCGATATTCCGCTCGAAGAATTGTTTCGACGCATTGACATGATTGGTGAGTGGTATGGCCCGAATACGGACGTGCAAATTTCAGGTGGCGAACCCACTTTGCGCGCGCAAGACGATTTGTTTGCCATTGTTGAATACATCAAACAAAAAGGTCTTCGTTCATCGCTTTTCACCAATGGCATCCGCGCAACGCGCGCTTTGCTGCAAGCGCTCGCCGAGCGCGGCCTCACCGACGTTGCGTTTCATGTGGACATCACGCAAGAGCGACGAGGCTACGATGACGAAGCCTCGTTGAATGCGATTCGCCGCGAATACATCGAACGCGCTCGCGGGCTCGGCATTTCAGTGATCTTTAACACAAGTATTTGTGATGAAAACATGAGCGATGTGCCGATGCTCGCGCGTTTCTTCACGAAGAACAATGACGTTGTGCGCTTTGCTTCGTTTCAGTTGCAAGCCGCAACCGGACGCGGTGTGCTCCGCGAATGCGCGAGTGAAATCAATCAACCCAATATCGTGAAGCTCATTGAAGAAGGCGCTGGCACGACGCTTAACTTCGACGCGCTCTACGGCGGCAATCCAAAATGCAATCGTTACGCCACCGCGATCACAGTGGGGCGCGGCGAGTCGACTCGCGCACATGACTTGCTCCACGACGGCGAATTCATCGCACGCGTGATGCGCGAAACAGCGGACGTGACCATAGAGCGCGGCAATCCGATTAAAGCGGTGGCGAGTGTAGTGCGCGCCATCCTCGCGCGACCTGCGCTCACGCTCGCAGGCGTTCACGCGCTCGCGCGCTTGCTCTGGCGCATGAAGTTCGATGCGTTTCGCGCCTTGCGTGGGGTAAACAAAATCTCGTTCTTCATTCACAATTTCATGGACGCAAGCGCGCTCGAACAAGAGCGGCTCGACACCTGCGTGTTCATGGCCGCTACGCAGCACGGCCCGATGCCGATGTGCGAATACAACGCGATTCGCGATCAACTCATGCTGCAAACCATCACACTTTCAAATGGCGATGTGTGGAATCCGCGCGGTTCACGAGCGCTGAAAGCAACTGACAGCGCAACGTCAGAACCCGCAATCGTAGCGCGTGTGTATCCGATCAAATTTCTAAAAGGCCGCTCGCGACAAATCGCAGCAAACCTGCGCCGACACGCGAACGAAAATAAAACTGCATGAAGCTCGCGTTCAATCAACGAATTCGAACCCTGCTCATGAGCGCGCTCGTGTTGCTCGCGCACGGCTGCGCGGTGTATGTCACGCAACCCGATATCAGCGCTCAAAAACGAATATCAGCTACAGAAGCTATCGCCCAATGGAATGGCGTTCTTGAGAAATATGTGGATGAATTCGGATTTGTAGATTTTACGGCGCTTGCCTCAGATAAATTGGGCATCGAATCGTACATCTCGTTCATTTCGCAAACGCCTTTCAGCGCGTTTCACGATCGCGCATCCCGCCTCGCGCACTACATCAATAGCTACAACGCGCTCTCAATGTACAACGTGATCGCGCTCGGTATTCCCGACTCAAACGCATCGCTGTTGGCGCGCTACAACTTCTTCATTCGTCGCAAATTTTTGATCGGCGGCGAAACGATGTCGCTCTACGATTACGAGAATAAAGTCATTCGCGCACTTGGCGACGCCCGTGTTCACTGGGCGCTCAATTGCAGCGCCGCGAGTTGCCCCACACTGCCGCGCCGCGCGTTTACTGCGGCAAACATCGACAACGAATTGGATCGTGAAGCGAAAAAGTTTTTTTCACAACCCCGCAACCTGCGCGTCGATCACGAAAAACGCGAAGTGTGGGTGAGTGAAATTTTCAAACTATTTCCCGAAGATTTCGTCCCGAAACACGGCGAGTCGTTTATCGATTATGTGAATCTCTATGTGGAGACGCCGATCCCGCGCGACTACACGATTCGCATCATTGCCTACGACTGGACGATTGCGAACAGCCGACGAAAGCGCGGTTGAAGCGCCGTGTCGCTGTTCGTTCTTTGGGCTACACAAATGCCGTGATACGTCCGACCACATTTGGGTAGACGCGGATTCAGTGCCGATATCGAGAAATCTTTTGCGTAGCGCTTTGGCCGCTTAGAACGGTCAGTTCGCCTAATTGCCATCATGTGAGATTTTGCGAATCCCCCGATTTTTCTGGTTCACAGTATTGGAACATTGTCGCCGTAAGCTAAAACGATACGTCGTGAGTCGTACCTGGCCATCCTGTGCTCTTCTCGGGGGAACTCATGCGCTCACATTTCGATATCTGCCGCTACACGATAGGCGCTTTGTGCGCGTTCATTGCTGTCGCCTCGCTCCCCGCCCACGCCAATGCGCCCGACCCGGCGACGCTGCAAAGGCTCAGCCGCGCCACCGTGCCGTTCGTGGCAAACGCCGGGCAATGGGACGCGCGCGCCGCGTTTGCGGCGCAGACGTTCGCCGGTACGGTGTTTGTTACGAAACAGGGCGAGCTGGTCTACAGTCTTCCCGGTAAACCGATCAAGGACGAGTCGACGCAAAGCGGCGAAGTTTCATGAGCGCCGCACAGACGCGGCATCGATAAAGCCTCTGAGCAGCGCACGCCCGGCTGGGTGTTGCGCGAGCAATTCGTCGGTCACAACAACAAAGTGCTTCCGGCCAAAGCCCATGGCTTCCGCCCGCAGGCGGCGCAAGTGAGCTATTTCATCGGCAACGACGAAAGCAAGCATCAACGCGGCGTCAACACCTATGAGCGGGTGAACTTGGGTGACATCTATCCCGGTATCAACATCCACGTGCGCGCCACCGGAAACAATATCGAGAAAATCTTCACCGTCGCCCCGCATCAAAACCCGCAGCAGATTCAGGTCAAACTCAGTGGTGCAACAAAGCTCGAAATCAACGAACAAGGCGAGCGGATCGCGCACACCGACAACGGCTCAGTCGCCTACACGGCGCCGATTGCGTTTCAGGAAACGGCGAACGGTGAGAAAGAATCCGTCAGCGTCGCCTACGCACTCAACGCCACCACCAACACCTACGGCTTCACCCTAGGCCAGTTCGACACCAATCGCCCACTCATCATCGATCCGTTGATCCGCTCCAGCTACCTCGGCGCGGCGGGTGCCGAGACAGCCTACGCGCTGGCAATTCATCCGACCACGGGCGAGGTCTATGTCGCGGGCACCACGCAATCCGCCACCCCCTTTCCCGGGGTCAGTGGCGGCGCGCAGACGAGCTATAGTGGCGGTGGCAACGACGCCTTTGTATCGCGCTTCAGCGCCGATCTCACCACACTGATCGTATCCACCTATCTCGGCGCAGCGGGTGCCGACGTCGCCACCGCGCTGGCGTTTCATCCAGCCACGGGCGAGGTCTATGTCGCGGGCTACACCAATTCCCCCGCGAGCGCCTTTCCCGGAGTCGGCGGCGGCGCGCAAACAAGCTTTGGGGGCATCCAAGACGCCTTTGTTTCGCGCTTCAACGCCAATCTCACGACGCTGATTCAATCGACCTATCTCGGCGCGGCAGGTAACGACGTCGCGCTCGCACTGGCAATCCATCCTATCTCGCGCGAGATTTATGCCGCGGGTCGCACTGGCTCCGCCGCCACCACCTTCCCCGGGGTCAGCGGCGGCGCGCAGGACGGCAGCGGAGGCGGCAACGACGCGTTTGTATCGCGCTTCAACTCCCTCAGCGGCCGCACGTGCAACCTCGACATGGACGGCGACACGCTAGTGACTGCGACCAAAGAAGGCTTGGTGCTCTTGCGCGGCATGCTTGGCTTGACTGACGGTGCCAGCATCGCAGGCACTGGCATCACCGCCGGACAATGGGCGGCGGTGCGACCCTTCTTTAACGCCAACCTAGATATGGACGGCGACACGTTGCTTACGTCGAGCAAAGAGGGCCTTGTGCTACTGCGCGCGATGCTCGGCTTCACCGGCACTGCCACCACCGCAGGCACTGGCATTACTGCCGCGCAATGGACAGCGGCTCGTCCGCTCATCAACGCCAACTGCGGCACGAATTTCGCGCCGTAGACGCGGCGCATAAATTGCCTCTGCGGTGCTGCGTGCGAGGACGTGCGACGGACGCGCGTTGCCGAGTAAGCGGCGCGCTAAATGAGCGCTTTCAACATCGAAAATTTCGAGAGCCCCGGCGCGAAATCGCTGATTTCTAGCGCAACGCGGTAACCGCATTTTTCGTAGAAACCACGCGCTTGAAACGTCCAGGTTTCAAGATAAATTTGATTGCAGCCTCTCTCTTTCGCGGCAGCCTCGAATGCGCTCAGTAATTCGCGCCCCAATGCTTGGTTGCGAAGCGATTCCGGCAACCAGATTTGCTGCAATTCCGCGTTTTTCCCCCAGGTGCGGCCGACCGCGCCAGCGATGGCGTGCCCGCTTGCGTCGCGTGCGAAACATGAAAGATGGCGCACCTCTGCGAGCCTGGGTTCTGCGGCGTCGTTGTAGTCTCCGATTCCGTCGTCTACCCGCTTGAGCGCAATTGCATCGTCAGGCGCATTATGCAAAGTGATCTTGTAGCCATTCATCGCTCTTGAATCCTTAAATTTCGCCCCCAGCTACGCGCTATGCGGCGCGTGAACAGTGCGCTGCCATAAGTTCAACAAGATAGCACGATCATGAGCAAACAAACCCTTTCTTTCCAAGCCGAAGTGGCGCAGCTGCTTCACCTCGTTACCCACTCGCTGTATTCGAACAAAGAAATTTTTCTGCGCGAACTGATTTCGAACGCGTCGGATGCGTGTGACAAGTTGCGTTTTGAAGCGCTAAACAACGCGGCGTTGTTTGAAGATACGCCGAATTTGGAAGTCCGCGTTGCCTTCGATAAAGACGCGAAAACGATCACCATTACCGACAACGGGATTGGCCTGTCGCAGCAAGAAGCCATTGACAATTTGGGCACGATTGCGAAGAGCGGTACGCGCGAGTTTGTGAGCAAACTCTCCGGCGATCAAAAATCTGATTCGCAATTGATCGGTCAATTCGGTGTCGGCTTTTATTCCGGCTTTATCGTAGCCGACAAGATCACTGTCGAATCGCGTCGCGCCGGACTTAAATCCCATGAAGGCGTTCGTTGGATTTCGGGTGGCACGGGTGATTTCGAAGTGGAATCGATCACGCGCGAAGCCCGCGGCACCAGTGTGATTCTCCACTTGCGAGATGATGCCGAAGACTTCGCAAACACATTCCGCATCAAGAGCATTATTAGCAAGTATTCCGATCACATTTCGCTTCCGATTCTGATGCCAAAAGAAGACTGGGACAAAGATAAGAGCGAATATGTGCAGACCGGCGAATGGGAGGCCGTAAACCAAGCAAGCGCACTGTGGAGCCGGCCGAAAAAAGACATCACGCCCGAGCAATACAACGAGTTCTATAAACAGATTGCGTACGACCAGGCCGATCCTTTGGCCTACACCCACAACAAGGTTGAGGGCAATCAGGAATACACGCAGCTTCTCTACATTCCGGCGTCAGCGCCGATGGATTTGTGGGATCGCAATACTAAGGCTGGTGTGAAGCTCTACGTGAAGCGCGTGTTCATCATGGACGATGCTGAAGCGCTGATCCCCACGTATCTTCGATTTGTGAAAGGCGTCGTCGATTCCAGTAATCTGCCGCTTAACGTGTCGCGCGAATTGTTGCAAGAAAGTCGAGACGTAAAGGCCATTCGCGAAGGCTGCACAAAACGTGTTCTCGGTATGCTCGAAGAGCTCGCCAACAGCGAAGACGCCGCGCAAAAGGAAAAGTACGCGACGTTCTATCGGGAGTTCGGCGCGGTGCTTAAAGAGGGGCTTGGCGAAGACTTCGCAAACCGCGATCGCATCGCGAAACTCGTTCGTTACGCCTCAACACAAAACGACACAGCGAGCGTAAGTCTTGCCGACTACAAATCGCGCATGAAAGAAGGCCAAAAGGCGATCTACTACCTCACGTCCGAGACGCTTGCTACGGCCAAATCGTCGCCTCAAATTGAGGCGTTTAAGAAAAAAGGCATCGAAGTTTTGTTAATGACGGATCGCGTAGACGAATGGACACTTTCCTTCTTGCGCGAGTTCGACGGCACGCCGCTTCAATCGGTTGCAAAGGGGGCGGTTGATCTCGGCGATCTGCAGGATGAAGAAGAAAAGAAAGCGGCAGAGGCGGCCGCTGAAAACTTCAAACCCGTTATCGAAAAACTCAAGGAAGCATTAAAGGATAAAGCCGACGACGTTCGGGTGACGACTCGTCTGGTTGATTCACCAGCGTGTTTAGTGGTGCGCGACGGCGGCATGAGTACGCAGCTTGCTCGCATGCTCAAACAAGCGGGACAAGCTGCGCCGGATACCAAACCGATCCTTGAAGTAAACGCAGAGCACGCGATTGCGAAAAAGCTGCATTCGATGATCGGAACGGAATCGCACTTCGCCGATCTCGCAATGATTTTGTTTGACCAAGCACTGCTAGCCGAAGGCGGCCTGCCCGATGATCCGGCGGCTTACGTAAAACGAGTCAACTCGCTGTTAGCGGCGTGACGCAGAGTCATCGACCCCGGACAAGCGCCCGTCTGTGCACAGAGCTCGAAGCCGAGCGCTAGCGCGGTGAGTGGCGATAATCGCCGCATGCGCCTTTCAGATCTTCACTTCGATTCGCGTTTTCAGCGCGAACTTCCCTCAGACGCGAACTCATCGCGCCACTCGCGGCAAGTCCACGGCGCGTTGTGGTCAGACGTTGTCCCCGCGCCTGTCGGCGCGCCAGCGCTGGTCGCTTATTCACGAGAAGTTGCAGATCAGATTGGTGTCTCCGAAGAGTTACTTCGCTCACCTGATTTTGTTTCCGTGCTAGCCGGGAACGCTTTGTTTCCGGGTACACGTCCGTTCGCAACGAATTACGGCGGACACCAGTTCGGCAACTGGGCTGGCCAGTTGGGTGATGGACGTGCAATCGCGCTGGGCGAAATCGTTACCCCAATCGGAAACAGATTTGAGTTGCAATTGAAGGGCGCGGGTTCCACGCCCTACTCTAGGCGCGCCGACGGTCGTGCCGTGTTGCGCTCTTCGATCCGCGAATTCCTGTGTTCTGAAGCAATGCATCATCTGGGAGTGCCGACCACGCGAGCATTGTCGTTAGTGTTGACGGGCGATCTCGTTGAGCGCGACATGTTCTATGACGGCAATTCGGAGATGGAGCCAGGCGCGATCGTATGTAGGGTCGCACCGTCGTTTCTGCGATTCGGTCACTTTGAGTTGCCAGCGTCTCGTGGCGAAAGCGCGCTGCTGAACACGCTCATCGACTTCACTATTCGAAACTATTTTCCTGAGCTTCTGAGCGAGCACCCGAATCGCGGCGACCGCATCATCGCTTGGTTTTCGGTGGTCTGTGCGAGAACTGCCACGCTCGTCGCGCACTGGATGCGCGTTGGCTTTGTCCACGGCGTGATGAACACCGACAATCTGTCAGTGCTCGGGCTTACCATCGATTACGGACCGTATGGCTGGATTGATGCAGTTGATCACGGCTGGACGCCGAACACCACCGACGCGTCAGGTAAACGTTATTGCTTTGGCCGCCAACCAGGCGTCGCGCAATGGAATCTGGCGCGATTGGGTGATGCGCTGGCAACGCTTCCCGAACTGAGTGAGGATTCACTGAGTAGCGCGCTTTCAGTGTTCGAGCGAACCTACCGTGAGGCCATTACTGAGGCCTACGGCAACAAACTTGGCCTGAACGATTGGGTCGACGAACAAGGCGATTTGCTTGACGACTTTTTCGAATTGTGCCGCGCCGCTGAGATTGACATGACGATTTTCTTTCGCAAGCTAGCAGTTGCCGAAGGTGCCAACGATTTCGCAACGGCTTTTTATAGCGCGGATCAATTTTTGCAGCAGCAAGCGGTGCTTATCGCTTGGTTTGCGCGCTATCAGCAGCGCGTTAACTCGGAAGGAAATTCGGACGATCACAAAGCGGCGCGGCGTGAGCGCATGAACCGCGCAAATCCAAAATTTGTGTTGCGCAATTACTTGGCACAACAGGCCATTGATGCTGCGCACGACGGCGACTTCACAGCGATTGAAACGCTCCACGATGTGATGCGTCGGCCCTACGATGAGCAGCCGGGGCGGGAGAGCTTCGCAGAAAAGCGACCCGAATGGGCACGCACAAAAGCGGGATGCTCGATGCTGTCGTGCAGCTCGTGAATTTTACGGCTAGTACGATGTAAATCCAATTCAGTTGGGCGATCGCGTTTTATTGCACCATACTCGATAAACTACGTAGAAAGCGCGCTTGCCCTGCTAAACCAGGCGAGTAAACGTATGTTTAATAGCCGTTTTGCCTCGATGCAGCCGACAAACTTGAACATCAAAAAGTAAACCATTTGGCGTTGACTTCGTCGAACGATTCATTACTATCGGTAACCAATGAAGATCGTTCAAGCATTTCGCGAAAATTCCGCACGTTACCCAAAGGTTGCGTCGTTTCTAGCGAGTGTGCTTGGCGCGTTTTTGGTCGTAAGCGTTTATCACATCGCGGTCGCTCGCGGCCCGATGAAGGCGATCACACAAGAAGATATTGACGCTGCGGTCGAACACACTTTGACCGAAACGGTGCTGCCAGCGCCCGGTGTAAAAGCCTACGAAACCATCCTCCCTTCAGTTGTGCGCATCGAAGGCTTTCGCACCGATCCGAAAACAAAGGAAGAAAAGCAAGTGGGTGTTGGTACCGGTGTTGTCATCGTCAATGACGGAACGATCCTCACCAACCTGCATGTGGTGCAGGGCGCCGAGCGAATCAAAATAACTTTCGCAGATGGCCACGAAAGCCCCGGCATTTTTCAGGGCGCGAAACCTGAGCACGACCTTGCGGTGGTGCGCGCTCGCGTGATACCCGATGATTTATTTGCGGCCACGATGTCGAGCACGGCAAAGCTTAAACCCGGAGATCACGTGTTTGCAGTGGGGTTCCCGTTCGGTATTGGTCCATCGCTTAGCGCGGGTGTCGTCAGCGGACTGAAGCGCGAATTTCGCTCGCCCGAGGGCGGCAATTCACTCACCAATTTGATTCAGTTCGATGCTGCAGCGAATCCAGGCAATTCAGGCGGCCCTTTGGTCACCGCTGAAGGCGAAGTGGTTGGGATCGTAACGGCGATTCTCAATCCCAATGAAGGTGACCGAACGTTCGTCGGTATTGGATTTGCCGTGCCCATTGAAAACGCAGCGAGTGCCGTTGGGCTCTCTCCGTTTTAGTCAAAGTCATCAGCGAGATCCCTGCGCCCGCGGAGGCCGCTCCAGCACCATTTTTTTGCGCCACACAACAGTTAGGAAGTACCGCATGAATGCAGCCATTGAATCAGCGCCTTTAATGGAGCGCGTGTTGTTCGAAGTAAAACGCGTGGTTGTGGGGCAAGATCGTTTCTTAGAACGAGTGATGATTGCGATGCTTGCGCAAGGTCACCTCCTAGTGGAAGGCGTTCCCGGGCTCGCTAAAACGTTGACCGTGAAAACGCTCGCAAACGCGGTTCAAGGCAGTTTCAAGCGTATTCAGTTCACTCCAGATTTGGTGCCCGCTGATTTGGTGGGTACACGGATTTTCAACCAAAAAACGAGTGAATTTTCGACTTCGCTGGGTCCGGTATTCGCAAACTTGTTGCTTGCTGACGAGATCAATCGCGCGCCTGCGAAAGTGCAGAGTGCGCTGCTTGAAGTAATGCAAGAAAAACAGGTGACCATCGCGGGTGAGTCGCACAAAGTGCCTTCTCCTTTTGTAGTGATGGCAACGCAAAACCCCATTGAAACCGAAGGCACGTACCCGCTGCCGGAAGCGCAGGTGGATCGCTTTATGATGAAAGTGTTGGTGGATTATCCGAGCGCTGACGAAGAGTTTGTGATTGTTCAGCGAGTCACTGGTGAGCGCATTGACTTGGCACCGGTTGCAAGTCTTGCCGATCTTGAAGCACTCCAGCAAACCTGTCAGCGTGTTTATGTGGATCCTGCGCTGATTCGCTACGCGGTGAAGCTGGTTGCTGCAACTCGCGATCCTTCAACCTGCGGTCTTGGTGAGCTCCGTAAATTCATCACCTACGGTTCGTCACCGCGCGGCACAATAGGGTTGATTGAGGCCTCTCGCGCGCTCGCATTGATGCGCGGGCGGATGTACGTGCTGTCCGACGACGTCATCGACATCGCCTTCGACGTATTGCGGCATCGAATTGTGCTTTCCTACGAAGCGGTTTCCGAAGGCATCACGCCCGATCAGCTGCTAGCAAAGTGCATGGCAAAAATCACTGCGCCGGTGAAGCCAATGCAGTCAAAAGAGCAAGAACTCGCGGTTGCGGAAAAAGCGGCCTGATCTATGAAGTGGTTGCGGCTTTTTGATCCTCCGACCGCGGAGCAGGCGGACGCATCCGAGCTTGCAGCAAAGCGAGCATCGGCTAATTTGGGCGAACCAAATGCGCCGAGTAAGACCAAAAAGTTTGGCGCGGCGGAAGCGCTTTTGCGCCGCGTTGAGTGGACAACACTTCGCCGTCTTGATGGGTTGCTACACGGCGACTACCGCACGCTAATGCGAGGTGTAGGGCTTGATTTGAGCGACTTACGCGAGTACCAAGCGCATGACGATGTCCGACACATCGATTGGAACGTTACAGCGCGAATGCAGACACCGTACGTTCGGCAGTTTACCGAAGATCGTGATATGAACGCTTGGTTTCTGGTCGATCTTTCAGCCTCATCAAACTTCACGTCTGGAGCGAGCAGCAAGCGCGACCTAAGCATCGAATACGTGGCGATGATGGCTCGACTGCTAACGCATCATGGCAATCGCGTGGGCGCGATGCTTTATGGCAATTACGTCGACAAAATTGTGCCACCCAAAGCCAATCGGCGACACGTCTTAGATTTGATTCACGGCATGCTGTCTCGACCGCTTCAATTGGTGAAACCGAGAGACGCATCAAGCCCCGCGCAAAGCGGAACGCAGCTGGGCGTTTTGCTTGAGCGTGCCATGCAATCTCTCAAGCGCCGAAGCACAGTGTTTATCGTGTCTGATTTTATTTCTGAAGACGGCTGGCAGTCGCACTTAACGCGACTTTGTAATCGCCATGATGTTGTGGTCGTCCGTATCGATGACCCGCTGGAGCGTGAGCTACCCAACGTCGGGTTGATGACGCTTGAAGATTCGGAAACGGGTGAGCAAATGTTTGTTGACACAACGAACGCGGCGCTGCGCACTCGCTACGCCGCACTCGCCAAAGAACGCGAACACAAGCTCGCCACCACGTTCACACGCGCTGGCATCGATGTATTGCGCCTGGCGACTGACCAACGGTTGGTCGATAATGTGATTAGATTTGTTGAACAACGAAAACGCGCGCCACGTCGACGCGGCGAGTTTCGAGCGAGGAGTGCCGCATGACGTTTATATGGCCTCAACTCCTGTGGTTGCTAGTGCTGATCCCACTGCTCATATTGCTGTATGTCTGGCTCACGCGCCGACGCAAGAAAACGACGGTGCAATTTAGTAATTTCGCGCTGCTGAAACAAGCTATGGGCAAGCAACCAGCGTGGAAGCGGCATCTGCCACCGGCGCTGATGTTGGTCGCCGTTGCTGCGATGTTGCTTGCTGCGGCGCGGCCGGTTACGAAAATGCAACTACCGTCGAATAAACAGACGATCATGCTTGCGATGGACGTGTCCGGCAGCATGCGCGCACAAGACGTTAAACCTTCTCGCATCGTTGCCGCACAAGATGCGGCTAAAGCGTTTCTTGCCGAACTACCGAGGCATGTTCGAGTCGGGATCGTCGCTTTTGCAGGCAGCGCGCAACTGGCGCAGATACCAACGCTTTCACGCGAGGATTTAGTTACCGCCATTGACAGTTTTCAGCTGCAGCGCGGCACCGCTACGGGCAACGGAATCGCGCTGTCTCTAGCGACGCTGTTTCCGGACGACGGCATCGATATCAGTCAAATGCAATGGGGCGGCAGTGGGCCGCTGCCGCGCGCCCGGCCTCTCGGAGAAGCAAAAAAAGAAGAGATGAAACGTGAGCCCGTTGCACCCGGAAGCTACACCAGCGCTGCGGTGATTATGCTCACGGACGGCCAGCGCACCACAGGTGTCGATCCAATGGAAGCCGCCAAAATGGCGGCCGACCGTGGCGTGCGTGTTTATACCGTCGGCATCGGTACGGTCAACGGCGAAACGATTGGTTTTGACGGTTGGAGCATGCGCGTTCGACTAGATGAGGAAACACTCAAGCAAATCGCCAACAGAACCGCGGCTGAGTATTACTACGCAGGCACCGCAGCCGATTTGAAGAAGGTGTACGAATCGCTTTCGTCGCGCTTGGGCGTTGAAACAAAAGAGACAGAAATTAGCGCGATCGTCTCATTGATCGCCGCCGCGTTTGCGCTGCTCGCAGCCGGACTCTCAGTTGCGTGGTTCGGGCGGATCGCCTAGTCTTTGTCCTGCTCGTTGCGCGCTGATTTTGGTTTGAGCGGCGATTCAGTGCGCAATCAGAGCGTCACAATCCTCTGCTAGAGTGGTGGGCTGTTATGTATGACCTTCGCGCCGATACTGCGCTGAAAAAATTCCTTATGCCAAATCTGAAGTTCGCCCTTTGCATGCGTGTATTCGCCCTTTTGATGCTTGGCATGTGGTTACCGAGTGCCCGCGCGCAGGTTAGCTTCACCTCAGTCGGGGCGACTTACACGCAGAACTTTGACGTGCTCGCCACGACAGGAGCGTCGGTTGCATGGGCCGACAACGCAACAATCCTCGGGTGGTATTCAAATCGCGCCACCTACAACGCCAGTACCGGTAGCTCAAACGCCGGATCGCTGTACAGCTTCGGCACTGTGGGCTCGACTGATCGAGCGCTCGGTGGCGTAGCCTCCGGGGGCACTGGTTCGATCTACTGGGCGTTGCGAGTCGCGAACAACACGGGCGTCGCGCTAACCTCTCTAGCCGTAAGTTACTCTGGAGAACAGTGGCGCGATGGCGGTAACACAACGCCTGCAGCGCAATCGCTACAGTTGCAATATCAGGTCGCAGCCGTAGGCACCATCACCGACGCCGACACGCCGACCACTGGCTGGCTTAACGCGGCTTCACTCGGATTTTCAAGCCCCGTTCAGACCACGGTTGGCGCAGCGCTTGATGGGAATGCGAGCACGAACCGCGCGGCCATCAGCGGAACGCTTACCGTCACAGTGCCCGTCGGCCAGGAAATCTGGCTTCGTTGGGTCGATATTAACGATTCGGGTAACGACCACGGCTTAGCAATTGATGACGTTTCAATCACCGCTAACGGAACTACCGCTGCTGCCCCATCAATTTCTATTGATAACGTCTCACTTGCTGAGGGCGATAGCGGGACCAGCAACGCAGTTTTTAACGTGTCGTTGTCATCTGCCGCGCCTGCGGGCGGGGTAACTTTTGATATCGCCACCGCTGACGGGACAGCGACCATCGCAAACTCTGATTACGTTGCGAGATCACTCACAGCGCAATCGATTCCTGAAGGGCAAACAAGCTACCAATTCACTGTAGTGGTCAACGGTGACTTGACCGTTGAATCGAACGAAACGTTTTTCGTAAATCTCACCAACGTGATTGGTGCGACCGTTGCTGATGGTCAAGGACAAGCAACGATCACCAACGACGACGTTTCATTAGTGCCGATCAATCAAATCCAGGGCGCGGGGGCCGCCTCTCCGCTTCTTGCTTCGAACGTAAAAACGCGGGGCATCGTTACCGCAGCGTATCCCGGATTCCGTGGGTTCTACATTCAATCGCAAGCAAGCGACGAGGATGCCGATCCAGCAACCTCGGAAGGGATCTTCGTATTTATGAATAGTGCGACGCTACCAGCCGCCGCCGCTGTCGGCAACCTTGTTGAAGTGAGCGGCATTGTTGGCGAATTCGGCACTGCTCCAACGACTGCGACACAGCTTGGCAGCAGCACTGACGTTCCAGTCGTGACGCTAATTTCGACGAGCAACGCGCTGCCGGCGCCGATTGCGGTGACCCTGCCGCTCGCTAGTTCATCTGCGCTGGAGCGCTATGAAGGCATGCGCGTGAGTTTCGCGCAGTCGCTCACGGTGTCGGGCAACTTTACGCTAGGCCGCTTTGGCGAAGTTGTTCTCTCCGCCAACGGTCGCCTTGTTAATCCGAGTAACGTGATTGACTTAAACGACGTCCCCGCCAGCGGCAACACCATTGTGGGCAGCAGCAATGTCGTTGCGATCACGGCGGCACTCGACGCCGCGCGTTTGAATCAGGTCACGCTAGATGATGCAACGAGCGCGCAGAACCCCGACCCGGCACCCTTTGGCTTGAGCGCTGCAAATCCGCTGCGCGCAGGCTCGACTATTTCTGGTGTAACTGGCGTCGTGAATCAAATCACGCAGGGCTACCGCGTGTTGTCGGATCCAAGCAATCCGCCAGCGTTCAATCGCGCGCCGCGCCCGAGCACGCCTCCGGCCGTCGGAGGAACGTTAAAGGCTGCTGGCTTCAATGTGCTCAACTATTTCAACGGAAACGGTAGTAATCAAGATGGCGCGGCCGGCGGATACCCGACTGCGCGTGGTGCGAATAATTTTAATGAGTTCAATCGCCAGCGCGCCAAAACCATCGCAGCGGTCAACCAGCTTGGCGCTGATGTTGTTGGCGTGATCGAAATGGAAAATGATGGAGACGCCCCCGAAAGTGCGCTTTCCGACTTGCTTAGCGGCTTAAGCGGCGTTGACGCCGCTGCGCAATGGTCGCGTGTTGCACTGCCTGCAGGATGGGGCACGCTCAACGGTAGTACCGACCAGATCACAACGCGCCTGATCTACAAAAACGCGAGTGTTGAGCCCGTTGGCGCCCCACTGTTTTGCGATAGCCCAGCGTTCGTCAATGCGCGCACACCGCTCGCGCAGGTGTTCCGTTCACGCTCGACCGGTGGCAAAGTTATCGTCTCGATCAACCATTTCAAATCAAAGAGCTGCGGCAGCGGTCCGGATGCCGCCAGCGGTGCCGAGGCCGATCAAAATGACGGACAGAGCTGCTGGGCGCCTCGCCGTTTGGCGCAAGCTCAAGCGCTGATTTCTTGCGTATCTCAGTGGCAGACAAGCACTGGGGAAAATCGCGTTTTACTGCTCGGTGATTTCAACGCGTATGAGCAAGAAAACGCGATTGATGCCTTCCGCGCTGCTGGCTTGGTAACGCTCATCAACGACAGTTACTCGTTTGTTTTCGACGCTCAATCGGGCGCACTCGACCATGCGATCGCCTCGCCGCAGTTGGTCTCGCAAATTACGGGCGCAGACAAATGGCACATCAACGCTGATGAACCCATAAGCCTCGACTACAACACCGAATTCAAGACTGTCGGACAGCAAACATCGCTCTACGCTGCCGACCCGTTTCGTTCGTCCGACCACGATCCTGCGCTGGTGGGGATGAATCTCGCGAGCGATCCTGCTGTAGTCACAATTACCAGTGTGACCAGTGGCGCGGTGTTTGGTCAGCCGGTGAATGTCGCGGTGAGCGTGAGCGGTTTTGGTGTGCCCACCGGTACAGTTAACGTCGCGGTAGGCACCGCTAGCTGCTCGATCACGTTGGCGGCTGGCAGCGGGAACTGCAACCTCGCCGGGATTGCGGTCGGCGCGGGTCAAACCGTTTCAGCGACCTACGCAGGCGACGTGGCCAATGGCGCGGGCAGCGATACCGATACGGTGACAGTGATCAAGGCGAACACGACGGCAACGATTACTGCGAACACGCCGAATCCGTCAATCGTAAATTCACCGGTTAGCGTTTCGGTGTCAATCGCCCCTGTTGCGCCAGGCGCAGGCTCGCCGTCCGGAACCATCACGGTTAGCGACGGTGCTGCGAGCTGCGTGATTTCGCTGCCTGCTTCCAGCTGCACTATCACGCCAACAACGACTGGAGTAAAGACGCTCAGTGCATCCTACGCGGGCGATGCAAGCTTTAACGCGAGTAGCGCGCCTGGCGTGTTGCAAACCGTTAATGCGGCGCCAGTGTCTCCGGTTATCACCAATCCTGCGCCGCCGCCTTCGGGTGAATCGGCCTTGCCTTATGCGTATCAGTTCACCGCGACTGGGAACGCACCGATAACGTTTAGCGTGTCCGCCGGCAGTTTGCCGCCAGGGCTCACACTTACGCCGAGTGGATTGCTCTCAGGCACGCCCACTGCGCCGGGCAGCTACACGTTCACCGTGACCGCAGCGAATGGGGTTTTGCCCAACGCCACGCAGCAAGTAAATCTTGTGGTCGGCGCAGGTGTGGGCGCACTAGCGATTCCATCGTTGAGCGCGACTTGGATAGTTGCGTTCGCTGTGCTGCTCGTGGGAATCGGCGCGATTTCTACGCGATCGCAGACCCGATCAGAGCGCACATAAAACTATTTTCGTATAAGCCAGTGTTTGTTGGGCGATAGTGCAAGCAACAGCTAGTAGCAATAAATCATAAAATAGCGCTGCTCGCCCGCATAAAGCGGGCGTTATGCGGCAGAGCTTTACCCGTGTTTCGACCGCGTTTTGGTGTGACTCTGCGAACAAGCCGCGCTACACTTCGATTATGAATCTTGAGTCGCGCGTTTCGCCCTGCAGTGTATTGAGCCTAGTGCCAATGCCTTCGTCGGCTTCCGCCCCGCATCCGGGCGCTTTCAGCCGCTCCTCTCGCTCCCGCTAGGCGGGACGCTTCTTTTCTCTCTCTCGCCACTCGCATTCGCTGCGCTCGCCGCTGCGAGTCCCTTGCATTTGCACACTTACTCTCAAGAAAAACACAATCATGTTTGACATCAACCTGCTACGCAACGATTTACAAGTGACCGCCGAATGGATGAAGACGGCTCGCGGCTATGACATTGACGTTAGCGCCTTCCAGGCGCTTGAAGCCGAACGCAAATCGCTGCAGATTCAGACCCAAGACCTACAGCAACAACGAAACCTACTCTCGAAGGCCGTTGGCCAAGCCAAGGCGCAAAAAGACGATGCGAAGGCGCAACAACTACTCGCGGAAGTCGCCGCGCTTCCAGAAAAAGTAAAAGCCAATGAACTTGCGCTGGCGGCCGTTCAAGAGCGCGTCAACGCGATGCTCTACACGATGCCCAACATTCCACAGCGCGACACCCCGCTTGGCAAAGACAGCGATGACAACGTCGAGCAGCGCCGCTGGGGAACACCCAAATCATTCGATTTCACGGTGAAAGATCACGTCGCCATCGGCGAAGCCTTGAGCGCTGGAAACGCTGGCGCGCAACTTGATTTTGAAACTGCCGCAAAACTCTCCGGCGCACGCTTCGTGGTGATGAAGGGGCAACTCGCGCGCCTGCATCGCGCGCTCGCTCAGTTCATGCTCGACACACACGTAAACGAACATGGCTTCACCGAGTGTTATGTACCGTACATCGTCAACGCAGACTCGATGATGGGCACCGGGCAATTGCCGAAATTCGACGAAGATTTATTCAAGGTGCCGATGGCAACGGACGATGGTGTGAAAAATCGCTATTTGATTCCTACGTCGGAAGTCTCGCTCACCAATTTCGTTCGCGACACGATGGTTGATGCCGCCGCGCTGCCGCTGCGACTCACTGCACATACGCCGTGCTTCCGTTCGGAAGCGGGCAGCGCCGGTCGCGATACGCGCGGCATGATTCGCCAACATCAATTCGACAAAGTAGAAATGGTCTACATCGCGAAACCGGAAGAATCGAATGCGATGCTTGAAGAAATGACGGGCTTCGCGGAAAAGATTTTGCAGAAGCTCGGTTTGCCGTATCGTGTGATGCGTTTGTGTACGGGCGACATGGGTGCGGGCGCTACAAAAACCTATGATCTCGAAGTATGGCTGCCCGCGCAAAACACCTATCGCGAAATCTCGAGCTGTTCGAACTGCGAGGCTTTTCAGGCGCGGAGAATGGGCGCCCGTTTCAAAAATGCGCAGGGGAAAAACGAGCCGGTGCATACTTTGAATGGCTCGGGTCTTGCCGTCGGCCGAACACTCGTAGCCATTCTTGAAAACTATCAAAATGAAGAGGGCAGCGTGACGATTCCCGAGGCGCTACGTCCGTACATGGGCGGTTTGTCGTTGATTAAGTAACGTTGCGCGCTAAGCCGCTGCATTTAGTGCGCGCGTTCAATCAAGAGCGGCCGAAGATCGCCTATGATCGGAAGTGAATTGGTAGTTTGGTAACGCAACTCCGAGCGTCTTTCACGAATTTCGAACTGCCCACCGCATGACCGCACACGAAGATTTTTCAACGCTGTTTGAGCGCCTACCGATAGGCGCCTATCGCTGTACAGCTGAAGGAAAATTGCTGCGCGCAAACGCGGCCCTTGTTCGGCTTTGTCGGGCAACAAGCGAGGACCATGCGCGAATCTTTGTAAATGAAGATCAGGGCGACTGGTATCTCGATACTTCGCGACGCGAGCAATTTCGTAAGGCTCTATTTGAAACTGGAGAGGTCGTTCGCTTTGAATCCGAGGTGCGCTTGGCGACAGGAGCCGAAACGCGATGGATATCGGAGAACGCTCACCTAGTTAAAGACAGCGCGGGCAAAGTTTTGTATTACGAGGGCACGATCGAAGACATTACGGAGCAGCGACATGCGCAGCAAGCGCTTGATCTCGCGTTTCGGCGCTACCAAGCGCTCACATCAAAATCGCAAAGCGCCTCTATCGTCTGCTCTGCCGACGGACAGATTTTGTTCGCTAGCGAAGCCGTAAACACTTTGCTCGGGTATTCGGCCAACGATATGGTCGGCACCAACTTGTTTGACACGATGCATCCCGAAGACCTTGCAGAACATCGCGCCGAATTTGCGCGAGTCGCGCTCAACGAGAATTCGGGGCAAGAGAGCGTCGCGCGGCATCTGCATGCCGATGGCACGTGGCGCTTTCTGGCATCACTTGCGAGCGATGCGCGCGAAGACGATGCGGTCGGCGGCCTGATCGTCTACTGGCGCGACGTGACCGAGACTCATATGGCGCGGCTTCGCTTGCGCACAATTGCTGAGACCGATTCGCTCACGGGATTGGTGTCGCGTGCGCAATTTGAGAGAACCTGCGTTGAACGGCTTGAGGCTCGCTTCGCGCTCGAAACACCATCCGCGATATTTTTCATCGATCTCGACAACTTTAAGTTCGCCAACGATTCTTACGGCCATTGGGTGGGCGATCAAATTCTGATTGCGTCGGCTCGCCGTTTGCGCGAGCTCTGCCAGTCCGACGAACTTGTCGCACGCATTGGTGGCGATGAGTTCGCAGTATTTACCGCAGGCGAACACGCGAAACACCCCGAAGCGTTCGCCGCAAGCATCGTTAGGCTACTTTCACACCCCATAAAGATTGGAGCGATTCAGTTTGAAGTTAGCGCAAGCGTCGGCGTCGCTTGCTGCCCGCGAGACAGCCAGCAGTTTGACGAGTTACTTCGCTTCGCGGATCAGGCAATGTTTGAGGCCAAGGCGCAATCGCGAAATACTTACTGCGTGTTTACGCTTGAACTCGAACGTCGTGCAAGGGAGCAGTCAAATCTGATCACCGATCTCCGGCATGCAATCAATCTAAATGAATTCATCGTGTTCTATCAACCGCAGGTCGACATGGCCAGCGGTGAACTGCTCGGTGTGGAAGCGCTGGTGCGGTGGAATCACCCCGCGCGTGGCATCGTGGCACCCGATGAATTCATCCGAGTTGCGGAAGAGCAAGGCTTGATCAGTGCAATCGGCTTACAGGTGTTGCAAATCGCTGTGCCGCAGATTGCAAAGTGGCGCAAAGTCACTGGGCGAGCGTTGCGCCTTGCGATCAACGTGTCAGCGCGACAGCTGCGAGATCGAACGCTTGGAGCGAAGCTATTCGAGCTGTTGTCGCAACATGATCTGCCGCCGGAGGCACTTGAAATCGAGGTCACCGAAAGCATTCTCATTGAAGCGAGTCGTGAAGGCCGCGATCTTCTTGCAGAGATGCGTGCGCTTGGATTGCGCATCGTGCTCGATGATTTGGGCGTCGGCTATTCGTCGATGGCGTATTTGCGCCAGTTTCCGGTGGACGGTGTGAAAATTGATCGTGGCTTTGTAGAGGGGCTACCGTTTAGCGCGGTCGATATGGCCATCGTGCGTTCGATCATTTCTCTAGCGCGCGAGCTCAATTTGTCGATCGTTGCCGAAGGCGTTGAAGTTGCGGCTCAGCGAACGCATTTGCTTTCAGAAAACTGCATCACAGGCCAGGGTTTTCTGTTTGCGCGCCCCTTGCCAGCTGATTTGTTTGAAACTCAAGGCTGGCTCGATACGTCATTGCATTGAGGCGCGCTGCACCAGCGAAAGCTATAGGGTCAAGGTGCCACGACCCATCTCTAGCGTGCGACCACCTACTCGTATGCGGCGATCAGGCGTCAGACTCAGTTGCAAAACGTTCTTGCGGTCTACAAATTCGCCTTGTGTCACCGTGAAGTTCGCCGGGGCGAGCTCCTGCGCGTCGAGCAAGTAGCCGCCCAAATTCGCGCATGCTGAACCCGTTCCTGGATCTTCGCTCATGCCGCTTGCGGTCGGGAAAAAGAAGCGAACCTGGAACTTGTTTTGCGCGACGCGCGCCACGAAATACGCCATGTACCGACCCGCGTCATTCGAAAAGTATTGCTGCAGCAGGTCAGGATTCGGTTTAGCGCGTGAAAGCGCTTCAACAGACCGCAAAGGAATTACAAGCTGTTCGGTTCCGGTTGAAACAAATCGCGCCTCACCCGCAAAATCTGACGCTTCTAAACCGCTCGCTTGCGCAAGCAGCGCAACATCGCTCGCGATCGGGCGCGACCTGTGCGCGTTGGCGGTGAAAGTCCAGACGCCGTTTTCACGCGTCACCGGAATTTCGCCCGCTTTCATCTTTAGCGTGAGCGCGTTGACCTGCGCGCCCGCTGCCTCGCGCATCGATGCGATTACGAACGACGTGCCTACAGTGGGATGTCCTGCAAACGGAAGCTCATATCGCGGCGTGAAAATCCGCACTTCGGCATCTGTTGTCGCGCCGCTTAGCGCTGTGTCGCTCGGGAAGATGAAGGTCGTTTCCGAGAGGTTAAATTGAGCCGCGATGGCTTGCATTTCTGATTCACTGAGCCCGCGAGCATCTTCAACCACTGCGAGTGGGTTCCCGCCGAACGTCGCCGCGTCGGATTCGACGAATACGTTCACGATACGAAACGAGAGTGTTTTCATTGCAGTGTGTCCTTCGGTGCTCGGTGTGAATACAGTATTTATGCATTTTGCCGCAGCTAAATTGGGCTTAAGCGGCATATTTATCGATAACCGAGTTTAAAGAAAAAACATCGCGCAGCCCAATTCAATAGGGCGATAAATTGTATAGCTAGATTGCCTATTTCTCAGTCTTGAGATAATCATCACATTCGCTCTTCACAACGTTTCTCCGTGGACAGCGCGCAGTGCGATCGCTCGATCACGCTCACATCAAAACACAAAGAACTCCCGCTCATGCAGTACATCTACACCATGAACGGCGTATCGAAGGTCGTGCCTCCGAAACGCCAGATTATCAAAGACATTTCGCTCTCGTTCTTCCCGGGCGCAAAAATCGGCTTGCTCGGCTTGAACGGCTCGGGCAAATCCACCGTGCTCAAAATCATGGCGGGTGAAGATAAAGATTTCACTGGCGAAGCGCGTCCGAATCCCGGCACCAAAGTCGGCTATCTGCCGCAAGAGCCGCAGTTGAACGGTGAGCAAACCGTACGCGAAGCCGTGGAAGAGGGCTTGGGCGGCATCAAAACGGCTCAGAAGCGCTTAGAAGAGGTGTACGCCGCGTATGGCGAAGCCGATGCTGATTTCGATGCGCTCGCGGCTGAACAGGCACAGCTCGAAGCGATCATTGCCGCAGGCGACGGTCACAACACCGAAGCTCAACTCGACGTCGCCGCAGATGCGCTGCGCTTGCCGCCGTGGGATGCGAAAGTCGGCGTGCTCTCTGGTGGCGAAAAGCGCCGCGTCGCGCTCTGTCGTTTGCTGCTCTCAAAACCCGATATGTTGCTGCTTGATGAGCCGACTAACCACTTAGACGCCGAAAGTGTGGAATGGCTTGAGCAATTCCTGCAGCGCTATTCGGGCACCGTGGTCGCTGTTACCCATGATCGCTACTTTCTTGACAACGCCGCTGAGTGGATTCTCGAATTGGATCGCGGACACGGGATTCCGTATAAGGGCAATTACAGCTCGTGGCTTGAGCAAAAAGGCGATCGCCTCAAGAAAGAGGAATCGAGCGAATCGGCGCGTCAAAAAGCGTTGAAGAAAGAACTTGAATGGGTTCGCCAAAATCCGAAAGGTCGCCAGGCAAAAAGCAAAGCACGTCTGACGCGATTTGAAGAACTCTCCAGCCACGAATATCAATCGCGGAATGAAACGAATGAGATTTTCATTCCGGTGGCGGAGCGCTTGGGCAATCAAGTTATCGAATTTAAAAACGTTAGCAAGAGTTTCGGCGATCGATTGCTCATCGATGATTTGAGTTTCTCGGTTCCACCCGGTGCGATTGTTGGCATCATCGGCCCGAACGGCGCAGGTAAATCAACGATTTTCCGAATGATTCAAGGCACGGAGAAGCCGGACAAAGGCGAAGTCGTTATCGGTCAAACCGCGCAACTCTCGTTCGTAGATCAATCGCGCGAAAACCTCGCCAACGAAAAAACCGTGTGGCAAGATGTGTCCGGCGGCGCAGACATCCTGCAGGTTGGACGCTTTGAAATGCAAAGCCGTGCCTACATCGGTCGCTTCAATTTCAAAGGCCAAGACCAGCAAAAACTGGTCGGCAATTTATCGGGTGGTGAGCGCGGTCGCTTGCATCTCGCGAAGACCTTGCTCAAGGGCGCAAACGTATTGCTGCTCGACGAACCGTCTAACGATCTCGACGTAGAAACGCTGCGCGCGCTCGAAGACGCGCTACTCGAATTTGCAGGCACCGCGCTCGTGATCTCGCATGATCGCTGGTTTCTCGACAAAATCTGCACGCACATCCTCGCGTGCGAAGGCGACAGCCAATGGACCTTCTTCAACGGCAACTTCCACGAATACGAAGCCGATAAAGTGCATCGACTTGGTGAAGAAGGCGCCCGGCCTAAGCGGGTGAGGTTTAAGGGGTTGAAGTAAGCGTTAGTGGCGACGGCATCACATCGCAATCGAGGGAACAAATGTCACAACTTCGCGTCTCGCTTTGGGTTTGATGCCCGTACGAATGAGCTATTCAGCCATAAATGCAAATTTAGACATTGCGAACTCAGCGGTTTGGAGCGAACGCCGATCCCTGTTGCGTGCCGCATGCGGAGGGCAACTGTTCCGCGGAATGATACTTCTTGTTGTGTCTCCCGGCATGTGCGCCCGATGCGGGAATTCCATTTTCTATGAATCACTTTTGATCGTCGGTGCGTGGATGATTTTCAATGTGCTTTTGCTTTTTCGCGCGCCCACACTGACGGTGATCGATTCTTTTTTGAAGCGTTGCCATGCTGCGTTAAAACGGCTTTGTTGCTCGCTTGCCGCACCGTTGCTTTGCATCATGATCGTGTTCCCGCGACTTTTCTCGTAAATCCGAAGACCAGCGTCTGTGACGCGCGTTTGGCGGATCAAGCTTCTTCAAACAAAGTCAAGCCCGGTATCAAGTCGCACAGCGTTGCGTGTGCGTGCCTTGCGTCTTCACGCGGTGGCGCGCACGCCGCGAGATAGCGGTCAAGTCGTTTACCGTGGTGCTGCTGCAGTTGCTCGATTATCGGCAAGAAAGCCGCCACTAACTCGGGATCGAATTGCTGTCCGGCATGCGCTTTGATGTGTTGCACCGCTTCCGCGTGCGTGAGTGTGCCCTGATGGGTGAGTTGGTCGTAGGCGATGGCGAGGCTTGCGATGCGCGCGGCTTCAGCGATTGCATGGCCGGAGAGTTGCCGCGGCTTTCCGTATCCATTCCAATGTTCACGATGATTTTGCGCGATGCTAGCCGCGAGCTGCAGCGCGGGATGACGACCGTGCGCGGTAAGCAACGCGTCTGACCCAATAGGATAGAGTCGTGTTGCGCACTCGAGCGCGCGCGATTCGAGTGCGCGATAGCCCATCGCATCTGCAATTAGCGAAGCGAGCTTCCCGATTCGATAGATTGACAGTCCGGTTAAATCGTCTACCACTTGGACGCTGACTGCAATCCGCTCGATCGCGAGCTGCTCGTCGCGGGTCAAGCAGGCCGTAGCGCGAACTGGGTTCACGCGCGACTCGGCGCCTGCGCCTTCTAGTAATTGTTCGACTCTGCGCTCAGTCGAGGATGAGTTAACGTCAACTTCGGTAACTTGGCCGCTGCTTACTAATGCCAATGCGCGCTGGACCCGCGTTGCTTTGGCTGCGTGAGTGTGTTCCGAAAGCAAGCGCCGATAACGCGAGATGCGTGGCAAGTCGTTCCCAAATTCGCTCAAGCGGATCAACCATTGAAGTGCATCCACTTGAATCGTGCTGAATCCGACAGTCGCGTCAACCAGCGTTTCCAGCTCGCTAATCGCAGCGTCGGTTTGGCCCGCAAAGTAATGCGCGTAAAGCGCATTTGCGAATTGCAAATTGTGTTGATGATGTAGCGTTGGATAGGCGACTGCAATTTGCTCAATGAGCTTCATTCTCTCTGCTACCGCAGCGGGTTCATCGAGGGAGATCGCCGCCTTCATCCAATTGAATTCGTCGATCAATCGCAAGCGAGCTGAATGCTCGTCGTTGACTTCGCCGTGCAACGCAATCGCCTGCTGCGAGAGGCAAATCGCGTCTCCGAAATCTTGCGCACTTAAATGCGCGCCAGCCGCGTTGGTGAGCAACTGACGCGTATCTTCGCGGCAATCCTCGGAGTTGGCGAAGCGAACGGCGGCGCGCTGCGCGATCTCAATTGCCTCTTCGAACCGGCCGATGTGGGTGAGTGCGGCGGTAACGTTTAGCAACGCGTTTACAAGTGCGTCATCGCGATTTAAAGCGCGAGCCAGTGACGCTGATTGCAGCCCATAGTCGATTGCGTCTGCGTAAATGCCAGCCATAACGCAGCATCCGCTCGCGATGTTCAGCGCGCGGCGACGCGCTTCATCGTCGCGGTGCGCCGCAGCGAAATTGACCGCCTTCAACGCAAACACAAGTGCGCACTCGGGGTCTCCATCCGAGAGCTTGACAATCGCCAATTTGAGGAGTTGGGCGGGAGTGGTCATTTCCATAACATGGCCATGCAGTGAGTTTTTTCGTTGCACGTCAGCAAGGATTTGAAGCTTAGCCGACGCTTTTATTCACGTTTTAGGAGATATCGCATGACATCAGCAATCGCTCACTCGTTTAACCTGTCTGTTTTGGGAGGAGCCGATGTGGCATCCACGCCTCCTGACGCCACTCGTGAACTGTCCATCGACGAATTGGTGTGGGTTGGCGGCGGTGAGGTAGTGATCGGAACTAAATAGCAACCCCACGAAGACCAAGAATTGCGCCGACGCTCCTCAAGCGCGTCGGCGCAAGCCTTCCACGCTTACAGCTTGGGGTAATCGGTATAGCCCGCTGAGCCCGCGCTATAAAAAGTTTTGGGGTTGGCATCGTTTAGAGGCGCGTTTTGCTCTAGGCGCTCAGATAAGTCTGGATTCGAAATGAACGGCACGCCGAACGCAATGGCGTCTGCCGTGCCGTTTTCAATCGCATCAATGGCTATCGCACGGTCATATTTGTTGTTCGCGATGTAGGCCACGCCTGAAGCGGCGAGAGTTTTCTTGGCCCATCTGAAATCAAATCCAGCCAGATCGCGAGCGCCGCCAGTGTTGCCTTCGATAAAGTGAACGTAGGCCAGTTTGCGGAGGGCAAGCGCCTCCACGAGCGCGCCGTACGTAGCCTGCGGATTACTGTCGCGCATCGACTGATTTGCAGCGGATACGGGCGACAGCCGGATGCCGACACGTCCGGCTCCGAACACGGCAACCGCGGCATCAACCGCAGCAAGCGTGAAGCGGATTCGATTTTCAATTGAACCGCCAAATTGGTCGGCGCGCTGGTTTGAACAATCGCGAATAAATTGTTCGAGCAAGTAGCCGTTTGCGCTGTGAATTTCTACGCCGTCGAGGCCTGCGCGTTTTGCAACCTCTGCCGAATGTTTGTATGCGGCAATGTATTCGTGCACTTCGTGCGTTTCAAGCCCGCGCGCGGCCACGCGATCCTTCTTTCCATGCTGCGTATAGGTAGTGCCGCCGGGGTTAAAGCCCGAGCTTGCTGTAACGGGTAAGGCGCCGTTAGGCTGAAAGTCGGGATGCGAAATCGCACCGACATGCCAAAGCTGCGCAACTATTTTTCCGCCCTTCGCGTGAACGGCATCGGCCACCAAGCGCCAACCGGCTTCTTGCTCTGCGCTGTAGATACCTGGTGTGTTTGGATAGCCCTGGCCGGTGGGAAGGATTTGCGTTGCTTCGGAAACGATGAGCCCGGCGCTTGCCCGTTGTGCGTAGTACTCAGCAATCATTGAGTTCGGTGCCAACGTCTCGGGTGTTGCGCGGCATCGCGTTAGCGGCGCCATGAACACACGGTTTTTGGTTTCGATAGCACCGAGGGTGAGGGGAGCGAAAAGTGAAGGTCTAGTCATTGAGCGGTGCGGCAAGATAGAAAATTAGCGAGATGCGTGAACGGCTTAGAGGTTGGGCGCCAAGGCCAATTTTGCAAGACATTGATCGCGAAGCTGTGCAGCATGTGCTGTGTCGTCGCTCACTTTGATGGTAATACAACCTATTTGCCGAATAGCCCTCCGATATGGGGCGCAGTCAATATTTTTATCTTTTTCGAATAAATATATTTATAACTTGCTTGCCCACGTGAATTGGGGTTTTTCGCGTAGAGTTAAAACAAGCCAATGTTTTCAAAGGTCCGAACAGTTCTTTGAAAGTGAAGCGCGGGTCAACGGGTCGTCTCGCGACGCGTTACGGCTGCTCAATCATTGCGCGTGTTGCGCAGAAATTTTTTCCGAGGGGTTGTTATGTCTACCGAAGTTACTCGCCGTGGTTTCATTCAAGCTGGCGCTGCGGGCGCGGCAACTGTCGCAGCTTCACACGCAGCATTTGCGAGCTTGAACACTCCGAGCGATTCCGCGAACTCAGCTCACTCTGTTAGTGATGCGTTGCTCGCTGCACTTGGCGCACGCATCGGCCTCGAGGTTGCGCAGAATCTAGCGCCCGCAGGCGAAGCGCTCACCTTGAGTTATCTCGATTGCGCGGGCGAAGCGCTAGCCGCGCTCCGCGCCGGCATCGTACAAGGCGCAAGTTGGCAATGCGGCGAGCGCGTTCACTGCGCGAACGCCAAGGGCAGCTACGGCAACACCTTGGGCGTTGCGCTGTTTCGCAATTCGCGAAGTGGTCGCGAAGCCCGCGTTTCGATTGACGCTACCGCACTCTCGCACATTGCATTGATCGAATCGGCAAGTGCATCGATGAATGTGCAGAAGCACGCGGTCATGGTCGCGCCAGCGGATTCGATGTATCGGGTGAGCTATATCGGCTAGAGCACGTCTCGGTTGCGCCGCGTTATTACTCGCAAGAGCGATAGCGCGGCTTCGCACATGGCGAGCTCGTCACTGAAGCAAGCCATCCGTCGTTTCATCGCAGCGCGGAGAAAAATGCTTCGTGCTCGGTGTATGGTCCACTCGCTTTTGTAAGTGAGGAAACGGACAATGATCGCGGCTACCCATCGAACACGGACTGCTTCTTTATTTCTCTCAGTAGCTTGGCTCGTGTTGCTTCTTCCGGCGCGCGCCTCGTTCGCGCAAAACGGTAGTGTGGTTGAGTATTACCACCGCGCGCTTGATAGTTATTTCATCAGCGGACGCGCCGCCGAGCAGTCGCTGCTAGATACTCTGCCGTCCGATTTCACGCGCACCGGCGCGAGCTTTGCGGCAAGCGCAGCCGCCGACGCATTACTGGCTCGCGTATGTCGTGTCTACATCAGTACTGCAACTCCATTTGCTAGTACGCATTTCTACGGCCGCGAAGACACCGATTGCGCCTTTCTTCGTTCTGAAAATCGCGTTGGATTCACCTACGAAGATTTTGACTTTTCAGTCAACGTGCCGAACCTGAACGGAACGTGTCCGACCAGCGCGCCCATCGCTGTGTACCGAAGCTTCCGACCAGTGCTCAACGGACGCACTCCCAATCATCGCTACACGGTCAGTCGCGGCGAATACGATGCGATGACGGCGAGCGGGTGGACCGCGGAGGGCGTTAACTTCTGCGTGGCCGCAGCTACAAGCGCTAAGAACGTGCACCGAACTGGTTTCAAGACCAACGTGAGCCCGGCGCGCACTCCGTTTACGGACGGCTGTGATGGCGTTCCAGTGAGCGCTGCCGCAACGGTAAACCGGGGCGCCGTTGTCGAGCCGCACATTTCACGAAATCCAAACAACGAGGAGCACTTGCTCACGAGTTGGCAGCAGGATCGATGGTCAAACGGCGGCTCTCGCGGGCTTGGAGGCGCCGTGTCTTTCGACGGTGGACGGACCTGGAGCGCAACGCCTGCGCCGTTCTCACGATGCGGCGGCGGAAGCGTTAGCAACGGAGGCGACTACGTGCGGGCGACTGACCCGTGGAGCGCGATTGCTATCGACGGCACGGCCTACCAGATGGCGCTTAGCTTTAGCGACGCTGCGCCAGGGATCGCTGCGGTGAGCTCGATGCGAGTGGCGAGAAGCGTTGACGGCGGGCGCAATTGGGAAAAGCCCGTGTCACTCGTGCGCGAAGTGTCCGACACTATTTTTCACGACAAAAACATGATGGTGGTCGACCCAACCGACGCGCGTTTTGCTTACGCTGTGTGGGGTAGGCTGGATGATGATGGCTCAGGCCCAGCATGGTTTTCGCGAACCACGGATCGCGGCGCAACATGGGAGCCCTCGCGTGGCATTTTCGACCCAGGCCCGCGCAATCAAACTTTTGGCAACAATCTCGCGGTGTTGAGCGACGGGACTTTGGTAAACGTGTTTCTCGAATTCGTGCGTACCGACAGTGGCGCGATAGCGACTTCAAACCTGCGCATCATTCGATCTTCGGATCGCGGCGAAACGTGGTCTGCGCCGAGCACCATCATCGATTTCCGAGGTATCGGAACCGTGGATCCGGAAACCAATGTTGCGGTTCGCGATGGCTTTGGGCTGCCTTCGATTGCAGCTGGGGCGAACCGAAGTCTGCATCTGGTATGGCAAGACGCCCGCTTCAGCAATGGCGTGATTGATGCGGTCGTGTACTTGCGTAGTGATGACGGCGGGAGCACGTGGACGGCGCCGCGGCGCATCAATAATCGCCCGGACGTTCGCGCGTTCACACCCATCGTGAACGTTCGCGCTGATGGTGTAGTCGGTGTTGCTTATCACGATTTTCGCGAAAACACCGCATCGCAACAGACATTGCTCACCGTGACGCGACTCACAACTTCAACCGACGGCGTTGCTTGGTATGAAAGCGAAATTGACGGCGCATTCAACTTGAACACGGCACCTTTCGCACGCGGTTACTTTCTTGGCGACTATTTCGGACTTACCTCGCGCAAAGGTGCGTTTGAGGCCTTCTTTGTGCGCACCACGGGGAGCGCGCCGGACAATAGAAATGAAGCCGTGTTCGCAAGCGTGGCCGAAGGCACATTAAAGCGCGGCGCAAAACCCACCGAAACCGACGAGACGCTCGAACCGCGCCCGCTATCGGAAATCTTTCGCACAAGAATTCACGAAAATATTGAACGTATGATCGATGCGCGGCGCATAGGCGCGCTGGCGCGTAGCAAGAAAGCGCCGGCGCCGGCTCCGTTCTGAATTTACGCGACGAATCTTCCGACGTCTTTGATTGTTGCGCGCAGTGAGGGATCGGAGGTAAGACGTTCCATCGCGAAGTCGACGAATGCTTTTACCCGTGGCGCGACGTTTTCTCGATGCGGGTATTGCAGCGTCATTTCGCGGCGCCCGGGATCGTTGTAGTCGTGCAGCACGATCTTGAGGTGGCCCGCTTGCAAGTGCCGCCAGGCGAAGTGTAGTGACACACGCGCTATACCTAATCCAAGGACTGCAGCATCGCCTACGGCCTCGGTGTCTGACACGACTAACGCAGGCGACTTAATCTCAAAAACTGAGCTTCGGCCGGCGCGTGTCTTCAACTCCCATGCGACGGTTTGCCCGCTCGTAAATCGCAAAGCGATAATTTGATGTTGGTAAAGCGCCTCGGGAGTCTTTGGCGTCCCGAATTTTTTTAAGTACGCCGGGCTCGCAACAAGTACACCCGCTAAGCCACAAATACGGCGCGCGATCATTGAAGAATCGACAATCTCACCGCCGCGGATTGCGACGTCGAAGCCTTCACGAACCATGTCGACTCGACGATCCTCGAATGACAGATCGAGTTGCACATCGGGAAATACGCGTTGAAAGTCCGGCACCAGCGCCAACAGATAGCGCCGACCAAACGCTGCACCGCAGGTCACACGAACCACTCCACTCGGCGCTGAATCGCGGTCACGTACAGATTTTGTTGCATCGTCAAGCGTGGCGAGACCTTGCTCCGCGAGTGCCAGGAATGCGTGAGCCTCATCGGTAAGCGAAAGCGACCGTGTGGTGCGGTTAAACAACCTCACATCCAGTGACGCCTCTAGCCGAGCCACACTTGCGGCGACCGCCTGAGGTGACAGATCAAGACGATGCGCGGCAGCGGTAAAGCTACCCTCTTTTGCGCTCGCGACGAACGCGACGATGCCTCGAAGATGCTCCATAGCGCACAACCCTATCCGTTATTTACAAGTAAATATTGTAAATCTTGAAACGTTTAGCACGTTTATCTGTGCAATGAATCGTCCAATAATTCTCCCATCGCGACAACATCGCAATTTGGATTGAAGGACAGAGCATCATGGCAAACAAAATTCTGGTTACCGGCGCAAACGGCAACATCGGCAAACCGCTGACCGAGAAACTTACTCAACTCGGCGCAGACTTTGACGTTATGAGTAGCAAAGCTTCGGTCGCGCCTAATGCAAGACGGGGCGACTTCAACGACGTTGAATCGCTTAAGCGCGCGTTTGCGGGCGTCGACACCTTATTCCTTTTGTTTCCGCTCGTAGATAACAAACTTGAGCTCGCGAAAAACGCCGCAGCTGCGGCAAAAGCAGCGGGCGTGAAACACATTGTTCGCTCGAGCGGAGCGGGAGCCGACGCGGCTAGCAATTTTGCGCTGCCGCGTTTGCAAGGAATGATTGACGATGTTTTGAAAGCCACTGGCATCGCAACCACGCTTTTGCGCCCAAACGGGTTCATGCAAAACTATGCGACGTACCAATCGCAAGCGATCAGGAGTGGCGTCATCTATATGGCCGACGCGGGTCAAGCGCAGTCTTTAATCGACGCGCGAGACATCGCAGACGTTGCAGCAACTGTGCTCACCCATCCGCACGAGCACGCAGGCAAGGCCTACACACTCACCGGCGCGAGCGCGTTCACGGGAGCGGAGGCCGCAAAGATCATCAGCTCAGCGGTCGGCAAACCTGTGACTCACGCGAGCATTCCCACCGAACAAGCTGTCGCCACAATGCAGTCGTGGGGTATGTCGCCAATGTTGGTTGAGCTCATGGATTCGCTGAACAAGATCGTTAGCGCGGGTTACGCGAGCGGGGTTTCAACGGATGTAGAAAATATCCTTGGACGCAAACCGCGTGAATTTGCAAGTTTCGCCGTTGAAAATGCAGCGGCTTGGCGCTAACGTTTTCCCATTTGGAGCAACGGCAATGAATCCGCTGAAAAAATTTACTTGTCTAGCGCTGCTGTTGAGCGCGAACGCGTTTGCGGCGGTGGGTGATGTCGGTGTGTACATCTCCCCGGTGCGAACGTTTTCCACTGCGTCGTACTGGATCGAGGGCGAAGAAAAACTCGTGATGATTGATGCGCAGTTTTTGCCGAAAGAGGCGGTAGCGGCTGTTGATCTCGCAGAGCGTAGCACGGGTAAAAAAGTGTCGACTATGATCGTGCTCCACCCAAACCCTGACAAGTTCAACGGAACCGCAGAATTGCAACGTCGGGGCATTCGAGTCGTGACGTCTTCTCAAGTTGCAGCATTGATCCCAGCTGTGCACGACATACGGTGGGACTGGTTCGGCGCGGAGTATGCGCCCGACTATCCGCGCGTGGCGGCTCGTCCTGATGGATCGTTTGAGCAAACGCAGAGCGTGGTGGTCGACGGCGTGCCGCTCACCTTGCATGTGCTCGGACGAGGCGCAAGTGGCGCGCACGTGGTGGTGCAGTATCGCAACGCGGTGTTTGTGGGCGACCTTGTGAATCCACAAAACCACGCGTGGCTCGAACTGGGTTTGATCGGCGAATGGCTCGCTCGATTGGACGAAATCAGAGCGATGAAACCCAGCGCGGTGTATCCCGGCCGCGGCGCTCATGGCGGCGTAGAGTTGATTGATCGACAGGCAAGCTATCTCACTCGCGTACGCGACATCGTTCGCGATTCGATGTCTGCGGGAGAATTAGGGGCGTTCACCAAGTTGCGTTTGCAGTGGAAAATCGAGAGCGAATTCCCCGCGCTGGGTTACCCGATTTTTATGCGTGATGGGCTGAGCGCGATTTGGAAAACGGAGCAGGCATCATTGGCGTCGACGCGAAAATAGCTATTCCTTAATAAGTCCAAGAACATTGGGCAATAGAGCTTATTGTGCTAGTAAACGAATAATCGTAAATGATCCTAAAACGCCCAATAAAATAGGCGTTATGAGGATATAGCTTGTACGCTATTTCGTTTCGTCAAATCGCCACGGTGCTGCGTTTTCGGGGGTGTGCCCCAATACGCCAAATGATCGGAAGTACGTTTCAATTCGTGCCATGTCGCCCGCGACATCACCGGTCACATCAACGCGCTCGGTGACTACGATTTGCTTATTTGCGAAATCAAACACCGCGAGCATGATCGGCACGTGAGCCTGCTGTGCGATGAAATAAAAGCTTGACCGTAAGTGATCCACGTACCGACGCGTGCCTTCCGGAGCAATCGTAAATCGCATCCGCGAGGTCCGCGCGAATTGCGCCACCATTTGCTCAACAAAGCCTTGTCGTTTGTCTCGGATCACAGGGAAGCCGCCGACGCTTCGAAAGAACGTGCCCCAGGGCCAGCGAAACAAACTCTCTTTGCCCGCAAATGAGAGCGCATCGCGCTCTGCGGTAATCCCGGTCGCCCACTTCGCTGCGAGGCCCAGCACAAAATCCCAATTGCTCGTGTGTGGGTAAGCAACGATCACGCACTTTTCGGGCAGCGGCTCCATGATCGCGACGCGCCAGCCGCGTGCGGCGAGACCCCATGCGCAAAGCTTTGATAGCGGGCCGTACGCGCCTAGCGCGCGAATGTGTCCCGCGGTCTTGCCGCTTGCTTCAGCTGCTCCCATCCGCTCCTCCTAACTCGAACGCAGCGGCTCGCTTGGTTGCGAGTTCTTCGGCGCTGAGATAATTGAGTTGATGTTAACCGTTCCAATATCTGCAAGCGTTGACGCGATAGACGCTTTGCTTCCACAAACTCAGTGCCAACGCTGCGGCTACGCGGATTGCCGCGACTACGCTAGCGCGCTTCATGCGGGCGACGCTGAGATCAACCGCTGCCCGCCGGGCGGAGACGCAACGCGCGTTGCGCTCTCGGCGCTGTTGCAGCGTGATCTCGCGTCGTTTCCTGCGCTTGCTGACGACGTTGACGCTTATGCCGCCGAACACGTGGCTGTGATCGATGAGGCAACCTGTATCGGGTGCGCGAAGTGTTTACCGGTATGCCCGACCGATGCGATCGTTGGCGCAACGAAACGCATGCACACGGTGATTGCAGAGGACTGCACTGGCTGCGAACTTTGCATCATCGCCTGCCCGGTCGATTGCATTTCGCTTTCGTCCGCACGCACGTTTGCCAGTGCCGCGCACCCGCTGATGGAGGCGCGAGCAACTCAATCTGAGCGGCTGCGAAAAGCGTACGAAGCGCACAAGTCGCGATTTGCGGTGCGCGCGGAGGAAGGGCTCGCAGCCATGATTGAAAGCGCGCCTGTCGCCACGTCGAAAGCGGACAAAAAAACTCTGCTTGCCGAAATCCTCGCAAAAGCAAAAGCTCGCTCCGGCACGCCCTCATGAATCCCGAGAAACGTCATCGAATTTTTGCAACGCTATCGCTTGCAAATCCCAATCCGAAAACTGAGCTTGAATATGGCAATCCATTTCAGCTGGTGATTGCCGTGTTGCTCTCTGCGCAGACTACCGACAAAGCGGTTAACGTGGCCACGCGGCGATTTTTCCCGTTTGTTAATACGCCGCAGCAGATGGTCGATCTTGGCGTCGAGCAGCTCGAAAATCACATCAAGACCATCGGGCTTTATCGCAACAAGGCGAAAAATGCCGTGGCCGCTGCAAAGCAGTTGCTTGAACTCCACGGAGGCGAAGTGCCAAACGATCGCGCGGCATTAGAGGCGTTGCCGGGAGTCGGACGAAAAACGGCGAATGTGGTTTTGAATGAAGCTTTTGGCGAAGCGACATTTGCTGTTGATACGCACGTGTTTCGTGTCGCAAATCGCATGAAACTAGCCCCAGGGAAAAACGTTGATGAAGTTGAGCGCAAGCTCATGAAGTTCACGCCACCGGAATTCTTAAAAAGTGCGCATCACTGGTTGATTCTTCATGGGCGGTATACCTGCGTCGCGAGAAATCCAAAGTGCGCACAGTGCGTGGTGTTTGAGGATTGTGAGTACGCTGGGCGAAAAAAGATTCGCGATGAGTCAACGGTTTGAGCACGGGGACGACAAATTCATGCAAACGCTAACCGCCCATCGTCGCGCCGATGTAGACAAAGCGTTGCGTCTTAGCGAGCCACGAGATCGACGTCCTCTCGCCCTCTCGTCGTCTCGTCCTTTTTGCGAAGCAAAATAAATGTTTAACCCCAGCAGAGACCAAGCCCGCCAGTTTTTCATCGACACCTGGAAAAAATTTCAGACCAAAAATCCAGCGACGCCGATGACTCCGCTCGAAACCAAGGCCGCTGAAATCATGGCGCTGCATCCCGAATATCACCGGGTGTTGGAGCGACCGGAGTCGTTCATTACGCAAGACTGGCGCCCGGAATCAGGTGACATCAACCCGTTCCTGCATTTCGGATTTCATCTTGCTATTCAAGAGCAGTTGGACATCAATCAACCGCACGGTATAGTTGAAATCCACGCACAACTCGCGGCGAAACACGATGGCGACCCACACGCGGCAAAACACGAAATACTCGAATGCTTGGGCGAAACCCTGTGGCAATCGCAACGCACCGGACAAGCGCTCGACGGCGCGCTGTATTTGCAGCTATTGCGACAGCGTTTAGAACGCTGAACTGGGTTTCAGCTCTACCCGTGTAGGCCCAATTTAATTGGGCGATCAGCGTTTTTATAGATTATTCCGAAAAAGTAATAAACTGAATGTCCGCGCTGACGTGTAGGTTCATTCGTCCTAAAGCTATTTGCCGATTGCATTCAACGCCAACCAAGCTTCGCGTCCTAGTGAACAACGGGAGCGCTGTCTTTTTCTCGTTCGTCGTTCGTCATTGCGCGAAGCGTAATTACCCTTTGCCCAATTCCGCACCGCGATCTCGGGCGGCTTTTACTGCGTCGACTAACGCTTGCTTCACATTTCTCTGCTCGATCACGGCGAGCGCCGCTGCGGTGGTTCCGCCCTTCGATGTCACTCTCTCGCGAAGCGTCGCGGGGGACTCGTCGGAGCTCGTCGCCAGCGCGGTGGCCCCTCGCAGCGTCGCGAGCACCAGCGTGCGCGCGTCACTCGAGCTAAATCCGACAGCCTGCGCCGCGTCAATCATCGATTCAATCCAGTGGAACACGTAAGCGGGACCACTGCCCGAAACAGCGGTGACGGCGTCAATCATCGACTCTTCGTTGACTTGCACGACCTCGCCGCAAGACTTCAATAACGCGATCGCTGCATCAACGTCGTGTGGACCAAGCGAAGCGGGCGCGAATAAGCCGGTAATACCTTGGCCGATGAGCGCCGGCGTGTTCGGCATAGTGCGCACGATGCGCGACGTTTTTCCGTCAAGCCACCGCGAAAGCGAAGCGACTGTTGTGCCCGCCGCAATGCTCACGACAAGCTCGTTGTTCAAGAAAGGCGCAAGCTGTTCGCACGCCACCTTTAGCGTTTGCGGCTTGGTGGCGAGCACGATCGCATCGGCGTTAGCGATTGCCGCGTGCGTCGGCGCTTCATGTGCATTTACTCCAGTGAGTGCGATGCGCTCACGCGCCTCGGCAAAAGGCTCGACCACATGCCGCTCGAGCAATGGATATGACTTCGCAAGCCCGGCAAGCATTGCGCTCGCCATATTGCCGCCACCGATAAAACAAACTTTTTTCATCGCCAAATTGTAGGCGCGGGCCTGACCGCGCTAGCGCGTTGCGAAACAGCGCGGTCAAGTCGGCACCTACAGCCGCGCGGGTCGCGCTCCGAATACGGCAGTGCCTACGCGAACCATCGTTGAGCCACACGCAATCGCGATTTCCAAATCATCCGACATACCGATTGAAAACGTATCGACACTCGTATGTCGCAGCTTCGCCTGGTCAAACACAATGCGCAATGCGGCGTATTGTTCGCGCGTTTTCGCCTCTCCTAAGCCGGGTTCTGGCATCCCCATCACGCCGCGCAGCCGAATATTGGGTAACGCTGCCACTGCGTCGATCAGTGCCTCGGCGTCGGCAAAACTTGCGCCGCTTTTCGAGGCCTCGCCGCTAATGTTGACCTGTACACATACGTTGAGCGGCGGCATCTCGGGTGGCCGCTGCGCAGAAAGACGTTGCGCGATTTTCAATCGATCAACCGAGTGCACCCAGTGCATCGTGGTCGCAACGTCGCGGGTTTTGTTCGATTGAATCGGCCCGATGAGATGCCATTCAATCTCGGGCAAATCTGAAAGCGCTGCGACCTTGTCGACCGCCTCTTGCACGTAGTTTTCGCCAAACGCGCGCTGGCCCGCAGCATAAACGTGACGAATTTTGTCAGTCGTTTGCAGTTTGCTCACGGCCAGAAGTCCAGTTGAGTCAATCGGGCGGCCCGCCGCGATACAGGCAGCATTGATTCGTGCGCGAACTTGCTCGATTGCTTGCGAAGCGTCGGACGTTAACGTCATAATGGGAGAACAGCTTAGAAACAGCGTAGACATTTGATTCTAGGAGCCCGGCGACTCGCCTGCGCTCGCGTTCGTGAAAAGATCATGTGGCTTCGCTCAGAGACTTCAATATGGATATTTCAGAACTTCTTGCGTTCTCGGTGAAAAACAACGCATCCGACCTGCATATTTCAGCAGGGCTGCCGCCAATGTTGCGCGTGCACGGCGATATTCGCCGCATCAATTTGCCCGCGATGGAACATAAGGACGTACACGGCCTCGTCTACGACATCATGTCGGACGCGCAACGCAAAGTGTTCGAGGAAAACCTTGAGGTTGATTTCTCGTTCGAAATACCGAACCTTGCTCGCTTCCGCGTCAACGCGTTCAACCAAGAGCGCGGTGCGGCAGCGGTCTTTCGTACCATTCCATCGCGCGTGCTCTCGCTTGAGGATTTGGGTTGCCCAAAGATTTTCGCCGATCTTTCCATGAAACCTCGCGGTCTGGTGTTGGTGACCGGGCCGACCGGTTCTGGTAAATCGACGACGCTCGCGGCGATGGTGAATCACGTTAATGAGAACTTGCTCGGGCACGTGCTCACGGTCGAAGATCCCATTGAATTCGTTCACGAGAGCAAAAAGTGTCTCATTAACCAGCGCGAGCTCGGCCCACAAACACTTTCCTTCTCTAACGCGCTCCGCTCGGCGCTGCGCGAAGACCCGGACGTGATTCTCGTTGGTGAGATGCGTGACTTAGAAACAATTCGCCTCGCGTTAACGGCTGCCGAAACTGGGCATTTGGTGTTCGGCACGCTGCACACATCGTCGGCGGCGAAAACAATTGACCGGATTGTTGACGTCTTCCCCGCGGAAGAAAAAGATATGACGCGATCCATGTTGTCGGAGTCGCTGATCGCCGTGATCTCGCAGTCGCTTCTGAAGCGCAAAGATGGATCGGGGCGGCTCGCCGCGCACGAGATCATGATCGGAACACCGGCGATCCGAAATTTGATTCGTGAGAACAAAATCGCTCAGATGTACTCAGTAATTCAAACGAGTTTGGGCCAAGGCATGCAAACGCTGGATCAGTGTTTGCAAGATTTGGTTCGCAGGAATTTGATTTCAACTAACGACGCACGCCTCGCGGCAAAACAAGGCGAGATGTTTGCCTAGTCATGTGCCCACTGGCATGAACAATCGCTGCCTGATTGTGCGGCATTGAGCAGAAGGAATAAAGCAGTATGGAACGCGAACAAGCCACCCAATTTATGAGCTCGCTTCTCGGCATGATGGCCGAGAAAAAAGCATCTGATCTCTTCATCACCGCGGGTTTCCCGCCGGCGCTAAAGGTCGATGGGGCGATCACGCCGATTGCGAAGCAAGTGCTCTCTCCTCTGCATACACTCACGCTCGCTCGCTCCATCATGAACGACAAACAGGCGGCCGAGTTTGAGAAAACCAACGAATGTAATTTCGCGATTCATCCACCCGGTTTGGGGCGCTATCGCGTGAGCGCTTTCATGCAACAAGGCCAAGTCGGCATGGTGCTGCGCACGATCAACATAAACATTCCGCGCTTTGAAGAGCTGATGTTGCCGCCAATCCTGCGCGACATTGTGATGGCCAAGCGCGGGCTGGTGATTTTCGTGGGCGCAACTGGCAGCGGTAAAACGACGTCGATGGCGGCGATGATCGATCACCGAAATCGCAACTCACGAGGCCACATTCTCACCATCGAAGACCCAATTGAGTTTGTACACGAGCATCGCAATTGCGTCGTCACGCAGCGCGAAATCGGCACCGACACCGATAACTGGGGCATCGGACTCAAAAACGCACTGCGCCAAGCGCCCGACGTCATCATGATCGGTGAGATCCGCGATCAAGAGTCGATGGATCACGCAGTCGCGTTCGCGGAAACGGGGCACTTATGTATGGCGACTTTGCACGCCAACAATACTAACCAAGCGCTTGATCGCATCATCAACTTTTTCCCGGAAGCGCGCCGTCAGCAACTGTTGATGGATTTGTCGCTCAACTTGCGCTCCTTTATTTCGCAGCGCTTGATTCCAAAGCGCGACGGTAAAGGCCGTGTTCCGGCTGTGGAAGTGATGCTCAATTCGCCGCTGATTTCGGATTTGATTTTCAAAGGTGAAGTCTCTGAGATCAAAGAAATCATGAAAAAGTCGAACGAGTTGGGAATGCAAACGTTCGATCAATCACTGTTTCATCTGCATGAAAACGGTTTGATTTCGTATGAAGACGCGCTGCGCAATGCCGACAGCGTGAACGATCTGAGGCTGCGTATCAAACTCGAAGGCCATGAATCGAAAGGCCGCAACATGCTGGCGGGGCTCGAGCATTTAGACATGGTCCAGTAGCACACGCTGCAGCTTTAGCGTATCGCTAATTTTCGCCGCGCCCGTTGTGCTTGAGTACAGCGCTAGTTTTTGTGTTTCTCAAGAAACATCTTTTATTCCCTTCTCGCCCAATTGAACGGGGCGCTGACGTGCAGAGTTAATGCCTGTTTCTACGCCTTGGATCGCCTATTTTTGCCTCGCACTCGGCATGTCGCTGGTCGGAATGTACGTTGGCTTTTCGAAGGTTTTAGTCGCCGCGTTTCCGGTGTTTCTCCTCGCGTGGCTTCGTTTCGGGATCGCGGCGCTCGCGATGGCACATTGGCTCAAGCGCGAACCGGATTTTCCGCCGATTGATCGCAAGACGTCGCGCTTACTTTTCTTTGAATCCCTATTCGGAAATTTTTTGTTTTCAATTTGCATGTTGCTCGGCATGCGCTATGCGAGCGCGCTCACGGCAGGCGTGGTGATGGCGGCGATCCCGGCAGTTGTTGCGTTGTTATCGTGGTGGTTACTTAAAGAGCGCGTCGCGCCTCGCACGTGGATCGCGATCGTTCTTGCGATGAGCGGAGTCGCATTGCTCGCGTACGGGCGGAGCGCGGACGTGAACGCGAGCAACGCATTGCTTGGCATCGCTTTGCTATTCGGTGCGGTGGTTTGCGAAGCGATATACGTTGTGATTGGCAAGCGCTTGACTGGACAGGTGTCTCCAAGACGCATCAGCGCGATCATCAATCTTTGGGGACTTGTCTTGATGACGCCCCTCGGCATCTGGCAGGCGACGTCGTTTGAGTTTGCAAACGTTTCACTCAAGCTCTGGGGCGGTCTTGCGCTCTACGCACTTGCGGCCAGCATGTGGACGGTTTGGCTCTGGATGACGGGTTTAAAGCAAGTCCCTGCTGCCAGAGCGGGCGTCTTCACCATTTTCTTGCCGATTGCATCGGCAATGTTCGGGATTTTCGTGCTTAACGAGCGCTTTACATCGCTGCACGCCATCGCGTTGGGGTTGGCGCTCACTGCGGTGCTGCTTGCCACCTGGCCGAGCGCAAAATCGCCACGATGAGACAATTGACTTTTGTTGGTCCACTGACGAAGTTTTCGCACTATGCCCGGTCTAGAACGCGACACACCGATTCCCACTGAAATTACGCTCGATAAAAAGCGACGCATGCTGGTGTTGGGCTACGGTGATCTCTCACACGAACTCTCTTTCGAGCTGCTGCGCGTTTATTCGCCTTCGGCCGAAGTACGCGGACATGGGCCAGGACAAGAAGTGCTGCAAGTCGGCAAGAAAAACGTCGACATCAACGAGCTCGAACCGGTCGGTATGTACGCGATTCGCCCGACCTTTAGCGACGGTCATAACTCCGGCATTTATTCGTGGGACTATCTCTACAAACTCTGTGCAGATAAACAAGGCGTGTGGAATGAGTACCTCGCGCGTATGGAAAAAGCAGGAGCGTCGCGTGGCTAGTAGCGGACAAAAAAGCACGACTCACTTCGGGTTCAAAACGGTTGCCGAGGAAGAAAAACAATCGCTCGTGCGCGGCGTGTTCGATTCGGTGGCGTCGAAATACGATGTGATGAATGACGTTATGTCGGGCGGGCTGCATCGCATCTGGAAGCGCTTCGCGGTCGATCAATTGCAGCTGCGCGCGGGCGAAAAAGTGCTCGATCTTGCAAGCGGTACCGGTGACTTAATTCGTTTGATGAACCCGCTCGTGGGCGACAGCGGCGTGGTTGTGCATACTGACATCAACATGGCGATGCTCGCCGAGGGGCGCAATCGTCTGCTCGATGAAGGCGTGCTCACACCGACTACCCAATGCAATGCGGAAGCACTGCCGTTCGCCGACAAATCGTTTGACGCTGTAACGATCGCCTTCGGGCTTCGAAACGTTACGCACAAAGAAAAAGCGCTTGCCGAAATGCATCGCGTGCTCCGTGTTGGGGGGCGCGCGCTGGTACTTGAATTTTCACAACCAAATTCGCTGCTCAAAGCGCCGTACGATTGGTATTCCTTCAACGTGCTACCCCGCATGGGCGCAAGGATTGCGGGCGATCCAGAGAGCTACCGTTACCTGGCCGAGAGCATTCGGATGCACCCTAAACAACAAGCGCTCAAAGCGATGTTTGAGGCGGTCGGTTTCTCACGGGTTGACTTCCACAACCTAACGGGCGGTATCGTCGCCGTTCATCGCGGGTATCGCCTTAACTAATCCCTATCCCACTTAGGGTCGGGAAATCCTGAGTGAAAATGGCCAAATCAGCGATTGTGAATTCACGATTCGCCTCTATATTCCTGAATGTGGCAGAGGATGCATCAACGCACCTCTCAATGTGCGCCACAAGAACTAGCACAGGAGCCTTTTTTATGGCATCTACATTGTTAAAAACCCTTTCTACTTTTGTTATCGCATCGGCTATCGCCTTCGGTGCGTCAACCGCTGACGCTAAAAAATTTGGTGGCGGTAAGTCTGTTGGCTCGCAACGCGATACCGTGACTCAGCGTCAATCGGGCGCGCCCACAGCCGCACCCGCTACCCCAAATGCCGCTTCTGCTGCAGCGCCTGCTGCCGCAGGTGCCGCCGCTAAAACCGGGATGGCCAAATGGGCTGGCCCTATCGCAGGTATCGCTGCAGCGATCGGTCTGGGTTATCTGTTCTCGCAGCTTGGCGCAGGCGGTTTCCTCGGATTTCTGCTGATTGCGGTATTAGTCATTGTTGGTTTGGGGTTCCTCGCGCGCAGCATGATGAAAAAGCAGAGCGCAGCGTCGGCCAACGGTGCGCCAATGCCGTACAGCGCACCACAATCTGAGCCAATGGCACGCGCGCCAGTGGCGGGCGCGATCGGTGGCGGCGCAGCAAGCGCGGCGGCTCCTGGTCTCGCAGGCGGCTTCGGCATCCCTGCCGGCTTCGATAAGGTGGGTTTTGAAGACAACGCGAAGAAGCAGTTCATGGCGCTGCAAGCTGCGAACGACAAGGGCGACCTTGACGCGGTTCGCGATTTTGCGACCGATGAGTTCTACAACCAGATCGCTAAAGACGTGATCGGTGGCAACAAAGAAGCGACGCAAGTCGATGAGTTGAACGCAGAATTGCTCGGCATCGAAACCGAGCGCGGCCAGTACTGGGCAAGCGTCGAGTTCACTGGAAAGATGCGCGAAGACGGCATGATGATGGGCTCGCCGTTCCGTGAAGTGTGGAACCTCGTGAAACCGGTCGACGGCAGCAAAGGCTGGTTGCTCGCTGGCATTCAGCAGGGTTAGTCAATTCCTCGCCAAGAAAAGCCGACCTAGTGTCGGCTTTTTCTTTCTTACGAACCTCAAGGGACGAGCACGGTAGCTGTTAGGGCGCGCTACATTGAAGCCGCGTCTCAAGTCACGCGCTCTGCGAAAATAGCGGCATGCTGCCATCTTCATTCATCGCCCGAGCGCTTACGCGCCTACTTTCGCATGATCCCGCTGCACGCGAACTGCTCAAAACGCATTCCGGTGAAACGCTCGTGTTGCGCATGCCGCCGCTTTCAGCGGCATTAGAAATTACTGCCGCTGGTGATTTTGAAAGCGGTGAATCGGCTGTACGCGAGGGCAAGCCAACGGTCAGCGTCGAATTCCCGCTCAGTGCCCTGCCGCTCATCGCGCAGGGCGAGACGGTTGCGATTAGAGCCGCGACGATCTCGGGCCAAGCCGGCTTATTGCAAGACGTCTCGAAGGCGTTCAAATCGTTGCCACTTGCTGCGGAAGCAGAGCTTGAGCGATTCGTTGGGCCTATCTTTGCGAATGAAGCTACCAAGCTCTTCACCGCACTAAAAGCGTTTGGCGAAAACGCACAGAACAGCCTGCACGAAGCCAGCAAGCGCTATGTGCATGATGAAGCCAAGCTAGTCGCCGAACGCGAAGACGTTGCGAAATTCGCGGCGGATGTTCAGCGGTTGCGGATTGACTTGCAGCGATTAAAGGAGCGGGTTGCGAAGCTTGCGTAATATTGCGCTATTCACAGCCAGGGCGAGATCACGAACGGCCAGCATTTGGGATCGCCAGCGTATTCCACGTCGCTCGGAGAAGTTTTGATCGTGGCCGAGCGTGATTTTCGGCATCGAAGAGTTCGTAGCCAGCGTCGCGCAGGAGTGCTGACACCGCGTCAGCGCAAGCCTCACCTATTTCGCACAAAATAACGGGACGATCGCGGCGCAGGATTGATGTTGCGCCTCGCAGCACTTCCAGTTCGGCGCCCTCTACATCAATTTTCAAGAACTGTGGCGCTGGAAATCGCTCGCGTAACCAATCAAGTGATAGTGTGACTACGGTTTGCGTCTCCGCTACACCCCCGGTTTGGGACGTGCCGTACTCGGCAAGTGAATTAGTCGCGCGCGAGCGCGAGGCGATACTAAATGTCCGCACGCCACATTCGCTTGCGACGGCCGCAGCCAATACGGTTACGTTGCCCGATGAGTTGGGCTGACTGTTCGCCGAACTACGCAGCAGGCTCACAAGCCAGGTATCCGGCTCAACGGCGAGCACTGAGCCGCCGCCCCCCACGAGATGTGCGGCACCAAAGGTGCCGTAGCCCACATTCGCACCGATGTCCCAAACACAATGCCCTGGATGCACAAATTCGACAAGCGTGTTCATCAACTGTGGATCGATCAACGCCATGTTCCGCCTGAAAAACTTCAGTCCTGCTGATCCCGAAACGTAAATCGAGCTTCCTCCAAGCGCTGTGGGTAGGCGTCGCCTGAATACCGATTTACGAGTGGCTTTTTCCGCGAGTTTTCTCAACATGAAATTCTGCTTACCAAGGCGACTTCATTGAAGTTTGGAGCGTGGCGTGCGCACAGACTATTACTCCAGCTCTTCCTTCGCCGCCTCAATATCTAAACATTCCATCGCGTCCGCCGGCGTCATTGCTGCGGCTTCAGCGTAGAGCTTTTCAGCGTCTTTCACTTTTGCTTTGCCGAAAAGTTGGAAAAGCGCATTCGCATATTCGGTTTTCGCAATCGCGGAATCCGGATTTAGCTTCAGCGCTTTGTCGAACATCGCGACCGAGTTTTCTTTGCTCACGCCGTAGGTCATTTTGCCGATCATGCCGCCGACTTTGTCGATCACTTCGGCGTTAAACGTGCCAAGCGCGATGTGTGCGTCGGCGTGTTTTGCTTCGAGTTTGATGGTGGTTTCGAGTGACGTACGCACTTTGCCGCCGATGCCTTGGGTGAGCGCCTTAGCGACACCAATGAGTTGACCATAGCGCCCAAGCGCGTAGGCGTGAAGATAAAACGCGTTGGCGTTTTTCTTCTGCGCCGCTTGCAATTCTTCGCAGCGCGCGGCGATTTCTTCGTACGCCTTTTGTTTTTTCGCGTCGCTCGTTTCGAGGTAGTTGTTGTAGATGCACGCGGCTTTGTTCGCGGCGTTGTAGCCGTCTAAACCCGCAGCGATGCCTGCATCAAACGCACCTTGAAAATCACCTGCGTGATAGAGCCGCCAGGCTTCTTCAACCGCTTTAGCCGAAGCGCCAGAGGGAAACGGTTCCGCATCACCTTTGTGCAAGCGCCCCCAATTTTTCTTGAGCGCTGCGCCGTCGTAGGCGAATTCGCTGTTGTCATGCGGGAATTCAACCCATCCACCTTTTTTAGCCATATCTTTCTCCTTGCAGTCGAAGTACGTCGAGAGTCAGCGCGTCGTCTTAGAAGCGAAGCTGCGTCGTCCTGATTTATCTGTATTCTGCCGCCAATTTTTCAAACAGTAATCGCGCATCACCGGTGAGGTAGGGCGCGATCATCGCCATCACTTGAAACACGCCTTGCCCCATCGCTTTAGCTTCATCTAAGCTGCGTGGGTTCATCACGTATGAGTAGCTGTGCCAGTACGTTGCAGTGAGTACCACGTTGACTGCAATCGCGCTGATCTCGCCTTTGCTCGCGTTGAGTTGATCGATGTCCTTCAAGTCTTGCATCATGCGCTCGGTGCTCTTTTGCGCGTTCTGGAGCAGGGTCTTGAAATGAGTTTCTACGATTCTGTTTTTCGACAGCAGATCATTCAAATCGCGATAGATGAAGCGATATTTCCAAATTTTCTCGAACACCAGGTGTAGCCAAAACCATGTGTCTTCCACGTTTGCACGACGATCTTTTTGCATCGAGAAAAGCTCGTCCATTTCCTTTTCGAATTGCACGAAAATTTTGGTGACGATTTCGTCTTTGCTGCGATAGTGGTAATACAAATTCCCCGGAGAGATGTTCATCTCATCGGCAATGGCATTGGTGGTGACGTTGGGTTCGCCAAACGAGTTAAACATGCTCAGCGAAACTTCAAGAATTCGCTCTTTGGTTCGGCGCGGCGCTTTGCGCTCCATGGTTCGCTCCTTGTGATGGCAGCGATTTTTGAACTACGCTGCATGCCTCTACGCTGATTGTGCTGCAATGAGATTAAGTTCGCAAGCGATTTAGAGTCGCTAAATTAGCTTTTTATGTATAGCTCCATATTAATAAGGCGATAAGTCCTAGATGAATACAAAGAGAAAATCCGTGTTTTCACGAGTTTGGTCCTATTAACGTAGCGTTACACATAAAAAGTTGATAGATTGAAGTTCATCCTCAACTTTCTCCAGATTCGAAATAACTTCGATGAGAATAGGCGTGAACGGTTCACAACCGCCTTCAAGAAAGAACGACGATGGAAGCGAATGGATTGATGTGGACGCTGGCGATTGGGTTGATGCTGGTGGGTTTGGCGGGGACGGTGCTGCCCGCGTTGCCCGGCGTGGTGTTGGTGCTGGCGGGCGCGATTCTTGGCGCTTGGATCGACGATTTCAGCAAGGTGCCAGTGTGGGTGGTGGTCGTGCTCGCGGTGTTGGCGGTGTTGGCCTGGGTGACTGAATACGTGGCAACGGTGCTCGGCGCAAAGAAAGCGGGCGCGAGTAAGTTAGCGTTGATCGGTGCCGCCCTGGGCACGGTGATCGGCATTTTTATGGGCTTGGTGGGCGTGTTGTTCATGCCGCTAGTCGGCGCGGCAATCGGGCAGTATCTGAGCGTGAAAGACACGCGCAACGCTGCAAAGGTGGGGCTCGCGACGTGGGTTGGGCTGTTGGTTGGCACCGCAATCAAAGTTGCGCTTGTGTTCGCGATGCTGGGCGTGTTTTGGGTGGCGTACTTTTGGTGAGAGACCGACTCGGTCTCAATCTATAGCGCGACGATTTAAGCCCCGCCTCGTTGGAGCGTCGATCTAGTTCCAATGCTCCGCAATCGAGTAAATCCAATGAGAAAAGCCCAATCAAATTGGGCTTTCATCGAACGAGTCATTGCAGAGCTGTCGTTGCGCGAACTAGCGCGCCCGTGTCGCTAGGTTACGCAGCTTGACGGCGCAAGGTCATCGACATCATCGTGGTTGGGAATGATTCTGTCCACGCGTCATCGGCGTCGTTCTTGACCCAGTCTGGCGACGGATTGGCAACACGCTTGATATCGCCCTTCATTTCTCCGCCTTCGGCAACGAGATATTTCAGGGCGCGCAGTTTGCCGGACGCTTTGCCAGTTTTTGCGACCGTCATCACGCCATGAACTTGCAACGTGCCTTCGAAGGTGCCGTGAATTTCAGCTTCGCCAACGCGGGCAATGCTTTTCACGACAGCGCCTTTTTCAATGATGAGTTTTTGTGCGAAGATCGGCGCGTCGAGCGTGCCGTGAACGCGAAGCACGCGGCACTGGATCATGTCTGCACTAACGAGATCGGCGTTGTGGCCAACCGTTAGTTCGCCGTTCAAACACGAGGCCGCGTTAGACGATTCCCTATCAGGGCGTGCCATAAAGGATTCCACGTTGGCCCATTCTTGGGCGCTCAACGCCACGGAGTAATCATGCGCTTTGCGTCTTGGACTACTCAGTGGCGTTGGTTCAACGCGCGCTGGTTCGTTGATGAGACTGGGATTTGAACCACCGCGTACGGCAGCGATTTTTCGAGCGAACCATTCGTCAATCATTCCCATTTTGTCTTCCCCTCGATGTGTCACCAATGAGCGGTATAGGCAACGCCTGTGCCAGCTCAAAAACACCACTCTTTATGGGCTAAACAGGACTTTCAGCGTCGCGTAATGCCGAAATTCGTCAGCCTCTCGCGCAGAATCGTCCAGTGGGGGTTCCTAGGCATCGCTCGCTCCTGTTTTGCGTGATGACGGTGTCATCAGAACATTCTTTGTTTCCCATAAAAAAACCCGCCGAAGCGGGTTTCTCGTTGGCGACTTGTTGCGCCTATTTCGCGAGCTCGTTCATGGTGGCCTGATCGAGCTGACCATTCACACTGATGCGACGATCACGCTGGAACGCCCGGAGCTGCTCCACGGTGCGACGGCCCATCTGACCGTCTGCTGTGCCGACGCTGTAGCCCAGCTGGTTTAGCTTTGCCTGGGCGTCGCGAATGCTCATATTAGCGTTACCCGCTCCGGTTGCCGCGCTTGCTGCGACGGGTGCGCCGTTAGGCTGTGAGGAGCCTTCCACCGCGAGGCGTCCGCCAGTGCCCATGCCGCGATCACCCATCGACTGCGGTGCGTAGTTCTTCACCGCGCTGATAATGTTGTTGTAGGCATCGGTAAATGCCGCTGACACCACTTTGCCTTGCGGCGTGTTGGTGTAGCCGCCCGCGCCGCCGACGCCGCTCGATCCGAGTACGACTGCGCCTAGGCTGAAATCCGTGTTCGACGACGAGCCTTCGGCTGCCGCAACCTGCACGCCCGAGCGGTTATCAACGAGCGTCAACATGACCGCTGCTTCGTTGGTGGAGATGCCGCCAGCGATTGCACCGATGATGCCTGCGGTGCGGCCTAAGCCGCCGAGCGCGCCGCCCAAGCCGCTGGTGCCACGCGCGCTGATGAGCACCTCTGGCGTGAGCGAGTAGTCTGCGGAGACCATTTGGCCCTTGCCGAAGTTGGAGTTGTTGCGCAACTCACCGGAATTTTGAAGCGCGCGCTCTTGCTGCATGTTGGCCATGGCGCGACCACGTTCAACGACGATGAAGCAGTTTGATTGTTGGATCAACAAACGGAGCACGGGCGAGGTCGAGCCGAGGCGATATTTGTCGAGGTAAGCACGATACCAATCAAGGCTCGTATCTTCGACCAGCGCAATCGTGCCCGCGGGGCGATCACAGCGACCGAGTTTTGAATTTACGTTTTGCGCAGCAGCACCCCCAGCGGAACCTGTTGCTGTGGTTTTTGCGCTTTCCGAGCCCATTTTCGGCGCAGATGCTTCGCATCCGGCAAGCGCGACCGCAGCCGCGACCAAGCTCATCGTTAACAATCTAGACATACTCTGTTCTCCTAAAGTATCTGCGTATTGACTCTTGAACTGTAAGGACGAAAGTGACGCCCGATCTGCGCCAATCTCCACTTCACTAGCGGCGCATCGCCAATAATGGCTCAGCCGCGCCGTTCGTCCTTGTACTAAGTCGCAATAATAGTGGTTTTGGTTCAACGGGGCGGTAACGTTATGACAACGTACTTCCACCTTCGCCCATAGCCACTCACCTTTTATTGTTCATGCGTTTTTTTCCACTGCGCTTGCTTCGACTTTTCGCGAAACTGATTGCAGGTTTATTTACTTCCACGACGACGCTCAAGCGCGCATCCCCTGAGGCGCGTCGCGAAACGATTGAAACGTGGTCGAAAGCGCTGCTCAAGATTGCCGGAATTCGGGAAGTGGCTATTGGCTTCCCCGCCCAATCCAATCGGGCGGTGACGCTGGTTGCGAACCATGTATCGTGGGCCGACATTTTCGCGCTTAACGCCCAGCGAGCTTGCCATTTTGTTGCCAAAGCTGAGCTGCGTAGTTGGCCGATTGCGGGTAAGTTACTCGACAACGTCGGCACGATTTTCATCAACCGCAGTGACCGCAAAGAAACACATCGTCTCGCAAGCGTGGTTCACGCACTGATGGAGCAGGGGGAAACGGTCGCGGTGTTCCCCGAAGGCACCACAAGCGATGGCAGCAATGTCCTTAAATTTCATGCATCGCTACTGGAGCCAGTGGTCGCGGCTGGCGGCGAGGTATGGGTTGTGGCCATCCGCTATCTCGCAAACGGCGAGCCAACGCAAGCGGCAGCGTATATCGGCGAGATGACGTTACTGCAATCGCTTCAACAAATTCACGCGGCGGCGCCGCTGACCGTTGAGCTTCGGTTCTTGAAATCGATTAACTGTGCTGGGCGCACGCGGCGCGACGTCGCGGCGGAAGCGGAGACGCTGATTCGTGCCTCCATCGTTGGCGATTCGTTGAACGCGTAGCGGAGGCTGTTAATCAGCAATCGCTGCGTAGGCTTGCTGACTGGGCACCTGGAAAATCGCACGGTCTTCGAGTCGCATCGCGGTCAATGCGCCGCCCCACAAGCAGCCGCTGTCGAGCAGGCTCACGTTTGGATGAAGCCGCAAGCCCTCGCTTGACCAATGTCCGGCAACGATGTGTGCGTCGCCCGACCTGCGCGCTGAAATCTGACACCAAGGTTTGAACGGGTCAGGCGCGAACATCGCGTCACGCTTTTCTTTGAACTCAATTTCCGAAAACACCGTGCAAAAGCGAAGCCGCGCTAGCGCGTTCACGATCACGCGTGCGCGTGGAACGCCGACAAGCTCGGGGTGCCACGTGGTCGGATCATTGCCGAAAAGCGTTGCTAAAAACGCGCGGTAGGTGGGCGCACGCAGCGCTGATTCGATTTCATGGGCGTAGGCCACAACATCGCGCGACGACCACGCCGGAAGCGCGCCCGCGTGAACAATCAACGTCTCGTCAATCGCTATCGCGAGCGGCCTGTGGCGAAGCCAATCCACGAGTTCGCGCGCGTCGGGTTCATTCAGCACGTCTTGCAGCGTGTCGCCCGAGTGGAGCGATGAAAACCCCTCTGCCGCCATAATGAGAAAAAAGTCGTGATTGCCGAGCACACTCTCGGCAACGCCTTTTTCTTGAAGCGATTTCACACGGCGCAACACTTGCGCGGATTTTGGCCCGCGGTTGACGAGGTCACCCACGAAATAGACGCGATCGCTCGACGGCGCAAAACGAATCAGCGCAAGCAGTTCGCCGAGCTCGTCGTCGCAACCTTGGAGGTCGCCGATCACATACGTGCTCATTGGCGATCCGTGCAAATAAAAAACGCGCCGTGCGGCGCGTTATTCTCAGCGAACTTCGCCAAGTTATTTTGCTTTCGCAACTTGATAGTCAACCGCAGCTTTCACTTCATCATCGCTCAACGCGCTTTGCCCGCCTTTTGCGGGCATCGTTTTGAAGCCCTTAATCGCGTGTTCATAGAGGGTTGCTGCGCCCTGGGCGATACGTGGCGCCCAGGCGGTCTTGTCGCCGGTTTTAGGAGCGCCCGCAATACCGGCGCCATGACAGGCCGTGCAAGCAAGCTGATACACCTCTTCGCCGCTTTTCGCTTTGGCGGGGGCAGCGGCAGCAACTACCGCCGGCGCTGCAGGTGGCGGCGCGCCGTCGAACTTCACGAGTTCGCCGACCGGCTTGATTCGCGACTCAACTGATTTTTTTGCCTCGGCTGGATCAACGCGTTTGCTGCCGGTGACCAACTGAGCACCTAAGAGGGCAATGCCGACCGGAACGACGAGCGCGATCACCGAAACGATGATGAGTTGTTTCGGGGTTTTTACGAGAGTACCGTGTTCTTCGCTCATAACTAAGGCTTGGAGAGTCAAAAAAGGGGTTTCGAGGGTCGGGTTTGACGAAACAAATCGCTGCAACCTGCTCGAAATCAACATTGAATTATATCGGCGGGAAGAACCACACGCTCATCCGTATCGAAGAAGGAGGCTGCGCGCCGCCTATAATTTCGACTACGCGCCCATAGCTCAGCTGGATAGAGTGTTGGTTTCCGAAGCCAAAGGTCACAGGTTCGACTCCTGTTGGGCGCGCCAGCAGAAACCCTCTCTGAAAGCAAGTTCGATCGATCGAATTCGAGGACACCTTCTGGTCGTATCGCCCAATCCGAATGGGCGCTACAACGGAATTTAGGGCAGGTCAACGAATGTCGAAAATACCGTTATAGCCCAACAAAAATGGCGAAAACTGCTTAGAGTTGGGTCTACTTAAATGAGTATTGAACGCTCACACTGCGTCGACTGAGTTTGAGTCTGACTGGCGTTAGGCCTGGCACTTGCGGCAATAAATGTTGTGTGCCCGGCACACTCCAAGAGGTCCGTTCCAACGTGTGACAAAGTGAGCCCACCCGCTCGCAATTGCCGCGATCACCTAAATTGGCGGAGTCCGCTGCGCGTAACGGCTCATCAAGCGCACCATCCGAGCTTCCCTTGATCGACGTCGCGCGGGCCGTCACCACGGCATTTTTATGCGCTGACGTCGCGGGGAGGCCGCGCGAAATCGTTGGCGCAGGCGTCGGTGTCCGTAGAGCAAGCGCTGTTGCGCTCGTGGGCGCTGTCATCGCTGCGAACTCGCTGAACTGCGCGAACACGGATGCGAAGGAGCCGAACGTGAGCGCTAGACCCAACTGCGTCGCGAGGCGTACGAGGTTTCTGGCCTCGTTGCCGCGCGTGCAGTCTGCGGATAGGTCGGCAACCGAACTCATGGCTGGTTTCGCCTCGTGTTCGCGTACGGGCGGTTCGTTAGCCGCGCGGTACGCCGTCGCGGTTCACAACAACCGTCGGCCCCGGATTGAAGCGCGATTGCATGTTGTAGCTGCGACCACGGAACTCATACGTTACGTCGTAGTACTCAGGCGCATTGTTCGCGCTTGCTTCGGAACAACGCTCAACGTCGCGAGTGCCGTAGCTTGAGCCGCCGCCTGCGCGTGAACCAATTGCAGCCCCGGCAACCGCGCCGCCTGCAGTGGCGATGTCGCGACCACGACCGCCGCCAACCTGATGGCCAAGCACCCCACCGACGATTGCACCCAGAAGCGCGCCGCCTACGTTGGAATCGTTCGACGAAACCGTTGGCTCGCGTTCAATCCAGCAACGACGATCACTACGCGCGTACACCGCTCGCACTGAGGTGACTGGAGCATCAAACAATCGTTCGCCCGCACGCCGACGGTACTGATACGGCGCGGCGTCTGGTTCCATCACGTCGCGGTTGTATCCCACCGGACGCACCGACGAGATGTTGTTACTTAGGCCAAAACGCGACAGATCAGCATAGCTTCCGTCTCGCAAAACGACACAACGGCCGGCGAAGCCGGCATCGTCGCACACCTCCCACCTACCGCGATCAATCACCACGGACGAGGCCGCGTCATTAAAGCGAACGCGATTTAAGTTGTTGACGGCGCGCGGCGTTGCAAAAACTTCGCCACGGAAGCCCGGCTCCGAATAGAGCGAGATGTCCGCGTGCGCGGCTAGCGGTACAGTTAGCGCAGACGCGACGCCTGCAGCGATCAAAATCTTTGAGAGGTTAGTTTTCATATTGATATCTTTCTTTAAAAAACTGGTGATTCCGGTGGGCGAACTAGCGCAACACTGACAAACTTTGACGTCGCCGAAGGCTCGCGAACAACGGCCGTAGCCTGCAACTGATCATCCATTTCCAATAGTCAGCGCGCGCAGAAAAAAGTGTGCTCCGCTGCGATCGACGTAGTGCGGCGGCTGGCGCGGGCTGTGTTTTTGTTTTGAGCAGCATGACGTTGTTCATCTCGATGGTTCGGCGTGTTTCGACATGTGAACTATGCGCGAGATGGCGCGTCATGCGTATCGGTGTGACTGACTAGATCGCGTAGGGATTGGATGACACGTGTTTACTTGGAGCTTTGGCGTGGTGATGTTTAGCCAATTCCACCGCGAACAGAAGCGCACCGCTTGAGAAATAGAGCCAGAGCAGCAACACCGCTAGCGCGGCGGCGGCACCGAACGCGCTCTCCGTGGCAACTCGCGACACGTACAAAGCGAACATCGTTTTTCCAAACGCGAACAATAACGATCCAAACACCGAGCCCACAATGATGGATTGGCGCGACACATTGCTCGGTGAAAGTAGTCCCATCAACAGCGCGAACAGCGTCGCAACCAGCACGACAGATGCAGCAAAACTCATGACCGAAAGCGCGATCGAACCGATCCAAAAATCGGGCAGTTTGGTCGCCGCGTAGCTGAGAGCACCGTCTATCGCGAGCGACACAAACAATAGAAATGCGATACCGATGACGATGGCCACAGTCAGCAAACGCAGCCGCACGATCGCCCAAGCTGACGACCAGATGGTGTCTTCGCGCGTAGAAGCGGTTGGCTTGGTGGGTGTCCCCAGCAACTGCTTGAATGCTGCGGCTAGCTCCGAGGTGATCGCGCCTGCGCCCACCAGCGTGACCCCAAGCGAAATCAACGCGTATTTAGAGGCTTGTTGGGACGACTCGGCGGAGCTGATAGCGTGGCTCAGCACCGCAACCGCTTGGTCACCAATCACCGTCGAGAGTTGCCCTAAAAGCGCGGCACTTGCGGCCGCAGATTCGTAGACTAGGCTCGCGACGGCGAGTACCGTCACCATCAACGGGGTTAGCGAGAAAAGGGCATAAAAAGCGAGCGTTGCTGCGTGCGCAGTGCAGCGATCGTCAAAAAAACCGACGACTGTTCGCCGCAGAAGGTCAAGGGAAGCCGCGGCGCGCGAGGTGAGCGCGGAGCGCCAATCTAGCTTCGCCGATTGCTGGTGTGCTTTCGACGTCCTCAAGCCAAAGAGAAATTCGTTTCAACGTGCGCGACCTCTTCGGCAACGACATGAAATTTTTCAAGGCGATGTTGACCGAAGACCATTGTGATCGGTACGTCACCCGCATCGCGCCCCTTCGCGAGCGGGATACGACCGATGCGCCTTGCGTTGTGTCGGGGGTCGCGCGTGTACCAACCGCCCTCGAGATAGACCTCCATACAGGCCGCGAAATCCCCGGGCGACGGATCCTTCGGCACGCCGATGTCAGCTAAATGACTCGTCACGTAACGCGCGGGAATATTGAGGCAACGGCACAGCGTGATGGCAAGATGCGCAAAATCACGACATACGCCGACACGTTCATTAAACGCTTCTCGTGCGGTGCGAGTGGCGCGCGCTGTCGAGTATTCGAAACGCAGGTGCTGATGCACAAAATCACACACCGCGTTGACGCGTTCGGCGCCGCTCCTGATAGAGCCGAACCGGTCCCAAGCAAATTGCATGAGTTCACTATCGACTTCGCAATATCGGCTTGCCAACAGAAATTGCAGTGCGCTCGCGGGCAGCTCGTGAACGTCGAGTTGGCGTGCTTGCGGATTCCAAGTTTCGAGCTCTCCGCGATCGAGCACCATGTTGTCATCCCATAAGCGCACTCGATTCACACCCGCTGGAATCGTAATCCGCGTGCAGATGTTGGCGAACGCGTCGCGGTAAATTTGCTGCTGTAGATTGGGCGTAATGCGTACATTTGCCGGAAACACCAAATCGTTTTCACGCGACGAGTGCACGTTGAGCAAATGGATCAGCGTGGTGGGCGATTGCACCGTTAACTCGATATCAAATCCGATGCGGATGATCATGTGGGCTCCAGCGTTCTTGCGTTGAATCAATTAAGGATGCAAGTGTTGGCTCAATCGCGTCTGTGCGCTGTAGGACAACACTGACTCATGCTGTCGGCGTAGGGGCAGGCGAAAAAAAAAGAGCTGCGCGTAGCAGCTCTTAAAAGGCAGGCCGCGGGGGAGCAACTACCTGCCTAGGTCGGGAGATTTCGCACAGACATACGTCCACGGGGGTGGCACTAGTCTGTAAGAAATATGGGAAACACAGAGGAGATCTTGCTTCCCACTACACAATCGTAGGTTGACCGTTTGTATCAAAACATCGGTGCTCGGGCTGTCGCGTTGTAGGCGCCCCCTTACATCTTCACGTCGACTAGCGTTAAGCGCCCGTGCAGCAACTATCGCTCAACGAAATGACGTTGGATGCGTAAACGGAGAAATTGCCGAAAAGACCATTAAATAAGGCAAAAGACGAGTTATTTTTTTAAGTAGACAATACATTTATGCCGCATTATCGCCCGCTAAATTGGGCGACGCAGGGCGCTAGCCGCAGGTTCGCCTACTCTGCAGCGGCGAGCCGCCGGTGCTCTTGAAGTTCTCTCTCGACGATGCCTTCGATGAATTCGCTGCCGCCTTTCATGTGTGCGAACGCGTCGTAGCCGTGCTCGAGAAACCGATGCAGCTCGCCTACGCCACCCGCAACGGCGGGGCCGCGCATCACCGCTAGCAGCGTCCGCAGCATCGGCGTGCGCGAGAGTTTGTCGAGCGCCACGCCGATGTCCCGTGTGAGCGCAATCTGGCGTTCGCGATTTTTGAACTCACCCATCCGTTGGTACGCCGCTGCATAGGTTGCGGGGTTGAGCTTGAGCGGCCGTTGATCCGCTTGATGAGTGCGCGCAACGGCGGCAAGATGAGCATCGAGTGTTTCTGACAACGCATCCATTTCAAGCGCCTTAACCAAGGTTTGCAACGCTTTGTCGGGCAGAAACTTAATGAGCAAGCGGATCACTCGTTCGATATCAGCATCGCGCTGTGCAAGGTCTGAGGTCGAATAAAGTTCGGTTAGGAAGAAGCGTGCGGCGGGTGCGTAACGTTCCGAGCTCAGCAGCGCCGCATGCGTGCTCGCCATCCGCAATTGCTGATAAGTTCGAACAGCCAAGCGATCAGCCGCACTTTGCGGGTCGCTGCGCGCCTCTGTGCGCAACTGTTTTGCCTGCGCGAGGAACGCGCGTAGTGCCGATTCAGGCGGGGTTTCAGCCTTCGATGCCATAGATCAAAGCATATCGCGCTTGCCTGCAATATCTCAATGCGTCATTCGCCGCGAGGAATAGGCCAAGCGCTCTATCGTTGATCCATAAAATCCAACGTGGAGGCAACGCAATGATTCGTTTTACGCGTCGGAGACTTATTTTCGTCGGAGTGGCAGGCGCGGTCGCTGCTGCCGCAGTCAGCCTAGCGCCCTCGTTGCTGAACAACAAGCCGATCCGCAGCGGCGCCTTGCTCGACGCTCACGCGAACCTTCTGCGCGTCGTTACGCTGGCGTTGCTCGGCTCTGCGCTGCCCGCCGATCCGCCAGCACGCGCCGCAGAAATCGCTCGAACGAAAACCGCTATCGCCGCGCTGATCGACAACTTGCCGCCGACTACGCGCAAGGAAATTGGCGATCTGTTCATGCTTCTTTCGATCAAACCTGCACGCGCACTGCTGGGCTATAGTGGCGATTGGCTCGAGGCTGATGCACCGAAAGTCGCTCAGTTTTTGTACGATTTGCGTGACAGTCGCATCGGGATGAAACAGCAAGCCTATTTCGCGCTTCATGATCTGGTGTTCGGTAGCTTCTATGCACAACCACAATCTTGGAGCGGCACCGGTTATCCCGGGCCACCTAAGCTTGCGTAATGCTGGATCACCGCGCCTAGGTTCGTCTAAACGACTCTACACACGTCACTCGTAATTAATTCGTTTCTATGCTGCAAGACCCTATCCGCGACGGACTCAACAAAGGCTGGATGCATATTGATGCCTCACAGCTGGGTAAAGACGCCACGCTCGAAGCGGATGTGTGCATCATCGGCACTGGTGCGGGCGGCGCAATCACTGCCGACGTGCTCTCCGACACCGGGCTCAAAGTTGTGATGATCGAGGAGGGCATGCTGCGCTCATCAAGCGACTTCCGGATGCTTGAATCGGAGGCGTACCCAACGCTCTATCAAGAATCAGCGTCGCGCAAAACCGCAGATAAAGCCATCAACATTCTGCAAGGCCGTACCGTGGGTGGTTCAACCACGGTGAACTGGACCACCAGTTTCCGCACGCCACCAGCGACGCTCAAATACTGGCGCGAGAGATTCGGTTTAACTGATCTCACCGATGAACATATGCAAGGCTGGTTCGAACGCGCTGAGAAGCTCACCAACATTTCCGATTGGCAAATGCCGCCCAATGAAAATAACGCAATCCTCGAGCGCGGCGGCCAAAAACTCGGCATCAAAGTTGAACGAATCAAACGCAACGTTAAGGGTTGTGCAAATCTCGGTTACTGCGGCATGGGTTGCCCGCTGAACGCGAAGCAATCGATGTTGGTGACCGCGATTCCAGCGGCGCTCAATCGTGGCGCAATCCTCGTGACGAGGGCGCGCGCCGAGCGGTTGGTCATGACGAAGGGCCGGGTCGATTCGCTTGAATGTGTTTCTATGCTCGGCACGGGCTACGACGTGGGTTCGAGCAAAGTGATCGTCAAAGCAAAGCATTTTGTTGTCGCCGGTGGCGCGATCAATTCGCCCGCGCTTTTGATGCGCTCGAACGCACCCGATCCTCACAGCCGCCTCGGCAAGCGAACGTTTTTGCATCCGAGCCTGGTCTCTGGCGCGCAGATGCCAAGCAAAGTCGCAGCCTGGGAAGGCGCACCGCAAACCACCTACAGCGATCACTTCTTGAACACGCAGGCAATTGATGGGCCGATGGGTTTCAAGCTAGAGGTGCCGCCGGTACACCCCGTGCTCTATGCGATCAGCGTCAATGGCATGAGCGAACATCATCGTAATCGGGTGACCAGTCTGCCCAATTCGCAGGTCACCATTGCGCTCTGCCGCGACGGCTTTCACCCCGAAAGCGAGGGTGGCGAAGTCAAACTGTTGAGCAATGGTTTCCCGCAACTCGATTACAAACTCAATAAGTTCTTTTTCGACGCGGCGCGACGTGCGATGCTTGCAATGGCGGAAATTCAGTTCGCTGCAGGTGCAACTGAAGTATTCCCGGTCGACGAGCGCATCAACGGTTTTCGCAGCTGGGTTGAAACGAAAGCCGCGCTTGAAACGCTTGATTTGCGACCCTACTCAACGCGCGTGGTAAGCGCGCATGTCATGGGCGGCTGCGGGATGTCGTCGTCGGCTAAAGACGGCGTGGTCGACCACTATGGCCGTCACCACCAAATTGAAAATGTCAGCGTGATTGATGGCTCGACCTTTCCAACGTCCATCGGCGCCAATCCGCAGCTGTCGGTTTACGGGCTCGCTTGGCGCAATGCTTCGCGCCTGGCCGGTGATCTGCGGCGCGCATGAAGTCAAACGCGAGTCGCGGCTGCCCGGTGCCCTCATGGGCGTTTTTCCTCGCGTTTTTGTGTGCTGAATTAACGGTGTGGGTGTTGCTCGGGCGACATGGGGTTGCGCGCGGCTGGTGGAGCGATCTGGTCGGCGGCTTACTGGCAATAGGGTTGCCGTTTGTATTGCGCTTTTTGGTTTGTTTTTGCGCCTACCGCGTATCGCGCTGGAAGGGTATGGCGCTTGATCAAGAATCGCTCATTCGTCGGGGCCAGTGGTGGAAATTTTTCCTTCTGGAATACGCGCATTTTTGTAAACAATCCTTACTTCAGTTGCCGTTTCCGTTGTTTTTCCGAACCTCATCGGATCGCGGAAATCACGCCGCTACTGGGCGTGTGCTCGTGTTGCAACACGGGTACTCACACAACGGCGCGGTATGGTCGTCTACCGCGCGTGCACTCGAGCGTCGCGGCTATCGTGTGTACACCCTGGATCAGCCGCTGTGGGCGCCGATTGACACGATGGCCGATCGCCTTGCCGCAAGAATTCAGGAAGTTTGCGCCGCGACTCGCGCCGCTCATGTCACGCTCGTCGCGCACAGCATGGGCGGACTGATCGCTCGAGCCTACCTACGAAAACACGGCGCAGCGCGTGTGGACCACCTGATTACATTAGGCACGCCTCATCACGGCACATTTCACGCCCGCCTTGCGCATGGCACTAACGGCGGTCAAATGCGGCTCGGCAATCCTTGGCTTCAAGCGCTCAATGGCTTCGCCTACGCAACGCGAACCACGTCAATCTACAGCGTTCACGACACCGTCATCGCCCCGCAGGATTCGTCCATCATCGAAGGGGCACACAACGTGCGCCTAATCGGTGTCGGTCACGTTTCGATGCCGAGCGGACGGGTGACTCGTGCTGCCTTGATTCAAGCCATTGAAGCAGGCCCGCCCGCGCACGCGTGATTGATCGGCGCGGCATAATCGGGCTCGTCCCGCAACACGTAGAGCAGCCGATGAAGCCGTCACCGACAACTGAAAAAAGTGAGTTTAAGAGCGTGGGTGGCTTCGCCCGTATCGCGGCGGCAACCCGCTATTCAATGCAAGGCTTCTCGCACGCGTTTGCCCACGAAGCCGCATTCCGCCAAGAGCTCCTGCTCATCGTTCCGATGCTCGCGTGTTTGCCTTTCGCGCGGCTCTCAACGCTGGAAACCTTGTTTGTGCTCGCACTTGGCGTCGGTGTTTTGATTGTGGAAATTCTCAACTCGGCAATTGAAACCGTGGTCGATCGCGTCTCGCTTGAACG
>JAAFIS010000008.1 GCA_013298695.1 Betaproteobacteria bacterium
GACATGAAGTGGCTCGGGCTCGATATCGACGAAGGCCCGTTTTTTCAAATGCAGCGCATGGATCGCTATCGCGAAGTCGTCGCACAAATGCTTGCGGATGGTCGCGCGTATCACTGCTACATGAGCGTTGAAGAACTCGACGCGTTGCGCGAAACGCAGAAAGCAAAAAACGAAAAACCACGCTACGACGGACGCTGGCGTCCTGAAAATATCCCAAAACTTGGATTGAAAATTCCAGCGGGCGTTGATCCAGTGATTCGTTTTCGTAACGCAGATGACGGTGTCGTTGCATGGGATGACGCGGTGAAAGGTCATATCGAAATCGCGAATAGCGAACTCGATGATCTGGTGATTGCGCGCCCTGCGCCTGTTGGCCAAGTGGGCGTGCCGACGTATAACTTCTGCGTGGTGGTCGACGACATCGACATGAAGATTTCGCACGTGATTCGTGGCGATGGTCACGTCATGAATACGCCGCGACAAATCAATATTTTTCGAGCGCTTGGCGTAGAGCCACCAGTGTTTGGCCATCTGCCTACGGTGCTGGGCAACGACGGTGAAAAGCTCTCAAAACGCCATGGCGCCACGGGGCTTGATTGGTATCAACAACAAGGCTATCTGCCTGAGGCGATTATCAACGGCCTCTCGCGCCTGGGTTGGTCACACGGCAACGACGAGATATTCACCCCACAACAACTCGTCGAATGGTTCAACCTCGAATCGCTCACGCCGTCGCCTGCGCGATTCGATGCAGAAAAGTTTGAATGGCTCAATGGTGAGCACATCAAGCGGTTGCCATTAGATGAACTCGCAAGACGGCTTGAACCCTTTTTGAAAGAAGAGGGCTATGTGCTCGCCGTTCATGGTTCGACAAGCTCACCACGAACGGAAGTGAGTGTGAGCGCAGCTGCGAGTCCCGTGCTTGACACGGGATCACCACGAACGGAAGTGAGTGTGAGCGCAGCTGCGAGTCCCGTGCTTGACACGGGATCACCACGAACGGAAGTGAGTGTGCTCCTTCGACAAGCTCAGGATGAACGGACTGCGTTTGATCCCGCGCTTGACGCGGCATCACCTCAAACAGTAGTGAATGTGAGCGCCACACTTTCTCCCGCTCGTGGTGAGCCCGTCGAACCACGCGCCATCGCCGAGCTCCTGCGCGAACGCGCACCCACGCTCAAAAAAATGGCCGAAATGGCTTGCTACTGTTTCGTCGCTCCTTCGGTCGATGCAACACTCCTCGGGCAACACGTCAACGACGCCAACAAACCCGCGATCCAATGGGTGAAAGAACAACTCGCCAGCATCGAATGGAGCAAGCCCGCCATCGCCGCGATGCTCAAAGAAGCCCAAACGAAATTCAACGTAAAGACGCCACAAGTGATGATGCCGCTGCGCGTGATGCTCACGGGTAGCGCGCAAGCGCCCTCAGTCGATGCGCTTTTGCTTACGCTTGGGCGACAAACATCGCTGGCGCGAATTGCGGTGTAAGTTTTGGCCTGAGTGTCCCGACTAAGCTCGTTGAAACCGGCAAACCCCAAGGAGAATTAAGTGAATCATTCAATCCGCTCACTCGCCACTGTCGCTTTCGCAACGCTCGGCTTTGCCGTCTCTGCTTTCGCGCAAGACGGCCTGATCGCCGTAAAAAGCCCGATGAAAGCGAAAGCCACGATGGATAAATTCGAAACCATCGTGAAAGAAAAAGGCATGAACGTATTCGCGCGTGTCGATCATGCAGCGGGTGCGATGAAGGTCAATAAAACGCTTCGCGCAACTGAAGTGTTGATCTTCGGCAATCCGCAAGGCGGCACGCCGCTCATGGAATGCGCGCAGAGCGTCGGCATCGATCTGCCACTCAAGGCGCTCGTATGGGAAGACAAAGACGGCCAAACCTGGATCGGCTACAACGATCCGAAATACCTGGCCGCGCGTCATAAAACCGAATGCGCGCCCGTTGTCGAAAACATGGGCAAAGCGATGAATGCGTTCGTTCAAGCGGCGGTTGCGCAGTAAGCTTTGAGGCTTCTTGAATAGAAGACAACTTATTCGCTTATCGCCCAATTTAATTGGGCGATAAGCGAAGTAAATTATTTAGTTGATAATGATCGATATGTTTGTTGTCGCCCATTTATATTGGGCGATCAGGCATAGAGCGGATTTGTCTTTTATGCTCGCATACTCTTGATTCGCCTGCCTGTTAAGTGCTTCCAATCTCCACTGTTTTTCGCTCAATTTTGCTCGCCACCGCATCGGTAGCGTGGACGCAAGCTGGTGCGCAATCAAACAAGCCCGCGCAATCGCTCACCGTCTTCGCCGCCGCATCGCTCAAAGAGGCGATGGACGAGCAGGCGAGCGCGTTCGAAAAAACAAGCAGTCAACGCGTTCGAGTTTCTTACGCGGGCAGCAACGCGCTCGCCAAGCAAATTGAACAAGGCGCGCCTGCGTCGCTCTTTATTTCTGCCGATGAGAGCTGGATGGACTATCTCGCCGCGAAAAAACTCATCGTCACGAATACACGTAGAAACATTGTCGGCAATGAACTCGTGTTGATCGCTCCTTCGGGCAGCAGTATTGCCATTGATCTCGCGTCCGGTTCAAAAGCCCGCGACGCGCTCACGAAAGCGCTCAGCGATACGCGCATCGCGATGGCCGACCCCAGCGCTGTCCCCGCAGGCAAATACGCGCAAGCAGCGTTAACGCAACTCGGATTGTGGAACGTGGTGCAGCCCCGCATTGCGCGCACCGACAACGTTCGCGCGGCGCTCGCTTTTGTTGCCCGTAGCGAAGCGCCGCTGGGCGTTGTGTATCGATCTGATGCGCTCGCCGAGCCGAAGGTAAAAATCGTTGCGACGTTTCCGGCAACGAGTCATCCACCGATTGTGTATCCGGCGTCGGTGGTTGCGGCGAACGACTCGCCCGCCGCGCGGCAATGGCTAGATTTTTTGTCGAGCGATGCTGCGCGCACGGTGTGGCAAAAACACGGCTTCGTTAATCTCCAGCGTTAGGCGCATCGCGTGACGTCGCGCTCACACATAATGTGGGCATGTTCTCCGCAGCAGAAATTGAAATCATTGCGCTCAGCTTGCAAGTTGCTGCGGCGAGCGTAATCGTGAGCGCGCCGCTCGCACTCGCTTGCGCGTACGTGCTCGCGCGCAGTCATTTCATCGGTAAATCAGTTTTCGACGCTTTCGTACATTTGCCGCTCGTGTTGCCGCCGGTGGTCGTTGGCTACGCGTTGCTCTTGTTGTTCGGTACTCAGGGCGCCATTGGCAGTGTGCTCAAAGATTGGTTTGGCATCACCTTCGCATTTCGCTGGACGGGGGCTGCGCTCGCCGCGGCCGTGATGGGCTTCCCACTCATGGTGCGCGCGATGCGTTTGTCTCTCGAAGCGGTATCGCCGAAACTTGAATCTGCTGCGCGCACGCTCGGTGCGTCGCGCGCTCGCGTGTTCGCAACGATTACTCTACCGCTCGCATTGCCCGGCGTGATCGTTGGCGTTTTGCTTGCGTTCGCGCGTTCACTTGGAGAATTCGGCGCGACGATTACGTTCGTGTCCAACATCCCCGGCGAAACGCAAACGCTGCCGCTCGCAATTTACGGTCTCACTCAAACGCCGGGAAGCGATGCCGCGATTCTGCGGCTGTGCGCGATTTCCGTTGCTCTCTCTCTCGTCGCTTTGATCGCATCAGAATGGATCACGCGCCGCGCTCAAGCGCGAGTGCAAGGCGGTGCGAAACACTCCGCGAGCGCGCGCCCATGATCGAAGTCGATATCGAAAAGCGATTTTCGCGTCACGGCGACACGAGTGGAGCGTTTTCAATCGCGGCGACGTTTTCGAGCGACGCACGAATCATCGCGCTCTTCGGAAAGTCAGGGTCTGGAAAAACTACGATCGTGAACGCGATTGCCGGACTCGTGCAACCTGATCGCGGCACGATCAGCATCGATGGCGAGCGATTGTTCGACAGCGCACATGGCGTCAATCGTTCCATCGAATCACGCGGCATCGGCTATGTGTTCCAGGAGGGCTTGTTGTTTCCGCATTTGAACGTGAAACAAAACTTGTTGTACGGCGCAAAACGAAACGGAAGTGCGGCGCTGCCGTTAGCGCAAGTCGTTGAACTGCTAGGGATCGATTCGCTTCTATCTCGCGACGCGCCCTCGCTTTCTGGCGGCGAAAAGCAACGCGTTGCAATCGGCCGCGCACTGCTATCAAATCCGCGCGTAATCTTGATGGACGAACCGCTCGCCTCGCTCGACGTGGCGCGCCGCAGCGAGATTTTGCGATTGATCGAGCGGGTGCGCGATGAGCTGAAGGTGCGCATCGTCTACGTGAGTCATTCCATCGGTGAAGTGTCGCGGCTTGCAGATGATGTCGTCGTGTTGAACGAAGGCCGCGTGCTCGCTTGCGACAACACGGAAGCCGTCTTCAATCGTGCTGATCTTCGCCCACACACGGGTCGTTATGAGGGTGGCGCGCTAATTGAAGCGACCGCGCTTCATCACGATACAGAATATTTTCTAACAACGTTTTCGTTCGATGGCGGCGAACTCATCGCACCGGGCATCGATGTGCCCATCGGTTCACGCGTGCGCATCCGCATCCGCGCGCGAGACGTCACGCTCGCCACCGAGCGACCAAAAAACATCAGCGTACGCAATGTGCTCGAAGGCAAAGTGACGGCACTCGAATCGCATGCTGGCGCAATCGTCGAAGTTCGGGTGAAAATGGGGACACGCGAGCTAAGCGCGCGCATTTCCCGGCAAGCCGCCGACGAGATGACACTCACTGTCGGTTCGCGGGTACATATCCTTATCAAAGCCATCGCATTCGACAAACGCAGCATGGGACTTTCTGCGTAGTGTGCGAGCAAGCGGGCTAGCCAGAACACCGCTAATGTGATGCTGGTTGAGCTTCGCGTGGCGACCGCCACCGTTTTGTTGATTGATCGCTTAAATTAGTCCAGTGTTCTGCTTCTCAGCACGGTTTACTGAACGCCGTCGGAGCATCATTACTTGCGAACGAGCGGACTCGTAAACATCGCAATCAAAAATAGCCAAAAAATTCCGGCGAGATACCAGGCCAGCGCCTTGACAATGCTCGCGTGTGAATCGCCCCTGCGCACACCCGCAAACACAATTCGAAGCATGGCTCGCGCACCCAACGCACCGAGTACACCAGGAATCAGCAGAAGCAGGTACGGCGCGACCGGCTCCGCGCCAAATATTCCGCTCGTGAATGTCTTTGGATCACGCAACAACGCTTGCAGATCGGGGATGAATACCGATCCGAGCAACAACTGTCCCACGGCGAAATACGTCGCAACGCCGCCCCCGAGCATGGCGAGAATACTCCAGCGCGGCAGTCGCGTATTTGATATATCGTTATTCACGCGCGGGCACTTGTAAATTACCGTGCGAGCTCATGGCGTCACGAGCGCTTTTGCGATCTTTGTCATTCTTGCGGTACTTTCGCCCGAAGTGACCAAGCTATGTAGCCCGCTCTCGCGAAGCACGAATGACTTGATTTGGCTGCCGTGGTACTCCACCAGTGCTGCGTTTTTGCCGAGACCGTCCATGAGTTTTCGTTTTGCTTTAAACGCGCTTTCGGTGCTATCGACCATGCTCGCCCATTGCGCTTCACTGCTCCTCGCCGGGGTGAATGTTTTCACGTTTTCGTTGAGTGCGGAGAGACTACTGTGGTTAATCGAGAATGTTCTGAGCGAGCCCGAGCCGAGTTTCAACCAAGAGCGTTCAAGTTCGCCCGGTGCTTTCTCTTTTGCACGCGTCAGCGCGAATCCACCGCCTGCAATTGAGGACAGTGTGGCGTTTGGCAGTAACTTTTCGCAGCGTGCTTCCGGGGTTTGCGCGCTTGCGTGGACCGCGAATATTGATAGAAAAACGCCGATGCAAAGCGCGCGACGTGATATCAGTTGACGTGACGTCATGGCGATCCCATCGTTGTTAAAAAATCGCGAAACCGTGCGAATGCTACTTTTCCGGGCGACCGTGCACTAACCAGCAGCCACTGATCTTCTTGAACTGCATCGATGTCTTTCCCGCGACTGCGCTTGCGATATCGCCACTCATTTGCAGTCCGCTCAGCTGTGAACTCAAATCCGAGCTGCCGCCAACGACCAACTCATCTAGTTTCGGCGGACTTTCGGATTTCACGCCCGCGTCTTTGGCGGCGGCTTCCACTTTCACAAAGAACTTCTCCATATCGCGACCATACGCGGCATGATCGATGCCGGAAAAAAGTTTGAGCACTTCGGGCGAATACACGCGAGCCAAAAGCGGTGTGCCGATTTGTTTAATCGTTGGCGCTTTGTGTTTCTTGAGAATACTTTCTAGTTCGAGCGAGAGTTTTGCCTCGGCGGCTTTGGCCTTGCGCGCCACATCTGGCTTCTTTGATAGATCACCTGCTATTTCGCTTAAACCCAAGACCATGTGCGCGCCCACCGCGTAGGATGAGGATTCGCGCGCGCGCTTCTCCGGCGTGAGCGCGAGCATCACGCGCCCCGCGTCGCCGCTTTTGACTGCCGCCTGCGCGTTTGCCCACGCGTCGGTTGGGCTCGCCGCGCAAGCGCCTTGCGCAGACGCTTGCGCGATGGCGTTTCCCGCAACGCTCGCGTACAGCAATCCGATAACAAGGGTGAGTCGCAAGTGTTTCAAATTGATCTCCGAGTTGAAGGACACAATGGGTTCACGTGTAAAGACGCAACGTCGAGTGCAATTGCGCCAACTTGCACACTTCAATAATGTTCGAGTGTTTGCAACCGATTCGCTAGTCAGCAAATGCCGACTGCGCCAATCCACTAACGCATCGCGTCACTATTTTCCAACACGATTTTGTTAGTCGATGTACGGATTACGCGCAATCTCTTTCAGCTCCGCTTCTGTCATTGTCGATGCCACAACGGCTAGAAACAATTGAACCGCGAGCAGTGCGAGACCTAGGCTAACGTCAGGCGCAACATCTTGAATTACTGTGTATAGCGCGCCGGCGACGTAAATCGCCGGAAGGCACGCAAATATGCCGAGGAACATTCCAATCAGCACCACACCGCCGCGAACCGTGGCCGCTTTCACCCACGCAATCTTCGGGTCTGGTGCTTGCTTCGCGCTGCGCGCGGTTGTTGCCAGCCGCAAACACAGCAGCGCTGCCGCTGAAAGTATCGACCACCATTCAAGCCGCAGCTGACCTTTGCCCGCGAGGTAGAGGCCTATGAGAAAGACGCTCAAGAATGCGCAGAGGAAAACCATCTTTCCGACATCCATCAACGCGCGCACTCGTCCACGCTGCGGAAAAAAGCTTGCCGAAAGTGCAGTAATGATTACTAGCTCCAGCATCCACAGTCCAAACAGCATCGGCAGTTGCAGCGTGCCGATGGCTAGCGCGAACAGGATCAAAGTAGCTTGGATCGATTCGTTTGCGATCACGTGTAGCTTAGCCTGACTCCAATCAATGCGCGATCCGCGCGGCTTAACGTTGGACTTGAGATCGCTCCATGTAAGTTTGCGTGCCATGTTGTGACCGCCCTCGCTTTGCAAGTGGTGAAGTAAGATCGTAAATATGAGCGTTATGCATTTGATGAGGCGCTAGCCGATCGGCTCTTCATCTCTTCGTCTTTGTTTCGCTTCCTGCTTTGCGTAACGTGCATACGTCGGATCACGTCCCCAAAGCTTGCCATCAAGGCGATCACTCGCGCTCGCTTCCCAACTTCGACCAAAGATTACGAGCGACGTTTCGTAGAGCGTTTTGCCGACCACCAGAACGTACACCAGCGGCAGCACAATGGGTAACTCGAGATATTGCGCGAGCAAGATGGCGATCCAGAACACGGGCAGGATGATGCTCGTTGAACTATGCGTTGTCGTCGCCAGCGTTTTTACTTCAAGAAAACTCATCTTGCGAAGCGTCGTGAGCGTTTCAATGACAAACTGAATGACCAGTGGTACCACAATGATCCAGGATTTTGCGAGCCATTCTTGCCAGATGAATGCCAACACCCCCGTGGTTGCCGTCCATTCGTCCATCGTCTTTAGCGCCCAAAGCATGACGAGGAAACCAAACACTTCCGAAACTGCGCACACCCAAACAAAATTGCCGACCAAGGTGCTGGGACGTGATTGTCTTGCGACAGCGTTTTCAGCCTCAGACACCCAAAGCCGTGTTCCACCACCGCGTGCTGCACCGCGTTCAAACGAGAATCCACGCGGCCTCGATTGCTTTGGAAAGAAGCCGATCTGCGAGCGAAAGTGGCCGTGTTTTTGAGTGGCGACTTGATGAATGTAGATTCGCGCCGCGACGAGAACGATGCGCGTGAGCTTTTCAAACCAAAAACACACGACAACGCTCGCAGGCGACCAACCCAAGTCGATCAAACCATAGAGCAACACCGCGCAGAGCCAAAGCGGTTGAAACAGTCGATTGATGTAAGTGAACGGATTCGGGTTGCTCGCTTCTTGGGTTGCAGCAATCAATTCATCGGTCGCTTCCTCAGATTTAGCAAGAACGGCAGCTTCCCGCGCAGCTGCCTCTGCGCGCAACGCGTCTTCCGTGCGAATGACTTCCCACTTGGGTTTTTTCAATTTACGACGAGACATTTTTCTTCAGATTGCTATTTCAATAATTCAACGTCGTCGGTGCTGCGTGGCGTAGAAACGCGACGCAATGAACGCAACAATCAGTCCACCGATGAAGCCGAACACACTGACAAATATCAGTAGGTCAGGCAAAGGACCGTACGGGCCACCCGAGAATCCAGTGAATTTTCCGAGCACCAATCCCGCCACAAAAAGCATGGACGAAAACGCAGCAACGGCGAGTCCGCCAACGACGCGAGTTTTCCAACGGCGCGGCGCTATTAATCGCACGCCGTCGATCACGTCTTGATAAAAGCGTCGCACGGTTTCTGCGTCCGCCATAGTCGGCGCGGGTACGCGGAGCAAACCTTTAGTCGTGGTAAGTCGCTCCGAATTTCCACGCGTGGTGACGGTATAGAGCAGCGTTTGAAACTCAATCACTGGCGGCAACGCAGAGACTATGCGTACCGCTCGGATCGATTGCATGCCTGACGACGGTGCGCTCATGAGCCTTCCGCCGATTAGCACTGACTCCGGAGCGAGGATCACCTCGAGCCCATTTTCGACATCGGCTCCACTCGGTCGCCAATGCGGACGCGTGCCCTCGCGACGCGCTTCCGAGTCAACGTATAGCTGCATCAGTGCAGGTGAAATGTTCCAACGTGCAATGACCTCATTGCTCTTTCGCATTCGCCGCGTGATCTGTACTGCGAGCGCAAAGTTCAGTGACGCGAAGAAGCCGATGATCGTGGCGAGTGCACCAATCGCAACGGTGGCATGTAGTGCCTTATGAGCACTTTCATCAAAAATTGCGGGATGTCCCAGGGCCACCGCCGCAACGCCAGAAGTCAGGAGTGCGAGTGCAAGGTAAAGGTCGCGGATCGGATGAATCACTACGTAGCGTCTCCAACATATCGCCAGACGGCGGCGTGTAAGTGAAAACAACAACTACGAATCACGGCGTAATCGTCATGCCGCATTGCGAAACAAGGTAGTCCCGGATTTCGCTCCATGAGTTTCGTGCCGCATTCGCGGGAAAGACAATGCCGCCTGTGACCGCACTGCCGGTGAGTCCGAGCATCACGCGCGTGGCGATGAGCGCATCGATCGTTGCTGTCATGCGGCCATCACCATCGATGTCCATCGTGCAGTTACGCGAAGCGTACGACCCAGCGTTGAGTCGCGCTACGCAGAATTTGAGAGAGCTGCCAGAGCCGGCGACGCTGTCGCAATAACCAGCCACTACGATCTTGCCGTCCGGTTGAACCGCAACCGCGCGGGCGACCGAGGTGAAGTCCGCAGCAAAGTCAAAGGTGACGACGCCGTTTCCGTCAGCGGGCGTCGGACCGTCGAATGACACGTCGAGCGCGCCGTCGCTGGATGTTCGAACTAGTCGATCTGCGTGTGCAAAGATGAGTTTGCCATCGGGTTGAACTGCCATGGCGTCAAGAGTGAAAAATGAAGCGCTGATTTGTGTCGAAACTCCTTGACCCCCTCCAAAAGTTGGTTCGAGCGCACCGACGGATGTGATTCGTACTGCGCATAAACTCTCGATCGTACAGACACCAGCAAGCACAGCGTTACCGTCTGGTTGCAAAACAATTCGCCGGATAGCGTTTGGTGGGTTGCCGTTAAAGATTGGCAGCGTGAATCTTCCGTTGCCGCCGCTAGTTCCGTCGAATGTCGTATCGAAGGCCCCGCTTGCGGTAAGTTGTGCAAGGCAAAAATTCTGCGAGCATGAGCCGCCAAGAAGAATTCTCCCGTTCGGTCGAATCGCTACCGCCCTTGCTGATTCTGTAGAGTTGCTAACAATTAACGAAATTCGCGCAATCAAGAACCTGCCGTTGCCAGGAGATGCGCCAACTGGTCCATCAAATCCCGAATCAAGGCTGCCATCGCTATTAAGGCGTGCCGCGCAGAAGAGCGTTCGAGTGCTAGTGCTGCTCTCATCGCATCCACCGGCAAGTACGATCTTGCCATCAGCCTGTAAGGCCATTGCGTACAACTGGTCTTCTTCGTCGACGCTAATCGAAAACGAAAAGTGACCAGCGCTCGTACCGCTCGGGCCAACAAAACTTGTGTCGAATGTCCCGTTCTCGTTGAGGCGCGCAATACAGAATCTCTGGAGGCAAGTGCCCGCGACCAAGATTTTGCCGTCGGGTTGTACGGCGACGGCGACCGCATCAGCGGTGATCGCGCCGGCCACTGTCATCAAAAACTTTCCGTTCCCGGATGTTGTGTTTGGTCCGATGAAACTTGTGTCGAGCGATCCGTCGGGCATCAATCGCGCCATGCAGAATGTGTTGCCGAGGTTTCGCGCGCAGGTTCCCGCTATGACGATCTTTCCATCCGGCTGCAACGCAATCGCATTCGCGCGATCATCATCGTTCGTTCCGATAGCAAGCGCAGAGATGTAGCCATTAGTCGATCCAAACGTCGTATCGAAACTTCCCGGTACTTGCGCGTTTGCATGGAAACATAACAGCGTCAGTGTGCTTGTTGCAAGCACAACTGCAGAGAGTAGCCGCCTCGTGACGCGAGATACCGCGAGCGATGAAATTTTCATAATGGATTCGGAGCGTTACGTAGATAAAGAGATATAGCGTTCACAGCTAGTCAGCCTACTTGATTCGGCAATAGAGACAAGTTAACTAATTCTCAAAAAATGGGAACAGCAATAAAGCCTCATTTCAAAAGGCGAATGGCCATGGAATTGATGGACCATCATTTCGAATGCTCTGCACAATTCGCGAGCGCGATCCGCCCGCGCGCACAAGCGCTGGTGGGCGCATTCGTTCGCAAACAACAAAGGCACGTCGGTATTCATGATGAAATTGTCATCCCGCATTGCGTCACGAGGTACGTGCGAATTTCAGTCCACGAATTCCGCTTGGCATTTAAGGGAAATGTGATGCCGCCAGTTACCGCGCTGCCGGTGAGTCCGAGCATCACGCGCGTGGCGATCAGGCCGTCAATCGTTGCCGTCGTTTTGCCGTCGCCGTCAATATCGAGCGAGCAATTGCGCGCGCCGAAGGGGCCTCCTTCGTAGCGTGCGATGCAGAAATCGCGGTTTGGTGATGTGCCGCAACTGCCAGCGACAACAAGGTTGCCGTCGCTATCAATGGCAAGCGCGGCGACCCGATCGTCAGCGTTGGCGCTGATCGGCGTGATGACGCTGCCATTGATTGAAAACGTGTTGTCGAGCGTGCCGTCGCTATTGAGTCGCGCCACGCAAAAAACGTAGCCGCTTCCGTCTTCGCAACTGCCCGCGAGAACAATTTTTCCGTCAGGCTGGATTGCGACGCTTTGTGCTGAATCGTTACCGATGCCGATACTAAACGCAAGCGTGCCGTTGCCAGAAAAGCTCGTATCAAGTGAGCCGAACGGGTTGTAGCGCACTGCGCCAACTGCTGTGTCACCGCCACTTGGTGTACTCGCGCCAGCAACGACGATCTTGCCATCCGCTTGCAGGGCGATGGCGAGTGGAACATCAAATAAGTTGCTGATAGCTGTGGTGACGCGTCCGTCAAAGTCAAAAGAGTTGTCAAGCGTGCCGGTGCTCAAGTAGCGTACCGCGCAAAAAGCAACACTCACTGAGGTGTCTCCACAATAGCCTGCGACCACAATTTTTCCATCCGCTTGTAGTGCTAACGCGCGTGCGAAATCGCGGTCTGTTGTGACGCTGGTAATCACTCTACCATCACCCGAAAACGTAGTGTCAAGGCTGCCGTCGGCGTTATACCGAACGACGCAGAAGGCATCTTCACCGCCGAGCGCGCAGGTGCCTGCCGCGACGATCTTGCCGTCGTGTTGGATCGCAATCGCCTCCAGCGCGTCGTCACCAGTGCCCACAGCGGTGACGACTTGGCCGTTGCTGCCGAAGTTGGCATTGACGGTGCCATTCGGGTTGTAGCGAACGAGGCAAAAATCACGCGTACCGACGTTTCCACATTGACCGGCAACAACAATCTTTCCGTCAGTTTGGATGGCAACCGCGTAAGCATCAGAGTTACCCGTGCCTACTGGCGTAATGGATTTGCCATCGCTCGAAAATGTGGTGTCCAACGCACCGCTGCGCTCAAACCGCGCCACACAAAAATCACGTACAGTCGGCGTGCCGCACGCGCCGACCACCACAATCTTTCCGTCCGGTTGAATCACCACTGCATGCGCGTTGTCGTCGGCATTGGTCGTAATCGGGGTGATGACTTTTCCGTTGCCGAATCCGAACGTTAGATCGAGGCTTCCGGGTGCGGCGTAGACAAGCGAAACGATGAAGTACGCAACGACTGCGCTGACGAGCGAGATGCGTTTCGGGCGCGCGGTTACCGAGCATATTGGGCGTTTCGCATGGACACGACCCGGAAGAGCGTGCCTCACGGCGCAAGTCCTTGCAAACCGCAGCTGGCTGAAAGGTGTGCGCGAATCTGCGGCCAGGTGGGGCGCGTTGCCGTTGCGCCTGTGAGACCGCTAATCACCGCGTCGCGATTCATTCCGAGCATCGCGCGCACGATCATCAATCCATCAGTAAGTGCGGATACATTGCCGTCGTCGTCGATGTCAAACGTGCAGCTCGGTGCAATTACCCATTGCGGTGTCGGTCGATTGTTCACGCTGACATCACCGATACCGAGTTCACCGTAAAAGTTGCTACCCCAACACTGAGCGCTTCCGTTTTCGAACACGGCGCAGGTGTGGTTGTTGCCCGCCGAGATTTGCGTGTATTTCACTGTGTGTGCACAGGGCGAGGGCGCGAGAGCGGATTTGTAGCGCTCTGCGGTGCGCGTTAAAACATCGGTGAATGAGGGGAGATTGGATAGGTTCATGGCTTTCGACAACGGGTTGAGGGAGTGAAATTAAGTGACCCAGGTGAGATAGCAAATGCAAAAAGGCTTTACAGGTAATCGCCCAATTAATAATGGGTGAAATCAAATTAAAGTCATGAATCGAATAAATAGTTAAATAGCGTTATCGCCTATGTTAATAGGGCGCGGCAATGAAAAGTTGCTATACAGATCACGAAAACTGAAGATCACTGCACAATCGTCATCCCGCATTGCGTCAGGAGGTAAGTGCGAATTTCAGCCCACGAATTTCGTGTCGCGTTGCTTGGAAATGTGATGCCGCCTATTACCGAGCTTCCCGTGATGCCGAGCGCGATGCGCGCGTGAATCAGCGCATCGGTGGTGGCGAGCACTTTGCCGTCGCCGTCGATATCGAGCGAGCATTCGCGATAGCCTTTGTTCGCGGCTTCGAAACGAGCGACGCACATGTTGATGCTTCCGACGTAGTCGTTGCAATATCCGGCAACAACGAACTTGCCGTCCGTCTGCGCTGTTATCGCGCTCGCAAAATCCCCGGTTCCCGCGAAATCGGCCTCGGATTGACCATCCGCGCTAAAGCTCTGATCGAGCGTGCCATCGGAGTTGTAGAGCGCGATGACGAAGCGAGTACTTTCGAGCACACCTTTGTACGCCGCCACCGCAATCTTGCCATCGGCTTGAAATACGGCTGCCACTGGTTTGAAATTCGCTTCGGCCAGAGGGGTGGATCTAAACGTAGTGTCAGTACTGCCGTCTGCGTTGTAACGAGACAGGCAGGCTCTGTTGTTGCTTACGCCGATCTCGCATTCACCCGCCACCACGAAACGACCGTCTGGTTGAATGACGACCGCTTTGGCGCTGCTAAAGTCGCCACCCCGCGCGGGCATTTTCGGAAAACCTGTGTCTACGACGCCCGACGTTGTGTAACGAACGATGCAGAAGCGCTCTTCGGTAACGGATGTGCTATCTGCGCACGTACCGACCACGATGATTTTGCCGTCCGGCTGTATCGCAACGGCAGTGGCGTTGTCGTCGCGCACGATGTCGGTGGCCTGAATTCCGTTGCCGGAAAAACTGTTATCGAGCGCGCCGTGTGAGTGATAGCGCACCACACAAAAATTTCCAAAGGTGCTGTTTCCGCATTGACCGACCACGACGATCTTGCCGTCGGGTTGAATCGCAAGTGCGCGTGCAAAATCGCTGCTTGCGGTGACATCGGTTGCGATCTTGCCACCGCTACCAAAGCTTGAATCAAGCCTTCCGCCCACGGTGAAGCGAGCCAAACAAAAGTCGTAGCGCGTACCTTCTTGACAATAGCCCGCGACGATCACTTTTCCGTCGGGCTGCATTACGGCGGCGGTGACTCGGCTGCCGTCGCTGTTGATCGCAACGATCTCGACGCCGTTTCCCTGCGAACCAAACGCTAAATCGAGCGTTCCTGTCGCGCTGATTTGCGCGATGCAAAAAGCGCTCGGTGTCAAGTCGCATGTGCCCGCGACAACAATCCTGCCGTCCGGTCGGACCATAACGGCTTCGGCGCGCGAACTTTCATTAAAGAATGACAGCGTGCGCTTCCCGTCCGCAGAAAATGTGTTGTCGAGATCGCCGGGAGCGGCGTGTGCAAGCGTAGCCAACGCGATCGTCACACCAACAAATGCTCGCCTCGCGAGACCACTAAAGAAATTTCTCGGGATTGTTTGTGCGGTGTTCATGGTTCGACAAGCTCACCACGAACGGCAGTGAGTGTGAGCGCAGCGTTTACTCCCGTGTCCTGAGCCTGACGAAGGAACACGGGATCACCACGAACGGCAGTGAGTGTGAGCGCAGCGTTTACTCCCGTGTCCTGAGCCTGACGAAGGAACACGGGATCACCACGAACGGCAGTGAGTGTGAGCGCGGCGTTTACTCCCGTGTCCTGAGCCTGACGAAGGAACACGGGATCACCACGAACGGAAGTGAGTGTGAGCGCGGCGTTTACTGCCGTGTCCTGAGCCTGACGAAGGAACACGGGATCACCATGAACTGAAGTGAGTGTGAGCGCGGCGTTTACTCCCGTGTCCTGAGCCTGACGAAGGAACACGGGATCACCACGAACAGGCTCGACTGCGTTTGCTGCCGAGCATGCCGAGGCGTCACCACGAACGAAAGACGCGAAACACATTCTGCGCTCCTACTCCAAAGATGGCGATTCGAGCAATCGCCGCAGATATTGCTCGACGGGGAACGATGTGTTTCTCGTTGCTCCAAACCCGAGCGCGTTGGTGATTAGTTCGCCGCCGCGAATACCCAATTGGTAGCGCAGGATTAGCAGCAAGTCGGTGGTCGCGAGTACCTTACCGTCACCATCGACATCTAGCAGCGCGCCGCCGCCGTTTAGTGCAACGCTGTAGAGTTCGAACGCACCCGCTGTGTCTTTAGTTCCGTTAAATGCAACCCACTGCGAATCGGCGCTGATTGAGAATCGATCAACGTCGCCACCGTTGTTCATCTCACCAGAAATTTGAGTCGCGATGCCGCCAGCGAGTGGAACGCTAAATAGTTCCTCCTGACCGTTGACGTATTTGTCCGCAATGAAAACAACGCGCTGAGAATTCGGACTGATTGCAAAATTGTTGTTGCTGACATCTCCGTTCGCGACCATCACGCCCGACAAATCGACGCAATTTCCACCGCTAATGGAAGCTGAGAAAAGACGACCTGTCGAGGTCGCTGCTATGTTGGCAGCGAAAACCACGCGCGAAGAGTCTGGGCTGATTTGAAACCTATCGTCAAACGGAATATCGTCGCCAACAATCAATTGCGGACACACGGTCGAACCGGCATTGCTATTCACTGGAACGCTGTGAAGTTGCTGCGGGGCGCTTGCAGTGCCCGCTGCTTTGTAGATCACTCGTGCAGAATCCGGGCTAATCAGAAACTCTTGCACTTCGCCGTAGAGCGATGCAGGGCGCGAAATCACTAACGAATTGGCGCTGTTGATGGCCACCGAATGTAGTGCTCGCGGACCATTTGCCAACTCGGCGGCGCGGAAAATAATCCGCGTGCCGTCGGGCGTGATTTTGAAGTCGGTGACTTCTTCGCCCGCTGGCACTTCGCTAGAGTGAATTTGCGACGCACCGCTGCCTGTAATCGGCACGCTGTAGAGATCTTCCTGGTTGAGCCCCGCGACCTCTGCGAGATACACGACACGCGATGAATCGGGCGTGATTGCATAGTCACGCACGACACCGCCCGGAAACAAGGTGTCTGAAATTTTGGTGATGGTTGTGCTCGCGATACCGACGCTGTACAGCTCTTGAATATTGCTCGTATCCAAATCGGCGAGAAATACAACGCGTGTCGAATCGGGGCTAATCAAAAACGAATCGACATCGCGCGTCGCAGTAGTGATGTCAACGATTTTCAGTCCCGAACCGCTGGCGATTGGAACGCTATAGAGCTCGATACGACCGACAATGTCTTTGTCTGCGCGGTAGACGATACGTTGTGAGTCGCCGCTAATCGCAAAGTTGATCACGTTGCCACCGTTCACCAGCGTGCCCGAGCGCTTTACTGCGAGAGCACTGCCGTCAACCGGAACGCTGTACAGCTCTTTTTTCAACACCTCGTCTTTGTTTGCAAGAAACACCGCGCGCGTGCCGTCGTTAGAGAGTCGAAACGATGTCACTTCGCCGCCCGCGACAAGTGCGCCCGACAATTTCACCGCAGTGCCGCCTGCGATTGGCGTGCTCCATAACTCATATGGCGCGGCTTGGCTCAATCTTGCAAGGTACACCGCGCGCGCGTTCGCTGGATTCGCCGGAGTGCTGATTCGCGTGGCGTACGCCGACTCAGTCGCGGGGGGAGAGAGCTTTCGCGGAGATGCGGCGTTTGCGTTCCCGAGCAAGCACGCAATGACGCAGAGCGGAACAAACCACGGCTTGGTTGAAGCGAAATTCAAATTTGAAGTGCAGTTCATGTTTGCTTGTATTTAAATGAAAATGCGATCTAGCGAAATACACGTTCGCCCTATTTAATTGGGGCGATAAGAGAGGTTAATGGTTAGTCAATAAACAATAAAAACATCAATAAGCCCCTATTTAACGAGACAGAGAATGCACAAGCTGGCGAGAATTGTGACCTCTGCAAAGCGTCAGTTTGCGCAGCGCGCGTTGGCGCTTCATGCGAGCGCACGTGCTCTTAAAACCCATCACGCTAAGCACACGATTGCAAGTTCGCAACTCAGCCACTCCCCGGTTTTCGCCGACGGCGTCGCATCAACACAGCCTGCATGGAAACGCAAAAAAACAAATGTGTCTCGAGTGAGTAGACGCATCGCCCCTCGTGTTTGCGCCAATTTGTCGCTACACCAGCGTAGATTGCGATGATGGCGCGACTTAACCGCTGCGCATAGTCAGCATTTGCTGACTGTGAATATCGACATGCGCCTTCATTGAGTGCGAGTGAGTTCGCCAGGGTACATTCCTTATCGATCGAGCACGCTGCCGCTCAAAGGATGAGGGAAGTTAGCGTTGGCGAGGTCACATCTAAATCACAAAAACCAGATAATCCGGCAAAACCGTACGATCGCATTCGACGACTCACAGGAACAATGCCCGCCTCCAACGTCACGCCACTTCGCCGATCGTCAACCAAGCAGCGCGTCACTTGGCAATACGCGCTGCACGACGTGGCGGGCGCAGCGGCCGATGCGGCGATTGTTTTTGATCGATTAACGCTTGCGTTCACGGAGGCGCAGGCGCACCACGATGTTGTGTCGCAGATGGCACTGTCTGCGCACGCAATGGCGTTTATGGTGGCGGACTGGAGCCGCTTTAGCGGCTGGGTCGCGTGGGTCGAGCGCTTCGAACGCGCAGATCGTGAAATTCTCGCGGCCGATCTCGATGAGGATAGCTCGCTTGCTCGCGCGACAGGGGCAATGGCGCGCGCTCTATTGGTGGGCGAATCGCTCAAGACGATGACTCCGCTTGGGGAGCAATTGCAGGCAAAGATAAAGACTGCGACTGCTGCGCATCAGGCGACACACATGGCGCTCGCCAGCGCCGTGTTGTTACCGCTGTTCCAAATGACTCGCGCGATCTCCGATGCGCAGCTCCTGCACGCTCAAATGACCGAAACGTGGTCGCGCTGGCGGAGCGCCAATCCAGCTACCGAGTTGTTGTCGCTTCTTGGGATAGTGTCGTGGGCACAGCACTGGCATTTCGCGAACCCTGCGCGTTTGCCAGAGATCTTCGCACAGCTCGATGCCGCACTCGCCGACGCGCCATCTGAAACGTTGAAGTGTGGTGTCACGTTTCGTCATGCGCGCGTTTTAACCGACAACGCATTGCACCGGAAAGACGACGAATCTGTGCAGCGAGGATTGCATGCAATGCTTGCCGCGCTGCACGCTGATCGCCCGATGGAGCGGGTGATTTACAACGCGCAGGCCGCCATTTTTGCGAGCAGTCGCAACGATCCAGACGCTGCGATGCGCCATATTGACCATATGAATCGCGCATTACTAGCGGCAGACTGCCCGCCCAGCATCAGCGCGATTTATCGAGCGAGAGAGGGCGCGATCTATCTTGGCATGGAACGCTACGCACTCGCAGTGCAAGCCTTTGAAACGGCAACGTCGAGCATTCCCGATAGTCAAAGCGCGGTGCCGATCGGCTACGTGTCACTGACTCGCGCACTGGAGTCGTTACAACAAAGCGATTACTGCGGAAGTATCTCGCCGCAATGCGCTTCGGATCTACGCGAAGGACTCGCTGCGGTTCGCAAAACATCGACACACGGATTCTTTTTCTCCGCACCTAAGGCGCGAGGCGCGCTGTGCGCCATTGCGCTTTGCGAAAACATCGAACCGGAGTTTGTGCGTGAAGCCTTGAAACTTGTGCCCACCAAGCCGCCGACATGGGCGGACGATCATTGGTCGTGGGCGATGAGCCTTCGCAGTTTTGGTGGATTTCGTATGCAGACAAAGTTGGCGGAAGGTCAACGCGCGGACAAAGCGTCGAGCCGACCCTTACTGTTGCTGAAACTCATCGTCGCTCACGGAGAAAGAGGCGTGCCGGTGTCAACGGCTATGGATGCGCTGTGGTCGGAGCAAGACGGCGACCAAGCCGAGCATGCGTTAACGGTCACGCTACAGCGTTTGCGAAAGCTGTTCGTTGAAGAAGATTTGGTGCTGCGAAACGATGGCTGGCTCACGCTGAATGCGGAGAAGGCGTGGACCGACGTTCGCGCGCTTGAGACGCATCTGGAGGCGATGACCTCCGCAGTGATCGAGAGCACAGTTTCGTACATAGCGGACGAAGCCCAACGCTTGCAACTCGTTCGGCGCTTGTTCGATCTCTATCGCGGCGATTGCTTGCAGGGCATTGACGAGTCGTGGGCGAAAGATCGCGCCGCGCACTATCGTCTGCGCGTTGCCAACACGCTTCGTCAATATGCGAACCAGGCTCACCGAATGCAACAGGCGTTGTTGTTGGAAACGCTGACCTCGCTTGCGGCGGAGCGCGGCGTTCAGGTGTAGGCAGTCGTTCGGACTTCGCCAATTGCTGTTGTGCTCGAAACGAGCTGCGTGTGTAGCAGAACCGATGGCAGTGCTCCAGATGTAATACAACACATTTGTAAATCGCCGGTTTCTATCGGGCTAATGTTGACGTTACCGTTAATAGCAGTAAATATATTTTTGTCATCGCTTGCCCAAATAAATAGGTTGATAGAGAGAATAGCTGATGGTTAAGCCGAAGAACATTGACGCCGCTTCGCCCTCACAAATTAGCGACGCGGTCGGACCAGTCCGCGGCGATTCATCACGCCGAAAGTTGCGACCAGTAGCACGAGTAATCCCAGTGCCCAGACCGGTAGCAATGGAACGGCAACGTTCTGCGCCGCAGCCGCAGCGAGCACGAAATTAAAGATGACCGTGCAGCTATTTTCAATCGAGGCTGTGGTGTAAATATTTCCGCTGAAACTACCTGCGCCACACGTGCCGCCAACGCTTCCCACCACGTAGCCCGCATTTGGTGTCACGATGAAACTCTGTGTCTCGGTGGGTTGTACTGTTTGCGGGTCGGGCGGCGTCATCGTGCCGTTGGCGCTCGCGCTGGGTGTAACGAGAAAATTCCCGACGTCGAGGCAATTGTTAAACCACGGTGTGCTGCCGGTTGCCGCGTCCCAGGCTGCGTTCGTGGCAAGGGTAAGCGGGTTCGGGCAAATCGAGCTGCTTCCCGCAACCAACGCGTTCGTCGGGTTTGGCACGGGCGGCAAGAACCCCGTAAGTTGATTGTTAGAAACGATAAATGATTGCAACGCGCTCAAGCCAGTGAGTGCAGGAATCGATCCTGTCAATAGATTGTTGCGCGCATTGAAACGTTCAAGCTGTATCAATCCAGTGAGCGCCGGAAGCGCGCCGGAGATTTGGTTATCGTCAACTTCAAAAATGCGTAGCTGCGCTAAGTTGTTGATGGTCGCGGGCAACGTGCCCACCAAATTATTGCTGTCGAGCACGATCGTGGTGATGTTCGTGCCGGCCATATTGCAGCCAACGCCGTACCACGCGCATTCAGTTCCCGCTGCGCCGTTCCAATTGGTGTTGTTCGTCCAGTTCGCGCCCGTAGTTCCCGTGTAAAGGGCTTGCAGCACGGCGCGCTCGGAAGCGGGTATCTGCGCGTGTGCTGTCGTCGCGAGATTTAGAAACGCACAGGTCGCAGAGAGCGCCGCAGCCAAAATCAAATGAAGTTTCATGAAATACTTTCGTGGAGCCAGAGGGTGCGAGCGGCGTTGTCATGCCGCCTAGTTTCGGTCGGTCAGTTCAATTCGGCCAGGTGTAGTTAAAGCCACCGCAGTTGTTGCCTTCGTTGCTCTCTGCAATCGCCGTGTTCGCGTCAGCGCAGACCTGAAAATTCAAACCGCGGACTCGCTGTGCGGGCGTGGTTTTTACGTTCAGAGTAAACGTGGTCTGGCCGCTAGTTGCCGCGAGTGCGCCGGTGGGGACTTTCCAAACGTTGCCCGATTTAACGGTGCCTGCTGGGGGTAACGGGCCGCCCAGTGTGACGTAGTGTGTTCCCTCAACGCAGGGAACGTAGCCTCCGCCGATCTTTGTAGGTGTGGCGGTGCTCCACGCAGTACAGGTGATCACCGTGACCGACGATGGCGCGTTACCGCTGCCGATATTGCGAACTCTAAAACCGAACTGTGCGCCCGCGGCTTCGGCCACTAGATCTGGGCGATTGAGCGACGGCCACGAAGCGGCGGGGGCGGGTTGAAGGGTTCCGCTTGGCGCGGCAACGACTTGAGCCACGCTCGCACTTGATCCAACGCTGAATGCCACCGTTGCTCCGATGGCTAACTTAATAATCGATAACCGTTCCATGTTTTCTCCGTGAGGTTGAATGAATGCTGAGTTGGCGTGCGAATTCGGTCAAAAGCACGGTCTGTGTCGCAACAAATCGACCCGAAGCATGCGAAGCGACAGTCCGCCGCATCCCCCATCCAACGATGTTGGCGACCGATCTTCGCGCAGCACGCAACAACGTGTGCTATTCATAGGTCGCGCAAGGTCACACCTAAATCACAAAATGGATAAATCAAGATAGTCAGCAAATGCTGACTATTGGACGCGCGTCTTTTCATGAAGACTTCGTTGCTGTGATGCGCATGAAACTCACATCGCGATGATTCGACTCAATCGTTGGCGCATTGTTGTTGCTTGCGACGTCTTTGCCTAAGCGAATGCTCGCCTTCTTAACTGTTGGAGAAAATTTTGAAACAACTTCGTCTTCCCCTCCTTGCAATTGCATCCTCAATTGCGCTCAACATAGCCGCAGCGTCCGCTCAGACAAACTCCGCCGGTGCAGTGTCTGCTTCGAGTCTTCAACCCAGGCTAGCAGCGTCGTTTCCCGGCCCGGTCTTGCGTTCTGATCTAGTCGCTGAGAGTCAGGGTGCGCAATTCGGGTTTCGCGTAAGAAATATTGGTAGTGGAAAGGCGCCCGACTCAATCACATTGATCACGTGCACCGCATATGTTGCGGCAACGCCCACCAAGATCGGCGGCGGGTATGTGCCTTGCGTCGAAGGCACGCACTACGTGACTCTGCCGGGCGTTCCGATACCCGCGGGTACGGCCAAAGGCGGCAACGTTTGGAAGGTGCCAACCCCCGCACTCGCTGCGAATACCGGACAGATGGCGTTTACGCTAAACATTAAAACAACGCCTGCCCAGCGAACCCGAGGCTTGAATTTTCAAGTCTGCGCTGACGCGAACACGGCGATTGCCGAGAGCAACGAAAGCAACAACTGTCAGGCGTTCAATTACACGTGGCCGAATTGAATGTTTCGTTGGTCAAGGTTTAACTGCGGTTGTCACTTAACTGCGCGCGTTACACAATTATGCGCAGCGTAGTCTCACGTGGATTGCGAACATGCGTTAGTTCGCGTACGCAAGACAATATTCGTTACTTGTCGTGCGAGGTCATAAATTGAAACTATTCTTTGTCGGCGCGCTGCAGCTCTTTGGCGGTTGGTTCGTTTGCTCTGCGCTGCTCGTTTGGTTTTTTCAAATACAGCCGCTGGTAAGTGGAAGCGCCGTTATCGGCATCTCTATCTTTGGGGGATTACTTCTCTGGATCGCGGTTGCACTGATTGCGTCCGCCGTTGCCCGCATGCGCGAGCGCGCGACTCTGCTGCGTGGTGTTGAGGCGATACCACCGAAAGATTACGGTAACAGTGTGATCGTTGGGCGCATTGAATCGATGGGCGAGCTGTTAGAAGCGCCGCTCGATCGAAGTGCATGTGTCGCCTACAGCTACTCAATTCGCATTGACATTGGCGCTGGCAAGAGCCGCAGCAATCGTGAAGTGGCGCGCGGGGTAGGCCTCACGCCTTCGCGCATCGTGAATACGTCAGGGGTCTACAAATTGCTCGCCGTTCCGACGTTGATCGCGGTGACGCCGCAATTGTCGAGAGCCCAGTGCATCGAAAATTTCCTCGATTATTCGCGGCGCACTGTGTTTATCCCAGTGGGCAAAGCTTCGGCGAGCGAGCTCAAGGCGCAGTGGTTGGATGACGATGGTGCGTACCGCAGCGATGTCGCCTACGAATCGTTTGAAGGTGCGCGAATCGATAAGTGGTACACGACGCAGGATTGCGTGCCGAATGGCGCAACGGTGTGCGTTTTCGGCCGCTACTCGAAAGCCAAAGGCGGAGTCGTTCCGTCGATCACGACGCCAACCCGGTTAATCGCCGGCGAGCTAAACGAAATCGCGGGGACGCTCGGTCGACAAGCGATCACACGTGCTGTGATCGCTTGTGTATTGTTGTTGATCATCGGTGCGCTCATTTTGATGAACCGATAAGTCGTTTCGACGACTTATCGACTCGCCAATATCGATTCCTAGCTCGCCACAAACGGCTGAGCGCTTTTGAGTAGTGCTACCAGTTGGCTTTGCTGATGGGTTCCGGTTTTTCGGAAGATGCGATCAAGGTAGGTGCGCGCGCTGCTGTTGGTGACGTTCGCCTCAAGTGCCGCTTGCTGTACTGAACGGCCCGAGGCAAGCGCGATCGCGAGCTTTACTTCTGCTGGTGTTAGATCAAACAATCCCATCAATATTGCGGGAGACGGCACGAGCGCGTTCGCGCGTACTGCTGTTGCGACGATCAACAAGTCGCCTCCGGAAAATATTTCATGTGCGGCGCGACGAAGCGGCAACAGATGAATCACGATTGCATCTCGGCCCTCCGCAGACGCAACCGGGATAGACCGAACCACCGGTTCCTCTCGACTTTTGCTGGTTGCAATAACGTCTTGGAATAATCGATTGGCGTCGACGTCGTTGATCGCTAACCCGCCATGCGACGATGGCAGAAAGGTCGTAGGCATCGCGTCGAGCAAAGCGTTGGTAATGAGCACGCGTCCGTTGGCCGACATCACCGCCGCAGGCAATCCCATCGTGCGCATCGCAGACACGGTCGCTTCCGCACGCTCAAGTCCGAGCCGAGCAGAGACTAGACCGGCGCGTGCAAAGTGAGGACGAAGCGCGCCTAGCGCATCGAGAAGCGCCTCATCGAATGCGCCGTCTTCCTTAAAGCGCTCGAAAGAAATGCACACGAGATCTCCGCTTGGCATGGTGATCGCGGTCGCCGCTTGCGATTCGATACCGATGTTGCGCAAACTGATCTGGATCGGATCCTCATTGAGTGCATCATCGGTCAGGAGCGATTCCACGCGGGTGAATCGCGCCTCTTGCACTGCATGTAACGCGGCGAATCTAGGGCTACCTTTGCCTTTATGGCCATGCATGTAACTTTCGACCGCTGGCTTTGTGAGCGCCGTGGAGCGAAAGCCGATGGGCATCTGTAGGTCGTTCCACGCGCCGATCGCACCTGCTGCGCAACCGTGCGTTTTGGCAACTGCCTCCAATGCATCCGCCCAAAGGTCCGGCACGAACGCCGCTTCGTAAATTCGATCAAGAAGATGTTCTGACACGCTCTCGCCCCCGATTTGGTGTGTGCGCTTCGTGAAATGTAGCGCGATTTTTTGTGCGCTGCCACATTGTCCTAGCTGATTTTCAATCCGACGAAAGCGCGAGCACTAAAGGATTCGAACGACGTCGGCAGGTGCGTTGAAGCGGATAACGTAAAAACTATTAGATCGCCAATTTAGATTGCAACGGTGACACCAATTCACCAAACATACAGACTTTGCAAGAAAACTGTCCACGATCATATTGATTTACAAGCGTTATTCGCAGATAAAACTCAGTGTCAGCCCCATTTTTTAGGCAGAGATCGTTGGGCATAGGCGCGTCAGTCGTTCGCATGTTGCTGTTGATTAGCTTTTTCGGCGAACGCCAAGCGCCGTGGTCGGACGTGCGGCTATCTGTGAACGGTCAATATCCCGCTCTTAATGGCGCTGCATTCCTTGGCAATTGCCCCTCTTGATTGGCTCGTGATGTGCGTGATTCCGGTCGCCGTGGCAGCGATTGCGTTAGTGATTTTCGCGCAGCGTTTGGGCAACGGAAAATTGCTGGCGCGCGTTAAGCTGCGATATGCTGGGCGTGATGTGCGGCAAGCTTAGAAAACGGTTACGCCGCCACATCACAGCATGCGCAAATTTAAAAGCTTTTGCAAATTACCTTCAGCACCGATCGTTGTTCGCTATTGCTTGCCTGTGCTCGCGACAACAGGGCTCGTAAGCTACACGCCCGAACTCTGCAGCGAACCCTATCGCCTCACCGCTGACGAACAAAAGCAACTTGAATGGCACACGCGCAGCTTGCCACGTCAAAGTGGCAGCGTTAGTGCGATGAAGCCCGCGTCGACACCAATGCCGCTCGCGCATTCGACCATGGCCACTGCGTTCACATGGTCATTTGAGGGAAGAAACTACAGCATTGACGACTATCTGAATCGGCAACCCGTCGCGGCGATACTGATTGCTAAAGATAACGAAATTATTTACGAGCGCTACCAATTCGGAGTCAACGCAAATACTCTCTACCTCTCCAATTCCATCGCTAAATCATTGGTGGGTCTAGCTATGGGGTTCGCGCAGGCAGAGGGCAAGATACCGAGCTTTGATGTGCCGACTCAACGCTACGTGCCGGAACTCACCGGCTCGGCATACGGCGAAACCACGCTGCGCAACTTGATGCGCATGAGCTCTGGCGTGAAGTACAGCGAAACCTATCAACCAGGCGACGACTCCAGCAAATTTCGCGACAGCGCGCTAAAGCTTGGCGTCGTTAGTGCTGCGAAGCAATTTAATGAACGAGAGGCTCCGCAAGGCAGTCGTTTTAAGTATGCCAGTGTAGAAACTAGCGTAGCGGGCGCTGCCGTAAAAGCTGCAACCGGTGAAGGTATCGCGACCTACCTGCAACCGCGATTGTGGCAAGCGATGGGCGCGGAGGGCGAAGCACTCTGGCAGCTTGACCGTACCGGCCTTGAATGGGCACAGTGCTGTCTCTTTGCACTTCCGCGCGACTATTTGAGGCTGGGCATCTTACTTTCCAACGATGGTTCACGCCCCGACACGGGCAAGCAGCTTATCCCCAAGGAATACCTGATGGAAAGCACCGATTGGCGTCGCGCGAGCGAGCCCTTCCAACCAAAGCGGGCGAGTATCGGCTACAGCACCTATGGCTACAGTAATTTTTTCTGGCTGCAAGGCGGCGAAACGCGACGCTTCATGCTGCTCGGCATTCACGGACAAGCCATTTTTGTTGACCCCGCGAACAAGCTGGTCATGGTGCATCTTGCGGCTAACGGCAAAGCAAACACGTCGGGCACGGCAATGGGCAATGAACGCTCCGCGTTGTGGCGGGGCGTGGTTCAGAAGTTTGGACGATGGTAAATTCAGGTCAAGGTCGCGCGCGTTTTTGAACGTTGAGAGAGGTGAGATACACCTTATCGCACGCCAAATACCAAAACGGTGACAGACTTATCCAGAAGCAAAATTGAGCCGCACCCGCTTCGGTTAAGGCCTGGAACAGCAAGCTACTGGTCGCGCATTTATCGCTCGTAACGGAGTTTCGTCGCCGAGCAAGACATTCGTTTGAATCGGCCGCCACTGCGCCGAAGATCGAAAAAATCGATTTGCGCGCAAACACCACTGCGTCATTCGCAAGATTCATGGTCAACATGAATTTGCTCGCGCGATCGACCTTCGCAGGGCTTCAGAGGCGTTAAACGCGGCGTCAATTTTCGCGTCAGTAGTGGTATCACCGGCCGCGAACAAGTGTTTCGCGATCACTCGCTTCGTTGTCTCGCCTTGCTTATCTAGACAATCCTGCGCCATGAGGGGGGGCTGAGCGTTGGTGTTCGCGGACGACGTGAGAGCGATTGCGAACTTGGTTCGGATGTCGATGGGCGTGAGGTTCGCGTCTTGGTGCGACATACACCGGGCGAGGTGCAACATAAACTGGTCGCGGAGCGACGTAGGCCGGGCGCGGTGCAACGTAGGCTTGTGGCGCTCGATAGTAGGAAGGCGGCGGTGCGATACCTGGGCGCCAATCGCTCCAGTAGCCATGATGGTGATACCACGGGCGATCACGGTAATGGTTATCCCAATAAGAACCCAATGTGAATCCGACGACGGGCGCGCCAAACGCTAAGCCGTTGCCGTAGACGATGACGTTTCGATTGCCATAGGCGTACGTGATGTGTCGCGCATTGACCCAGCCGCGCAAACCGCCAACGCTCACATCGCACCAGTGATAGCCGCGTACACAACCGTTGACATACGCCGCCGATCCTCGGTTCAACCACGCAACGGGTGGATAGCGATGATCCGGCCCAGAGCGAATGTTGGTTCGAAGCGAGACATAGGCTTGTTGCGCGTCTGCGTCGGGCGCAACGACGATGGCGCTGGCCACGAGCATCGCACTCATCGTGATCGCATAGGCGCTACGTTGTGCTGCGTAGCGGACCTCCTTACAAAAAGCGTATCCCATGTCTTTCTCCCGGAAATGCGTAGCGTCGCAGATGCGAAGCGCGCGTGTTAAGTGAATAGACGTGAATCGATCTTTTTCTACGACATTACCGGGAGCAACCCGCGCTGGAGACCTCACTCGCTGCCAATTCGGTTTTACTTCGCGTCATCGTGACGCCGCGTTTCACCGCCGTCATCTCAGCAAGAATCGAAATCGCTATTTCACTCGGCGTTTTCGCGCCAATGTCTAGGCCGACGGGGCCATGGAGTTTCTTCACTTCTTCTTCGCTCACGTCGAATTCGAGCAAGCGCGCGCGGCGTTTGTCGTTGTTCAATTTTGAGCCTAGCGCGCCGACGTAAAACGCAGGTGATTTAAGCGCTTCCATGAGCGCGAGATCATCGAGTTTTGGATCGTGAGTGAGCGCGACCAGTGCGCTGTTGCGATCCAAATTCATCGCGAGCACGAGATCGTCCGGCATCTCTTTACTCATCACCACTTGCGGTAAATCAGTCCATTGCTCTTGGTATTCATCACGCGGATCGCACAGGGTGACTTGATAATCGAGCGGAATTGCCATGGTCGCAAGATACTTCGACAGCTGCCCTGCGCCGATGATCACGAGCCGATATTTTGGACCGTGTATCGTGACGAGCGTTTTATTGTCGAACGACAAAACGTCGGCACCCATTGCGTCGGTACGCCGCGTAATCCCAGTCGCAATATCTAAGCTTCGCTTCACGATTTTGTGTGCTTCGAGATCAGCGAGCAGCCCACGAATATCGCTTTGCGGCGTGAGCGGTTCGAGCACCATTTCAACCGTACCGCCGCAGGGCAAACCAAATTGCCGCGCTTGATCCGCGGCAACGCCGTAGCGAACGCTCTCCGGTAATTTCGCGGCGAGCTTGCCGTCTTTCACTTGCGCAATTAAATCGTCTTCAATACAGCCGCCGGAGACAGAGCCGATCACTTGACCGTCATCACGAATTGCCATCATCGCGCCAATCGGTCGCGGCGCACTGCCCCAGGTGCGAACGACGGTGCCAAGCGTGGCGCGGCGACCGGATTCGGTCCACGCGAGAGCGGTTTTTAGAACGTCGAGATCAAGATTGTCCATAACGTTTATTTGAGCAGACTCACGCTCAACACGCTTGCGGTTAAGTGCGACAAATCACAACAGCGATATTTCTATCCGCCCAATTTAAATGGGCGGTATTAGAAAAAATGAGTCACCTCGAAAAATAACGTTACGATGCCATAGGGCAACGTTTGACGGGGTCGTAACCGATAGCTATTGGAGCATTCTTTCCGCTCGAGCCGGTAAGTACTCGGTGCTCGCAATGCTGCTGCTTTGTGGTTTGTTTGCCAGCTTGAACGTGTTCGCAACGAGATCGATTCCCGATTGAACTCGCGCCATGTCGATCGTGCCCAGACCGGATTCACGCACCGTAGGCGTGTCAACGAATCGATCAAACGCGAGCCGCGCACGCCGCCATTCGATCTTGGTGTCGATCTTTGGATCGATTTGCTTGAGCGCTTCAATCGCAAGATCGGTGTCTTTAAGCGCCACTTTCACCGCGTCGTGATAGGCGCGTACAAATCTCTGCACCGACTTTTTGTTGGCCGCTAGAAACTTGGGATTGACCATCAAGACGTTGCCGTAAATACGCACGCCCGATTCGTAAAACGGAAACACGCGATACGTCGTCCCAGACATGCCTTCGCGCTCTAAGTTGAGCATCGAGGTGAAATAAAAGCCGGTAATGCCGTCAAATTTTCCGCTCGCGAAATCTTTTTCTCGCGCGATGGGATCAACGTTCTGCCACTTAACGGTCGCGAGTTCCTCCTGCTGCGCGAACGCAGGCCACAGCTTTCGACCGCCATCAAACGCAGGCGCTGCAATCGATTTGTCGCCGAGCGCTTTGATCGAAACACCGTTGCGCAAGAAAAGCGCCGCCGGTGTGCGCTCGTACAAAACGTACACCGCAACGGGCGGCGGCACATTCGGATTCTTTGCCGCGAACTCAACCAACGCGCTGAAATCACCGAGCCCCATATCGAACTCGCCCGAGGCCACCTTCTGAATCGTCGCCGCCGAACCGGTGCCGGGCGTTACCTCCGCGTCAACCTTCGCCTTTTTAAAGCCGCCGAGTAAGGCAATTGCAAGTGGTGACGACTGCCCCTCCCAGCGCCAATCGTTTAAGAAGCGCACGGGGGCTTCTTGTGCGGTGGCTGCGCCGACGAGCATGGTTACTGAAAGCGTGGACAGGCAGATGCTCACCGCTTTTGTCCAAACCGTAAACATCGAATTCATAGATCTCCCCTCTGCTTTTCAAAGATTGTAGGAGTGAGTTGAGCAAGCGAGTGTGTATGCTGGAAAACCAGACGACTCTTATGTGTATCGATTGTTTGTCGCGTCGCAGACATCATTTTGTTGTGTCACCGAACACAACTTGACCTTTCGTTTGCAATCGTATACAAATGCATGCAAATGATTTCTAATTAGTAGTTCGATGATGGTTCCAATTTCAGGACGGCTGCCCGACGATTTGTACGACTGGTTGGCGACCACGCAAATGGAGGACGCTGCCACTGTCAGCGATAAAGTGCGTGTCGCTGTTGCGCATTTGCGCCGCACGTACATGGGCGACTCTGAATACATTGGAGCCCTCAATCTCTATCGCGATCTTGGGCGCAGCACACGAGAGGCCGTCGCCAAGCTCGAGGTCAGCGAACAGACGCACTCCGAAGTGTTGGCCGCGTTCTTCGAACATGTGCCTGCACTAATGGCGACTCTAAATTCCGCACAAGTGCCTAGCGTTGAAATCGCGAAGCAACTTGAATCCCAACTCGCGCGTCGCGCGATGCAGCTGGCTGAAACCCTACTGAGGCAAGCGATTACCTCCCAGGCCGCCGCGTTCGACGGTCACGTTGTTCGGCGGCACATCGCTCAGGTGAAAGAGCTTGCGCAACTTATTCCTCAATCCATTACGTAAGGAGAATCCTGATGGCTGACAATTTGAAAACCCGCGTGGCGCGAGTAATAGCTGGGGGCGCGCATGCCTTGCTCGACAAGATCGAAGACACCGCCCCGATTGCGATGCTCGAACAGTCGGTGCGCGAGATTGATCAAGTGATTGATGAGGTGCGCGCAGAATTGGGTCGCGCGGCAGCCAATCGCCACCTCGCGCAACAGCAGCATCTGCACCTAAACAAAGAACATGAAACGCTCACCAATTCCTTGAACACCGCGCTGCTAGGTGGCCGTGATGATTTGGCCAAGCCTGCTATTTCGCGTCAGCTTGATATTGAAGCGCAACTGCCTATTCTCGAATCGAGCTTGAGCCAGCTTGCCGTGGAAGAGAAAGAGCTTTCCGGTTTCGTCGATGCGCTTATGGGCAAGAAGCGTGAGATGGAGCGCGCGATAACTGAATTCGAACGCTCTCGCTCATCGGCCGCCAGTGCAAACGCAAAAAATGGTGGCGGCGGGAGCAATGCCGTGGCGAAGGCTGAAGCGGTGCAATCCGCTTTTGACCGCACGTTTCGACGCCAAACGGGACTTGACCCCGTCGCTCAAAGCGCAACAATGGAGCAGGCGACCAAATTAAAGGAACTCAATGATCTCGTTCGGGACAACAAAATCAATGAGCGACTTGCCGCGCTCAAAGCTCAACGCTAATGGTCCGGTAGAGACGAGGGGAACATCTTGCTGACGATGACGGAAACTTGGCCATTTGCTGCGGCGCTAGCCGTGATGGTCGGGCTCGCGGTGATCGAGGGGCTCGGTCTGCTCTTCGCGCACAGTCCCTCTAGTGCGATTGACAGCCTGTTGCCCGAAATGCCAGACAGTGGTGACTCGCCACTCGGTTGGTTGCATCTTGGCAAAGTGCCTGCGCTCGTACTGGTGGTGCTTTTTTTGGCAGGTTTCGCGATCGCTGGCTATGTGATTCAAGGCGTCACATGGAAACTTATCGGATCGATGTGGCCGGCGTGGGCGGCGAGCATTCCTGCAGTATTTGCAGGTTTCGCGACGGTGAGTGGGCTTGGAGCGTTGCTTGAACGCATCATTCCGAAAGATGAGACGAGTGCCGTTAGCGAAATGACGCTCATTGGTCGGGCGGGCGTTGTTGTCCGTGGTACAGCGAAATCAGGGCTTGCAGCAGAGGCGAAAGTGCGTGACTCCTACGGACGAGCGCATTACGTGATGGTAGAGCCAGATGTTGATACCGACACGTTTTCTGAAGGCAACGACGTGTTGCTCGTGAAAAAAGTGGGTGCGCGATTCCGTTGCATTCGCAACCCCCATCCCGAATTACTTTAACGATAACAAGTTTACTCACCGAGGATCACATGATCGAAATGCTTATCAATGTCGGAATACCGGCGGCTATTGTGCTGTTTGCACTTCTGCTGATTGGGATTATTTTCGCGCGGCTCTACCACCGCGCCACCAAGGAAACAGCGTTCGTGAGAACCGGTTTAGGCGGGCAGAAAGTGATTATGGACGGGGGTGCGATTGTGTTGCCGATTTTTCACGAGACGATTCCGGTGAACATGAACACCTTGAAGTTGGAGGTTTCGCGCAAGGAAGAACAAAGTCTTATCGCGCTTGATCGCTTGCGCGTTGACGTGGCGGCGGCATTCTTCGTGCGGGTGAAACAAGTGGCGGAATCGGTGAGCACAGCCGCTCAAACGCTTGGTCGAAAGACGATGGAGCCCTCGGAGCTGCGTACGCTCGTTGAAGATAAGTTCGTTGATGCGTTGCGCGCAACTGCTGCAACGATGACGATGCAAGAGCTTCAAGATAAGCGTCGTGAATTTGTGCAAGCAGTGCAAAACGCGGTCGCGGAGGACTTGGAGAAAAACGGTCTTGAGTTGGAGTCAGTGTCGCTCACCAGTCTTGATCAGACCGCAAAGTCGTTCTTTAATCCAAGCAACGCGTTTGATGCCGAAGGTTTGACGCGACTTACCGAAGAGACAGAATCGCGTCGCAAACGTCGGAACGATATTGAGCAGGACACCGAGGTTCAGGTTCGCACCAAAAATCTTGAAGCCGAGAGATTGAAACTTGACATTACAAAGCAACAAGAATTCGCAACCCTTACGCAGCAGCAAGAAATTTCAAACGCCAAGGCCGACCAAACGGCGGTGATTGCGAAGATCGAAGCGGAGCGCTATCGAGAAGCGGAAGAGGTTCGCATTAACGCCGACCGCCTGGTCAAAGAGCGTCGCATCGAAGCTGATCGGACAGTCAATAGCGCCGAGATTGACAAAAATCTCGCGGTGCAGAAAAAGCAAATTGAATCGGATCGCGAAACGAAAGTGAAGCAAGCTGAGCAAAGACAATCGGTGGAGCTCGCTAACCAAGATGCGGCAATTGCGATTGCAAAAAAATCGGAGGAGCAGTCACAAGCCGATGCCGCTGCGAATGCGGCTCGGGCTGCTGCTGTTAAGGCCGAAGAGGCTGTGAATACAGCGCGCCAAATTTCAATTGCTGAACGGAACAAATCGATTCAGTTGATCGAGGCTGCGCAGGACGCGGAGCAACAGGCGATTTCCGTGACGGTCGCCGCTGAAGCCGAACGTGAGGCCGCTGAGAACCGTGCGCTCGCAGTGAAGGTCGAAGCAGAAGCCAAAAAAGCAGCGTCACTCGCGGAAGCCGAAGGCATTGCCGCGATCAACGAAGCGAAGAATAAGTTGGGGGCAGCTCAGATTGATTTAGCTGTGCGCATGCAGCTCATACAATCTTTGCCGCTCATTATTCAGCAGGCTGCGAAACCGCTTGAAAAAATCGAGTCGATTCGTTTGTTCCAGGTCAACGGGATGCCTGGCACATCAACGGGGTCGAGTGACGGTACGAGTCTTCCAAGCGGTGGAAGCGGCCAAGGCACTCTGCCGGAGCAAGTCGTGAATTCCGCACTTCATTATCAAGTTGCGAAACCGATTGTCGATGCGATCATGAAAGACGCCGGTCTCGCGAATCCTTCTTTAACCGGCATCGCACAAACAGTTGCAGACATGGTGTCGTCGACATCCGTGTCTAAAGTTGAAGCGGCGACAAAAGCGGCGAAGAGCTTCGGTGATGTGAAGGCGTAGTCTCTATATTCAGCTAAGACCGATTCCCATCCAAAGCTATACGTGTGTAGTTTTTGGCAAGAAAAACGTGGGACGCAATTTCAAGTTGGGCGCTAATCGGTTTTCCTAAGTTATCGGTAGTGACCAGCAAATGTCGGTGCGCCCAACGTAGACGTAGGGCGTCTACATACGATCCGCGGTTGCTTGCAGGCATCGTTTCGAGCCGACTCACTGCCGCCAATTCATTCCCTTCGGACCTGAGATCTCAACGCCGTCGATGACCACTTTAGCCGAATCCACTTCGGTGGTTTTGATGTCGATAACGATCGGTTTGCCGTTGGTTGCGATGCATGCGAATGGACTCACGGCGAGACAATTAATCGTGAGCGATGTTTTTTGAATGGTTCTGCGAGCACGCCAATCGATCTGTGGGAAGCCTTCACTTGACCACTTGAAATCGGCTGATTCGCCCGACCAGTTACCCCAAAAATTGGTGATCTCAAAATTTTTCGCAAGTGCAGGAACGTAGATATCGGTGCCTGCTTGTTGGTTGTCGAAACCTGTGCCGTGGGCAAGTTCTAAATTACCGCCGGGTGTGCTCTGACCGGTGCCGGGGTTCGCGCGTACTTTGAAGCCAGGGATGTTGGCCGGATCAAGTTGGATCACTTCGCGATCTGCGATGAAGTTGCCTTGGCGTTCTTGACTCGACGAGCCGTTTTTGTATTTCACACTCAGCGTGACAGGTTGATCGGGCACGCCGCTGAGTTCCGGAAAATTGCCGAATGCGAACGCGTCGGTTTTTGATGAGATAGGAACGATCACGCGACCCGATGGAAATTGCCCGTTAACGCGAATCTCCACCACTTCACGATCATCATTGAAACAACCTTTCACCAACACGCCCTGGCGCGGCGTTACGTTGAATCGTCCGCCGGAACTGCCCGCAACGCTGATCGACGTCGCGCTTGAGGTCGCGTTCGCGCTCGCGCAGGGATCGAGGGCGCTGGCTGCGGATCGTTCGCTGAGGCGCTCGCCTTTGAATGCTGTTGCTGCAGCGTTACCCGCTACGCCCTGCGCTGCTTGTGTTCCCAGAGCCCCCGCAGCGCGCGGCATACTCAAATTGACCGGCGGCGCGGCGCGCAGGTTGGACAGCTCACCGTTGACTGTGCGCGAAATCGCGCTGGTGAGTTCGCGGTGCTTCTGTAAATCAGAGCTGGGCTTGCTCACGCGCATGGTCGTTTTTCGGAGCGCGTCGTGCGAGGGCTCAGTCTTCGACTCGGCGAGTGCCCGCTTGGCGTTAATCGCGGCCTTGATGTCTCCCATCCGCGCTGTGTTGCCCTGGGCGTCGCGGATGATTTCCGAGTCGGGTCGCTGCATGATTTCGCTTAGTTTATCGGAGCGAAAATTGCTGAACTGAGCGCTTTGTAGCTGTGCGGCAGCGCTCGGCTGTTGCGGCGCGGGGCTTATCGGGCGAGCCGCCGCTCCCGGCTGCGCAATTGTGCTGCTTTGTTGAACATTTTGAAGGTTTTGCGGTTGTGCGAAAACGTCTGACGACGTGCTGGTCGCAACGCTAAGCGCGCTTAGCGCGAACAAGGCATAGGTTTTCATAGTGGAATCCAGTCCAGAGCATGAGGAGATGCTCATAAAGACGGACGGACACGCACCGGGCGGACATTTTCAGTTCATTTTTCGAACAAGCAATCGCAGATTGAGTCTTAACTATTCTTTCGGCTTCCCACGTTTAGCGAGCGCCTCGTCGGTGGCAGCGAGCACTTTTTTTGCGTAACGCCTCATCGCTGCGACCGTCTCGTCGTCGACTGGCGGCGGCATCGCGTAAAGCGAGTTAAACGCTTTCAAAAGAATTGCGGTGTCGTGCGGTCTAGCGTGTGTGCGAAGCATCGTTTCATTTGCGCGCGCCCAGTGGGTGTCGGCCAGCGCGGGGTCCGTTTCAAGCAGCGCCATCAGCGCGTCGATGCGCGGCAACGACGCGTCATCCTGTGCGCGCACGGCACGTGCGCGCCACGTACTCAGTGTGTGCAGGTGCTCTCGCGTACGCGCCTCGTCGTTGGCTGGAAACTCGAGATGATCAAGCGCTATCGCGTGCATCTGCATTTCGAGTAAGTACTGATCGTGGTCGATGTTGAACGTGCGCTGCAGCGTGATCGCGCGCTCAAGCGGTCCTCGCGCTTCCGCGTAGCGTCTCTGAGAGATCAGCAGTAGCGCGAGTGCAGCGCGAGCGTCGATGGTTTCTTTCTCCATGTTCGCGTTATTACGCGCTAAAGAGAGCGTATCGATGCGCTCAATGCCTCGCCGTAGGAGCGTCTCACCGCCGTAGTCGACATTGGCTGCGGCCTGCGTCTCCACTACGTTTGGCATGTAGAAGAGATGTGCATCAAACGCGTCGCCCATGTAGCGCTCCCCTTGTGCATAAAGATCACGCCCTAGCGCGGCGGCTTCTTCGCGCAATCCCATCGCGTTCATCGTCGCCGCCACTGACAGGGCCTTCATATGATCGCCCTTGGCTCCGTCTTGCGTTGACTTCAGCGAGAGCAGCTTTGCCCAGCGCGCTTTGGTGGCGACTAAATCGCCGGTTTGTCGAGCCGCGCTAGCGCCCCAATAATTGGCGAGCGTGTGCCAGCGGCTATCCGCGGAAACGTTCGGCGAAATACGCGCATCGTAGTCGTCCCATAGCGCTTTTCTTTTTGCGCCCTCACCGGTGTAGGCGTAGTAGTGAGTCTGCAGCCAAATTGTGCCGTAACACTTGTCCTCTGGGACGGCGTTTAGGCTGGGGCAACGCGTTAGAAGGTCAGCTAGGCTCTGCTGGAATTCGGGCAGTCTGCGTTGCGTGAGGTGCATATACGCGGCGCGATTGGCGTTGCGAATGGCTTCTCGTGAAGTGCGCCCGAACGTGGCATCCACCACGGGCTGCGCACGGGTACGGATCAGGAACGCATCTTGATGTTCACCAAGGTTAAACAGACTCTCGCCAATCGCTTGATAAATTTCGGCCTGTACCCGCGGTTGATCTGCAAACTTTTGCTCGACACCCGCTGCCGCACGATTCAACATTTCAGCGTGTGTAAGCACCACGCCGCCATCGGTGTAATACGACGTGGGCGTGAGCGCTTGCAGCAGAAACTCCTTGCTTCGACGCTGCACTTCGCTCTCAAAATAGACGTACCCCGCGAACGCCGCGAGCCCAGAGAATGTGATCGCAACCGACGCACTCGCGAGCCAGTTTCTGCGGAAAAATAGACGAGTGCGGTTAGCAAGGGGTTGTGCTCTCGCGCGGACGGGGACGTAGCTCAAAAAGCGCGAAATGTCGTTGTCAAATTCACTGGCACTGACATAACGATCTTCGGGATTCCGCGATAGCGCCTTGCTGAGCATTGCTTTGATTTCTGAGTCAACACGCTCTTGGGTGTGCGTGTTGAAATCCGCGGTTCGAAGTTCGCCAGCAAGAATTTTGTTTCGCACTAAGGCAAGCTCCGCGCGTGGATTCGTGTTGTCAACATCGTACGGTGATCGACCCGTCAATAGCCGAAACAACAAGACTGCAAGTGAGTAAACGTCGGATGCGGTGGTGATCGCCTCGCCCAACACTTGCTCAGGACTTGCATACCGCGGCGTCATCACGTTGCCGTAGGCCCGCGTAAGCTCCCCTTGCGTACGTGCGTTGGCGGTGCTGGTCTCATCGCTGGTCAAAATCCTCGGCACTACCTCGACATTTTGCTCGCGCGGAAGACTATGCGAATTCATGTGCGTCGCAGCATCAACCAGCGGCAGCCCGACCGAGCTGACATCCAGCAGTTGAGCAATACCAAAGTCAAGCAGTTTTACGTCGCCATCTGCGGTAACCAGCACGTTGCTTGGTTTCAGATCACGGTGGATGACCAGATGTGTATGCGCGTATTGCACCGCGCGGAGCACTTGTCGAAATAGCGAAAGCCGCGCACGAATCGGTAGTTTTTTTTCCTCGCAGTACTGCGTGATCGGTATTCCAGCCACATACTCCAGCGCAATAAATGGCGTGGTGTTCGCGCTTCCCGCGTCGTAAAAGCGAGCGATGTTTCGGTGCTCCAACAGCGCCAAAATGTCTCGCTCAACCTCAAAGCGCTTGGCGAGCGCAGCTGCGTTGGCACCCACGAACGGTAGTTTCAAAGCCACCCGTCGTTTATACGCGCCGTCGGCGCGTTCGGCGAGCCACACGCTGCCCATGCCGCCGTCGCTGATGCGTTCGACAAGCCGGTAAGCACCGATGATTGCTCCTACGGTCGCAAACGGCTGCAGGTTGCCGGTTGCGCAAGCTTCGCCGTGGTTTGGCAGATGCAGGGATCGATCTAGAGCGTCGCAGGACAATGTTTGCTCAAGTCGACCCGACTCTACGATGTTTCGCAATCGCGCATCGACCGGATCGCCTGGTCTATTTTTTGTTCGCGCCCAGAGGTGCCAGTCGCTTTTTGGGAGCGACAGCACTTCGTCGAGCTCGCTCGACAGGCGTTTAATTTGTTCGGCGGAAAGTGGCATCAGAAACGAAGACGGAAAAACCGTGTGATTTGTGACAACTAAACCCCCGCGATCCCGTGCTGACCGCTGCGGGCTACTGAAGAATCGCCGCCAACAAAAGCTTGGCTTTCTCCCAATCGCGGCGAACGGTGCGTTCGTGGCAATCGAGAAGTTCCGCGATTTCGTGAAGTTCAAGCCCGGCAAAGTAGCGAAGTTCAACCACCTGGGCAAGTCGCGGCTCGGCAGCGGCCAACGAGTCGAGTGCGCTATTTAATGCGAGTACATCAATGATTTCTGGCTGTGGATTTGGCGTTGAATCAACCAAGAACGTGTTGAGCGTAACCATTTCGGCGTCGCCGCCTCGCCGCTGCGAGAGCGATTCTCGAATCAGATCGACGATGATTGAGCGCATTGTTCGCGAGGCGTACGCCAAAAATGCAATCCGCTCGCCAGCAATCGTGGAGTTTGACGAACGTAGCTTCAAATAACACTCGTTCACGAGCGACGTCGTATCGAGCGACTCCGCGCCACCGCTTCGATGCAGCCGCGCTTGCGCGATTCGCCGCAGATCAGCGTAGCTCGCGGCGAATCGCTGATCAAGCGTTGGCGTCGCTGCAGCGTTGATTGCGCTGGGCTGAGGGGTAGATGCAGGGATTTTCACGACTATTGAAACGTATGTTGGGAGAAAAGCTACGGGCGTTTCGCTCTATTTTGTTGGGGTTAGGGCCGATTGAGTAATGATCTTGTCAATCACAAAAAAAAGCGGCATGTCCCTGCAAAGTAAGCGTTATACGGAAATTTCTGATGGCACATTCTGCGAGTGGCAGAGTAGCACGGGAAAGGCGCTGAAAGGTGTGTTGTCGCGTTGAAATTCAAACTGAATCAATATCAAGGGCAACTCAAGTTAAGTTAATATGCGGTTCATAGCCTCAAAGACGAATCGCTCGAGCATCTCGCGACAGAAAAAGTATCGTTGTCAGCTTTAGATAGAAAACGCCCAAGCGACGGGGATAGGTAAACGATTCGTGTGGTGATTAATAAAGCGACAGAATACCTCTAACGCCCATAAAAATAAGAGATTTAGCGCTGTTCGTGTATTCTCAATATCCGACGGAACTACTGCGGCTTTCACTTGACTAAATTACTCGGACTCTTATAATCCGAGTAAACCAGTCAGGCATTTATGAAACTCACCACCAAAGGCCGATTCGCTGTTACCGCAATGATCGACGTGGCACTTAACAACCACGAAGGCCCGGTAACGTTGGCCGAAGTTTCGGCGCGGCAACAAATCTCGCTCTCCTATTTAGAGCAGCTTTTCGGAAAGTTGCGGCGATATGGTTTGGTTGAGAGTGTGCGCGGCCCGGGTGGTGGCTACAACCTCGCAAAGGCTCCGGCAACGATCAGCGTGTCGGACGTGATCCTTGCTGTTGACGAGCCGATCGACACCACCAGCTGCGGCGGTGAGAAAAATTGTTTCGAAGAACAGCAATGCCTGACCCATCATTTGTGGGCCAGCCTAAACGCACACATCTTCACTTACCTCCAAGGCGTGAGCCTGCAATCGTTAGTTGACGACGCACGCGATCGAAAGAGCCCGTCGATTCACGTAGTTAAAGATTTGCGCAAACAAAATTTCGACGGCGAGCGCATGAATCTGAATTCGCTCGCGACCTCAGTCGTGAACGTGTCCGCCTAACGTCGGATAAGCATCAACTCATTTCGTCTTTATTCATTCGTCCTACGAAGTAAAAAATGTCTCTCCCGATCTACATGGACTACAGCGCAACGACCCCGGTCGATCCGCGTGTGGCCGCAAAAATGATTCCTTTTTTGACCGAGCATTTCGGCAATCCTGCGTCGCGCTCACATGCGTACGGTTGGGAAACCGAGGACGCAGTCGAAGAGGCGCGTGAGCACGTTGCCGCACTCGTTAATTGCGACGCCAAAGAAATCGTTTGGACCAGCGGCGCGACTGAATCGATCAACCTCGCGGTAAAAGGCGCGGCGCAGTTCTACAAAGATAAAGGTAAGCATCTCATCACCGTAAAAACCGAGCACAAAGCCACGCTCGACACGATGCGTGAATTGGAGCGTGTTGGTTTCGAAGTCACGTATATGGATGTGATGGAAAACGGCTTGATCGACATGGATGTGTTTAAGGCTGCATTGCGCCCTGACACCGTGGTCGTTTCAGTGATGCATGTGAACAATGAAATTGGTGTGATCCAACCGATCAAAGAAATCGGTGAAATTACTCGCAGTAAAGGCATCATTTTCCACGTGGACGCAGCGCAATCTACCGGCAAAGTCGCGATTGATCTCGCGGATTTGAAAGTGGATTTAATGAGTTTTTCTGCCCATAAAACATACGGCCCGAAAGGCATGGGTGCGCTCTTCGTTCGCAAGAAACCACGCATTCGTCTAGAGGCGCAAATTCACGGAGGCGGCCACGAACGCGGCTTTCGTTCCGGCACGCTCGCGACGCATCAAATCGTTGGCATGGGCGAAGCGTTTCGCCTAGCGAAGCTTGAAATGAACACGGAAAACGAGCGCATCCGCATGCTGCGCGATCGTTTGTACAGGGGCTTGAAAGACATCCCCGAAGTGTTTATCAACGGCGACATGGAACAGCGTGTACCGCATAACTTGAACATTAGTTTCAATTACGTCGAAGGCGAAAGCCTCATCATGGGCGTAAAAGAAATCGCAGTGAGTTCCGGCTCGGCGTGCACCAGCGCGTCGCTGGAGCCTAGTTACGTATTGCGCGCGCTCGGGCGCAGCGATGAACTTGCGCACTCGTCGATTCGCATGACGGTCGGGCGTTTCACCACCGAAGCGGATGTTGACACCACCATTGCAACGATGAAGCGCACGGTAGAAAAATTGCGTGCGATGAGTCCGTTGTGGGATATGCATTTGGAAGGCATCGATTTGAGTACGGTGCAGTGGGCGGCGCATTAGCGATGCCTTCAGGACGTCGCGTCCTTGCGTCCGCTAGGACGACGCGCTTTGCGCTAAGACGACGCTCCCGTCGGTCGCTATGACGCAAAGCGGTGTTTAGAAGTTTTTTTGGAACGTTTTTGAATAACAGGAAAGAATGAAGAGGCGTAGATAGATTGCGCAATGCTCGCGTCATAGGTTGCAACGCAACCGACGTCCTAGCGAGCAAAGTGAGCGTCGTCCTTTCGTCCTTCAATTTCGGAGAAATTGAAATGGCTTACTCAGAAAAAGTTGTTGATCATTATGAAAACCCACGCAACGTTGGCGCGTTCGCGAAAGACGATGACGGTGTTGGCACCGGCATGGTCGGCGCGCCTGCGTGCGGCGACGTAATGAAGCTCCAAATCAAAGTGGGTGCGAATGGCATCATCGAAGATGCGAAGTTCAAAACTTACGGCTGCGGGTCGGCGATCGCGTCGAGCTCGCTTGTTACTGAGTGGGTCAAAGGCAAGACGCTTGATGAGGCGATGAATTTGAAGAACACGCAAATCGCGGAAGAACTCGCCCTACCGCCAGTAAAAATTCACTGCTCAATCCTCGCCGAGGACGCGATCAAGGCGGCGGTGGAGGATTACAAAGCGAAGCATGCGGTTGCGGAAAAAGTAGCCGCTTAAATTTGTAGGGTGGGCATCCCGTGCCCACGTGTTACTAGATACTTTTTGTGTGGTTCGCGCAATGCCAGCCTCACAGAGTCACGAGATGTTGTGTATATGGTGGGCACGGGGTGCCCATCCCACGGAGAAAAAAATGCCAGTCACCCTCACTCAAGCCGCCGCCAATCACGTTGAAAAATATATTGCCAAACGGGGCAAAGGAATTGGTATTCGCCTCGGTGTGAAAACGACAGGCTGTTCGGGCCTCGCCTACAAACTTGAGTACGCAGATGATTCGTTGCCCGAAGACATCGTGTCGGAAAGCTTTGGCATGAAGGTCATTGTCGATCCAAAAAGCTTCGCAGTACTCGACGGGACCGAACTCGACTTTCAAAAAGAAGGATTGAACGAAGGCTTCAAATTTAACAACCCGCGTGAAAAAGCGCGATGTGGTTGTGGCGAGAGTTTCACCGTTTAATTTGTACTTCTACATGCAGCGCTTCAGTACGTACGGACAACGAATTCTTCCCGCTTTCTCGCGCGAAATTGCCTGTGCACGAAAGGCGAATGCCAAATCTGATTCGAAGGAAGAATTCCTACACCTCGAACGCGCGCATGTGCTCGGGCAATCGTCGACTTGGTTGCATGTGAAAGCTCATTGCCTGATGGCCGCTTGGGCGATTCGCAATCGTAGTCACAAAGAATTGTTCGGACAAGTCATTCGTATCGTCGGCGCGGCCACGAAGACGGTTTGGGGATTAGTCCCGAGCGGCAATACAGGTGGCGTCAACGTGAGCCCTTTTAAGCGTCTCCCGATCGCGGCGGATTTAGCCGCGCAAATCGCTCAAGCGCGCTCGCGCTGACCGAAGCCTTTTAATGAATGCCTTCGAGACAATGGGGCTTGCGCCAACGTTTTTTGTCGATGAGGGCGAACTTCAGAAACGCTATCGCGCCTTGCAATCGGAAACGCATCCCGATCGTTTTGTGAATGCAAACGACGCAGATAAGCGCGCTGCGTTGGAGCGAGCAACGCAGATCAATGAAGCCTATCAAACCTTGCGTGATCCGGTACGACGCGCCATGTACTTACTGTGGCAAAAAAATGTAAACGGGATGGACGAGAAAAACACTTCGATGCCGCACGATTTTCTAGTCGAGCAGATCGATTGGCGCGAAGCGATTGCCGATGCAAAACTCAAAGAGGATTCAGATCGCCTCGAAGAAATGTCGACCGAATTGCAGAGTGTGATGGATTCGCTCGGTGACACCTTTGCTGCAGCGTACGACGGCGGTCATTTGCCCGTAGCAACGACGCTCGCGCGAAAAATGCGCTTCACACAAAAGCTGATCGAAGAGGTCGATCTCGCGATGGAAGCGTTGGGATGATCGACACACAAACCGCGGTCAAGCCCGCGCCTTCTGGACATGCTGTCGGCGCTCGCGTGATAGCGCTCGCAAACTAACTATGGCTCTTTTTCAAATTTCCGAACCCGGCGAAAGCCCTGAGCCGCACACACGCCGCCTTGCGGTTGGTATCGATCTCGGCACCACCAACTCGCTTGTCGCGACCATTCGCAACGCTGTGCCGGAATGCTTGCCCGACAGTGACGGGCGCGCCATGTTGCCGTCGGCCGTGCAATACGCCGAAGATGGCGAGATCGTGGTGGGTGGCGCAGCGCTTAAACATCGTGGTGATGACGCACTCAACACGATTACATCAGTGAAGCGGTTCATGGGGCGAAGTGTTGCCGACCTGCGTGATGAGTCTGCAGCGCGCTACCAATTCACCACGCCCAGTGGAGACGGTAAAGGGCAGTTAAAGATCACAACTCGGCAAGGTGCGATCTCGCCCATTGAGGTGTCGTCCGAGATTTTGAAAGCATTAAAGCGTCGCGCCGAGGAAACGCTCGGTGGCGAACTCTATGGTGCAGTAATCACCGTGCCGGCGTATTTTGACGACGCACAGCGGCAGGCAACAAAAGATGCGGCGCAATTGGCTGGACTCAATGTACTGCGCTTACTCAACGAGCCAACGGCGGCGGCCGTTGCCTACGGGCTTGATCAGAAAGCCGAAGGCACGTTTCTCATCTATGACCTCGGCGGAGGCACCTTTGACGTGTCGATCCTGCGCCTCACGAGAGGTGTATTTGAGGTTTTAGCGACCGCCGGAGACACCCATCTCGGAGGCGACGACTTCGATGCGGTGCTCGCAAAATACGCGTTTGATACTTGGGCCTTAACCCGCGCGCTGTCACCCGCTGGTCAAGCTAACCTGAGCGCCGCAGCACGTGCTGCAAAAGAAACGCTCAGCACTGAAACGAGCGCTACGATTAAAGTTAATTGGGGTTGCGGGTTCGACAGTTCAGTCGACGTATCGCGCGAGAAATTCGTTGAACTGTCGCAGCCACTCGTTGACAAAACGCTGAGCGCGGTCAAGCGGACCTTGCGCGATGCGAAGTTGAAAGCGAACGAGATTGACGGCGTCGTGTTAGTCGGTGGCGCAACGCGCATGCCGCATGTGCGCGCAGCGCTTGAATCGATTTTCGGCAAAGCACCGCTCGCAACAATGAACCCGGATGAAGTCGTTGCGCTGGGTGCAGCGATCCAAGCCGATCAACTTGCTGGAAATAAAACCGGCGACGGCGATTCGCATTTGTTGCTTGACGTGATCCCGCTCTCGCTCGGTATGGAAACAATGGGCGGTCTTGTTGAGAAAATTGTGCCGCGCAATTCGACGATCCCCGTTGCCAAAGCGCAAGAATTCACGACGTTCAAAGACGGCCAAACTGCGATGGCGCTGCATGTGTTGCAAGGCGAGCGTGAGCTCGCAAGCGATTGCCGCAGCCTCGCGCGATTTGAACTTCGTGGTATCCCGCCGATGGTCGCCGGTGCCGCGCGTATCCGCGTTACTTTTCAAGTTGACGCGGATGGTTTGCTCTCGGTCGCCGCGCTTGAAACTACGAGTGGCGTGCGCGCGGAAGTCACAGTGAAGCCGAGTTACGGATTGGGCGACGGCGAAATCGCGAGCATGTTGCAAAGCGCCTACGCATCGGCGAGCACTGACATGCAGGCGAGGGCGCTCGCGGAGGCGCGAGTAGACGCGACTGCGTTAGTGCAGGCGGTTACGCAAGCGCTCGCGGAAGATCGAGCGTTGTTGAATGACAACGAAGCTGCGGCGCTGACGTCGCAAATCGCCTTCTTAAAGCAACTCGCCGAAGGCAGCGATCATCGCGCGATTGTTCGAGCAACAGAAGATTTAAATCGCGCGAGCACTGATTTCGCTGGGCGCAGAATGGATAAAGCGGTGAAGAAGGCGCTCGCGGGGAAAACGTTGGATCAAATCGTATGAGTGTGCCGTTTGGTTACACGTCATTCCCGCGAAGGCGGGAACCCAGTCCCCGTTGCGCTTCAATTGGCGCACCGTATTTATCGCTACAGAACAACGTTGAGCCCTCGGTCTGGGTCCCCGCCTTCGCGGGGATGACAGTCTAGTATGACCACAATAAAAATTCTTCCCCACCCCGAACTCTGCCCGAGCGGAAAAACAATTGACGCGAAAAAAGGCGTGACACTTTGCACTGCGCTCCTCGATAGCGACGTTGAAATCGAACACGCCTGTGATCAATCACTCGCGTGCACAACGTGCCACGTGATCATTCGCGAGGGCTTTGCGTCAACCGGTGAAATGGATGAGAAAGAAGAAGACTTGCTTGATCGCGCGTGGGGGCTCACGAGCTTGTCGCGTTTGTCATGCCAGGTGAAAGTGGCGGATACACAACTCACAGTTGAATTGCCGAAATACACGATCAATCATGCCCGCGAAAATCACTAGTAATTCCTCGTTCGTGGTGGGGTGCGTTCATCCTGAGCGCGTCGAAGGAAACGATGAACGCTGGAGAGAAACATGAAATGGACTGACACCTTAGATATCGCCATCGAACTCGCCGACACGCATCCCGATGTCGATCCGAAAACGATTCGCTTCACCGATCTCATGGCGAAGGTGATGGCGTTGCCGGATTTCGATGACGATCCATCGCGCTGCGGCGAGCGAATTCTTGAGGCGATTCAGCAGGCTTGGATTGACGAGTTGGAGTAACAGCGAACCGTTGTGTGTATCCTAGCTATATCGCTTATCGCCTCAAATTATTGGGCGATGACTTGTGTATAGTGCTGTTTCGATAACAGACGTAAACTACGCTATCGCCCATATTGCTTGGGCTATAAGCGATAGCGTTGGGATGCGTTTCTCATTGACGGAACCCAAGAAATCCAGCTCAATAAAAGCCTGCGATCAAACCTCACGATTTCGCATTTCGCTTCAACTCATAACGCACTTCCACGCCATCTTTCATCTCGCCGCGCGTCCAACCTTGCGCAAGATAAAAACGATCCGCGCGTGTGTTGGCCTCAGTCGAAAGCACAACACATTGCGAACCGATTTCAAACAACCAATCCGTCGCTAGTGTCAAAAGCGCTTTGCCGATGCCGCGACCTTCAAAGTCAGGTAGCACGAACAGCGCCCAAATCGAATGATCGGCTTTCGCAGCGTATGAAAAGCCAACGATACGACCATCGATTTCGCACACCCAACCGCGCCCGAGTGTGTCGAGATAGTCCTCGCACATTTGATGCGTCACACGCGCAGGGTTCGACAACACGTTTTCTTTCACGGCGAAACGAACAACAAAGATCGCGTCAATGTCGGCGGAAATCGCGCGGCGGTAGATCATCTACTTTGTTTCCAAGAGTTGTGTGATTTTCAGAACGGTTGCCCAATTTCGCGTAGTCACGCTTCGACCGACTTTGCCAAGCAGCGCAGCGCCCGCTTTGCTCTCAAGAATTCCATTCGCGCAGTAGAGGTAGGCTGCGTACTTGCCGATCTGAAATCGCTCGGACTCATGTACGAGCGCAGAAAGTGGCGACAGCTCAGCGAGTGTTTTCGTATCCTGCGCAAATGCCACCAACAATCGCGATGGATCAATGGTGCCTTTTGCCGAATTTGTGATCGTGCATTCCGTTTCGATCAACGCGAATTCGGCCGACGATTTCACGATCACGGGCACTTCCACATTCATCGTTTCCGCGATAGCGGTTTGAATCTGCTTCGCTTGCGCGGATGTCGTTGCGCGACCCGCACTTTCGAAAACAACATTGCCACTGTTCAACAGCGTTTGCACATTCGCGTAACCGAGTGAGGTAAGCAAATCGCGCAACTCCGCCATCGGCACGCGCTTGGCTTTGCCAACGTTAATGCCGCGAAGGAGGGCGATGAATTGCGGCATGCTGCGCATCTACTACAAGAGTTTGTATTGAAACTCGTACAGATGCTTTCCTTCGACGATATCGATTTTGAATGTGCCTTCGAGTCCGGTAAGTTCTTCAGTGCCGGAATCGGGGACAACGGTCACGCTGAGAGAAGGTGAACCCTTATTCATTGTGCCGGTGTGTTGCAGAACGAAGGAGCCTTTGCGTCCGTTTAGCGCTCCGGTTACATGTTCGATAGCGACGTAGCCCGCAGAGCCTTTCGTATTCGTCATCGCTGAAAGCATCTCGCCCTTCGTCGTTGCAATGAGGTCGCCTGAAATTTGTTTGTCGATTGACATTCGCCCCAATTTCGTCGCGGGATCAACGCCATCAAGGGGTAGTGGTTTTAACGTTACGACGAACGTGCCTTTTGCGATTGTTGTCATGTTGGCCTGCTGAGTTTTTGTTGATATTTGCGAATGCCCCGCCGTGCAAATTGTAAGAACGAGAAGCGCGGCTAGCGCCAATTGTGAGAAATAGGTTTTCATAGGTTAGCTCTTGAACACGCTATGAGCTGAAACTTTCTGAGTGATGATGTTATCGCTATCAATTTGCTTGCGATAACCACGCGACTGCGTAAGAACTTGCAAAACAAACTAGCAACGCGTAACCTTTCTGTGAAGCATCGGGTCATTCAACGAATTCAATCAAAAGCGGAAGGTCGAGAACAATGAAAAATACTTGGTTCATCTCAGTCCTTGCATCGCTCGCGTTGAGTGGCTGCGGCACCCATTTCGCAACGGTGAAAAACCCATCGGGGCAAGATGTCATGCTGCTCGGCCACGATCCGGTTGCGTATTTCACGCTCGGCAAACCGACGCGCGGCAAGAAAGAAATCGCGAGCAGCTTGCCAGGTCGCACGTATTACTTTGCGAACTCAGAACACAAAACGATGTTCGATACCGCTCCAACAAAGTACGAACCGCTCTACGGTGGCTTCTGTTCGAACGGCGCACCGTACAAAATCAAACTCGGTAGCGACCCGACAGAGTTTGAAATCGTCAATGGTCGACTCTTTATCTTCGGCGACATTCTCGGTCGTGAAATGTGGAAGCTACATCGTGATGAAAACATCGCCAACGCGGATCGCGTATGGCCAGAGATCGCCGACAAAGGCTGGCGCGGCGCATCGCTCTCAGCGTACGTGAGCAAAGTGCCGTGGTATCGAAACGGCAAAGAACTGCATGCCGAATTCGAAAAACAAAACCCAGGCAAGAAGCTTAGCTACGATCCGGGTGGCATGTTTACGAATCTGTTTTTGAAACAGCCCGGATGGCGAGCGGCGGAGGGGTTTGGGCAGCCGGTGTTGGGGTATCCAGAGTAGGGCGCAATCTTATTGCGCCGCTTAGCGGATGCTGTGGTCTCGATACTTAAAAGCCGAAACGGGACGCTTACCGTGACTCGCCCAAACAAGCATGAAAAAGCTGGTCGAGCGCGGTAATCGAATTTGCCTTGATTGCTACCCCAGGGTGTAGCTCTTCGATACGATCTAATTCGTGTTCAATAAATGCATGAATGCGAGGTACCTGCTTGTCCCGCCCGAGTTCTGGCGCAGCTCGTTTCTGTTCGAGGAGCGCGTTGACGTCAGCGACGAGGTTCGGTTGATCCTCGATCAAGTGCAACAGCTTATAGAACTCGATTGGTGGTGCGGTTGCGTAGCGCTCAATCCATCGCACGGATAGCAGGGGGCGAAGGACGTAAAAGTACTTCTTGAGCAGTACTGAATCTTCGCGGAGGTATCCACGAAAATTAGTCTTCGCCATGCTGCGGTAGTGGTGTACGCCACTCACACATGAGTACACCTGTGGCAGCAGGGCTCGCGCCAGTTCAGCGAAACTACCGAATGTTGTGTACACGATGGGGGATTGAATCCATTCGACAATCGCCGGATTAGATTTTGAAAAAAGTCGTAGCGCTTTGCGAAGATCCCATCCGTTCAAATCAATGTCATCAACGATGGGGTATTCAATCACGTCTCGTTTGTCCTCTAGCGCGACGGACAAATACCAGTCGCTCGGATGGATGTAGACAAATCGTGCGTCGTAATCGCTGTTTGGTGATTCGAAGCCCCATGCGCGACTACCGGATTCGATCGCGAGCAGCACGCGGACGTTGTGTTCGTTCTCGGCGGCACGGATGCGCCGGAGGATTTCTTCGCGAACAGGTGTAGGGACCATGCGTATTTTCCTGTCATGCAATAACGAACCCGATGTATCGTAGCCCGGATGCTCGCATCCGGGTTCCTCAATTCTACGAAGTCATTTTTTGCATTTAGATCGCTGTGCGATCAACGTTACGGGAACCCGGTTGCGAGCAACCGGGCTACGGGCCGTTGGAATTGGCGATCCAAAAAAGATGTCTATGCAAAACAAACCGCCGCCACCGGCGGCAACCGCGCATCAACTGCGCTCCACGATTCACCCGCATCTTCGCTGATCCACAGCCCACCCGTGGTTGATCCCATCGCTAGCGTTTTTCCGTCGTTCGTAATTGCAAGCCCGTGACGATACACAAGATCGTACGCATGTGTTTGCGGGAGCCCGTTGCGAAACACTTGCCAGGTGTTGCCGCCGTCGTCCGTGCGTGCGACGTGCATTGCGCCGTCGGTCGCGTAGCGATACTTGTCGGCGCGTGCGGGGACGACCCACGCGCGTTGCGGATTGTTTGGATCGGCGATGATGGGGAAACCGAAGTCGGCGGGCGTCGGTGCGTTAAGTCGTTTGAAGTTCTCTCCTGAATCGGTGGAGCGATAACAGCCTTGATGATGTTGCACCCACATCGTGTCGGGTGCGACAGCACAGAGCGAAAGTGAATGCGCGTCTTGCGTGTTCGGGTTGAATTGCTCTGGCTCGGGCATGAACGGCGCGTGCATGCCTGCGCCAATCAGTGACCAGTTTGCACCGTCGTCGTGTGTCGTCCACACGCCGCCACACGAGATCGCAATCGTTACGTGCTTCGGATCGCGTGGATCGACAACGATGGAGTGCAAGCCCGGATGATCGTTGCCGCCACCGAACCAGCCGAGGCGTTTTTCATTGAGCCAAAGCGATTCGCAGAGTTGCCATGATGCGCCGCCATCTATCGAGCGAAACATTGCTGCGGGCATCGTGCCTGCCCAGAGCTCGCCTGCTTGCGAACCCGCAAGCGCGAACGCCCAAACCATATCAACGCTCCACGGCGTGGTGTCATCCGCCCAGATTCCTGTCTTTGGCTTTTCTGGCAAGGCGGGACTAGCGATCTCATTCCACGTCGCGCCGCGATCCGTGCTCTTGCGCAACTTTACGCCGAAGTGCCCCATGCGAAGCGCGGCGTACCATGCACCCTGCGCGCCATCGCGTGGATCGCCGAGAAACTGCGTGACGGGTTCGCCGTGAAAGTGATGGCTGGCGACCCGCCAGCCGCTGGATTCGCGTTCTACCGCAAACAAGCCTTTGCGCGTGGATACGAACAGCGTCTTTTGTTTCATTGGTATCTCCAGATCGGTTGGATAAAAAGTTTTCGCATTTATCCGCCGCTTAGCGCTTGAATGACATGGATTGAATCGCCTTCATTGAGCGTCACGTTCAACTGGATTCGATCTCGAACTAGTGTTTGGTTGATGAAAACAGCAACGTGTTTGCGAATATGGTGTTGCTCGTCGAAGACGTAATGCCGCAGCGCAGGCGCCGCTAGCAGCGCAGCGTCAAGTGCATCGCGCAAGTTGGTAGCGCTGACGGTTTGCTTCGGGCACGGCACGTGTCGTTGTAAATGCGCGGCGAAGTCAACTTGAATGTGTGGCATGGGCTTAAGAATATGCTCACGGAGCACGCAATGGGTAAGTTTGAACCGGGAGGGCGATCGCTGCGAAAGAGATTGGCTTCGTCATCAAATAGCTTATTTAATTGGGCGATAGACCGCGTAATCCAAATTGTCTAAACAAGTATTTTTCGGCTCTGATGCCTTTTAAAACTGGCGTGATGATGGTGATGCTGGTTGTGTTTTTCGCATTATTTGGTACTTTTACCAAGTTATTGGTATATTTACCAAATGTCAGCAAAAATCGCTCTTCCAACCGTCGCATCATTGCCGGCGCACGCTCCAACGCGAGTGCGGATTTTGACCGCGGGTGTCGAGGCGCTCCATTCCGAGGGGCTCACCGCACTGACTCAGCAAGCCGTCGCGAAGAAAGCGGGCGTTCGGCAAAGCCACATCACGTATTACTTTCCGACGCGCCTAGACCTTTTGCAAGCGGTAGCGCAGTTCGGCTGCGAAAGCATGATGCAACCGATCTCAAATGCGGCCCTTAGCGGGAAACTGGATTACACGCAGTTTCGCGATTTGCTGTTGCCCGATGTGAGTGATCGCGCTTGGTGGCGACTTATGACGGCGCTGGTCAACGCGTGCGCCGAAAGCGAAAACATTCGCACGTGGATTGTGGAATTTGATGCCCAGATTCGTGAGCGTTTACGAATGGGCTTCTCGGCTTTCGAGATTCACCTCAGCGAGTTGGACGTGGAATGTCTGCATGCGACCTACATCGGTGCGCTTACGCTTGACATGCAGCAGCTCACCGATGGGTCACAAGCGCGTGCGCGCGAAGTTGTGGGTGCCACCATTGATTTAATCGTGGAAAAAGCCATTCAGACACAGAAACTTTCCACCAAAGAAAACAAGGCGTTGTCACAACGTATGACATCTCCTCCTCCTCGACCGCGTATCCGCAAGGCGAAAGCTTTTGCACAAGGCGCGGACATCTCCACACTCAAAGCTAAGAAAAAATGATTCAACGATTGAGACGCTCACCTTTTGCAATGCCGTTGTCGCTTATTGCGGTGACGCTTGCGCTTGCGGGTTGCGCTGTCGGGCCAACGCATGTTGCCCCTGACGCTGCAAAACTTGCGAACACAGAAAAGTGGTACGCGCCGCTTCCCCATGGCGGCAACCCGATCAAGCTCACGGAATATTGGTCGCAGTGGAACGATAGCGCGCTCACTGCACTGATCGATGCGGCACAAAAAAATAATGCGACGATCGAACAAGCAAGCGCGCGCATCGCACAAGCGCGGGCGAATGTCGCGATTGCCGCGAGCGATTTGCTGCCAGGGGTTTCCGCTGCGTCGTCGCTCAACCGCGGAAACCAGGGCACGGGCGTCGCGACCACCACGTCCGCCTCTGCAAATGCGTCGTGGGAGCTCGATCTCTTTGGCGCAAACAAACGTGGTCGAGATGCGGCGCTGGCGCGTTTGGACGCGCGTAATTTCGATTGGCATGACGCGCGGGTCACCCTGGCAGCCGATGTTGCGACCGAATACACAAGTTTGCGCGTGAATCAATTGCTGCTATCGGGCTACGAGCGCGACGCGCAAAGCCGCGCTGAAACCGCACGGCTTACGCTGCTCAAGACGAACGCCGGTTTTGAATCACCCGCCAACCGTGCGCTTGCTGATGCAGCGAAGGCCGATGCCAACACGCGCGTTATTGCGCAGCGCGCTGATATCGACATCGCAATCAAATCGTTGGTGGCACTGACCGGACTGAGCGAACCCACTGTACGCACGCTCGTAGCGCCGACCGGAAAAACATTTGTGCTGCCGAGATCGCTGGCAGTGGCACAAGTGCCGGCCGAGGTGCTTTCGCAGCGTCCTGATCTGGCATCGAGCGAACGCGAACTTGCAGCGGCCATTGCAGACATCGGAGGTGCCGAAGCAGATCGCTACCCGAAAATTTCGCTCACCGGAAACATCGGCTACAGCGCAAGCCGAGCATTTGGTTTTACCAGTGACGGCGCGACCTGGGGATTTGGTCCCTCAATCTCTATTCCGCTGTTTGATGCCGGTCGGCGCGCGGCAAGCGTTGACTTTGCAGTCGCAAAACACGCCGAGTTGCTCGCGAACTACAAATCTACTGCCACCCGCGCGGTGCGCGAAGTCGAGGAAGCGCTCACACGTATAGCCAGCGCAGAGGCGCGTGAGACTGATCAGCTCGCCTCTCTCGCTGGTTACGAAGCGTTCGCAAAGGCTTCCGAAGCGAGGCTTAACGTGGGCGCAGGCTCGCTGCTTGAGCTCCAAGAGGCGCGTCGTTCGGTGCTTGCCGCGCAGGTCAGTGTGTTGACGCTCGAGCGCGAGCGCGCCCATGCATGGATATCGCTCTATCGTGCAGCGGGCGGCGGGTGGTCGAAATGAGAGCCCATTGCATACGCCTCGCTAAGGGATACCCACAGGTTCACAGCGCCGCGCCTTCCAAATTAAAAGTACAAACATCCACCATGAATCACCCTACAAACTCCCCCTCGAAACACCGTTCCGTCCCGCTTCAGTTCTCCACACTTTTTGTTGCTGTGAGCGCTTCGCTTCTACTTGTCGCATGCGGGCCGAAAGAGGGTGCCAAGGCCAATAGCGCTAGTGACGGCGGATCAGCTGCCGCGGCCAGCGCAAAAAACTCAAACGCACCCGCCACGGCGCGCCCCGTACTGACGGTGGACATCGCTAAACCGCAATCAAGCGAGTGGCCCATTCGTTTGAGCGCTAACGGCAATATTGTTGCCTGGCAAGAAGCGATCATTGGCTCGGAGGGTAATGGCCTGCGTTTGACTGACATTCGTGTAAACGTTGGCGACGTGGTGAAGAAGGGGCAAGTACTCGCCACCTTCGCCGCGGATACCTCGCGCGCTGATCTTGCGTTGTTGGAGGCCAATGTGGCCGAAGCTGAAGCCAACGTGGCAGAGGCTGAGGCCAACGCGGCGCGCGCGCGAACGCTCCAAGATTCGGGCGCGCTGTCGGCGCAACAAATCAACCAATATCTCACTGCCGAGAAAACTGCGGCGGCGCGGGTTCGCGCGGCTAAGGCGCAGGCGCAGTCTAGCCAACTTCGCTTGGCGTTTACGCGCATCGTGGCACCGGATGATGGCGTTATTTCCGCGCGCACTGCGACGGTAGGCTCGGTCGTCGGCACCGGGCAAGAACTTTTTCGCTTGATCCGCCAATCCCGCTTGGAGTGGCGCGGCGAGGTGACCGCGTCTGAGCTTCCGAAGGTGAGCGCCGGGCAAAGAGTAGTGATAACAACGCCGAGTGGCGAAACGGTGGAGGGCAAAGTTCGCACGCTAGCGCCAACCGTTGATCCACAAACGCGAAACGCGATTGCGTACGTTGATTTGGTGAAAAGCAACGCAGCAAAGCCGGGGATGTTTGCCAAAGGCGAATTCAATTTGTCAAACAGCAAAGCCATTCACTTGCCGCAGACCGCCATCGTTGCCCGCGACGGCTTCAGTTTTGTCATGCGAGTGGAGCCGAGCAACAAAGTAACCCAACTCAAAATTCAAACGGGTCGCCGCGTGGGAGATCGCGTCGAAATTAAGGAAGGTATTAAAGAGGGCGAAAGCTTCGTAGCCAGCGGTGCGGCATTCTTGACGGAGGGCGATACCGTGCGCGTCGCACCCGCTGCGACTGCGCCTCCCGCAGCCGCTGTGAAACCTGCAAAAAAAGCGGAATAAGGAAGACTCATCATGAACGTTTCCGCTTGGTGCATAAAAAACCCGATCCCCGCGCTGATGTCCTTCGTGTTGCTCACGCTCGCAGGGATCTACTCGTTCAGTGCAATGAAGGTGCAGAACTTCCCCGATTTGGAGCTGCCGAACATCACCGTAACGGCGTCGTTGCCCGGTGCTGCTCCGGCACAGATGGAATCCGAAGTCGCTCGAAAGATTGAAAATTCAATCGCAACGATTCAAGGGCTAAAGCACATCTACACCAAGGCCGCCGATGGCGCGGTCACCATTACGGCCGAGTTTCGGCTGGAAAAGTCGACGCAGGAAGCGCTCGATGAAGTGCGCTCAGCGGTGTCTACCGTAAGGGCGGATTTACCTGCTGACTTGCGCGACCCCATCATCGATAAGATCAATCTTTCAGGCTCGCCGATCCTCGCGTTTACGGTGAAGTCGTCGCGCATGGATTCAGAAGCGCTGTCGTGGTTTGTAGACGACGCACTGACCAAAAAAATGCTCGGCGTGAAAGGGGTAGGACTCGTTTCTCGGGTTGGCGGTGTCAGTCGACAAGTTCAGGTGTTGCTCGATCCTGCACGCATGCAAGCGCTGGGGGCAACGGCCGCCGATGTCTCAAGACAGTTACGCGGCATGCAGCTCGACGCCGCAGGCGGACGCACGGATCTTGGCGGCAGCGAGCAGCCTATTCGCATCATCGGTAACGTGCAGAGCGCGGCAGAGTTTGCGAAGATTGAAGTGAGTTTGCAGAGCGGACAACGCGTTCGGTTGGAACAAATCGCGACTATCAATGACACCATTGCCGAGCCGCGCGCGATTGCCCTATTGAACGGTACGCCCGTAGTCGGTTTTGAGATTTCGCGCAGCAAGGGAGCCGGTGAAATTGACGTTGGTAGAGGCGTCTATAAAGTCATTGACGAGCTGAAAGCTGCCCACCCAGATCTGGAGTTCACCGAGGCGTTTAACTTCGTGCAACCCGTACAAGAAGAGTTTGATGCATCAATGACCCTTCTTTTTGAAGGCGCATTGCTTGCGGTGCTCGTAGTGTTTCTTTTCTTGCGTGATTTGCGTGCGACATTTGTGTCAGCGGTTGCATTGCCGTTGTCGGTGATTCCCGCATTTATTGGAATGCACTATTTGGGGTTCACGCTAAACGTGGTGACACTGCTCGCGCTGTCTTTGGTAATCGGAATACTGGTGGATGACGCGATCGTCGAAGTGGAAAACATCGTACGTCATCTTCGAATGGGAAAAACACCTTACCAGGCGGCAATGGAAGCTGCTGACGAAATTGGGCTCGCGGTGATCGCAACAACGTTCACACTCATCGCAGTATTTTTACCCACTGCGTTCATGGCAGGTATTCCCGGAAAATTTTTCAAGCAGTTTGGATGGACGGCATCGCTTGCGGTGTTCGCTTCACTCGTCGTCGCGCGAATGCTGACGCCGATGATGGCCGCGTATTTGTTGAAACCGATTGTGAGCGAGCACAAAGATCCTAAATGGCTCACGATCTACATGAAGTGGGCAGCATGGTGCACGAAACATCGCTGGATCACGTCGATTGCAGCCGGACTCTTCTTTGCGCTCTCGATTGCCCTCGTCAGTTTTCTACAGACAGGTTTTATTCCGCCCGATGACAATTCGCAAACGCAAGTGCGCGTTGAACTGGCACCCGGTGCGACGCTCGCAGAAACGACGGCTGCGGCGGAGAAAGCTCGCGCGCTCGTCATGGGCGTGAAGTATGTGAAATCGGTCTACACCACGATTGGTGGTGGAGCCGCCGGGGGAGACCCGTTTGCGCCACCGAGCACGTCTGAAACACGGAAAGCAACACTCACCATCATTCTCGCGCCGCGTAGTGAGCGATCAGTTCGGAAGCAACCCATCGAAGCCGAGATTCGGAAAGCGCTAGAAGCCATTCCCGCTGCACGTATCGGCGTGGGCTTAGGTGCTTCCGGGGATAAGTATCAACTAGTGTTGACCGGCGATGACCCGAATGCATTGAGCACTGCAGCGCTTGCAATCGAGCGCGATTTGCGCACTATTCCTGGCTTGGGAAATGTGTCATCGTCGGCGAGTCTCGTTCGTCCAGAAATCATCGTCCGGCCCGACACGGCGAAAGCAGCGGACTTTGGCGTTTCGAGCTCGACGATTGCGGAGACGCTGCGTGTTGCGACCGTTGGCGACTACGAACAATCGCTTCCGAAGCTCAATCTGTCGCAACGGCAAGTTCCCGTTCTGGTTCAACTCGATCCGTCTGCGCGCACTGACCTGTCGCAGATTGAGCGCCTCATGCTGCCAAGCAGCACACCGGGGAAGCCGCCTGTGATGTTAGGGTCGGTGGCAAGCGTCGAAATGGGCAGCGGCCCTGCGATCATTGACCGCTATGACCGCGCACGAAACATTACGTTTGAAGTCGAATTATCGGGACAGCCGCTCGGCGATGTGACCGAGGCGGTGAAGAACTTACCCGCCGTGAAGAATTTGCCCGCAGGCGTGAAGGTGATTGAGATTGGCGATGCCGAGATCATGGTTGAGTTCTTCACCAGCTTTTTGCTGGCGATGGGCGCAGGCGTGCTCTGTATCTACATCGTGCTCGTCTTGCTGTTCAAAGATTTCCTGCATCCGGTGACCATTCTGATGGCGCTTCCGCTTTCTTTTGGCGGCGCGTTCGTAGGTTTGTTGATCGCAAATAAGCTGCTCTCGATGCCATCGGGTATCGGCATCATCATGCTGATGGGTGTCGCGACGAAAAACTCGATCTTGTTGGTTGAATACGCAATCGTTGCACGCCGAGACATGGGGATGACGCGACTTGAGGCGCTGATGGATGCGTGTCATAAACGCGCGCGTCCGATCATCATGACGACGATCGCAATGGGCGCCGGGATGCTCCCGATTGCAATTGGTTGGGGCGACGCTGATCCTTCGTTCCGCTCACCCATGGCGGTGGCTGTAATCGGCGGCTTGGTGACGTCGACGCTATTGAGTTTGTTGGTGATTCCGCCGGTTTTTACGCTGATAGATGATTTTGAACTTGGCTTAAAGCGCGGCTGGAATAAGTTGTTTGCTCGCAAAAAAAGCGGAAGCGCGACGTCGAAGTCAGCAATCGAAAGCAAAGCGTAAGTTTTGCGTCGCGGAACTTGTGGCGCGATTCAGAGCGCGCCACAAATTGCGGTATTCGTCTGGCAAAATCAAAGCCAATAGGAGGTTGCAATGGCTACTGATTTCACCTACGAAACGCATTTTCGCCGCTCAATCGATTCACGCGATGAATTTTGGAGAGACGAGGCAGCGCTGATTCATTGGCAGAAACCTTTCACCCAGGTTTGTGATTTTTCAAGTCCGCCGTTCGCGAAGTGGTTCGTGGGCGGCACGACGAATTTGTGTCACAACGCGATTGATCGCCACTTAGAAACGCGCGGTGAACAAACGGCGCTCAAATTCATTTCGTCAGAAACTGGTATCTCACGCGCCTATACGTTTCGCGAGATGCACGTAGAAATTAATCGAGTCGCGGCGATGTTGCAATCGCTAGGCGTTGGCAAGGGCGATCGCGTGTTGATCTACATGCCAATGATTCCCGAGGCTGTGTTTGCGATGCTTGCGACGGTGAGGATCGGTGCGATCCATTCGGTTGTATTTGGCGGATTTGCGTCGGCATCGCTCGCAACCCGAATCGATGACGCTACGCCGAAGCTCATCGTGTCGGCTGACGCCGGTATGCGCATGGGTCGAGTGATCCCATACAAAGCGCTGCTGGATGAGGCAATCACGCTCGCGCAACATAAGCCCGAGAAAGTTCTCCTCATCAATCGTGATCTCGCGCCAATGAGCACGACGTCGGGACGCGATATCGATTTCGCAAATTTCCGCCTGTCGCATTTGATGAAGCGAGTTGACTGCGAGTGGGTCGAATCGTCCCACCCGAGCTACATCCTCTACACCAGCGGCACCACCGGAAAACCGAAGGGCGTACAGCGAGATACCGGCGGCTATACCGTCGCGCTTGCTTCCAGCATGCAAAAGATTTTTGGTTTGCAACCCGGCGAAACCATGTTTTGTACGAGCGACATCGGTTGGGTGGTCGGGCACAGCTACATCGTTTACGGGCCGCTCATTAACGGCAACACCACGGTGATGTACGAAGGCGTGCCGACGCTACCGGATCCGGCTGTATGGTGGAAGATTTGCGCTGAAAACAATGTGAAAACCATGTTCTCGTCGCCGACAGCGGTGCGCGTGCTTAAAAAGCAGGATCCAAAATTTATGAAGCAGCACAAGCTGCCAAAACTGAAGTATTTGTTTCTTGCGGGCGAGCCGCTAGACGAACCCACAGCGCGTTGGGTAAGCCAAGCGCTGGGTGGTGTCTCCATCATCGATAACTACTGGCAAACGGAAACGGGTTGGCCCATTCTTTCCGCGCAGGTGGGTGTGGAAGATACTCCGCGCAAATTTGGATCGCCATCGTTTCCGGTGTACGGCTTCAATGTGAAACTTAAACACGAGGCTACGCAAGATGGCGCGGAAGAAAACGTGGCTGCGGGTGAAAAAGGGGTGTTGACCATAGTGCCGCCGCTGCCGCCCGGGGCCATGACGACCGTTTGGCGTGATGATGATCGATTCGTCAACACCTATTTCGCAAACTTCGCCGACGAACAGGTCTACTCTAGTTTTGATTGGGCGACTCGCGACGCCGAAGGCTATTACTACATTCTCGGCCGCACGGACGACGTGATCAACGTAGCTGGTCATCGTTTGGGGACGCGCGAAATCGAAGAGGCGCTGCAAGCCAGCGCGTTGGTCGCCGAGTGCGCCGTGGTCGGCGTGGCAGATCCGCTCAAGGGTCAAACGCCCATCGCATTCGTGGTTTTAAAGGATTCCGCTTCCGATCCAATAAAAGCAAAAACAGCAGTGATCGCCCAAGTAGAAAGGGCGATAGGCGCGATAGCCAAACCGTCTTCGGTGTACTTTGTGTCGTTGCTACCAAAGACGCGTTCAGGCAAATTGCTCCGGCGTTCGTTGCAAGCGCTTGCCGAGGGGCGCGACCCCGGCGATTTAACGACGATCGAAGATCCATCATCGCTGACGCAGATTCGAGCGGCACTTGCGCAAAAATAGCGCATGACTCAGGAATTTCAATCGAATCCCGGCGGATACTGGAGCTGCATATGCTCGGCGGCGTTGTTGGCGGTTTTAGCTCCGGGATGCGCCGTGATCGAGACGACGGCAAGCGTCGCGAAAACCACGGTATCAATCGCCGCGACAACGGTTGAAACAACAGCGAGCGTCGCCAAAACGACGGCAGACATTGGTCTCAAAACCGCGTCGACTGCGGCGTCGGTCGGTGGCGCTGCGGTGAGCGCAGGAAGCGCGGCAGTCAGCGCGGGCGCAGCGGCCCGCTCCGCTAGTGCTGCCATGATTACGGCAGGCGTTGCCGGAGCAACCGCTGCCGCTTCGTTTGTGAAGTGGGGCATCGAATTCAGCCGTGATGCGACGAAGACCGAGGCGAGCGCACCGCTTCGCGTTGACACTACAAATCGCTTCCTAAGCAACGAAGGCATCGCGGCGGTCACGCGAGAATGTGCGCCGCTCGGCGATAGGGAATCGGCACGATTGGTTCAAGGCAAAGACGAGCAGTTCATGGTCGACATCAATCGCGATCAAGCCGCTTTGGCTAGACAATGCGCTATTGTTTCGGTGAATAACGAGAAAGGTTAACGACCGTGCAGATTGATGCAAACTTGATGAAGTGGCTCAACGAATGCCTTGCACGTGGGCATTCGCCCGAGAGCCTGACAACGTCTATGCTGCAGTCAGGTTGGTCTCAAGAAATGGCGCGGCTAGCTATCGCTGAAGCGCTTGGCAAAGAGCTGCGTGGCAAGCCAAATTTGCCGCCAGCCGTCACCGCGCTGCCGGAGCCCACACTCACCCAGTCGCCTGTTTTCATTCAAACGTCGGATCGCAAAGTTGATGTGTGGACCGTCGTGAAGTTTCCCCGCGTGGTCGTTTTCGGCAACCTGCTTTCGAGCGAAGAGTGCGACCAATTGATCGAGCTCGCGCAACCCAAACTCTCGCGCTCGCTGACTGTTGACAACCAAACCGGCGGCGACGAAGTCAACCCCGCGCGCACCAGCGACGGCATGTTCTTCAACCGTGGTGAAAATCCGGTGTGTGAACGCATTGAACGTCGCCTTGCTGAGCTGCTGAACTGGCCTTACGAAAACGGCGAAGGCTTGCAAGTGTTGCGCTATAAAAATGGTGCGCAATACGTCCCGCACTACGACTATTTCGATCCCGCGCAACCGGGAACACCGCGCATTATCGAGCGCGGCGGGCAGCGAGTGGCAACAATCGTCATGTACTTGCGCACGCCCGAGCGCGGCGGCGCAACGGTGTTCCCGGACATCGGTTTGGAAGTTGCCCCGATTAAAGGCTCAGCGGTCTTTTTCAGTTACGACCGCCCGCATCCCGACACCAAAACCTTGCACGGCGGCGCACCCGTCACCCTCGGCGAAAAATACGTCGCAACGAAGTGGATGCGCGAGCGCGAATTCGTTTGAGCGTTTCCAACGCCTTTCACTCGTGCTCTAGTTGGCAATATTCGCAATGCGCCGGTTGGTCAGGTTACGTTTATCAACATACCGGCGATGGTTTGCCGACAATTCAGTAGAGGCTTCAGCTATGCAAAACGTACGCCATCAATCGTGGATGGCTTGCCGCGCGGTTGCTTCGATTCTCTCGTACCTCCTTGTGGTGGCCTAATCGCCGACAGAAGCTTCGAACGGAATCGTGGTGGGAGGGACAAGCCCGCTTGCAGGTGCGGCCTACGTAGCGACGCCAGCGCTCGTAGGCAATAGCTGTGCCAACGCAAAAAGCTATGTACTGCGAACTACACCCACTGCGGGGCGATTAGCGATCCGACTTATTACGTCTGCAGGTGATGATGGATTCAACTGCGTGGGGCGTACTCGCAGTGTCTTTCTCCCCGCGCTCCCACCTGGCGACTATGAACTCTTTTCATATTTCCACGGCGACGAAACGCGCATCGACAATTACGCGACGTTCAACAAAGTGCTTCGAGTTGCGCCTACCGGACCAACTCTTCGAGTTTCAAGTTTGGCGCTCGCCCTTGGGGCCTTGCCAAATTTGCAAGAGACCGAGCCTGTTCAACGGTACTTTCTAACTGCCGTCCCCAGCGAGGTCACGCTGTTGCTGAGCTCGCCCGTAAACCGAGGTTTCGAGAATCCCAACTGGCGTCACGCCGACAACGGCTTCCTCGCGTGGCCTGCTACGGGCGATGCGCCGTCTACAGTGAAACCGGTGTGCCGATATTTCTCACCCATTACGTCGAGTCACTTCTATTCGACCAAACCGGAAGAGTGCGCGTTGCTTAAGGCTCGTCCGAACGAGTGGATTGACGAAGGTATTGCTTTTCGTATTTTGGTGCCGGAAGGCGGCGCGTGTGGATTTGGCACGCAGCCTGTCTATCGAGCGTTTAGCGCTACCAATCGCAACCATCGCTACACGGCGGAAGCTGACACCTACCGCGCGATTCAGCTCGACGGTTGGGCGGGCGAGGGTGTTGCGTTTTGCGCGCCGCTTCAATAGCGCGTTGCCAGCAAAATTCGTACTATTTTGCGTGACCGCCGAGCGCACCTGCGCTCGGCTCTTGGGTAGTGGATCGAGCGCTAATTAGTAGCGATTCTCATCGCGGCGCGTGTTGTCGTTGCTGTCTTTGGTGCCGAGCAATACAGGTTTGAGCGATTCGTCGATCGGCTTGGGGCCGATCCAGATTTGCAGCAGCGCGTTCCAAAACGTTTCGTCGGGGAACACTTCGCCGACGCGTTTCCCGTTGATCAATACGACGGTGCCCGTTCCCGGAAGCTGGTCTACGGAAATGGTTTCGCCTTTTTTGAGCACCGGAACTTGACCGAAAATATTGCCGAGTCGCAGTAGGCTGTCGAAGTACTTTTGCTGATCGGCTTGCGACAAATTGTTGCGCATGCCGTCGCGCAAGCCTTTGGAGAAATCGTTAGCGTTGATTTCGCGCAGCAGGTTGATATGGATTCGCTTCGCGCCTTTTAGCGCAGCGATTTCTGCACCCGTAGAGCGCTTTTGCGGAAGATAGACAGAGTTCACGTAAACGCGAACCAGCCCAGCTGCGGCATAACGAATGCCCGATCCGTTCAATACGGCGTCGCTTCCAGCGATTTTTATTCGCTCCTCAACTTTAACGCCCGCGACGTCTGCCGCCCAAGAAAATTGGGCAGTGAGCCCAAAAGTTAGCGCCGCACCGATAACGGCAAGCGCTTTTCCGATTTCAAGTTTTTTCAATGATTTCATGGTCCATCCTTATTGAGCCGATATTTTTCTACGCTGTGTAGCGATCAACGTATGGGCAAAACTAAAGCCCCAAACGCGCCAGCGACCCCGCACCCTGGCGGATCACTTGCGCATCGGTTCCCGTTAAGTCCACGACCGTTGTCGCGGCTTCTGGCACCTCGCCAGCATCAATTATCAACGCAAGTCGCTTGGAAAAGGTCGACTCGATTTCGTTCGGATCGTTGAGTGGGTGCTCTGTCCCCGGCGGAATGAGCGTTGTTGAGAGTATCGGCTCGCCCAGTTCTGCCAGCAGCGCACGAACCACGGCATGCTCGGGCACCCGCAAACCAATAGTCGACCGCTTCGGATGGAGCAGCCGTTTTGGCACTTCGCGCGTACCTTCAAGGATGAACGTGTACGGGCCGGGGGTGCCCTGTTTGATGATGCGAAATGCGACGTTATCCACGCGGGCGTACTTCCCGAGTTCTGTCAAGTCGGCGCAAACGAGGGTCAGGTGGTGCTTGTCGTCAACTCCGCGAAGCGTGCGCAGAGCTTTCAGCGCATTGGCGTCGCCGAGGTGACAGCCCAGTGCGTAAGAGCTGTCGGTTGGGTAGGCGATAACGTGACCGGCGCGCAGCAATTCAGCGGCCTGCTTGATGAGGCGAGGCTGCGGGTTTTGCGGATGAATGTGGAATCGCTGAGTCATAATATGGGTATTCTATCTTTTACATATACAGAGCCGCGCTCTGCGCGAAGACGTCGGCCTCCGGTCTATAACGCCGACCCCTCGGTCTAAGACGACGCTGCCTCGGCGTAAGACGACGCCACCATGGGTCGCCAGCGAGTGAAGCTTTGCAACACGACACAAACTTCTTTGAAATCTACGTAACGAGACACTGATGCAATTCATCCCGATCACAGTCAATTCCGCCTTGCGTCCTAGCGACCGACGGGCGCGACGTCTTGGCGAAGCGACATCCTTCGAGCAGCGAAAATGAATCTCCTTCAGATTAAATATCTCTGCGCGATCGTCGACAACGGGTTTAGCGTTTCCGAAGCCGCCGTTGCGTGTTTCACGGCGCAGCCTGTCGTTAGCAAACATATTAAAGGGCTTGAAGGTGAGCTCGGCGTGCAAATCTTCGAGCGTCGTGGCAAGCGCCTAACCGGGCTTACGCGCGCGGGCGAAGAGGCGTACGCTATCGCAAAGCGATTGAACGCTGACGCGCAGAGCTTGAAAGCCCTTGCGTCTGACATGACAAACGCGAAAGAGGGCGTGCTCACCATTGCGACGACGCACACGCAAGCGCGCTACGTTTTGCCGCGCGTGGTGACTCAGTTCGGCGCAAAATATCCCGACGTGAAATTGAAATTGAAGCAAGGCAACCCCAAGCAATGCGCGGATTGGGTGGCGGGTAGTGAAGCCGATATTGCAATTGCCACCGAAGCGCTTGCTGCAGAGCCGTTGTTGGTGACGCTGCCTTGTTACCGCTGGAATCGCTGCGTGATCGCGCCGCCGAAACATCCATTGGTGAAAGAAAAAGTGCTCTCGATTGAAGCGCTAGGCAAGTATCCCTTGATCACGTACGACACCTCGTTCACCGGTCGCTCGCAAGTCGATCGCGCGTTCGCCAGCGCTGGGGTAGTGCCAAACGTTGCGCTCACCGCCCTGGATTCGGACGTGATCAAAACGTATGTGCGACTCAACGTGGGTGTTGGCATCTTGGCCGAGATGGCGTACGAACCAAAAATTGATACTGATTTAAAACGTATTGACGCGTCGCATTTGTTTGCGCCGTCGGTGACGCGTGTCGGGCTCCGGCGCGGTGCATTTCAACGCCGCTTCGCCTATGACTTCATTGTGCTGTTCGCGCCGTCGCTCAAGCGCCGCGAAATCGAAGAGGCAGTTTTTGGACAATAAGCGAAGCGCGCACGTTGCAGAAAATTCTCCCGCGACCCCGATGAACGACCCCGTTGACGTTGCCAAAGCGGCGATCCATGCAAGCGCAAAGCGCCGCGCCGCAATTACATTGTTGCTCGCGCTGCTCACCATGTTGGGCCCGTTTTCTATCGACACCTATTTGCCGGCGTTTCCCGCGATGCAGGCGGCGCTTCCCGCAACCGAAGTGCAGATGCAGCTTTCGCTCACGCTTTATTTTGTTGGCTTCTCGGTGTTTACGCTGTTCCACGGTGCGGTAAGCGACGCGATCGGCCGGAAACCCGTGATCGTGGGCACACTCGTGATGCATGCAGTGGGCTCGATCGGGTGTGCGCTTTCGGGCTCCATCACGTCGCTGCTTTTGTTTCGTTTACTCCAGGGAATGTTTGCAGGCGCAGGTTTTGTGGTGGGTCGCGCCGTGGTGCGCGATTTGTTTGATGGCGCCGACGCACAAAAGCAGCTCTCTCGAATTCAAATGCTGTTCGCGATCGCGCCCATCGTTGCGCCCATCCTCGGCGGATGGTTGATTGCGCACTTGGCTTGGCCTTCGATCTTTTGGTTCCTGGCGTGTTTCGCTGCATCGCTTGCCTTCCTGGCACACGTCGGGTTGCCCGAATCACATCCTCAATCCAAGCGCTTACCATTCGCAGTGAATTCGTTAGCGAAAACGTATTCGACTATTTTTTTCAACAAGCGTTTTCAGTTGCTCGCGGCAATTCCTGGGATCAATTTCATGGGTTTTTTTGTGTACATCGCTGGCGCGCCAGCGTTTGTGCTGACCCACATGCAACTAAGCACTAAAGATTTCTGGATGCTGTTTGTCCCGGGTATCTCGGGGATCACGCTCGCGGCGTTTGCTTCGGGGCGCGTTGCCGGACGGATCACAATGCGCAAACAGGTGGCGATTGGTTTTTCAGTGATGGCAATCGCGGCGATTGGTAATTTGATTGTCAGCGCGTTTGTTCAGCCAAACGTTTTAGTGCACGTTATTCCGTTTTTTGTTTACGCGATGGGCATGGCGTTTATCACGCCCACTATTACCATCGCGCTGCTTGACGCGTTTTCCTGGGCGCGCGGAAGTGTTTCGGCGTTACAAAGCTCGTGTCATGTGGCGATGATGGCGGTGGTGACTGCGTTGATCGTAGCCCACGCGCAAAAAACGTTGTTGGGGTTTGCTTTGGTGATGGCGATAACACCTGCCGTTGGTTTTGCGATTTGGTATGCGTATGTGAAAAATTTTGGCGACAGTGCGCCAATGATTTCAGAGAAAGAGGTTGTCAGTGATGTCTATGAGCCGACGTGATTTTTTCGCTTTTGTGAGCGGGGCGGCGCTGGCCTTCCTGCAGCCGATGACATTGAGCGCGCAAGAAAAACCGGTGAACAAAAATTTGCCGGTGATCGAGCTCAAGATCAAGACCCACAAGTTGAAGGTTGAAGTTGCCGCAGATGTAAACACTCGCACTGTGGGCTTGATGAATCGCTTCTCGTTAGCGCCGGATAGCGGCATGCTTTTCGTGTTTGCGCAGAGCGAACCGCTCGCGTTTTGGATGAAAAATACCTTCGTGCCGCTCTCGATTGCCTACGTTGATCGCAAGGGTGTGATCTTGAATATCGTAGACATGAAACCACAAGACGAATCCACCTATCCGTCGAGCGGCCCGGCGATGTTTGCGATTGAAATGAAGCAAGGCTGGTTCAAAGAGCGCGGCATCGTTTCTGGCGATAAAGTCGATGGACTCGACAAAGCAGGGCGCGCCAAAAACTGAATGTGAGATTGCGTAGCGGTGATGTTTGAGCCGTTTAATCGCAGAGCAACTAATTTACGCTAACCCCAACTGAATTGGGCTTTGTATCGATTAAATACATTGCTCGAAAATAGGTAATTTTACGCGCTTAGCCCAATTAATGCGGGTGGAGCGTGTTGTAGCTGAGGACTATTGTGACTGACGACGTAATTTTTCAGAGCGTGCGCGAACTCTCGCGCCAACTTGTCACTAAGCGCATTTCGTCAGTTGAGTTGCTCGATGCATCGTTCGCGCAGATTGACCGATTGAATCCCTCGCTGAATGCAATCGTGACGTTTGATCGCGAAGGCGCTTACGCGAATGCGCGCGCGGTGGACGAGCGTCGCGTTAGCGGAAAACCAACCTCGCCGCTCGCCGGATTGCCGATTGCAATTAAAGACATGGAGCCGGTGAGAGGCATGCGCACAACGCTTGGCTCACCGATCTACAAAGACTGGATTCCCGATTTCGACACGATGATGGTCGAGCGTTTTCGCGCGCACGGATTAACGATTCTCGGCAAAACGAACACGCCCGAATTCGCGCTCGGTTCGCAAACATTCAACACCTTGTTCGGTGCCACGAAAAATCCCTGGGATGACAGCAAAACCTGCGGCGGCTCAAGCGGTGGCGCGGCGGTGGCAGCGGCCACAGGAATGATTGCGTTTGCCGATGGCTCCGACATGGGCGGCAGCTTGCGCAATCCCGCCAACTTCTGCGGAATCGTCGGACTGCGACCTTCACCCGGCCGTGTGCCAGCGTATCCGGTCGCTAATCAATGGGGCACGCTCGGGGTTCACGGGCCAATCGGACGCACGGCAGAAGACGCCGCGTGGCTGCTCTCGATTCAAGCAGGCGATGATCCGCGCATCACGCTGGGTTGCTGCGGCGATCCGGGCGTTTATCGCGAACCCCTTGAGCGTGATTTCAAAGGCGTGCGCATTGCGTATGCGCCAACGCTCGGCGGTTTGCCCGTTGAGAAGCAAGTGCGCGATGCGCTCGATCAATCGATCAAGCGATTCGAGGCGCTCGGCGCGATTGTGGAAGAGGCCGAGCCTGATTTGGCGATGGCCGACAACGCATTCCAAGTATTGCGCGGTTTGCACTTACTCGGCACCTTGAGCGAGCCTTACAAACATCACAAGCATTTGATGAAAGACACGGCCGTGTGGAACGTTGAGCAAGGGCTCGCGCTCACCGCCGCACAAATTTCAGAGGCACAGTTGCAGCATTCAAAACTCTTCGAAAGAATGCAGCGTTTTCTAACGAAATACGAATACTTGATTTGCCCGGTCAATCAAGTTGCCCCGTTTGATATCAACACGCCGTATCCGATGCAAATCGACGGCGTGCAACTCGACACGTATCTTGATTGGATGAAGAGCGCTTTCCGCATCACGATGACGTCGCACCCGGCTGCGAGTGCGCCGGTTGCGTTCACGGCGTCAGGGCTCCCCGTGGGAATGCAGATCGTTGGACGCTACGGCTGTGAGCGAGAGGTGTTGCAGCTGGTGCATGCGGTGGAGTTGCCGCTCGCGCACCGCATTGCTCGCGGCATGCTTTAGCAGAAACTCCGGGCACTGCCCGAATGGGTGGTTCTGCAGCCGGTGGCTACCACCGGTCCGCTCGATCGGTTCGCGTCAGCGCACGCCAAAGTGCTGCGCGAGAAAGCCGCGCGTCGCGACACGCGCCGCGGGAAGGTTGAGCAACGTGTGTGGCGCGTCGGGCACGAGCACCACTGCAGCGTTTGGATTGTCTTTGAGCACCGCGCCGCAGTGACCTTTCGCATCTACGTTTCCCAGCCAGGTATTCGTCTTTGAAAAGAATGGATCTACAGAGCTGATGACGTTTAGCACCGGTTTGGACGATTCGAATGCGTTTCTAGGCGCGGTCACGAAGTAATTCGACTCGCAACTCCACGCAAACAGAATACGCGCAGCAAACTCGCTTCCGCTGTATCGTGCAACGGGTACAGCGCCTTCGCTGGTGCCCGCCAAAACGAGACGCGACAGATCGACCCACGGCAGAGTTTTTATCGCAGCAAGTGTGGGCTCAATCTCGGAGGAGCGAAGCGCATGAATGCGCTCATAAACGTCTTTCTCAATGGGTGACTTATAGGTCAATCGGTCCGGTAGCGCGAAAGAATCCGGCGCAACGCTCGCGATGCCAAGGCTTGCCAGCCAAGCCTGCCATTCGCCGATCGCTTTCAGACCCAGTCCGGACGATCCGTGCAGAAATAGGACGACCGGAACCCGCGAGGTTGCACCCTTTGGCGCGTCCTTTAGTTTTCCAGCAAATGCAGTTCCGCTCGCCGATGGCAGCACTAGGTCGGCGTTATCAACGAGCGCTTTTTTTGATGCTTCGCTGTGGGTTAACGCGCTGCCCTTTAGCTCGCCTACCGGTGGCGGAGTTTGACCTAGTGCAACGGACGCTATCGCGACGCACGCGATGCTCGCGCAAAGTCTACGAAGGTGGCGAGATTTCGACAAGCGCATTTTGTTTTCCGTGAAGCATCGGTCGCGCTCGTTCGGCGCAACATCCTACGACAGAATAGCATTCGTTCGCTTTCGCCCTGGCCCGTTTCGAATGACTCGCTAGAGAGCGTTCGAAAATAGTTGAACGAATCTGCGCGAAGCGGTGCACCTCGATTTGGGATGAGCGTCGCGAAGAGCAGCATAACCACGCTCGCTGCGCTTGCCCGCAACTTTAGAGACGCGAGTCACACAATGCAGGGCTACGCTCGCGTGCGATTAGCTCTCATAACGTGTTGCTAGTATTTCGCGAGGCGCTCACTGAATTCGTCGTTGGCGGTTTTCTGTCCAAGCAACGCAGCTTTTAAGCTTGCGTCTACAGGTTTTGCGCCAATCCAAATCTGCGCCATTGCGTCGAAGAAGGATTCGTCTTTAATGATTTCGCCAACGCGCTTACCGTTAACTAACGCAACCACGCCCGTGCCGGGAATCAGGTCGATCGCCATCGATTCGCCTTTTTTCAGTGACGGTACGACACCAAAAATACCGCCCATTCGAATAATTCCATCGACGTGGCGCACCTGTTCGTCAACACTTAAGTTTGCACGAAGTCCATTCATCATGGCGCGGCCGAAGTCGTTGGCGTTGACATCGCGCAGCAAGATCAAATGAATTCGTTTCGCGCCCTTTGCGAAACGTAGATCGGTTTCGCGCGACACACTATTCTGGGTGTAGAGTGCCGCGCCGTAAACGCGAACAAATCCGCCTGCGGTGTGGCGGATGCCTGCGCCGTTGAGCTGCAACGTTGTTCCAGCCACTTTTGCACGTTCCTCAAACTTGACGCCGTCGAGCTCAAGTGCTGCTGAAGGAACTGACGCAAGAACTGATGCGGCAAACAAAACTGACGCTGCAATCGTTTGCAAGTTGAAGACAGAATTTCGCGTATTGTGTGAGATGTTTTTCATGGTGACTCCGAAAAAATTGATGGTGATCAACGAACCTCGGTGGTCAACGATCGCTGTAAGTCGCGAAAACGGTGGGTGTGAACCGAGCAATGCGTAATGCTAGGTATGGTGTTAAGCGATGGCTATCAGATGATTCCGTAATATTCTGGGATGAAGCTCAGAAATATCCGTAACAGCGTTCCAACCGCCTTTAGCGAACAAAAAGGGTTGGCGAAAATCGCGCGAGGCACAAAAAAAGCGGCTCCGATTGAAGCCGCTTCCGTTGCAAACCTTTCGAACGCGCAGTGGTTCGACTAGCGCGATTTATGGATATAGCCCGCGCAGCTCACGAGCTGCGAGTACGCGAGTGCACGCAATGATGAACGCCGCTGTGCGCAGCGACACTTTGTGTTTCTCTGACGTATACACAACCGCTTTCAATGCTTCGACCATGATGCGCTCGAGTCGGTCGTTGATCTCCGATTCTGTCCAGAAAAAGCTTGAAAAATCTTGCACCCATTCAAAGTAGCTCACGGTCACGCCGCCCGCGTTGGCGATCACGTCCGGTACCACTTTGATGCCGCGATCATGCAGGATGTCATCAGCTTGCGGTGTGGTCGGACCGTTCGCGCCTTCGACGACGAGCTTCGTTGAGAGGTTTTGTGCACGCTCTGCGGTGATTTGATTTTCCAGCGCTGCGGGCACGAAGATATCGCTTTTCAACGCCCAGAATTGGTCTTCGCTGATGGCTGACGCGCCCTTGAATTCGGTGAGTTTGCCGCCTGCTGCGACGTGGGCAAGCGCCGCGTCAACGTCAATACCGGCTTCGTTTCCAATCGAGCCGCTCGCGTCCTGCAATCCAATAATTTTCGCTCCCGCATCACGAAAGAGACGTGCGCCGATACCGCCGACGTTGCCAAATCCTTGCACAACGATCCGTGCACCAGTGATGTCCATTTTCATCGCGCGTGCTGTTTCACGCGCGGCGATGTACACGCCGCGTCCCGTCGCTTCTTTGCGACCCAAAGAGCCACCGAGCGCGATCGGTTTGCCAGTGACGACGCCAGTTGAGGTCGCACCGGTATTCATCGAATAGGTGTCCATCATCCACGCCATGATCTGGTCGTTAGTGTTGACATCGGGCGCCGGAATATCTTTATCTGGCCCGATGATGAGACCGATTTCACTGGTGTAGCGGCGGGTCAAACGCTCGAGTTCAGGGCGTGTGAGGGTTTTCGGATCAACACGAATTCCGCCTTTAGCGCCGCCGTACGGCAGATTAAGTGCCGCATTTTTGACCGTCATCCACGCCGAGAGCGCCATCACCTCGTCGATGGTGACGTCGGGGTGGTAGCGAACGCCGCCTTTGCCCGGCCCGCGTGACATGTTGTGTTGCGCCCGAAAGCCTTCAAAGTGCGCGACCGTTCCGTCGTCGCGGTTGATCGGAATATCGACCGCAAGCACGCGTTTGCAGCGTTTGAGCGTTTCAACCCATTTCTCGAGATGCCCTAAATGCGGCGCTACGCGGTCAACCTGTTGAAGGTAGACCTGCCAAGGACTGTTGGGATTGTTTGGAACGTATGAGAGCCCGGATTTGCTCGAATGCATGAAAAGTGACGCTAGCTGCCCGCTTTTTGGGTGGGCGCTGAACGTTGAGTGAAGGAAGTCACGCAATGTAGGGGTTTCTGCGCGCGCTCGCCAATGCTTTTCCATTCAAAACTTATGCAAAAAACCGATGACAGGCATAGAAAGTGCAACTACATTTACCGAACGACGTGCCGAGCAGAGCGGGTAGGCGTGGTCGAAAAAGCAAGAGCGTGCACACGCCTACGTTTGATTGACAGGTTGTATTTTTTTATTGGTTTCCGGAGGTTGTGGAATGGGTTCAGTATCTCGATTCGTATGCAGTTCGGCTGCGTCAGCGTTATGTTTTGTCGCCGCGGCATCAGTACATGCCGATACTTTGGCCAAGATAAAAAAATCGGGTGAGTTTGTGCTCGGGCATCGCGAAAGCTCATCCCCGTTTTCGTTTAACGCGGATAACGGCACTGCGGCCGGTTACACCGTAGACATTTGTTTGCGCGTCTTTGAGCAAATCAAAGAAGAGCTCAAAATGAAGGACCTGAAGCTCAAATACGTCGCCGTGAAACCCGCCGATCGGATCGCCGCGGTGAAAGACGGTCGCATCGACGTGGAATGCGGATCAACGACCAACACCGCCGCACGGCAAAAAGACGTTGCGTTTAGCTACACGACGTTCGTCGCGGGCGCACGATTGCTCGCGAAGAAAGACGCGAAGCTCGGCGACATCGACAAGATGAAGGGTAAATCGCTTGCCGTCACCGAGAAGACGACGACGGAGCGAGTGATCAATCAAACCAACGCCGAGCGCAACTTAGGCCTGAAGATCGTGGTCGCGAAAGATCACCCTGAAGGCTTCAAGAAAATGGAAACCGGCGAGGTCGATGCGGTCGCCAACGACGACGCGCTTTTGCTCGGGCTTGCAGCGCGCGCGGCAAACCCTTCGCAATACGATTTTGTTGGGAAGTTTTTATCGGTCGAGCCGTACGGAATCATGTTCAGAAAAGACGATCCGGCCTTCGCGGCGGTTGTTGACAAAGCCGTCGGCAAGCTTTTCGGCACCGGCGAGATTTTCAAGATTTACGCCAAGTGGTTTGAATCGGGCACGTTCAAATTGCCGATGAACCAATACATGAAAGAAAACGTGCGCTTGCCGAACAAATACGGCGTGCAATAGGCATTTTGAGTACTGCTTGCGCGCGAAAAATCCGTGCAAAGTTGTTGGTATTGCGCGTTCAGCTTATCTTTTAAAACGCCCATTCGTATGGGCGATGCTCGAATATCGGCGTTATATTGATATAGTATCGAAAGTAGTGTTTATCCCCGTATAACCGCCGGTGTAGAGATAAGTCCGGGTGTTAACCAATCGTCGGCATCCACACTCAAACCCTACACCGCGCCCATCGCTACTGCGTTTGCGACGGCAGCGCCGAGTTCTTGCGCGGCGGCTAAGTCAGCCGAGCGCAATTCGCCTTTTGACGACCCCGCTTCACCGCCAACACGCCGTGCGATCAAGCCAGGATGCATTCGTTTCATGCGCCAACCGGTCACGATGCGTTCGATGCTGTTTAGCGCGCCGCTACCGTCGTTGCCCGCGCAAATCATCACCGCGTAAGCACGACCCGCGAGCACGCTGTCGACGCCGCCGCCGAGCGCGGTGGTGTCGGCCATGCACGCGTAGAAAAGTCGATCAAACATTGCCTTCAGACTGCCGGCCATGTAGCCGAAGTTCTCAGGCGAAGCAAAGATCAGCGCATCGCTCGCCAGCAAATCCTCGCGCGTGCATACGTCTGCGCTGCGCGTAAGCGTGAGCACGTCATCGCACTCATGGGCACCCTCGCAAAACGCGCTCACTAAAGCACGAGTGCCGCCGCTCGCGCTGGCATGGATGATGGTGATGCGTTTCATTGCTGGGAGTGTAAGACGGCTCGCTGGCGCTCGTAGGTGCACCATCCATCGGTTCTACGCATCGCGCGACATCAAACCGTCGCTTACAACGTGTCGATCGCGTAAGAGGCATCGAAATGCCGGCGAAGGCGCGGGATTGAACGCGCTTAGAACACTACAAACGCCCGGCAACTCGCGAGTTCCCCGCGTTAGATATAACTACGAAGATGCCAAGCCTTCCAACTCTTCTGAAATCCGTTCGTGCGTGCACCATTTGTAGCGCTCATTTGCCGCTGGGGCCGAGACCGGTGTTGCAGTTATCCGTGAGCGTGCGAATCTTGATCGTTGGTCAAGCGCCTGGGCGAAAGGTTCACGAATCGGGCGTACCGTTTGACGACGCAAGTGGCGACCGTCTTCGCGCGTGGCTTGGCATGTCGTCGACCGAGTTCTACGATTCGAAACAGGTGGCAATCCTGCCCATGGGTTTTTGTTTTCCCGGAACAGGGCGCTCAGGTGACTTGCCGCCGCGAAAGGAGTGCGCCCTCGCGTGGCGAACTGAACTGCTTTCACATTTAAAAAACGTCCAGCTCACCTTGGTCATTGGGCAGTATGCGATGCAGTTTCATATGCCTGAATCCCCCGCGAACGTGACGGACGCCGTCAGGACTTGGCGCGACTTTTGGCCGACGGTCGTTCCGCTCCCACATCCTAGCCCCAGAAACAACATCTGGCTCAAGAGAAATTCGTGGTTCGAGCAAGAGCTCATTCCACTGCTTCAAACGCAAGTTCGTGCGGTGCTTCGATGATTGCATCCCCCGCTAATAAGCGCGGCGATCTTTGTCCCCGTCATCCTAAACTGGAACCCGCCGGTAGTCCACCGCGAAAAAACGCTTTTGAATGACCAATGCCCGAGGCTCCTTGGCGATAGTGTGAGCGCTCGTACAAATTCAAGCGTCAGCAACGCGCTTAGCGTCGACGTAGTGCCTCTGCGAAAAGCGGCGAAGACTCGTGCGCGTGTCTACACTCCGCCCGCGGCGTTGCACACTGGATAAGAAAAAAGCCGCCCGAAGGCGGCTTTTTTGTTTTTCGATTTAAGGTTTGCGAAACGTTTAAATCGGGTCTGTCAAAGTGACCGTTGCGGTTGACGTTCCGCCTTTGCCATCGCTGATGGTGTAGGTGAATGTCGTGCGCGTGAAGCAGGTGCTTGCGCTGAAACTTACGTTGCGTCCGTTGGCACCGATAGTGACGCTGCCGACGCTCGGTTGCGTGACTGACGTGATGCTGAGTGTGTCGCCATCAGGGTCGCTATCGTTTGCGAGCAGATTGAGCACCGTAGGTGAGGTGGTGCAGCGCAAAATGTATTCGTCATTGCGCGCAACCGGTGCGTTATTCGGTACTGGCGCAGGCGTCAAGGTGACGTTGACCGCTGCTGATGCCGTGCCGCCCTTGCCATCGCTGATCGTGTAGCTGAAGGTATCGCCGCCGGTGCACGTTGCGCCCGCATTCGGGGTGTACACAATTCGATTACCGGAGATCACCGCAGTGCCTTTGCCGGGCACGGTAACGCTGGTGATGGTGAGCGCGTCGCCATCGGGATCGCTATCGTTGCTGATCACGTTAATGGTGATCGGCAAACCACAGGTAGCAGACACCGAGTCGGCGACTGCTGCCGGGCCGCGGTTGAGATACGTTTTGGTGCCTAGCGTCGTGGTTTGCGTGAACGCAGACCACGTGTAGGTGTCAACCGTTGTTTTGTGTGGCACGCTGTTGCGAAGCGCGCGCGACATCCATGGATCCGGTTGATCCTCAACCACTTCGCGCGACACCTGGCGATCAATCATCGGACGTTGCGGTGCCGGTGCGGCGGGTGCCGTCGGCGGGGTTGATGGGGCGACAGCGGCCACCGGCACGCGCACATCATCCATCCGTTCTTTTACGATCACCACGTCGGTATCGGCGCGACGATTGCGGAAGCTCTGGCCCTTAACTTCAGGATACTTTGGCGATTTACCGGCTTTTGCGTCGGTAGAAATCACGTTTGCAGGGACGCCTTTCGACACCAGATATGCCTTGACGGCGTCTGCACGTTTTTGCGAAAGCGGGAAGTTGTTGCGATCCGATCCGGTTGGACACGTGTGGCCGACGACCATCACTTTGAGCTCAACGTAGGGTTGTTGAGCGGCAATGCGCGCAACTAGCGCATCAAGCTCTTTCATCGCGGCAGGTTTCAATCGCGCCGAACCCAAATCGAAGTAAGTTTCTTGCGCGTCTTTGGTGTCAAAGCGCACCGCGCGCTTCTCCATTTTGAACTGCGGCTCTGCCGGAGCAGCGGCCACCGCTTGCGGGGCTGGCGCAGGAGCCGGCGGCGTCCAGTTAGGATCGGGCACGCGCTCCGTTGTGGTGATTGTTTTTGTGAGTTTGCTCGGACGGAAAGTAGATTTCGGCGCGCCAAATTCGTAGCGCAACATCGCCATGCCGCGCGTATCGCTGCGGTCATCGATCAGCTGGCCTTTGCGGCGCAGCGCTTCGCCCTGCAGCGCTACGGAGAAACCGGAGCCTTCGAAGAATTTTTCAAGGGTTAGCGAACCGGTAATTTGCGAGGGCTTGCCGCCTAAGCCAGTCCCGTTAACGCAGGCGGGGCCGATCAATGGCAAGCTCAACGGCGTCGCAGGATTGCTGCAGGTTACCGACGAGCGTGCTTTGCCCCATTCGTAGTCAACACCGGCCGTCAAGCGAAGCAGCGGACCTGAATAGAAATGTCCGACGCGGGCGCCTACGCCCCAGTCGAATGCGCGAGTAAAGAGTCGTGCGTTTTGCACGACGGAGTAGTCTTGACGGAAATTGCCGGCAGCATCGCTGCCGTTGAAGAAACCGGGCGTCGAAGTTGTGGCCTCAGCGGCGAGTTTGTCGCCGCTAGCCGCTTTGCTCAGGTACGTAGTCCAGAACCAGTTTTGATACTCCTGGCCGCCGCCCAAGGTGAACTTGCGGTGGTCGCTATCGGTGATGTCAAACGCACCGAACACTTTGTTGACCGCAGTTTTGCCGCCGTTGGCCCAATGATGTGAGAGCTTCAAGCCGCCCGAGCGCTTTGCCGCCCAGAGCTCGCCAAGCGTTGACGAAGTTTCGGAGCTTTGTAGCACTTGGAACAATTCACCGCGTGCGTCGAGCTCGCTATCCCAGCCGAGGCCAACACGAGTGTCACCGCCTTGATAGAACAATGAGGCACCGGGCGTTGGCTTGGGCTCTGATGTGGATTGCGCAAGCGCCGGAGAAACAATTGCGCCGCCAAACAACAGGATGGCAAGCGCGGCGGGTGTTTTTTCTGTGGGTTTCATGATTGCCCCTAGTTTTTCGAAAAAGTATCGAGGTCGAGTCTAGCAAACGGATGCACAAAAAACGAGCTATTTCAGGCACTTGGGCGCGTTTTCAGAGCGCGCGGTCACAGGAAAACGTCAATAACCGCGCCGAACTTGAAAGACGCCGTCGCTAAGTGTTGGGTAAAAGCGAAATCAGCAAATCCAGGCCGCCTACGTTGATCGCGACGGGCACTTGTTCGCGCACCTTTGGCTTGGCGTGGCACGCGACGCCAAGCGTTGCAGCGTGAAGCATCGGCAAATCGTTAGCGCCGTCGCCCAAAGCAACGGTCGCGTTGCGCGACGCTGGTAGCGTTGCGGCAAGAAATTTGAGCATTCGTTCTTTTTCAAGCGAGTCAACGATTGCTCCGCACACCGCGCCCGTAAGCTTTCCATCGTGTTCGCCTAACGTGTTTGCCCGGGTATAGGTGTAGCCAAAACGGGTGCGCATTCGCTCGGTGAAATAGGTAAATCCACCGGAAATTAGCAAGGTTTTTACTGCATGCGCGTTCGCGTAACGCATCAGATCTTCGAGACCCGCCGCGGGGCGCAAACGCGATTCGTAAACCTCATCAAGCACTTTCACCGACAAGCCTTGCAAACACCGCACACGTTGGCGCAGACTCTCCTGAAAGTCGAGTTCGCCGCGCATGGCTGCCGCAGTTATCGCTGAGACCTCGGTTTTCACGCCCGCGAAATCCGCAATTTCGTCGATGCATTCGATGGTGATCGCGGTGGAATCCATGTCCATCGCGATGAGCCCAACGCGATTGATGGGGATGGCGCGATCTGCGGGTAGACGATTGGGTTCGTTGGAGGACATCGTGAGGCAAAACACTCGGTGTAAGGTGAATAAAGTTTTCTGCGCAAGCCAGCATGAGTTGGGCAAAAAGCGGATTTAATGATTAACTAGATAATTACAGTAAACTGTACATATGCCCAATTAAATAGGCGTTGTGATGCGGCAGCCATAGTAAAAAAGTAGTTAGCCATTGCGTACGCGATCACCGTCAACTCTCAATTTTCCGGCTTTCACACCTTCCTCCACCAGCCAGTGTGCAAACGCCTCGTCGCTCATTCGAAAGAACGCGGCGTTGTAGTCGCGATGCACGCCAACGTTGTGAACGTAGGCCGGAAGCTCTGCGAGTGGCATCTCATCGCGCCACATCATCGAATAGATGAACATGCCTTTCACCACGTTGCGAGCGATTTTCATGTCATCGGCGGCAAACGCCTCAAGTTTGTCGCTCGCGCGCTTCAGTGCGCCTGAAAAATCGGTGAACATGCCGCCATGCCCTGGGATTACCAAGCCGACATCAAGCTCTGCCAAACGCTTAAACGTTTCGCGTTGCGCGGCGAGCGGTTTCGGATCAATCGCCTGCGGCACGACGAAGCCGAAACCGTGTTGCCAGAGCGCATCGGCAGAAATCAAAACGCGCAAACGTTTTGCGTACAACACTACAGAGCCCATGTCGTGACCAGGTGTTGCAACCACATCCCAGCGCTCGCCGCCAAGTGTTAGTTGCGAGCCCGCTTCAATCGTTGAGTTCCATGTGAAGGGTTCCGCCTGTTGATCAGCGTACGAAAGCATCTGATCCGGCGAATCCCAAGCGTTGAGCATCTCTACTTCGCTGCTTGGAACGGCGAGCGTGGCGCTTGGGTAAGCGCGCTGGACAGCGGCGTTGCAGCCGATATGGTCGCTGTGAATGTGAGTATTGATGATCCGCGTGAGCGGCACGTTGTCCCACGCATGGAGCGTTTCTCGAACGCGCCGCAGCGTGACGTCGGCAAATTTTACGTAGCCGGTATCGAGAAGCGTCGCACCGTTGACGTCGCGAAACATCACGTGATTTGCCGATAGCCAATCGCGCTCAATGAAGCTGATACTTTCGAGCAGCATTATTCGGAAGCGCCGAGCAGATGCGCTGCGAAACCATGCGCTTCGAGCTCGATCAGAAGTTGTGTAACGTGTTCGCGATCACGCGTCTCTAAGGTGAGTTCGATCTCTGTGGACTTCACGCTAAACACGCCGAACAAACGTTGATGTTCGACGTCAACAATATTGCCACCTGCAGCACCAACTACCGTGGTTAACTTAGCCAGTGATCCAGCAACGTCGGGCACGCGCACTCGAACGCGAACCAAGCGCCCTTCACGCACTAAATTGCGCATGAGGATCGACGCAAGGATTCGCGAATCAATATTCCCGCCGCAAAGCACAACGCCTACTTTTTTTCCGACAAATTTCTCGCGGTGTTGCAGCAGCGCTGCAATTCCAGTTGCACCCGCGCCTTCGGTTACCGTTTTCTCAATTTCGATGAGCAGCGCAATCGCTTCTTCAATTGTCGATTCGTCGACTAATAAAACATCTCGTACCAGAGCCTTCACAACCGCGAGTGGCAATTCGCCAATGTCGCGTACCGCAAGCCCTTCGGCAATGGTCTCCGATCCGACTTTGACTTGCTCACCGTGTAACAGCTGCGCCATGGCAGGAAACGTCGTGGATTCAACGCCGAAAATCTCAATGTTCGGTTTGAGTCCCTTCGCGGCGAGCGCACACCCTGCGATGAGCCCGCCGCCACCGACCGGGATCACCAAGGTGTCAAGCTCGGGCGCTGCCTCTAGCATTTCAAGAGCGACCGTGCCTTGCCCCGCAACGATGTAGGGATCGTCGTACGGATGAACAAAAACGTACTTATGCGTTGCAGCAAGCTCGCGGGCGTGTGCCGACGCTTCAGCGAGGGTATTGCCATGCAAAACAACTTTTGCACCGTGGCCCTCGGTGTTGCGCACCTTCACAAAGGGCGTGTATGCCGGCATCACGATGGTCGCCGGAATGCGCAGGCGACCCGCGTGATAGGCAACGCCTTGGGCATGATTTCCCGCGCTCATGGCGATCACGCCGCGTTCGCGCTCCGATTGCGAAAGCGAGAGCAATTTGTTGAGCGCGCCACGCTCTTTAAAGCTTGCAGTGAATTGCAAGTTTTCAAACTTCAGCCAAAGCTCGCAGCCGAAAATCCGCGACAACGTTTTTGAATGCAAGCAGGGTGTGTTCTCGATAGCGCCCGCAATTTTGTCGCGAGCCAACAGAACGTCGTGGAAGGAAACGGGTAGTGGGTCCATGCGACCATTCTATTCAGAGGCGGAAGCAGCCTTGGCTGAAGGTTTGCACAAAACGGGTCAGCAAGTATCGGCATCCCGCGTTTCGTTTCAGCAAAACCTGCGGTAGTATGCTGTTTCGCCTTCGCCCACCAAAGGTTTGACGATGAAACCAGTTTCTGAATTGCTTAAACAACGCAACGCGACGCTCTGGCATGTGCGCCCTGACGATACCGTGTTTGACGCGCTCAAGCTTCTCGCGGAATACGAAGTGGGTGCGCTAATGGTGATGGAGCACGGTCGTTTAGTAGGCATTGTTTCCGAGCGCGACTACACCCGAAAGGTAGCGCTTCGAGGACTGAACTCGAAAGACACGAAGGTGGCCGACATCATGACCAAAAATGTATTGGTGGTTTCACCCGAGACCCGCACGCGGCAATGTATGGCGCTCATGAGTGAGAAGAAAATTCGCCATTTGCCGGTTGTGCAAAACGAAACGGTCGTGGGCATGATTTCTATCCGAGACATCATGGATGACATCATTCGCGATCATGAATTCACGATCACACAGCTAGAGGGCTACATCAATCAATAGTTGATCCGCCGTCGCGCAGCGGGTTACCGCAGCGCCTGGAAAAACTCACGCAACATCCGTGAGCGCTCGGTGATCGTCGCAGCGGGCCGCTCAATGCGAACTCTATCTTGCCCCGCAAGCCGATACCTGCCGTCTTTTTGGATGAGCGATATGAGTTTGATCGGCTCAAAATTGGGTTTGGCTTTGAACGCGATGATCGAGCGCTCGGGGGCGCTATCAATTTTTTTCACGCCCAGCGAGCGGCCTTCAATGCGCAGCTGATGTGCTGCCACCAGTGCCTCGGTCGGCGGCGGCAACAGCCCAAAACGATCAATCAATTCTTCTTTCAACGTGTCAAGTACGTCTTGGCTGTCGCAATTCGCAAGCCGTTTGTAAATCACCAAGCGCTCATGCACGCCAGCGCAATAGTCTTCAGGCAGCAGCGCAGGCGTGTGCAGGTTGACCTCTGTGGTGATCCCCAGCGGTTCGTCAAGATCGGGTTCACGGCCGGCCTTCAGCGCTTTCACCGCTTGATTAAGCATTTCGCTGTAGAGCGAAAAACCCACCTGCTGCATCTCCCCTGATTGGTTGTCGCCCAACACTTCGCCTGCGCCGCGAATTTCCAAATCGTGCATCGAGAGATAGAAGCCTGCGCCTAAATCTTCCAGCTGTGTAATCGCTTCGAGGCGTTTCTTGGCATCGGCGGTGATGCCATCTTCGCTCGGAACCAGCATGTACGCGTACGCTTGATGATGCGAGCGACCCACGCGCCCGCGAAGCTGATGCAACTGTGCGAGCCCGAACTTGTCGGCGCGATTGATCAAAATCGTATTCGCGCTTGCAACGTCAATACCCGTTTCGATAATCGTCGAGCACAGCAAAATCTGGAATCGCTGCTGGTAGAAATCCCGCATTACGCTTTCTAGTTCGTGACCGCCCATTTGCCCGTGCCCCACACGGACGCGCGCTTCAGGAACGATCGCTTCAAGCCGCTCGCGCATGTTCTCGATGGTGTCGATTTCGTTGTGTAGAAAATAGACTTGGCCACCGCGCTTCAATTCACGATGAATCGCTTCACGGATGATGCCGTCGCTGCTTTTCGCGACAAACGTTTTGATCGCTAAACGCTTTTGTGGTGCCGTTGCAATCACGCTGAAATCACGAATCCCTTCGAGACTCATGGCCAGCGTGCGCGGGATCGGCGTTGCAGTGAGTGTCAACACGTCGACCTCAGCGCGCAGCTTCTTGAGCTGCTCTTTCTGACGCACGCCGAAACGATGTTCTTCGTCAATGATCACCAACCCGAGATTCTTGAATTTGATGTCGGGCTGAATCAGCTTGTGAGTGCCGATCACCAGGTCGACCGTGCCGTTGGCCATGCCTTCGAGCGCTGCTTTTACTTCTTTCGGAGAGCGAAAACGCGATAGCTCTTCAATTCTGATCGGCCACGGCGCAAAGCGATCTTTGAACGTCGAAAAATGCTGCTCCGCGAGCAGCGTTGTCGGCACCAGCACCGCTGCTTGCTTGCCACCCATGAGCGCAACGAAGGCGGCGCGCAGCGCAACCTCAGTTTTGCCGAATCCGACGTCGCCACACACCAAACGATCCATCGGTTTTGCAGCAACTAAATCCTGAATCACCGCTTGGATTGCCGCACTTTGATCTGCGGTTTCCTCAAACTTGAAGCCAGCTGCAAACTCTGCGTAGTCGCTCCAGTCGATCTTGAAGGAGTGCCCAACGCGAGCTGCGCGCTGCGCGTAGATGTTTAGAAGTTCAGCGGCGGTGTCGCGCGCCTGCTGCGCAGCTTTACGGCGCGCTTTCTCCCACTGCTGGGAACCTAGCGTGTGGAGCGGCGCGTGCTCTGGTGAGGTTCCGCTGTAGCGCGAAATCAAATGTAGGCTTGCCACCGGAACGTAGAGCCTCGCGCTGTTGGCGTATTCGAGATGCAAAAATTCGGTAGCACCGTCGCCCAAATCAAGGGATACGAGCCCTAGGTAGCGACCGATGCCGTGTTCCTCGTGGACGACCGGATCGCCAACTTTGACTTCGCTTAAGTCCCGCAACATCGAATCGACGTTGCTTGTCTTTGCGCGTTTGCGCCGCGCTTGTCGCGGCGTGCTCGGATAGAGCTCGGTTTCAGTAATCAGCGTGAGCCGCTCCGATACGAGCATGGTGCCAGCGGAGAGCGGCGCGGCGGCGATACAAAAGGAGTCAACGCTCGCTAAGAACGCGGCAAACGAGTCGACGCGACTCGCATTGAGTCCGTGTTCAGCAAACATCTCGTTCATCGTCTGCGCGCGACCTGCGCTCTCCGCACACACGAGAATGCGTGAGTTGGCATCTTTTGCAAGTTGCAAAAAGTCGGCAAGCGGACCCAGCGGGCGCTCTCGCCGTCGGTCAACGTCGAGCGGTGGCACCAAGCGCGCCACTTCCGAGGTCGCAGCTGGCGTTGCTGCGGCCGCCGCTTTGAGTTCGTAGCGCGAGTAGCGCTTAATCTGCTGCAAAAATTCGTCGCGCAACAAATAGAGTTGTGTCGGCGGCAACAGCGGTCGTGCAACGTCTGCGCGCAATAAATCCCAGCGCTCTTTGGTCTCTTTTTCGAACGCGGTCAGCGTCTCGTGAATGTCTCCAACCAGCGCGAACACCGCGTTGTCGGGCGCGTGATCGAAGAGCGTTTCGGTTCGCTCAAAAAACAGCGGCAGGTAGTATTCAATGCCGCCGGGAAAGATGCCGTTTGAGATGTCTTTGTAGGTCGCCGACTTCGAGGGATCGCCCTCAAATTCCTCGCGAAAGCGCTGTCGAAACAACGTGCGCCCGGCCTCCTCGGTTGGGAATTCGCGCGCAGGTAACAGCGAGAGTTCGTTGGTCGGATAGAGCGTTCGCTGCGAGTCGGGCTCGAATGTTTTGATCGACTCGATTTCGTCGTCAAACAAGTCAATGCGAACCGGCAGCACCGCGCCCATCGGAAAAATATCAATGATCCCGCCGCGTACTGCGAACTCTCCGGGAGAGACGACTTGGGTGACGTGCGTGTAGCCGCCGAGCGTCATTTGCTCGCGCAGTTTCGGTACGTCAAGCGTTTGCGATTTTTTAAGAGAAAACGTTCGCGCGGCGATAAAACTTCGAGGCGAGAGTCGTTGCGTGGCCGTTGTCGCAGCAACGAGCACGACATCACACACGTTGTTAGCGAGCGCATAGAGTGCTTGCAGCCGATCACTAACTAAATCGGGATGCGGTGAAAAGTGATCATACGGCAGCGTCTCCCAATCCGAAAACTCGCGCACCCGCAGCGTCGGGTCGAACCACGAAATCTCCTGTGCGAATTGATGCACTTCTTGGGCATTCGCGCACACGATGATGAGCGTTTGCCCGGTGTCGCGAAGGCTTGCGGTGACTCGCGCGAGTCCGAGTGCAGTTGCTGCGCCTGGCAATCGCGGGAGCTGCGCGCGTTCACCGACGCGCGGCAGCGGCGGCAGCAACGGCGACGAAGAGACTGGAGCGGAAATGGATTTCAAAAGACTACTGCGAAAAAGCAAAAAATCATCCCGCGCGATCACTGGTTTTCGGTGAGGAAAGGGAGTGATTGCGATGGGACGACACGGACAATACGTGCGAATCCGCAAAAAAGCGTATCGCAGAAACTACTCAGCAAATTATAGCTTTAGGGTAACAGCGATACCCAAAGATCGCCGTTTGATATGGGCGAAACAGCGATTTACTCGCACTTTCGATACGGCAATAAACTATTGCTGTGGCCCATTCAATAGGCTGCTGGGAGTATAAAGTTTATTAAATGAATGCCAGCGTCTAGCTCACGCTTTGTCCGTGAACCTGTGCTCCCGGCGCGACGGTGAGAACAATTTTTCCGAAATGCTCGCCCGCTTCCATCATGCGATGCGCCTTGGCCACGTCGGCGAGCGGGAACGTTGCGTGAACGCGCGGTCGGAGCGCGGCAAGGTGCGCGCTAAACAGCGGCCACACCTCGCGTTCGAGCGACGCAGCAATCTCTGCTTTGGCTGATTTGGGCCGAGCACGCAGCGTCGATCCGGTCCACGTGAGCCGCTTCATCATGAGTGCTTGCATGTTGAGTTCAGCCTTAAATCCGTGTTGATACGCGACCTGTGCGATCCGAGCTTCAACGGCGCACACGTCTAGATTTTTCTGGAAGTAGGGCGCACCCACCATATCGAGCACAACGTCGACTCCGCGCCCGTCGGTGATTGCTTTCACCCGCTCAACAAAGTCTTCGGTTTTGTAGTTAATGCCGTGATTGGCGCCCAGCGCCAAGCAATAGTCGATCTTTGCTTGATCACCGCAGGTGACGATGATGTTGGACGCGCCAAAAACGGATGCCAGCTGAATCGCGGTTGAGCCAATGCCGCTGGAGCCACCGTGGATGAGAATTGATTCGCCCGCAGTGAGCCGCGCGCGTTGAAACACGTTGGCCCAGACCGTAAAGAAAGTCTCTGCCAGCGCTGCGGCTTCGGTGATCGTGAGTCCGCTTGGAATTGGCAAGCAATGCGCCTCGGGTGTTGCGCAATACTCTGCGTAACCGCCGCCAGGCGTAAGCGCACAAACCATGTCGCCCACACGAAAGCGCGTGGTTTGTTGGCCTACGGCAACAACTTCGCCTGCTACCTCTAATCCCATGAACGGCGAGGCGTCAGCGGGCGGAGGATACTTTCCTGAACGCTGCAAGATGTCGGGGCGATTCACCCCGGCTGCGTGAACGCGAATGAGCACGCCATCGGGTTCAACGGAAGGCAGCGCTGCGTGAGCCAGGGTCATGCAGCTCACATCGCCGCCCGCGCCGTGGTCGACTGCGCGCATCTGAGAGGGAAGGGGGTGGGACATACGCTAAATTCAGGGTTGTTTTTCGTAGCGTATCGCATCAGCCGAAAGGAATCCGCACTGCCATGAGTTCGTTGTTGACGTTAGCGCTCCTCTATCTTGCCGCGCTCTTGATTCCTGGCCCCAATATGTTGCTCCTGACGCACACGGCGGCTTCGCGTTCAAGAAGATCTGCATTCGCGGTCGCGCTGGGCATCGCATTGGGAACGCTGATGTGGGTGTCGATTGCCGTGTTTGGCTTGCGCGAATTGTTTGATGCGTTGCCGATGTTGCAAACTGTGCTCAAGCTCGTGGGCGGCTTTTATTTGCTCTATCTCGCGGTTTCGTTGCTGCGATCTGCGAAATCGCTGCCCGCTGATTCGGTGCCCGAAGCTATGCAGTCGCATTCGTTTGCGACTAACTTCAGACGCGGCCTGCTCACCAACGTCACCAATCCAAAATCGCTTGCGTTTTGGTCGAGCGTTGCCGTGGTGAGCATCGATCCAAGCACGCCGTTTTGGCTCCAGGTGACCGCCGTTGCGCTGATCGGCGCAATGGGGCTGCTCTGGCACATAGGCGTTGCGTATGTTTTCTCCACGGCACCGGCGCAGCGCGCTTACCTTCGCGCGAAGCCCGCGCTCTCGGTGATCACCGCTGCCATCATGGCCGCGTTTGGTGCGAAATTGCTGTGGACGGTTTCGCGACATGGCTAGCGTCGCACATCCAGCGACGCCGATGTCGTCGCGAAGCAGAGGGTAGACGGATAACGATGTCAAATGCCGTTTAAGCCGGGCTCGCATCCTCGTAACCTAATTTTACGTCTTAGCAACGAATAGGCCGACCAGCCTAAGTAAGCTGGGGTAGAAAGCCTAAAGCTGCAATAGTTTTTGCAGATCTGTCGTTGCCTACAATGCTGAACGGATGCTGCTCATGCGGTGCAACCACGCATCAAATGGCATCTTGTGCGCTTTTTTAAGCGCCACAGCATGCGCTTTCAGCGCCGGAGAATCGAGCGATTCAAACGGTGTTTTCGATGCGATGACCATCACGTTTTCTGTTTCTCGCGACGGAAGCAACAACACATTGTCGCCAAACAATTTGTGCAGCCGTTTGAGCCCTGGGCGATAGCGTGAAACATTGCTCCACATATTGGCTACGAACACACCCTTTTTTTTGAGCGCTCGATGTGCGTGTTCGTAAAACTCAGTGCTCTCAAGCGCGCCCACCCGGCCGCGGCCGTCGTAGCAATCAACCCAAATCCAGTCAAACGTGTTTGCGCTGCGGGTGGCAATTTCTTTTGCCGCGTCGCCCTCGGTAATCTTCACACGCGGGTCGTCGATGGGCAGCGGAAACGCGTTGTGCGCGAGCGAAATCACGTCCCGTCGAAGTTCCACGATGTCGAGTTTTTTCACGTCATCGCCCCAGGCATGCAGCGCCCAGCGCGGCAGTGCGCCGACGCCCAATCCCGCCACATAAACCCGCGCCGGGGGGGGCACAAAAATGAGCGCTGCAGTCATCTCCTGAGCGTACGGAATCGCCAGTTCGTGCGGCCGCGACATGCGCATCCGCCCCTGAATCCATTCGGAACCAAAATGGAGCGTGCGGAAACCAGCGTGTTCGGAGATGAGAAGGTCAGACATGGATCGTGTGAGTAAGCAGAAGTGTAAGGAGGCTGAGAGGGCGGTTGAACGCCCCTTCAATACCTATCATTTTTGATAGGTATTTTGGGTCGACCGCGCTCTACAATGCGTTTGGACATATAAACGGATCGCGCGATGCTACGGGGATTATTTACGTTTTTTGGTGCGATTTCGCTTTTTGCAGTCTGCGCAGCGCAACCTACAGTTGACTGGACAAGAACCCTCGCGCCACCGTCAGCGACTCTACAGCTCGACAACGCAAAGCTCACCAGCGCCTCGGATGGCGGCATATTTGTGCACGGAACGGCATTGTCTGGCACTACCGCAAGAATCGCGATCAGCAAGATGAACTCAGCGGGTGCACGGCTATGGTCGATGTGGCTGCCCGTGGCTAGCGGCACGACGACGCAAGAGTTCACGCTGCGTGCAGCGCCGGATGGTGGCGCTTATGCCTTGTATCGTCGCTACACCGAAAGCAGCGCGGTTCTGCTTCGCCTTTCTGGTAGCGGTGCCGTGACCTGGCGTCGCGAGATTTCGTTTGACGGGAGTTTGGCGATGCAAGTGGCTGGCGACGGCAGTGTGTTTGTTGCCGATCGCGTCAGCGCAAGCAAGTTCTCTGCTGCCGGTTTGCGAGTTTGGTTGTCACGCGACACGCAGTTCAGCTCCGAAGCTCGCGAGACCGCGATCTCAGTCAACGGCGACTTTGTAGTGCTGCGTGTGACGGGTACGTTGGTGATCTACCGCCCTCAGGATGGCATCGCCACCGAGATCCGAGTAGGCGGCGATGCACAAGCGCTTGCTGCGTTAGGCAGTGGCAACATCGTCGTCGCCACGGTCATCGCGCGCTACACCGACACCAGCACAATCGTCTATCGGCTTTCGTCGTTCTCTCCGGCCGGTGCGCAGCAGTGGCAACGCGATTACGCAGTGCCGACGTCTTCGCTGCCCAACATCAGGTTGGTCGGTGTGGCTGGCGGCGGTGTGCTCGCGGCCCACATTCGAGACCTTCAAACATACGGCGACGTCGCTGCGTTTGACCCCTCGGGAAATGTGCTTTGGAGCAAAAACTATTTTCGTTTCTCCGGGTTTGTGCAAACGTTGGGCGGCCTGTACGGACTGCGCTACGACGTAACGGCAGGATTCGGAGCGAACGGTTTCTTCCCCATCAACGTTGCCAACGGCAATCTCGGAACTCCAGGGTTTACAACCACAAGCAGTCCGGCGCATGAGTTGACAGCATGGATCACGACCGGCAGCGGTCTCGCGGCGGTTTCGAGCACCGCATCCACACAGCGCGTTTTGGCGATTCAGCCCACCGGCGCGGTGAGCTGGACCGAAGAGTCGGCGAGTCTGCCCGTTGAAACCGAGGTCGACAACACAAGCTGCTTAATGCCAAAGCTTGCGCTTTCGTCGCCATCACGCGTCGCAAGTTTCTCTAGGATCAACGCCGCGTCGCCAGTGTCGCTGGGCAGCACGTCGGTTTCCGGAAGCGATAGCTCCGATCGCTCGCTGCAAACCAATCACTGCACCACCGCATTTAGCGGTACGACGCGCTACGAGGCAACTGCAACTGCGCTCCGTGCGGTCGACGCTGCGGAGACCACGGTTTGGAGTGCGCCAAACGACACCCAGATTAACCCGGCCTATCGGGTGTTGAAGCGTTTATCCAGCGGCGACTTGATTGCCGTCGGTGATGGTTTCGCTAGGCGCTTCTCTCCAAGCGGAGTCCAGCTCTGGCAGGCAAGCTACGCCGCTCCCGTTGAGGGAAAGTACTTCAACAAGGCAACGCTCGTCGCAGAGGCTGTCTCAGGCGACATTATTGTTGCCGGTACCGAGCTTGGATTTCAAGCGAGTCCGTGGGTGATTCGGCTCAGTTCTGCCGGTGGCGTGTTGAATACGGTGGTTGTTGCAAACGGGAGCTGCTACCAAAACTTCACTCGTTTTGCGGTGAATTCTGCGTCGGAAGTTTTCGCGTCTTACGTTTGTAACGAAACGGCGGTGGTGAAATTTTCCTCGGCAGGCACAGAAATCTGGAAGCAGAATCTCCAGTACGGAAACGTAGGCACGTTCCAAACGGTTACCTCGCTCGTCCCGCTCGCGTCGGGTGGCGTTGTGGCCGGAGGATGTTTTGGCAATATCTATAGCCGCATCGGCAACAACAGTTCGCGCGTTAGCCGCTTCTCGGCAACCGGTAGCGAGAATTGGACGACCTCGTTCGATACCGAAGGCGATTTTGCGGAATGTGTGTCTTCGATGGTGCTCGATCCAAGCGGACGTCTGCAGATCGGCGTAGGCAACGAAAATCCGTCTGGACGATCGCAGCTTCTGACGTTTGACGTTTCTAATGGCCGTGAGCTCTCTCGCTCGTCCACGGTGTTTCTGCAACCAAAAGTGAAGCCCGACGAAATGCTCTCTGACGGTGCAGGCGGCCTTTTTGTGCTCGGAGCCGACCAAGAATCGCCGCGTACCAACAGCTACCCCGGCGTGAACGATTCGATCAGCTTGGCATCATTGCGCAGGGTCGCATTGGGTGCGCTGCCGACGAAGTTCCCATCTTTCTTTTCTCTGCCCATAACGATCGACTATGGGGTGCCATTTAGCGTGAGTCTCGGTCTGGTTGATGCCGCGTCGAATGTGGCCACTGCGACGTCACCGACCGAGCTCCGTCTGCGTCGTTCAGAAGGCGGCGGAAGAATCATTGGCGTCACGAGCTGCACGGTCGCTGTTGGTGCGTCTTCCTGCACGCTAAGCAATTTATTCTTTGATGCTGCTGAGTCAAATGTGACGCTGCTTGTTGAATTGGAAGGTAGCGCAGCGGCGACTTCCGCTCCGATTTATGTTCGTCCTGCAGCGACTCAGCTCACCGTAATCCCAGTTGATAGCGGCCCCTACACCGCGTTTGACTTTGTTCGAGTGCAAGTTGGAATCAGCAGCGCGGTCTCGCTGACCGCCATCAAAGGCACGTTCGCGACGCAGTCGCTCACGAATTGCGTCGCGATGGTTCCCACTGCCGGGTATGCGCTGATGCAGCAATGCACGCTAGATCTTCGAGTTAACCAAGGCTATTGGTTCAGCTTTTACCCTGAACCTGGGGCGGGGTACGCCGCGCCCGCGTCATTGCTTTATCAGCCCACCGTCGCGCCGACAGGTATCACCCTAACTGCAGGAACGTTTCCTTCGCCCAACGTGATCGTCGGCAGCACGTTTCATGTAACGGCGTCGCTCACGACGTCGAAAGGCCGAAACCTTTCAGGCTTGTCAGACATTGGGCTCGGAGTTGTATCGCCCGTTAACGCAGGCTGTTTCATGAGTCCGGCAATCCCAAGTCGGACCTGTTCGCAACAATCAGCCGTAACCGGTGTTCTGGAATACACGGTCAGCGCTGCAAACAGCGCAAGTTTTTTGGGCTCACCGTCGGCTACTTTTAGCGTCAACGTTGTGCCGGGCCTCGCGGTCACGGGAGCGCTAGGGTTCTCCGATCCCAACGGATTTGCTATGTGTGCTTCGGAGCCAGGCGCAGATTGCGAGTTCAATTCAAGCATCAATCAGTATTACTGCGCGCTCCCGACCGGCTGGCGCGGCACGCTGTATGCGCAGCCCGGCAGCCCGACCTATTTCGCTACTCCTCGAACCATCAGCATCGATGGGCAAGCGGGAGTGATCAACCGCTACATCACGCTGACATCGTCTGGCAGCTGCAGCCTCGATGCTGACGGCAATGGCGTCGTAGAAGCCATGACTGATGGCCTGTATGCGCTGCGCGCGATGCTTAATCTGCCTGCGCCGGCTTTGGCGGCGATGCCATTCGCTGTGTGTTCGCGACGAAACGCGACCGAGCGAGCAACGTTCGTTGCGAACCAAATTTCTACGCGTGAGTACGACGTGGATGGCGATGGTGTGGTGCTGCCGGCGACCGATGGGTTGCTCATTCTGCGCGGCTTGCTTGGATTCCAGGGCGATTCGCTGGTCGCTGGGGCGCTGGGTGTGTCTGCCACGCGGCGTACCGGCGACGTTATCCGAACGTATCTGCAACGCTGTGGCGGGCTTGCGGCTCAATAAGTCGCACTTTTAGCCCGCGTTAGCGCGCGAGCTCGATCCCGGAGGCAGCGACGACTAAAATAGTGGCATCTCATCTCGAGAACGCTCTTTTATATGTCATCCCTTAAAGTTGTTGCTCAAAGCGCTGACGCTCGTTCGTCAGCATCGCCGTCGGTTTTAGCGCCGGTTCCTGAAATCATTGCTGAGCTAAAGGCTGGGCGGATGGTGATTTTGGTGGATGAGGAGGATCGCGAAAACGAGGGTGATTTGGTGCTCGCGGCGGATTTCGTGACCCCCGAGGCCATTAATTTCATGGCTAAGCACGGGCGGGGACTGATTTGCTTGACACTCACGCGTGAGCGTTGTGAACAGCTCAATCTGTCGCTGATGACCGCGAAAAACCGTTCAGGCCACGGCACCAACTTCACAATGTCCATCGAGGCCGCAGAAGGCGTAACCACGGGTATCTCAGCGGCTGATCGCGCGCGCACCGTCCAGGCGGCGATTGCCTTCAATGCAAAGCCCGCCGATATCGTGCAACCCGGGCATATTTTTCCGATCATGGCCCAGCCCGGCGGCGTGTTGATGCGCGCTGGACACACCGAAGCAGGTTGCGATTTACCGCGCATGGCGGGACTGACACCGGCTTCAGTGATCTGCGAGATCATGAAGGATGACGGCACGATGGCGCGTCTGCCAGACTTGCTCGAATTTGCAACTGAACACAACCTCAAAATCGGTGCGATTACCGATTTGATCCACTATCGATCTGAGCGTGAGGCGTTGGTTGAATGCGTTGGTGAACGAACCATTACCACCGCGCAGGGCGAATTTGCGCTCAAAGTGTTTCGCGAAAAGCTTACTGATGCAACCCACCTCGCGCTGGTCAAAGGCAATCCAACAGCAGACATCGAGACGGTTGTGCGTGTGCACCAGCCGCTCTCGGTCATTGACGTTCTTGACGCCGACAATCTCGTGCACTCGTGGAGCATTCCAAAGGCTTTAGCGCGTTTGCAGAGTGCAGAAGCGGGTGTGCTGATATTGCTTCATGAAAGTGAAACGGCACAGGGCCTTGCGCATCGCGCGCTCAACGCAAAGCCGCTCAACGCACACAAAATGGATTTACGTACCTACGGCGTCGGCGCGCAAATTTTGCGGGCGCTCGGCGTTCGCAAAATGAAGGTGCTCGCGAAACCACGGCGGATGCCCTCGATGACGGGGTTTGATCTCGAAGTTACGGGTTACGAGTCGGCTTAGTTCGGTCGAGACCGACGCCGCTGTTTTGGACGTATTTTCAGCGCTTCTAAACATGAGCGCTGTTGTCGCTTTTTTTGAAATCTTTTATCAGTATCGGACTTATTGATGTCACTTCAACCCACACTCAAGCTGCGCGGCGCAGGATTGCGCATCGGCGTCGTCACCGCACGATTTAACGCACCCATTTGCGAGAAACTCCTCGCGGGCGCGAAAAAAGCGCTCGCAGAAATGGGCGTTGAGCCTAGTGATGTCACTGAAATTACCGTGCCCGGTGCGCTCGAAATTCCCCTCGCCTTGCAAACGCTGGCGGCGTCAGAGGCGTTTGATGCGCTGGTAGCGCTCGGTTGCGTGGTGAAAGGCGATACCTATCATTTCGAAGTCGTGTGCAACGAGTCTGCGGCGGGAATCAACCGAGTTGGCCTTGATCTTGATGTCGCCATTGGCAACGGCGTGTTGACCGTGTACACGGATGAACAAGCGGAGTCGCGAGCGGCGCAAAAGGGCTACGAGGCGGCGCAGGCGGCGGTGGAAATGGCGCTGATCCAAGAATGGGCGCTCAACCAATACGGCGAGGAATAGCGTGCGTTTTGTGCACCCCTCCAAAACGCCGTACACGGAAACTCCACCTGAGAGAGCTCTATGACCGATTCCGCAAACGAGCGCGATAAACCGACGACCGCTGATGCCGCATTGCGAGCGGCGGCGCGCGATCTCAACACACCAAAGTCCGCGCACGAGCGCAATTCAGCTTCGGCTGAGGCGCCGAGTGCAGCAAAACCTCGACCGAAGTCGGCGCGGCGCTGGGCTCGTGAACACGCGTTGCAGGGGCTCTACGAATTTTTTGTCGCGCATCACGATCCGGTTGCGATTCGTCTGCGCATTGAGGGCGAAGAGGACTTCAAGCGCACCGACAAAGAGTTTTTTCGAGAAATGTGGCGCGGTCTATCAGACGATTGGCAATCGCTGATCGCGCTGGTTGAGCCTCACATGGATCGCAAGTTTGATGAGGTGAGCCCAATCGAGCGCAGTGTGATTCTCATTGGAACGTGGGAGCTTAAACATCGCCTCGACGTGCCTTATCGCGTGGCGATCAACGAGTCGGTGGAGCTTGCGAAAAGCTTTGGCGGCACCGACGGCCATAAGTGGGTGAACGGCGTACTCGACAAGGTCGCGCCATCGCTACGTACGGAAGAAATGAGGCGGTAGCGTCGGTGGCGAGATCGGTTGGCTTTTTAGCTGTTGCGCCGTTTTTAGTGGGCGATACGCGTCATAATTGTAGTTAACGAGAATGAGCAATTATTTAGTAATCGCCCAATTAAATGCGGAGCTAGGCGGTGAAGCTCATTTCCGCACGCACCTGTTGACAAACTGTAGTCGGGCCCTCCGGGGCCCGTGCACCGCATGAACGAGTTTGAACTGATCAATCGCTTTTTCACGCGTCCCGTGAAAGATGCGCTTGTTGGGAACGGCGACGATGCCGCCATCGTCGCGCCTACCGCAGATCATGCCTTTGTTGTTACCACTGACTCGCTGATCGAGGGTCGGCATTTTTTGCCGACGCTTGATCCGCTCAAGCTCGGGCGGCGTCTGGTTCACGTGAATTTGAGTGACCTCGCGGCAATGGGCGCATCGCCGCGCTACGCCATGCTTTCGCTCGCACTTCCGCGCATTGATGAGACGTGGGTATCGCGATTTGCCGAGGGCTTTTGGGCTGCGCTTGATGAATTCGGTATTGGGCTCGTTGGCGGCAACACAACGCGCGGTGCGCTCGCGCTTTCGATCACCGCATTCGGAGAGGTGCCCGTGGTGTCAGGCCGTGCAAACGCGATGCTGCGTTCAGGTGCGAAAGCGGGAGACGAGGTTTGGGTTAGCGGAGAGTTGGGCGGCGCGGGCTGGGCGCTCGGCTGCATGACTGGCGAAATCGAAGCGAGCGCTACGCGTGAGCAAATCGCGGCGTACGAAGCGCCAACAGCGCGCGTGGCGCTCGGCATCTCCTTGCGCGCAGTGGCCACCAGCTGCATCGACATATCCGATGGTTTACTGAGCGAGGCCAACCACCTTGCGCGGGCATCTCATGTTTCGCTGGCGCTTGATTTCGCAAGCATTCCCACGAGCCTCGGCGACGTGCTCGCTGACGCAAAATTGCGCGCGCAAGCCACGCAAACGCTGCTTACAACCGGGGACGCTTACGAGCTTTTGTTTACCGCATCCAGAGATCGCCATGAAGACGTGCGCAATCTGCTGGCGCATCATGGTTTGCGCGGCGCGCGAATCGGCACGGTGCATGCAGCAAGCACGGAAACGCAGGCGGTGTCGGTGATCGATAGCGCAGGGCGTATGATCGAAATTTCTGCACAAGGCTGGGATCATTTCGCATGATTGAAGCGCCGACACGTCCTCCGTTACAGCTTCGCGCGCCGAGCGTACGGTTGATGCTGTCTCACCCTGCGCACTTTGTGTCATTTGGCTTTGGCAGCGGACTTGCGCCGTTTGCGCCCGGAACCTTCGGTTCAATCGTCGGCTGGATCTTGGCGCGCTGGTTGCAGCCCGCTCTGGGCGACGCAATTTTCTTCTCGGCATTACTCGCGTTTTTTCTGGTCAGCGTTTGGGCGGCGCACGAGACGACAGAGGCGCTGGGTGCCGCCGACCACGGCGCGATCGTCTCCGATGAATTGGTGGCGATGGCGTTAATCGTCGCTATGTTGCCGGGCGCGTTCTGGCAACAACTCAGCGCATTTGTGCTGTTTCGACTGCTCGATATAAGAAAACCCGGCCCGGTCGGATGGGCTGATCGCAATGTCGACGGAGCTTTCGGCATCATGCTCGACGACATCATCGCTGCGGCGCTCACGCTGTTCTTATTGGCGCTCTGGTTCAAGCTGTTCTGATTGCCATGCTCTCAAATTTCATATTGGAACGAGCCACGTTACTCGGCGAACATTGTGTAGCGAAGAAGGCTGTTTTGTGTGGTGCGGAAAGCTGTACCGGCGGCTTAATCGCTGCTGCCATCACCAGTGTTTCCGGATCGTCGGCTTGGTTTGATCGCGCTGCGGTCACGTATTCAAATGCGGCCAAGATCGCCATGCTTTGCGTTCAGCAGTCGACGCTGGATTCGCACGGCGCGGTGAGCGAGGCGACCGCTGCTGAAATGGCGCGCGGGGCGCTTGATACCTCGGATGCAACCCACGCGTATGCCGTTACTGGCGTCGCGGGTCCGACTGGTGGAAGTCCGCAAAAGCCTGTCGGTACCGTTTGTTTTGCCTTTGCAACCCGCGAGCAAACGCGCGCGGTAACGATGTGGTTTTCTGGCGGTCGCGACGAGGTGAGAGAGCAAAGCGCCGCATTCGTGATCAATGAGTTGCTCCGAATGGTGAAAGAATAGGTATCTCTCGTTTGCACCCAACGCCTTACTTTCATCCATGAAATGCCCTTTCTGCGGCTCGCTCGACACTCAAGTTATCGACTCTCGAGTCTCAGAGACCGGTGACGCCATTCGTAGGCGGCGCAAGTGCCTGGCCTGCGACAAGCGCTTCACTACGTTCGAAACCGTTGAAATGCGGATGCCGCAGGTCGTTAAATCCAACGGTACTCGACTTGACTTTAACGTAGAAAAAATTCGATCCGGATTCAACAAGGCACTGCATAAGCGTTTTGTCCCCACCGAATTTGTCGATCAAGCGATTGCGCGTATCGTTGCCAACATTCATAGCTTAGGCGAGAGAGAAATTCCTTCGCGCTCGATTGGTGAAATGGTGATGACTGAGCTCTATAAGCTCGACAAAGTTGCCTATATTCGGTTTGCGTCGGTCTATCGCTCGTTCCAAGACGTCGACGATTTCCGCTCCATGCTGCATGAGGTTGAGCGTCCGGGCGTCGCTAAAGCGGTAAAGAGACCGACAAAGAAACCCGCAGGTAAAGACGTTAACGATGTTTAGCGAACGCGACGAGATGTATATGCGGCGCGCGCTCGCGCTTGCCGAGCGCGCGATGAACCATGCAACGCCGAATCCTCGCGTCGGCTGCGTGATCGTGCGTGACGATGACGTGCTTGCAGAAGGCTTCACGCAGCGCCCAGGCGAGGCACATGCCGAGGCGCACGCGATCCAGCAAGCGCGAGTCAAAGGCAAATCGCTGGTCGGTGCAACCGCCTACGTCACGCTAGAACCCTGCAACCACTTTGGACGCACCCCACCATGCACTGAAGCGTTAATCGACGCTGGTGTGGCCCGTGTGATTGTTGCCATGCAAGACCCCAACCCCATCGTGAGCGGACGCGGGTTAGAGCGATTGCGCGCAGCGGGAATACAAGTGCGCGCGGGATTGTTTGAGCGCGAAGCGCTGGAAGTCAATATTGGTTTTGTCAAGCGCATGCGCACCGGCCTGCCTTGGGTCAGATGCAAAATCGCGGCCACCATCGATGGCCGCACAGGGTTAGCTAACGGTCAGTCGCAATGGATTACGGGAGAGGCCGCTCGCCACGACGGTCATCGTTGGCGCGCTCGCGCCTGTGCGATTGCAACCGGTAGCGGCACCGTTCGTCACGATGATCCACGCCTCACCGTGCGCGATGTTGAAACGACGCTGCCGCTTCGGCAACCGCTGCGAATTGTGTTCGATCATCTCGGTGAGATTGCGCCTAGCGCGAAGGTATTGCAAGACGGGGCGTTGGTGATTTGCGCGGATAAAAGGCCGATTGGGCTCGCCGATGATGTGGAAGTACTGAGCGTTCCTAACGGCGAGGGAAAGATTGACCTTGCCAGCGCGCTAGAGCTGATTGGTTCGCGCGGAATCAATGAGCTTCACCTCGAGGCGGGCGCAAGACTCACGGGTCCTTTCCTGCAGGCTGGTTTAGCCGACGAACTGCTGCTCTATCTTGCACCCAAAATACTCGGCCTTGACGCACGCGAAATGTTTAGCGTGCCGCAGCCGCTTTCGCTTACGGATGCACTCGAATTTAAGTTCGAACGCGTGGATCCGATCGGCGACGACCTTCGATTAATACTGCGGAGAGATCATTAATGTTTACAGGAATTGTGACGGGGCTGGGACGCGTTATCGAACACGTTGCCATTGGTGATGGACAACGCATCGGCGTGGCGTGCGGCGACTGGGATTTGAGTGACGTTGCGATTGGCGACTCGATCGCACATTCAGGGTGTTGCCTGACCATCGTGCACAAAGGCGACGGCATCCTCAAAAGCGATGTGACCGCGCATTCGCTATCCATCGTCGCGGGACTGCAGCTGGGCGCGCTCGTGAATCTTGAGAAATCAATGACGCTTGCTGACAAACTCGGCGGTCATTTAGTGACGGGGCACGTCGACGCGACTGGCGTAGTGACGCAATGGAAAAATATCGCTGAGAGCTGGCTCTTGGAAATCGAAGCACCGTCTTCAATTGCCAAATACATCGCGAAGAAGGGATCGATCACCGTCAACGGCGTGAGCCTAACCGTTAACGCGGTCACCGATCACGCCGACAGCGTGCGTTTTCAAATTAACGTGATTCCACACACCTTCGACGTGACCAATTTTCGTGAACTCCAGCAAGGGGCTCGCGTTAATCTTGAAATAGACACCATCGCGCGGTATGTTGAGCGGATGACTGAATTCGCTCGTCAGTGATAGTGAGCAAAGCACATTCAACGGACGAAATCGTTAAATCTCTGGCTGGGCGAAACTGGCGAACAGAATGTGATTAGTGCAACACGACCTGAGCCGCGCCCGGCGCGAATCCGGTTTGAACCGGGCTTGCCGTATGGCTGATCAATCGCCAGCCCAAAGGTGACCTGAGAAAAATGTTGGTGGCAAACACTGGGCCGCGCGGATCTTGTTCCTCGCCCACATAAATCCATTCAATTGCCCACTGCACGACCATGCCAACGGTCGTATTCCAGCGCTCGTCTCGAAGCTCGATGCGCATGTTGGCATTGTTGCGAAAGATCGCTTCCCACGCGGCGCGCACTGCGGTGTAGCCGTAGAGTGGCGCCGCGCCCGGATGCACGCAGCAGACTTCTTCGTCCTCCGCAAAGGTCGACATCAAGGCTTCAAGATCGCGTCGGGAAAACGCTTCATAGAACGCGCGTGAACAATCGTCAGGGGAGGCAAATGCGATTTGTGGTTTCATGAATCGAGTGATGCAAACTTCAAATTGTTTCCACTGTTTTACCTGCAAAACGGATGCGGTGCATGGCGCTGAAGCTGGCCGCGCTTGAACGGCGCGCGCGTGCGAGCGTAACTACAATGTTGCAATATGGTCGCATTTGAAAACGTCGTACGCAAGCAGCGCGAGTATCTCGCGGCGTCTCTCGCCGCAGTGGTTCAACCCGTGGCATGTTGAGAAGTGACTATTTGAGCGTGGCCGATCCTCGATGGACCAACATCGCGCGTTGGTTTTTGGTTGCGCTCACGGCGTCCGTCCCGCTCGGCAGCGCCACGATGAATATTTTGAGCGCCGCGATGCTCGCGACGTTTATCGTCGCTGGCGGATTTATGTCCTACGCACGCGCTGTTTGGCAACATCCACTCGCGTTGATCACGCTTGCTCTGTACGGATTCATTGCACTCGGCATGTTGTGGAGTACGGGAAGTAACGACGAAGCGATTCGCGTCACCGAAAAGCACGCGCGCATTTTGCTTGCGGTGTTTGCGATAGCGTTGTTGCCGGATGCAACTTGGCGCAGGCGCGCGCTCGTTGCCTGGCTTGCCGCGATCCTGCTCACGCTTTTTTTGTCTTACGTTCATAGCGTTTGGGCATTTCCGTTGGCCCGTGCGACGCGAGAAAACGCGCTCGGAGACCATTATATTTTCAAACACCACATTACTCAGAACGTAATGATGTCCGTATTTGCGGCCGCGTCGTTATGTGAGGCGGTAAGAGCGAAAAAAAGCGGTATTGCCCGTTATTATTGGGCTTGGATCGCGATAGCTGGTTTAGCGACGATGAACGTTTTATTTCTTGTTGCAGGGCGAACGGGCTATCTGACGCTTATCGCATCATTGGTGATCGCGGCGTTGGTGTTGAGCCGTGGCCGAATGCGCTATGCAATTTGTGCTGCGCTGATTGCCGCGGTGGCGGTGCTTGCGACATCGAGCGACACGCTCCGCCAGCGCGTTGAGTCGGCAGTCTCCGAGGCTCAAGCGCACGACGCAGCGGGTGAAAAAACGTCGGTCGGGATGCGAGTGGAATTCGCGCAACGCTCGCTTGAGCTAATCGAGGCGCGCCCCGTGTTTGGCTACGGCACAGGCAGTTACTCCCGCGAATTTTGTCGAGTGGCGGCGAGTGTGCAATGGTGCCGCGTTGGCTACTACAACCCGCACAACCAATTTCTTTTCTTTGGCGTTCAACTTGGCGTTGTCGGCGTGTTGTTGTTTTGTGCATGGATCGGGGTTGCCGCATGGGTCGTGCGAAAAGCAGCGCCGGTTGAACGCGCGGTCGGGTTTGCGCTGGTGGTGACGCTCGCGATCCACTCGTTGCTTGATTCACCGCTCTATATCGTGACCGAAGGCGCGTGGTATCCGTTGATGATCGGAATCCTAGCCGCAGGCTATCGGCAGAACACTACGTCAGCGAAGACGCTGTAGCGCGACCTCCATAACGCGATCAACGCTTGGCCACTCAGGATACGATTGAACGATCTCAACGTGTTGGCCGAGCGGCCCCCATTGTTCGACCTTCGTTGGCCCCAAAACGCTCAACAGGTTACCGCCGCATGAGGCGGTCATGTGGCCCGGACCAGTATCGTTTGATACCACCAGTGAGGCTTGACGAAGCACCGCTGCATACGGACCTAGCGCTAGGTTTTGCAGCAGCGTCGCGCGCGGATAGCGCTCGCGAGCGAGCGCCACTTCGTCGGGGCCAGGCGCGAGCACCACGTCGCGTCCGGTTTCTTTTGCGAAGCGCTCGATGAATTGCGCGAAGTGCGTCCATTTTTTGTCAAGTTTTTCGAAGGTGCCGCCTGCAAACGGTACCGCGACGACGTAGCCCTGACCCACCTTTGCTTCGGCAAGCGCGCGCTCTGCGATGAGCTGCGCCGCGTCGCTAACCTTGAGTGTTGCGTGGCTGGGTGCGGCCAAGTTTTCGTTGAGCAACTGGTTTGCTAGTCGCCAGTATGAGTGCATCGCATGTTCGCCGTACACGATGGGCGCGGTTTTCTTGAGCAAAAAACTCCGTCCTTCTACGGCGTAGCCAAACGCTTTGAGACCTGCAAGGCGCATATCCAGCGCGCTTGAAAACGAGGTGGCGAAGGTGATCGCGTTGATCTCATCTTTCTGCGCGGCCGCAGGCAGGCTCTGTCGAATCTGTTTGAGCAGGGTAGCGCGCTCACCGAGCCGCTTTGGATAGGTGTGGATCGGCCAGCCGTGTGCCTCTAGCAGTGATTTAGACCAGCCCTTACCAACGCAGGTCAGCGCGAAGCCCGCAGCTTGCAGCCTTTCGAGTGCGGGCAACATAAGCACAACGTCGCCGATGAAGTTGCGCAGCCTAACGACAAGAGGGCGACTAACAGTGCTGGACAAATGTTGAGCTTTCGATCAATGCGACACAGCTATGATGCTAACAATTGCCATTGATTTCTCAGACAGTTATTCACCTTATGGATACTTTCGCTCACATCACGCCAACCGGCGCCACCGTCGTTGATTTTCATCGCCAATGCTTCGATTTCCCGCGCTGGCCCCACGAAATTCCCGTGCTCGACAGCGTTAACGTCTGGCATTGGGTAGCGCAAAATCACCGCAACAACTGCTTGTTGTGGGATGAGGAAGATCTCGCGCGGCGAACTCGCGCCAGCGATGGCGAGATTACCGCTAACAAGCGCGCGATTGACAAATACAACCAAGCGCGCAACGACGCGACCGAGCGGGTCGACGAGTTTTTGCTGCTTGAGCTCGGGTTGATTGATCCGGCCACAGTTGGCACCGATCAACCGCGCTCATTGGTCGCAGCCGACGCTCGCCTCAATAGCGAGACGGGCGGCAGCATCATTGATCGGCTCTCGATCATGTCGCTGAAAGTTAAAGCAATGACCGCGCAAACGGCGCGCAACGATGTTGATGTGGTGTTCATTGAAACGGCGCGCGCCAAGCTTTCGCGACTCGAAGAGCAGCGCGGTGATCTCGCGCGCTGTTTTGATGAGCTGCTGCGTGATTGTCGCTCCGGTCAGGCCTATTTCAAGGTGTATCGGCAGTTCAAGATGTACAACGATCCCAAGTTCAACCCGGTGTTGGTTGCCGAGTCGAAACACGCGTAGAAAAGCTGGTTATGATTCAGCGCGGCTTGCGTTTTATAGGGCGAGATCACGCGAATAAAAAAAGTTGTGACTGGGGATGGCTCTGAAAGTTTTGATCGTAAAAACTTCGTCGATGGGTGACGTGGTGCACACCATGCCCGCGGTGTCCGATCTTGCGAAGCATCGGCCAGATGCACAAATCGATTGGCTTGTTGAGTCTGCATTTGCCGCGTTACCCGCGATGCATCCTGCGGTGAATAAAGTGCTGCCGATTTCATGGCGAAAGTGGCGGAAAAAAATATTTCAGCGCGAAACACGTGAGGCAATATCGCGCGCTCGATTAACGCTGCGCGAAACTTATTACGACGTCATCATTGATGCCCAAGGCTTGATAAAAAGCGCATTTTTTGCCGGGCAAGCGCGCGGTTTGCGCGCTGGATACGATTGGAAAAGCGCGCGCGAAGGCGTCGCGTCGATTTGGTATCAGCAAGTTGCAACGGTCGATAAATCGCTGCACGCGGTGCAGCGCACACGTCTGCTGTTTGCAGCGCATCTGGGCTACCGAGCTGAAGGCGCTCCGAATTTTTCGCTGCGAATGCCTGATCCGTCGTGGCTTCCTGAAGCGTCGCGACACATTCCGAAACCGTATGTTGTGTTGATTGCGGGAGCGAGTCGCCGTGAAAAGCTCTGGCCGGAGGATCGCTGGGTTGCGCTGGCAAACCACATCGCGTCGCGCAACATGGAGATCGTTTGGCTCTGGGGAAGCAAGGAAGAAGGATCACGAAGCGTTCGCTTGGCCGCCCAATCAGATGGCGATATCCCGCCGTTTTTATCGGTGCTCGACGCCAGCGCTTTGCTTGCGCGCGCCCGAGCTGTTGTGGGGCTTGACACCGGTTTCTCGCATATCGCGGCTGCATTTGGCGTGCCCACCGTGGGCATTTATTGTGACCACGAGCCAGGCCTAGTCGGTTTGTCTGGAAATGGATTTGTGGCGAGCGTTGGTGGTCGCGGTGAGATGCCGGAGACCGAGCGCATCAAGCGCCTGGTTGACGAAGCGCTTACCCATTCAGTGGTGCGCTCCGTAGTTGTCTAGCACGGTCGACAATGTCCAGCGTCACCGCGTTCGCTAGTCGCTGACGGGTCACTGACGGGTTTTTAGTGCCGTTATCTGCACGCACGAGCGGCACTTTTGCTGCGGTGCACTATTGAGCATTTCGCGCTCACGCACTATGCTCAGTAAAACCCTCAGTTTGTCGGGTTTTATTCCAAGGAGGCGCACTGCATGAAACTCAACGTGAACGGCAAATCAGTTAATTTTGAAGGTGATCCCGATACCCCGATTCTTTGGGTGCTACGCGATCATCTCGATGTCACATCGCCGAAATTTGGCTGTGGCATGGCGCTCTGCGGAGCCTGCACTGTGCATCTCGATGGCGCTCCGATTCGCTCTTGCTCAACGCCCGTGAGTGCGGCCTCTGGCAAACGCATCACAACCGTTGAAGGCCTGCCCGCAAAGCTTGGCAAAGCGCTGCAAGATGCGTGGATCGCAGAGGAAGTACCGCAGTGCGGCTACTGCCAAACCGGCCAGATGATGAGCGCAGCGGCGCTGTTGACGACGAATAAAAACCCGTCAACCGAACAAATCGTTTCTGCGATGGACGGCAACGTTTGCCGCTGTGGCACCTACACCCGAATCCAAAAAGCAATTTCGCGCGCAGCGAAATCAGCGGCCTAAACGGAGGACTGATCATGAACAAAAATCGTCTTCTCGACAAAGTAGCTTCCGATACAGCTAGCAGCTCTCGACGCCAATTTATTAAGGCGACGAGCGCACTGTCTGGCGCACTCGTGATCGGATTTAATCTGCCTGAAGCCCGAGCAAAAGCGGCGGCTGCAGCAAATAGCGCTTCGGTATCCAATGCGTGGGTTAAGGTGGCCGGTGACGGCAGTGTGACGCTCATTTGCCATCGTTCAGAAATGGGGCAGGGCGTCTACACATCGATGCCGATGCTGGTTGCCGAGGAACTCGGCGTTCCGTTGTCTGCGGTGAAAATTGAAATGGCACCCTCGGCTCCGGTCTACATCAACGCGATGCTGGGCGGGCAAATTACCGGTGGTTCCACCTCGGTTCGTGATGCCTGGACCAAGCTTCGCGAAGCGGGTGCTTCTGCGCGCAGCGTGCTCGTTGCGGCCGCGGCTGACAATTGGAAAGTGCCTGCAAGCGAATGCACGACCGCCAATGGCGTGGTGATGCATAAGAGCGGAAAAAAAGCGACTTACGGCTCGCTCGTCGGCAAAGCTTCGACCATGAAAATGCCAGAGAAGGTGGTGCTTAAAGACGCCAAAGACTGGACGATTATCGGCAAGCAAAAAGCACGCGTTGACACACCCGCTAAGGTGTACGGAAAAGCGCAGTACGGCATCGATGTGAAGCTCCCGGGCATGCTCGTGGCATCGCTCGCACAAGCACCGGTGATCGGTGGCAAAGCGGTAAAGGTAAACGACGCAAAAGCAAAAGCTGTGAAGGGCGTTGTACAAGTCGTGCAAATTCCAGACGGCGTTGCGGTGCTTGCGAAAGATTTCTACACCGCTAAAAAAGGCCGTGACGCGCTTGAGATCGATTGGGATAACGGGCCGAACGAGCGCCTTGATATGTTGCGCATCGAACAAGATTTGCGCACCGCATCTGTGGGCACTGGCGCGATCATGCGCAAAGAAGGCACGGGCGACGCGGCCCTTGAAAAATCCGCGAGCAAGGTCGAAGCCGAATACATGCTGCCGTTTCTTGCGCATGCAACGCTCGAGCCGGTGAACTGCACGGCCGAAATCAAGAACGGCGAATGCCACATCACCGGCCCGATCCAATTCCAGCAAGGCGCTCAGTATGGCGTCGCCGCAGCGGTCAAAATGCCGCCGGAAAAGGTTTTTATTCACACTACGTTTTTAGGCGGCGGTTACGGCCGGAAGCTGGAGCTTGATTTCCAGATTCAAGCTGCGCAAATCGCGCAAGCAGCGGGCAAGCCGGTGAAATTGGTGTGGTCGCGCGAAGACGATATGAAGCACGATTTCTATCGCCCAATTTCGCTCCACCAAATGACCGCCGGGCTCGACGACAAAGGCAATATTCAAGCGTTGCATTTCAAGATGACGTCGCCTTCGGTGACCGCGCGCGCATTTCCCCCCGTAGTTCAAAACGGCAAAGATCCGTTCATGGCCGAGGGCTCGGAAAACTTGACGTACAAAGTGCCTAACTTGTCCATCGAAAACGTGATCCACGACACTGGCATCCGTGTTGGCTATTGGCGCAGCGTTTCTAACGCGCTCAATGCGTTCGCGGTCGAGAGTTTCATGGATGAAATCGCCGCGCAAACAAAGAAAGACCCGGTTCAATTGCGGATGGATTTGCTCGCTCACGACAAACGTTCACAAAACGTTTTGAAGCTCGCGGCAGAGCGCGCTGGTTGGGGTAAAGCCGCCGCCGGACGCGCCTTGGGCGTCGCGCAAATGGAGTGTTACGGTACCCATTCAGCAGTGGTGGCCGAGGTGTCGATGACGAAGGACGGACCCAAAGTTCACAAGATCACTGCGGTTGTGGATTGTGGCATCGTGGTGCATCCAGATCAGGCGCTCGCGCAGATGGAATCGGGCATTCTGTTGGGCCTCGGAAGTGGCATGAAAAACGAGATCACCTTCAAAGACGGTGTCGTTGAGCAAAACAACTTCCACGACTATCAGATGCTGCGCATGAGCGAAGTCCCGCAAATGGACATTACGTTTGTATCGAGCGCAGCTGCGCCCGGCGGTCTAGGCGAGGTGGGCGTCCCGCTGGTGATGCCAGCGGTGGCAAACGCGATTGCCGCGCTGAATGGAAAACGTGTGCGAAAGCTTCCGCTGATGCAAAACGTCTAGTTCACGCAGTAACAGAAAAAACGCCGGCGCTTAGCCGGCGTTTTTCATTGCGAAAATTGAAGCGCTACGTCGCTATTTTTTTACGAGTTCAACGCGACGATTTTTCGCTCGACCCTCTTCGCTGCGATTGTCGGCGACGGGGCTTTCTTGTCCGAATCCTTTAGCGGATAAACGTGCCGCAGGAACGCCTTGCGCCGCAATCGCGTTCATCACGCTGCGAGCACGATTCTCGGAAAGCGTTTTGTTCGCCGCGGCAGTGCCGACGTTATCGGTGTGACCTTCAACCGACAGCTGCAGCGACGACTGAGATTTCAGGAGTTTCGCAATCTCTGCGATCGTCGGCTGCGCGTCAGGCTTAACGTCCCATTTGTTGGTGTCAAAGTTAATGTAGAGCGTGACGAAGCCCTTTGCGTTTAGCTCATCGAACATTTTGTTAGCACTCACCACTTGCGCCATACCTGCGCGTTCAACAATATCGACGCGGTAGCTAAACGTTGGCGACGAATACACGTCGGCGAGCACCTTGATCCAAAATTCCTTGCCGCCGCTCGCCGCGCGCAGCGTGGTCTCTGCGGTGTATTCCTCAATGCGCTCCCACACCACTTCACCGCCGATGGATTTGATCGCGTTTTGATAGTTGCGTACCACCTGCAGCGGACTTGGCTCGCCTTCCTTTTTGTTGTGGAAGTAATGCAATCGCGTGGTTTCGCCTTCGACTTTTTCGCGCCGAATGCCTCCCGATTTATCGTCGCGCGCTACGGCGAAATCGACCGCATTGAAATTTTTCGAATATTCGGCAATTCGCGAATCCGGATAACGCGTGAGCAACGGATGATCGCGCGAGCCTTTCAGGTCGCCCTTGTCGGCTTGTGCAAAAGCGGGCGCTAACAGCGTGGTGGCGAAAACGAGTTGAGCTAGTGCGATGAACGAACGATGAAGCGATTTCATGAAATTCTCCCGGCAGTTGTGTGCGCAACGATCGCGCGTGATTGAGTCGGATGAGCAAGTGGAATGGTTCAGCCTTGAATGATTAAATCAAGAAAGTCATCTTGAGCGAATAGAAAATTGGGGCTAGACATCAACGACTAGCTTTATCAAGAAAAAGCTAAAAATAAGTTTTCCCTGCATAAAACTGGACGATCCGAATGATTTCTTGAACTTAAGTCGCAACGCGTTTCGCAAACCATTCCCTGCCAACGATTTCGCGACCATCCCGCGAAACCTCGCCTTCGAACACGTTAATCCGTGCGCCGCGATGTCTGAAGCCGAATCGAAGTGTTCGCCCGCGAAGCCAGGCCCACGCAATTTCCACATTTGCCGCGGTAAGCGTTACGCGCTGATACTGCTGCGAAATGTCGAACATTGGCGAAGACGTCATCCGTGCCCCTGAAAGCTGCCAGCGCCCCGAAATCTGGGCAGGAATGACCCATAAAAAAACTCGATGTACTTTGTTGGTGCCGTGCGGCTTTTCTGGCGACGGATAGGTGAGTGTTTCGTCGGCTTGCCAGTCGTCCATGTCCCATTCGTGCGACACCACGCGTGCGCCCGGGCGCATTTGCTCCAGCAAGCGCGGGCGAAGTTTTAGGTTGAACTCCGGCAACAGATAAAGCGTGACCACGCTTGGGGTTGCGAAATCCAGAGTGAATAAGTCACGCTCGAGAAAACGCGTTCGAGCGGCGACGCGGGCTAGCCGCGCCGCGCGGACACTCTCGGCAATCAAGTTCGGATCGATTTCAAATCCGGTGGCGCGCGCGCCAAGCTTTGCCGCCGCGATCACGATGCGGCCATCGCCTGAACCTAGGTCCCAGAGCAGGTCGGTTGGTCCGACCTCTGCAAGCTGCAGCATTCGACGCACGACGTGAAGCGGCGTTTGCACGTACGGCACGTCTTCCGTTGGCGTCGTGACGACCGGATTTGGGTCGGTCGCGCTCGGTGTTTGCGCGGTGACGCGCGAAACTAGCGGAAGCGTTGCGAGCCCAGCGAGGAGGAGACGGCGATCAATCAATCGTTGCATGCCGCAAAGTGTAGCGAGCTAAAAATTACGCACAGCTCAGCGCGGTGGCGCGGCGCGTCAGATGCGAAATTTGAACCTCGATCTTCGAAAACCTTGCACTTAATGTGCGAAAACTTCGGCCAAGCGCCCCGCAAATCCGTAAGCAGCTCGCGCGCAAGTCACCCGATTTAGCTGGGTGACACGCTAAATAAAAGTACGTCTCGAAACTCTGATTAATTTCGCGCGCTGCCCAAATAAATCGGTCAATACGCGTGATAGCTGTATTGCTTGCAAAGCGCCAATCAGTGCGCGTGCGACTCACCGTCAAGCACGTATCGCGTTCCGCAATACGGACAACTCGCATCGCCCGTTTTCGCGACATCTAAATACACCTTCGGGTGTGAAGACCACAACGGCATTTTTGGGTTCGGGCAGAACACAACGCCATGACCGTGCAGATCTTTCGCGCTAACGTGCACAGCGGCTTTAGGATCGGGCTTTTGCTCTTTTGGTTTTGCGCTCATCTTGTGTCATCCCGGCCGAGGCCGGGACCCATTTCTACGTTTGTTTTCAATTAACGCGAGCTTAGCGCCCTACACCTTGGCAAGCCAGTGCGCGTATTTCGGATTTTTGCCGCCCACGATGTCAAAGAACGCCGCTTGAATTTTCGTGGTGATCGGGCCGCGTTCGCCCGCGCCGATTTGAATACGATCATACTCGCGAATCGGCGTGACCTCAGCCGCCGTTCCGGTGAAGAAGAGTTCGTCGGCGATATAGAGCTCGTCGCGCGTTAAACGTTTTTGAATGACTTCAATACCTAGATCAGCGGCGATGTGAAAAATAGTGTTTCGCGTGATGCCGTTTAACGCGCCCGCAGACAAATCCGGCGTGTACATCTTGCCGTCTTTGACAACGAACACATTTTCGCCCGCGCCTTCGGAGATGAAGCCGGATGGGTCGAGCAACATTGCCTCGTCATAGCCTTCATCGGTCACTTCCATGTTTGCAAGGATCGAATTGGTGTAATTCGACACGGCTTTCGCCTGCGTCATCGTGATGTTCACGTGATGGCGCGTAAAGCTCGATGTTTTCACGCGAATACCACGGCGCAGGCCTTCTTCGCCGAGATAGGCCCCCCACGTCCACGCAGCGACCATCAAGTGAATTTTGTTGCCTTTGGGCGAGACGCCAAGCTTTTCCGAACCAATCCAAATCAAAGGACGCAGATAGCCGGATTCCAGCTTGTTTTCGCGCACCACGGCTTTTTGCGCGTCCATCACTTCTTCCATCGAGAAAGGAATGTTCATGCGCAAAATTTTGCCGCTGTTGAACAGGCGCTGCGTGTGTTCTTCGAGGCGGAAAATTGCCGTTCCATCGGTGGTTTTGTAAGCGCGAACGCCTTCAAATGCACCACAGCCGTAGTGCAATGTGTGCGTCAAAACGTGAATCTTGGCATCGCGCCATTCCACCATTTTGCCGTCCATCCAAATCTTGCCGTCGCGATCGTCCATTGACATAAGAATCTCCAGAATTGTTGTTCACGCGCCTCGTGAGCCCGCCATTGTTAGCAACGCCTTATAGAGCGTAAGTGGGCATTGTAGAGACGAGCAGGGAATGATTGAGCGACGGGGTACGTCACAGGTCACGACGGAGAAGTCTCCGCGGCGACCACAGAATTGCGCGGTGGCGCTGTGCTTACTTGTTTTTGGGATAATAGGACAAGTAAGTTGACCTATTTTGCAACGTGCAACAATGCTTGTCAACCCGTTTTCTGCATGAAAAACATTCCCCAAATCCGAACCGCCACCAGTGCCAAGCCGATAGCAACCGTTGCTGCAACTGATCGCCTTCTAGCGGCGTGGCGAGTGATGCATTTTGCGCTGCGCGCAGTAATTGCCGAGCCCGACCGCATGCTCGCGAAGCGAGGTCTAACGCGGGTGCACCACAGAATTTTGTTTTTCGTCGCACGCACGCCGGGCTTGAGCGTAGGTGAGCTGCAATCGACGTTGGACGTCACCAAACAAGCGCTTAACCAACCGCTTAAAGACCTGCAGCTTCAAGGATTACTAGACATTCGTCGCGGCGAGAGCGACGGTCGTGTGCGCGCGCTGGAGCTCACTTTGGAAGGCGCTGCGCTGGAGCAAAAACTAACTGGCGAACAGCTTCGTTTGTTCGAGCAGGCGTTTGCTGAGAGCGGCGAGCCTGCTGAAGCGGGCTGGTTTGACGTGATGGCGAAGCTCTCGGCGCAGCTGGTTGCGAGCGCTGACGCAACTGCAAACTCCGCCGGAGAGCCTGCGGCCAACGAGAGCACGGCAGAAACCGATCCGCTCAAAAAAACGCCAGCGAAACGCAGGATCGCAACGGGCTCTGTTGCACGCGACTCGGCTTAAGCCTCGGGTTTGGTGCAAGCTGGAGCGCTTGCCTAAGCGCTCCACGCGTTGAACCTACACACGGATTACTTGTACATGATGTAGTCGGCTTGGTACTTCACAATTTCCTTCTTACCTTTGCTCGTCGCGTCGCACGTCATTGCGGGCGCAACGCCGCCTTTGGTAGCGACACGTTGGATGTAGGTGATGCCAGTCATCGCGCCTTGTCCGGTTGCGGGATTCGCTTTCACGAGCTGCAGAGGGATGTTGCCCGCGGCGGCCGGTGACACTGCGAGTTGAGTGGCGGTCACGCTAGAGCCATCATTTGCTTTCCACGTGGCCGGTGGCCCGAAATACGTGCCAACCGGTTTGCCTGCACGATCATTGAGCACCGCGTTTGGCCCAACGAAAACCCACTCAAACTGGCCCGGCATGTCTTTCTTGTCGCGGCATTCGTAGGTGATTTCGCCGATGCCCACGGTTTCCATTGCTACCCGGTTACCGGCGGGTACGCGCACTGCCTCGGGCAGGCTGGATTGATCGAATGCGGGCGACTGGGCGATCGCGATCGAGGTTGCGGAAGCGATGAGACCCGCAGAAACAAGCGAAGTAAAGCGAAGCATAGAAACTCTCCAAAGTTATTAGGCGCCGCCGCAAAGTTCGGGGGTCAAGTGCGGCGGCTAGCAACGATACGAGCGAGCGTACAAATCAGATGCGACAGGTGAAAGAAGGGGTAACAACTTACTTACTAGGATCCCGTCTTTGTTTGGCTAAATGCGTGTCAAAGATAGTTATCGGATCACACATTTATCTGTCTCTTAGCCCAATTAAATTGGGCAAAGAAGAGATTAGTTGCAAATTGAAGCGTAGGCCAGCGCGGTAAACACTCGAATCGCTTGCGCTTGGGCAGCAACGGTTTCGAGCGTTACCCGCGCTCGCTCGTTGCCCTGAAGCCGCAATGCGTGTTGCTTTCGTCGCAGTTCGCGATAGGCATCGGCCGCGTGTTGGGCGATCTTTGCGCCCGAATCGCCCAACAGCCCAAGTTCGGAGGCGCGAAGCGCGAGCGCAATATTGCCGTGATCTAGGCGCATGGTTGGGCATTGGTGCGCAAAACGCAACACCAGCGCTTGCACAGCAAACTCAAAATCAACGATCCCGCCTGCATCGTGTTTCAAATCAAACAACGTGTCGCGGTCTCGATTTGGATGTTCGCTTGCAACGCGCGTGCGCATGTCGATTACTTCTTTCGCAAGCGCTGCGCCATCGCGCTGCATCGAAATGATCTCGAGGCGCGTTGCTTCAAAACTTTGCCCGAGCGCGCGATTGCCTACCGCGAACCGCGCCCGAGTCAGCGCTTGGTGTTCCCACATCCACGCTTTATTCTTTTGGTAGTCGACAAACGCGGTCAGCGTGGACAGCAGTAAACCCGCCTGACCATCGGGTCTGAGGCGAATGTCGATGTCGTACGCGCGTCCGGCGGAGGTGAGCGTCGTCAGCCAACTTTGCAGTCGTTGGGCGAGCCGCGTCAAGGTGTCGCGATGTTCAGCTGCGCTGTCGGGTATCAAAAAAATCAGATCAAGGTCGCCCGCGTAGCCTAGTTCTTTGCTGCCCCATTTTCCGTATGCAATTACGGCGGGTTGTTCGCTATCGGGAATGTCGGTGGCGCGCAGCAAATGCCGAAGTGTTTGCTCAACGCAAACGTCAGCCAGCGCCGACAAATGATCCGACAAGGTTTCCACGGTGAGCTGACCGCCTAGGTCTTTAAGCAGCAGCCGAAACGTTTCACCTTGCTGAAAATGGCGGAGTGCGTCCATCGCCGCCTCGGTGTCGTTGCTGTTGGCGCTCAATGCGTGAGCAAGCGTTGAAGTCCACGCTGTGTAGTCAACCGAGATCGAGAGCGAGCGCGCGTCGATGAGTTCGTCAAGCAGCAAGGGGTGTTTTGCAATGTAGCGGACGGCCCATTCACTTGCGCCGGCTAGGTCGACTAGCCTGCGCAGTGCGTTCGGGCGTTCGGTTAGCAGCGCCAGATAGCTCGAACGGGAAGCCAGTTGCATTAACAAATCCATCGAGCGGACTGCCGCGTCGTCGGGCATTGCTGACTCAACTGCAAGCGCGAGAACGCTCCTTGAGAGCTCTTCGAGTCGAGCGCGGCTCGCCGTTGGCAATGCAAGCGCGCGACTAGACTCAAGACTGCGTGAGAAAAAACTTCGTACCCGCTCAACGTCTTGAAACTGAGGGGGCTGCGGGCGACCATCACCGGCGTTCGCGATAGGCGTTGTTATCGCTCTATCAGGCGCCGCGGCTGGCGCTGTCGATAAATTTTTAGCACCGCCGAGTGTGGTGTCGAAAAAATTGGCCACGTCGTCTCGCGTGGCGACAAGGCGCTTCATAAGTTCGAGAGAGCTCGCTTCGCCCATGGCCATGGCTAGTGCGTCCAACTCCTCAGCGTTACTTGGAAGTGTTTGTGTTTGCAAATCGTCGCGATATTGCAACATGTGCTCAACGCGGCGCAGGAAAACGTAGTGCGAGGTTAATGTTTCGCTTTGCGCGCGCGTCATGTCGCCGACGTCGGCGAGCGCGGCAAGCGCGTCTAGCGTGTTTCGCGAGCGCACGCGCGAATCGCGTCCGCCGCGAAGGAGCTGTCGCAACTGCACGCCGAATTCAAGTTCACGAATTCCACCGCGCCCCAGTTTGACGTTGTTTGGATCGGTTTTCTCAGCGCGCAACTGCGTATGAAGATCGCGCATCCCAGAGATTGCGTCGAAATCAAGATACCGGCGAAACACAAACGGCGTCACTAGTTCGCTCAGCGCTTCGCTCAGCGGCCCCGAAACCACGCGCGCGCGAAGCCATGCGATGCGCTCCCACATGCGCCCTTGCGCAACGAAATACGATTCCAGAAACTCAAGTGTTGGCACGAGCGGGCCTACGTTGCCATAAGGTCGCAACCGTGTGTCGACTCGAAATACAAAATCGCGATCAATTTCTCTGTCTAGCGTTCGGCACACTCGGGTCGCGACGCGATTTATCATTTCGACGTCGCCATCGTCGGGTGCGTCGCAAACGAACACGATGTCAATATCAGATGACACGTTGAGCTCGTTGCCCCCCATTTTTCCCATCGCCACCACCGAGAGGCTCTGCGTCGCGCGCTGCATCTCGTCGCTGTCTGGCGACTCACGACACACTCGTATCGCAGTCTCGACACTCAATTCCGCGAATGTCGTGAGATCGGTGACTAGTTCACGAAAATCAGCTCTAAACGCAACATCGCGAACGATTGTGCGCAGCATGAGTTCTCGGCGGAGCATCCGAAGATCGTTTTCGACCGTAGAAGAAGAGGTTTCCGAGAGTGATTCGCGCCAAGCGGCAAGATTAGGGCGCGCGCTTGGATCGAGCGAGATCCGCTCCACGAGTTCGGGCGCGACGCGCGCCATGCGAGAGGCATAGCGCGAATAGTGGAACGCGAGATCGACTGAGTGGGTCACAGTAGAAGAGCAGAAAAGTATTGCTCGATAGAATCGTATGAGATTAGCACGACCCCATGCCAGAAGCGCAAAACGATAGCTCCCAACATCCGCCTGCCGACGCCCGCACACAACAATCACGTGGCGCGCGGGCGCGCAGCGCTGCGGCAACCCTATCGCTGCGAACCTGGACGCTTTGTGTTCGTGTCGTCTTTTGGAGCACGCTTGCGGCGGTTGCCACGCTCGCGATTGCTGTTGCAATCACTCGATTCTGGATTATTCCAAACGTCGACGATTTTCGTCCACGGATCATCGAGGCGTTGTCGAAGCTGACCAATCAGCGCGTGGCAATTGCCGGTTTCACGGCGGGCTGGAACGGATGGTCGCCTGAGCTGCGGGTAACGCGGCTGCAAATTCTTGATCGCAGTGGCCGCACGCTGCTTGAATTGCCCGATGTCGAGACAACCGTGTCATGGCGGTCGTTGTTCACCTTCGAACCGCGATTATCCGTACTCACCATTCACAACCCACGGCTCGTGATTCGCCGCTCCAGCGAGAACCTGTTAACCGTTGCGGGGATCGACGTTGATCTTGCTGACACCACGCCGAGTGACCCGACGGCGCTTGAATGGTTGCTCAAACAACGCTTCGTACAGATTGTTAACGGAGAGCTTGAGTGGCATGACGAATGGCGAAAACTTCCGCCGTTGCGGCTGCGCGATGTAAATCTGCGTTTGGCAAACTCGGGCGCAGAACATCGCCTCGGCGCAAAAGTAACGCCTACCTCCGACGTGGGGCTTCCGTTTGATTTTCGCGCGACGTTCTCTGGCAATGACGTCAGAAAAATTAGTGACTGGGACGGAAGCGCCTACCTGCGCACCGATTACGCGGACATTGCGCAAATCGCGCGCTACCTGCCGCTGCCGGTGTCGGTGCCGCGCGGAAGCGGAGCGCTGCAGACTTGGATTGATTTCGACGAAGGCAGACCGAAGTCGATCACTACCGACTTGGTGCTTCGAGACGCGCAAGTCAAACTGGGTGAACCGATTACCGCAACCAACAAATCGGCGGTTGTGGATGCACGCCAGGACGGCGCTGTGGTGCTCAGTGGGTTGAAAGGTCGAATGTCATGGCAGCGGTTGCCGGATAGTTTGATCGCGAATCCGCTGCAGCGAGTCATCGGACGCGAAAGCAAAAGCCAAACTCAACGCTGGTCGTTGCGCGACGTTGAAGTTACCGGCGCAACGGGTATTAGCCTGGCTCCCGTTTCGGGTGAACTAAAAATTACTTACGAGGGCGAGACGGTAAAGGCAGGTGAGCTACGTGCGCCAACCATCGATTTGATCGGGGCGACGGCGATTGCGAATGTCATTTCGGCGCTTCTTCCCAAAGACGCCCTCACTTCATTGCGCGAGGCAGCGCCAACGGGCTTAGTAAGCAATTTGATCGCGAGCTGGAGCGCGGCTGGCGATGGTCCGATGAAATATGCGATCGCGGGCGACGCGACCGACGTCTCGTGGAAGCGAGGCGTATTGCCGGGCGTGTCAGGGCTCAGCGGCACGCTCAAGACCTCTGAGTCGTCCGGCAACTTTACTTTTAGTCGCGTCGAGAGCGCAAATGCAAGCTCGGCAGCTGCAAAGTCCGGCGTTAACAAATCGGCAAATGTTTCTGCATCGAACACAACGGCAGTGCGAACGCCGCTCACGATTGACTTCGGCGAGTTGTTTGAAAAAAACTTGGTGATTGTTCGCGCCAGCGGAACGGTTAGCTGGCAAGCAACGGGGCCGCTTAAGAATAAACAAGGCGTGATGGTGCCGGGTCTGCAAGTAACCTCGGACGGCATTGAGGTGGCGAACGACGATGTACGCGCGACGATTGCAGGGCAATGGCGAAGCGACGAGCTCGGTCCGGGCACTGCCAAACTCCGCGGTACGATTGCAAGCGCCAAGGCGACTGCGATCCACGAATATTTGCCCACCACGATTGGTGCACCGGCGCGCGCTTGGATCAAGAACGCGGTGCTGGCGGGCGAAGTACGGAGCGCAAAGTTTTTGTTGGAAGGCTCGCTCTGGCACTTCCCTTTCACCGATGGAAAGCTCGGCAAGTTTGAGCTTAGTGCACCAGTTACGGGCCTTGCCATTGACTACGCGGATCGCTGGCCGCGCGCAGACTCAATCGACGGTGTGCTTAATTTTTCTAACGCGTCCTTTTCGGCAAACGTTGCGCGCGCGCAGATCGCGGGCGAGGTAATCGCAGCGACGCAAGTAAAAATCGCAGACATTGCAAGCGAGAGTGCGACGGTAGATATTCGAGGCAGCGTGAACTCAACCGCTGACCGCCTACTTAAATTCGTAGCGTCTAGCCCAGTCAATGAGTTGCTTGATCGTTTTACGGAGAATTCAAAGGGGAGTGGTCCTGCGCGCCTCACTCTTGGATTGACTATCCCTATTGCACACGCCGAGCAGACGAAGCTAGACGGTGAGCTCACGTTCGAAAACAACCGCATCGAACTCGGCGGTGATATCCCGGCGCTCGATGCCGTGAACGGGCGGATCAGGTTTAGCGAACGCGACGTGAGTTCGCGGAATTTGAAAGCCGTTGCATTCGGCGGACCAACCACCATCGAGGTGAAGTCAGAGGGCAATGGCATCCGAACCACTGCAAGCGGACGCGCTGAGGTGGCCCGTGTGCGCGAGAGCTATGACTATCCGCTTCTTGACCAGCTTACGGGCACGATTGATTGGTCGATGGACTCGCGCGCAGGTTCCGCGAAAGAGCCGGCTGCGCTGCGCGTTACCGGCACGCTCAGCCCTCAACTGTTGCCGCTTGACCGTGTCTTTCAGTCGGTGAGCACGGTGCGTGATGTTTCGCAGCCGGTGAATTTTTCAGTTATGCGAACCGCCCTCGCAGCCGGGCGCGACCAGATTGAGATCGAGCTGCCTGGTCAGCTTCATGCCATCCTCGAACGCAGTGCCGAAAAGCCGGGTGAGGGGCGCAGCGTCGACCGCGCGGTGGTCGATTTTGGCGCAGTGAAAACCTCGCTACCGGCGCGCGGATATTCGGTGCGTGGTGAGCTTACGCGTATTGACACTGATGCTGCGTTGGCGCTTTTACCGGGCTTGACGGGTAAAAATGCGAAAAATCTAGGGGGCGTTAAAACTGAGGCGAAGTCCCCGGAATTTATCAACGTGAACATCAAGGCTGAACGTGCGATCGTCTTCTCACACGTGTTCAATGATGTCACGCTTCGCGCGCAGCCCAGTGGCCAACGATGGCGTCTGGCGATCCGAAGCAAAGAAGCAACTGGGCTGATCTCAGTCGAGAGTGATTCCGTTACCGAGAATCTAGACGCGGTTCAAGTTCGGCTGCAACGTTTGTCGTTTCCCACGCCCGCAACGGAAGCTGATCGTCTCGTGCGTTCGATGGCCCAAGCTGCTGCGCCTATAGCGTCGGCCAGTGTTGCTAGCAGCGACGCGATTCGATGGCCCAAACTCGACCTCATCGCCGAATCGTTCATCAGCGACAGCCGCGATCTTGGAAAACTTGAAATCGCGGCGCAACCCAGCGCGAATGAATGGCGAATAGACCGCGTCACGCTGACCAACCCAGACGGGTCAATCAATGCAAAAGGCCGCTGGCTTTTGCCGCGAGCAGGTGCCGCCGCGGGCAACGGTGAAACGAGCGTTGAGGTGGGTCTTGACTGGAAAGATGCAGGGCGATTCATGCAGCGTTTTGGGCTGCCGAAAGGCGTTGACCGCGCCGAAGGCGAGCTCAAAGGGACGCTTTCCTGGACGGGCTCGCCCGCTCAGTTTGCCTACACAAAGTTGGACGGACAGTTCGCCCTGCAAACGAAAGTAGGACGTTTCTCTGAGATGGAACCGGGCATCGCAAAGTTGCTCGGCATTATTTCGTTGCAATCGCTGCCGCGCCGCCTTACGTTTAATTTTGATGATTTGTTTGGTCGCGGATTTGCGTTTGACTCTATCTCTGCCGATGTAAAAGTTCAGCGGGGAAAGGCGGCAACCGAGAACTTCACAATCGCTGGCCCCGCCGCGCGCGTGGAAATTCGTGGCGATGCAAATTTGGACGTAGAGACGACTCAGCTTCGTGTGCGCGTGTTCCCGAGCATTTCTGTGGCAACGGCGATAGGCGTCGGCTTGGCCACTGCCAATCCTGCGATTGGCGCTGCAGCATGGCTGGGTCAGAAAATAGCGCGAGATCCCGTAGAGCGTCTGCTGATGCAAGAATTTGACGTGTCGGGTGCGTGGAGCAATCCTGACGTGAAGCAAACGCGCGGTATGGGGGCAACCGGCAGCGAAGAGAAACCCGACGCGACCGGAGCCGCGGCGCCAGCACAGCGTGAGCCGACTCGGCAGTAGCGCCATTGTGCGTTCGCCGCATCAAGTGTCAAGTGTCGAGTTGCAGTCGTCACCCGGTGGCGACGGGGCGTTTCGGGTCGGAACACCACTCGCTCCAGCTGCCCGCATAGAGTTTGCTGCCGAACAAACCAGCATGTTCCATCGCGATGATGTTTGCAATGGCAGACACGCCGCTGCCGCATTGGTGAATGATGTTTTCGGGCGCGCGCGCACCGATCAGCGCTTCGAACTCAGCTCGCAGTTCGTCGCGAGGTTTGAACACGCCGGCACGTAAATTCGTCGCAAACGGACGATTCGCAGCGCCAGGAATGTGACCGGCAATCGGATCGACTGGCTCAACTTCACCGCGATAGCGCTCCGCAGCGCGAGCGTCAACGATCTTCTGCGTTGGGTCAGCAATCGCCGAGAGGGTCTCGGCGGCAGTCAAGCGCATCGCTCGTTTTTCTGATGGACTAAATGTCGCACGAGCGCGCTGGCGAGGCGTCGATTCGGTCGCGCGCCCTTCTTGTTCCCACTTTTGGAAGCCGCCGTCCAACACATACACGCGATCATGACCCAGCCACTTAAGCATCCACCACAACCGCCCGACAAACATCGCGCTTCCCTGGTCGTAGACTACGACCGTTGCGTCGTTGCCGATGCCGCGTTCGCCGAGCGTTTGCGCAAAACTCTCAGGGGACGGAAGCGGGTGACGCCCGTTGGTGCCAGTTTTTGCAGCCGATAAGTCGTCATCAATTGACATAAAAATCGCACGCGGAATATGCGATGTTAAATACGCATTGCGTCCGTACGAGGCGTTCATCAGATCGTGACGCGTATCAACGATCACAAGCGTCGGATCGTTGAGTTGTTCGGCCAGAGATTGTGTGGAGATGAGCGGGGAGATCATGCTTTAAAAGGGCGGGTGTTCATCACTATCGGGCGGCGCGAAATGCGTATTGAATTCAAAAGGAATATCGTCCGGCTCAGCGGCTGTGTCGGACGGGCTTGCGATTGCCGGCATTGGCGGTGCTGGCTGTTTCGCCATGCTCGTGTTGGTGCGGGTAGGTGGGGCTCGATTGAAGCGTTCGGAGCGCACCAGCACATTTGATTCAGGTTCGGACTGTGCGGCGTCTTGAACGGCGTCAACGCGCCGCGCGCCCAGCGCGAGGATGCCAGCATTTGGCAAATGAGTGGGTACTTCGATCGCACGTTGCGTTGAGAAAAGCGCGCCGTGCTCAATTTGCGAACGCAGTTGCCGCAAACCCTGCTCGATCTCCTCGTCGGAGAGCACTTCATCGAGTTCGTGATCGCGGTGCGTCAATAGCTGTGCGACGTCGCTCGCAAACTCAGTATCACGAAACATTTCCAACACCGCGCCCAGGTTCGGCTCGTCAGGCAAATGAATCGCAACATCGATCACAGTTTCTAGCAAGCGCAATGCGCGCGGGCGCTGTGCAACGTCTCGCATGCCCTCCGGCCAGTGGATGTCTACCAAGAAGTGGGCGAGTTTTGGCCGAGTTAGCACTCGCCGTGCGGCCGACAACACGCGTTGCGCCGCTGGATCGTATCGCGGCATCGCTGGGCGCTTGGCAACGTACTTCGTTCGCGGTCCGAAGTTCTCGCCCACGCTACTGGTGTCAACTGTCTTCGGTTTTAGCGGTGGCAGCAACGTGTGCGCCGCGATATTGACGTCGCCTTCGAGAGCCTTCGCGAGCGATTCGCGCATCATTGGCGCGGCAACCAGTTCAAGGTGTTGTCTGGCAGCGGACGCGCGCGCGGCCTTCGCCTCCGCGCTGTCGCCCGGATGTTTTTCGTTGAGTTCGCGAAGCCAGTACTGCGAAAGAGGTATCGCTGAGTCAATAAATTTTTCGAATGCTTCTCGCCCGTTCTCGCGGATATAAGAATCAGGATCATGTTCTTTTGGCAAGAAGAGGAAGCGCACTTGTTTGCCGTCACGCAAAGCAGGTAGCGCGTTTTCGAGCGCTCGCCATGCCGCTCGCTGGCCGGCGGAATCGCCGTCAAACGAAAACACGACTTCGTCTGCGATGCGCAACAGACGCTGGGTATGCGCTTCTGTCGTTGCTGTGCCAAGGGTCGCCACAACGTATTCGACGCCGTATTGCGCAAGTGCAATGACGTCCATGTAGCCTTCAACGACGAGCACGCGATTGATTTTTCGAATCGCGCTTTGCGCTTGGAACAAGCCGTAGAGCTCGCGCCCTTTGGAAAAAATCGGTGTTTCAGGGGAATTTAGGTATTTCGGGCCATGGTTGTCGTCTTTCGAACCGAGAATCCGCCCGCCAAATCCGATCACTGCGCCTTGCTGGTTGAGAATCGGAAACATCACCCGTTCGCGGAATGTGTCATACCTTCGATTCGCATCGCCCAATTTAATGAGGCCACCGGTCAATAAAAGCTCATTATCGGCATAGTCCTCGAACGCATCCGCAAGGCCTTGCCAATTGGCCGTTGCCCAGCCTAGATGAAAGCGTTTCGCAATCTCGCCACTTACCCCGCGCTTCTTGAAATATTCGATCGCTATCGGCGCGGATTTAAGGTTGGCCTTGTAGTAGTTTGCCGCAGTGACCATCGCGTCAAACAGCGGCCCCGCCATCGGATCGGATTTTTTTGATTCGTCTCTTGGAACGGTTAGACCAACGCCCTGGGCGAGCTCTTCGACTGAGTCAGGAAACGATTTCCCCGCGTATTCCATCAGGAATTTGATTGCTGAGCCGTGCGCGCCGCAGCCGAAGCAGTGGTAGAACTGTTTACTCGGACTGACGGTAAACGAAGGCGACTTTTCTTTGTGGAACGGGCAGCACGCAGAGTAATTTGCGCCCGCTTTTTTCAGCGGCACCATGCGGTCGACGATCTCAACAATGTCAACGCGGGACAGCAATTGCGCAATGAAATCGTCTGGAATCATCCGCGTATTATCCTCTGCTCACGACGCGATAAATCTGGCGCTTTTCGCCACAATCTTGTCTAAATGCGCGGTGATGTCGGTTTTTTCGCCGTACGCAGCGCTTCTGTGGCGGTTTGTTGAGCCATTGTGTGCTTTTCGCATGGCTTGATAGCGCCTGCGAATGAGGCGCTACTCGACGCGGGCACGGATTCCGGCTAGATTAGCGGTATGAGCATTTTCGATATTTTTAAGCGTCCGAAGACGTCAGAGCCGCCCGTGCTGCGCAGCGAGACGCCTGCGGAGCGTCGCGCCAAACCCCGCAAAAACGCCCGACCCGGCACCAAAATTCTCATCATCGATGATTCAAAGACGGTGTGCACCGTGCTTCGAAAAATGTTGCGCGAGAACGGCTTCACCACCTTTGAGGCCTACGATGCCGAGTCCGGTATCGAAGTTGCCCGCACCGAACAGCCCGAGCTTATTTTTTTGGATATCGTTTTGCCGGGGATCAATGGCTTTGAAGCGCTGCGAAGAATTCGACGCGATAATGATTTGATGCACGTGCCCGTCATCATGATCAGCGGCAACGAGAGCGCAACCGAGCAGTTCTATGTTCAGCGGATCGGTGCCAACGATTTTATGAAAAAGCCGTTTTCTCGTGCAGAAGTCTTCTCGCGGGTTGAGCGTGTTATGAATTTGGTGCCAACCGTGTTGAAGCTCACGCCGTCTACCGAGATGGTGCGCTAACGCCGCGGCGCGCACACAACATTTCCGCACCTTGCGAGCCGCGAGCGGCCGCATCGCACTCTCATGCACGAACCGAACCACAGCATCGATGAACCGGCTCGCCTAACGGAATTCGCGTCCGCAGAATCTGCATCGGTAGTCGACATCGAGACCGCTCAGTATCCGAACCGACCCATCGTGCTGATCGGTCCGATGGGCGCAGGCAAAACTACGATTGGAACACTGCTCGCGAAGCGGCTTGGACGCAAGTTTGTCGATTCCGATCACGTGCTCGAAGACAAAACCGGCGTGAGTGTGGCCACGATTTTCGAAATCGAAGGCGAAGTTGCATTTAGAGAGCGCGAGGCACATTTGCTCGAAGAGTTGTGTCAATCCGATGCCGCGATTGTTCTTTCAACGGGAGGCGGATCTATTCTTCGCGAATCGACTCGTGTCATGTTGCGAGCAAGAGCCATCGTGGTGTATCTCCACGCGTCGCCAGATGTTTCGTATGAACGAGTGAAGCGCGCAAAAGACAGACCGCTGCTGAGAACGCCCGATCCTGCGCAAAAGCTGCGCGAGCTCTATGACGTTCGACATCCGCTTTACTTGGAAACGGCGCATTTCCGAGTTGAAAGTCATCGCGAGCGACCCGGGCAAGTGATCGAAGATATTGTTTCGCTGATCGAGCAATCGCAACAATTTTAAGCTAAGGTTCGTCGCCAGTATTGTCGCGCGCGTCGTTTTCGCCCGCGCTTGACTCAACGCCGCGCAGCGCGGCTTCAAACTGCGGACGCCACGCAAAACTTGCCTCGGTTGATCCCGACGGGCGATATTCGCAACCCACGTAGCCCGAATATCCGCTCGCTGCGACGGAGCGAGCGAAGGCTTCGAAATCAATCGCACCGGTGCCGGGTTCATTGCGCCCTGGTGCGTCGGCGATTTGGATGTGCCCAACGCGTGATCGATGCATTGCAAACTGAAGCAACACTTCGTGTTCGGTCATTTGCACGTGATAAGCATCGAACATCAATGCGACGTTGGCTGTGGAAAGCTGCGCAAGAATTTCCGCAGCTTGATCTTGATCTGACAGGAAATAATGTGGGCGATCCGCCGCGTTCAACGGTTCAATCAGGAGCCGAATTTTGTGTGGCTGAGCCAACCGCGCCGCCATCTCAAGGTTCTCAATAAACACCGATTTGTGCGGCCCTCGCTCAGCGCCGAGGGGCACGTTGCCTGCGAGTACATGAATGTTTGGGCACGCGAGCGACTTTGCGTATTCGAGCGCGAGTTCAAATTGGTGGTGAAACTCGTTCTGGCGCTCCCGAAAAATAGCGAGCCCGAATTCGCCGTTGTCGGGGTCGCCCGGCGGCGTGTTGAGGCTCACTAAATCCAGCTCATGGCGTTCTAGCTGCTCGGCAATTTGTGCGGTTGAATGCTGGTATGGAAACCAGCATTCAACCGCACTCAATCCGCAATCGGCTGCTCGAGCGAAGCGCTCGAGAAACGGCACTTCAGTGAACATGATTGAGATATTGGCGCTGAGCTTCACCATAGATCAGAGTGCCACGCTACCGAAATGCGTAATCGGCGATCAGCGAACGCCTGCGCATGCATACGTTGCGCGCACGCAAACTGGTGAATTCCGGCAGCGCCTGTGCAAGCGTGCGCGAATCGAGATCGCCGAAGCGACGAACTTTGCCTTCGCTGCAAGCGCTGGTGCCACGACCCGGTCGATCGCCCATCTCGATTTCAAACGGCGCAGGCGGCTCGCTCAGGTTTTGCAAGAGCGAAGTGTGCGTGCGATTCGGCTCGCTAAACACCATGCTCGGTGCGGTGCGACGCCTCGAAGTGTGCGCTGGGAAAGTGTCGCTAGCAACGCCTGCAGTACGACCGTTTGCGGCGCTGGCTGGCGATAGCGACATAGGTAGCGGCGTGCGCGATGGCGCACTAATGGCGTTGGTCGCTGCTGCCGCGCTAGAAAACACAGGACTGGTTTTCGCGGCGCGCGCGCCTTGCTGCGATGCGACGCGCGCGGCTTCGAGCTTGCGCTGCGCAATCAGGCGGTCACGGGGTGCCAGTGAGTTTGGAGGCGTCTTCCGCTCACGTTTTGCTGTCGATTTACGGGTTGGGTCAGTGCTGAGCGCAGCGCGCGTTGCTGCGGATTCGGTGCCTGTAGATGCGCTCAGAACTCTCGCGTTGAGGGAGCCGTTGGTATTCTCGCTCGCAAGCGTGAACGACGAGAGCGTCGCGACACCGAGCACGAGCCCAATCAGCTTGAAGACGCCGTCGCCCAATCGCATTCGTATCACCGCGCACCCCGTAATTGCCAAATCGAGAAGCAGCGTAGTCGCTCATCGAGTCGGTCATATTTTGCGCGTAACGCTCGGGCTTTACCAGCGCAAACTCGCTAGTCTCCCTCACTAATGGGATATAGCTAGCGTCGTACTACGCCCTAAAAGATGGGTGATAACGTTAAAAAATTGAGTTTTCGAAACAAAGCGAAAATTCGTTTACGGCCCAATTGAATAGGGCCATAAGTGTAATTTTTGTTGGCGACTATTTTGCTGCGCTTTCGCTCTCAATCGTCCACTTACCTTTTGCCGCGAGGGAATTCATCTTGCAGCGATGCGCAAACGCGTTTTGAGCGGCTTTATAGTTTTCTGGCTTACCGCGCCACACTTTGAGCGCAGCGAAGTGCAGCGCGCGACTGTAGCTAAACGTAAGCGGCCACGGATTGCCCTCACGTACACCCGGCTTGTTCATTTCGTTTAAGTGAGCGGCGGAGTCAATGTCGCTTTGTCCGCCCGAAAGGAACACGATGCCAGGCATCGCTGCAGGAATCGTGCGCTTTAACACCTCAACGGTGCGCGCGCCGACTTCGGCTTGGCTTGCCCGATTCTTGGCATCTTTGCCGCTCAACACCATGCTCGCCTTCAGAATTGTGTGTTCGATCGACACTTTGTTATCGGCGAGTTGGCTCATCATGGTGCGCAGCATCGCCTCTGTCACGTCGAAACAGCGATCGATGGAGTGGTCGCCGTCGAGCAACACTTCGGGTTCCACCACTGGGATGATGTTTGCTTCCTGACAAATCGCCGCGTAACGAGCTAGCGCATGCGCGTTTGCCCAAATACAGCGCGATGTAGGGATGGCCTCACCAATGGTGATCACCGCGCGCCATTTCGCAAAGCGTGCGCCCATTGCGAAATACTCTTTCATACGCTTTTGTAGGCCGTCGAGGCCGTCGGTGACGAGCTCGCCCGGTGCCATCGCTAGATCGCGCGTGCCGCCATCGACTTTGATACCGGGAATCACGCCTATTGAATTGAGATAGTCAGCGAACGACTGGCCGCTTGAATGCTGTTGTCGAATTGTTTCATCATGCAGGATCACTCCAGAAATCGTTGATTTCATGGCGGGCGTTGTAAACAGCATTTCGCGGTAAGTGCGACGCATCTCCTCGCTATCGGCGACACCGGCCGCGGCGAAACGTTTGGCACAGGTGCCGGCCGATTCGTCGGCAGCGAGTAGGCCTTTTCCAGGGGCAACGAGGGCTTTAGCGGTGGCGGAGAGAAGAGTGCGATCCATAGCTCAATAGTGTGGTGGGGTTGAAGTCAAAAAACTGCTGAGATTCTACGAGGCGAGGTGGACGAGCGCCTGGTCGCGGCAATAGCGCAGCGTGAGTGGAATCTTGATCGCGCTCGCCGTGAGGAGTGCGCGATGTCGCCAAATGCACACGCTGCCAAACCGGCGTGCACGCGCCACATAGCGTGGCTTGATCGAAATGCCGACGTTTAGCGGAACTAAATTTGTTGCGGTAAAGCGACTAAATTGGGGGAGAAAGGAGGGTTGTCAGCAGTCTTAAGTGCGCAGTGAAAACTGATGTACGCCCGTTAAAACGGGGCTTTCGGCGGGATTGACAAAACGCTGGCACGATCTCTGCAAAAGCCCTCTCACGGGTTACCCGTGTTTATTCGATATGTCGATACGAAAGGAAATTATGCGCAAGCAGAATTCAAACTTAATGAACGCAACCAAACGACAACGCAACTGGACCGCTATTGCCAAGGCAAGCGTGCTAGCGACTTCAGCAGGCGTGTTGGCTGCCGCGGCAATGGCGCAAACCACTCCAACGCCAGCGCCCGCGCCCGCGCCCGCGCCGAAGATGGATAAAGCAATGCCGCCTGCAGCCGCTGCTGGTTCGAACGCACCGACATCTTCACAAAGCATCGACGCGTTGTTTAAGCGCATTGATACTGACGCCGATGGATCGCTCTCGAAAACGGAGTTGGAAAAATTCGATCCGGAAGCCGCGAAGAGTTTCGAGAAGTACGACACTGACAAAGACAGCAAACTGTCGTTGAGCGAGTTCGATGCGATGGTGAAGGGGCTGCGCGCTAGTTAGCCCAATCCCCGAGCCAACTAAATGAGTGGCACCGTCAAACGCGCGATGACCTCGCGTGTTTGCGGGCGCACGCCGCGCCACCACGCAAACGCTTCAGCAGCTTGCTCGACCAGCATGCCAACGCCATCAGCGACGTGACGCGTGCCGCCTGCCCGGGCGCGGCGAAGGAATTCGGTGGCGCCACGACCATACGCCAATTCGTAAGCGAGTGTGCTGCCTTGAAACGTTGAGTTTGCAACGGGTGGACATGCGGACGCGTTCGCGGCGGAGGTCATATTCACTACGATGTCAAAGTGTTGGCGCTCGATTGACGTGTAGTCGCTTGCTCGCACCATCGAGCGTGGCGCAATTTCTGCAATCACCCGTTCGGCTTTCGCCACATCGCGATTGGCGATAACAATTTCACTCGGCGCTTGCGACACAAACGGCATTAAAGCGCCGCGAGTTGCGCCGCCAGCGCCAAGTATCAAAACTCGTGCATCACGCAGTGAAACGTTGAGGTTCACCGTGATGTCGCGTACCAAGCCGACGCCGTCGAAGTTTTCTGCATATACGGCGTCGTCCACAAATTTAAGCGCATTCGCAGCCCCCGCGATTTTTGCTGCCTCGCTCGGATCAGTTGCGTAGGTGAACGCATTTAACTTAAACGGTGCGGTGACGTTCATTCCCTTCGCGCCGCGCGCTCTAAACTCATCTACGGCACTCTCAAAACCGTCGGCTGGCGCAAGGATCCGTCCGTAATCGATATCCTGACCACACGACTCGGCGAAGAGCGCGTGAATGGTGGGCGATTGACTGTGAGCAATGGGATTGCCGATAACGGCGTAGAGATCGGTCATGGGCGCAGGTTTCATTGTGATCCATGATTTTGCCTTGTGTAGCCGCTAATTCAACTCCGCGAAGAATCGCTACGGAACCACGACACGATCAGCGATACGCCGACCCCCAGCAAAACCGCAAACTCAAGCGGCAGACACAGCGTGGCGACGAACGTAGCTACCAGCGTGATGCGTTCATGCTTATCGTTGAGCAGTCGCGCAATTTCACGCCGATCAATCAAGCCCCATGCGACAAGTCCCAAAATCGCTGCGACCGCTGAGAGCGGAAGGTAAGTCGCAAAGGGTGCAACGAACAGCAATATCACCACCAGGAAAGCCGATGCCGCGATGGCTGAGAACGGCGTGACGGCCCCGCTCTGCACGTTTACACCAGAGCGATTAAACGAGCCACTTGCCGGGTAGGAAGAGAAAAATGAGCCAGCGAGATTAGCGAGCCCTTGCCCCACGAATTCCTGCGAAGCGTTAAATGATTCCTTGTTCTTTCGTGCAAGTGCTTGCGCAATTGAGCTGGCTTCTGCGAGCGCGAGTAGCGTCATGGCCAGCGATGGCAACAGCAACAGTTGCAGCGTCGCCATGTCGATCAGAGGCATCGACAGAGGCGGCAGCGAAGCCGTGATCGCATCCACGTAGCGTTGCGAGAGCAACGGGTCCAACCAGCGCGCCGCAGTCGCGTACAGCGCGCCAGCAACCACCGCGATGAGCAGCGCGGGGACTATTCGGTTCAGCGGTTGCCACAACAGCGCGGCGATCAGTGTCAAGAGTGCAGTGCTGGTGGCGAAAATGTTTGCGTTCGGCAGAACGGTGGGAAGCTGTTTCAAGCTCTGCCAAACGGCGGTTCCGCGCGGTAGATCAATTCCGAAGAAATTACCCAGTTGCGAGTTCACGATGAGCACCGCCGCTCCTGCGGTGAATCCGACAATCACGCTGTGAGAGACGTAGTTCACGATACGCCCCGCGCGCAACGCGCCTAGCAAAATCTGCCACACGCCCACCATGAACGAAAGCGTGATCACTAAGGATACAAAACGCGTGGATTCGGGCGTTGCAAGGGGCGCAATCATTGCCAGAACGGTTAGCGAAATAGCGTTGGCTGGCCCCGTAATCATTTGGCGAGAAGCGCCGAAAAGAGCGGCTACGATGCACGGAATCATCGCGCTGTAAAGACCATATTCAGGGGGCAAACCCGCGAGAGTTGCAAATGCAATGCCTTGCGGAAGAACCACGATTGCACCCGTGAGCCCCGCGAGCAGATCAGCGCGCAGCACATCGTTTTTGCGCAGCAAAGGCAGCCATTCGAGGAACGGAAACCACACTTGAACGCGCGGCGGTTTAGTGGTCATTGCTTTTTCGTTTAGCGCAGCGAGCGTTCGTTTTCACACCGATGCTTGGCCGTGATACAGACGCACCACGTGTTCCGCCTCCGCGAAAAAAAGCCAGCGCTCGACAAGCAGCCCCGCAATGCAAAACACGACAGCGACCCAATACCAGGTGGTCAATGCGAGCAACGCGAATGGCACAACAAACGCCCAGATGATCGCGAGCCATCGCAGCAGTCGCGCGCGCTCTCGCGCTAATTGAAATCCGAATTCGTGGGTGAGAAACGTGCCGTGCGAATGTCCTACGTCAAGCATTCTCACCCGACCTTCGGCGACACCGAGAGCGCTTTCTAGAGTGTGTTTTCGCGGATGGCGCAACAGATAGCTCACATACAACACGACGCCCACTATCAGAAACAAGAGCGCCATCATCGGTTTACCGAGGCGCCCGACCTCCATGGGCCGCAGTGACAACGCTGCGGTGAATAGCACCGCACCGCTCATCAATCCGAAGACAACATACTTCGCGGGCGTGATCCAAGTATTCCAACGCGGCACGGTCTTCAAACACGCGTAGATCATGCCCGTGCAATACAAAATTGCAATCGCGCAAAGGATAACAAGAGCAATGGTTGCGTTTGCGAATGCGCCGTAACCCGCGTGAATCACGACTATGTGCAATGCGAGAAGCGGGAAGAACAAAAGCGCGAGCAGTCCCTCGCGCGAGAGCCAGGACGTGCGCCATCGAGCGAGCGCATAGACCGCGTTTTTTCGGTTGGCCAGATGCAGTGTGGATGACGCCAGTCCGGCAATCGTTAACGCGGCGCCGATCGCAAGCGCTTTGTAAAACGTAGAAACATCCATGCGAATGTGCTGCTGCATCGTCGATGCGATCAGTGTCCAGATCGTGAGCCCGAGCCCCGCGCCAGAAAACACAGTGAAGAATATGACGGAAAGCGCGGGTTTCACAAATATCCGTTGACACAACAGAGGCCGGGGCCAGTTGCTGAGAGAGTCTGAGCGTTGACGTCGCGATTGACCTCGCATCGCAAAGCGAGAGCTGCACTCATAGCTGAATCAGCCGGTTCACAAACGCTCTTGCCTTCTCGCTCAACCCCGCGCGCACCGGAATTTCGACATCAACAACGACAGGTTTCCGCGGGGAAAGATAAGCATTCGTAGGTTTGTAGCCGAGCTCATCAAGCATCGATTGCCGACCGCGGGCTGCGGCAAGTTTCGACACCTTGGATTGCGGATCGTCGTAATCGCCAAAGTGTCGCGCGTGCGTCGGGCACGCGAGTACGCACGCCGGTTGCCGTTCTTCTTCGGGTAACTGTGTGTCGTAAATCCGATCAACGCAGAGCGTGCATTTCTTCATGACACCCGCGTTTTCATCGAGTTCACGAGCGCCGTATGGGCATGCCCAAGCGCAGTAGTTGCAACCCATGCAGCGACTCGGATCGACTAGCACAATGCCATCTTCGGCACGCTTGTACGAAGCGCCAGTCGGACACACCGTGACGCAATGCGCTTCTTCGCAATGCATGCAGCTCATCGGCACGTTGATCGTTTTTGAGAGAGGAACGTAAGCTCCTTTCCCTTCAAGGGGAAGGTTGGGATGGGGATGGTGTTCCGTCGATTGACAGCGTTGCGGCGAAAACGCTGGATCACCCTCAACTTCGTAATGGCGAATCCGGTTGTACCAAACCCCGCTCGGCGCTTGACCGTACGCGTCGTAATCAGGCGCACCGCCCATTAACGACGCACCATTCCATTCCTTGCAGGCGACTGCGCAGGCGTGGCAGCCGACGCAGGTATCAAGATCAATAGCGAGGCCGAGGCGCATGAGAAACGAAAAGAAAACAACGTTCGCAGTTTAAGTCATCTATATGAGTTGCGGGAACCGCTTCTAACGAAAAACAACGCAAGAGGGTGACGTCGTCAACTATCGCCACGCGAGGAGGGCGGCGTTCGATTTTGTGACAGCCATTCTCGGGGCGACACACCGATTCTCGAGGAAAAAACGCGCGATAGCGCCGATGCATTGGCGTAGCCGAGATCATTGGCGAGCATTTTGATCGGTTGTCCTTCACGCAACCGCGTTTGCGCAAGCGTAAGGCGCCAATCGGTTAGGTACTCAAGTGGTGTTCGGCCAACGATTTCGCGAAATCGATTGGCAAAGGCGCTGCGCGACATACCGGCAAGTCGCCCAAGGCTTTCGAGTGTCCAGGCGTCGCCGGGTTGCTCGTGCATTGCGACGAGTGCGCGGGCGAGCCTTGGATCCGACAATCCACCGATCAATCCTGGTCGTGTACCCACCGTCTCCGGATTGTCCAAACACCATCGCAGCAGCTGAATCAACACGACCTCGAAGATCTTGTCCGCCAGTAATCTACGCCCACACTTCACGGAATCTGCTTCTTCAAAGAGCAGATTGAGCGACGATTCAAGTCCGTGTATCGCAGCGAGCGGTATCGCAATTAACGGCGGTAGCGCGCGAGCAATGGGGTTGTTTGCGCCGCCGTCGAAGTCAAGCGTCGCACACACAAAGTCCGCGCCTTCTACCGGCGGGTTGTGAAAACTGTGAAGGATCGGCCTTGGATAGAAAAGCACACTCGGTTCGGAAAGTCGAATCCGCTTGGGCAGTGCAGTTGCGCGCGGATGGGTTACTTCTAGTTCACCCCGTCGCAAAACGTGCAGATAGCCCAGCCCACGGTCGGCATCGAAACGATGGAGTCCACAGAGGCGTCCTGCATAAAACATTTCCGCTCTCACGTGAAAATGGTCGAGCAGCGCGGTGAGGCGATCCTGATGTGGCGGCATGTTTGGTTTATACGAATTGGTAGCTAAATAATACTTTACGTAACTAATAGTATCGCAATGAGCGCGAAAATTCCAACTCGCAAATTCAAAGCGTCAGCGCAAGCGAAACCGGTCCCGGCAACCCTTGTGGCGCGTTGAAGTACGTAAACCCATTCACCACTTTCAAAAGGACATCCCATGCCTCGCCTAAATATCGACACCACGCGCGTTCCTCTCGCCAGTCAAAACACGCTGAAGGACATTCACGCTGCGTTCGGAGCTACACCGAACATGTTCAAACTGGTTGCCAATTCCCCTGCAGCGCTCAAAAGCATGTGGGGCTCATTTGCATCGCTCGGCAGCGGAACGCTTGGCGCGAAACTCGGCGAACAGATCGCCGTGGCCATTGCTGAACGGAATCGTTGCGAATACTGTCTTGCAGCGCACACGTTGATTGGCACTAACGCCGGGGCGACCGTCACGGAGATGGCGGCCGCACAAAAAGGCGAAGCAGCTGACGTTAAAACTGCGGCCGCATTGCAGTTCGCGCTGAAGCTCGTTAACGAGCGAGGTCGCGTCTCCGCAGCTGAGGTTGAACGCGTTCGCGCAGCGGGTTACGGCGATGAACAGATTATGGAAATTGTCGCGCACGTGGCACTGAACTTATTCACGAACTACGTAAACAATGCTTTCGAGACCACGCTTGACTTTCCGAAAGTGGCGCTGAACGCGAGTTAGAGTGAACTCGGCGCGAGCCACCCGAGCATCGCGCTCGCCCGCTCGCACCGTTCGCGCAAATCGTTTTCATCGCGCCCACCCAAATGAACGATGCCATAACGGTAGCTGCCGAGCCACTTGAAGTCGCGGGCGATTTGCGATGAATCTTTCGGAAACTCGAAGAGCAGGGCGTCAGGAAAAGCGCGATAAAAGTCGGCTCGTTGTTGTGCCGTGGGCATCGCGACGACCGCGCGTGGATCAAAAGATCGGTAGACGAAACTGGCAGCAACGCCCGCGGTGGGTTCGGTGCGCGCAAGCGTTGCCGGATTGATGCTGTGCGCGAGCGCGAGCGCGTACTCGTGAAGATCAATGCCATCGACGCGCCGGTAGAGATCAGAGAATTGCGAAGCCATGCGCGGATTGATCTCAATGATCTTTAAGTCTTTCGTCTGGGCGTCCCAAAAGAATTCAACGTTGAACAATCCGTAGCTATAACCGATTTCATCAAAAAAACGTTTGATCGCCCAATTAGCTTGGGCCAAGGCTTCTGGGGCTAGTGCGCTTGGATAGTTAAAGCTTTGGAACGCTTGGGTGCCCGCATACATCAGTGAATCTACGCAACCGATGACGTTGATCTCACCATTAAACACATAGCCGTCGAGATTAAATTGCAACGCACTCACCGGGGCTTCCAGCATTAGCCTATGCGCTGTCGTCGCCTGAGGAATCCGCTTGCGTATTACGCGATCAAACGGCTCCACCAAGTGGCGGATGACCCAAAGCTCCCACCAACCAAACCGCGTGTGTGCGTGCAGCTCGTCGCGGCTCGCCACGCTTCGCGCAAGCACTGAAAATGCAGCTTTCACTGGTTTAACAAACGCTGGGTAGCTCACGTCATCAGGAACATCGTTGCCGTATTCGCAACGCAGTTCGGCAAAGTCAACGTTGACTTCAGGACACACGCGCTGCATCACCTGACGAGCGTAGAGCTTGTGCTGACACGTGAGCACTGCATTTACAGGAGTGCCCGGCCAACCCATTTTTTCGGCGAGCAGTGCTGCGGCGAGCGCGCCGAATTGCTCGTGATTCGAGGTCACGGCGCGCCAGCCGCGGTGCTTGGCTTGTCGCGCGTAGCGATCAACGAAGCGCTCCATATCAAACCATGCGAGGTTGACGTTGCTAGGAAACGTAAATAAGTCAAAGCCGCGTGAATCATGCGGCCAGCGCTCGGCCAGACGTGCGAATTCGCGCTGATCCCAGTCGTAGTTGAAGAGTACGAGCGTGCGCTCGCGCGATGTCGGCATAGCGTTTCGGTTAGTCAGCGCGAACGGCGATGTAGCGTTGCGTGATTCGTTTTAGTAAGAAGGGCGCGAGTGCGATGAGGATTAGTGAGGCGACGATGTTGGGTGTGAAGATGTGGGCCATCGATTGCACTTTCGCAATTTCGTTGCCTGCGTTCACGTAGACGGCAGTGCCTGGCAACATGCCAAGAAAACTCACCCAAAAGAATGGCCACACGCGCATGGTGGTGAGCCCGCACATCCAGTTCAACACGAAGTAGGGAATCACTGGCGCTACGCGCAACGAAAACAAGTAATACAACCCGCTTTGTTCAATCCCGCGATCAATGTCCAGCATTCGCGACGCATACTTTTTTTCGACGAAATCGCGAAAGAAATAACGTGTGAGCAGCATCGCAATCATCGCGCCGACTGCCGAGGCAAGCGTTGAAAGTAAAGTACCGCAGACGAAGCCGAAACTCGATCCTGCGATCAGCATGAGGGCCGCCGCGCCGGGCATCGAAATCACAGAAATCGCTGTGAACACACCAAAAAAAGCGAAGGCCACGAACCACGGTGATTGCTCGTAGGCCTGTGTAAACCATACCTGCGCTTCGCGCACGGCATCAAGCGTCAAAAATTTTCTTAAATCAGTGAACAAATACGCAGCGACCAACGCAACCAACCACAGCGCGATAAGCCAGCGCACTGTTTTTGAAGCGAAGACGGAATTGGGCATATCTGATCGAGGGGCGCGTAGGCTGCGTGCTGGAAGGGAATCGTGGATTGGTCGTAGTTTAGACGCGATGCTTACACTTGAAACGACCGGAGAGCGTTGCTGGATGCAGACCCTCTGCCTACGAGTCGGGTGAAGGTTCTTGATCGGTTCACCAACGCCTAAACTCAAGCTTGGGCCAAACGCCAGTTTCGATCGATTTGTAAATTCGCACTTTTAGGTCGTACCACGCCGCTTGCCCCGTAATTGGATCGCTGTTCGACAGCCGTTCGCCGGAATCCGCGCTTACGCTTTCCGAAATCAAATGATTGAGAAGAAATCCGACGGTTGCCTCTGAGGCGTCTCGCTCCAATCCCCAGGCTTCACTCATCTTGCCAATTGCGTTCCACGTCCACACTGTGTTCGCTTCAACACCTGCCATCGTTTTCATTTGGCAACGAATTTTCCCATTCGCTGATTCGACCCAGATCCAATCAAAGTCGTGCAAGCCAAGCGTCGCCGCAGTTTGCGTGTTCACATACAAATAGTTTTGCGAGATGATCTGACGCAGCCAGGCGTTTTGCGAATCCCAAGAGTGGTACATCATCATCGGGCGCTGCGTGATGGCGTGGAGAGGGAAGTCGGTGGCTACTGTAGCGCTGCCTGCTGTGCCAGCTGCTCCTCCCCCTTCAAGGGGGAGGCTGGGAGGGGGATGGGTTTTTCGTGGCGACGCTTCCGCGGAACCCCATCCCCACCCCCGCCCTCCCCTTGAAGGGGAGGGGTCACGAAGCGCCACTTCGTTTAAATGGGAGCATGTAGTCTCATACCAGATCGGCAGCGGATCAAAGTACATCGACAGTCGCTGCTTATCAACTTCTCGCGTCGGCTTCGCACCTGCGTACGTGCCTTGACCCGCGAGACGAAATTTTTGCAGCGGCTCACTGTAGAGCTGCGCGATGATTGGCTCTGCTTTTGGAATGAAACCCGCATCTGCTGCGGCGTTCAAGTAATCGCGGTTCACCGCGCGCATCCAGCGCTGATTTTCGGGCCAATGATGCGCGAAAAAGCTTTGTGCCTCGATGTAGGCTTTCCATTGATTCGGATTGGGTTCACCGCGCAGTGACGTCTCACCGTCTTTCCCGCGAAAACCGCTCAAGAACCCAATGCCTGGCGCACGCTCATAGTTCACGATGAAATCGGTGTAACCCGCGAATTTTTTCTCGCCGTTGTCTTTGATGAACGCAGGAAATTTGAGCCGCGTGGCGAGATCAACGAGCACGTCTTGCCACGGGCGCACATCGCGATCCAGCGGCAAAATTGGATGACGAATCGCGTCGGCCATCGCATCGGGTTCGCTGATTGGACGGTCGAGCACGCTGATCGCGTCGTAGCGTTCGAGATACGTCGTGTCAGGTAACACGAGATCGGCGAAGCGAACGGTTTCTGAATCGAAGGCATCAGCGACGACTAAGAAGGGAATTTTGTATTCGCCATCTGCGGATTTCGCGCGCAACATGTCCTGCGTTTGCGCTGTATTCATGGCGCTGTTCCACGCCATGTTCGCCATGAACAAAATCAACGTATCGATTTTGTAGGGATCAGCATCGACTGCGTTTTTAATGACCGCATGCATCATCCCGTGCGATGCGAGCGGCGCTTCCCACGAATAGGCTTTGTCGATGCGTAGCGGGTTGCCGTGTTCATCAATGGCAAGTTCTTCCGGGCGCGTCGGAAAGCCGAGTGGTGTTTTCGAGAGCGCGGTATTCGGCGCGTTAACTAAACCCGGATCATTTTCTGGTAGCTGCGCAGGCGGAATTGGGCGTGGAAAAGGCGCTTTGCTTCTGAAGTTGCCTGGCCCATCGAGCGCACCAAGCAGCATCTGAATGAGGTGCAATGAACGACAAGTTTGAAAACCGTTCGCATGCGCACTGATGCCGCGCATTGCGTAAAACGCGACTGGGCGACCGACGACTTTGTCATGTTGATTGCCGTAAATATCTGTCCACTCACACGGCAGTTCGATGGTTTCTTTGAATGCGACGTGCGCGATTTCGGCAGCGATGCGACGGATTTGCTCGGCGGGCACGCCGCAACGCTCAGCGACGGATTCGGGGGCGTATTCGGCGGTGGTGTAGCGGTTTAGGATGAGGGAGAAGACGGTGCGTAAACCCCCTCCCCCTGGGGGGGAGGGCAGGGGAGAGGGAGTATGCGTTCTAGTCAAGGTGAGTGGGGCGCCATCACCCTCTCCCGCCCTATCGGGCACCCTCTCCCCAGGAGGGAGGAAATACTCCAGCGCAGGCGCGACACCTTTTTCCATTCGCTTCACCGACCGTGTGTTCTGATCCCACACCAGCGGCTTGCCTTCGTCATCGCGATAAACCAATCCGTCCTGCGATGTTCCCGGCGCATCAATTACGAGCCACGGTGCGTTGGTGTAGCGCGCTAAATATTCGTGATCAATCCAATCGTTGTGGAGCAATTCATGCACGATCGCCAGCGCGAAGAGCCCATCGGTGCCCGGACGAATCGGCACCCATTCATCAGCGATTGCGCTGTAGCCCGTGCGCACTGGATTCACCGAAACAAATTTTGCACCGCGAGTTTTTAGTTTGTCGAGACCGATCTTGATTGGGTTACTCGAATGATCTTCAGCCACGCCCCACAGCAAGAAATACTTCGCGCGATCCCAATCGGGTGCGCCGAATTCCCAGAACGAGTAGCCAATGGAATACAGGCCGGCGGCGGCCATATTCACTGAGCAGAAACCGCCGTGTGCCGCCCAATTCGGTGTACCAAATTGTTGCGCCCACAAACCGGTTAGCGCTTGCATTTGATCGCGCCCCGTAAAAAATGCGAGCTGCTTCGGATCGGTCGCGCGGATATGCGCAAGACGCTTCGTTAAAAGATCGAGCGCATCGTCCCACGAGATCGGATCGAAAATACCTTCGCCGCGCTCGCTGCCTGGTCTGCGAATCATCGGATGTTGCAGCTTCGCTTTCGAATACTGCTTCATGATGCCCGCACTGCCTTTTGCGCAAAGCACGCCTTGATTCACGAGATGATTTTTATTGCCTTCAATGAAGCGAACATGCGTCTTGTTCGGCTGGCCCAGCTCACGAGGTTTCTCCTCGGTGGTTACCTTAATTCCGCAGCGACAGGCACACATGTAGCACGTCGTGAAATGCGTTTTTTGTTTTGAGCGATCCTCAAATTGAATCGGACGTTCGTTAGCGGGAGTCAGCGGTGTGGGCATTGATCGCGTCATGAGTTGCAAGATTGCGCTCGCGTGTGCTTGCAGAGCGCTACGCGGAGATTGTCCGCGAACACGCAATTGTTTGCGATTTTTCTAGATTCGTCTAAGCCAGATATCGAATGGAGAACCGCTCGTGAAATCAACGCGAAGGGCGCAGTTATATATAGCTTGAAACACGCAACGCCTAATGCACTGGGCGATACAGAAAATTAGCGAATTTCTCGATATTGCTATAAATAATGAATAACGCCCAGTAAGGTGGGCGTTATCGCACTGGTGCTATTTCATCATCAGCACAGATCCGCTGACGGCTAGCGTGAGCACCGTTTTTCCACCTTCGATCGACATAGGTTCAGCCGATGAAGCCTCAGCAACCGCCGCGCGAGCCATTGCAAATTTAGGCTGCGGCCGAACATCGCCACCAATCGATCCAAGATTTACTTCACGCAATCCGTAGTTCGAAAAACCAAACGCTTTTGCCGCTGCCGTTGCTTTCGTTTTGAACGCATTCACCGCGCTATCGATGAGTGCCGCTTCTTCGCGCTCACGCTGCGCGCGTGACATCTCAAAACCGGTGTTCGCGATCATCAATTTCTGTTGCGCGAGTTTTCCCGCAAGCGTGCCGAGCACCGCGAAATCTTTACTCTTGATGATGAGCTCCGCGCGTACGGTCCAGCCGTCGCGCGCACCCTTATTGTTCCAGCGCTGCTGCGTATTAAAGCCGCCGGTGCGTGCGTCAACGTCTTTCGTTGCTTTTGCTTGAGCAAGCCCCGCGTTGATCGCGAGCTGCACTTCGCGTGTAATCGCCGCTGGATCGGCTCCAGAAGCTTCAGCGGCAAGCGTTACGTAGGCGGTGTCGGGGACTACCTCCGTTGCTGCCGACGCGTCGAGCGAAAGGATGTCTTTGGGTTGAGCGTTGGGCGTCGGCATGACCGATTGAGCGCAAACTGCTGCAGAAAATAGAACCGAAGAAAGTAACGCGCTGAGTGTTTTCATTGAAGATCCCGATTGGATTGATAAGAGATGATCTATGAAACGAACGGTCAGCGCAAACGGGGTTAATCGTGTGCATGATCGCGCGCGATCCGAGACATCGCGTGCTTTCGATTTTCTTCGCCTACGCTACAACTTACTAAGCTCAATCACAGAATAGCCGTCAGTTTCTGGCCGAAACACAAAACTGTTGTAGCAGGTGCCGATTGGGGCCGGGCCGCCGCAGCTTATCTTCCAGTTCGAAGATTCGATGATTTTTGCAAAGGCGTGATTGAGGTCTTTTCTCACGCGCACGGTGCAGACGCGATAACCGTTAATGGATACACCTGCGTTCGCTTCGCCGCACTGCAAAAGTTCTTTGAACCCCCAAAACAGTTTCACGCCGCCTGCGCCGGGCGCTGTTTTGACGTACATCGTCAAGTTCACGAGCGCCTGCCCGCCTTTGAATACCTTTACGACTTCTGCGCCGTTTTGAAGCAAAACGAAGTTAGACGATTTTGTGCAAGTTTTGTTCGATGGCGACTTGGGGCAGGCGCTGTCGACGAGCTCTCCGGTCGTCTCGAGCGTAACGATCTTCCCGCTGTCTAACAGGAAATTGCACACCGCCGTTTCTTCAGATGGGCTAACGGGGTTTACTCCAGGAAAGACGCCCTTCTGTGCGCTTGCCCAGACGCACTTACCGATGATTTTTCCGTCTTGCTTTACGGTAATCCCGGAGTTGCTCACGGGCGCGTTCTGGTGGGCAAGAAACACGGTGAACGTCGCCTTTGTGGCGTTCGCAAGTGGCGTGGTGATTGTTAAAAAGATCGCGGTCGCGGTTGCGACGCAAAACGCAGAAAACTTCATGGAACCTCCGGGGTGTTTGGGATTATTGACGGGGATAGTGCAAGGAAAAGTACGTTAATAAACGTAATCGGCTCCTGAGTCGCGACATTTCCAGTTGCGGTTCACCCTTAGGATTTAAAAAAAGCAACACGTTCATACGCCGTGGCTAAACGAATTTGTGCCCTCGGCTCAGAGCGGCGTCGACAGCGTTCGCCTGTTTGCCTCCGCCGCTGCGCTATGATTTTTCCGGACGGATTGGCTCGACAGTGCAGCTTTTGCACTGCGGTAGCAAATCACTCGCTGCATGGCAATTCGCTATGGGTTTGTAGCGGATGCGAACACATCAATGAGGAAAAAATGATCGACGCTGCACAGCTCCACCAGGACGGTTTCGCCCTGTTGCGTGGCGCGATTCCAGGTGAATGGCTCGATGAACTTCGCATCGCGTTTGATCGCAATATCAAACCGTCAAACGAATGGCCGGTGCCGCGCGGCTTCGGTTGGCAATATTCGCTGGTTGATCTCGAACCAACCGTTCAATCGGTGTGCCGCTTGCCGAACGTGCTCGCTGCGGTGGGCGAACTGATTGGCGAGCGCTATTTTCTGTCTCAAGTTGAAGGGCGCGAGCCGCTCGGTGGCAGCGGACAACAAGGGCTTCACCGAGATTTTTCAGCAAAGCGCCCGGGAGATACGGTGCACGCCTTGGCATTTTTTGATGACTACGGTGCTGACAACGGCGCTACGCGGTTAGTGGCCGGCAGCCATCACTCCGCGCATGACGGATCCGCCTTTGACCTGTGCGACGAGTCGCGCGCACTGCAAATCTCGGGGCGCGCGGGTGACATTTTGGTGTTTGACGCTGACTTAGTGCACGCGGGAACGCTAAATCCCAGTGGCGCACGGCGTCGATCACTCTTGATTTGTTATTTCGCTGAATCGCTCTACGAAACGCACCTAAAAACGGCCGCGCTGCGCAACATACGAATGAACACCGCCGAGCGGTTTGACCCGCCGAGCAGCGAGGTCGTTGTTGGTTGAGTTTGCGCTGCTGCGCGCTACTTAGTCTGCCAACAGGTTCACACACACCGCCTCAGCGTCGCTAGCACCGCTTCTGGAAGACTGGCTTTACGTTTCGACGCTTGCCCAGACCCATGAAGAAACGCCGCTCACGATGTGGATCTGACTTTAGTCTGTTGCATGCTCGAGCGCGTCGCAATACCAATGTCCTGACTTACGACGGTGCGATTGCCTGATCGCCGCAAAAACTCGCACAACAATGGCCCGAAACCGGTGTCCCTAAAATCGCCTCATGCTTCCAGCGCTTTCAAAATTCGACTGCGTGATTCTGCGCGGCCTACCGGGCAGCGGCAAAAGTACGTTCGCGAAGAAACTGGCGAAAGAATTCAATTTTGTCCATCTTGAAGCGGATGATCATTTGCACGTGAACGGTGTGTACAGATTCGATCCCGCGCGGGTTTCTGATGCCCACGCACTCGTAACTCGGGAAACGGTTGCGCACCTTGCTGCAAATCGCAATGTTGTCGTGGCTCACACGAATGTTCGACTTTGGGAAATGGCTTCAGTAGTTGGTGCTGCGTCTTTGTTACAGAAAACTTATTGCTTTGTCGAACTTATTGGGCGATGGGATAATATCCACGACGTATCGGAAGACGTTGTTTCCAGCATGAGCGCCCGCTGGGAAAGGCTTCCAGAGTCTTGTGCTGGGATTAGCTTTTCCCATCATCCCGCAGCTTGAAACCGGATTTGACGCCCCCAAATCCCCGGCTAACTTCATGGTTTTGATGACCTACGCGTATGGCGCGGGGCGTCGTGTTGGTACAGCAAAGTATGGCAAAAAAAGATTTCTACAAAGTATTGGGTATCGAGAAAAGCGCGTCTGACGATGACATCAAGAAGGCGTATCGCAAGCTCGCGATGAAGTTTCACCCGGATCGAAACCCGGGTGATAAAGCTGCCGAAGAGTCGTTCAAAGAGGCTAAAGAGGCGTACGAAATCCTATCGGAGCCGCAAAAGCGTGCGGCCTACGATCAATATGGACATGCCGGTGTTGACCCGCAATCGGGAATGGGCGCCGGCGCAGGCGGGTTCGCTGGCGGAAATTTCGGCGATGCGTTTGGCGATATCTTTGGAGAAATATTTGGTGGAAGCGGACGCGGTCGTCAGCAGCGCGCTGATTCTCCGTTTCGCGGCTCCGATCTTCGCTACAACCTAGAAATCTCACTTGAAGAAGCAGCGCGCGGCACGACGACGAAGCTGCGCATACCGACGACCGAAACGTGCGACGTGTGCCACGGCACCGGAGCGGAAAAGGGACACGATCCCGAGACTTGCCCGACCTGTAAGGGCGCGGGCGTTGTTCGTATGTCGCAGGGCTTCTTTAGCGTGCAGCAAACTTGCCCGCAGTGCCGTGGCAGCGGCAAGATCATCAAGCATCCGTGCAAATCTTGTCACGGCGCGGGCGTGAAAAAGACGGCGAAAACGCTCGAAGTAAAGATCCCTGCGGGTGTTGATACCGATGATCGTGTGCGTTTGTCGGGCGAGGGCGAAGCCGGTACTAATGGTGGCCCGGCAGGTGATCTCTATGTGGTCGTTCAAATCAAACCACACGCCGTGTTTCAACGCGACGGTGCAGATTTGCATTGTGAGATGCCGATATCTTTTTCAACGGCCGCTATCGGTGGTGAATTGGAAATCCCGACGCTTGACGGCAAGGCGATGCTTAAAATCCCACCTGAGACGCAGAGCGGTCAGCTCTTCAGGCTCAAGAACAAAGGCATTCGGCCCGTTCGTGGCTCCGTTACTGGCGACTTGTATTGCCACGTACAAGTTGAAACACCGGTGAACATCACGTCTCGGCAAAAAGAGCTTTTGAAAGAGTTTGAAGAGATCCGCGTTAAACACGCGTCAAAGCAAAGTCCGAAAGAGGCGGGATTCTTCGATAAGCTGAAATCGTTCTTCGAGTAATCGATACATTTTCAGACACTTGGAATAGTCTGACGCGCTACATTGCGCGTTATGTCTACCAATGCCCCGCAACAGCGACTCCGTTCGCTGCTTACCTACCCGTTCGTCGCGCTGATTCTGATTCCTGCGCTGATCATCGCCCTGTCGTCGCTCTACACTGGCTTGAAGGCCGTGGACTCGCTCTCCGAGCGAGTGATCACCGACGTTTCCAGCCGTGTAGAGCAAGCGGCTGTCCACCAGCTCGATGAGGCAGCAGTCACGCTGCGCTCTACCGTGCCCGGTGTGGCTGACGCCCACGGTAGTGCGGCTGCACTATTTTCTGACCTCGGTGAAATTGAGAAAAAGCTCTTTGAACTTAGCTCAGGTGCACGCACTACGAGCTACTTTTTCTATGGCGGCGCCGATGGCACCTTCATCGGTGTTGATCGCCATCGCGTTGGTTCTCGCGCGGCTGCAACCGTACGCCTTAAAACCGACCGCCAATCTCCGCGAAAAATTTATTCAGCGCGGACACCGGGTGACCGCGGACGACTTATTGAAACTGAAACGCGCACCTTTGATGTTCTGGCAAGGCCGTGGTTTGCTGCAGCATCGCAATCGAAACGGCTTACATGGACGCCTGTTTACGTATCGTTTGCTTCTGGCGCGCTGGTGACCACTGCGAGTCAGCCGTTGTTTTCTGCGACCGGCTCTCTGATGGGTGTGCTTGCGGCAGACGTTGAGCTCTCTGAGCTTTCGGAATTCATGAAAACGGTCTCGGTGAGCAAGTCTGGCGTAGCGTTTATCGTCGATGAGCAAGGTTCACTCGTCGCAAGCTCGACGCTTGGACTACCTTACAAAGCAACTGCCGGTGGACAGCAACGCTTACGGGTGCGCGAATCCTCCGACCCGGTCGAGCGCGCTGCAGCCGCTTGGTGGGAAGCGCAAGCTCGCGGCAAAACACTGGCATCTGCCGAGGCGTCCTCGTCATTGACTTCGAACGCGCTGTCGATGATCTCGGCGAAGGTCAACGATCCCGATAGCGGCGCGATCGACGTTGCCTCGCGCCGGATTCGCGGTCTCGACGGCGTGGCTTGGGATATTGTCGTTGCGATCCCGCGTAGCGACCTGACTGCGCCCATCGTTCAGAGCACGGCGCTCATGTTTGCAGTCATCGTTGCCGCGCTGGCAGCGGCGCTACAGCTCGGTTTGTGGATTGTTCGGCGGGTGACGCGTGATGTCGATTTGCTCGTTGACGCGGCAAACAAATACTCATCAACCCAAGACGCATTTGTCAAACCGGAGACCTCGCTTGAAGAAACAAGCGTGCTTGGCGCAGCGTTCGAGCGAATGTTCCAGCGCTTAAGTGATTCATCAACCATCATTCGTAAACAAAACGAAGATTTGGCGGCGCTTAACGCGAATCTCGAAGAGCGCGTCGAGCGCAGAACGCGTCAGCTTGAATCTAAAAACTTTGATCTCACCCATGAAATCACGCGCCGCGAAGTGCTTGAACGCGAGCTTCGTCTCGCAAATGAAACAGCGACAGTGCAGTCGCAAAACAAAGCGCGTTTCATGGCGATGCTGAGCCACGAGTTACGCACTCCGCTGCAGGCGGTAATTGGGCAGAGTCAGCTGTTGATGAGCAAATCCTCGGTCGCTCCAGACGAGGCGCGGATGCTTGACGCAACTTCAAAATCACTTCTGACGTTGATCGATAGCGTGCTCTCGCACACGTTCGTTGAGACTGGGCGCATCGACGCCAAAGCAAGAGAGTTTGAGTTAAAGCCCGCAATCGAGGGCGCGGTTGCAGTGGCGTGCGCGGCCAATGAAGTTCCGGTCGACACGGTCACCATCGACGTCGCTGCCAACGTCCCCGCGTTCGTGATTACTGACGATGGCGTTCTGCGTCAACTCATTAGTAATCTCGTCGCCAACGCGTTCAAGCACGCGCCAAAGGCAAGGGTGTTTATCCGCGTGACTCGCTTGCCAGCCGAACAGTCTGATCCTCCATTAAGCGTACTGAAACTCGATCAGCCCTTTAAACTTCTGGTGCAAGTGTCGGATAACGGACCCGGCGTTTCTGAGTGGGCGCGACCAACCCTTTTTCAAGCGCCGCTATCCGCGATCAGCGCGGAACACGCACCCGGCGCTACTCGAGGGCTTGGCTTATCGATTTGCGCGCTGATGGCGCGCTCACTCGGTGGCACGATTCGCTACGTTGAGTTACCGAGCGCGGGTGCGACGTTTGAGTTTTCGGTCGAAGCAGCGGCAGGCGCCTCGGGTGTGAACAGCGCGGGGCGCCACGAAGCCACCGCGCCCCACGATATCGCTCACGCTGGTCTTCGCTGTCTCGTGGTCGATGACCATGAGCTCAACTTGCGCTTAGTGTCGGAAATGCTGAAACTGCTCGGGCACACGGTTCAAGGCGTGACCAGCGGTGAGGCGGCGGTGAACGCAGCCCATGACGCGCTGTACGTCGCGAATACGGTCGCCGCAACTTCGCCTTTCGACGTGATCTTCATGGATTTGAATTTACCCGGTATCTCGGGTGTGGAAGCGATCGACGCGATCAAGGCGTTGTACGTTCGCGCTGCGGTGCAAATGCCGCGCTTTGTCGTGTTGACGGCCAGCAATCGGGTCGAACTAGATCGGTTTGGCGCAACTGCGTCACACTTGGCGTATTTATCCAAGCCGGCCACGCTGTCAACGCTTGCACGAGTGTTGGCAGAAACTCCACTGCCCGACTCTTCCGCGCCGCCGAATGCGTCGAACGCCGCGCTTGATCTGCTGAAACCGGTTGTATTGAGCCAGCTTTTGGAGATGGACCGGCGGAGTCAACATCCGTTTCTCCGGCCGCTGGTGGAGGAATACGCTGCATCGCTGCCCAAAGAATGGGCAAACTTGCGAAGCGTAATGGAGCGCGGCGACACGGTGAACGTTCGGCACCTTTCGCACGCAATGATCGGAGGCGCGGAGCAGGTTGGTGCGCAAAGACTGGCCAAGCTGCTGCGGGCGGTTCACGATGAAACGCATCAAAACGACTTGATCCCAGAACTTTCTGTAGCGGTTACAGATACGGCGCAGGCGCTTATCAGCTGGATTAAGTTCAACTATGCGTAGCGCGCCACAACCTTAAATACCACTCACACCTAAGACAGTTCCGATTTTTACGCTTTAGCACGTTTGCGTCCTTGAAATCGTTTGTAGCGCGTGCAGAATTGCGACCGGCACGGGGGTGCCTTGGGAGTTAAGAGGAATTGAACGTGGTAAGAATTGGAATAGCAGACGATCATCCGATCGTTCGCGCTGGCATGCGCGGCATTATCGCGAGCGATGATTCATTAGTTATGGCCGGTGAAGCGGTCGACAGTATCACTACGATTGAACTGCTGCGAAAGCAAAAAGTCGATGTGCTGCTGCTGGATCTTGCGATGCCTGGTCGCGGTGGTTTGTGGCTGCTTTCGAGAGTGCTCGACGAACAGCCCGGTTTGCGCGTGATCGTACTCTCTTCGTATGACCCGGCGTCACACCGAGAGCGATCACTTGCGCTCGGTGCTGCGGCTTATCTCACGAAAGAAACCGAGCCCGCTGATGTTTTGAAAGCAATTCGCGACGTCCTGCGACGTCCCGCGCCCGCAAGAGTGCGCGTGATGGAGGCGGAGCCTCACACGATGCTTTCAAACCGACAGTACGACATTTTCATGCATTTAGTGGCCGGGAAATCGGTCACCGACATCGCGGGGATGTTCAGCTTGAGCGTCAAAACAGTGAGCACGCACAAGATCGCGGTTCAGCGACGTTTAGGTGCTGAGAGCGTTGTCGACCTCGTTCGCTACGCCTCAACACACGGACTGGCTCCGGTCGCGGTCTAGATCGATTTGACGTGTCCGAGCCCCGACCGCTGCGTCGGGTGTTTGCACGGTAATAGCGGCCCTATTCGTCGCATTGGCGCGGAATGGTGCATGTCCGTTTCGAAATAGGGTTCTGCCTAGTCGTTCTAACTAGGCTTAATTTCTATACTTCGGATCTGTCCAAGACAAACTTGTCTGATTTTGAAGGAGCCGTCATGATTACTCGCCGCGATCTATTAATCGGTGGAGGTGCTGCTACCGCCGCCTACGCAGCCTCATCGTTTTTCCCATTAGTTGCGCAAAACGCACCCAATTTCGGCGCGCCGAGCGTGGTGCAAGTGGGTTTCCGTAAGCAAAAGTTAGGCGATATGGAAATCGTTGCGTTGAACGACGGCGTCCTGCGCCGTCCGCTTGCCGCTGAGTTCGTGAAAAATGCGCCGCTTGACGACGTTAAAGCGTTGCTCAAATCGCAAGACCTGCCCACCGATTACATCGATATCCCGTTCACCGCTTTTTTGGTGATCGCGGGCAACCGCAAAATTTTGATGGACACCGGTTTCGCCGACAATGGTCCGGCAACCACCGGCCGTTTGATGGCGAATCTGAACGCCGCCGGACTCAAAGCCGAAGACATTACGGATGTTGTGATCAGCCATTTCCACGGCGATCACATCAACGGCGTGCGCAACAAAGCCGGTCAATTGGTGTACCCAAAAGCGAAAATCATGGTGCCCGCACCTGAGTTCGCGTTCTGGATGGACGACGCACGTATGAATGCTGCGCCGGAAGCGATGAAGGGCGCATTCCAAGCCGTTCGCCGTGTGTTTGGCGGATTGAACGCTGAGCAAATGACGCAATTCCAGCCGGGCAGCGAGATTGCACCAGGCATCACGAGCGTCGCGGCGTATGGTCACACGCCAGGGCACACATTGTTTACCGTGCAGAGCAAAGGCGAGAAATTCGCATTCGTTGCCGATGTCACCAATATTCCGCAACTGTTCGCGCGCAATCCCGATTGGGCGGTTCAGTTTGACATGGACGCTGATGCGGCCCGTGCAACGCGCCGCAAAGTGTTTGAGATGATCGTGAACGAGAAAATGATGGCGGGTGGCTACCACTTCCCGTTCCCAGCGTTCGGCAAAATCGAGAAACTCGGTAACGGTTACGATTTCAAACCGGTCGCGTAAGTCGCGAGCCGCGAACACGTTAGAAAAAGAAAGCACCTTCGGGTGCTTTTTTTATAGCTATTTCTGTAAATCCCCAATTAACCTGGGCAATCACCGGAATTTACTGCAAAACTAAAAAAATGTGTTTTGCACTACTTAGCCAACTTAATTGGCGACTGGCGCGGTGAAGCTCATTTCAAGTACCTGTCGGCCGTATCCGTTGCGGCGCACGGCGCCACGTTCGAACACGAACTGGAACACTGCGGGCCGACGACAGCGCCTCACGCGTACAGTGCCGATTCGTCTGCAATACTTCGTTTATGAACTCCATCCACACCTCAAACGCATCCGACGTTTCCGCCTCTGTTCCGACCCTCGCCCATCACGTCGGCGGCCGCGCGTTCGTCGGCACCAGCCGCCGCGACCAACCGGTCTTCAACCCGGCCACCGGCGAGATTACCGGGCGTGTAGCGCTTGCCAATGATGCAGACGTAAACGTCGCAGTGGCTGCTGCGAAAGCCGCGTTTCCGGCATGGGCCAATACGCCGCCGATCAAACGCGCGCGGGTGATGAATAGGTTTCTCGCGTTGGTTAATCAGCACAAGGATGAGCTGGCGCGCGCGATCACGCTGGAACACGGCAAGGTGTTTTCCGATGCGCAGGGAGAGGTTGATCGTGCAATCGACGTGATCGAATTTGCCTGTGGAATTCCGCAGTTGCTGAAGGGCGATTACACCGATCAAGTGTCGACCGGGATCGACAACTGGACGATGCGCCAGCCGCTTGGCGTAGTCGCGGGCATTACGCCGTTTAACTTTCCGATGATGGTGCCGGCGTGGATGTATCCAGTCGCTATTGCTGCAGGCAACACGTTTGTTTTGAAACCCAGCCCAATCGATCCAACGGCAACTCTCATGACCGCGGCGCTGATGAAAGACGCCGGCTTTCCTGACGGTGTGTTCAACGTGGTGCAAGGCGATAAAGAGGCCGTTGATGCGCTGTTGACTCACCCTGATGTTCAGGCGATTTCATTTGTTGGCAGCACGCCGATCGCCAACTACGTCTACGAAACCGGCGCTCGGCACGGCAAGCGTGTTCAGGCCTTAGGTGGAGCGAAAAATCATTTAATCGTGATGCCCGACGCAGATATCGACAAGGCGGTCGACGCCTTGATGGGCGCGGCGTATGGCTCAGCGGGCGAGCGTTGCATGGCGATTAGTGTCGCCGTGCTGGTCGGCTCTGCGGCAGACCAAGTGATGCCCAAGCTCAAATCCGCGGTGACCCAGCTTCGCATCGGAAGCGGGCTCGATCCCGCGAGCGAGATGGGGCCAATCGTGACCGCGCAAGCGCGCCAACGAATTTTGGGTTACGTCGAAAAAGGCGTTGCCGAAGGCGCAACATTGATCGCCGACGGGCGCGCGCAATCGGATGCGGGGCGAGTTGACGGATTCTTTCTCGGCGGCACATTGTTTGATCACGTCACGCCGAACATGTCGATTTATCGCGAAGAGATTTTCGGGCCGGTGCTGTCGTGTGTTCGCGTGAAGACGTTTGAAGAGGCGCTTGCTCTCGTGAATGCACACGAATTTGGTAACGGCGTTTCCTGCTTCACTAGCGACGGCAATATCGCTCGTGAATTCGCGCGCGGTGTCCAGGTGGGCATGGTCGGTATCAACGTACCCATTCCGGTGCCAATGGCGTGGCACGGCTTTGGCGGATGGAAGCGAAGCCTTTTCGGCGATATGCACGCTTACGGCGAAGAGGGCGTGCGTTTCTACACCAAACAAAAAAGCGTGATGCAGCGCTGGCCGGATTCGATCAGCAAAGGCGCGGAGTTCACGATGCCGGTTGCGAAATAGCGCTGGAAATTGTCGGTGCACCTGCGACGGTGCACCGCATGAAGAGGCTACTACTTATCAGCTTCGTCGCAGAATTGTTGGCGTCGTCGGGCGAAAAAGAGCTTTCACGGCATGCGCAGTATCTGTTTAAATTAGCCGCCAAGCCCAATTGAATTGGCGTTTGCGAACGAGTGCTGTGGTTTCAGCGCGGCGCCACAATCAATAGCTCACTCAAAGGTGTCGCTGGATGGCGTAGCTGCACAAATCAAGCATCCACGTTTTTGCGCGCGAGTCGGGCAGCGACGCAATCTCTGATGCCGCAGCGTTCGCGTGGCGGGCGGCGGCGTCCATACTGGCATCCAGCGCGCCACACGACTCAAGCAATGCGCGAACTTTCGGTAAATGATCGTGTTCGTGGGTCACGCGATTGTTTTGGATGACTGAGCGCAGCCAGTCGCGCTCCGCCGGAGCGCTTTTTGCGAGTGCCAAGATGATCGGCAGCGTGAGTTTGCCCTCGGCCAAATCGTCGCCCAAACTTTTGCCCATCACGTCGGCATCGCCCCGGTAGTCGAGCACGTCGTCGGCGATTTGAAACGCAACGCCCAAGCGGCGCGCATAGTTTGCCATCATGTGCTCGTGATCAAGACTTGCGCCAGCAGCGATCGCGCCCAGTGCGCCCGCTGCTTCGAAAAGTTTGGCGGTTTTGGCTTCGATCACGTTCATGTAATCGGCCTCGCTCAAGTCAAGGTTGCCGATCGCCATCAGCTGCATCACTTCGCCTTCAGCGATGCGATTGGTTGCTTCAGATACGATTTGCAGCACGCGCAGGCTTTGCGTGGCAACCATCACTTGAAACGCTCGGCTGTAGAGGAAATCGCCAACTAACACGCTTGCTGCGTTTCCGAACTCTGCGTTCGCCGTTGCGCGACCACGTCGCAAATCGGACTCGTCGACCACGTCGTCGTGGAGCAGAGTCGCAGTGTGAATCAACTCAACGGTTGTCGCAAGACTCACTGCAAAGTCTGATTTAGGCCGTGCGCTAAGGGCATCACAGCATAAAAAGACTAAAACCGGACGTAGGCGTTTTCCACCTGCGGAGATTATGTAGTCAGCGATAGATCGAATAAGCAGAACATCCGAATCGAGCGTCGAGCGGAGTCGGGCGTCGAGAGCCTGCAATTCCTCGTGCAAGCCCTCAACAATGCTTTGAATCGACGGCGATGTCACGGAGGTCATGCCTAGATTCTAGGGGAGCGTCCTCACATAGCGCGGCCGACGTAGAGCGGATAACTTAGGCTCATACGCGCCAAACTGAAAAACATTGTTAGAATACAAGGCTTTCCATCGTCTGCGTGACGTTATTGGTTCCCAATTTGGGGGATCGAGCGCCACCCAGGTATGGCAAATGTTCTTTAGTCATTAAAGGTTTATCAACAATGTATGCGGTCATAAAAACCGGCGGCAAGCAGTATCGCGTGTCAGCTGGCGAAAAACTCAAGGTAGAACAGATATCTGCAGACATTGGTGCCACCATCACGTTAAATGAAGTGCTCGCCGTTGGCGCAGGCGCGGATCTCGTGGTCGGAGCCCCTCTAGTCTCAGGTGCGAAAGTCGACGCGTTAGTCGTCGATCACGGTCGTGGCGACAAAGTGCGCATTTTCAAACTGCGCCGTCGTAAGCACTACAAACGTCAAATGGGCCATCGTCAAAATTTCACTGAAATTTTGATCTCGACTATTTATGGCGCGAACGGTGTTGAAGTCGCGAAAGCGTCGGCAGCCCCAGCGGGCGTTGCAAGCGCACCGGTAGCAGCAGCAAAGAAAACGTCAAAAGTACGTGGCAAGAAAAAAGATGGCAGCGATGACATCGAAATGATCGAAGGCATCGGCCCGAAGATCGCTGAATTGCTGCGCAACGACGGCATCACCACGTTCGAAGCGCTGTCCAAAGCAAGCATCGAGCAAATCAAAGCCTCGCTCGACAAAGGCGGCGCGAAATTCAATATCGCCAAGCCCGACACCTGGGCCGAGCAAGCAGCGCTCGCTGCTAAGGGCGATTGGGCAGCATTCGACAAGCTCACCGAAGAGCTCGTTGGCGGCGTTCGTAAGTAATTAGGAGCTAGAACACCATGGCACAAAAGAAAGGCGGCGGCTCAACACGCAACGGTCGCGATTCAGAATCGAAACGCCTGGGCGTTAAGTCCTACGGCGGCGAGCTCATCAACGCCGGCACGATTATCGTTCGCCAACGCGGCACGGTTATTCATCCCGGCGTTAATGTCGGTATGGGTAAAGATCACACGCTGTTCGCAACCGAAACCGGTCACGTTCAGTTCACGGTTAAAGGTGTGAAAAGCCGCAAGTACGCGAACATTGTTCCGTTCAAGGCAGCCGAGTAATATTCTCGCGACTCTGAAAAAAAGCACCTTCGGGTGCTTTTTTTTCGCTCATCGTTTCCGCGAGCCTCACAATTTCTCTACCGCTCAACCGGCAGCATGAAGTGCGGTAATCCGCTAGCGTCGCTCGATGCGCCACATCATGAAAGCAGCCGCCGACAAAAAAAGCACCCCCGGAATTAGCGCCCCCAAAAAAGGCGGCCACTGATAGAGCAGCGTGAGGTGTCCGAACAGTTTGTTGAAAATAATGAACACGAGACCGAGCAAGATGCCGATAAATATCCGTCCGCCCACGCCGCCGCTACGCTGCTGGATTTGCGCAAACGGAAGCGCTAGCAACATTAAAACGCAGGTCGCGAGCGGATAAAAAAACTTGCCCCACATCGCTGCTTCAAAACGTCGTGAGTCTTGATTGTTTACCTGCAAATGATTGATGTATTCCCACAAGCCTTCCAGCGAAAGTCGTTCGGGCGCCACTTGCAACACCGAGAGCATGTTCGGTGTTAGCACGGTATTCCAATCGCGCGTTGCGTAAGTCAACGCGTCGACCTGTTTGTCTGAAAAACGCGTTTCGGTGACTCGCTCTAGCGTCCATTGTTGGCCATTGACAAACGAAGCGCGCTCAGCCGTCAGCGTGCGCGCGAGCGTTACGGCATCGGCGTACTCAAATACGCGAACGCTGCGCAATGCGCCATCCGGTAGCACGCTGCCAATGTTGATAAACGTATTGCCATCGCGAAACCAATAACCCGATTGAAATGCGCGCGCCACGAAAGGCCGTGATCCCGTCGCAGCGCGTATTCGCTGCTCTACTTGCTGGCTGCGAGGCACCACATACTCGCCCACCACGAAAACGATCCCCGCAATCATCAAGCCTGTTCCCAGAACGACCCCCGCCATCTGAGCGACTGAAATGCCGGAAGTACGCATGACGCTGTATTCGCTGTTGCTGGCCAACTGTGCCAGGGCGAAGAGCGTTCCGATGAGTGCGGCAATCGGCAACAGCTCGTACACGTAGCCGGGGATTGTCGCCGCGACGAGTACAAAAAACTGAGCTGCGTTGAGCTGGCGCAGAGCGGCGAGTTCTTGTAAAAAATCGTAGAACAACCACAACATCAACAATGCCACTAACACCAGCAGCGTGGATGACGCGATTTCGCGGGCAATGTATTTAGCGAGTGTTTTCATGGCTTGCTTGCCGAGCTAAAAGCGCTCGCGCGCTGCCAGGGCCAAAGACTTATCGCACCACGATAGCGCCGGTAATAGAACCCGAACACGAAGAGCGCGAGCACGCCGTGAAACAAGAAAAGCGCGCTGTAAAAGCCGATGCTCTCGGTGCTGATTTTTGCTTGCATGATGTTCATCAAGTTCAGCGTAATCATCAACAGCAGGATTGCAAAAATCAAGTTCAGCGAGCGCCCCATTCGCGGATTTACGTACGCGAGTGGAATGGCCAGAAGCGCGAGGAACAGCCCCGCGAGCGGCACGGAGATGCGATAAAAAAGCCAGCTATAGGCGCTGGGCGTGCCGCGATCAACGAGTGCGAGCGTATCGGTAGCACGCTCTTCGAGCGGATCATTTTTTACTTCCGCAGCGTTCATTCTGATTCCGTAGCGCGCGAAACTCGCAAGCTCGTATTCATTCAAGGCAGCATTTGCACCGGATCGACGCACGCGCTTCCCGTCGTCGAGCACCACGTAGCGATCGCCTTGTTCATCCTGAATCACGCGACCTTCGCGCGCGCGAGTCACCCACGCGCCGTTCGGATCGTCGGCGAACACAAAAACGTTTTTGATGTTGCCGCGCACGAGATCGGTGCTCTCGATAAAAAACACCTGCTTGTCGCGCCGGCGCTCTTGAAACAATCCGGGTGCGAGCACTGCGAGATCGTCGCGCGCGTCGAGGATTCGGCGAAACTCCACCGATTTTTTCTCAGCCCACGGCGATAAAAACAAAGACAGCGACGCCGCCACAAGCAGTAGCGGTATCGCAAAAGTTAGCACCGGCCGAATCCACGCCACCAGACTCTGCCCCGCGCTCATCCAAATCGGTGTCTCGCTGTCGCGCCAACCCCGCGACAGCGTGAGCAGTGTTGAGATAAACACGGCGATGACCATCAGTGGCGGGAGTTGCCCAATCAAGCGAAAACCGACCAAAGGCAACAGCCCATCGGTTGGCAGAGCGCCAGACGACGCTTGTCCGATGAGACGCACAATAAATTGCGTCATTACGATCGCCACTAAAACCACAAACACATAGGTTGCATTCACGGTGAGCTCGCGCAACAGTGATCGCCTAAAAATCATGCGTTTGACGGAGCCGCAGCCCAGCGAGTTGAGTACATAATTCGAGAGTTTACCTACCTCTCTTGAGCTGAAGCCATGATCGATTATTCCCTGCGCACCGAACACCCTTCCACCACCAAAACCGACGCGGTCGCTGTCGCCGTTCACGAAGGACATCGATTGTCTTGGGCGGCACAGGAAATTGATAAAGCGAGCAAAGGCGCGCTCGCTGCCGCTGTGGCCGCAGCGTCGTTTTCCGGGCGTTGCGGCGCACTGTTGCCGCTTTTGAATGTGCCCGGCGTTGCCGCGAAGCGCGTTTACGTGTTTGGTGCGGGTGACGAAAAGCCGCTGTCGGCAAAGGATGCTCGCGGTGCGGGGCGCGCGCTCGCAGCGCTCGCCAACGAGCAATCCATCGCGGAACTTTGCGTGTTTCCGATTGCCGACAACGCGAAAATGATCATGCAGCAAATGGTGCTGGGCTCGTCGGATGCCTGTTATCGATTTGATGAAACCAAAGGCACTACCGCCAAGCGTGCCGCAGAAAAGCCATCGTTGAAGCGCGTTCGTTTTGGAATGCCAGCAGCCGACAAAGATTCGGGATCGCTGCTCAAAGTGGCCGCTGCAACCGCAAGCGGTATTGAATACACGAAATACCTAGGTAACCTTCCTCCCAACCATTGCACACCCAAGCGGTTGGGCGACGAAGCGAAGAAGCTCGCGAAGTCTCACGGTCTTAAAGTCACCGTGATGGATCGAAAACAGATTGAAAAGCTCGGAATGGGTTCGTTTTTGTCGGTCACCAATGGCAGTGAAGAGCCGCCGCGTTTTATCGTGATGGAATATTCAGGCGCAAAGAAAACCGACGCTCCCACCGTGTTTGTGGGCAAAGGCATCACCTTTGACACCGGCGGTATTTCGCTCAAACCCGCCGGCGACATGGATCACATGAAGTGGGACATGTCCGGCGCAGGCACCGTGTTTGGCGTGATGAAAGCCGTCGGCGAAATCAAGCCCAAGCAAAACATCGTTGGCATCGTCGCAGCTTGCGAAAACATGCCCTCAGGAAAAGCCACCAAGCCGGGCGACGTGTTTACGAGCATGAGTGGACAAACCATTGAAGTGCTCAACACCGATGCTGAGGGGCGCCTAATTTTGTGTGACGCGTTGACCTATGCGGAGCGCTTCAAGCCGCGCGCAGTGATTGACATCGCAACGCTCACCGGCGCGTGTGTGGTGGCGCTGGGTGGCGTAAACGCCGGTCTTTTCTCAACCAGCGACTCCCTCGCAAACGCAATCATCGATTCCGGCAAAACGATGAATGATCGATTCTGGCGCTTACCGCTGGAAGACGATTATCAAGAAGCCCTCAACTCGAACTTTGCCGACATGGCAAACGTGGCGGGCCGTGAAGGCGGCGCAATCACGGCGGCATGTTTCCTGTGGCGTTTTGCCAAGAAATTTGATTGGGCGCATCTAGATATCGCGGGCGTTGCATACAAGGGCTCGGGTAAAGAAAAAGGTGCGACCGGACGCCCTGTTGCAGCGCTCGTGAACTACGTAATGACGATGGAGTAGCGTTCGCGCTCGCCGTGACATTCGCATTCAACAAGACTTCACCGTGACGACGATTGAGTTCTATACCGGCGTTGCCAATCCGGTACTCGCCGCACATCGCTTGGCGCTGAAGGTGTTTGCAGCCAAGCGGCGCCTCCGGATCGCGACGCCGGATGAAGCGATAACTCAGTCGCTTGATCGTATGCTTTGGGAGCAGCCCGAAGACGGATTCATTCCGCACGTGGGTCTTGCCTCATCGGTGTCTTCGCTAACGCCCGTGATCGTGGATCACACCATCGATCATGAAGGCGTTGCCGACGTGTTGATTAATCTGTGCGAAACGCCGCCGAAATACTTCGCGCGCTTCGAACGTCTCATCGAAATTGTCGGTCGCGATGAGCCGTCAGCGAAAGCTGGACGTGATCGTTGGCAGTTCTACAAAACGCGGGGCTACGCGATGACCCACGTTGATCTAAGCAAGCGCGCAACTGCATGAAACCGCGCATAATCATTTCATGACTACGCCGTCCGCCAAAGATTTGCTTGCGCAAGCGGATCAATTAATACGCCGCCAAAGCTCCGGCGAAGATTTGCCGGTGCTCACCGAACTTGTCAGCGAAGTATCTGCAACTAAGCCGATTGCGATGGACGCAAGTCGCGACGCAATTCCGAGTTTGACTGACTTTGTCGAGCCGTCGTTCGGCGCGCCGGATCAGTCGGTGAGCGCAACGCGTGCACCGTCGCGGCGTGAACCGACGCTCGCGGCCGCCGCCGATAACACCGATATTTTTTCTTCAGCAAGGCCGACGTTTGTGGCGAGTCGTGCCGAAGTTGAAACAACGACGTCTTACACACGCGCTCAGTTTGACGCAGCCGTTGCCTCGAAGCTCGATCAAATGGCGCATTCGGTTTACAGCCAAGTCATGCAGCAGCTCGAACTTCACGCGACCGGCGAGATGAAGCGAAAACTCAGGATTGCGCTTGAGCCTGCGCTTACTCAAGTTGCGCTCGACATCGCGGCGCAGGTTGCAGAGGAAACGTCGATTCAGGTTCAGTCGATTGTTGCAAGCGCTGTGGACAACGAACTCGCTCGTCTTCGTGAGCAGATCGAAACGAAAAAGCGAGAGCGCGAAAACGGCTGACAGCTTTATTGATTCTGGGCCGATTCATTTGGGCAAATACGTAATTTTCACTAAATATCAATTGAATTGATGTTTCGGGTTTTCGCCCATTAAACACGCGCTCTAGGGGCGACAGCTGTAAACCCGCAAAGTAGAATTCAAGGTTGTTCGTTTCATCCGCGCTTCGCGTTTTGTTGTCATGTCTGCTCTCGAAAATCTCGCTAAATCCTTCGAACCCAAAGCCATTGAATCAAAGTGGTATCCGGTCTGGGAAGCGGGTGGCTATTTCAAGCCGAACGGCGACACGACGAAACCCGCCTACACGATTCAATTGCCCCCACCGAACGTAACGGGCACGCTTCACATGGGCCACGCGTTTCAGCAAACGCTGATGGACACCATGATTCGTTATCACCGCATGAAGGGCGACAACACCAATTGGATCGTCGGCACCGATCACGCAGGCATCGCCACGCAAATCGTCGTTGAGCGTCAGCTGCAGGCCGACGGCAAATCGCGCCACGATTTGGGTCGCGAGGAATTCGTCAAACGCGTGTGGACGTGGAAAGAAAAATCAGGCTCCACGATTACGCAGCAAATGCGTCGTCTCGGCGCATCGGCGAACTGGGGCTACGCAGACGCGAGCGGCGCGAATCAGGGCTATTTCACGATGGACGATCACATGTCGAAAGGCGTGGTTGAAACCTTCGTGCGGCTCCATGAAGAAGGCCTGATTTATCGCGGCAAACGCCTCGTTCATTGGGATCCGGTGTTGCAATCGGCGGTGAGCGATTTGGAAATCGAATCAGTTGAGCGCGATGGCTTCATGTGGCACATCTTGTATCCGTTTTCCGATGGCCCGCAGAAGGATCACGAAGGCAATCTAGTGCCCGGCATGTACATCGCGACGACGCGTCCGGAAACGATGCTCGCCGACGGCGCGCTCGCCGTGCACCCTGAAGATGATCGCTATAAACATTTGATCGGCAAGCTCGTTGACTTGCCGCTTTGTAATCGAAAAATTCCGATCATTGCAGATGATTTCGTTGATCGCGAATTCGGCTCCGGCTGCGTAAAGATTACCGGTGCGCATGATTTCAACGACTACGCCTGCGCGCAGCGACACAACATTCCGCTCATCACGATCTTTACGCTCGATGCGAAGATCAACGAGAACGGCCCGAAGCAATATTGGGGGCTTGATCGTTTCGATTGCCGCAAGGTCGTGCTTAAAGATTTAGAAGAGCAAAAGTTTCTGCTCAAAGCGGTGAAGCACAAGAGCATGGTGCCGGTGTGCGAACGCACTGGGCAAATTACCGAGCCGATGCTCACCGATCAGTGGTTTGTTGCGATGAGCAAGGAAACGCCAAAGCACAAGGGCGGACTCGCAGGTCGCGCGCTTGATGCGGTGGCCAACGGTGATGTGAAGTTTTTCCCTGAGCATTGGACGGCAACGTACAACCATTGGCTCAATAATATTCACGATTGGTGCATCTCGCGGCAGCTCTGGTGGGGGCATCAAATTCCTGCGTGGTACGACGATGACGGCAATGTCTACGTGGGCAGAAGCGAAGCGGAAGTTCGCGCGAAGAACCCCTCGCTCGTCGAAAAAAAATCTACCTTGCGTCGCGACCCCGACGTCCTCGACACTTGGTTTTCCGCGCAACTCGTCTGTCACACCACACTCGGTTGGCCCGACGACGTACGGTTTGAAAAAGATAGTGTGTATTTGCCGAGTAATGTCTTGATGACTGGCAACGACATCATCTTCTTCTGGGTTGCGCGCATGATCGTGATGACGCTGCATTTCACCGATAAAGTGCCGTTCAAAGATGTCTACATCAACGCCATGGTGCGTGATGCTGAAGGCAACAAGATGAGCAAATCTAAGGGCAACGTGATTGACCCGATTGATTTGCTCGATGGCATTGAGCTCGAACCGCTCGTTGCGAAATCAACCAAAGATTTGATGCTCGCCTCGCACAAAGAGAAAGCCGAAAAATACATTCGCAAGAATTTCGCGAGCGGCATTCCTGCGTACGGCGCGGATGCGGTGCGCTTCACCTTTGCATCGCTTTCGAATTTGTCGATGACGCTTAATTTCGATCTTTCGCGCTGCGAAGGCTATCGAAATTTCTGCAACAAACTTTGGAACGCGACGCGATTCGTGTTGATGAACTGCGAGGGAAAACCTATTGCAGAGAAGGGCGCGGGCGACACGTCGCTCTCCTTCGTTGATCGCTGGCTGCTCGGCCGTTTTCAACATGCAAAGAAGGACATCGCCGAAGGCATCGACGGCTACCGCTTCGATTTCGCATCGAAAGCGCTTTACGAATTCGTGTGGGATGAATACTGCGATTGGTATGTTGAATGCGCGAAAGTGCAAATCGCTGACGCAGAAAAAGCAGGCGACGCGGCACGCGCAGCCGCCACACGCGGCGTGCTCGTGCGTGAACTAGAGGCCACGCTGCGCCTCGCGCATCCGATCATGCCGTTCATCACTGAAGAGCTGTGGCAAACCGTTGCGCCGATTGCAGGAAAACCTGGTGTGACGATTTGCAATCAACCGTATCCAAAATTCAACGCGGCGTTGGTCGACGAAGCCGCAAACGCAAAGATGACTTTGCTCAAACAAATCGTTACCGCCGTGCGAACATTGCGAAGCGAAATGAAAATTTCTCCAGCGGAACGTGTGCCGCTCGTCGCGCAATTTGGCAACGCCGCCGATCAAGCCGCGCTCGCTGAATTCAAACCGTACATTGAAGCGCTCGGCAAACTATCCGGCTTGCAAATCGTTGGTACCTTGCCGCAGAGCACCGCGCCCGTGCAAGTCGTCGGCGACTTCCGTTTGATGCTGGAAATCAAAGTCGATCCCGTCGCCGAACGCGCGCGCCTCGACAAAGAGATCGCGCGCCTCGAAGGCGAGATCGCAAAGGCGACCACAAAGCTCGGCAATCCCGCATTCGCCGACAGAGCGCCCGCGAATGTCGTTGCGCAAGAGCGCGAGCGACTGGCGGCGTTTGAATCAACGCTTGAAAAGAACAAGGCGTTGCGTAAAGCGCTCGGTTAACGTTCCGAAACCCGCTGTTTTGGCCCTGCGCGCGATCTACGACCGAGAAAGCTTGTAATGCCATTGGCATGAAGCTAGACTGCATGCGGGTTTCAACCGAATTGCAGTATGTTAATTAGCCAACAAAAATACGCGTATACGGCTCAAATTATCGGACTTAATCGAAGTAAATCGAAAAGTTCGAAACGTTTGTTTTTCAGTGTTGTAGCCCTATTTAATTGGGCGATAGCGTCTGTAGCTGTAGCGCAGTGTCCGTTCAACGTGTCCGGCGCGATTGCGGCATCCGCAGATCGCGACGGGCTTCTGCTCACGCGCGCAGCGATGAATTTTTCTGACGCCGCGCTCACGACCGGAACGGGCGCGACGCAGAGCGCGTCGCAAATTCGCAGCTTCGTACAAACGAATCTTGCAAAGCTCGACGTTGACGGCGACGGCGTGTTCTCGCTCGCCGACGCGACGATCATCACGCGGCACTTGAAAGGCTTCAAAGGAGATGCGGTACTCGACGGTGTGATTCCACCGTCGCGCGCGAAAGGTGCGGCGAGGATATCCGGACAAGCGATTGACGAATACATCGCAGATGGTTGCGTGGCACCTGCGTTGCAAGCCGTGAATCGACCGAACGCAGTTGTGTTCAACGATGTGCATGAAGTGCCAACTGCATCTGCGCAGGTCTCGAATGCCGTCACGATTTCGGGCTTGAGCGCGCCCGCTCCAATTCGCATCGTTGATGGCGAATACTCCATCGGCTGCAACGGCAGTTTCACGAGCGGTGTCGGGTCGATTGCGAATGCGCAAACCGTTTGTGTGCGTCATACCGCATCGAGCGAAGAGGGCGCGAGCATCAACACCTCGCTGTGGATTGCGAGCACCCAAGCGACCTTCGTGAGCACGACGCGTTACGCGCAACCGCCGGGCCTGCAACCGATTCCGAACACTGCGGTTACACGCGGCACGTACCCCGCGCCCGCGCTCACCGGTGAACTCGCGCCCACCATCAGCGCGATTGCCGATGGCTTCTGGGATCAGCCGAGCACGTGGAGCGGCAATCGAATTCCTGCGGTCAATGACATCGTTTCTATCCCTGCGGCGCGAACCGTTACGTTGCGCGGAAACACCGCGAGCCTCGCGGGGCTTTGGGTCATGGGCTCGCTTGATCTAGAGCGCACCACCGTCGCGCTCACCACCCGCTACGCCTTCGTGTACGGGCGCGTGCAAGCGGGCACACCCGCTGCGCCGTTCACCGATAGCGCAACGTTCGTATTCACCGGAAGCGATAAAACGCACACGGTGCTTGCGATGGGCACTAAAGGGCTTGTCGTGATGGAAGGCGGGCTGCTTGCGTTGCATGGCGAGCGCCGTCTCGCATGGACAAAGATTGCAGCGAACCCAACATCCGGCGTGACCTCAATGCCAGCGGGCACGACCTCGATCACCGTCGTTGATTCACCGGCAACTTGGCGCGTGGGCGACAAGCTCTTAATCGCCGCCACTGAAATCGACCCGCGCAAATCCGAAGTAGTCACGGTCACCGCGATCTCTGGCAATACGATTAGCTTCACGCCCGCGCTCGCGAGCGCGAAACACGCGGTCGTGCAAACCATCAACGGCAAGCTGCTCGATCAACGCCCGAGCGTGAGTTTGCTCACACGAAACATTGTGCTGCGTGGTGACGCCGCATCCGATGCTGCTAAATTTTCTGGGCACGTGATGATTATGGCGAATGGCCACGCGCAGGTGAGCGGTGTGCAGTTTGATCGTATGGGTCAGCTTGGTGTGAAAGGTCGCTATCCGATTCATTGGCATATCGCAGGTGATCGCGCGGGAAACTATGTCATCAATAGCGCGGTGAGTGGCAGCAATCAGCGAGCGTATGTCGTGCATTCAACGCATAACGTGTTGGTGGAAGGCAATGTCGCGTTCAACGTCGTCAACCATGCCTACGTTTGGTCAGAGGATGGTGACGAACATTCCAATCGATTTATTCGCAATGTCGGCGTGTTGGTCACCAGTCCCGATGAAGCGAATTTCATCTTCCCGATTAACAATTCGTTTTTTAGCAATACCTCGCAAGCTGAACATCGATCCGCTGTGTTTTGGGGGCGCAGTTTTGATCGACACGTGATTCGCGGCAACATTTCCGGCGGCACGATTGAAGGCTTTGGCTTCTTCTTCGATCTCTTCACGCCGCGCTTGTTCTCAACGACCGAAGGCAGCGCGCTCGTGTTCGAAAACAACATCGCGCATTCGAATTACAAAACGCTTGCCACCGGGAATCAAATCAATTATCCGGAAGCCACGAGCGGCCACGCGTTGATGGTGACCACCGGAACGAGCGGCAACGTTGAACACGTGTTCCGCAATTACACCGGCTACTACAACACGTCCGCCGCATGGTTTGAAGATCGCAAAACCACGTTCAAGAATTCCATCGTCGCTGACAACGGCATCGGCACGATTTTGCTGCGCGGCACGGTTGATGGCGTCACGCTTGTTGGAAAAAGCGCATCGCCCGTCGTGATTGAACAATTCAAACCTTCAGTCACGTTTGACGCGCCGAGCTTATTGCACATCGCGGGCAGCAATCACGGCGGCAAACGCGCGCCCCTCATTCGAGACGCGACGATTGTGAATCACGATGGCGTCGGCGTGATGTGGGATGTCGACAATATTTCTCCAATCGCTGCGCTTGAAAACGTGCGCTTTCAAAACACGCCAAACCGGTTTGCATTGCTATCGCCGGTGCGATTTGAATATCCGTTAAGCCCGATGTGGGGCTGGAGTGATATGAGCGGCGCGATGCTTGCGGATAATGTGCCCGCTCGGCTCGTGGTGCGCGATTCGAATTTGGTGAATGCGCGCTGCACGCAGCGCCCCGATTACAACGCGATGGCCTGCCCCGCAGCGGAGAGCTTGCTGCTGAAATCCAGCGCTGAATTTTCGATGATTGATTCACGTGGCAAGTTCACCCGCGTTCGAAATATTGATAGCGATTATTTTGATGCGGGGATGGGTGCGTCAGGCGCGATTTCATGGCTTGCGAATGATGAACGCTATGAGCTCTACGGCGCAGCGCGAACTGCGTTCACGCTGCGCTTGAGCGACGTCGCTGCGAAGCGCGTTGAATTCAACATTGACGCAGCCAGTGCGTCCGCCAACGTGACGCTCAACGCGCAGAGCGTTCCGCTCGCAACATCGCTCTACGCAATGCGCGCTGCGACCACATCAATGCGTTTTTACGACGCAACGAATAAGCGCTTGTTTGTTCGCGCCGTGTTGCCAACGAATGCGACCTCCGAGCAAGTGCTCGCGTTCACGGGCACGTTTACTGCGCGCACTTCGCCTGCAACAGGATTGGCGACGATTTCACCACCCTCAACACTCGTCGATGGTTTCGTGCGCACGCGGCACAACGATGCGCCGAGCTATGCGCTGCGCTATAACGAATCGACCATCAATGCCGCGAACACGTTCGTGTCGTCAGCGCCACTCATCGATGCGGGTGTGTCCGACACTGCGCTAAACGCAACGCCACTTGGAACGACGAATGTGATTCGTGCCTATGTGAATGCGCCGACCGATGGCCTGTATCGCATGCACATTTGGGGTGATGGCGGCGGCACGTCGCTCTACATGAACGGTCGCTACGTTCATGGCGAGTCCTTTGCGTTTTACAACGGCAACTTCTTTACTAACAACACGCCGAATCCCGAGGTTTTCGATTTTCTGCATCCGAGTGATTTAATTTCACTCAAGGCCGGTTGGCATCAGTTAACGATCGTGTTCGCAAAATACGATCCCTCGCCCGCGCAAGCGCGCATCGAATCGTCTTTGATGATGCGCTGGGCAACGCCGCAAAATCCGAGCACGTGGGTGTTCCCAACCGTGCAGCGCGCGCCATGAAGCGACTCGGTCTTTGCGCGTCGCTAATCGCAACTACGGTGCTCACCGCCGGATGCGCATCGTTGTTCGATTCGCATGCAGATCATCACGCCCATGCGCACGCAGATCGCCCCTTGCCCGATTCTGTGCAAACGGCGCATGTGTGTCGCGCGGGTGCGTTCCTCGAAGCCGCGAGCATCATCAATTCAACGGTTGACATCGCGATGGCTTTGCCGCCAAACACCACGGAGCGAACTCGCGCCGAACTCGACACCATTCTCTACACCGCGCTCAAGCAAGCGAAGAGCGAAGTGCATTGCGTGTCGGGCGCGCTCAACTTCGGTTATGAGCGCTCGTTTGCTGGCGTGATCAAACGCGGCGTCGCGCTCGCGCAATCGCGCCGACTCAAACAAGAAGTAATCGAGGTTGGCATGAGCGTCGTCGCATCGCTTGAAACTAATCGCCGCATCGATCCCGCGCCGCAAGCGGCGGTGTCCGCACCGCCTGCATTGCACGCATCGCCTGCGGCGAATGCAGTGGAAAAGAAGTAGTCACGCTGCCCAAGCGGCGTGTCAAAGTATCACAAACATCGTACACAGCACTATCTTCCATCGACTCATCAACTTGGCTGATAGAGAAGATTACTGTATTTATCGAAAAACAGCATAAATAACGCATTCGCCCATGTTGATTGGGCGATTATCGGTGAGGCCAGTAGCGTTTAAGTTAAGCTAACGCTTCTCGCAGCAAAAGCGTAAAGGCGTTTCCGCATGCACGGCATCCCAGCGCACGACAGCGGTCGCAGCATCGACTGGAGCAAAACCTCATCTGACTATGGCCAACATCGTCCGGGGCCGCCAGCGTCGTTCTACGCACGGTTGCGCGCCCTTGGCGTCGGGCTTCCGGGTCAACGCGTCCTCGATCTCGGCACCGGCACGGGTTTGCTCGCGCGTGAGTTCGCCGCGAACGGCTGCGTCGCCAGCGGCACCGACATCGCGCAAGGTCAAATTGAAGAAGCGATTCGTCTCGCAGATGCAGCGAATCTCAGCTGCGATTTTCACGTCGCGGGAAGCGAAATGCAGCCCTTCCCCGACGCCACCTTCGATTGCATCACCGCCATGCAATGCTGGCTCTACTTCGATCAAGAAAAAACGGTCGCGGAAGTGAAGCGCTTATTGAAACCGGGCGGCGTACTCGTCACCGCGCATTTCTCATGGCTGGCGCGCCTCGATGCGATTGCCAAAGCCTCCGAACAACTCGTGCTGAAATTCAATCCGCAATGGGGCGGCAAAGATTGGTCGGGCTACGTCCCGCCCGTTCAATACGAACTCGACAAACATTTCCCGCTTGCCGCCATGTTTTGGTACGACGAAGCCATCCCCTTCACGCGCGAAAGCTGGCGCGGCCGCATGCGCGCCTGCCGAGGCACCGGCGCCACACTCCCCGAAGATCAACTCGCCCAATTTGATCGCGAACACGATGCGTTGCTCAAAGAAATTGCGGGTGAAGAATTCACGGTGCAGCATCGAATCAACGCTCATGTGTTTACTACGGCAACTCTGTAGGCGCGGGCTTGACCGCGCTTCGTGCGCATCGGAGCGAACTCCGCGCTCGCGCCTGTTCGTGGTGACCTAGTCAAACCATGAACGTATTTCACGAGCGTTGTTGCCGGATCAATCGACTGGAGACGTGCGCTTATAGACTGTGTACGCGTTCGCACCCGATTCCCGGTTATTCGAGCGCCCGAACGAGCACACGAGAGAGACACGTTTGCGAACAGCGTGTTCGTAGTTATATTGCAGAATTACAAATGGGTAACCGCTCCACGCGCCGCGTTCCCAGCCCTGCAAGGCGAAGCCTGTAGGCAATATCTTGTGTGTGAATGAAAGATCGACTATGCGCCGTGCGAATAAAGCAATTTAGGTGTACATGCAGGTTCCATCGCCACTGACTCTTCTACCCATACTCATATCGCTAGTTGCACTATGGGTTGCAGTGAAAAACTACTACCGGAAGAACGGGGTCGAACTACGGGGTTCGTTTCAGATTGCTTCGAGTAGAGCCTGCGAAGACAGATACGTCAGCAACATCTTGATTGAGAACATTAAAGATCGTTCAACCACAATTTTCGACATTTATCTGAAGGTCGGCAATTCGATTTACATACACCTCATTGAATTTGACGAGAGCCCGTTAACTCTTAAGCCGTACGAGACATACCAAAAGCAGTTCGGTCCAATCGAGTTCTACGGATTCAATCTTCGGAAATTTGATGTAAACGACCTCTTAGCTAACCAAAGGCTGAAGAAGCGATTGGTTCTCTCCACGTCCGATGGACGATACGAAGTACCAAGGCGCATCGAGAGTTGGAGTCCCATTGCTGATTTCTTCAGCAATCACCTAACCGGGATACTTCGACCAGTTCCGTCTAGATACAAGGACACTGATCTTGGCAGCAACATCAAGTTTGTTGTCGAAGTCACGGACAATTTAGACAAGACTCACATTATTCCAGTTGGTCGAGACGATCATGATATCGGAGTGTTTCGAGGCTTCCGGCTAACCAGAGAATCGCTGACTTCAAAAGAAGTGCTAGAACTATTCCTGCTCGACCGTCAAATCGACGGCTCGCTCAACGTCAAAGACTTTTCCGTCTGCGACGTCGATGCGTGGAGAGAGCAGCGTTATCGCGACTACAGTCAAAATAGAGTGAAAATCGATTCCGATTCTTTCGTCTTTTATTATGTTGTCGGACGATGGATTACATATCGTCGAAATCGAGAGATGCGACAGGCAAACAAACTCATCGCTAGGTCGCGCCAATAACGTGCGCGTTGGTATTGGTTCTGGCGGACACAACACCGCAGCGGGCCTTAATTCACGCGTTAGGCGTCAAAATTTTCGCATGCCCATCACCCAAGAATCCCCCAACCAACCCGACGTCATCGCGCTCATCGCCGAGCTAGACGCCTACCAAGATTCGCTGTATCCAGCCGAGGTGCGTTATTCGCTTGATCTCGCGTCACTGTGCAAACCCAATGTGCTGTTCGTCGTTGCGCGGGATGAGCAGCAGGTCGCGGTCGGTTGTGGCGCGGTGGTGCTTCATGAGACTTTCGGTGAGGTGAAGCGCATGTACGTGAAACCCGAAGCCCGAGGCAAGGGCGTTGCACAGGAAATCATCAGCGCGCTTGAAACCATGGCCTACGATTCTGGTTGTCGCGCGCTGATGCTTGAAACCGGGCCGTATCAAGCGGCGGCGTTGAGTTTCTACGAAGGCCAAGGCTACGCGCGAAGAGCCGCGTTTGGCGGGTACCCCGAGCATCCGCTCAGCGTGTTCATGGGGAAATCTCTCAGCGCAGCCGCGACGATCAAAGACAACTGATCCAATCCACAGCGAGGCTCATCTCCGGTGCCTGTCACCGTAAAAACATCTCGCTCAAACTGGATTGGTTGCCTGATTCCAGCGAGATTCCGGCTCGCTCATGCTTTTGTTCGTTTTGCGCGAAACATGGCGGCGCTTGGACGTCATGCCGCACGGCAACGCTTGGCGTAACTGTTCGCGATGAAGCGCAAGTTTCGAAGAACACGCTCGGCACCCAAACCGCGATTTTTCGTGGGTGGTCAAGCTGCGGCGCTTAGCGTGGAGCGACATCGATGGAAAGATTCATCCGGTGGTCAACGTGAACGTATTCGATAACGTCGATGCCAGTTTGCTCAAACGCGGGGACGTTTCTCTCGATGGAGAAGAAGCCACTCGACTCGCGCGCCGTGCGGAGAGATGGATTTCGAACGTCCGGTTTCTAGCCGATAGATTAATTTCCGACAAGTAGCGGCGTGGATAGTTTGCATGGGTCAGCACATCGACCCGCAGCGCCGCATAATTGATCCATCGAGAGCTCGGAAATCTGCGAATGCGTTTAATTTGCGTAATGTTGTTGGCTGTGACCCTGTTCGCTAGCGGCTGCCAAACGCTTCACTCTCAGCAACGCGCCTCCGCTGCTGATACCGCTGCGATTGAACGCGTTATTGATACGTTCAAAACCTCAATTGCCAACAAAGACAAAGCCGCCTATATGGCGCTTTTCTTCTCAAACAAACCCGAGGAGATCGGCTGGCAATACGTCTCTGAAGACACGCGGCTCGAAAAAATTCGAAACACGAAACCTGATGCCATTAAGGCTCGAAAGATTCCGACGAATAATTTTGTGAGCCTGATCGACGCGGCGGTTGCGGCAACGGAGCGGCACGAAGAAGTTTTCTCAAACGTGGCGATTGATTCCGATGGCGAGATAGCATCGGTCTCGTTCGACTACGTATTTTTGATGGGTAACCAGAAAACCAATTGGGGTCGGGAGATGTGGCAACTGGTGCGCACCGAAGGCGGCTGGAAAATATTTTCTGTCGTCTACACGATTCGCGACGAATTAAGCGCTCTGCGATGAGGCACGCCGCGTCGCCTTTGATCGTGAGCATGGTGACGGTTTTCTTTGAATCACCCTGAGCATCTTGCAACGATCCTCCGCTTTCTTGAAAGTGTGGGGATCAACGTGGTGAAGGCTGACGTGTCCGCCACCAGTTTTTTGCCCGGCATCGCAATCGCTGATGGCGCGTTGATTGTGGATGTGAATCGGTTGCTGTGGCCCGGTGATTTGCTGCATGAGGCGGGGCATCTTGCGGTGTTGCCCGGCCACTTGCGGCCGCTTGCGAACGACACTATCGAAGTGGGCGCAGAACTTGGCGATGCGGGTGAGCAGGAGGCGCTGGCCTGGGCTTACGCGGCGGCAATTGAGCTTGCAATTCCGATGCACGTGTTGATTCACGACGGCGGCTATCGCGGCGGGGCGAAGGCGCTATTGCAGATGTATGAATTTGGTATCTATCCGGGACTGCGTGGCTTGTGCAGCGCGGGCTTAACGCAGGCGGTGGGATTCACTGCGGACTGCGGCGAGATTCGCTATCCGAGAATGCTTCGATGGCTGAGAAACTAAATTCCACAATACGCTTAATAGGGCTGACATGAATATCGATATTGATTCAAACAAAGTGTGGGTCGTTGCGTTGGTTGGTGCGTTTGTAGTTTGGCGCATTTATCGACGGGTGCAGCGACTGACCACACGGCAGCAAATGCGCCCCTTTCGATCATGGTTCGCCGTCATTTTCTTTCCGCTGCTGGTGATTGGGTTGTTGTTCGGAATCGCGAGTACGCCGCTGCAATCGTTGTCGAAGCTCGCCGGTGTTGCAGTTGGCGTCGGCCTAGCGTTTTACGGGCTGCGTCATACGCGGTTTGAGGTGACGGCGGATGGCCTGTTCTACAAGCCAAATACCTATATTGGAGCGGGAATCGCGTTGCTGCTGGTTGGGCGCATCGCGTGGCGCTTCGCGCAGATGTACGCTGCGGGCGGCAGCTCTGGAAAGTTTTCGGAGGGCTTTATCCAAAGCCCGCTCACGCTGTTCGTCGTCGGCATACTTGCGGGTTATTACGCGTGGTATGCGTTCGGATTGCTTCGTTGGCGTAGCGCAGTGAATGCCGAGTCGAAACTTGTGAGTCTCTAGCTAAAAGCACATCGTTTCTTGTGGCACAAACGCTATGATGCGACGCTTGAGTCACCTCACGGGAACAACAAATGGCAACAGCACGAACTGGAACCAAAGGCGTTTTGCTCGTCGTCGATGTGCAAGAAGACGTGATGAAAAACGCGTGGGATGCGCCGCGCGTGATTGGGAATGTCGTACGTGCGGTCGAGCGTGCGCGTGAGGCGAGTGTTCCCGTAATGTGGGTGCAGCACGCGGACGATGATCTCGCTTACGGTAGCCCTGGGTGGCAGTTAGTCTCTGCGCTGAAACCCGCGGCGAATGAAGCGGTGATCCACAAAAATTTCAATTCGTCGTTTGAACAAACGGCGCTTGAAGATGAATTAGCGAGAGTCGGCGCATCGCACATTACGCTCGCAGGGGCTGCGACCAACTGGTGCATTCGCGCGACTGCATATGGCGCGCTGGAACGCGGCTATGACTTGACGTTAATCAAAGATGCGCACACGACAAAAGATACCGAACTCGGTAACGGCGAGAAAATCGAGGCTGCGAACTTCGTTCGCGATCTCAATATCGCAATGCAATGGCTGAGCTATCCTGGTCGAGCGAATAAAACGGCGACCGCCGAGGAGATCGATTTTGCTGCGCTTGCTTGATGGGGCGAGCAAACCGTTGTTGAGCGCTGTATTCGGATAGTGATCGATGGTTTTCTCGCGCGCTCAGCAAAGTGATGACCGCGTATCGGAACGCGAATTTCCCACCGCGTCGCTTATCGATCAGGAGTTCCGCAATCGGGCGTACTACACCGATTCGTACGCTACGTGGCTCACGCGCTTAAACGCAACGCCAGTTGAGTTGTTCAAGGCAATATTCGCGCATCGTCCAACATGGATGAAGCGGGTGATAGCCGCGCGCAATTGGCTTGCTGCACGACTCGGGCTCGACGCACCAACCGTTGCGGAAACCATGAGCCCATCGCGCGATGAAGTACACGCGGTGGACGGAAGAATTGGTGGATGGCACATTTTTGTGCTGACGGATCATGAGCTGATTGCGGGGCGCGACAATAAACACCTCGATTTCCGAGTGTCGATCATGCGCGAAACAGGTGCAGAAATCTCAAACGGTGTCGTTTCCACAGTGTGCGTTGTGCACAACGTTTTCGGGAAGATTTATCTGTTCTTTGTCTTGCCGTTCCATCGACGAGGATTGCGTTGGCTCATTTCGTCTGCTTCGGCGAATGGTCGGCTATGATCATTAGCTAAACACGTCATTGCGGGCGCTCAATTCGCCACGTCAAATCGGATTGACATCATGCCAGAATGCTGAGCACAACGAAACGTGATTGCTTATGACCACTGCCGAACCTTGCGACCTTCCTGAAATCGCTTTTCTTAGGTCTTGCGAGGCCGAAGGCGCGTACACCGATTGCTTTGCGGTTGACGTGGACGGCGTGGTTACTCAAGCCGCGTTTGTTGAAGCGTTTTATACGACGCGGCTTTTTAAGACCGAGCGTTTTCTGATTCGCTGGCTGGCGCGAAAACCGTCGGCCGATCTGGAAGCGAAAGCGCTTAGCGAGGGCAAGGCGAAGACGTTTGCGGCGTGGCGCGTTGAAGCCCAAAGCGCGGATCAACTATTGATGGCCGACCTGACCGGGCGAACCAAATCGTGGCTCATGGTTTCGCAAAACGGGATCGCACCAGGTAAAACTCGCCTCTATTTTGGTTCGGCCGTTATTCCGCGACGCATTGCGCCGACCGGCGGGCGGGAATTTGGTGTCGGTTTCCGCGCTCTGCTCGGTTTTCACAAACTCTATTCACGCATGCTGTTGAATGCGGCAGCGGCGCGTGCGACGCGTGTGACGCGAGGAAGCGGCGCGGCGCGCGGATAGGACCGCTGCGGCCTACTTAGTTGTTAAGAGAACGAAACCGTCGTTGCTACGAATTTGCCTTCACCGTTTTTCTCGAAAATGATCACGGCTTCGACGTCTTTTTGACCATTTGCGTTGGTGTCAAAGGTGCGCGCTTTGTACGTAAATTTATGCACTTTGTCGTTCGTGGTGTCGGCGACATCGGGTTTGCCGACTTGCTCGACGACTGTTTCCTCAGATTGCCCGGATACGCGACCTTCGAAGATGCCGCGGCTGTAGCTGCCGCCGCTACATGCAGAGAGAATAAACGTTGAGGCGAACATCGCCGCGAGAATAAAGCGCTTCATATCGATCCCTTGGTCGCGCTCACATTAGGTGAACACACCGCTGAATTCTCTGCGCTGCGGCTGACAGCGTGCTGACGCAGATCAAGTTTGGATGATTTAGAACGCAACGACGTGATCAAGCTCTACGCGGATACCGATGTTTTCGCCAATACGATGATTGTGGTGGCTTGGTACGAGGGCGAGCACACTGCGCCCACTCGGAAGCTCCAGCGTGTACAAAAACTCTGCGCCACGAAATGCTCGCGCGAGCACCTTCGCCGTAGTCGGGCTCGCGTCGTCGTGAACAACGTCGTCCGGGCGGAGCAACAGATCAATTCGTTCGCCATTTTCGCGGGTGGTCGGCGCAGAAAGCGTGAGCTCACCAATCTCGCTATTCACCCGGTTAGCGTCAACCACCGTCACCGGAAGAAACACGCCTTCGCCAACAAAGTCTGCGATGAAACGCGAAGTCGGCTTGTGATACAGGTTGTAGGCGGTGTCCCATTGCACCAGCGCGCCATCGCGCAGCACACCGATCTCGTCAGCAAGCGCGAAGGCTTCATATTGATCGTGGGTCACAAGTAGTGCAGTCGCCTTTGCTTCGAGTAGCGTTGCGCGAACTTCTGCGGACAAGCGTTGCCGCGTTTCAATGTCCAAATTTGAAAATGGCTCGTCGAACAAAACGAGTTTTGGCTTCACGACGAGCGCGCGCGCGAGCGCGACGCGCTGCTGTTGCCCGCCTGAGAGTTCATGCGGATAGGCATGCCCCGTGTCACGAAGGTGTACGAGCGAAAGCGCTTCGTCAACGCGCTTTTCGCGCTCGTCCCGACTGAACTTTGCCAGACCGAAGCCGACGTTATCGCGCACATTCAGATGGGGGAATAGCGCGTAATCTTGAAACACCACGCCGACGCCGCGGTGCTCGGGATCGATATGCGTGCGCCCATCGGCAACGACGCGATCACCGATGCGAATGGAGCCGCCACCGATGGCTTCGAGCCCCGCGACACAACGAAGCAGCGTTGTTTTGCCGCAGCCAGAAGGTCCAAGCAAACACCCGACACGCCCGGCTTCAACGGTGAATGACACGCCTTGCAAGGTATCGCGCGAAGGCTCACGCCCGCGAGGCGGGTAGCGATGCGTGAGTTGCGAGACGATGAGGGAGTTGGTCATGATCTTATTGTAGGAGCGGCTCTGCCGCGATCAGCGACTACAAAACAACAAAGACCGCGCGATGCAATGGCCAATCGCGGCAGAGCCGCTCCTACAGTTTTTCAGGCGGCAATCATCTGCTTGACGCGCGCCACGTCCACACCCATCGTCGTGACCTTCTGCGGCAATGCCATCATCGCTCTTTGAGCGTTCGTCATCGGCGGTTCGAAGCCAACGGCTTCTTGCACGGTCGCCCCAAATTTAATGGCTAACGCAGTTTCTAGAGCAATTACTGGAATAGCACTTTTTGCGAACTCTCGCCCAATGAAAACGGCGTCTGCTGTGTGAGTGTCAATTAGTGTGCCCGTCTTTTCGTAGGTTTCGCGAATCGTTGCGAGGCGGTTTGCATGGGTGCTCGTGCCCGCGACGAATCCGAAGCGTTCGCGCAGTCCTTTGTATTCCGGCGTGTTCGATAAATCGAACGATCCGCCGCGATCCACTTCTTTCCACAACTCGGCCAAGCGCGCGGCGTCGTTGCCGAGGAGGTGGTACACGAAGCGCTCAAAGTTCGAGGCTTTCGAAATGTCCATCGACGGCGATGAGGTTTCGTAGGTCTCAGCGCTTTTGCGAGGACGGTACACGCCAGTGTTGAAAAACTCAGCGAGCACGTTGTTTTCATTCGTCGCGAGAATGAGCGTGTCAATCGGCGTGCCCATTTCGCGTGCGATGTGGCCGGCAAGAATGTTGCCGAAATTGCCCGAGGGCACGGCGAACGAAACCTTCTGCGAATTGGAAGTCGTTGCTGAAAGATAGCCGCGAACGTAATAAACAACCTGCGCGACGATGCGACCCCAGTTGATCGAATTCACCGTGCCAATGTTGTGTTTACGTTTGAATTCGAGATCGTTTGACACGGCTTTCACGATGTCTTGGCAATCGTCAAATACGCCTTCCACCGCGATGTTGTGAATGTTCGCGTCTTGCAGCGAAAACATCTGCGCGCGCTGAAACGCGCTCATGCGACCGGCGGGCGAGAGCATGAAAACGGACACACCTTTGCGACCACGCATCGCGTATTCAGCCGCGCTGCCAGTGTCACCGCTCGTTGCGCCCAAAATGTTGAGCGTTTTGTTTTGGCGAGCGAGTTCGTATTCAAAAAGGCGACCGAGCAATTGCATCGCCATGTCTTTGAACGCGAGCGTGGGGCCGTTGGAAAGTCCTTGCAACAACAAACCCGGTTGCAGTTTTTCAAGCGAAGTGAGCGGCGTGATTTCGTCCGTGCCGAAGACTTCTTTGGTGTACGCCGCTTTTGTCATCGCGGCGAGATCTGCGTGAGGCAAATCGTTGTTATCCACGAATTTTGAAATTACGGCGGCAGCGAGTGCGTGATACGGAAGCGTTCGCCACGCAGTGAGTTCGGCGTCGGTGAACTTCGGCACGGTTTCCGGCAACATCAAACCGCCGTCTTCGGCGAGGCCGGAGAGCAGGACTTGGCTGAACGATTGTTTTTGCGCGATGTTGGCAAATGAGCCGCGGGTGGAGATGTATTTCATTTCAGTTCCCTCTCCCGCAGCGCGGGAGAGGGCTAGGGTGAGGGCAGGTTGTTAAAGTGTGAGTCTCGTGTGGCGCCGCGTGATGAAACGTCGTTCATTCCAAGGTAAGAGCCCAGTCGTAGTGCCCTCACCCCAACCCTCTCCCGCGCTGCGGGAGAGGGAGTAAAACTAAGCCAAATTCTCAAGCCGCAACATCACAATCTTCCCGCGCGTGCTCTTCTGCGCTTCGATGCTCGCAATCGCGCGCTTGATGTTTTTCTCAACGGTTTCGTGCGAGAGCAAAATGATATCGGTCTGCGCTTCGCCTTCTTCGGGTTCTTTTTGCAGCATCGCATCAATCGAAATTTCGTTATCTGCGAGCACGCGCGTGATGTCGGCGAGCACACCCGGTTTGTCATCCACGCGCAGTCGCAAGTAATACGACGATTCAACGTCATCAATTGTCAGCACCGGTTCAGAGCCGATGCGATCATGATGAAACGCGAGATACGGCACACGATGAGCGACATCCGCATCGATCAAGCGCGCTACGTCAACGAGATCGGCAACAACTGACGACGCTGTCGGACTCGCGCCTGCACCTGCGCCGTAGTAGAGCGTTGCGCCAGCGGCATCGCCTTTGACCAGCACAGCGTTCATCACGCCTTCAACGTTTGCGATCAACCGTTTCGTCGGAATGAGCGTTGGATGAACACGCAATTCAATGCCGTTCGTGCGCCGACGTGCGATGCCCAACAGCTTGATGCGGTAGCCCATTTCTTCGGCGTAGCGAATATCCATCGCATCGATCTTCGTGATGCCTTCGACATGCGCTTTATCAAACGAGAGCGGAATACCAAACGCGAGCGAAGCGAGGATCGAGACTTTATGGCCGGCGTCGATACCTTCGATGTCAAACGTTGGATCGGCTTCGGCATAGCCTTTTTCTTGCGCAGTTTTCAGCACGGTCTCGAATGGCAAACCTTTGCTGCGCATTTCCGACAAGATGAAATTCGTAGTGCCGTTGATGATGCCCGCGATCCATTCGATACGGTTCGCGACGAGGCTTTCGCGCAAGGTTTTGATGATCGGGATGCCGCCTGCGACCGCGGCTTCGAAGGCAACGATTACGCCCTTCGCGCGCGCAGCCGTGAATATCTCATCGCCGTGGATGGCAAGCAGCGCCTTGTTCGCGGTGACGACGTGTTTACCGTTAGCAATCGCTTTCAAAATGAGCGTTTTCGCGGGTTCGTGGCCGCCGAGGGTTTCAACGACAACGTCGACATCTGCCGCGTTGACTGCGTCATCGAGCGACATGACCGGAATCTCGGCGCCGCTCATGCGCTTGATCGCGCGCTCAGGCGAGCGAGCGCCCACCGCGACGATGCGAATCGCGCGACCCGCACGACGAGAGATTTCTTCTGCATTGCGCGTGAGCACATCAAACGTGCCGCCGCCGACTGTGCCGAGACCTAGGATTGCGATGTTGAGTGACTTCATTTCGTGTTGTCCGTTCGTCCTGAGCTTGTCGAAGGATGACGTGATTTCAAGTTAAGTTTTTCTCGGGTTCATGGTTCGACAGGCTCACCACGAACGGGTTAATGGGCGCGTACTGAATCCACGTTGTTGCTAAAGCAACCCATCTTTCTTAAACATGTCCTTAATCCCTCTCACAGCCTGACGACTACGAGCCTCGTTCTCGATCAGCGCAAACCGCACATGCGTATCGCCATACTGTCCAAATCCGATACCGGGTGACACGCTGACCTTCGCATCTGCCAACAGCTTCTTCGCGAATTCCAGCGAACCCATTTTTTTGTATGCATCGGGAATTTTCGCCCAGATGTACATCGAGGCTTTTGGGTTATCAACCATCCAGCCCGCTTCGTGCAAGCCTTTCACCATTACATCGCGACGGTGCTCGTATTTCAATCGAATTTCTTCGACGCACTCTTGCGGGCCTTCGAGTGCCGCAATCGATGCCACTTGAATCGGCGTGAACGTACCGTAATCGTGATAGCCCTTAATGCGAGACAGCGCATTCACAAGGTTTTGATTGCCGACCATAAAGCCCACACGCCAACCGGCCATGTTGTAGCTTTTGCTCATGGTGAAGAATTCAACCGCGACATCTTTCGCCCCCTTGACTTGCATGATTGAAGGCGCTTTGTAGCCATCAAATCCCAAGTCTGCATAGGCCAAATCATGCACGACCCAAATGCCGTGTTCACGAGCGAGCGCAACGATCTTTTCGAAAAACGGAAGGTCGACGCATTTCGCGGTTGGGTTCGAGGGGAACCCAAGAATCAGCATCTTCGGCTTCGGAAAGCTTTCGCGAATTGCGCGCTCGACTTCTTCGAAAAAATCCACGTCGTCGGTCATCTTTACTGAGCGAATGTCTGCACCCGCGATGATCGCGCCGTAAATGTGGATCGGGTAGCTCGGGTTGGGCACGAGCGCGGTGTCGCCGCGATCCATCGTCGCCAACATCAAGTGCGCAAGCCCTTCTTTCGAGCCAATGGTCACGATCGCTTCCGAATCAGGATCGAGCCACGCGCCATAACGCTTTGCATACCAACCACAAATTGCTTTTCGCAAACGCGGAATGCCTTTTGAAACGGAGTACCCGTGCGTGTCGCCGCGCTGCGCGGTCTCAACGAGTTTGTCGACGATGTGTTTGGGCGTTGGCCCGTCAGGGTTGCCCATGCCGAAATCAATGATGTCTTCGCCGCGATGGCGCGCGTTCATTTTCAGTTCAGACGTAATCGCGAATACGTAGGGCGGAAGGCGCTTGATGCGCGCAAAATCGGTTTGCATAGTGGGTTCCTATTCGAGTTTGAATTTCCCTCCCCGATCCGGCAGCGAATCTGACAGACGAAGGGGGAACCGTGCACCAAGTTTATCGCAGCGCAGCATTGCTCGGTTTGCCTACGCTCTGTAGGCGCGGGCTTGACGGCGCTTTAGGAAAACTGCTCCGACGGCATGAAGCGACGTCAAGCCATCGCCTACAGATTCAGCCGCTCGCTGCGAGTTTGTGCAAAATCGAGATATGGCACTTCAATTCAACCGCGAATCCACCACTGATTTCACCATTACGGCCTACGACGCAGTGAGCGTCGGCATCGGTGGAATCACGTTTAATGAATCAATTTCACTCTCGCACAGTGTGAGTGCGCAAGCGTGGCCGGGCACGCATCCGCTCACCAGCGATGCGCTCGCGCGCGGTGCCGAAATCGACGCCGATATCGTGATCATCGGCACCGGGCAAAAGCACGTGTTTCCAAAACCCGAAACGCTTCGACCTCTCATCGATGCGCGGATTGGATTTGAAGTGATGACGTCATCTGCGGCCTGTCGAACCTACAACGTGCTGCTTGCTGAAGGACGGCGCGTGGGGCTTTTGCTGGTTATTGACTAGCGATTGGCTATCAATCGCTTGGCCCATTTAAATTGGGCATAAAGCGGATTTTTGATATTTATTGACTTATATAGTATTCATACAATTTGCCCAATTAAATTGGGCTAGCACATATTTTGTTGAAGCGTAAGTTTCTTGTGTCTAAACAGCGCGCGTCTCGCAATTAGACCGGCATACGAACCGAAAAAGCCGCGATCAATACACTCGCGCCATCCGTTTACTTTGCGCTTCGCGCGTCAACACAATGAACACACTTTTTCCCGCCGCCGTCTGCGGCAGTTTGCCTAAACCTGCGTGGCTTTCTGAAACCAACAAACTCTGGCCGCAATGGTTGCAAGAAGGCGACGCGCTCGTGGCTGCGAAAGGCGACGCAACGACGCTCTGGGTAAAGGAGCAGGAAGACGCCGGGCTCTCGATCATCGGCGACGGCGAGCAATCGCGGCAGCACTTTGTCCACGGCTTTCTCGAATTCGTTGAAGGCATCGATTTTGAACACAAGGTGAAGATGGGCATTCGCAACAATCGTTACGAGGCCATGGTGCCTGTGGTGAAAGGCCCGATTCGATTGAAGGGTCGCGTGCATCAAACCGAAGCACGGTTGCTTCGCGCGCGCACGACGCAAAAAATCAAGTTCACGATGCCCGGCCCGATGACGATCATCGACACGTTAGCCGATGAATACTATGGCGACAAAGTAAAGCTCGCGTTCGCATTCGCCGAGCTGCTGAACCAGGAAGCGCTTGCGCTGCAAGCCGACGGCGTTGACATCATTCAATTCGACGAGCCCGCGTTTAACGTGTACACGGATGACGTGAAACGCTGGGGCATTGACGCGCTTCACAAGTGCATCGAAGGTTTGACCTGCACCACCGCCGTCCACATTTGCTATGGCTACGGTATCAAAGCGAATCTCGATTGGAAAGAAACGCTCGGCGACGAATGGCGGCAATACGAAGAAACCTTTCCCGCGATCGCCGCAAGCAAATTCGACATGGTGTCGCTCGAATGCGCGAATTCAAAAGTGCCAATGCACTTGATGAGTTTGCTCAAAGGCAAACAAGTGATGGTCGGCGTGATCGATGTTGCCAGCGATGTAATCGAAACGCCAGAACAAGTCGCCGACACGATCAAACGCGCCCTCGAATTCGTGCCGAAAGAGAAACTGATTCCCTGCACCAATTGCGGCATGGCACCGATGGGCCGCAGCATCGCGCGAGCGAAGTTAAATGCGCTGGCAGCGGGGGCTAAGTTGGCGCGAGAGTTGTACGCTTAATTGCGATTGGCTTCGGCGTGGCACCCTCCGCAAATGATCGCATTCCTCACCATTTGATCGAGCTCACCCGCGATTGATCGTTTTGCCGTTGCCCGCATTTCGCTAACTTCGAGAATTCGCCCCGCACGCGATTGTGCGGGAGAATCTAGGCTATGAAGTTGTTCAAGAAAATTGTGTTGTGGTTAGCGGGCATCATCGCGACGCTCACGCTTGCCTTCATCGCGCTTCACATCTACTATCGATTGACACCGGTTGAGTTGAGCGACGAAGCAAAGACGTTGCTCAAGGAAACCGCGCACATGGCGCAGTTGACGGACAACGGGTATCGAATGCACGGATTGCTTGCGCCGGAGGGCATGGATCCGGTGGTGTACGGGAAGTGCATTGAGAAGGTGCACGTTGAGCATGCGCAAGAGGCGCACGAGCTGCACAAACAGTATGAAAGTGATGCGATTCGAGATGCTGCCTTCAAAACGTATAGCGAACGTTTGACCCAAAAAACGACGCAGTGCGCTAACGGAAGACCAGAGTTGCGCGGTTTACAGTCACCAGAGGCAGCTGGGAAAACCATGCTCGGCTTGCCGCTAAGCGCTTGGATCTTGGCTAGCACATCGCCGGATGGTTCGATCATCAAGAATCGCTGGCAAAGCGTGCTAGACGGTGGCGCGCGCGGACACGGACCCGATCCAACAGTCGCAATCATTGCGTCTTATCAAACCCCCCTCGAACTTGAGCGGATCGCAATCGCCGAATTTGCAAAGAGTTGGGCCGAAGCTAAAAGCGATGTGGAAAAATTCGACGCATGGCACCGACTGGGTGTGCGCGTCGAGCCGTTGGTCAAATTTGCTGACGGTGTGCTGATTGAATCAATGATTGCAACAGCGGCAGTTACCCGCCAGTTGCTCGCGATGCAAGCTGCGGTGAACGAATCGCCGCGACTTGGCGATGTGCTTGCGCGGGAAATGCATAGCTCGATCTCCGCTGTGAGTCGCCTCCCCAATGCAGTTGCGAATTCCATTGCCGCAGAGTTTCAGAGTGCGGTAGCGGTCAGCGCGGGAATGACGAAGGGTCAATATGACGACCAAACCTACGCGCCGATATTCATCAACAAGATCGCTCGCTACGGCTTTGAGCAAAACGACACGCTAAATGTGTTCGCCATGGGACACAGAGACGCGCAGCGCGCGATTCTGATGAAAAACAAACTGGACGTGAGTGGATCGCGTGTCGAAAAATTTGCCGCGAACTTGGGTTGTCCGGTATTCGGAGATTGGGCGTGGTTTTGTCTGCCGTTGGATCGGAACCCGTCTGGACGTGCAATGGCGCTGATAGCGCTTCCGTCGTATGGAACCTATGGTTCGCGCGCCTGGGACGTAGTAAACCTTGCCGCAGCAACTCGATTGACAATCGAGGCTCGCCGTCGCGGATTGCAAGGTGACGCGCTTGCGCAATTCGTCGCGAACGCGCCTGCGGGCATGCGCGATGTGTACACAGAGAAACCGTTTTCATATGACGCGACGACGAAGAAGCTGAAGGTTGAATTGCGAACTAGGAGTACGGTACTTGGCGAAAAGTCGTATGAATTGTCGTTGTAGATAACGGCATGGCGCAATGAGATTGCGCCCTACAATTCGTGGGTGCCCCGGTAGCTCAGTGGATAGAGCGACCCCCTCCTAAGGGGTAGGTCGGACGTTCGATTCGTCTTCGGGGTGCCAATTGCTAGAAAAATGTCCGGGGGACATTTTTCTAGCAATTGGGTCAAATTCAAATCGATCCAGAGATTGCATCCGCATGCGGGTTATGGACGCGCCAGTGTGTCCTAAACGGTTCCAATGCGATTGCAACGTAATCGTTCGCGCGTAGCGCAAATCAGTCGAGAGTGAGCGTGCGAACGAGCGACCCCAGCCCAGCTCGCAATGCGCTAGCCTTTAGCCCATGAACAAATACGTTGTTGAATTTGCTGACCCCGCCGGGCATTTGATCGATGTGACGATGATGATTTCGCAGCCGCAGGCGTCGCAATCCGTGTCGATGCCCGCCTGGATTCCCGGCTCGTACATGATTCGCGAATTCGCAAAAAACGTCGTGAACCTATCGGCTGAGCAGGCCAGTCGCGCGATCACGGTGACGAAGCTCGACAAAGCAACCTGGTCGCTCGATTGTGTCGCGAGTGCGCCAGTAACGATCCGCTATCGCGTTTACGCGTGGGATCGCTCAGTGCGCACAAACTACTTCGATCAGTCGCGCGGCTTTGTGAATCCGGCTGCATTGTTACTTTGCAATGACGCCGCGCCAAATGCGCGCTGCAACGTGGAGATCGCTAAGCCAACATTCGCGGACGGCGTGGCTTGGAAAGTCGCGACCGCGATGAGTGCGGAGCGCGTTGATTCGCGCGGCTTCGGCGAGTATTTCGCAGCGGATTACGACGAGCTGATCGATCACCCGATTGAGTGCGCAGCGTTTGATGACTTCACTTTTGAAGCGGGTGGCGTGCCGCATCGTTTTGTGATTTCGGGCAAGCATCGCGGTGATCTTGAACGTCTGAAAATCGATTCGCAAAAAATCTGTCAGGCGCACATCGATTTGTTTGGCGATAGCAAGCCGCCCTTCGATCAGTACGTCTTCCAGCTCCACGTCGTCGACGAAGGCTACGGCGGCTTAGAGCATCGCGCGAGCACTGCGCTCATTTGTCCACGCAACAACCTTCCGGTCAAAGGCGACGCCGCCATTGGCGAAGGCTATCTTGAATTGCTTGCATTAATCTCGCACGAATATTTCCACGCGTGGAACGTGAAGCGGATCAAACCCGCAGCGTTTATGACGCGCGACGGGGCGTACAACACCGCAAGCGAAAACTACACGCGACTGCTTTGGTTGTTTGAAGGCTTCACGAGTTATTATGATGAGCTAATGCTGGTGCGCGCAGGCCTCATTACGCACGACGATTACTTCAAGCTGATCGCGCGTCACATTACGCAACTGCTGCGTACTCCCGGCCGCGCGGTGCAAAGCATCGCCGATTCAAGTTTTGACGCGTGGACCAAGTATTACCGGCAAGACGAAAACGCGCCGAACGCGGTGGTCAGCTACTACCTTAAGGGCGGCTTGGTGGCGCTGCTTCTTGATTTGACCCTGCGCGCAGAAAAAAACGGTTCGCTGGATGACGTAATGCGTCACCTGTGGCGTGAATACGGCGCGGTGGGGCGCGGCGTGCCAGAAGACGCGTTTGCAGTGTTTGAGGCGGCAAGCGGCGCTGCGCTGCGTGCCTTTGAACAAAAGTTCGTCAATGGCGTCGAGGAAATTGATTGGACAGGGGCGCTATCACCCGTGGGCTTGCGCTTCGACAAACGCCCGTCGCTGACTGCGGCTGACCGTGGCGGCGCATCGACGTCGCGCCTGGAAACTCATCTCCGCCAGTGGGGCATTGTTGTGAAAGAAGCGGGCGAGCCCGCTGCGCGCTACGTGTTTAGCGGCTCAGCTGCACACCAGGCAGGCCTCTGCGCAGGCGACCAGATCATCTCAATCGACGCGCTGCGTGCGACGCGGACGACGCTAGCGAAACATGTCTCGCGGCTCGCGGTGGGGGACCGGATCACGATTCATTTTTTCCGGCATGACGTTCACAAACAAACCGAACTTGTCGTACCAGAACCTCCGCTCGACGCTGCGAATATCGCGGTTGCGCCGGCAGCGGACGAGGTGGTGACTGCGCGCCGGATCAGCTGGCTTTCTGGGCGTTAATCTGACCGATCGGTAGCAAACGTTAGTGAGCCCCAATTTAATCCGGCAAAAAGGTAAAAAATAGCAATTATCGAAAACGTAAGCTAATCCGCTAGCCGCCCTGTTATTAAAGTAGTTTATTGAAAGCGCCGAAAATCCGCGCGCACACAACGTGCTTGCGTCAAACAGTTCCGCACAATGTTGCTAAATTGTTCAGATTTGCCGTGCTTGCCTTACACTTCATGACGTTGGCATAAATTGCATCGATTGGCTCTAGCGCTGATCCCTCGCAAACCTTTTTGTCAGCGCTTGGGCGTTCACGGGAATCGCACTCACGCAGCATCCCGTGCGACACAAAGACACAAGGTCGGAGGGAAATCCATGCGGTTACATCACACTTTCGCGCTTTTCACTGCGGTGGGCGCATTTGCGCTCGTTCAGAACGCGCATTCTCAAGTCACCAATTGCCCGTTTAACTTCAGCGAAGCCTCCCCCACAGGCAGCGCAGACGCCCTGCGCGACAGCGTAGTGCTGCTGCGATTTGCGCGAAAAATCACGGGTGCCGCGCTAGTCGCCGGAACCGGGCTCAATCAAGCCACTGTCGAAGCGAACTTCGCGAAGCCAGCGGTCATGGCGCAGCTTGACCTCAACGGCAACGGCGTTTTTGATGAAGATGATGCGATGATCATCTCGCGCATCACACTTGGGTATCGCGAAAACGTCTGGTACACGCCGTCGCTGCCAACAACAAACCTCGGTAGCAACTACGCATCGCGAACCGTTGCTTCCAGCATCAAAAAATTCGTTGATTCGGGCTGTGCTGGTGCGTCAATGCCTTCGCTAACCGCTGATCAAATCGCCGCATCGCGCTTTCTGATGCAGGCGACGTTCGGCCCCAGCATGAACGAAATCTCAGCGTTTCTTAATCTCGGAGCGAACCACGCTGCACGTCGTACGGCGTGGCTGAATTCGCAAACCGCTGCTCGCACCGGAGAGAAGCATTTTCAGTACCTGATGGCGCGCAAGGCTCAGTTTGACGCGATCACGCAAAACTTTGGCAACGAGATAACTCGCGAGGCATTTTGGAAGCAGGCGCTAAAAAACGATGATCAACTGCGTCAGCGCATGGCATTTGCACTTTCGCAGATCGTGGTGGTTTCGTCTAACGGCGGCTCCAACGATCCGTTTGAACTAGCAGCGTATTTGGATGTCTTGGCGGACAACGCTTTCGGTAACTACCGCGAAATCTTGAAACGCATTGCGCTGTCTCCCGCGCAAGGGCGATATCTAAGTCACCTTCGCAACGACGGGCAGAGTACGAATCCGAACGAGAACTTCGCACGGGAAATACTGCAGTTGTTCGCGATTGGATTGTTCGAACTCGATGCGAATGGTGAAAAGGTGCTTCTCAGCGGCGCGCCAAAACCTTCGTATGACGAAAATATCGTTAAGGGTTTCGCAAAAATTTTTACAGGCTTCGCAATGGACGATCCCTACTGCAAGGTAGGCGACCCGGGTTGGGGAATCGATCTGAGCGCGTCGCCTATTCTTTGTAAAGACGGCTACGGTGACACACATCCGTCATGGAACTGGGAACCTGGTAGAGATGACTTAGGCCCAAACTTCCCGCCTGTATTGGCGGGCTGGGCGCGTTCCATGATCGCTTTTCCAGGTCGTCATAGCGCGCAGAGCAAACAATTGCTTAGGTACGGCCCGTATGCAGGTTCGGTCGCTGCTTGCAGCGCGGCGATTGCATTGGCGAGCGCTCCAACCAACCCAGGGCTTCTTGCCGCGCCAGACGTTTCGGGTTCGACCATTTCGCGCACTAAGGTAAGCGTTGCACAAGCGAACGCGGCGCTCGAAGCCGGACTCGACAATATCTTCTGTCATCCGAACGTCGGACCGTTTGTCTCGAAGCATCTCATTAAGTTTTTCGTGACATCAAACCCGACGCCAGGGTACGTGGGCCGGGTCACTGCAGTGTTTAACAATAACGGCAGCGGTGTGCGCGGTGACATGAAAGCAGTCATCAACGCAATCCTCACCGATGTTGAGGCAGCTTCGCCCGCAACAGCGCCGGGCTTAACGTTCGCAAAATTCGGGAAACTTCGCGAGCCGATGATCCGATACGGGCACATCTTGCGCGCGTTCAACGCAACCAAGTCAAATGGTCGCTATGAGTTTCACTACGGACAAGACAGCCCTGAGTACGGAATCAATCAAGCACCGTTGCAGTCGCCAACTGTATTTAACTACTACAACCCTGAGTTCGCGCCACCAGGGCATATTTCAGCTGCAAACGCGATCGGTCCTGAGTTTGAAATTACCACGACCACCTCAATTGCGGCTACCCAGAATAACTATGGGAACATCGTAGCGTCGAGCACCGGCTCAAACACGGCCGGAGATCCCGGAAATCTATTCCGGCAGGGCGGCGTGGTCTTTATCGATGATTACCGAACGGGACCGGATTGCAATGGAACGGCGGGCGCTAAGGATTGTTTGCTGTCTGATTTCAGCGATCTCTACAGCTTAGAACGCAGCACGATTGAGATGTTCAACTACATCAACTTGGTTTTGCTAGGTGGTACTCTCACCGATACCAATCGCGCGAGCCTTGCGTCTGCGCTTGATGCGGCATACCCTGGGGCGACGTTAGCGCTAAATCCGTCAGCGACGCAAATTCGCGATTGGCAGAATCGCCGACGCGATCGGGTGAAGGGCGCATTGTGGCTCGCCGTTCATGTCCCTGAGTTTCAAATTCAACGATAAACGACGGGGTTGCATATGAGCTTTGAAAACGACAACAACCGCCGCGAGTTCTTGAAGACTGCTGCGGCATTCGGCATCACCGGTAGCGCAATCACGTTTGACGCTCTAAACAATATCGCTGTGGCGGCGGCACCTATCGGCGGGCCAGGAACCGCTGAAGTAGGTGCTGATTACAAAGCGATCGTTTGCGTGTATTTCTATGGCGGACAAGATCATTCAAATGTTTTGATTCCGTGGCTTGACGGCAACGCCGCTGGCACCGGCACGGCGGCGACAAACTACGAGTACACCGCCTACGCGTACTGGCGATCCAACTTTGATTCGACAGACAGCGCTCGCAAAGTACAGAGCATGCTGCCCACGACCGGCAACCTGTCTTACGCGCGTACGACGATTCCCATGAATACTGCGGTTCCGCCAGGGCCGTTAGTTCCGGGCATGGTTACGTTGTCCTCGTCAACGATCCCAGCGAGCACAACAAATGCTCTCACGGGGACCCCTGCGCCGACCGCTGGTGGATGGACCACTAACACCTACGGACGCCAGTTTGCGATGAACCCCTGCTACAGCGAGCTGCGCAGCCTGTATGCAGCGGGTGATCTTGCCATCATCGCGAATGTTGGACCGCTGTTGTCAAAAGTGAAGCGACACGATTGGTTTCGTGACACGCACGGGCCGCTGCCAGTGAACCTCTATTCCCATGATGATCAGACCAAAGGCTGGATGAGCGGAACGTCAGGAGTGGCCAACCCGAACGTTGGGATTGGCGGACGAATTGCGAACCATCCTTCAATTGTTGCGTTCAATCAGGCGGGTGGGCTTGACGCAAAAGTGGCGACCCAGATTTCAATTAACGGCACTAACACTTTCATGCTGACCGAGTCTGGCGCCGCTTCCGTGGCAATTCCCTACCAGATGGGTTACGGCTCGATCGGACGACTGCAGACGTCAGGCACGCCGGCCGTGACGACTTGCAACACGTCTTCGTCGTATATCTCGGCGAACCCTGGGCAGGCCTACTGCTTGCAAGGCGGGCCCGTCCGACTCAGCAGTGGTTACTCATGGAACACGCCTTTGATCGGCGCCGTGGCAGCTCGCTACTCGGCGACTGCCGAGGGCGTTTCGATCTATCACGATCAATGGCGCCAAACGATGCGGCAGTCGATTGATACGGAGCTCGCAATCAGTGCGGCTTTCATCGCTTCGCCAATAAGCGAAAATGTGCTGGAGCCGTTTGTCGCGGTGGACAATTACAACGGCAGCACGAATCAGCTTGCTCGGCAATTGCGCATGGTGGCCTCAATGATTCGCGCGAGTAATCAACTCGGACCTAATCCAACGACGCCTATCAAGCGTCAGATTTTTTTCGTGGGAATTGGCGGATTTGATACACACGGTACTGAGTTCTGGGATAACAACACCGAAATCAACCGGATGATTAGCCTATCGCTGAGCGCGTTCAGCACCTCATTGAAACGTATCCAAATTCGCGACGCTGCTGGCACTGGTTACTTGGCAGGTTCTGCCTGGGATCGAGTTACGACCTTTACGATGAGTGAATTCGGTCGAACGCTAGATTCGAACAACGACGGATCAGATCACGGTTGGGGCAATTTCCAAATGGTGATGGGCGGAGCGGTCAAAGGCGGCAATATTTATGGCAACAACCATAACGTAGCGGCTGCCGACATCCCTGATGATCAGTCGCGTCCAGGCGCGAAGGACTCTCGTTTCATGCGAGAGGACTTAACAGCGGGGGCTGTACCGCGCATTGGTGTGCCGCCTTTATGGTGGCAAAACAACGGGACGCAAGGAACAACGTTATACGGTGGAAAGTGTGAAATGCTTGCAGTCCCCGGAATTCCAAGCACTTACAAAATTTATCTCAACCACTCACTAGATCGCGGTGAATTGCTGCCGACGACTGCGAGCGATGCGATGGTTGGCACCATCGCAAAATGGTTCGGTATACCGACGGCATCCATCGCCGGATCAACGCCAGGAAACTATGTGTTCCCGACGCTCTATGGAGTTCATGGTGGCGACTGGGATATCGGTTTTATGAAGCCCTGACGCGATTAGAAGTTTCAGTGATAGAACACCATCATTTGCGCGGATGAATCTCTCGAGTTGATGATTTCTGTCAAGGTTTGGAGTAGTAAGATGAGACGTAGGCTGTTGGCTCTCGCACGAGTGGCATGGATGGGTGTCGCGGTCCTTATTAGCGGAGCTGCGTTAGCACAGGACCCTGTGAACGGGCGCGCGCTCTATAACACCGCTTTAGTTGTCGGCGGTCTGAGTTGTGGTGCAGGCTCATGTCATGGACCCAACCCGCTCCTTAATATCAACCGTATATCAAACGGCGACACACCAGGCGGCATCGGCTTCGCGATTAGCACTGTCCGTCAGATGTCATTTCTGCGCGGCAACGTTAGTGCAGCCCAGCTCACCGATCTTGCAGCCTACATTGCGAATCCTGCGGCCGCGAATGGTGCGGCGGTTTCGCTTTCTGAAACTGCGCTGAATTTCGGTAGCGTTACCTTAGGGCAGAAGAGCACGCGCGCTATCACTATCACTAACAGCGGTGGCGGGCCGCTTACGGTGACCTCGGTTTCATCGAACTTGTCCGACTTTTCGGTTGCTAGCAACACGTGCACGCAGGTTGCACCGAGCGCGACTTGCGCCTTTTCTGTTTCGTTTTCACCGGCGTTGGTCGGCACTAGAAACGCGTCAGTGACGATTGCCCATAACGCTACGGGCGGAAGTACCGCCGTGCCACTTACTGGAATCGGCACTCAGGCTGCACAGGCAACGGTTGCGCTGTCAGTCGCTTCGATTGATTTTGGGCGCGCATTTGTCGGCCAGATTTCGAGTGTGCGCC
>JAAFIS010000009.1 GCA_013298695.1 Betaproteobacteria bacterium
TGCACAAACCTCGCTGATCGCGCGCGCAGACGAACCGCCTCGTGCGCATGTGAAGTTCACCTACGCCCGCTCCGTCGAAAACGAAAACAAGATTCCGTTCGAAGAACGAATCGTTTTTCAAGACGAACACATCCTCGTCGCCGACAAGCCGCACTTTCTCCCAGTCGTTCCGAGCGGTGCCTACGTGAACGAAACGTTACTCGCGCGACTCAAAAAACGAACAGGTATCGCGACGCTCTCACCAGCGCATCGTATTGATCGCGAAACTGCAGGGCTCGTGCTCTTCACAGTCAAACCCGATTCGCGCGGCGCGTATCACGCGTTGTTTCGTGATCGCAATGTCGAAAAAATTTACGAAGCCGTTGCGCCGTATCGCGAAGATTTGAAGCTGCCGATGACTTATCGTTCTCGCTTGGAACGCGGCGAGCACTTTATGCAAGCCAGAGAAGTCGCTGGAGCGCCGAATAGCGAAACGCATATTGAACTCATCGAACGTGACGGCGAATTCGCGAAGTATCAATTGAAACCAACTACAGGCGCACGTCATCAACTGCGCGCGCAACTCGCTGCGCTCGGCATTTCCATCGTTAACGACGCGATTTATCCCTTGCTCAAACCTGTGGCACGAGAAGATTTTTCATCGCCGCTGCAATTGCTTGCGAAGTCGCTTTCGTTCATCGATCCGCTGATCCAGGCAGAACGCAGATTCGAGAGCGCCTTCGATCTGCGGTTCGAAAAAAGAAATTAGCATTAATCGCTAAAGTTCAATTAATATGGGTTGAAAGCAATTTTTTGTTTATTTCGATTAAGCAATGGCTCTATATCATCGCCCATATAAAGAGGAGTCTCGGTGCATTTGTTGAATATCGAATCGACTAGCGAAAACCATAGCGAAAACACCGTTTGCAAAACTTTATGTCCGCGTTAATGTCCATAACATAACACCGGAGTTCAATTTTCTCTTCCTCGATTTTGGAGTTCAAACTGTGGCAATTTCTTTAAACGTCAATGGCAAGACGATGTCCGTCGATGCCGATCCGTCAACTCCCTTGCTCTGGGCGCTTCGCGACAACTTGAATCTCACCGGCACCAAGTTTGGTTGCGGGATGGCACTCTGTGGCGCGTGCACTGTGCACATGAATGGCAATGCGGTTCGCGCTTGCATTACGCCGATTTCCGCCGCGGCGGGGCAGCGCATCACTACCATTGAAGCGCAAGCCACCGACAAAGTAGGCAAAGCGGTGACCGATGCGTGGGTGAAGCATGATGTCGCGCAATGCGGGTATTGCCAAAGTGGTCAGGTCATGAGTGCGGTGGCCTTGCTCAAAACGACTAAGAACCCGAGCGACGCGCAAATCGATTCAGCGATGGCGGGCAATATTTGTCGCTGCGGCACGTACACGCGGGTGCGCGAAGCGATCAAAGATGCTGCAAAAGCAGTGGCTTAACGGAAAGGGCAACGATCATGTATCTCGACAAATACCTTTCCTCAAAAAATATTGATGTGAATGACGTGCTGAACTTAGGTTCACGCGTGAAGGCCTCGCGTCGTTCATTTATCAAAGCAAGCTTCGGCGGCGCGGCGGGCATCGCCATCGTTCCGAGTATTGCGACCGCGCAAGACAAAGCGCCTGCGCCAAAGCCGGGTTCGAAACCGACTGAGCAACCGCTCGCTTTTTTGAGCATAGCGAAAGACGGCACGACGACGATTTTGTGCAACCGGATGGACATGGGCCAAGGCATTGAAACCGCGCTCGCGATGATTTGCGCGGAAGAGCTCGAAGCTGATTGGTCGAAAGTGAAAACAGGTTTTGGCAACCAACGCGGCAATTACGTTGATCCGATGATGGGCATGCATCTCACCGGCGGTTCGAACAGCGTGAAGAACAGTTACACGCAATACCGCGAGCTCGGTGCGCGCGCGAAAGCGATGCTCGTTTCTACTGCGGCGAAGCAATGGAAGGTGGAAGCTGCGTCATTGAAGGCAGAAAACGGTGTCGTCATCGGCGCAGGCAAACGCGCGAATTATGGTGAGCTTTTCGATGCCGCGATGAAAGAATCGATCCCCGAAGCAGTCGCGCTCAAAGATCCAAAGAATTTCAAGATCGTTGGCAAACCGACAGGATTGAAAGTATCGCGCGAGAAAGCGACCGGTCAACAAACGTATTCCATCGATGTGAAATTGCCCGGCATGCTGACCGCCGTGATCGCGTATCCGCCCGTGTTTGGCGCGAAGGTTAAAACGTTTGACGCGAGCGCTGCGCAGAAGGTGAAAGGCGTGCGTGCCGTGTTGCCCATTGATCTTGATCGCGGAGCGCGCGGTGTCGCGGTGATTGCGGACGCGTATTGGCCGGCGAAAATGGGGCGTGATGCGCTCAAAGTGGAATGGGACACCTCCGGCGTAGAAAAAGCTGATAGCGCCGCATTGCTCGCGCAATACAAAACGCTTGCGAACACGCCCGGAAAGCCCGCACCCGAAGCACATTTCAAAGCCGACATTTCGAAGCTCGCAAGTGCGCCGAACAAGTTGAGCGCTGAATTTGTTTTCCCGTATTTGAACCATGCGCAGATGGAGCCGATCGCTTGCACGGTCGATCTTAAAGCCGATGCGTGCAACGTGTATACCGCTTCGCAAATGCCGGGTGTTGATGCTGGAGCGCTCGCGAAACTCACCGGATTGAAACCTGAGCAAATCAACTTTCATGTGCAAATGGCGGGCGGCGGTTTCGGTCGCCGCGCGGTACCTTCGTCCGAATACATTCTCGATGCGGCAAACGTTGCTCGTGCGCTCGCAGCTTCCGGCGAACGTGCGCCAGTGAAGGTGGTGCATTCGCGTGAAGACGACGTGAAAGCTGGCTATTACCGGCCGTTCACACTACATCGCGCAGAAATCGGTTACGACGCGGCGGGCAATATCACCGCGTGGGATCACCGTATCGTGAGCCAGAGCATCATCACCGGTTCACCCTTTGAGGGCTTCTTGTTGAAAGAGGGCGTGGACGGCACGACTACCGAAGGCATGCGCGAGCCGTATGCGATTCCGATGCAGTTGTCAGTGCATCATCCGAAGGTCAATGTGCCAGTGCTTTGGTGGCGCTCGGTGGGTTCCACCCACACAGCGTTTGTGATGGAAACGTTGCTCGATGAAATCGCAGTTGCGACCAAGCAAGATCCGGTTGCCTATCGCATGAAATTGCTCGCCGACGATGCGCGCGGCAAGCGACACAAAGCCGCGTTGCAACTCGCGGTTGACAAATCCGGCTACGGCAAAAAGCAATTGGCAGCGGATATGCATTGGGGCGTTGCCTTGCACGAGAGCTTCGAGTCGGTCGTTGCGTATGTCGTTGAAGCGGGTCTGAAAGACGGCAAGCTTGTGATGGGCGACGTCACGGCATCCGTGCATTGCAACTTCTGCGTGAACCCGCGAACGGTTGAAGCGCAGATTCAAGGCTCTGCTTTGATGGCGCTCGCAACGACGATGGAAAACCACGCGATCACGCTGAAAGACGGCGTTGTGCAGCAAAGTAATTTCCACGAATTTCCGATGCCGCGGATCACTGACATGCCAAAAATCGCGGTGCACATCGTGCCATCGAACGATCCACCGAAAGGCGTTGGCGAACCGGGATTGCCGCCCTTCGCCCCCGCGCTCGCAAACGCGTTGCGCCGCGCGACGGGCAAACCGCTTCGCGAGATGCCGTTTAAGTTGGCTTAAACAGTGGTTTGAAAAAAAAGCCGGGATAGTCCCGGCTTTTTTGTTGATGACGTCCGATCAGATCACCCGAATGAAATCGGTGTACTCAGCAAGCATTGCATCCGCCGTGAGCAACACCAGCGGTTCCGTCATCGCTTGTGCTATGAGCAGTCGATCAAACGGGTCTTTGTTGAGCGGCGGGAGCCTCGCGACGGCGAGTGTCTGCACTCCGGTGATGGCTAGTTCGCGGAAGCCGAAAGCGTCGATGGCTTGGAGAAACGATTCTGGGTCGCCGTCGAGTTTGCCGAGTGCGTTTTGTTGGCGACTTCCCAGACTGACGCGGCGGAGATATAGACTTCGTTCGCTGCTTCAATTTGCGCGCGAATCGCTTTTTTCGCTTTGCGATCATCGGTAACGAGCCAGAGAAAAACATGCCGATCGAGGAGCAGGCGCATTAGCGGCCTTCAAGCGCCGCGACGAAATCATCGGGCAGCGGGTCATCAAAATCCGCTCGCATTTTTATTTTTCCTTTCAGCAATCCATACGGCAACGCTTTACGCTTCGCGTTGATTGGCGAGAGTTTCGCGACGGGTGTGCCGGATTTTGCGATGACAATTTCGTTGCCGTCGGCTATGCGTTCTAGCAAACGCGAAAGATGTGCTTTAGCTTCGTGGATGTTGACAATGCTTGGCTCGGGCATGATCGGTGCTCAAAAAAAGTAAACTGAGTCGACTTAGTTTATTGCCTAGCCAGTTTTCGCACCATGATTGCCTTGGCTGCAAGCGCTCTGACTAACGCCGCTCCAGCGCCAACACCGCCACGCCCGACACCACAAACACCACTCCAGTGCCTCGATTGAAATTGCGCACCCAGCGCGGTCGGGCTTTGAGCCAGCGACTCACGCTGCTGGCGGTGAGTGCGAGTAGGGCGTAGAAAAAGATCGTGAGAATCGAAAAGATCGCACCAAGAGCGATGATTTGGGCGAAGGCACTAGCGGTTTCTTGTGTCGCTGCGCCGCCGTCGCCAACGCGCACGAATTGCGGAACGAAGGCAAGTACGAAGAGGGCGACTTTCGGGTTGAGCAAGTTGCTCAAAACGCCTTTGTAGAACACCTGGACGATACTCATGGGCTGTGCGCACACATCGTCCAATTCTCCGCCGGATTTCCATTGTTGAATCCCGAGATAAACCAAGTACGCCGCACCGATTAATTTCATCGCCCAAAACGCGGTTTCGCTTGCGACAAGAAGCGCGCTCACGCCGAACGCAGCGAGCACCGTGTGCAGCATGATGCCGATGCCGACACCGAGCGCGTTGGTGACGCCCGCGAGCCTGCCCTGGGTGAGTCCGCGCGCGAGTGAGAGCAGCATGTCAGGCCCCGGAATCGCGATGACCAAGAGCGCAGCGGGGGTGTAGACGAGGATTTGTTCGATGGAGAGCATCCGGCAAGTCTACGAGGATTAAAGTCGGTGTCGCTACGAGTTACACGTGACAACACGTGCCTACAATTCGCGCATGAAAACTATCGCTCTCATCGCACACGATCGCTGCAAATCGCAAATGATCGAATTCGCACGGACGCATGCGACCATGCTCGCTGGATGTTCGCTCGTTGCGACAAAAACTACCGGTTCGTTGTTGATTGATGAAGCGAAGCTCACGGTGCGCTGCATGCTCTCAGGGCCTCAAGGCGGCGATCTGCAGATCGGCGGTTTGATTGCCGAAGGAAGAATTGATGCGGTGATTTTTTTGCGCGACGTGTTGACGGCGCAACCCCATGAGCCCGACATCACCGCGCTGCTGCGGATTTGTGATGTACACAACGTGCCAGTTGCTACGAATCTGGCGACGGCGGAGTGGGTGATGCGCGGAATCGTCATGGTTTGACGCTGCGCATGTATTGTGCGGCAACGCTTCGGGTGCAGCGAACTAAAATATCGCGCTATATGGCTTATTTATCTGGGCTATAACGCATGTTTTCACCCGTTGCGATAAATTCGATAAAGTCGTCCATCGCCCTGCAAAACATCGCCTTCGTATAAATGCTTCGTGTTAAGCAGCGCGCAACTGAACTGAGCGATTTCGTCCGGCCGCCTTTGCGCGATACAGCGCTTGGTCCGCTTGATTTACCAGCGATTCGAGCGAAACGCGTTGGTCGGGCTCCGCACACACAACGCCCAAGCTGATCGTCACTCGCAGGCGTGCAGTGTCAACGCCGAAAAACTGTTTTTCGACCGCAGCACGCAGACGTGTCGCCAGCGCCTCAGCATCGTCGGCGGAACAAGGCGTTGTGAGTACGATGAACTCTTCGCCGCCATAGCGGGCAAAAAGATCGGTTTCACGAACGACACTGCGACCGACGTTAGCAACTTGCTGCAACACAGTATCGCCCACCGCGTGGCCGTACTGATCGTTTACCGACTTGAAGTGATCCAGATCAAGCAGGAGCACCGCGATTGACCGTTTGTTCAGAGACGCCTCCGCCAACAGTTCGTTTCCTCGTTCGACGAATCCGCGTCGATTAACCAGCCCCGTAACGTAATCGGTGACCGACGCACTTTGTAGCTGACCAATCAGCGCTTCACGTTCACGCTCAAGCGATTGTTTTGCGACGTTTGTGGCTTGCAGCGCCGTCAGTGCATTTTGCAGATCACCAATTTCATCGCGCCGGCGGGTGGGAGATAGGGCTGTCTCAATGCGGCCGTTAGCGATATTGACAAGAGATCGTGTGCTCGAAAGTAAAGGGCGAAGGACGCGTCCGCGAAGTAACAAAAAGACGCACAGCTCAATCAGAAGTACCGCGCCACCGATGAACGCGTTGATTTCGAAATTGCGCTTTGCTTCCGCAACCTGTGCAATAGCGCCGCTTCGAGCAACGTCGAACATTGCGTCGCGCATCGTCACTATCGAGGCCATCTCGGCGACGTACCGAGTCACAAATTGCCCGGTGTCAACGCCGTAAGGGCGACCGGCGGTGCCAGCATCCGTGAGCGATTGAATGAATGGCAGTCCCACGGCAAAGTAGCGCGCCTTCATCTCAGCAAGCGCTGCTGTAACACGCGGTTCGTTCGCGTTCGATTGAGCTTGCATTTCGATGAGCTGGCGAAGCTGCCCAACGCGACCAATTAATGCGTGAATATCATTTCGTTCGCTGTCGAGAAGTGGCTTCTGGTTTGCGAGGGGCGTGGTGAATTGAGACCCAAGCCGCCCTGCATATTCGCGCAAGATCGCGCCCAGGCGCGCGCCTTCGAGCGGTTGCGAGAGTTGCGGATAGATGTAGAGCGCGGCCGCTGTGAGCTGAGTCACACTATCAAGCGCGGCGTCGATCACAGCAAACATTTGATCAATCGGAAGGCGACGAATGTTGCTTCCCGACGCGGTGCGCTCCTCATAGGGAAGGGCGGCGATTCGATCCACTTCGGCGCGAGCGACTTTAAGCTGGAGCTGGGCGCGCGTGAGCGATGCAATTGCGTTGTCAATCGCGCTACTTTGCGTTGATTGCTGTTTTAGTTCAAGCCCGGTAATCGCTGCAGCAAACGCCTGATTGCTGGCTTCGCGAGCTTTGTTGAGGCGCTCTCGTTTTGCCGGATCAGCAGGTACCGTGTCGTTAAGCACTGGAATAGTCGGGCCACGCTCGGCTGACGCTTTCTCCGCAACTTTCATCGCGAGGTAGGCAAGTTCCATCGTCTGCAAGCCGGACTGCGCAGAATGTGACGTTCGCCAATCTACGATCAACGAACGCGCGAGCATAATGGTCACCAGCGTGAGCATCAGTGCGGTCGTCAACATAAAGACTTTGGTCAGTCGCATTTATGGCCAAACAGGTTGCTGCAACAATGTTAGAAACACTTAGCGCGCGATACTACTTGATTAAGTTAGCCGTGCGCGCGATGGGTTCGAGCAAGTTCTAGACCACTGCGTATTGGCGCCAATATTTTTGCGGGAATGCCTGAAAATATGGGCGAAAAGCGATATTTTGTAAGTATTCGATTAAGTCGTTTACCTGTCGTTAGCGCCAATAAAAACGCGATCTCACCAAAATTGCAGAACTCAATCTGCTTCACTCAAATTTGGGCGGGCGCTTTTCAATAAACGCTCTGATGCCCTCGGCGAAATTATCAGTACCTGCGCAACTAGAAAAACTCTCTTGCTCGGCATGAAGCTGTTCGCTGAAACTCGATTGCATCGATTGGTTGAGCAGTCGCTTAATGCCCTTCATAGAATCCGGCGAGCTGCGTGCGATGTGTGCTGCCATTTTGTCGACGACCGCATCGAGATCGGTTCCCGGAACAACGCGGTTCAGAAAGCCCAACTGCATCGCGTCTTGTGCGTTGATTCGTTCTGATAGCAACGTCATTTCCATCGCTTTTTTGACGCCGACTAAGCGTGGCAAGAAAAATGTTTGACCACCGTCTGGCGTGAGTCCAATCACCTTGTAGGCGGTAGTGAAATACGCGTCTTCACTCGCGACTGTGAGATCGCAACCTATCGCAAAAGACAAGCCAATCCCCGCGCACGCACCGCGCACTTTGCAAATGGTAATTACGTCCGAGCGTTGAATTAACTCGACGCCCGCGTGCAGTTTGCCAATCATTTCGTAGTAATGCTTACGTCGCTCGGCGCCAGGTGTTGCGAGTGTTTCGCCGAAGCCTTTAATGTCGCCACCGGCCATGAAATGATCGCCTGCGCCTTGCAAAATCATCACGCGGGTGGTTGGGTCGGCAAGCACCTGTTGGATCGAAGGCGTGAACGCTTCACTCATCGCGTGGTTTAGTGAGTTAAGCGCTCCTGGGCGATTCATGGTGAAGGTCACAACGCCAGGAATCGTTGCGTGGGGGGCAATCAGGATAGGGGCATCAGCGCTCATGCAAAAACCTCGAAAACGGTGCGTACAGTGTTGAAGTGGATATCTACGATATCGGCGACATCGTGAGCATAGCCGCCTGCCATCGTTACAGCGATTGGAATGCGGTTGTCGCGCGCCGTTTGAAGCACGAATTCGTCACGCGTTTTCAGCCCGGCCTTGCTGAGCTTCAATCGACCCAAGCGGTCCCCTTCAAATGGGTCAGCGCCTGCAAGGTAGATCATTGCTGCAGGTTTGAATCGCAAAATGATTTGCGGCAAATGAGCGCGCAGCGCCTGCAAATAGGCGTCGTCGTCGCAACCGTCTGGCAATTCAATGTCAAGCGTGCTTTTTTCTTTATGAATTGGATAGTTTCTTTCGCCGTGCATTGAGAACGTGAAAATTGACTCATCGCCATTGAGAATCGACGCAGTGCCGTTGCCCTGATGCACATCGAGATCGCAAATGAGTACACGTTGAATATGATGATCGCGCTGTACGACGCGTGCGGCAACGGCGGCGTCGTTGTAGCAACAAAATCCTTCGCCATGATCGCGAAACGCGTGATGCGTGCCGCCCGCTAGGTTGACCGCAGCGCGCTGGTCAAGTGCAGATTTCATTGCGGCAATCGTGGCACCGGTCGAGCGGCGCGCGCGCTCAGCCATTTGTGGCGACCACGGAAATCCAATCACGCGAATTTCTTGCGCGCTAAGCGTGCCGTTCGACATTTTCTCGACGTACGCCGAATCGTGTGCGAGCAGCAACTCATCATCGCGAGCAGCGGGTGCTTCGTGTAGGGCATGCAGCGCGAGGGTTTGTACAGCTTCTCGCAGCAGCGCGTACTTTCGCATTGGAAAGCGGTGACCTTCAGGCAGCGGCAGCACGAAATGATCGGTGTAATACGCGCGCAGCATCAGATGTCAACTTCGGGCGGCTGTGTTGCGGGCTTGAACGGTGAGCTCTCTGCGAGTTCCTCCATCGTATGCATCACACCAATTTTTTCGCGATGCAAAAAGTGTTCAACCGCATCCGAAAAGCTCGGGTTCGCGAGCCAATGCGTGGAATAGGTGGTTACCGGTAAAAGCCCGCGCGCGAGCTTGTGTGCCCCTTGTGCGCCGCCTTCGAAGTGTTGCAAACCGTGTTTAATGCACCACTCAATCGGCGTGTAATAGCAAGCCTCGAAATGCAGTGATCTCAACTGCTCTAATGCGCCCCAATAGCGGCCGTAGAGCGTGTCGCCACTTTGAATGCAGAGCGAAGACGCAACGCGTTGACCGTCACGCTCTCCAATGAACAACACCACTGCGTTGCCGCATTCGGCAACGATGCGTTGAAAGAAATCTAGCGAGAGATACGGCGAGGAATAATGCGCCGCATACGTGTTCTCGTAGCAGCGAAAAAAGAACGCGAGATCTTCATCACTAATTTGTGGCGCAACGCTCACGCGCCACTGAACGCCCGCTTCTCGCACGTAGCGTCGATCTTGTTTGATCCGCTTGCGCTTATCGTGGCTCATCGCAGCGAGCATGGCGTCAAAGTTCTCGTAGTTCGCGTTGTGCCAATGAAATTGAACGCCTTCGCGCGGCAGCATGCCGCACGCTTCCCATGCCTTTGCTTCTTCGGCGTGTGGCAACAATACGTGAAGGCTTGATACGCCAAGCGACTTCGCTTCATCGAGCGCACGGCGCATCAACGCATCACGCGTAGTCGTGTCGAGGGCTAAAGCGCGCGCGCCCGTGCAGGGCGTAAATGGAATTGCAGCAAGCAGCTTCGGATAGTAATCGCCTCCCGCGCGTTTGAACGCGTCGGCCCACGCCCAGTCAAATACGTATTCGCCGTATGAATGAAATTTCTGGTAGAGCGGCAACGCGCCAATGAGCGTGTTCTTGTGCCCCGTATCAACCGATTCATCGCCTTCGTACGCAATCAGATAGTGCGGTTTCCATCCGGTGCGCGCCGTCGCGCAACCCGTTTCATGCAACGCGTTGAGGTACGCATGTGAGGCAAATACATTGCCGCCGCCTTCGCTAACGAGGCGATTCCATGATTCGGCGGGGATATGGGCGAGTGTGGATACAACTTCAATTCGCATGCTCGCATTTTGCCTGCTTGTTCTGTATCGTTCTCAGCGAGAGGGTTTAGTTGCGCCGTTCAAGGCTTAAGCGAACTCCGTCCTGCTTCTAAGCTTCTCCTTGAAAGCGGGGATCGATTGGTCAATCCAATCTCTACAATGTCCTATATGAAATTTGTCATTGCTCAGCTCAACTTGCTCGTTGGCGGGATCACGCAAAACCGCGCAAAGATTCTTGATGCGGCAAAGTCCGCCGTCGCGGTGGAGGCAGACGTCCTCATCACTCCCGAGCTCTCCATTTGCTCCTATCAACCGGAAGATTTATTGCTGCGTCCCGCATTTATCGCAGCGTGCAAAGAGGCTGTTGAAGGGCTTGCCAGAGACATCGCAGCGATTGCGCCAGATTTGATCGCTATCGTGGGTTTGCCGTGGCAAGAAGACGGTGCACTCTTTAACGCAGCAGCAGTGTTACAAGACGGTCGCATTGCGCAGATCTACAAAAAAGCAGAACTGCCGAACTACTCAGTATTCGATGACAAGCGATATTTTCAATGCGGCTCATCCCACGTGTTAATTGGGCGAAGCGGCAGAAAAATAGGTTTATTGATATGCGAGGATATTTGGTTTGACGCCCCAGCTAACAGGGCGGTAGAGGCAGGGGCTGAGGCGTTGATCGTGATTAATGGATCGCCGTACGACACCGAGCATTTTGACGCGCGCGTTTCTGAGTGTCGCAAGCGTGCGCAGCAATACGACGTACCGGTCATTTACTGCAATTTGGTCGGCGGCCAGGATGAAATCGTGTACGACGGTCAGTCGTTTGTGATGAACGCTGCGGGCGAAGTGACACAGCGTTTACCTGGTTTTGTTGAGGCGACTGCGGTCGTAGAAATTGAAGAGGTTGGCCGAAAGCTTGTGCCGAAAGTCGTGCGCAGCAATCGCCCAAATCCAACCGTCGCGGATGTGTATTCAGCACTCGTGCTCGCGGTGAAAGACTACATTGGCAAGAACGGTTTCCCCGGCATCGTGCTGGGTTTATCGGGCGGCATCGATAGCGCCGTAGTGCTCGCGATTGCTGTCGATGCGCTCGGGCGAGATCACGTGCGTTGCGTGATGTTGCCCTCGAAGTTTAACGCCAGTATTTCCTTGGAAGATGCACGCTGGATGGCGGGCATTCAAGGCATTCGTTACGACGAAATTCCGATTGAGCCGATTTATGAGAGCTTTGAAGCGGCGCTCGTCGATCAATTCAAAGGCTACAAAGTTGACGCAAGTGAAGAGAATTTGCAATCGCGCATTCGTGGCACGCTGTTGATGGCGATCTCCAACAAAACTGGAAACTTGGTGCTCACCACGGGCAACAAGAGCGAAATGACCACCGGTTACGCCACGCTCTACGGCGATATGGCGGGCGGATTCGGCGTGCTCAAAGACATTGATAAAGAACTCGTCTATGAACTGGCGAACTACCGAAATCAATTCGGCCGCGTGATCCCCGAGCGCGTAATCACGCGTGCGCCGTCGGCTGAATTGCGGCACGATCAGAAGGATCAAGATTCATTGCCGGAATATCCGGTGCTCGATGAAATCATGTCGCTCTATGTCGAGAAAAATTTAAGCGCGGATGAAATTGTTGCGAAAGGATTGCCGAGAGAGGCGGTCGATAAAGTCGTGCGTTTGCTTCGCATCAATGAGTACAAGCGACGGCAAGCACCGGTGGGCCCGCGGGTGACGCCGCGGGCGTATGGAAGAGATTGGCGGTATCCAATCACTAACGGTTGGCGCGGTTAGCGCGATGCTTGTGAGGCGGTCGCAAAACTGCGAATGCCGTGAGTTCAAATGAAGTACGATTTATCTGAGTTTTGAGCGTTTACTTGACGTTTGAACTCAGCTTGGTAAAACCCTTTTGCGGAATGAAATTATGAAAAAAGTAGAAGCGATCATTAAGCCGTTCAAACTCGATGAAGTTCGCGAGAGTTTGGCAGAAGCGGGTGTTACCGGACTCACGGTCACAGAAGTGAAAGGGTTCGGACGCCAGCGCGGTCATACCGAGCTGTATCGCGGAGCTGAATACGTCGTAGATTTTTTGCCTAAAACAAAAGTTGAAATGATTATTGGTGACGACGACGTTGATCGCGTCGTCGAGGCGATTATCAAAGCAGCACGCACGGGCAAGATTGGGGACGGCAAAATCTTCGTGTCGAATGTCGAACAAGTTGTGCGCATTCGCACGGGGGAAACTGGGGACGCGGCGATCTAATTCGGGTCGTTGTATTTTTTGCTAGCCTGAGAGGAAAACGCTATGTCTATGATGGACGAATTTAAAGCCTTCGCAATGAAGGGAAACGTGGTCGATCTCGCCGTTGGTGTGATCATTGGCGCTGCATTCGGCAAGATTGTCGATTCGATGGTGAACGATCTGATCATGCCAATAGTCGGCGCGATATTCGGTGGTTTGGATTTTTCAAAATTCTTTTGGGTGCTCGGCAACAACCCCGACAAACTATCAAACCTCGTCGACCTCAAGAAAGCTGGCGTTGCCACATTCGCCTACGGAAACTTCATCACGGTTCTCATTAACTTCATCATCCTTGCGTTCATCATTTTCATGATGGTCAAAGCGATGAACAAAGCAAAAGCCGCGGCAGAACCGCCTGCACCACCCACACCAGAAGACGTGTTGTTGCTGCGCGAAATTCGCGATAACTTGAAGAAGTAAGCGTCGCCTTGCGCAAAGAAACCCGCTTCGGCGAGTTTTTCTTTCCCAATTTCTGCGGTTACGCGATGTATTCCGGCGACAACGCGTAGGCAGATCTCACGCGCGCTTGTGCGTAGCTTGCCGCAATGCACGCGAAGGGCTAGAGTGCGGGCTGGCACTACAACCAGAAGCCTAGCGATGTCGAACCTTCATAATTCTCGACTATTTCGCGCGTTTACAGCAGGTGCTTTTGCACTGCTCGCGCTCTTCAGTCCGACCGTGTTTTCTGTACCGCTCTACGTCGCACCCACAGGCAACAACGCCGCTAACAATTGTCAAACAGCGGGATCGCCGTGTGCAACCGTTGCCTACGCACTCACGCAAGCCGCAGCGTCGGGAGACACGATCAATATCGCCAACGGAACTTACGTTGAAGAGATCACCATCAACAAAAGCGTCGCACTCGTTGGCGCAAGCGCCACCTCGACCATTATCAAAGCGCCCGCTGCTCTCACCGTGAATGCCGCGATTCCCGGCAGCGGTGGCCAACAAACTGCAATCGTGTTTGTCACCGGCGCTGTCACCGCATCAATGACAAGGCTTCACGTACAAGGCCCCGGCCCTGGCAGTTGCGGCACGCTAGGCTACGGCGTGTTCGTTGGCGGTGGTGCGAATTTTTCGTACGCGAACGGCCGCATCACGCTCACTCGCGACACCACGCCGCCACTTTCGGGCTGCCAGAACGGCACCGGCATTCGCTTCGGCGCGGCAGCGACCTCGCAAATCGGCTCCGGCAGCGTCACCAGTAACACCATTGAAACGTTCCAGAAAAACGGCGTCACTGTGGACAATGCCGGTAGCAATGCGGCGATTTCCGGCAACACCATCGTCGGCGAATTGCCGCCGCCGAACATCGCACAAAATGGCATTCAAGTGAGTCGTGGCGCCACCGCAACGATCACTGGAAACACCGTGCGTAACGAGCAATGTGGCGCGGCGAGTTGCGGCCCAGGATTTGGTCAGGAAAGTGCCACCGCCGTGCTCTTGTTTAACTCGGGTAACACCACGATTACCAACAACACGCTGACCAATGGCGACTACGGCCTCGTGCTTTCGAATGACGCAACCTCCACCGCCGTCATTAACGTTTCCGGCAACACCATTTCTAACAATCGCTACGGCGGCGTGTTTGCCACCGGGGGCACGTTAAACCTCACCAGCAACACGATCACGGGCGGCAACTATGGCGTAATCGCTGCGAACTTCACTGGCGACGCGCAAAACAGCATCATCAATTTGAACGGCGGCAACATCATCTCCGGCGCAACGATTGCAGGCGTTTCGGTGTACGATGAAAACTTGACCGACGCGTTCTCCCCCACGATTCAAGGCAGCGGAAATCAGTTTGTGAGTAACGCGGTTGGCGCGAGTAATGTGCCCGCGCAAGGCACGGTGAGTTTGTCGTGCAACTGGTGGGGCAGCGTGCAAGGTCCTGCCAACGCGGGAAATCCGCTCGGTAACGGCAATCCCGCGACTGCGAATACGACGTTCACCAATTGGGCGACTGACAACACGAGCTTTGCATGTAACGGCAATCCGGCCAACAACGAACTGCTCGCGCAACGCTCGGTTCCGGCAATGCCTCTCGCGTGGATGTTCGCGATGTGCTTTGTGTTGATTTCGGTCGTTCTGAGAACGAGAAATCAGACATGGCTTTAGCGCAAATCGCCTAATTTATATGGGCGAGATGCGAATTAAACTTATCTATTGATTGCCACAGTAAATCGTTATGACGCCCGAAGCAATTGGGCGGTTCGCTAAAAAGCTAGCCTCCAGCAGAGACTAGCAACCGCGACGTTACGTGCCTTTCGGTTTCGGCGTCGGCCGTACGATGATCACCGGTTGTGAGTAGCCGTAGTAAGGCCACGCGCGCCACCAGCCGATTGGCTGCGAGCGTCGCCACTCTTCCTCGCGGGCGTCAGCAATCTGCCGCGCTTGTAGCTCATCGAGCACCGCGTCAGGCAGCCCCCGCTCTTTGAGCTTGGCTAGCTCGGATCCGCTCAACTGAAAGCGCTCGCGGCTGGCTCTGAGGCTCGCCAACAAAGATTCGTTACTCTCGCCAGTTTTTGCGCGAGCGACTAACGCATCAATGGTGAGCGGCGGCGAAGTGTCGCCGAGTGACGCACACGCCGATAGCAACACCGATGCACAAAGCGTAACTGCCAACATTTTGAATTTCATGAGAACCACTCCTCAACACTACGTTCACGTTCGACCGATTATCTTCCTTACGGTTCGACAATCCGTGAGATGTATTTCACCGGGTCGCGTATGCTTTGCAATCCTGTCCGACCACGCATTTCGCCCTCTCTAATTACGCCATGACTGAACCCGTACGCCTTTCCAAACGCATGAGCGAGCTGCAACTGTCGTCTCGCCGCGAAGCCGATGAATGGATCGAGCGCGGTTGGGTGAAAGTCAATGGCGCAGTCGCCGTGCTCGGTCAAAAAGTCACTGAAGCCGATCAGATTGAAATCGACAAGGCCGCGAGCAAAGAGCAGGGCGAGCGCGTCACCGTCCTCATCAATAAACCGATTGGCTACGTAAGCGGTCAGGCCGAAGACGGCTATGAACCCGCCGTTGTTTTGGTGAAACCCGAGCATCGCTGGAACGGCTGCCGAGCCGCCACGCAATTCCGCCGCGAGCAACTCAAAAGCCTCGTGCCGGCCGGACGGCTCGATATTGATTCCACGGGACTTCTCGTGCTCACGCAAGATGGACGCGTCGCTAAAACACTAATCGGCGAAGATTCAAAAGTCGAAAAAGAATATCTGGTTCGCGTCGATTTTGGCCGCACGGCACGACTCGCCGACGCTGATTTGCGCCGACTCAATCACGGGCTTTCGCTCGATGGCGAAGCGCTCAAGCCCGCGAAAGTCTGGTGGCAAAACGAAGACCAGCTCCGCTTCATTTTGAACGAAGGCAAAAAGCGACAAATTCGAAGGATGTGCGAAATGGTCGGCCTGCATGTCGTCGGCCTCAAACGAATTCGCATCGGAAACGTCGAGCTGGGTGATTTGCCGATTGGCAAATGGCGATATTTGGGGAAGAACGAACGGTTTTAGTCCGCGTCTTACTGGTCCCGACGGGAGAGGTCACGCCGAAGGCGTGGGTGAGGGACATGGAGCGTGTGACCTGCGCCCTTACCCGCCCCCGGATCAAGTCCGGGGCAGGGTCTGTAGGCACTCTTCCCCAGCAGGAGACGGGAAGCTACGAGCATCTGGGCTACACCGCCGAGCGCCTACGGATTGATCACAAACACGTTGAATTTCATGCCTGCGACCATGTTTTGGTCGCCGGCAGGATTCACGATCATCCAGCGCCCCGCCGAGGACACGGAGGTGCACCCGCTGCCGCCATCATCGTCGTACATCACGTTGATGGGTTTGCTGTAACTCGTGGTGCTGGTGGTTCGCACGCCGATGTTGGGCGTCACCACCAGAATCGCGTCCGGTTTACCGTTGGCGAGCGGATGATCAATCGCCGTGCGCGAGAGACCGAATGGCCCGGTGCCGTTACACGGCCCCGACGTAGGCACCACGTGGGTGAACATATTGGTGCCGCTTTGCTTCGCGGCATTGCCCGGCTGGTTCTCGCCCGCTCCCGGCAGGCGAATGCCGCCGTCGGCGCGGATGACGAATTGTTTGGGGCCGTTGGAAGTGGTGAAAGTGAATAAATCGCCTCCCCAAACAAACGAGTAGTCGTGGTTGGCCTGCGCGCGATTGCCGGCCGCGAAACTGAGGAGGCCCGAGGCTACATTGGACCCTCCCCCGGCGACCATGCTGCCGGACCCGCTCGCCACGTTATTGTTACCGCCGCTAACGGTCGCCCTGAATCCGGTTGCCTGATTGACGTCGCCACCGGCAACCACGGCATGTTGACCGGCTGTGTTTAAGTGTCCGCCTCCGACGGTTCCGTACCTCCCAGTCACTTGATTGCCGCCGCCGTTGTAACCGCCGCCAGCAATCGTGGCACCGACGACGCCCACCGACACACTGTTCACGCGGCTCCCGTTCAATGTGTTGGGCGACGTACCAAAGGCGGTGCCATCCGTCGTGTACGCAATGCGCAACCCCTCGTCGCCATTGGCCGGATCAACCAGCAGCTTGATGGTCGATTGCGGCGCTTTGATCGTTAGCGGTCGGTTGTCGTTGTTGCCCAGCACTGAGGCCACCCCCGCGCCGAGCGCAAAGGTGTTGCCGCCGTGCACAAAAGCGTTGATCGCGCCGCCCACCGCGCAGCCGTTGGCGAGGAAGCTCACCACCGAGGCGGTGGTGGCGGTGCTGCCGAGCGCTAATCCCGCCGTCAGCGACGCCCCGGTGAAGCCGGACAAATGCCGCGCGATGATGGTGGTGTCGACCGTGTCCACCACGCCGTCGCCGTTGATGTCGAGCGCGCAGCCCACGCATTCAATGTTCGCCTTCACCTGCAACGGGTCCAGGCTCGCATAGCGCGTGCTGGCGGTCATGGGCGCGCCAGTGATGCCCAGCGCGTAGCGCGTGAGCACCACGCCGTCGTTCAACGCGTCGGAACCGCCAGTGTCGAACGGGCAGACGGATGCGGCGTGCGCGCTAGTGAGCGCAGCCAGAGCGGCAGCGAGCGCCGCGCTCAGGTGAATAAAGCGGTGTGGAAACGAACGATTCATGCGGCAACCCTCGATGAGAAATTTTCTGCGGAGAGAATAGCGGGAAAAGCCGCCTTTGGGCGTTTCAGAACGTGGCGTGTGTGGCGTCGCGCCATTGCTGTAGGCGTCACCCAGCGTAGGGTGTACACCAGAGTTTGCAACGCTTTCGCAGGCGGACAACGTCGGCGGCGTACCTGCCTAAGAAGCGATCCACTTACTGAAACGCCGATGGCGAGAACGGGAAATTCGTCCCGCAGAATTGGTTGAGGCGTTCGCGCACCGGGTTCCACGCTGGGATGCCGGTGCCCACAATGATCGCATCGGCCCCAAGGCCGAGCATCGCGCGCACGAGGATCAGCCCTTCGAGCGTGGCCGAGAGCGTGTTGTCGCCGTTCATGTCGAGGTTGCAGGCGATGTTGGCGTTCCCGGTCGAACTGCGGAACGGGTAGGCTGTGCCGCTGATGATGAGCGTCGTCTCCGCAGTGCCGCCAGGGTTGGCGCTGGTGTGGCGTACGGCGATGTAGTCACCCGAGAGGAAATCCCACGGGCCGGGGAACCAGCCGGTGGAAAAACACGGGGGTGCGCAGCCCACGTAGGGCGTCACACACACGCCCGGCTGTGTAGCAATGCAGAGTTCGCTACCGACCGCGCCGGTGACATACGCCGATTGCTGATTGTTCGGTGGTGTGGGCGTGATGATGAGCTGCACTTCGTTTGAAGTGCGCATCGTGTTCGGCGGAACGTTGCTTTGATGGATGAAGCTGAACGGGTTTGGAATACGGTTCACCGCGGTCAGGTCGCCCGACTGTCGGCTGACGAAGGCATCTGTGGAACCTGAATAGATGCTCTGCGCACCACCGGCGACGCCGGGCAGGTTTGCCGATGAACTGCCGCCCGCGACGTAGACCTCGCCAGTCGCGGGGTGAACCGCTAGAGCTCTCGCGAGATCATTGCCCGCTCCGCCGAAATAGGTCGACTGCATCCGGCTCGTGAGCGCAGCGTTGAAGCGTGCGACGAAGGCGTCGTAGGTGCCGCCCGACTTGCTGCTCTGCGTGCCGCCGGTCACGCCCGCCAGGTCGGTCGAGTCGGTAAAGCCCGCAACGTAGACCTCGCCAGTGGCGGGGCGCATGGCGAGCGCATTGGCGCGGTCAATGCCTGCCCCCCCCAGATAGGTCGATTGCAGCCGCGATGTGAGCGCTGCATTGAAGCGCGCGATGAACGCCTCGTCTCCGCTCGATGCCGTGCTTTGAGCGCCACCAGCCACACCCGGAAAGTTGGCGGAAGTGGTGTAGCCCGCGACGTAGACCTCGCCGGTCCACGGGTGAATGGCGAGCGTACGGGCTTCGTCAATGTCCGTTCCGCCGAGATAGGTCGATTGCAGCCGAGTGGTCAGCGCCGGATTGAAGCGCGCGATGAACGCGTCCTGACTGCCCGCTTGGACGGGTTGTGCTCCGCCAGCTACGCCGGGCAGGTTGGTCGAGAAGGTGGCGCCCGCGACGTAGATCTCGCCGGTAGCGGGATGAATGGCTAGCGCTTGAGCGATCTCATTGCCCGTTCCGCCGAGGTAGGTTGATCGCACCAACGTGGTCAGCGCCGGGTTGAGGCGCGCAATGAAAGCGTCCTGACCGCCTGAATTGACGGCCTGCGCGCTGCCTGCGACGCCCGGAAAGTTGCTCGATGTGCTGAAGCCCGCGACGTACACCTCGCCGGTGGTTGGATGAATGGCGAGCCCCAAGCCGATGTCGTCGCCTGTACCGCCGAGATAGGTCGATTGCAGGCGGGCGGTGAGCGCCGCATTGAAGCGCGCGACGAAGGCGTCTTGCCCCCCTGCAGCGGCGTTCTGCGCGCCGCCGGCGACGCCAGGCAGATTGGCTGAGTTGCTAAAGCCGCTGATGTACACCTCGCCCGTAGCGGGGTGGATAGCGAGACCTTGGGCTACGTCGCCGACTGCGCCCCCGAAATAGGTCGTCTGCAGCCGGGTGGTGAGTGCCGAATTGAAGCGCGCGATGAAAGCGTCTTGATCGCCCGCATGGACGGTCTGTGCGCCACCCGCCACTCCGGGAAGGTCGGAGGAGTAGCTGGAGCCCGCGACGTAAATCTCCCCCGTGGAAGGGTGAATGACCAGCGCGTAGGCTTCGTCAACTGCCGACCCGCCGAGATAGGTTGATTGCAAAAGCGGATCGATGACGAGCGGGCGACTGGCGTCATAGTCGCCTAGGGTGAAGCCGTAGGTGACGGCGGTGGTTTCCCCGGTAGGCGACTCCTCGCGGAGGTGGGGATCAGCGTCGCTCCAGGTTGTAGGCGACGACTTGGCGTCGCTCGGGGGCGCACCGGGGAGCGCGGCCAAGTCCGCGCCTACAGGACGACGGAGTGCGGTCTGGTCCGCGCCTACCGATTTCGTATCCGCGCCTACAAGGTGGTAGGCGACTGCGACTGAAACCCGCTCGCCTCGCTCGTTTTCTTGAAACGCAATCGGTTTGGTGAAGGAAACTGGGCCGTTGCCGGTATGCGCTATCAGTTCGCCTTCGTTTCCGATTTCGAGCCGTTCTGCGCCATCGAGCTCGATGCGGATTTGACTGGGGTTTTGTTGCGGGGCGACGGTGAAGATTTTTTCGACGTTTTTTCCGGTGGCTCGCAGATGCACGTTCACGCCGGGGTACATCTCGCCCAGATTCACCCGTTCGTAGCTCGTGAGTGCGTTGGCGTGTTTGGCCGAATCGCCGCCGATGGCGTAGCTCACTTTGCCTTCGGTAGGAAGTTCGCCGCGGGCTTTCTTCTGCGCGGTGTGGGTGAGCTTGCGCGGTTGTCCTTTCGCATCGACGAGCGTTTCGGTGAGTACCCAGCCGGTAGTTTTTCCCCTCTCCCAGTGGGAGAGGGTGCCCGAACGGGCGGGTGAGGGTTCGGGGCAGTCGGAATGGATTTCTCTCACCCGCGCCGCATTCGCGTCGCGACCTCTGTGTGCCGTCGGCACATCTCGCCCGTTGGTCGAGACCGCAACTGCGTTGCGTCCTGCGCTCTGCGAGCTGGTCCCAGAGGGAGAGGTGGACATACACGCTTCGCGCTTCGGCGGCAAGCTGTAGACCAACTGCCCTTCGGTGGTCACAAAAAGCGTCCCCGCAAATGTCTGCGCGGCGAACGCTGCGCGGGAATCCCATTGCCCGGCGTTTGGCACGAATGGAATCGCCATCGCGGAGAGTTTTTGCTGAACGACGGCAAGATCTGGCGGCGCGCTGGCGTGGGCGTCGCTGGCGAGTGAAGGCGAAAGTATCGCGCCCGCCAACAACGTAAAAACTAGCTTGCGCGAGCGGGCCGGATGCGCCGGGTAGGGTTGTTGGCTCGCCAGAGCGTCTCGCAGGTGTTCACGGGTGGCGTCGATGACGTCATTTGTTGGTCTCATTGTGTTCCCCTGGATACGGTTCAATATGCTGGCGTTCTGGAAGCTACTCTAGAGCAAAGTTGCCATTTCACAAAGGTTTGATCGCATGGATCAACCTTTCACCAAACTTTTTGCGCGGCACGCCGACCGTAAGCCGTTTTTTTAGGGTAATCGACCACTAGTTCGCCGTTTACGACTTTCCACGTTTGTGACCGCAATGCCCAACTTATTTAGGCTTACAGCGCTGATTGCGACTAGCGAATATCTAGCTTGCCAATCAATCACCGTGTTGCGTTCGCGAGCCGGGTCGATCACAGACACGGTGAATCCGCGCGACGCCCGCAGCGCGCTAACCCGCGTCGAGCCGATGTCAGTCAGCGTCGTTCTATCGCCGCACCGCAGGCGCTTCCAGCGGCAATCCCTCCGCTCGCCACGCGAGGTAGAGCTCAAGTTCTGCGAGGATCTTGTCGCTTGCGGCGGGTACGTTCGCCTCCATACCGAAAAAACACGCGCGCAGACGGCGATTGAGCGAGCCTAGCGTTTGCCAATCGGTGCGATACGCGGGAAAGCCGACACCGTGGCCTTGGCTGATCGCTTGCGTGCGCACGCGTTTGCCTGCGAGCTTGTCATGACACGCGGCGCACGAGAAATCGAGTTTGCCTTGCACCGCGTGAAACATCGTTCGCGCGCGTTGCCACGCGGCGGTTTGCGTGACATTACTTGCGATTTCTTGCTTCATATCGCGCGAAGAAAATGCGACGTATGCGGTGAGCGAAAGTAGCGGCTCGGATTCGAGCGCGTATGGCGTCGCGCTGCCTTTCACTCGCGTGGATTGGCATGCGTTGATTTGCGATTCGAGGGTGGCAACTGTAGTGCTTGCAAGAACGCGCGGAAGTTTGCTTGCGAGACCGCGCGGGTCAGAGTGACAGGCTTTGCAGTCACGTTCGAAAAGCGCGCGACCTGAATCAACCCAGAGCATCGCTGGGTTTTGGTCGTCGTCGGCTTGTTGCTTTTGTAAATGCGGCGACATGAACGTTGCGCCGCTTTTGAGTTGCGACGGTTCGTAGGGCTTTGAGATCGGTTGTGCGCAAACGATGGCGCCCGTAGAAAAACAGAGCAGGGCAAATAGTTGCACTGAGTGAAATGGCTTCTTCAAGTTGAATTTCTGGGTTGCTTCACTAGGCTCGCAATGACTGTTAAGCACCAATGACGCGCACCTCAGCGCTCGTCGAGCCGACGTTGCCTTCTTGATCGCGCCAGTTGGCGCGGAACGTTCCCGATTTCGTAAGGGCAGTTCGCACAGTGATCGAAGGATTTGCTGCAAGCGCGTTCAACACATGGCCTCGCCACAGCAATTCGTTTTCGAATTCGATGGTGATCGTCTCAATTGAGTTCGCGAGCACCGGCTTTCCGGAATCGTCGCGACGGAATCCAGTTTCCATCGGGTGCTGAATGAGTAAGCGAACTGCGAATTCTTCGTTCGGTTGTACCAAGCGAGGCGCGACCAAGCGCGCGTTTTGTCCGGGGCGGGTTGGCGTACTCATACGTGGCTCACGTGCCGTCGTAACAAGCACTGCCCGTCAAAACGACTGCGATGCTTTGTTGCCAAATCGTGCCGTCGGAAAGTTGTGCAATGCCTGTGACAGTTTGCGTGGCGCCCAATCGAATGTTGGTTTCAATACGCCACTGCGTGAGCAATTTTCCGAGTTCGAGTTCGAGCGCGATGGGGCGTGGATTCAGTGGCGTGAGGACGCCAAAACGAGATACACGAACGCCGCTTGCAAGTGATTTCGGTTCTACAAACAACGTGATTGGCACGAATGATCCAGATTCAACGACTATCGGAATATCGAAGAAGAGGCCGCCGCGTTCGGGCTTGACGCCCTTGATCCGAGTGTCGAGGGGCGCTGAGTTGTTTGTCTGCGCGAAAGCGTTGGGCGCGAGTGCAAGCATCGCGGGAAACCACCACGGCGCGGCCGTGATAGTTGCAATCGCAGTTCGTCGAGCCCGCTTCATTGTTCGTGTCACTGCGCTATACGAAGCTGACGCCTTCCTTTGACAGCGGTAGCGACCGATGCATCTTGCCTGTGGCTGCGAAGATGGCGTTTAGCAATGCTGGGGTGAGAGGCGCCATCGGGGGCTCGCCCATGCCGCCCCAAAAGCCGCCGCTTGGCGCGAGTATTGCAACGAGTTTGGGTACTTCCGAAATTTTCATCATCCGGTAATCGTTGAAATTGCTTTGCTCAACTCGGCCATTCTTGATGGTAATTTCGCCGTAGAGCGCCGCTGTGAGCGCATAGATCATTGAGCCTTCGATCTGCGCTTTCGCTGCATTAGCGTGCGCCACATTACCCGGATCAACCGCGATCAACACGCGCTTGATTTTGAGTTTTCCGTCGGCAAGTTTTTCAATTTCAACTACGCTCGCCGCGTGGGAACCATACGCGTCTTGCACTGCAATCCCGCGGAAGTGATTCGCGGGCATGGGCTTGCCCCAGTCCGCTGCTTTTGCGACCGCTTCTAGCACGCCGCGATCACGCTTCGCAGCGTCGCTCGTCCCCGAAAGCAATTCCCGTCGAAACTCAAGCGGTTCTCTTTTCCCTTTAGCCGCAATTTCATCCAAAAAGCATTCGCGAAACACTGGATTTTGAGAATGCGCGACCGCGCGCCAAAACCCCACCGGGACATGCGTCTTCAAATAGAAGTGCTCGGCGCGCAAATGCGGAATGTCATACGCCGTATCGTCAAACGACACTGCGGCCTGCGGATCAATCGGGCCCTGTTCAGTTTTGCGCAGCGCTTCGGGACGCACGCGCTCAAGAATGGACTGCACACCGACATGTGCGGATAGCGCCACGAGCTTTCCGCTTTTATCGAGAGCACCTTGCACTCGCGCGAGCGTCGCTGGGCGGTAATGGCCGTGTTGAATATCTTCCTCGCGACTCCAAAGGAGTTTGACCGGCTTGCCCACTTTCATCGAAAGTTCAACGGCTTGTCGCGTGAAATCCTGGAACGCACCACGACGGCCGAAACCGCCACCTAACTGCTGACGGAATACTTCCACCTTGTCTGGCGCAACGTTTGCGGCTCTCGCTGCCGCCGCAGCAGAGCCTTCCGCGCTTTGCGTTGGCACCCAGAGCGTGACAAAACCGCCTTTCACTTCCGCTGTGCAATTCATAGGCTCCATCGGCGCGTGATCAAGGTACGGCGCGTAGAACTCCGCTTCGTGTTTCACCGTCGCGTCCGCATAGACTTTATCGAAATCACCCACGTTTTTCGCAACGGCGGCGGGTTTCGCAACGCCCTCGCGCAACTGCGCTGCGATTGATGCCGACGACACACCGCCATTCGCACCGACGTCCCAATCGATTTTCAACGATTTCACCGCTTGGTTGCAGCGCCACCAATTGTTACCCGTGACCGCGACGTATTCGCCCATGTCGAGCACGTCGGCGATGCCTTTCATTTTTTTCGCAGCAGCAAGCGAACTGGCATCAATCGATTTCACTTTGCCGCCGAATACGGGGCATTGCGCGATCGCGGCGTGAACCATGCCCGGACGCACCACATCGATGCCGTACATCGGTTTGCCGATCACTTTGTCAGGCAAATCAATACGCGGAATCGGTTTGCCGACGAGCTTCCAGTCTTTAGGATTTTTGAGCGCTACTTTTTCTGGCGCTTTGAGTTTGCTCGCGGCGTCTGCAACTGCGCCGAAGGTGACCGAGCGTTTGCTCGGCGTGTGCGTGATAAGGCTGTTCGCAGCGATGCATTCGCTAGCGGGCACGCTCCACGCGTCTGCGGCGGCTTGCACGAGCATCGTCCGCGCCGTTGCGCCCGCGTTCAACATCACGTTCGCAGAATCGCGCGTGCCACGACTGCCGCCGGTGGAGGTGCTCACGTACAAACGGTTTCGCTTGATGTGTTCGGAATACATTGCCTCGGAAATCTCGACTTTGCTCCAATCGCATTCGAGTTCCTCCGCGATCATCATCGGCAGCGACGTCGACGTGCCTTGCCCCATTTCGCTGCGCGCGAATTTAACCAGCACGCGGTTGTCAGGCGTGATGTGGATCCAAGCGTTGATTTCTGCGCCCGGGTTGTTGCCCGCGCCGATGCCAGCGGTGGTGGCTGCTTTGCCTTGTGCGGCGGACGTTGGGAGGTTGAAGCCGATGACGAGTCCGGCAGTTGCCGCCGCACTTGTTTGCAGGAATCCGCGACGTGAATTGTTCGTGGTTTGAGAGAAGTTTTTCATGGGTTTTCTCTCTTCAAGCGCGGGTGTTGGTGGTGCCAGCGACATCGTGAATGGCCGCTCGTACGCGCACATAGGTCGAGCAGCGACAGATGTTGGACATTGCTGCATCGATGTCGGCATCGGTCGGCTTTGGTTTGTCGCGCAACAATTTTTCCGCTGCGAGAATCATTCCACTTTGGCAGTAACCACACTGCGGCACTTGATGTTTGAGCCAAGCTTCTTGAATCTTCGTGAGCTTATTGCCATTGCTGGCAGCGAGCCCTTCAATCGTTGTAATTTTTTTGCCGTTACACGCGGCGACTGGGTACACGCAGGAGCGAACCGCCTCGCCATCGATGTGAACTGTGCATGCGCCGCATTGCGCAATCCCGCAACCGTATTTCGTGCCCATCATGTTGAGTTCATCACGCAGCGCCCACAGCAGCGGCATGTCGTCTTCGACATTTATCGCTTTAAAGTCGACCCGTTTTCCATTGATTTCGCAAACTGACATATGAATTCCTCGATGTTGCTGTTTGCTGCTGCAACACTCAGCGCGCAAAAATAGACACTAGCACGCTCGGATCGTTAAATCGTTCGGGAAGATCGAAAGTTACATATCATCTATAAGCTTAATCACCCAATTAAATTGGGCGATAGAGACTTTTTAATGATTTATCGAAATACAGATAAATATTTCTTATCGCCCAATTAAATAGAGCGATGGCCGTTTAAGCTAAATAGCGTTTCATTGTTTTGCTTCATTGACTTCTAACGATCCGCGTTGGACACATTTCATCGCTGCGCATCGTCCCCAACTACACTTGCAACCGAAGTTTTTTGAAAGCATTCGATGTCCGTTTCCCTCGCTACACCGTCGTCCTTAAACGTTGCGCAATCGCTGATGCTCGCGCCAACCGGGATGTCACTCGATCAACTCGCCACGACGCTCGGCGGCATTCGTTCGAAAGGCGTTGAATTTGCCGATATTTATTTTGAGCACAACAAAAGCGAAAGCTGGTCGCTGGAAGAGGGAATCGTCAAAAACGGTAGCTTCTCGATTGATCAAGGCGTCGGCGTGCGTGCGATCAACGGAGAACAAACGGCGTTTGCGTATTCCGGTGATCTCTCACTTGCATCGATTAACCGTGCCGCAACAACGGTCGCGTCAATTGGCGCATCGGGGCAAAGCGCAACGGTCGCATTGAAACCCATCAACCAACCGACTGCGCTCTACCGCGCGGACGATCCGCTTGCCTCAATTTCGGACGACGCGAAAATTGCGTTGCTCAAAAAAGTAGAAGGCATCGCGCGAGCTCGCGACCCGCGTGTGACACAAGTAATGGTGAGCCTTGCGTGTGAGCATGTGGTGATGCTCGTGTTGCGCAGCGACGGCGTGGTGGCTGCGGATGTGCGGCCGCTCTGTCGCGTGAATGTTCAAGCGATTGTTGAGCAAAGCGGAAAGCGCGAACAGGGGCGCTCCGGTGGCGGCGGTCGTTATGGTTTTGAGCGCTTTGATGATGCGTTTCTTACCAAGCGCGCGCATGAAGCCGTGGATATGGCGTTATTGAATTTGGACGCAAAACCTGCGCCTGCGGGCGTGATGCCGGTTGTGCTCGGGCCTGGTTGGCCGGGTGTGCTGTTGCATGAAGCAGTCGGCCACGGGCTCGAAGGTGATTTCAATCGTAAAGAGTCGAGCGTGTTCACTGGGCGCATCGGCGAGCGCGTCGCCTCGAAAGGGGTGACAGTGCTCGACGATGGCACATTGCCGGATCGTCGCGGTTCGCTCACGGTCGACGATGAGGGCACGCCCACGCAGGCTAATGTGCTCATCGAGGACGGCATTCTCAAGGGCTACATGCAAGACACCATGAATGCGCGTTTGATGGGCGTGGGCGTAACTGGCAACGGCCGTCGCGAAAGTTATGCACACCTGCCGATGCCGCGCATGACCAATACCTACATGCTCGGTGGCGATAAAACGCCCGACGAAATCATCGCAAGCGTGAAAGACGGCATTTACGCGGTGAATTTCGGCGGCGGTCAAGTCGATATCACCAGCGGCAAATTCGTGTTCACCATGGATGAGGCCTGGAAAATCGAAAACGGCAAACTCATGTATCCAGTGAAAGGCGCAACGCTCATCGGCAATGGCGATGCGGCCATGAATCAAATCTCAATGATCGGCAACGACATGCGCCTTGATGAAGGGATCGGCGTTTGCGGAAAAGAAGGGCAGAGCGTGCCGGTCGGCATTGGTCAGCCGACGCTGCGCATTGATGGTTTGACGGTGGGCGGGACGGCGTAGCGACGCTTCCGCCGTCTTCTTCGTCCTGTTAAGCCCGGTTTACCGGGCTTTTTTGTATTCGTCCTACTTTCGGCGAAGCCATTCGATGTTGTTCTTTGTCGAGCAAGTTTTTTTTTGTGATTTGTGGCGTAAAAGCGGCGCTTTTTCCGTCTTTGAGTTAAACCACTTTTTTTGGATAAAAGCCCTGATGAAGCTGAAGTCTGCATTTCTCTCCAGCGCGTTTGTGTTCGCGCTCGCCGCTTGCGGCCCTTCCCCCGAACAAATCGCGCGCGAGCAGGCCAAACAGCGGCTTGAGCAAGCCGCCAAAGATATGGAGGCGGCCGGAAAACGGGCAGAGGAAGCCGCGAAAAAGGGTGACGCTGGGGCGGCACTCGGGGAAGCGATGAAAGTTCTCGGCGCGCTTGGTGGTGCAGCAAGCGGCGCGGCTGGCGCGGCTGGTGCGGCGAGCTACGATCCCGTCGATTTCCGAAAACTGAAGGAAGCGCTGCCTACTGAACTCGCCGGACTGGAAAAAGCGGAGTCAGAGGGCGCGAAAAACAGCGCATTTGGGATCACCGTGTCGGAGGCCAAACAGGCGTTCAAGTCGGCTGACGGCCAGAAGCGCGTTCGCTTCGAAATCACCGATCCTGGCTCTCTGGCCGGCCCATTCGCGCTGGCGCACGTTTGGCTCAATATCGAAGTCGATAAAGAATCCGACAGCGGCTACGAAAAAACGAGCACCGTCAGCGGTCGCCGCGTGCACGAAAAATGGTCGAAAAGCGGAAAACGCGGCGAGATTCAAACGGTTGTTGGAAATCGCTTCTTGGTTGAAGTGGAAGCCAACGGCTATGAAATGAGTGAACTGAAGTCCATGCTCTCCAAAATCGACTTGTCAAAACTTGAAGCGATGAAAACTGAGGGCAAGAAAAGTTAGGCGTCGCTGCTTATGCCAAAACATAACCGATACATTCGTGTAACGTCTTGGCATCCGGCGCATCCGCCGCTAGCATCGTGTAAATGTTGCGTTTGGAAACTGACGAGTCCATACGTGTTTGTTTTTACGTCAATTTCGGGGGTTACATGAGTCATAGTAAATTTTCGTCGTTAACGCGACGCGCAAAGTCGTTGGTCGCAATTGCAGTTGCCGCATCATTCGCGGCGAATGCGGTCGCAAATAGTTTGACGGCTGGGCCACTTGTTGGCACCACCGACTTCGGTTTGTTCGGAATATCAGGGTTGCGTGGTACGGGCGCAGGCACCGTCACGGTTTCGGGCGTTACTGGAACAGTCACCCGCGCGATTTTGGTGTGGCACGGCGTCTCCACCAGTGCCGCAGCGATTAGTCGAAACGTAACCGTTGGCACAACGTCTGTCGCCGGAACCAATATTGGTTTGAGTGACAACAATTGCTGGGGGCAGGCAAGTTCGCAGGCGTTCCAAGCAGACGTCACCTCGCTCGTTACCGGCAACGGAACTTACAACTTAAGCGCGATGACAACTTCGGGTACGTTCGACGCAAACGGCGCGTCATTGCTCGTTTTCTACAACGACGGTAACTCAACGAATAATCGCGATATCGCTGTTTTTTGGGGCAACGACTCAAATGTAGCTAACGCATTTGACCCGGCTGGTTGGGCCGCGACACTTTCCGGCATCAATTATTCGAGCGGTGCTGCGAACTTGAGCTTGATCGTTTCTGATGGTCAAACGTTTCCCGAGGGCGGCACCGCCACCATCAACTCGACGCCATTTACAATTCCCGAGTTCGCCGGCAACACGCTCCCTGTGGCTCCGGGATCGTCAGTTACTACTGGTGGATTGTGGGACCATTACACGAATTCCGTAGCCTCTTACCTCACGCCCGGACCGAACACATTGAATTTCCAAGCGTCACTTACGGGCGGCGATTGTCTTAGTTTGATTGGTGCGGTGTTTGATCTGCCCGCAGGTACCGTGACCCCACCACAGCCTGCCCCAGGCCCGACTCAGGTTCCGACGCTGTCTGCGCTCGGCCTGGGCGGCTTGTCGTTGTCGACAGCGCTCTGGGGCATTTACGCATTGCGTCGTCGTGAGCAAACCGTTGCAAAGAAGACCGACGAAAAAGACGCAGCGTAATTACAAGCTGAGGTGCTTCGGCAAAGAAAAAACCCGGCCAACGCCGGGTTTTTTTATGAAGCAACGCTTGCCGTCGCCATCAAATCTTCTAAAAGCGCCACCGAGACGTTTCCTGATACGGAATACGGGTCGAGCACCGCTTTCGCGGAGTGCTTCAGCAGAATCGCCATATTGATGCGATCAAAGCTCACTTTGCCCATCGACCACGTGGCAAATTTCCGCTCGGTAATTTCCTCGAAATGGATAACCTGCACGTCGTAGTGGCGAGGATCTTTTGTGATCCGGTTGTAAGTGTCGTTCACCTCTTTGCGACCCCCTTCAAGCATCTGCAGGAAGACAACGCCGTTGGTGCAGAGTACGCCGGTGATTCCCGCTGGCGGATTATTCTTTCGTGAGGAAGCAAGAATTCCTTCAAAAGTTGATGGGGTGAGCGCTTCGCTGGCGCGGCTGGTGTAGACGAGTCTTACTAGCATGTTGGTCTTTAGAAGTTATTGGTTTACGCTTTTCGGGAATCGACAAGCGCTAAGAATTCGCGCCGAAGGTTTGGGTCTTTCAGGAATGAACCACGCATTACGCTGTTTATCATTTTTGAATCCATATCCTTTACGCCGCGCCAATGCATACAAAAGTGATCGGCTTCCATCACCAGCGCCAAACCGTCTGGCTGGATTTTTTCTTGCAGCAAATTCGCAAGCATGGTGACCGCTTCTTCCTGAATCTGCGGGCGACTCATCACCCATTCAGCAAGGCGCGCGTACTTTGAAAGTCCAATGAGATTTGAGTGTTGATTTGGCATCACGCCGATCCAAACCCGTCCGATGATCGGACATAAATGATGTGAACAGGCCGAGCGAATTGTGATCGGCCCAACGATCATCAGCTCGTTCAAATGCTCAACGTTTGGAAACTCCGTCACCGGCGGCTGCGCGACGTACCGCCCGCGAAAGATTTCATTGAGATACATCTTGGCGACGCGTTTGGCTGTGTCATGCGTGTTGTGATCGCTCTCGGTGTCAATCACCAAACTCTTCAACACTTCGCGCAACTTTGCTGCGACTTCGTCTTGAATCTCAGCGACTTCACCTTCGCGAATGAATTCGCTGATGTTGTCGTTCGCGTGGAAGCGTTTGCCCGAAGCGGTGATCCGCGCACGAACACGATCGGACGCGGGCATCGCCGCGAGATCGCGTTCCGCCGTTTCGCGGGCAGTGGAAGTGGACGTTAATGGGTTTGCGGGCATCGAGGAGGCTTTCATTGATCGACACGCCGTTGCGCTTTCGCGCGAAGTTTTATGGGAATCGGCGTGTGGCAGGGGAAATGTCGTGGCGCATTCACAGAAAACAACTGTGTGTTGATTGATCTGAGTTTTGCCCTTGTACGCAGCGCGAGTTTACGCCGTCAACCCCGCTTTGTCTAACGATTCGACTTGACAAATCGAAACAGCAGTTTTATCAACATAGTGAGCGTAAGTTCGTTTATGTTGGGCTAAGGAACATATTCATGAATTGTCGAAAAGTACATTGTTTGCGGATATTGCCCAATAAAGTTGGTCTAATAAATTGATAGTTGAATGGAAATTTACGCATCTACCGTTTGCTCAAACCACTTCCACACAGTACAACTTCGCCATTGGGCGATCATGCCGCAAAACATTTACCGGGGATATTTCAATGGCACTTTTTAGCTGGAAAGAAAACGTCACAGGTGGCGTGAACGGCGTCGTTGCTCCCGACGAAAGGCTCGCCATCGGGCCGAGCGTCGTTATGGGGCTTCAGCACGTGATCGCGATGTTCGGCGCTACAGTCCTCGCGCCGATCTTGATGGGCTTTGATCCCAATATTGCGATTTTGATGAGCGGTGTCGGAACCCTGCTGTTCTATTTCATCGTCGGCGGACGCATTCCGAGTTATTTGGGTTCTAGCTTCGCCTTCATCGGCGTTGTAATCGCGGCAACCGCGTATGCGGGCAAAGGCCCGAACCCCAACCTAGCGGTCGCACTCGGCGGCATCGTCGCCTGCGGCGCAGCGATTGTCGTGATCGGCCTGATCGTGAAAATGATCGGTGTCGGTTGGATCGAAAAGCTCATGCCGCCGGTCGTCACCGGCGCCGTCGTCGCGGTGATCGGGCTCAACCTCGCAGGCATCCCGATTAAAAACATGGCGCCGACCTCGTTTGACGCGTGGATGCAAGCGGTGACCTTCGTGAGCGTCGGCATCGTTGCGGTGTACACCAAAGGGCTCATGCAACGCTTGTTGATTTTGGTTGGCCTCGTTATCGCGTCGATCATTTACGCGATCCTCACCAACGGGATGGGCATGGGTAAGGCAATTGATCTCTCCGGCGTTGCAAGCGCAGCTTGGTTTGGGATGCCCAACTTTGTAGCGCCCGTGTTTGAAGGCAACGCGATGCTGTTGATCGTTCCGGTCGCCATCATTTTGATTGCTGAAAACTTAGGCCACGTTAAAGCCGTCGCCGCGATGACCGGACGCAACCTCGATCAATCGATGGGCAACGCGTTCATCGGCGACGGCATTGCAACGATGGTGTCCGGCAGCGTTGGCGGCACGGGGCAAACCACGTACGCAGAAAACATCGGCGTAATGGCTGCGACAAAAATTTATTCAACGCTCATTTTCGTAATCGCTGGCGTGATCGCCATCATCCTGGGCTTCTCACCGAAATTCGGCGCACTCATTCAAGCGATTCCGCTCGCCGTCATGGGCGGCATCTCGATCGTCGTCTTCGGCTTGATCGCCATCGCAGGCGCAAAAATTTGGGTCGACAACAAAGTCGATTTCAGTGACAACACGAACTTGATCGTTGCCGCAGTCACTTTGGTTTTAGGCACTGGCGACTACACGCTCAAATTCGGCGGCTTCACCATGGGCGGCATCGGCACTGCAACGTTCGGCGCGATTCTTTTGTATGCGTTGCTCCGTAAGCGATAGTCAGGTGTTCCCTCTCCCGCTGGGAGAGGTCGCAGCGTTTGCGATGCGGGTGAGGGACTTCCTAATTGCGTAAGGCTTGCGACAGGCCTGTCGCAGCCATTCCGCTTGTAGGAAATCGTAGCTCGGATGCTTCGCATCCGGGCAAATTGATGTCATGGACGTCCATCGGCGGAGCCGAGTCAACCTGGCGTGCCCTTCTGCGTGTCGCGGGCGCATACTCACGTCGCATCAATATTCAACATCGTCTCATCTACGAAGTCATCGAAAAAGAGAAGACCGCGAAGGAGTTGCGCATGTGGACGCATTATGAATGGTCGATGTTTAAACACTTCGCATTAACGCCCTATTGTATCGGGCTTAGTAGAGGTTTTCTATGTTTCTCGAAAAGGCATAGAAAATAACGTACCGCCATGATTCGTTGAGCTTACGTAATTGAGGTTGATACACTCCCGTTGCGCGCGAGTTGCACCTAGTAAATGATTTCCGCCGTGCGGACTTTCACAAAACTACAAATAGTTTGTACCTATACTGAAAATACAGTAATATATTTTCAGTATGACGCGACTTTTGATTCTTTGGTTGCTCTCCGAGCAACCTCTGCACGGCTACCGTATCAAGCGAATCCTTGAAGATGACGCGTATGCGTTCTGGTTCGAACTGGAATTCACGTCAATTTACTCCGCGCTTCGCACTTTGGTGAAACTTGAATACGTCGTCGAAACCGGGCTTGAGCAGGAGGGCGCGCGCCCGGAGCGTATGGGTTACCGCATCACGCGCGCGGGGCGTGAGCATTTGCGTGAATTGATTCGCAAGGCGTGGCGCGCAACGCCGCTGTTGGGCGATCCGTTTCCGATGGCGATTGCGGGTGTGGCTGAGCTGCCTGAAGCGGACATCGCTGCACTCAAAGCCGAGCGCATCGCATTGCTTGAAGCGCGGCTTGCGGATTGCAAACGACTGCGCGCCGCGTCGCTTGATGCGGCGATGGTTGATCGCGGCATCGCAATGATTTCAGCGGAACTGCGCTGGATGAAATCTTGGCGTGGCGTGGAATAGCGCCGAGTGAATAAAGTTGAAACCGACACGAACTTTTCTTCAACGGAGACGAACATGAGCACAACCCCAAAAGCAGATATCCAACTCACATCGAACGTCGTGATTCTTTCAAGTGCAGGCAATGTGCTGCTAACGCGCTACGACGAAGAAGACGAGCGCCTTTGGATCCCAGGCGCGTCGCTGAACGAATACGAACATCCTGATGCCGCAGCGAAACGGGCTCTTGCGGATGTCGGTGTCAGTGGATCGGCTGTGAAATCAATCGCGCTCGACCACGTCGAATCATTCCGAGGGCGACGCGGTTGGCATGTGATGTTTAACTATGCCGTTCGCGTTGATGCGGAAGTTGAGGCGAAAGACGCGACATGGTTCGATGCGAAAAATCTGCCGCCGACAGCGCACGGCGATTGGGAGCGGGGCGTTGTTGCGAAAGCAGTTGCGGATTAGCACTCGCAAACGCAGCATAAGCAGCTTGTGTGGCCATCGCCCAAATAAACTGGGCATTTATAATGTTTACACGCTTTATTGATTAATAATAGAAAACGCCGTAGGCCCAATAGAATTGGGCACCCGTTCAGTTAGCGAACGCTCAATGTTCGCTTTAAGAACGCAATCGATTTACCCCACGAATCGGCTTGCGCAAAGGCGTTGCCCTCGGGCGTACCGCCGCTTTTTTGCGGTCCGTCGTCATAGCCGACGGTCGGGTTGTAGCCATGGCCTCCTACGTAGTGGCCAGCGTCGGTGTAGATCAACGATACGGTGTCGAGCTTCGCCTCGGCGCGACGCTCGGCGATGTTGTGCGCCATCATCCCCGAATTCCACACCTGATCTTCTTGTCCGGCGATCAACATCACCGGTGCCTTAATTTTTTCAACGGGAATGCGCGCAGCCGCTGCAGCGGCAGGATGCGCGGCGCGACCCTTATCTTGCGGGCGACGAATACGAACGGCCTCGCCCGTTTGAAATCCCATAAATTCCTGCGCGAAATCCTGATACGGCACAAACGGAAACGGCTTACCGTTGAACGAGAACGATGAACGTTTGCCAGGCTCAACGTTTGGCCCCCAACCTTCCCAAACGACATCGCTCGGTACGACGGCAACGATCGAGGTAATCCACGGCAAATGAACACCCGCAAGCAGTACAAATTCTGCGCCCTTCGATGTGCCGTGCAACGCGATGCGCGTTGCGTCGATGTCGGTGCGCTTCATTAGCCAAGCTCGCGCTTCATTCAAGCGCTCAATCGGAATATCGGCAAACGCAGCGGGTAACTCGGGATGTTGCGCTTTTTGGCTGGGCCATTCGGGAGGCGAGTAATAAGGCAGCGTCAGCACGGCGAAGCCACGCGATGCCAGCGGCGCAGCGCCGCGATTGACAACGAAGCTTCCACCCTCTGAGCCGCCCATCAAAATGACGACTGGGCGTTTGCCGGGTTCCGTGCTGTTGACGAGGATCGAACCTGGAAACGGGTCAACTTTTTCAGTTTTTATAGTTGGCAACGCGTTGATGAAACTAACCGTTGCGTTGGCAACAACTTTACCCTCGACAGTTGCGGTAAGGCGCACCTCCAAAAGCGCGCGGTCTGGCGGCGCATCGCCTTGTGGTTTCATCGACCAAAACAGTCCGCGTGGATCTGCTTTTTTGTAGGTGCCTGCTGTCGGGACGGCGCTCGCTAAATCGAGTGCGCCGGTCGCCGTCGCAGCGAACGTGGCTTCCGATTTTTGAATAATTCGCTTGCCACTATCCCAAGCGGACGTAACGCGCTCGGCGCTAAGGGTAATGAGCTTATCTTTTGGCGCATCGGCGAATTTGATCGACACCGGATCGCCGAGGAGAACCGGGTTGGCGGGCGAGATCTGAAAAGACTGGGCGTGTGTGGATGGCGCCGCTGCGAGGCCTAGCGCGAACGCGGTTACTAGCGCGGCAGTGGAGTAAATCGCATGTCGGGCATGAGATAGCACGGTCGACTGAGCTAACGTTGGCAACATGTTTGCGATCCGATCCAAAACAAGGTGGAGAGATTCTAGGCGGAGATCTGTGCTGCGACCTCGCGGTGTGATGAGTAGCGATAGTGCGGTACGAATCGTAAGGATTGACGGCCGAGTTGTTTAAAGACTGTACGTATTTGCAGTATTGCTTGATAGACGCGATAATCGCTACATGCGCGTTACCTATCCAGATTCCCCTTATTCGCTTGAGCAACCGTTCCCGCCTGCTGGCGATCAACCCACGGCGATCAATACGCTCGTTGACGGCATTGAATCAGGGTTGCAGTACCAAACGCTGCTCGGCGTGACGGGCTCTGGCAAAACGTACACGATGGCCAACGTCATCGCGCGCACCGGGCGACCCGCGATTGTGATGGCACCGAATAAAACGCTTGCTGCGCAGTTGTATTCCGAGTTTCGCGAATTTTTTCCCGACAACGCAGTTGAGTATTTCGTTTCTTATTACGACTACTACCAGCCGGAAGCGTACGTGCCGTCGCGCGATCTGTTCATCGAAAAAGACAGTGCGATCAACGAACACATCGAGCAAATGCGGCTCTCCGCGACGAAGAGCATTATGGAGCGCCAAGATTGCATCATTGTCGCGTCAGTGTCGTGCATCTACGGTATTGGCGATCCGGTGGATTACCACTCGATGATTCTGCATTTGCGTGAAGGCGACAAGCTTGAGCAGCGCGGCGCGATTCGTCGACTGACAGAGATGCAATACGACCGCAACGATATGGAATTCATTCGTGGGCGGTTTCGCTTGCGCGGCGAAGTGCTAGATATTTTTCCAGCGGAGAACGCGGAAACGGCGGTGCGCGTTACGTTTTTTGATGACGAGATTGAGCAGTTGCAATTGTTTGATCCACTTACGGGGCATATCAAGCAACGCATCGGCCGATTCACGGTGTTTCCAGGCTCGCATTACGTGTCGCCACGCTCCAACGTGCTGCGCGCGGCTGATGCGATCAAAGAAGAACTCGTTTTGCAAAAGCAATTTTTCATCGACCAAATGAAGTTGCTCGAAGCGCAGCGCATTGAGCAGCGCACGCGCTTTGATTTGGAAATGCTGCACGAAATTGGTTTCTGCAAAGGGATTGAAAACTATTCGCGGCATATCAGCGGTCGCAAACCTGGTGAGCCACCGCCGACGCTGATCGACTATTTGCCAAATAACTCGTTGATGTTCATCGATGAGTCGCACGTGACGGTGAGTCAAGTCGGCGGCATGTTTCATGGTGATCGTTCGCGCAAAGAAAACTTGGTGAACTACGGATTTCGTTTACCGAGTGCGCTGGATAACCGACCGCTTAAGTTTGAAGAGTTTGAAAAACTCATGCCGCAAACGATTTTTGTCTCGGCTACACCCGCTGATTACGAAAAGAGACATGCCGGGCAAGTGGCGGAGCAGGTGGTGCGCCCAACCGGGCTCGTCGATCCCATTTTGATCGTTCGCCCTGCGAGCAAACAAGTGGATGATTTGCTCGCGGAGGCGAACCTTCGTGTGAAAGCAGGCGAGCGGATTTTGGTGACTACGCTCACCAAGCGGATGGCGGAAGACCTCACCGATTACCTCAATGAAAACGACCTCAAAGCGCGGTATCTGCACAGCGATATCGACACCGTAGAACGCGTGGAAATCATTCGCGATTTGCGGCTCGGCGAGTTCGATGTGCTCGTGGGGATCAACTTGCTGCGCGAAGGATTGGATATTCCTGAGGTTTCGCTCGTAGCCATTCTTGATGCTGACAAAGAAGGCTTCCTGCGCGCTGAACGTTCGCTTATTCAAACCATCGGCCGCGCTGCGCGACACATTAACGGCACGGCGATTCTCTACGCTGAAAAAATTACCGATTCGATGAAGAAGGCGATGGACGAAACTGAGCGCCGTCGTAACAAGCAAATCGAATTCAATTTAGCCAACGGCATCACGCCGATCGGGGTGCAAAAGAAAATCAAAGACATCATCGACGGCGTGTACAACGCGGACGACGAAAAGAAAAAAGGTCGAGACAACAAAGCGAAAAAAGACTTCGAAGCGCTTGATGAAAAAGGCCAACAAAAATCACTCAAGCAACTCGAAAAAGCAATGTTCGACGCTGCGAAGAATCTCGAATTCGAGAAAGCGGCGGAGCTTCGCGATCAGCTCACCAAACTCAAAGAGCAAATGTTTGGTGTGGGATCGGCTGGAAACTAGCCTCAGTTGCGCGGAATCGACGCGACGCGTAGCACGTGCGCTGAGTAAGTTGCACCGCAGCGTGTGAGTGCCGTTTAGAAATTAGTTGCAACGGGCCGTATTCGTGCATGGTTGACGCTGGTTCTGCTGGCGCGCTCACGCAGCGTTTGTTGACGCAATAGCGATACCGCCCCAAATATCTTTCGCCCAACCTAGCCTGTCGGCTAGGGTGTTGCCGAAAAAATGACGTTAGCATATCCTTGGGGAAGACTGTTTGAGCACAACAAGCGGTCTGCGTACAAATCCGAATGCAGCCGATAGGCGACGCTTGAGCGCTCCATTTACTGCTGCTGGGCTCAGATTTGTTTGAGTGAATACAAGCGTCGGGCGCGAGAGCCCGACACTCAGTTTTGGAAGCAACCCGCACGATGGAACACAGTAGTAAGCGTATCGGATTGATTCTGTGGTGTTTGGTTGCTGGAGTCGGCACGTCGGGCGCTGCGTTCGCAGCTAATTGTCCGTTAACGGTATCAGGCACCCCGCAGGCAACACTCACGGTTGACGGTGTTCTACTCGCTCGCTATGCACGCGGCATGCGAGGCACTGCGCTGACCGCTGGGCTTCGCCAGTCTCCGGCGCTGCCTTCAACGGTGGAGGCATCTATTGATGCCGCAAAAACCGCGCTTGACGTGGATGACGATGGCGCGTTCACACTGACTGACGCATTGATTCTTGCGCGCTCAATGGCGGGGATACCTTCAAGTAGTTGGACTGTCGGGATTACTTTCTCAGCGAACGCTAGGCGCACACAGTTTGATGCGATTGCTGCATACATAGCCGCAGGTTGCGGCTTGGGCAACGTCATTAGCCGAGAGGACGCCTCCCGATTCCTGTCGCACGCAACATTCGGAGCCACTGAGAGCGAAATCTCAGCGCTAACCGGTGGGTCATACACCGATTGGTTGAGGCGCCAATTTCAGATTCCGCCAACGTCGTACTTCGAAGCAATCCAACAAATTCAAAACAGCGGCGAAAACATCAATACAGGTCTGAGCTTTTTCATTGGTCAGTGGTGGAAACAAGCAGTGACAGGGCCAGACCAGTTGCGCCAACGGATGACTTTTGCGCTTTCTCAAATCTACGTCGTTAACGCTGATGGCGTCGGCCAATACAACGGTGGCGCTGCCGCCTACTACGACACCTTAAACCGTAACGCGTTCGGAAATTTCCGCTCACTTTTGGAGGAGGTAAGCAAAAGCTGGCAGATGGGCATCTACCTCACTCATATGGGTAACGTGAAAGAAAACCCGGCAACGGGTCAGACGCCTGATGAGAACTATGCGCGCGAGATCATGCAGCTATTCACAATTGGACTGTGGGAGCTCAACCGCGACGGTACTCAGAAACTTGACCTACAGGGCAATCCGATTTCAACCTATACGCAAGACGAAATCCGTGGGACTGCAAAAGTCTTTACTGGTTGGGTAAGTCCGGTCTGCAATGGCCAACTTGGCTGCATACGGGGAATTGGCTGGAACACGACTGCGGATTTGAGTCTGCCGCTCCAGCTTTACTCTGATTTGCACTCTAGCGCCGCGAAACGCATTGTGGGTGGTACGACGTTGCCTGCTAATCAGACTCCCGAAAAAGACTTGGCAGACACACTTGACGCCCTGTTTAACCACGCCAACTTTTGCCCGTACATTGGAAAACAACTCATTCAACGGTTTACCACTAGCAATCCGTCGCGAGACTACGTAACCCGCGTGACCGCAGCGTGTGAAAACAACGGCGCTTCGATTCGTGGAGACATGAAAGCAATGCTGAGCGCGGTTTTGTTGGATCCCGACGCGCGCCTGTACGCGCAGGTATCACGAGACGAGTGGGGAAAGCTGCGCGAGCCGGTAGTCAAGTTTGCCCAGTTTCTGAGGGTGTTTACGCAGTCGACTCCAAGCGCGAGATTCATGATCGGTGCAACAAATCAGGTTGATGACGGTTTCATGCAAACCGTTTTGATGTCGCCGAGCGTCTTCAACTTTTATCGTTTCAATTATTCACCTCAATCCATAGCGGCACGAGGACTGGTCGCGCCGGAATTTCAAATTACCAATGAAGGATCAGTCGTGGGGAATCACAACTACATGGAGCCTCGCATTAAGTGGCCCGATTGGCTACCCGAGGGCACGACGCACAATTACACGACCTGGGACAACTTGGCTCGCACCGATCCCGTCGCTTTCATTGATCGGCTCGATCTGGTGCTGAACGCATCGCGAAGCTCCTCAATTACTCGAAAAGCGCTTTCTGACATGGTAGGGAGACTACCCGCCACTAACCCACGCAAACGTGTGACCGACGCGCTGCATGTTTATTTTCTTGCGCCCGACTATCTGGTGCAACGCTAGGACACCGACGATGAGGCAAGCATTCCCGTTAAACGCGATTACAGATCTACCGCTCTCGCCTGCGCGCCGCAAACTAATCATGGGTTCGACTGCAATGGCGGTTCGAGGCGCGGGGACATTCGCGCTTGCCCTGCAAGGCGCTACCGCGCTTGCGCAAACCTCTTCAGATTACAAGGCGTTAGTGTGCGTTTTTTTGTATGGTGGAAACGACCACGGCAATACTGTGGTTCCCTACGGAACTGCCGAATACAACCGATATGTTGATGGTCGTGGTGGACTCGCGCGCGCACGCGTTGATTTGCAGCCGATTTCAGCTGCCTCGTTGGTCAACCAGCAAATCTCTTTGCCGGTCGAACTCAATGGACTGAAGCAGCTGTATGACGCAGGAAAACTCGCAATACTGGGCAACGTGGGCGTCCTGTCGTACCCGGTAAGCAAATCACAGGTATTGAACGGAACGGTTGAATTGCCGCCTCAGCTTCGATCGCATGTCGACCACCAGGACTTTTGGCAATCAGGCGTGCCGTCTTACAGCGTCGCTACGGGGTGGGCAGGTCGATTAGCCGACTTGGTCGCTACTTCAAATGTGGGGAGCGTTGTTCCTTCGGTACTTTCGCTGTCGGGCACCAATCGGTGGCAGATCGGTAACCAAGCGTTCCCATTCTCTCTGTCGCTCGATGGTGCATCGACAATGTCTACACAGACGGACGCAACCCGGGGTCCTGCGCTCGCTTCGATCTTGGCGCAGGGACGATCACATCCGATGGAGGCTGAATTGACGCGCATCTACACGCGCTCCGCCGCCGCAAGTAGCGCAATCACAGCGAGTCTAGGCGCAGCGCCTAATGTCGACGGCTATTGGGCGGGCGTTTCTGCTGCAAATAATCTCGCAGCACAACTCAAAGTAGTGGCTCGGCTAATTGCAGTTCGGAGCCAGCTCGGTCAACGGCGACAGGTCTACTTCGTGAGTGCTGGTGGTTTCGACAACCATAGTGACCTTGAGCTGCACGCGCGGCTGTTGAAAGGCGTTAGTGATGCGTTGGTGGGCTTCCAGACCGCGGTTGAGGCGCTCGGCGTAAGCCGGAATGTCACCACGTTTACCGCGAGCGATTTCGGTCGTCGTCTCATGACTAATGGCGGCGGTTCTGACCACGGTTGGGGCGGCCACCACTTCATCATGGGTGGTTCGGTCAATGGAGGCAACGTTTATGGGAAGTTTCCAGTTATCGCACGAAACGGTCCTGACGACTATTACGAAGGTGTGCTAATCCCGACCACATCCATAGATGAATACGGTTCTACGCTTGCACGCTGGTTCGGCGTAGATGACCGAGACCTGCCTGTGGTTATGCCAAACATCGGGCGCTTTTCTACAACTGATCTCGGATTCATGAGACGTGACACAGTTTGACGCGAGGAAACATGCTTTGGGTCGAACGTTAGTCTGCTACAAGTGTTTGCACTCTCTAGCCAGGTCGCGCGTCTCACGTTCCGCGCACAACAATCCTAACTCAAACTTCGCGGGCTACTTTGAGAAGTTTTTCGGGAATGGATATGAAAGCGATTCAAAACGAGACACACAAATCTATTGCCACCGCTTTGGCCAAGGTGTCGTTCTGGCGCTGGGTTTGCGCCTTTGGAACGACCGCAAGCGCCGCGACTGCTGCTGGAATGAGTTTGCGCACGAGAGCGTAGGAGCGCTAACGCCGTGACCGACATTGAGTTTGAACTAACGCGGACGAAAAGATGATCACCGACAAATCAAGTGTCTCGCGCTCCCGCGTCTTAGCGGTTGCATCAATGGTCGTCTGTTCGTTGCACTTAGAGCCTGCAACCGCGGCGACAAACTGTCCGTTGAGCGTATCAGGCGCCTCGCAGGCAACACTCACGGTCGACGGCGTTTTACTCACGCGCTATGCACGCGGAATGCGAGGCGCTGCACTCACCGCAGAGCTTCGCCCGTCGCCCGCGCTACCTTCGACAGTGGAGGCATCCATCGATGCCGCTAAAACAGCGCTCGATGTTGACGACGATGGCGCATTCACGCCAACGGATGCATTGATTCTTGCACGCTCGATGGCGGGGATGCCTTCGATTGCGTGGACCTCAGGCATTACTTTCGGTGCCACGGCCAAACGCACTGATGCCAATCTCATCGCTCAGTACGTTGCGTCGGGTTGCGCGATCACGGGCGCAGGCACGATCGCATTGGGCAGCAACAGCGAAGGCACCGGCACCGACACGATCACAGATTCCACTGGAGCCTATATCAATGCCAATCGCTTTCAAGCCCAGTCGTCGCTGACGGTCACCACGCTTTACGCAAAAGTGGCGGCCATCAGCGGTAAGTATCAGATGGCGCTTTACGAAGACGCCAGCGGTAGTCCTGGAGCGCTCCTCACCTCCAGCGTCGAAGTTACACCGAGCACGACCGGCTGGCATAGATTTGCACTCAAGACACCGCTCGCGGTCACGGCAGGAACATCCTATTGGCTTTCGATTTGGTCGAATGATTCGGCGGCGCGCGTGTATTCGAGTAGTGGCGGAACACTACGCTGGGGGAAATACGCCTACAGTACAACTTGGCCAACGGCTGTTGTGCTGAATAGTGGTGGCGCATTTACATACTCGATGTATGCGAGTGACGGCGCACCACTGCCGGTATCGAGCGCCAACGTAGTGGTCTCGGGCAACACACAGTATCAGCGCATCGTCGGCATGGGTGCCAACGCCAACTCAAATGCCTGGGAGAACGGCGCCTTGAGGCCAGCACTCGATAAGCTCATCGACGAGGGCGGTGTTTCGATGTGGCGTGTGATCGTGGAGTCGCACGAAGGCTGGGAAACCAGCAACGATGACAACGATCCGTTCAACTTCAACTGGAGCTACTACAACGCGCTCTACGAAACGCCCAAGTTCCAAAGCCTTTGGGCTGTTCTCGATCACCTAAAGGCGCGCAACGCGCCCTACATTCTGCTCAACGTAATGGGCGAGGTGCCGCAGTGGATGGGGCGCAACGCCATCAGTACCAACCGGGAAGACGAGTGGGTCGAGTTGATCACTTCGATGCTGGTGTATGCCCGCAGCACAAAACAGCTGCGTATCGATGCAATTTCGCCAATGAACGAGCAGGATCTCGGCGCGCCCGAAGGGCCGGGCGTTAACGCTACGCAGTACGTGCGGTTGATGAACAAGCTGCGTGTGCGCATGGATGCGCTGGGCTTGGGTGATATCAGGTTCTACGGACCTGAGACCGCGAACGTGAGCCAAGGCGTCAACACGTACATGCCAGCGATGCTGGCGGACGCCAATCTAATGGCACGAGTTGCCGGGTTTGCGCTACACGACTACAGCGGCGGCAGCGGCGGCGCGGCAGATCGTATTCGTAATTCATCATATCCTGACCGACCGTTTGTCATGACCGAGTTCTCCGCGTGGTGCAGCGGCTGTGACACCGGTGCTCCACAGCCCACTGATTTTGATTTCGCGACCACTACCGGCCTGTACGTGATGCGACATCTTGGTGATGGTGCTGCGGGCACGCTGGTGTACGACGCCTACGATAGCTATTACGAACATCATGGCTCCATAGGTTATTGGGGACTGCTCGGCCGTAACACTGACGGAACCTATTTCGCGCGCAAGCGGATGCAAGTGCTGGCGCAGTTCTCGCGCTACATCCGGCCCGGTGCCACACGGGTAGCCGTGTCAAGTCAAGTCAGTGGCGTGTCGGCACTGGCCTTCACGAGCGGCGGACCAACCGCGTTAGTCGCGGGCTACAACAGCAACGGTAGCAGCGTTGATTTGACGATCCGATTCGACAACACGAGCTCAATCAGCACTGCAAGACTGATCCAAACCTCGTCGAGCAAGGATCAGGAGACGAGCGCACCGATCACGGTGAGCAACAACAATTTGAGCGTGCGCGTCGATGCCAACAGTTTCTTTACGGTGGTAGCGCAATGACCGACTTATCGTTGCATTCCGAGGCGGATTGAAGATGCAAATTTCACTATCGAAATACTGGTGCGCCGTCGTGTTTACGGTCGCCGTCAAAGCTGCTGTTGCTGCAACCAGCTGCCCGACGGCTGTGTCGGGTGCCACCGCCGCGACACTTACGGTTGATGGCGTTCTTCTCGCGCGCTACGCCTTAGGTATGCGTGGTTCGGCCCTCACCGCAGGCATTCGAAATTCTCCTTCGCTGCCGACCACAGTCGAATCGTCAATTGCTGCCGCAAAAACCGCGCTTGACGTCGACGACGACGGTGCGTTCACGCCGACTGACGCATTGATTCTTGCGCGTTCGATGGCGGGGATGCCTTCGACTGCGTGGACCGCAGGCATTAGTTTCGGTGCAGCGGCGAAGCGCACCGACGCCAATCTCATCGCACAGTACATCGCAGCTGGCTGTGTTGCCGTGAGTGCAGGCACGGTCGTCATTGGCGCGACCGTGATTGGACAAATCAACTACACCCTATCGAAATCGGGACGTATCTCGCTCGCAATCTACGACACGAGTGGGCAAATGGTGCGTACGCTGCTCAACGCCGCGCCGCGCAATGCGGGCGCAAATAGCGAGACTTGGGATGGCAAGGACGATGCGGGTGCAGCACTCCCTGCAGGACAAACCTACACGGTCAAGATTTTGATGACGCAGGGTTTGCGCGCGGAATACTTGATGACGTTGCAAACCACGCTGCCGACGGGGCAAGGTTGGGTTGATCGGGAACTGGCGCTTGGGAATCATGACGGACCGACTTCAGTGGCCGTAGATAACAGTGGTATTTATCTTGGCACAGGTGGCGCGGAGAACATTGCCAACGCGATGAAGATGACCTGGGACGGCAGCAAGCGACTATGGAGCGCGAACCAACCTGCGGTTTGGATGGGGCGACACGCTATGGCGGTCATGGGTGGCAGGCTGTATGCGTTGCAGCAAGATGGCTGGGTCATCCACCAAGGTGTCGACGAACCCAACTGGCCGTGGTCATCTGTGGGAGCGGCGAGCAACGGTGACTTTATTGGGAGCCGGTGGGATGCGTTATGGCCTGGCGCACCTCGCCCTGGATCTGACGACTACCGAGATAGCCCGGCATTGCAAATGAACATGGATCTGGCGGCCCACGACAACGGCAACAACCCGCAACTCGTCATCACCCACCGCGACCAAAACACCGTGCAGTGGCGCAACCCCGCTACCGGTGCGGTGGTCGACAGCGTCAGCATCCCAGCTCCTATGGGCGTTGCTTTTGATGCACAGGGCAATGTGCTTGTTGCTACGCAAGATCGCATCGTACGTGTGTCGCGCACCAACAAAACGCCGCAAGTGCTGGTCTCCGGACTGATTGGCCCCTACCGCATCGACGTTGATCGCGCCAACAACGACGAGTTTGTGGTGGCCGAGCGCAGCGCGAGCCAGCAGGTCAAACGCTTCAGCGCCGTGGGCGCGTTGCTTGCGACTTATGGCCGATCGGGTGGGCGTTTAGATGGCGTGTATGTTGACAAAGACTTCCGCAATATCACCGACGTTACGAGCGATCAACAGGGCGGATTTTTCGTCACCGAGCGTTCTGCGCCGAGACGCGTGGCGCGTTTTGATCGTGCCGGTAACGTGGTGAAGGAGTGGTATGCCGGTTCCCATTGGTCGCCCATTGCCACGCCCGAACCGGGCAATCCGAACGTCGTGTGGATGCAATCTGAACACAACGAATATGTACGTGCCGAGCTCGATTACGCCAGCCGCAGCTGGCGGGTGCACTCTACCTATCGGATTAGAAGAGCCGACGGGTCGTTGATCTGGAGCTTGGGTACGGGTATTGATGTGCTGAAACCCCGACGCGTTAACGGCAAGCTCTATTTGGCCGGTGATGGGATGAACGGCGAGTTCACGCTATGGAGCGTGGATGAAGCGCAGTGGAGCGTTCGCCCAATCGCGGCAGCGGCTTTTCAGGCTGACACCTCGAATCTATGGTTGTGGGCCGATTCCGATGGCGACGGGTTTGCGCAACCCAACGAATATCGGCGCTTCAGTGAAAACTTTTACGGCTATAACGCGCTGGGTTTGCGCAGCGACGCGGGGCTTAACTACTATGCTCACAATGTCGGTGGCAGCGTGATCAAAATCAAAGTGACGGGTTGGAACGCGATTGGCGCGCCCATCTACGAGCCCATTCAATCTACGAGCTTGATGAAATGGGTTTCGATGCCCAGCGAATTACTTAAGCCGAACGGAGAAAGTAACAACTATGGATCAGCGCATCCGTTGGCGTTCGCGAGCAATGGTGATGTCTACGGAACTTTCGGTGTGGGTGATCGCGGATGGAGTGCCGTCGACGCCGGGCTGGTCGTGCGCTGGGATGCAACAGGCAAACTGCTCTGGAATCGGAAGCTGGGTGTGAGCGGTTCGTACTACGACAACAATCATACCCACGTGCCCGGTGTGAACATGTGGTCGACTTTCAAAAATAACGTGGGTATCGTCTACAACGCCGTGGTCGCGCAAGATTTCAATGGTGGCAATAACGGTTACGCGGGCCAAAACATCAGCTATGTGTGGAACGACGACGGATTGTTCGTTGGTGGGCTTTTTGATGCGATAGACACGACCAAAGTCACCGCGCGGTACTACAACCTAAGCAGCGAGAACGGTGCTGGAGCCATCGTCGAGGATTCCGATGGCAGTGCGCTTTATTTTGGAGGAACGGAAGCGGCAAACCATGTGTATCGCATTCGTGGATGGAATGAATTTGCGCGCTCGAGCGGTCAGGTTCGCGCGCCGTAACCATTGCTCCGGCTTCAACGCTACGAACGACAAAGTGACTCCAAACGGATCAAAATTTTCAGCGTGCTGACAAGGGAATTGTGGATGAAGAGATTTAGAGCCCCTCGAATTGCGAAACCAAATTTCGAACGATCTCGGCTTCTTCGTGCTGCTTTAGCCGGAGCTTTTTCGTTGAGTTTTGCAGTTGTGGTTGTCGCAGCTAACTGTCCGTTGTCTGTCTCCGGTGCTACGCAACCCACGCTTGCAGTCGATGGTGTGCTCCTAGCGCGCTATGCCGCAGGACTTCGCGGTGCAGCGCTAATCGCTTCAATCAGACCGAGCCCCGCGCTTCCTGCGACCGTTGAGAGCGCAATCGCACAAGCTCGCGCGCAGCTTGATGTGGACGACGACGGAGCGTTTACTTCGATTGATTCGCTGATTTTGTCGCGCCAACTCGCAGGATATCGACAAAGCGCACTCACCCAAGGCATCACTTTCGCGCCGACGGCGTTGAGACAAGACAGTGCTGCAATCGCCGCTTATATTGGGCAAGGATGTCCATTACCATTGGTAGCGAGTTTTCCTGCAAATGATGCTGACGCCGCACGATTTCTGGCTCAAGCGACGTTTGGTGTAACCGATACCGACATTGCACGCGTGAAAACGCTGGGTTACAGCGCGTGGATTGATGAGCAATTAGCAAAGCCCTCGACAAAGCTGCTGCCCTTCATGGATCGCATCGAGCAGACGGAGCCGTATCGTGAACGGCATCTCAACGCTTGGTGGTATGCGTCCATGACAGGGCAAGACCAACTGCGACAACGCGTTGCGTTCGCGTTGTCGCAGATTTTCGTGATCTCAACGACCAACATGGTGGTCAACGGCTATCGCTTTAAGGGGCCGCCTTCATACTACGACATGCTGCTGGACGGTAGTTTTGGAAGCTATCGTTCGTTGATAGAGAAGGTCACCCTGCATCCGATGATGGGGCTCTATCTCTCGCACTTTGGGAACAAGAAAGAAGACCCTGTCGCAGGTGTTCGTCCTGACGAGAACTATGCGCGAGAAATCATGCAGTTGTTTTCAATCGGCTTGTATGAGTTAAACACCGACGGCACGCGGAAGCTCTTGGGCGGAAACCCAATCCCGACCTACGGCCAAGCCGACATCACAGGGCTTGCGAAAGTCTTCACTGGTTGGGGTTGGGGTGGACTGTTGAACACCTATTTCTGGGATCGCGACAACACAGGTTTCGTGTTTCCAGAGTTGCTTTTGACACAGCGACCGATGGAGCCGCGCGACGACTTTCATTCAACGAGTCAGAAACAGTTTCTTGGCATAACCATTCCGGCACAAACGACTGCGAATGCCCGCGCAAGTCTTACCCCGGCGCTCAACCGAATCGCGAGTCATCCGAATGTGGGTCCGTTCATCGGACGTCAACTCATTCAGCATTTGGTGACAAGCAATCCCTCGCCGCTGTATGTCGAGCGTGTGGCGGCCGCCTTCAATAATTCCAACGGAAATTTGGGTGCAACGGTGAAAGCCATTTTGCTCGACCCGGAGGCGCGCAACGCGAATTACGCGAGCGCGAATACCTACGGGCGACTGCGCGAACCGTTGCTGCGGCTAACGCATTTCGCGCGCTCCTTCAAGCTAGTTTCGCGTTCGGGCGATTATGGCGTCAGCCCGCGCATGGTGCCCGGCGATCCCGATGCGAGCGTCGTGCTCGGGCAAGATCCTTTGGGCGCGCCTTCCGTCTTTAACTATTTCCGGCCGGGTTTTACTCCACCGAACACATCGATCTCTGCCGCGAGCCTTGTTGCGCCGCAGTTCCAAATTACCAACGAAACCACGGTAGGAAACTGGATATTTAGCCTGGAGATCGCGGCAGAACAGGGCTTTGGTCGGGATAGCGACAGCCCGTTCTCTGCCGACATTGAAACAACTTATTCCGCAGAAGTGCCGCTGGCTGATCGCCCCGATGTGCTCATCGATCGGATCAACACGCTGCTGTTCGCCGGGCAGATGTCACAAACACTTCGCGCAGACGTTCGGGAGGGCATCAATACGGTCGCGATGCCTTCGACTAATCAAGCGAACGCCCGAAGAAAGCGGGTTCAACTCGCGATTTTGCTGGCGATGTCGTCGCCAGAATACTTGGTGCAGAAGTAGGAGCGGCCGCGTGATGAAACACACAACTCAAACATCAAAACTATCTGCGCCCGCGATACATATCACCGACCCGTCGCGTAGAGAATTTCTGCGCGCGGCGAGTGCGTATTCCGCGCTCGGTGCTGCAGCGCCGCTTGCTATGTCGCTCTCCTGCATTGGTGAAGCGAGTGCTGCGACCGCAACTGACTACAAAGCGCTGGTGTGCCTTTTTATGTTCGGAGGCAACGATTCGTTCAATACGCTGATCGCTAACGACCCCACGTCGTGGACGCAGTATCAACGATGGCGCAATCAAGGCGCGGTGCCGCTTGCCTTGCCTGCAGTCGGGCAGCCAGGCGGCGTTCTCTCCATTTCACCAGTGACGCCAAAGCCCGGTCGCAGTTTTGCGCTGCATCCGCGTTTGACCAATCTTGCAGCGATGTTTAACGCGCCAACGGATAAGCGCGTCTCTTGGATTTCGAATGTCGGCCCTGTGCTCGGGCCGCTCGACGTGAGCAATTACGCAACCGGAGTTGCTCCGTTTATTCCACCCGCGCTGTTTTCACACAACGATCAGCAGTCGATTTGGCAATCGGGCGTGGGTGAAGGATCTTCTGTTGGCTGGGGCGGGCGAATTGGCGATTTGCTTGCCAGCAGAAATGGCGCGCAATCGATCTTCACCACGGTTACGTCGACCGGCACGAGCGTGTTCCTTGCCGGAGAAAATGTGTTGCAGTACGCCGCAAGCAGAAACGTAGGCAGCGAAATTCGCGCGGTGAAGGAGGGCAGCTACGGCGCCAACACGGGCGCGATCTTGCAGCGCGTCATGAGTCGTGATTCCAATCACCTATTTGAAAAGGAAATCGCTGCGGTACATCGACGGTCTTTTGTCGCTTCTAGCGCGCTCAAAAGTGCTGCGTTACCTTCGGGCGCGGGCGGTGTTGCGTTACCGAGCTTGGTCTACAGTCCGTTTGCCGGGGGTGACGTCGAAAATCCGCTGGCCATTCAGTTGCAAACCGTTGCGCGGATCATCGGCGGTAGCCAGACGCTGGGGCTGAAGCGCCAGGTTTTTTTGGTCGGTATTGGAGGCTTCGATTCCCACGCGGCGCAAATGCCCGATCACGACTACAACATGAAACTTCTCGATCACGCGATGGGCTATTTCGACGGTGCTCTCTCCACGCTCGATGGCCAAGATGTGCGTGATCGCGTTACGCTGTTTTCAGCCTCCGACTTCGGTCGCACCTTTTCGTCTAACGGCGATGGCACTGATCACGGCTGGGGCGCGCACCATTTCATCTACGGCGGCGCAGTCAAGGGCGGCGAAGTATTCGGCGAGGTTCCGCCCTCGGGCATTGGCCACGCGTGGGACTTTGAGAAAGGAATTCTGCTACCAACGACTAGTGTCGAACAGTATGGCGGAACGCTCGCGCGTTGGATGGGTGTGACTGCGTCCAATCTCGTAGACGTTTTTCCCAATGTCGGTCGCTTCTCGAATACCGATCTTGCATTCTTTCGATAAGACGTCCGTCGGCGTTGATACGCGTTAGTCAACCTAGCTATCAATACAAAGAGCAGTCCGTCAGCGTGACATTCATGTCAACCGCGAGGGCTCGCATTAACGCGTAGTCATGGGTGCGATGCTCCGACTGATAGGTATCAAAGTGTCGCTTCGCTGGGCAAAACGGGAACGAGGTGTCGAGCGGCGTACCGTCAGACTTGCGCGCAGTTCCGTTTGCAAGTGCTTCTCGAAATAGATACATGTTCATGCGAAAGTTATTTGAAACGAACTGACTCCACAGCGCGGCCTGGGTATCGCGCGTGGTTTGGTCATAGGTTTCGCCGATTCGCGGGTAAAAATCCCAATTGATTACCTCGCGTCCGTAGCCCATGAAGTAGCCGTATTCCGGCGCGTAGCCAGGCACTTTGCCAGGGTTCGCGGCTTGTTGTGTGCCCGCGGTCGCCATCCTGTATGCCTGCGAGAACGCGTCGTGCATGAACATACGCTGCAGACGAAGTGATGCGACAAGATATTCGCCTACTTGTGTTGAGTTTGACCGGCTAATGCGTCTCAAGCTCGGATCGAAAGTAAATCCAATCCAAAACCAAGGCAGGCGAATTTCTTCCTCGGTGTCGTTCCAATCCTTGTCGTTGCGTTGACTATCGAGAACAAACGAAGGCAGTTGTAGTGCGGCGAGATGGTCACGTGCGGGCTCGTCTTTGCCTGTGCCGATGCCGCTCGGAGATTTACCGAGTCGCGCCCTGCCGGTGTCGCCCACCTCCCACATGTCGCGTCCGGGTAAAAATTCGTTCGAAGCGAAAAGGCTGCGTAACGGGCTCTCGTCGATATAGGAAAACGCCATACTGCCGCGCGCGAAGGTGTTTCGACTGAGCAGTTGCGTGCGCATCAGATGCTGGCCGACTAACGCGCTCTTAAACTTGTGTTGCGTGAAATCGTTCACGTAGTTCCCGGGCACGACCATGGGCACCGGGGTGAAGTCCGCCGTGTATTTATCGACAGCAGCAAACATACGCCAAAAATTCTCGTCGCTTGGATTGCGAATGTACGTGTCTTGTAATGCGAGCCAGGCGCTGCGATCGGCCGCGTTTGCAGGCTCACGAGCGAGATCGGCAATCCAATCATTGAGCGTTCCGTGCTCGTTGCCGTTAAAAATATCTGCCGACCACCGTGGGTACACGATCCCCACTTTTGTGTTGCGTAAATCGATTGCTAGGAGTTCGCGGAGCGCGAGCTTCGATGTTGCGAGGGAATTAACGCTCGGTTGTCCGTCGGTGCGTGGTGTCATGGTGATAGGTAGTTTCGGCAAAAGCGTTTGCCCAAAACTGATATCGCGATCAATTCCACGTGAACCGGCCAGCAGTTCTCCACCGGGTTGAAACGGCCGAAATGTCAGCGGGTTGGTCGCTGGCATCGAAAAGTGCGTACGTAACGCTTTCACAGCAACGACTAAGTCATCCGCCTCTTGTTGAGTTGCGCCATCGTTTAGGGCGCGACGAATGATCGTTCCATCGCTAGAGCCGATACGAGCTAGATCAAGGTAGTCGGCGCCGTGGCAGCCAGAACAAGAGCCTTTCACCTGCACTTTGCGCCACATCGCGAGTGCTCGCGTGTGCACTGAATCACGCAGGATGTCCTGCGGGCAACCAAGGCCAATAAATGACTGGATTTCATCGGCCGTTTTGCGTTTCGCGTTGGCAGCAAACGACAAATTACTCACCAGTGCGGTTCCCTTGAAACCACTGAGATGGCGATTGATGATGATCGAGTCGGTAAGTCCGAATTCCCCATCACCATCAATATCGAGCCGAACCAGATGCTGCGTAATGTAGCGCTCTGCCTCGGGAATATTTGCGGTCGGTCTCGAGATTTTCTTAGTCAAAGAATCGTTACGAAATGACGAGGAATATCTGTGAAGCAATAGGCCATCAACCGTAGATATCGGGGCGGCCGGCGCGAGCACTGAAGACGCGTTGAACGGGCAGCTAGCCGCTTGCCCAAAAGCGCTCGCGCTGTTTAATGCGAGGAAGAATATCGCTGACCGCGTGAAGACTTTTAGCAAGCAAAAGTCTGCAAAAAAACGGGGTGCGCGATCAAGTTGAATACTGCGGGAAAGGTACTGTGTCATAAAACTAGGGTGATTTTGGGTTGGCGGGTCAAGTGGGATGAATTTAAAAAAAATGTCGGCGTTCGAGCAAGTGTCGAAGGGAGGATCGTCATACAAGTTGCCGCGAGGTACCTATCGCCGCCGCTTGCGCGCGGGTTGTTGCCCCCAATTTGGCGAGCAGCTCTGCAACATGAAACCTAGCGGTTGCAAGGGAAATGCCGAGCGCAGCGGCGATCGCTGGGTTCGATTGCCCGTTACAGATGAAGCGAAGTACTTGACGTTGACGACCGCTGAGCGGAAGCTCATTTCGACTTGCCACCATTTCGGGAGCTTTTGTGCTCGAGCTGCGTTTCAACGCAGGCTTGCCAAGTACCAGTTCGGTGGTGACGTGTTGAAATTCAGCGAGGGCAGCGGCAAGGCCGTTGTCGGCATTGCTCGCTGAACTAGTTTGGTTCGCGATGAAGAGAGCGCGGTAGTGAATCGCTGCATCCTGCCAGCGCTCATCACGCTCGGCCAGCGCGGCGGAAAGTTCATGCGCGTCGAATTCAAATTTGCGATCTCGAAGTTCGACGGCCAGACGCATGAGCGCCTCAGTAGATTCACGAGCCTCGAGCAGACGATTGCAGTTAAATAGCACTTGCGCGCGATGTGCGAGCGCGTTCATCTGTTGTTCGACGGTGTTGCTTGAGCGCGCTATTTCAAGTGCCTCATCGATGGCCGTTAGGCCTCGACTGGTGTCTCCCAACTGCGCGCAGATGAACCCGGCGTTTGATAGTGCGTGAGACTCAAAGTATCTCTCGCCAGCCGCGCGAAAAGTTTTCACCGCCTGTTCAACAAGGCGTAAGCCCAGCTTTAGTTCGCCTAAGCGAGCCTTCATCGCACCGAGGTTGAGCAGAATTCGTGGGCGCACAGATTCAATGTTGCCGTCGATTTGTCTGGCGAGATCATAGAGATCGTGCGCGCCTTTCCAATCAAGGCGGCGCTCGTAAATCAAACCGGTGTTGATAAATGCGTGAGCAAGGGCGAGCGCTCGTTTATCAATGGGTGCAATTCGTACGCTTGCATTGAAGCAAATAACTGCATCGGTGAATTCGTTCTGCCAAAACTTCACCGATCCTAGCGCGCGCCAGCAGCGCTCTTGAAGCGCGTCATCTTTGAGCCGGCGTGCGGTTGCGAGCGCGCTGCGAAGCGCGACGTCGGCTTGCGCATACTTTCCGCGTTTGATGTCGCAACACGCTAGGCGGTACGTCGCTCCCGCAGCGATTCTGGGGAAGCGTTGCGATTTCGCCAATATGAGAACCTGTTTTGCGCACTCTTCGGCCGCGCCAAGCTCTATTGTCCAGGTCGAATCGATCTCCGCGAGCGCGGCGTCCAGCGCGTATTCTGAAGACTTTCGTTTGCTGCTTCTGCCATCGGCGCGGGATTCCGCCTGACGGGTGCGCGCTGGAGACTGAGCGAACGATTTACTTCTTTGAGGCATTTGACACGCGGTACTTCGAATTGCGCGGTGTTACGAGCTACGGTTATAGCGGTTGTATTTGCTTGCGTACCTAGTCGACAGGCTAGGTCGACAAAAAAATGTCAATGGCATATTATGTTTGGAATCGTTGCGAGCATGCTTTGCACAGCTCGACGGCGCACGTTTTGTTATTTTGAAGCGGAAACAGCATGAAGTCGATCCAGCTTGCAGCGAATTGCCGCCTCTTTGCGCGCGTTTTGTTTGTATCGCTTGCAGTTCGCGGGGCCGAGGTCGCCGCAGCGTGCCCTCTTAACGTTTCGGGCTTGCCTTCGGCCCGCCTTACGGTTGATGGCGTTTTGCTTGCGCGTTACGCGCTTGGTTTGCGTGGCGCGCCGCTTACATCCGGCGTTGCGCCGTCGGGTGTTATCGCAGCGAACGCTGAGGCGAATATTGCCAACGCGGAACTGGCGCTCGATATCGACGGCGATGGAAGCTTCACGAGAACCGATGCGATCGTCGTAGCACGGTCACTTGCTGGGATGCCGCCTTCAAGTTGGTTTAACGGCATCACGCCAGGGCCGCTCGCGACGCGCAAGAGCCCCGCCGAGGCGCTTTCACATTTCAACGCCGGTTGTCCGCCCGCACTTTCTCCCACGCGTGCACAGGCGTCGCGCTTTCTCGCGCAGGCAACATTCGGAGGTACTCGCGCAGACATCACCGCCTTGACGCAATCCAATTATTCGGCGTGGATCAATTCGCAGTTCACCAAGCCGCTTACCAGCCACGTGGCGTTGGTAGATGATCTCGTCAATCGCTTTTATGGCGGCAACGATAGCCAGGGCCCGCTAGCAAACGTGGAATCCGTGTTTCGTCAGGGAGCCTATGGTGAGGATCAGTTACGTCAGCGAATGGCCTGGGCGTTATCGCAAATTTTTGTGATCGGCGATTCGACGACGCCACGCGATTCGAGCATTGGAAGTCATTATCTCGACGCGTTGAATCGCAATGCGTTCGGCAACTACCGGCAATTGCTGGAAGAGATTTCGCTGTCGAGCTCGATGGGACTCTACCTAAGGCATATGGGTAATGAGAAAGAAGATCCCGCGACGGGGCGCTTGCCTGACGAGAACTATGCGCGCGAAATCATGCAGCTTTTCACGATTGGGTTGTGGGAGCTCAATGCTGACGGCACACGAAAATTGGATGTGATGGGCAACCCGATTCCGACCTACGGGCAGGACGATATTCGCGGGTTGGCGAAGGTATTTACCGGCTTTACTTATTCGCGGTGTTTGACCGCAAGTAATCCCGGCATTTGTCTCTATGGTTCTCGACTCGGTTGGAGCCCGGAGCCAACGATGGTTCCCGACGCACGGTATCACTCGAATAGTGAGAAGCGTTTTTTGGGACGCACGCTGGCCGCGAACCGAACCGCGACACAGGATTTGAAGGATGCGCTGGATACGCTGTTTACGCATCCGAATACCGGCCCGTTTGTAAGTCGCCAGCTGATCCAGAGGTTCACAACGAGCAATCCTTCGCCTGCCTACGTTAAACGCGTCGCCGATGTGTTTGCCAACAACGGAAGCGGTGTACGCGGTGACCTAAAAGCTGTCTTACGCGCGATCTTGCTCGATCCTGATGCACGAGATGCCACGCGAATTGCCAGCGATCCAAACTGGGGAAAAGTGCGCGAACCCGTCGTGCGATGGATGAATTTCCTGCGTACGTTTACGCGCGCTAACGGCGAAGGTCGCGCCTACTACGATTTCAACCGAATGACGCCCGCGTTTGCTCAGTGGCCGATGGGTGCGCCGAGTATTTTCAATTTTTATCGACCGACCTACGCGCCGCCCGGCCCGATTAAATCCGCGGGGCTCGCTGCACCCGAGTTTCAGATCACCCACGAACACACGATAGCCGCGACTCACAATGAATTTCACTTGTGGGCAAGCTTTAATTCTGACGGATCCTACGGTAGCCATTCCGATGATTACGCGTGGCTTGTCAATCTCGCGGGAACAGCCGAGCAGATGGTGGATGAACTCGATATTGTGCTGACCCACGGAACCTTGAGCGCTACCAGTCGTGCTGCGATGGTTGAAGCAATCAACGCAGTACCGTCCTATCTCGGCAACCTCGGCCGAGCCAAACTCGCATTGAAGCTGTTCTTTGTGTCGCCTGACTACTTGGTTTTGAAATGAGAGCGAAGCCATGAAGCATCTAATCGAAAACGATTGCCTCTCACTTCCGCGCCGGAAGTTGCTCGCCGGATCAGTAGGTTGGGCGGCGGCGAGTGCGGGCGGTTTCGCTCTCAACTTGCAAACTATTGCGGCGGCTGCGTCACCGACGCCCACCGACTACAAAGCATTGGTGTGTATCTTTCTGTTCGGAGGCAACGACAGCGGGAACACGTTGGTTCCGTATGACACGACCGAATACAACCGTTATCTCACAGCGCGTGAAGGTTCGACCAGTCGACCGTACGGCGTGACGCGTCTGCGAACAGATTTGCTTCCAATTACAACCGCGTCGGTGACCGATGGCCGCAGCTTCGCACTTCCGAAAGAGATGAGTGCGCTCAAAGCACTCTACGATTCTGGCAAAGCTGCGGTGATTGCCAACGTCGGCATGCTCTCAGCAGTGACCACGCGTGCGCAGATGGATGCGGGCTCAGTTGAGTTGCCGCCGCAACTCTTTTCGCATTCTGATCAAGCGACTTTTTGGCAAGCGGGGGTGCCGTCGTACACGACATCTACCGGTTGGGGCGGGCGCGTGGTTGATGCACTTGCGGCGGCGAATGCGGGCGGCCGCGTTTCAGCCTCCGTGTCTATCGCGGGAACGAATTTGTGGCAAGTTGGCAATCAGGTAATCCCGTTTCCCATCGACGCGGAGGACGGTGCAACCGGTCTCTACAGCATGGAAGAGGCTGCGTATAGTCGTGCAATGAACGCGATGCTCGCGGCAAATCGGAACAACATATTTGAGCGCGAGATTGTGCGCGTTTATAAGCGCTCAATTGCTGGCACGCAAGCCGTAGCAGATGCGCTGCTCGAAAACAATTCTCTCGACGCTCAATTTCCTCGCAGCGCGCCGCCTGAAGTGCCGGGGCCTGCGCGCGGTTGGCATGCAAGTTTGATGTCGCAACTGTCGACGGTTGCTCGAATGATTGCTGCGCGCAATTTACTCGGCATGAGGCGGCAAACTTTCTTTGTGAGCATTGGTGGCTTTGATATGCACAATAGCCTTGAATACCATCGTTTCGCGTTGCAAGCGATCAGCGACGCAATGGCCAAGTTCTACACCGTGACCGATTCGCTTGGCATTGCGAATAAGGTAACCACCTTCACCGCAAGCGACTTCGGTCGCCCTCTGCAAATTAACGGCACGGGTTCCGATCACGGCTGGGGCGCACATCACTTAGTGGTGGGCGGCGACGTCAACGGCGGAAACCTGTACGGTCAATTTCCCAACATGCTCACCAGCGGACAAAACTACACCGGAAATCAAGGGCATTTGATTCCTTCGACCAGTGTCGATCAATACGCCGCGACGATGGCGAAGTGGTTCGGTGTGTCGAACGATGACATGACGATCGCGCTGCCCAATATTGGACGGTTTCCCACGCGTGATCTTGGTTTCATGAGAACGACGTAGGATACAGCCAGATCATCTAACTCCAGAATTCAGTGGGCGATACGCTCCGTAATACTAAAGAGCGAAATACGTTGAAAAGCCTCGTGAGCCCTGCAAAGGCAGAAGAATTGAGAAAATGCTTATTCCCGAAAGTGTGCGAGCTAGCACCAAACTTTCTTCATCCTCAGAACGCTCAAGCGAACGCGGCAGGATTGGTGTGAAACAACTTTCTCAATATCGGGCGACGATTGCTGCTCTCCTGTTTTTCATCACAAGTGGTGCGACGGCAAGCGCGGCGACGTGCCCAGTTTCTGTTGCCGGAAACGCCGCTGCTACGTTAACCGTTGACGCGGTTTTGCTCACGCGGTATGCACTCGGGATTCGTGGTGACGAATTGACAGCAGCGCTTCGCACAGCGCCGCCGTTGCCCGCCACCGTTGAAACGAATATCTTGAACGCGCGACGCGCACTTGACGTCGATGGTGACGGTGCGTTCACATCAACTGACGCCTTGATCCTCGCCCGATCGATAGCGGGTATGCCCTCTGCAAGTTGGCCGCTTGGGATTACGTTCGCAACAAACGCAACGCGAAAGACCGGTGACGCGCTGCGCGACTATGTCAACGGCGGTTGTCTTATTCCAGGTACGCTGCTCGGCATTGAAACGCTCGCGAGCGATATTGATACCAATACGGCGGGCAGCGCCGAAGCGTTTGTGTATACCGCGCTCGCAACCGGCACGGCAACCGAGCTTCGCTTGTATCTTGACGCAACAAATACCGCGACCACCGTCGTTGCAGGCGTGTACGCAGATGGCAGCAATAGCCCAACGAATTTGCTCGCGAGCGGAACGATCAACGCGCCGCAATCCGCCGCGTGGAACAGTATCGCGCTTAGCGGGCTCCCAATCACCCAAGGTCAGCGCTACTGGATCGCGCTCATGGCACCGGTCGGCGCGGGCGTGATCAAGTTTCGCGACACACCCGGTGGCGACACGGCGTGGGGCAGCAGCCAAACCAATCTTTCAACACTGCCTGCAACGTGGAGTACCGGCGCGAGCTACAACAGCTCACCGGCATCGGCGTATCTCTACGGCAACGTTTCGTCATCGACCGGTTCCGGGCAAACGCCCGTGCCCGGCGCCACGCTTGATACGCATCAGGTCTATGTTGATAGCGGCGGCAAACTTGTTTCATGGGTCACGCCGCTCGACAAAGCGTTTGATCGTGTGTCGTTTTTGTCGTGGGACTTTTTGCTCAATCGTGTTCCCAACGATCCGTCGAACAATTTGCCAGTCATATTCACGCATTCGGAATACGATCCGGTGACGTTCGCAGGCAGCGGCTGGCCAAACAATCCTGCGGGCAAAAACGCAATGCTTGCCGATGCGGCAACGCTTTACTACGCCTACTCCGGCAATCGCGGCGTGATTACGCTGGTGAGCACGCTGCTCGATCATCAACTGACTTTCGGCACGACACCAGCCACTTATTCGTGGGCGAATGTGCCGTGGTCTACCGCTGCGGCGGGTTCGATCAACTATGGAAACGACAACATCGCCGAGGGTGTTGGCGTGCTGGAGCCCGACAAAATTGGCGAACTCGGATATCACGGCTACCTGCGCATGTGGCAAATCACGGGGCTCACGCGCTACCGCGACGCTGCGATCACCTGCGCGAATGTGCTCGCCGCGAAGGTGCGCACAGGCAGCGCGAATCAATCACCGTGGCCCTATCGTGTGAACGCGCAAAGTGGCGCGGTGGTGGAGGAATACACCTCGCACGTGATCGCGCCGATTCGATTGTTCGACGAATTGATTCGATTGAATCTTGGCAACGTCAGCGCCTATCAAACCGCGCGGGCAACCGCATGGACGTGGCTCATGACGTATCCGATGGTCAACAACAACTGGAACCAGTATTTCGAGGACGTGCCGCCGCAGAGCAATCCGTTTTCAAATTTGAATCAGTACAACGCCGGGCAAACCGCGCGCTACCTGCTGGAGCGCCCCTCGCTTGATCCGAATAGTCAAACCAAAGCGGCGGCGCTACTCAACTGGGTCGAAAGCAATTTCGGCGGCACCGATTCCGGCGAAGCGGGTTTGCAATATGGCGCTCGCGTGATCTCTGAGCAATACATCTACGACTACAAAATGGCGAGCCACACCTCGCGCTTCGGTGCGATGACCGCGCTCTATGCGGCAGCCGCGAACGATGCGGTTGCGAAAGACAAAGCCTATCGATCACTCACTTGGGCGACCTACATGGCGCGAAGCAGCGGCGCAGTAAACGAAGGCCCCGCAGAGTTCCAAGCGAATCGCTACTTCTGGTTTACCGACGGTCACGGCGACTATGTGCGCCACTTCATGCTCGCCATGGGCGCGTTTCCAGAATGGGCACCGAACGGCGAAAACCATTTCCTCAAATCAAGCTCAGTGGTCACCACGATTACGTACAGCGCCAACTTGATTACCTACGAAACATTCGACAACGCCGCGATCGATATGTTGCGAGTCGTCGCGCCGCCAACACGCATCGAAGTCGATGGCGTGACGCTTGCACAGCGCACCGATTTGAGCGCGCCAGGTTGGACGTTTGATGCGGGCTCAGGCGTGTTGCGCGTTAGACGAGCTAGTGGGGCTCAAGTGAAAGTTGTATTGCCGTGAGTTGCACTTTTCTCTCGAACTTCAGGTAACGAGTATGCGGAAATTATCTATACACAGGTTGGTTGTTACAGCCGTAATTGCTTCGTCATCGCTTTTGACAGCAGCTTCTATCGCGGCGACGAGTTGCCCGACGGCGGTTTCCGGTGCGAGCGCAGCAACGCTAACGGTTGACGGTGTATTGCTGTCGCGCTTTGCGCTTGGTGTGCGCGGCGGCGCATTGGTTGCAGGTTTGCGCAACTCGCCGCCGCTACCCGCGACGGTGGAGGCATCAATTGACGCAGCGAAAACTGCGCTAGACGTTGATGACGACGGTGCGTTTACCGCCACGGATGCAGTCATCCTCGCGCGTTCAATGGCAGGTGTCGCTCCTAGCCAATTGGCTGTAGGAATCACCTTTGCTCAGTCTGCAAAACGAACTGACGCTAACGCAATCGCTCAGTACATCGCGAGCGGCTGTTCCGTGATAACCACCGCTGACGCAAACCGCTTCCTTGCGCAGTCGAGCTTCGGTGCCAAATCCGATGCTGATGTCAGCCGAGTACGCGTACTTGGTTATTCAGGCTGGCTAGATGAACAGCTCGCGATGCCGGTAAAGTATTCGCACCTGACTCGCGTGAAGGCGATGGCTGCAGGCTACGACGGACAATGGCAAAACCGACCCGGGGTTTGGGACATCAACGATTCGATGTGGATCGGTATGGTCGATAGCGACGATCAATTGCGGCAGCGGACCATGTTCGCGCTCACGCAGATTTTTGTTGTAAGTCTGAAAGACGGCGCGGTGTATTACCTCGGTAACGGGCTTGCTGCTTACGTTGACATGCTCTACGCGAAAGGCTTTGGCAATTTCCGCGATTTGATCGAGGGTGTGACGAAAAGCACCGCGATGGGCTCTTATCTTTCGCACATCTATAACGAAAAGGAGGATCCGCTTTCGGGAAACGTGCCGGATCAAAACTACGCACGAGAAATCATGCAGCTGTTTACGATTGGGCTCTGGGAGCTCAACCTCGATGGCACTCGGAAGCTCGACGTAAATGGACGACCGATACCGACGTACGGGCAAGCAGACATCGTTGGTGCATCGCGCGTGCTCACTGGGTGGACGTTCGACCAAGCCAATGCATCGCACTGGCAAAACTTCTACGGGTTTTGGAACTATCCGGACAACGCATCTCAAGAGCGGCCCATGAAAGCGTTTCCGCAGTACCACTCGACCTCGGAGAAAAAGTTCTTGGGTGTAACCATTCCTGCGTCAACAACATCCAACCCGGAAGCCGATCTAAAAATATTTTTGGACAGACTGCACGATCACCCCAACGTCGGCCCGTTCATTGGAAAGCAGCTCATCCAGCGTTTAGTGACGAGTAATCCGAGCCCTGCGTATGTCGCGCGGGTGGCCAGCGCATTTAACAACAACGGAAACGGCGTGCGTGGTGACATGAAAGCCGTGATTCGCGCGATCTTGTTGGACGTCGAAGCGCGCGATGCGAATCAAATCACAAATCCACAGTTTGGAAAGATTCGCGAGCCGGTTGTTCGCATGGCCACGATGATGCGGTCGCTCGGCGCAACACGAGCCGCTGAGCCGAACTCATACGGCATCGGCCAATTTCTATACGACAAGAGCAAAGCGCTTTGGCAAACACCGCTCGGCGCGAATACTGTCTTTAACTTCTATCGTCCCGATTTTCGCCCCGCCAATACCGACGTTGCGCGTGCAGGCCTCGTTGCGCCAGAAATGCAACTCATTACGCCATCGACGGTCGATGATATGCAGTGGTTCTTCCGCAACATTTTCGAGAACGCGGGCATCAGTAGTTGTTGCACTGTCGAGGAGAGAAACACATTTTTCCTAAAACTCGACTACGCGTCGCTGCTGCCATTGGTGTCGAATCCCGGCGCACTTGCTGATCGACTAAACGCGCAGTTCATGGCAGGACAAATGTCCTCAGAGCTCCGCGCTAACGTGATTCAAGAAATCAATGATGAGTATCGAAGCGGTTCGCAAACGAGCGGCATTCAGCGCGGCGTTACGCAAATGAAGCTAGCACGCGCGCTTTTCACCGTGCTGTTGTCTGCTGAATACGTGGTGCAGAAGTAAATTGGAGTTCAAAATGAAACATCACAATCATTTCTACCCGAATACAAATCGTCGATATTTCCTGAAGAGCGCTGCGGGTGCCGGATTTGCGGTGAGTGGTATCGCAACCCCGCTAGGTATCAATCTCGCCGCCATTGCAAATGCATCAGCACAAACCGCAAACGACTACAAAGCGCTCGTGTTCGTCTACCTTGGCGGCGGTAACGATCACTTCAATACGGTCGTTCCGTACGACAACGCCTCGTTCACCAAATATTCTCAAGCTCGTGGCTCCCTGACGCGCGCGCGCAGTGGTTTGTTGCCGATCACGCCAATCAGTTCACAGGGTGGCAAAGAGGTCGCGCTGCATCCAAATCTTTCGGGATTGCAAATACTCTTTAACAACAATCGGCTAGGAATCGTTGCGAGTGTTGGTCCGCTCATTGAGCCGGTAACGCGCGCGAATTTTGGATTGCCGACTAAGCCCCTGCCTCCGCAACTGTTTTCGCACTTGGATCAGTCAATTTATTGGTCGAGCTCGCAGGGTAACGGCGCGCAGCAAGGATGGGCTGGACGCATTGGCGATTCAGTAGCTGCAAACAACGCAGCGAGCGTGTTTACCAGCATTTCAGTGTTCGGCTACACCAAGTTGTTGGTCGGCGAACAGACGTCATTTTTTACCGCAACCGAAGCGGGTGCACCGAGTGCGTACGCGGAACCGGGCACCGGGCTTGACAAAGCGCTCACCCGTTCATCCAATCGCACCAATCTTCTGGAAAAAGCGTATGCGCAAGTGCATGAGAGCTTGCGCGATAACGGCGCAGCGCTGCAGAACGCGATCTTGCCTGAGAGTACATTTGCAGCGCCGCCGGGCGGTGGACGCAACACGCTTGCGCAGCAACTGTTGACCGTGGCGCGCATCATCGGCGCGCGAACGACGCTCGGTAATAAGCGCCAAATTTTTTACGTCCAGCTGGGCGGATTCGACACCCACAGTGGTCAAAACGAAGCGCACGATAGCAACATGATTTCGCTCAACGATGCGCTCGTCTATTTCGACGCTTGTATGGGCACGCTCAACATGCGCGATCAAGTAACGCTGGCAACGTACAGCGAATTTGGTCGCACGCTCACATCTAACGGCGACGGTACCGACCATGGCTGGGCAGGACACCACTTCGTGATGGGCGGAAAAGTGAAAGGCAAAGATATTTACGGAGCGCTACCGACCATCGATCTTGCGGGGCCGGACTTCTTGGCCGAAGGCAATCAGATTCCCACGACATCGGTGGAACAATATGGCGCAACGTTTGCGAACTGGATGGGAGTGACAGACGGGGCAACAATCTCGCAAATCTTTCCGCATCTTGGAAACTTTCCGTCGAGCCAACGCAATCTGGGTTTTTTTGTTTGACGGAACCGCTTCTGCCTATACAAAGCGGACGCGTCCGTGCTTTCTACCGAAGGACGTGAGCATCGGCTGAACTTAGTGATGCCGCATCAGGCATGTCTGTCCAGTCGTCTTACAAACTCGAGACAGGTCGTTGTTGTGTTTTTGGAGTTTCGCGACGTCGGACGTCCCGCGCGATCTCCCCAGGGCGCTGCGATGAGCGGCGGTTGTGGCAAGCTCTCGAAAATAAATTAACTATCAGCGATAGCGCGGCTAGACTTTACGTGTCGCTTAAGTTTCAACAGAGGGTTTGACGCGCGTGCGTAGGCTTGAAAACTTCGCACGTCGCATTCGCTCAGTGAATGGAAGAACTTGGTCTTACGGTGAAGTCTGTAAGTAAGATAACGAGTTGCAGCCGACTACGGCCGCACAATCGCAGTAGTCCGCGAAGACAGCGGCGTCGCGATCGAATAATTTGCGGTGACGGGTTGAGGAGGCAACCCGACCCGGAATTGTGAGATCGTGAAACCGATGACCGGCAATCCGATAAGTTGTATGCGTACCGATTCGAGCGTGGGGCTCGCTTTGCTGGTATCCAAGCGAAATGCCTCCCGTGGCGTGAGAGCGCGCAAACGTGGCTGTGTGGCATCGGGACTCACATCTTGTGCCCAAAGCCAACTTCCCCAACCGCCTTCTCGGCCAACGGACACGGGTGCGTAACCTCCGTCTTGTACGATGGGTACGCCGAACCCAATCAGTGAATTCAGCATACTTGTATCCGTCACGGCCTGGAAGCTGTTGTTCGCGCTGCTAAGGCTCGACGTGCCACTAAAGATCAATGGACTCGCCGCAAAACACAAAGCATGAAGTTGCCTTGGTTCGATCCCAATGAAAACGCCGAATTCGATCGGTTCGAGTGCCTCACGATCAGTAGAGGTTTCGTAGGGATCGCGCATGTAATCGCAAGCAGTCGACTGTGCTGCATTCCAGATCGAACCGCTTGCCGATGGTGTGTTTATCGCAAGCTCGTACGGCTTCGTTGGCTGCGTGACTACGGCAACGCTAGTTGCGACGCCATCGCTGGTTTGCGCATATTCCGTCATTGATGAGGAGGCGAAAAGTAACGCTGAGATTGCATCTATCGAACGATCAAATCGCAACAGGAGCGTTGTCGGGCTGAACTGTGGCGTCGGAGTTTCGCTGCGCGTTGTATAACTAGCGCGATCAACGAAGTTGTTTACGAGACTCGTACTGATTTGTGCCGATCGATTGCCGCCGCTTGTGAGATCGACGATTTCGGCGAGCGACGGTATGCGTGCTGCTGACGCATTTGAATCGTTTGACCAAAAATTATCGATCGCTGTAGTCGGCGTCGCGGCGACCAGGCCTTGATCTACGACGATCACGGAAAGCGTTCCTGATAGTCCGCCACTTGGCGAGTTGACTGAGTCGGCGCGCGCCGTATAGTTGGCGTCGACGACGAGGCGGCAAGGTGGCGCGCGTCGCTTAGTGAGTCCGCTAGTCAGATGCGTAATGTCTAGGCTGAGAGGATTCGCGTTTGCCGCGCTAAACAACGGAATGGTGGCGAGCTCAATGATTTCAACGTAGCCCTCCCGCGTGCGTTCAGTGCCTCGGACTCCATCGGTTTGGTAGCCGCTCGCTGAAAACAAGAGCCCGGTTGCGGGTATGCGTGGCGCGGTGCAAGAGGTGTCTCCAGAAACGAGTTTCGCGCCACCGGTTGGCGCGTCCGGGAACACAGCGCCCGTCCACACGTCACGCGAACCGAGATAGACGTTGAGATGCGCGACGATTACGCCACGCCGCGCCTCGCGGAAATTAAGGCGAAAAGCTTTACCCTGCGCAGTCGTGTTGGCGATGGACATCAACGACACCGCTCTGCCGTTTGCCGCGTAGTAAGGAAAGATCAGCACCTGGCCGGTTCCGTTGCTCGAAATCTGCGCTGGGTTTGCGCAGGAATGTGCGGCAGAAATCGCCGTGAGAAACACGGCAAACAGATGAACGAGATGGCGAGAATTCATAAGGTGTTGGGTGAAGTGTAACGCGTCAAAAAAATCGTAGCACCACATACGTTTCCTGCCACTCTGGCCGGACATCGTGACGACTTTGCGCTGTGAAATATCTGCCCCCGCAATGACAATCGCACGAAATGTCGTCGATAGATTGCATAATCGTGCGATGGAGTTCGCTGCTTATTTGAAATCGTTCCTCGGGTTGCTCGCAATCGTTGATCCGCTCATCGCGGTGCCGTTGTTTTTGGCGTTGACACCGAGTGCGACGCCGCGCGACCGCAAGCGCATCGCGCGCATCGCTGCGATTTCGGTGTTTTTCATTCTCACGGGTGGAATGCTGTTCGGTGGCCCAGTACTCGAATTTTTTGGCATTTCGCTGCCGTCGTTCAAAGTTGCTGGAGCGATTTTGCTTTTGATGAGTGCGATTTCCAGTTTCAACGCGGAGACAGGGCGCACGCGGCAAACACCTGAAGAGCAGGAAGAGGCGGCGCACAAAACCGCGGTTGCCGTGGTGCCGCTCGCGACACCGCTTCTGGCCGGGCCGGGCGCAATTTCGATGGTGATCGTGTTCGGGCAATCGCACGCCGGGATTCAAGCCTTTGGCAAGATGGCCCATCTTGGCATCATGACGCTTGTGATCCTAGTGGTGGGTTTGCTTACCTGGCTCGCACTTCGTGCGGCGCAGCGCGTGGCAGCCGTAATGGGGCTCACCGGAATGAACATTCTCACGCGCGTCGGCGGACTGATCACCGCTGCGCTAGCCATTGAAATTCTGGCGTCGGGCTTGCTTGGATTGTTTCCGGGACTCAAGACTTAAACGATGGCGCTTCGCTCAACTATTTACAAACTCGCACTCGACGTCGCCGACATTGATCGCGGCTATTACGCGAATCACGCGCTAACGCTCGCGAGACATCCCTCGGAAACTGATGAGCGCATGATGGTTCGTGTGCTCGCGTTCGCGCTCAACGCGCGCGAAGCGTTGGAATTTGGCAAAGGCTTGTCGAGTGATGATGAGCCCGCGCTTTGGGAGCGCGATTTGACGGGCCGCATCCTTCATTGGATCGATGTGGGTTTACCGGAGGAGCGTGTGTTGCGTCGTGCTTGTGGTCGCGCGGATGCGGTAACCCTGTATCTCTATGGCGGTGGAAAAACCGTTGAAATGTGGTGGTCGCAGAACAAAGAAGCGCTTGCGAAGCAAGAGAAGCTACAGGTGATTGCGGTGGCGGCCGAGTCAAGCAAACTCCTCGCTTCGCTAGCGGAGCGCACGTTCGATTTGCAATGTATGGTCCAAGATGGCGAGACTTGGATTTCCGGCGCGAGTGATCGATTTTCGATTAAGGCAACGACACTTCAGGCGCGCGCGGAGCGAGATTAGCGAATCGGTTTTAGTGCGGGCTTGATCGCGCTTGATCGTGCGCTTGCGCGATGTTGAGCTGTGCTGAAAGGTTTTCAACTCCACTAATGAGTGCCCGACTTAATTGGGCGATACGTCAATAAAAAAACCGCTTCGAGAAGCGGTTTTTTGGTCTGTTTCGCCCAATTACTGCGGGCGTACGGGCTTAAAGTTCTAATGATATTTTCTTGGTGTCTACGACGCGTTTCCACTTCGCGACTTCGCGCTGAACTTGCGCTTTGAATTCTGCGGGTGAATTGCCGATTGGCAGCGCACCGTTTTCGTCGAGTTTTTTGAGCATGTCGGGATCTTTCAGCGTTGTTTGAATCGCTTCGTAGATTTTTTTCACGACGTCAGCCGGCAACCCCGCGGGACCGACCAAACCAAACCACGTGTCGGCTTCATAGTTTGGCAAGCCAAGCTCTGCAAACGTTGGTACGTTGGGCAGCGCTGGGCTACGTTTTGGGAACGCAACGCCGAGCGGAATAAAGTTTCCGGCCTTGATGTTTTGTAGCGAAGAGGATAAGTTATCCCACATGATCGGCACGTTCCCCGCCAGCACGTCGGTTACCGCTGGGCCTGCCCCCTTGTACGGAATGTGTTGCGCTTCACCGCCGGTTTCCACGAGGAACAATTCCATCGCGAGATGACCCACGCCGCCCGCGCCTGAGCTTGCATAGCTGTGTTTGCCGGGATTCTTTTTCAGCTCTTCAACAAACGATTTGTAATCTTTAAACGGGAAATTTTTGTTCACAAAAATCACGCCCGGCACCGATGCGATGTTGGTAATGTGAGTGAACTCGGTCATCGGGTTCAACTTGTTGTTTTTGTAGGCAACGATGTTGGTGCCCATCGTGGAAACCGAGCCCATGCCAATCGTGTAGCCGTCAGGTGCGGCTTTCGCGATTTCTGCAGCGCCGATTGAGCCACCTGCGCCCGCACGGTTTTCCACGATAACGGGTTGGCCAAGGATCGGAGAGAGCTTGTTGGCAACGATCCGTGCGACGATGTCAGTCGATCCGCCTGGCGCAAACGGCACGATCAACTTGATCGGCTTGTTGGGATAGGCCTGAGCGAACGTGAGCGACGCGGCGAGCGTTGCGGCAATAGCGGTGAGGGTTTTGGTGAAGCGCATCTGCGAAATTCCTCCAGGAAAAGTTGCTGCGAAGTGTACCGACTAGAACGGAAGTTTTAGCTCGGGGTTGACCCGCGCGAACTGCGCCTTGAAATCATCTTGAATTCGGGCGAGCGCGGTGGGTGTGTCGGCCTCGAACCGCAGCACGATCACCGGCGTTGTGTTTGAAGCGCGAGCCAGCCCAAAACCATCTTCATATTCAACGCGCATCCCGTCAATCGTGGCGATGCGGGTTGGATTCGTGAATCGCGCTTTCGCCTTTAGTTGCTCCATCAACGCAACGTGTTCGCCTTCAGCGCACTTTAAGTTGAGCTCGGGCGTTGATGGTGCATTGGGCAAATCCTCGAGCACTTTGCTCGCGTTGGCCGACTTGGAAACGATCTCAAGCAGGCGTGCGCCGCAATAAATCGCGTCGTCAAAACCGTACCAACGTTCTTTGAAAAAGATGTGTCCGCTCATTTCGCCTGCGAGTGGTGAACCCACTTCCTTAAGTTTTGCCTTGACGAGTGAGTGTCCGGTTTTCCACATCATTGGGACGCCGCCGTGATCGCTAATGTATTTGTCTAATAAGCGAGTGCATTTCACGTCGTAAATGATCGTTGCACCCGGATTGCGCGAAAGCACGTCGCCTGCGAAAAGCATCATCTGTCGGTCCGGAAAAATGATGTCGCCATTCTTGGTGACGATGCCCAAACGATCGCCATCACCGTCGAAGGCTAGCCCGAGTTCAACATCCGTTTCTTTCACCACTTTAATAAGGTCGCCCAAGTTTTCTGGCTTCGACGGATCGGGGTGATGGTTTGGGAAGCTGCCGTCAATGTCGCAAAACATTTCCACGACCTCGCAACCCATTGCTTTGAAGATTTTCGGTGCGAGTTCACCCGCAGCGCCATTGCCACAATCAACTGCAATCTTCATTGGGCGCGCGAGTTTTGCATCACCAACGATGCGATCCACGTACGCTTGTTTCACATCGGCTGCAGTGTGCTTGCCCTTTTCGGGGGCCGCTTTTGTCACGTCGCCCGTTTCGGCACGACGCTTGAGCGTTTGAATATCGTCGCCGTAAATCGCCTCGTCGGCGACGACCATTTTGATGCCGTTGTAGTCGGGCGGATTGTGTGATCCGGTGATGCTGATGCACGAGCGCGTTTTCAAATAATGGCCCGCAAAGTAAGACACGGGAGAGGGCACCAGTCCTAGATCAATCGCGTTACAACCCGTCGACACGATCCCGTCGCGCAGCGCCTGCGAGAGCGCCGGACCGGAGTGTCTACCGTCGCGCCCCACGGCAAACGTGTCAGCGCCGCGCTCAAGCGAGAGCGAGCCGAGCGCCTGGCCGATCGCGAAACAGATTTCTGGTGTGATCGTTTTGTCAACGATGCCGCGAATGTCGTAAGCCTTGAAAATTTCGGAGGGAAGTTGCATGCGTTTTTATCTAGGAAGCGTCGAGCCCAATTATCGATGGCGGGAATCTCGTGTAGTCCGCAGGCGGTTTACTCGCTCTGCAGCTATACGCGTAGACTTTCGTTTTAATTGGGCGATAATCGCGTAAAATGACTAAAACAATAAATAAGAAATTATCAATTTAGCCCCAATTGCGCGGGCGTTAACGCGCGAAAGCTGATCGAAATTCACACGCCCGCGAAACCCGTAAATCCTCATTTAGCGTGTTCTTTCTCTTGAAGCGCGCGCCACATCAATTTCCCGCTAGCGTTTTTCGGCAACGCCTCCACAAACTCGATGATGCGTGGCGCTTTGTATGCCGCCATGTTCTCGTGGGCCCAGGCGACAACACTCTCCGCAGTCGTTGCTTTCGCATTGGCGCGCAGCACGATCACCGCTTTTACCGTTTCGCCGCGATAGGCATCCCGCGCCGCGATGACGCAGGCTTCCTGAATCGCCGGATGGCGATACAGCAGCGCCTCCACTTCTGCCGGCCACACTTTAAAACCGCTCGCGTTGATCATGCGTTTCAGGCGATCCTGCAAAAAGAAGTAACCCTCTTCATCGATGCGACCGATGTCTCCAGTGCGAAAAAACGATTCGCCTTCAAAGCTAATAAACGCATCAAGTGTTGCGGCATCGTTTCGCCAATAGCCTTTGAATAGCTGTGGCCCGCGCACGATGATTTCACCGGCTTCGCCAATGTCGCATTCTTCAAACGTGTCGGGATTCACAACACGCGCTTCGGTGCTCATATAGGGCACGCCAAGGCACTGCTGCTTCGGCGCATCGGGCGGGTTGGAGTGCGACGGCGCGGCTGTTTCGGTCAGTCCGTAGCCTTCGACGAATCGCAATCCAAATTGCTTGAACAATTTTTCCGCGACTGGCTGCGGCATTGCCGCGCCGCCCCCACCGATGTAATTGATGCTGGTTAAATCAAAACGATCAACGTTCGGGCTCGCCAGCAAATCAACGATCATGGTTGGGATCATTGTCCAACTCGTAACTTTGTGTTTTGAGATTAGGGCGCCCGCCAGCTCGCGATCCCAGCGCGGCATCAGAATTGCTTTTGAGCCGAGATAAATCGGCGCGTGCAGCCCGTAGAGCATGCCCGTGATGTGAAACATCGGCACAACGGAAAGGCTCACCGACTCATGAGTCGCGTTGCTCCATGCGGCACCGCTCACCACGTTATGCATCAGCGTTCGGTGCGTGTGCATGCAGCCTTTGGGCAACCCCGTAGTTCCCGAGGTGTAGGGGAGCACGGCAAGATCGTCGGCAACACCCGCGCTGGTCGGCGCTGGTGTTGATGCCTCAATCGCGTCGCGCCAAATCGTTGCATAGCTCGGGAGCGCAGTATCGGGAATCGCCGCAAGCCACGCGTGCCAAGCGGCGGGCGCGATTTGAATATCGTCGAAATAATCGCTGTACGCGCTGACAAGCACGTGCTGCAATCGCTCATCGGGGGGAAGTGTGTCGTTCGCTGCAAACCATTCGTGTGCGATGTCGCCGGCGACGATTGCGACACGCGCTTGTGGATCGCGGATGTAGTGCGCAATTTCAGCCGCCTTGTTCATCGCGTTCACCGGCACGACTACTGCGTCGCAGCGCAAAATCGCGTAGTAGGCGATAACGAATTGCGGCGAGTTCTGAAAACTAATCGGTACACGATCGCCTTTGCGCACGCCTGCCACGTGATGCAGCCAGCCCGCAACCGCCTCGACGTGTTCGAATAGCGCTTGATACGTGATGCTGCGATCAAAAAAAACGTACGCGACGTGGTCTCCATAGCGCTCTCGATTCACCGCTAAGTTCTTCCACAGCGTGGTGTTCGGCGGTGTCATGCGTCGTGGCAAACGCGTCGGCCACACTTCAAAATGTTTATCGCGAATCGGTTTCATAGCGTGAGCGTTATAGCGCATCAATACGCGGAGCTTGTACGATTGCGCACGGCGCAGCTTCGCGGATCAGTCGGTAGATCGCGCTCATTGCACGACTCACAAATCGCGTGACGTCGTATGCCAGCATGATCTAGTATTTAGTGTTTCTAAGTTTAAGAAATTGTCACCTGAGCCAATATATAATTGGGGCCAAGCTCATTAATAGACAATTTAGATATACATTCAAATTGCGCGCATAGCCCAATTAAAAAGCGCGAAATGCGTTAAAGCTGATACGAATTTGTGCAACCCACGCCACAACCCCTAACGCCCTGAGTAAACGTCACTCCTAATGAATAAGCAATCATTGACCGCGGCACCGCGAGAATTCTCGACTGCGCGTTGCACAGTCAAATCGTCGACTACCGATCTTGTTGACGTACGCGTTGCGTGGGCCCAATCAACGGCGCACATGCTCGATTTCACGCCCAACTGGCGTCGCTCAACGGATCCTGCTGTCGCGCTGCGCAGCCTCGAAAGTGAAGTTGCCGCAATAGCGCAAGGTGAAGAATTGGTGTTTAACGTGTTCGAAACTGCGACCCAAGCGCATGTCGGTCGCATCGATTTACACAGCTGGGATTTCGATGCGCCGCGTTGTGAAATCGGCTACATGGCCGACGCGCGCACCTGCGGGCGCGGGCTGCTGCTCGAAGCCGCGCGCGGCTGCGTCGAGCTCGCGTTTTCGATGGGCGTGGTTCGCGTTCAAGCGCTCAGCGACACGCGAAATCTGCGCTCCGCACACTTCGCGAAATTACTCGGCATGCAGGAAGAGGGCGTGCTGCGCGCTTATGGCAGAGATCATGAAGGCGCGCTCTACGACGAGCGCGTTCTCTCCATCATTCGCAGTTGATGCAACGCAAAGTTACGGCGCTTTACACGCCCCCGGGCTGCCGGCCGCAATTGGATTTTCAAACTCGCCCGAGCTTACGGCTTTGCCATCAAAAAACTTCGGAATTTGACCGGCGTTTCCAAACTTTGGGTCGCCTCTGCGTCGCTCATTCAAAAGACGAACGATGTTCCATTCGTCGTGCGCGCCGTTACTGAACGACACTGATGCACGCAGCGCGTAGTAATTGCGAAAACTATTTTTCGTGACGCGGCCGCGCTCAACTTCGCGCTTCAAACTTGCGTCTTCCGCAAAGCGTTTGTCGAAATACTTGGCGATAGTTTCCATGTCACCTTGACCGGTTAAACCGAAAAACGCGGCGAAATCGGACGGCCCCGCGAAGTAGACAAAATCAAAATCTTCACCGAGTCCACTCGCGCCTTCCAAAACGCGCGTCCACATCAGCATGTATTCGCCGTGCCCGCCGCGCGCACCGGACGGCGCGCTCAAATCGGCTTCTTTCATCGCGGGGTTGAGCACCCAAACTTGATCTTTCCCAAAACGCTCTTCGATGCGTAGCTTTGCGCGACCCGAAACCTCTACGTTCACGCCGAAATACCCGCCGCCGGTAGTAGACAGCGGCACGCTGAAATAACCAATCGCCTTGCCGCTTGCTTTTTCGGCGGCGATCATGGCTCGCAGAGCTTTCACCTTTTCGTCGATGATTGGCAAAAATTCATCGTTAACGCAGTAGCAAACTTTGATCTGCGTGCATTGTGTGTTTTGCACCACACGCGGCACGCTGGTTTGCGCCGACGCAATCGTGCCTGAAAACATGAGCGCGAGTAGAACCGCGCGGACTCCGAAAAACGCGGTTTGTGCGAGGTAATTCATTGATATCACGACGTATTTCCTATGATGGTTGACTGAGATATTGCGGGCTTGGCTGTGTTGGCGAATGCGCTCGAAAGGTGGATGCAAAAAACACCCTCCCAAATTGGGGAGCTTTCCAATTGTGTGCAGCTCAATAGACTCCAATCCATAAGCAAAGACCACGCCGCACCCACGCGGCGGGCATTTCGAGGGTTACAGAATCATGGCAGCAGTACAAATGTCAGTAGCATATGACCTCTTTCGTGACTTTGGTGTGGCGAATCAGGTGGCAGATTTCCCGGTCTATCGAAAAACGCTGAGCGGCTATCGAGAGATAGAAGCGCGGAATGTTGTTTCGCGCGCGGAACTGCGTCGATTGCTCGTATTGATTGATGGTCACCGCGACCTGCGCGCTCTTGGCGCATGTTTTCGTGCCGGTGAGCTCGTCGCTTTGATTAAAGAACTCGAGGCTCTTGGCCTTGTTGAATCGACTTCAGCTTCACCAAGTTTTGACTCGTCTGCACTGGGCGACGCGAGCAGTTTCACCTCAAATCTATCAGCGCCGGAATTCGCGGCTACCCGCGCCGCAGCAAGGGAAAGCGCAGAAGCGCTGCTTGGGATGGGTTTCGCGGTCTATGCATCGCGATTTGATAGCTGCACCGATTCGGGCGAGCTGCGCCGCGTTGTGAGCGATGTGAAATCAAAACTACTCGCGTCGTACGGGCAAGATGCTGCAACGCTCTACATCGAGTGTGTGCGTGACGCGGCTGAACAGGCTCGCATCGCTACACGTTCAGCGCCAGTTCACTAGTCCACCCCACATTTTCCACTGTTAAACGCTACTTTTTGCGAGGAAGACTGCTGCCATGCAAACCGCCGTTTTGGAAACGCCACGTACTGCACCTGTGCTCAATAAATCCCTTCGCGTGCATCGCCTTGAGGTCGACGATGTCATGTTCCGGCGCACAATTGTGGGCCACCATGAACACGTTCACCGCCAAGCTGTCGCGCGCCCTGAACTGCTGCGACTTCTCGATGCGATTGATCATGGTCAAACACTTGAAGACTTATCGGGAATCGTTCGCGCCAATGAGATCGCGGATCTTCTCAACGAGTTGCTCGCGCTCGGATGCATTGAGCCCGTGTCGCTCGCCTACTGTGACCTCCCGGATCCGGGGCTACAGGTGCTTCAATCGAATGTGAACTACCCGCCGCGTGATTTCGAGGCGCTGCGTCGCACGGTACTCAATAGCGCGACAGAATTGCTCGGCCAGGGCGTCGTTCAATATCTCGAGTCGATTTATTCCTGTGCTGATTCGGTGCAGCTGCGCGCAACGATTGATCAAATCATGAACCACATCAGAACTGAATGTGGTGAAGCATCCGTGCAACTTTTTGTGCAGTCGGTGCGCGCGGTGGCCCGGCAAAACTAGCGCCCGGAAACGGTTTGTGTGCGGCTGCGTTTCATGCAGCTTCGCACTTCCGCACAAACTGAGCTTGCTTAGCGCGGCGCAAGTGTGAGCTTTTTGTGTATGCGTTTGAACACGTGACCTTGTGCGTGCGGATCGCCGTCTTCGACGAGGTAAGTTTCGAATCCCATCCTGCTGTAGTACGCCAGACCGCTCGCATTGTCGGCGCGGATTGAGGCGTTGATCGTTGTAAATCCAAGTCGTATCGCCGCTGCGCGCGCGTGCGGGAATAGCGAGCTACCGACGCCTGATTGATGACGCGACCGACTGGCAAAGGTTGCGATGTCGACCCACCCAACAGGCAGGTTGCCATAGGTGCTCAGCGACTGGAAGCCTACGATTGTGCCGTCGGAATCGACCGCCACGAAACAGGAAACCACGCTCTCGCCAGAAATAAACCAATCGCGCATTTCGTCGGGCGACAACTCAGTGGTAATCGCCGTCGTTCCGCCGACGCGAATGATTTCGTTGAGCAGCGCGCGCATGCCTTCGGTGTCGGCGGGGTGGGCAGCCCGAATAGCAAGCTGGGCGTTCAATGTTTTCATCATTGCTGTGACCTTGCTAAGGCGCAACACAACCCGCAAGATGGCTTTGGGCTCGCTTGTCAAAGCTCATCATGCCGGTGCAGCCGTGAACTACGTAGAGCGAATGAAACAAGCATTCAGCAAAATCCACATTCTTTGCTTCGTAGCTTTCGAGCGCCCACTCAACTGCGGTTTCATCGATGATCTCGACATCGTGCAATTCGAGCAGTCCGCGCAACAACGCGACAGTTGACTGTTTGTTCGCGCCTTCACGCGAGCGGAGCACCCATTCCAATTCCAGAAACATCGGCGCGCATATCGCAAGGCGCTCCCCTGCGGCAACGGCACGTCTTATGGCTTTTCGCGCAGCAGGTGATTGCGTCGCATCATCGTCAAGCAGAAATCGCGCGAGAACGTTGGTATCAAGCCCAGTCATTTTTTCGCTTTAGCGCTGCGCCCTTTGTTGGTCGCGGGCAGTTTCCACGCTCCCGCGAGATCAACGATGCTTTTCGTTTTCGCGCGCATGATCACCGTGCGATCAGGAAGCAACGTGAAATTAAGTTCGTCAGACGCTTGCAAACCCAACGCATCCCGAATGTCTTTGGGAATCGTCGTTTGGCCTTTGCTGGTGAGGGTGGCGGAGGACATGGTATTCCTTACGGTTTCAGATTACGTAAGGATTATACGAGGCGAGTTGTACGTCGTAGCCCGTAGCCCGAATGTGACCATCCGATGCCCCGTTCGTGGTGAGCTTGTCGAACCACGAACGCCGCGTTGCAGTGAAACGGAATCGAGGCATTTATCGGCATCCCTCTCCCTCTGGGAGAGGTGGCGGAGCAGCCGCCGGTGAGGGAGGTCGCTTTTCTCGTCTTCGCAAAACACACTGCATTTCGAACCGCTTTTTCCCTCACCCAACGCTCCGCGTTGACCTCTCCCAGAGGGAGAGGATAGGTCTTGCGCTTCGCGCGTATTGGTTACTAGCTGCAATGAGATTGCACCCTGCATTACCCGGTTTTTTTTAGGCGCACCGCGACCGACGAAGTGCCATTCTCATTTTTCTTCTCTATCACTTCCAAAAACTTCTGTGCACGGACGAGTTCGCCGAGCTTCGCATGCCCATAATTTCGAGGATCAAAGGCGGGGTCGTTTTTCTGCAGCATCTGACCAACGCCTCCTAAGTGCGCCCAGCCGTCTTCTTGAGAGGTAGCGGTGATTGCTTCTACCAATTGCGGCCGAAGTTTCGGCAACGCAGGCGCGTTTATCTGCGCTTGCTGAATCTCCTGCGCACTTGTACTTCCCAGTACCGACGTGTAAACGAATTTATCGCAAGCCGCTACGAACGGAGTCGGCGTTTCGGGGCGACCGAATCCATATACGAGTTGCCCCGACTCACGAAGTCGCGTGGCTAACCGGGTGAAGTCACTATCGGACGAAACGATGCAAAAGCCATCGAAGTTGCCCGAGTAGAGCAAATCCATCGCATCGATGATCAATGCAGAGTCCGTCGCGTTTTTTCCTGTTGTGTACCGAAACTGCTGAATTGGTTGTACAGCAAGTTTGAGAAGCGTCTCTTTCCACTGCGTCAAATTTGTTGTCGTCCAATCTCCGTAGGCGCGACGAACTGTCGCGCTTCCGTAACGGGCTATCTCCGCGAAAAGCGCTTCGGCTAACGATGCTTGCGCATTGTCGGCGTCAATGAGCACGGCAAGTCTCTCGCGCTTATTCGCTTCCATTTGCTTGGATCCTAGATCGACGGTTGCACATTCCGCAACTTAACATGCAACTCCCTAAGTTGCTTTTCCGTAACAGGCGTCGGCGCATCCACCATCAAATCCTGTCCGCGCTGCGTTTTCGGGAACGCGATCACGTCGCGGATCGATTCGGCTTCGCACATCATGGTGACGATGCGGTCTAAGCCGAAGGCGATGCCGGCGTGCGGCGGTGCGCCGTATTGCAGGGCGTCGAGCAGGAAGCCGAATTTGGCGCGTTGATCTTCTTCGCTGATGCCGAGCGTGGCGAATTGTTTGGCTTGCAGTTCGGGGCGATGAATACGCACTGAGCCACCGCCTAACTCCCAGCCGTTCATGGCGACGTCGTAGGCTTTTGCCAGTACCTTTGACGGGTCAGTGTCGAGTAAGTCCCAATGATCGTCTTTCGGCGATGTGAACGGATGGTGCGCAGCGACGTAGCGCTTGTTTTCTTCGTCGTATTCGTAGCACGGGAAGTCCACGACCCAGCACGGTTTGAAGCCTGCTTCGAAGAAGCCGAGTTCTTTACCGTGTTGCAAGCCGATTTTCGATCGCAATGCGCCGATCGCGTCGTTCACTACTTTCTTGCGGTCTGCGCCGAAGAAAATAATGTCGCCGTTTTGCGCACCACTTTTTTCGATGATCGCTTTGATTGAGTCGGGCGTGAGGAATTTAACGATTGGGCTTTGCAAACCTTCATCGTTTAACTTCGTGACGTCGTTGACCTTAATCCACGCAAGACCCTTCGCGCCGTAGATCGCGACGAACGTCGTGTATTCATCAATCTCTTTTCGCGAGAGTTTCGCGCCGCCCGGAACACGCAGCGCTACCACGCGACCGTCTTTCATGTCCGCCGCGCCACGGAAGACTTTGAAATCAACCGTTTTCATCACATCGGTAAGCTCGGTGAATTCAAGTTTCACGCGAAGGTCTGGCTTGTCGCTGCCGTATTTGCCCATCGCTTCGGCGTAAGGCAGGCGCGGGAATTTAGGCAGATCAACGCCGAGCCCTTTTTTCCATAAGTGCTTGATGAGCTCTTCCATCATGTCTTGCACGTCGAATTCGGTCATGAAGGACGTTTCGATATCGATCTGCGTGAATTCGGGTTGACGATCAGCGCGCAAATCTTCATCGCGGAAACACTTCACGATTTGATAGTAGCGATCAAATCCGGCAACCATCAAGAGCTGTTTGAACAGCTGCGGCGATTGCGGAAGGGCGTAGAACTGACCATCGTGAATCCGCGAAGGCACGAGGAATTCGCGGGCGCCTTCGGGCGTGCTCTTGTACAAAAAGGGCGTTTCGATATCAACGAAACCGCGCTCGTTCAAAAAATCACGTGCAGCGGCAGACACTTTCGCGCGCAGCATGATGTTTTTTGCCATTTGCGGACGGCGTAAATCGAGATAGCGATATTTAAGGCGCGTCTCTTCGTTCACGTTGTCTTCGTCCATCATAAACGGCGGCGTGAGTGCGGCGTTGTAGATTTCGATCTCGTGCGCGAAGACTTCGATTTCTCCAGAAATCATCTCTTTGTTTTCGGTGCCGGAAGGGCGAGCGCGAACTTTGCCGATGACTTTGATGCAGAACTCGTTGCGCAGAGTTTCTGCTAGCTTAAACGCGTCGGGTCGATCTGGATCGCACACAATTTGCGCGATGCCCTCGCGATCACGAAGATCGATGAAGATCACGCCGCCGTGATCGCGGCGACGATGTACCCAGCCGGTGAGGGTGACGATTTGGTCAAGGTGTTGTTTGCTAACTAAGCCTGTGTAGGTGGTGCGCATGATGTCTTCTCTCTAACTTTTTATGCGTGCTTCAAATTTCTGCGTCACCCCGGCGAAGGCCGGGATCCATCGTGGAATGCGATTGCGCATTGATCGATCGTTCTCGCAACGATAAATGGAGGTCGGCCTATGCCGGGATGACGCTGTTTTGTGAAACACGCAAGAGTGAATTAAACCGCTTGCATTTGCAAGCGTCTTCAATTCAAGGGTGGTTTTTTTTGGCGGCTAGCTCTTGTGACACAGGCGCCGCCGACCTGGTCACGCGTTGGTATTTTTATTCAGCGGAATGTTGTCGGTAATCACAGCGGTTGTGCCCGGAATCGGTGGCGCGGCCACACCCATCGAAACGATGTACTTAAGCGCCTGATCGACGCTCATATCGAGCTCGATCACTTTGTGTTTCGGCAAAATCAGCATGTAGCCCGACGTTGGGTTTGGCGTCGTCGGCACGTATACGCTCACCTGCGTCTCACCCAGCTTCGCGGCAACTTCGCCTTCAACCTTGTTGGTAAGAAATGCAACGGTATGGCTTCCCGGATGTGGGAATTCGATGAGAACGGCTTTGCTAAACGCTTGTCCGTTTTCTGAGAGCACCGGGTCGGTGAGTTGCTTGATCGATTTGTAAATTGCACCGACCACGGGAATGCGATTGACGATGCTTTCCCAGGCTTTTACAAGCTGTTTGCCGAACACATTACTTGCGATCGCGCCCGTAACGAAGAGCAGCAAAAACGCGAAGATGATGCCCATCCCGGGAATCGTGTCGCCGTTAAACCTTGGCCGCCAAGCTTCGGGCAACAGCAAAATCGTTTGATCCAGCGAGCTGATGATGAAGTGCAAAACCCACACCGTGATGCCGAGCGGCACCAAGACCAAAAGTCCGGCGAGGAGGTATTTTTTTAACACTTGATCGTTTCCAAAAATCAGCCTGCTGCAGGCGCAGGCGCGCTCGTTACTGCTGGGGCAGGCGAGGGCGCGGCAGGTGCTGCTACTGGAGCAGCGGTATCAGCAGTAGCCGTTTTCGCGCCAGATGCGTCGGCTGTAGTGACGTTTTCACTAGATTTCGAGTCGACCTTTGAATCAGCCTTATCTCCAGGTTTCTTCTGGCTTCCGTTGCGGAAGTCGGTGACATACCAGCCGCTGCCTTTGAGCGCGAAACCGGCGGCGGAAATTTTCTTCACGTAATTCGTTTTGCCGCACGACGGGCACGTTGAAAGCGCGGCATCGGCGAGCTTTTGCATGTGTTCGCCCTGATGTCCGCAATCAGGGCACGCATATTCGTAAATTGGCATGGTGCTGCGAAAAAAATTAATCTTTAGGAGGTCTTTTACAGCGACCTATTCGCCGTAAAACCTTGAATTATATGGGGATTGCGCGTGATTAATGTTGCATTGCGAAAGAGAAGTGCGGCGGCTCAAAAAGTGTCGTTTCGATGACAATCGTGACGACTCGCAGAAGGCGACGGTTGAGCTGCGGATAGCGTGCTTTATTCGATCAGCAATGCGCCGTATGATGTCAACCATTGGAAAAACAGCGGCGCGCGTCGAGCGACCGCAGCGAAGACCGGAAAGCAGAGCACTTTTATGACGATGTATTACCTCTGGTGGATTGCAGCCGCGATTTTGGTGGGTGTCGAAATGATGACGGGCACCTTCTATTTGCTCGTACTTGCGGTTGCTGCGTTGGTCGCTGGCACGCTTGCATTTTTTGGCATCGATTTTTGGTGGCAAATGGCCGGAGGCGCTCTGGTGGCGGTCATCGGTACGTATTTGCTGCACGAGTGGAAGAAGAAAAACGCCACCACGCCGAAACTCTCAGCGAACTTGGACGTTGGCCAACGCGTTCGAGTGAACGAATGGCGCGACGACGGAACGGCGCGTGTGTCGTATCGCGGCGCGCAGTGGGATGCGGTATTGGAATCAGACGTCACCCCAAAGCGCGAGCAAATGGTGATCGTCGGGACGCGCGGTTCACAACTGATCTTGGGCCCGCTGCCGCAATAGCGTGATTAACCTGACCTACTTTCTTCCCGCTTTTCGTCTGTCTCTTCGATGAGCCTGCAACCAAAACCACCATCGAATCCGCTCGACGCGCTGCTTCGCGATGCCGGCAAGTTGATGGAGAAAAAGCTCAGCGAATGGCAGAACAATCAGTCGCGATCCGGCGGCGAGCCCCCAAGCGCGTCGGGCGAAGCGGCGGACGAGAAGCGTCGGCAAGCCAGTGCTGGAAGAAGTGATGGATCAACGCCTGCGGTGGCGCGTTCGTCGAGCGGTTCAGGCGGCAGCGGCGGATCGGGGGGTTCAGGAGGTAGCGGCGGCGATGGGTCGAACAAGTCCTCGCTCGGCGAAACCTTCGGTCAGAAGTTTTTCAAGTTTACGATCGGGCTCGGCATTGGCTTGTTCGTGCTGAGTATCACGGCAGATATTATCAAAGGCGTGTTTCGTGGTTTTCGCAACCATGCCCCAAATTTATCGGGCATTCAAGGATTTAACTGGGAGAGTGTGATGAGTAGCTTGTTTGGTTCGCTGGTACCGATTGCGATATTTATTGTCGCTATCATTTTTGTGGTGAAAGCCATTCGCGTGGTGCCACAGCAGCGTGCGCTCGTGGTGGAGCGGCTCGGTCGCTATCACGCGACGCTTGAGCCCGGTTTGCGTTTCACGATTCCGTTCGTAGATCGCATTTCGGCGCGCCATGATTTGCGCGAAGTGCCGCTTGATGTGCCGTCGCAAGTGTGTATCACCAAAGACAACACGCAGTTGCAGGTTGACGGCATTTTGTATTTTCAAGTGACCGATCCGAAGCTCGCGACCTACGGCTCATCAAACTTCATCGTGGCGATCACACAGCTCGCGCAAACCACGCTGCGCAGCGTCGTCGGCAAACTCGAACTCGACAAAACGTTCGAAGAGCGCGACATGATTAACCATGCCGTCGTGAACGCACTTGATGAAGCCGCAGCCAACTGGGGCGTGAAGGTTTTGCGCTATGAAATTAAAGACTTAACGCCACCGAAAGAAATTTTGCATGCGATGCAAGCGCAGATCACCGCAGAGCGTGAGAAGCGTGCACTGATCGCGGCGTCTGAAGGTCGCAAACAAGAGCAAATCAATATCGCGATGGGTCAGAAAGAAGCCGCGATCGCGAAGTCTGAAGGCGACAAAATTTCTGACATTAACAATGCGCAAGGCGAGGCCGCTGCGATTCTCGCGAAGGCCGAGGCGAACGCCGAAGCGATTCGCAAGATCGCTATGGCGATTGAATCGCAAGGCGGTTTGCAAGCGGTGAACTTGAAAGTGGCAGAGCAATACATTTCCGCGCTTTCGAATATCGCGAAGACCGGCAATACGATCGTCGTGCCACAGAATTTGACTGATATTGCGAGTTTGGTGACGACAGCTACGAGTGTTTTGAAGGCGAATAAATAACGTAACGCTGGCGCAATCGCGACGGCGGCAAGCTGGCTAAGGAGTTTTGGATGAGCACAAATCGACGTTTCTGGATTGCCGGTTTCGCATCGCTGGTGGCGTTTTCGCTCATCGCCTGCGATGACGTCACAATCAATGTCAGCAACAAAAATGCAGTGAAAGGCAGCGGCGTAGCCGCGACTGAAACTCGAGCGTTGGGGGCGTTTGCTGGCGTCGATCTGGCAGGCGTTGGCAAGCTCGTCCTAAAAGTGGGCGAGGGTGCTGCGTACAGCGTAAAGGTGACAGCGGATGACAACCTGTTGCCGCTGGTGATTACAGAAGTTAAAGGCGATGAGTTAAAGATCTATTTGAAAGATTCGGTGTCGATTAAGAACAGCGCGAGCTTTGTCTACGAAGTGACCGCCCCGAAGATCGAGCGAATTGAATCGAGTGGCGCGGCATCTATTGATGGCAGCGGTTTTAACGGTGGCAAATTGGTGGTTGAAGTCTCGGGCGTCGGCAGCGTGAAGCTTGCAGGCGTTGTTGAAGACTTCAACGTGGATTTGTCGGGTGCTGGCAGCTTAAATTCAACTGGGCTTGTCGCAAATAATGTGAAAGTTGAGCTCTCTGGCGTCGGCAGTGCGGAGGTGCGCGCGGAGCAAAAAATTCGCGCAAACGTGAGTGGTTTGGGGTCAATCACATGGCAAGGCAGCGCGACCGATGTGAAAACCGATGTGTCTGGGCTGGGCAGCGTAAGAAAAACAGGCGAGACGAAGAAAACCGCTGAGGTCAAGATCAATGTTTGACGTCGGCAGATCCGTGCGCGAGTTTTTTCAGCGGCACGGTATCTTGCTCGCGCTGGTGGCGTTGGCGGCGGTGTTTTACGCCATCGGATTCAAGAAGGGCTCGATGATCGCGATTGCGTTAGGGATGTTGTTTGAACTCGGTTTTTGGGTGAAGCTTATGCGCAGCCCGCGCAAATCAAACCCGAAGTGATCCGCGTTGGTTAGCCTTTTTGGTCATACGATTTAAAGCGCGTTACGTCGCTTCCGCGTAGCGCTTTATGTTTTGTTTTGCGCCCAGTCACGCGCTTGCGCCACCGATTGAAACTGTCTCGCGTCAGGACCGAGCGCATCAGAGCGATCACGTCCGATTCGTTGAGTCTGAACTGCGCCTCAATGGCCTCAAACGGCGTGCGATCTTCCCACGCCATCTGGATGACGCGGTCTTGGTCGGCAGTGGGTAGAGAGCTCGGCATAACGACACTTCTGACTGGGCGAACTCGCCCAGCAAAATATTTGCTAACACCGCAATTTTGCCGCTTGACGCTGTGCGAACAACAGTAAAGAGACGCATATTCGTTGCTTTGTACATCGTCCCTCGAGCTGCTGCTCCAGCATCAATCCCCGCGAAATGGCTATAATTTCGACTCGGAAGAGACATAGCTCAGTTGGTTAGAGCACCACCTTGACATGGTGGGGGTCGTTGGTTCGAATCCAATTGTCTCTACCAAATTCGTTAACCGTTCACCATTAAGGGATGCCGAAGAATGCCGCGAACTCGCACTACGACAGGATTTTTTTCCCGCCGAGGCTGATTCGTTTGCGGTTGCACGTTCGCGTGTAACGGTTCAAAAAGAAAGCAGCTTCGGCTGCTTTTTTGTGTCCAAAAGGTTTTAGATCATGATCGAAGTCACGCTCCCCGACGGCTCCGTCCGTTCCTTTGAAAATCCCGTTTCGGTTGGCGAAGTTGCCGCGAACATCGGCGCTGGCCTCGCAAAAGCGGCGCTCGCAGGCAAAGTTGATGGCAAATTAGTTGATACCAGCTACGTGATTGATCGCCCAATTAGCTTGGGCATTGTCACTGAAAAAGATGCAGATGGATTAGAAGTTATTCGTCACTCTACTGCCCATCTTTTGGCGTATGCAGTCAAAGAGCTTTTCCCAGACGCACAGGTCACGATCGGCCCCGTCATCGAAGACGGCTTCTATTACGATTTCTCGTACAAACGTGCGTTCACGGTTGAAGATCTCGAAAAGATCGAAGCGAAAATGACGGAGCTTGCGAAGAAAGACGAAAAAGTCGAGCGCAAAGTGTTGCCGCGCGGTGAGGCGGTCGCCTATTTCAAAAGCATCGGCGAAGCCTACAAAGCGGAGATCATCGAGAGCATTCCGTCGAACGAAGATGTATCGCTCTACAGCGAAGGCGCGTTCACCGATTTGTGCCGTGGACCGCACGTGCCGTCAACGGGAAAACTCAAGCATTTCAAATTGATGAAAGTCGCGGGCGCGTATTGGCGCGGCGATCATCGCAACGAAATGCTCACCCGCGTGTACGGCACGGCGTGGGCGAAAAAAGAAGACCTTGAGCAGTACTTATTCCGCTTAGAGGAAGCGGAGAAGCGCGATCATCGCAAGCTCGGGCGACTGCTTGATTTGTTCCACGTGCAAGACGACGCGCCGGGGATGGTGTTTTGGCATCCGAACGGCTGGAAAATTTGGCAAGTCGTTGAGCAATACATGCGAAAGGTCTACGAGAACAACGGTTATCAAGAAGTGCGCGCACCGATGATTTTGGACCGCTCGCTGTGGGAAAAATCAGGTCATTGGGAAAACTACCAAGACGCGATGTTCACTACGAAATCAGAAAAACACGATTACGCGTTGAAGCCGATGAATTGCCCTGGACACGTGTTGATTTACAACTCAGGATTGCATTCGTATAAAGAATTGCCGCTTCGTTACGGTGAGTTCGGATCGTGTCACCGCAACGAATCGAGCGGATCGTTGCACGGCATCATGCGCGTGCGCGGATTCGTGCAAGATGATGGCCACATTTTTTGTACCGAAGATCAGATTCAACAAGAGTGCATTGATTTCAACGAACTCTTGAAAAAGGTGTACGCCGATTTCGGGTTCACCGACATCATCTACAAAATTTCAACGCGCCCCGAAAAGCGCGTGGGTTCGGATGAGGTGTGGGACAAAGCGGAAACGGCGTTGAAAAACGCGCTGAATGCGGTGGATGCACCTTGGCAGGAATTAAAAGGCGAGGGCGCGTTTTACGGTCCGAAGATAGAATATTCTCTGAAAGACGCATTAGGCAGGGTCTGGCAGTGCGGAACGATGCAAGTTGACTTTAATGTTCCTGTGCGTCTAGGCGCGGAATATGTGGGCGAAGACAACACGCGCCGTCATCCGGTGATGTTGCATCGGGCGATTCTGGGTTCGCTCGAGCGTTTCATCGGAATCCTGATCGAAAACCATGCGGGCGCGCTGCCGTTGTGGCTCGCGCCGCGCCAGATGGCGGTCGCTTCGATCACGTCTGATCAGAACGAATACGTGGAAAACGTCGTGCAAAAGCTCAAAAACGCAGGTTTGCGGGCTGAATCAGACTTGAGGGCAGACAAGATCTCCTATAAAATCCGGGAGTTAAGCTTGCAAAAGCTTCCATACATCGCGGTGTGTGGTGGCAAAGAAGCTGAAGCGGGTGCTGTCGCTGTGCGCGGTCGCGGAAACGTTGATCTCGGCGTTATGTCAGTCGATAAGTTCATAGAGCTTGCGGTCGAACAGAATCGACCCGGTGCCCACTTAGCTGCGTAACAGCAGCATATTAATTTTTGGAGTTTTCACATAGCCGATAAAGACACCCGAATCAATCGAGAGATCACCGCTCCCGAGGTTCGACTGATAGACAAAGACGGTGAGCAGGCCGGCATCAAAACGCTTCGTGAAGCGTTGACGATGGCCGAAGATGCAGAGCTCGATCTCGTGGAAATTGCGCCAACCGCGCAACCGCCAGTGTGCCGGATCATGGACTACGGAAAGTTCAAGTTCCAAGAGGCCAAAAGGCTGCACGAGTCGAAATCCAAGCAGAAGCAGATTGAGATCAAAGAGATCAAACTGCGCCCGCAAACCGACGAGCACGACTACCTGATCAAAATGAGAAAGATTCACGAGTTCATCGCAGAAGGTGACAAAGTGAAAATCACATTGCGATTCCGTGGTCGGGAAATGGCTCATCAGGAGTTCGGCGTACGACAACTTGAACGCATTAAGGTGGATACCGAAGAAATTGCCGTAGTTGAGCAATATCCACGACTTGAAGGCAGGCTCATGGTGATGATGCTTGCTGCTAAGAAAAAAATCATTGCCCCTGTTAAAGAGGCAGCGAAAAAAGCGCCAGCGGCTCCGGCCGGTGACGCTCCTGCGGCGGCAACTGCCAACGCAACCAAAGCGCCAGCTGGGGCACCCAAGATTGCTGCGTAGTGCAGTAACGCCTCAGTCAGCGAACGTAGATGAAGGAATAGGCAAATGCCTAAGATGAAAACAAAAAAGGCCGCTTCCAAGCGCCTTAAAGCGCGTAAAAGCGGCAGCATCAAGCGCGCCCACGCGACGAAACGTCACATCCTCACGCACCGCACGACGAAAAACAAACGTCAACTTCGCGGCACGTTGACCATTCACGAGAGCGATGCTGGCCGTGTGGCCAAAATGCTCCCGTACGCATAAGGAGGGATTGAAAAATGCCTCGCGTCAAACGTGGTGTAACAGCCCGCGCTCGTCACAAAAAAATGATTGCGATGGCCAAAGGCTATCGCGGTCGTCGTAACAATGTTTACCGTGTTGCCAAGCAAGCAGTTATGCGCGCTGGCCAGTATGCGTATCGTGATCGCCGCAATAAAAAGCGCGACTTCCGCGCGCTCTGGATTACGCGTATCAACGCAGCAGCTCGCGAATGTGGCATGAAGTATTCAACCTTCATGGGTGCACTCAAAAAACACATGGTTGAAATTGATCGTAAAGTGCTCTCAGACATGGCAATTTTTGACATGCCTGCGTTTAGCGCGCTCGTAGAGCGCGTGAAGAAGGCCTAAAGCCTCCCACTTCAGTCGCTCTAGAGCAACCCAAAAAGGGAGGCGTAAGCCTCCTTTTTCTTTTTCAGCTCCTCCCCCTTCAAGGGGGAGGTTGGGAGGGAGATGGGGTTCGTATCCAATACGGAAGACACCCCATCCCCACCCTAGCCCTCCCCTTGAAGGGGCGGACATTTTGGAGATCTGTGTGACAGAGTCATCGCTTACCCAACGTATCGCACCTGCGGGGATACCGGCCTCTGGCCAGCAACCTATTGACATCGTTGCTGCGGCTCTCGCCGATTTCGCGGCTTGCGACACTGCGACCGCGCTTGAGGACGCAAAAGCAAAGTACCTCGGCAAAACTGGCGCGATAACGGCGCTCTTGAAGGGGCTGGGCGAGATGACGCCCGAGCACAAAAAACTTCACGGCGCGGAAATTAATGAGAAAAAAACCGCCATCGAAGCTGCGCTCAAAGCGCGACGCGAATCGCTCGCAAACGAAGCGCTCAACGCTAAACTCGCATCAGAATCAATCGACGTGACGCTGCCTGGTCGCGGTCGCGGTGTGGGTGGTATCCATCCGGTAATTCAAACTTGGCAGCGATGTGAAGACATCTTCGGGAGCATTGGATTCGATGTTGCCGACGGCCCGGAAATCGAAGCCGATTGGTTTAATTTCACCGCGCTCAACAATCCGCCGAATCATCCCGCGCGTTCGATGCAAGACACGTTCTACGTTGACATGAACGGCACCGATGGTTTGCCGCTACTTCTTCGCACACACACGTCGCCGATGCAGGTGCGCTATGCGCGTATGCACGCAGCCGATTTGAGCAACAAAGGCAAACCGATCAAAGTCATTGCACCCGGTCGCACCTATCGCGTGGACAGCGATGCAACGCATTCGCCGATGTTCCATCAGATCGAAGGCTTGTGGATTGATGAGCACATTTCTTTCGCCGACTTGAAGGGCGTATATACGGATTTCTTGCGTCGTTTCTTTGAAACTGATGCGCTCACAGTGCGTTTTCGCCCGAGCTATTTTCCGTTCACCGAGCCATCCGCCGAGATCGACATGAAGTTCGATTCTGGGCCACTTAAAGGCAAGTGGTTGGAGATTTCGGGTTCGGGTCAAGTGCATCCGAGCGTCGTCAAAAACTTTGGGCTCGATCCCGAACGATTCATTGGTTTTGCTTTTGGCTCAGGGCTCGAACGTCTGACGATGTTGAAACACGGCATTGGCGATTTGCGATTGTTTTTTGAGGGCGATCATCGATTCTTGAAGCAGTTTGCATAACTGACTGTAGGCGCGGGCTTGACCGCGCTCGATCGATCACCAAAGCGCGGTCAAGCCCGCGCCTACAGGCATCATCGCCCAATTTAATTGGGTCTTCATGCTGTAAATATTGTTAGTTGATATTTAAATAATATTGAGTTGTCGCTTAAGTAAATTAGGCGAACATGGTTGTTGTTGGACTGAATGATCCAATCTGAAAAGTAAGAAACGTTCTATGAAATTCGCAGAATCCTGGCTCCGTAGTTTTTGTAATCCGTCGATGACGACGGACGAACTGGCGCATGCGCTCACGATGGCCGGGCTCGAGGTGGAAGAGGTGAAGCCTGCAGCGCCCCCGTTCACCCAAATCGTCGTTGGCGAAATCGTGTCGCGCGAGAAACACCCGAACGCCGACCGCCTTTCCGTGTGTATGGTGAACGTCGGCGCGCTGTCTCCAGCGCCTCTACAAATCGTATGCGGAGCGCCGAATGCGCGTGCTGGCATTCGCATTCCTTGCGCAATGGTCGGCGCCGAATTGCCGCCGGACGCCGAAGGTAAACCGTTCGTGATTAAGCAAGCGAAGATGCGCAGCGTTGAATCTAACGGCATGCTGTGCAGCGCGAAAGAACTGGGGATTTCGGAGGCGAGCGAAGGTTTGCTCGAACTGCCGCTCGATGCCCCAATCGGTGCCGATATTCGGGAGTACATGAAGCTCAACGATTCCGTGTTTGAAATCAAGCTCACGCCAAACAAGGCAGATTGCCTAAGCGTCTACGGTGTCGCGCGGGAAACTCATGCGATTACCGGCGCACCGCTGGCCGCGCCGCCCTCGCGTGAAGTGCGTGCGGTGTTAGAGGAGGTGCTTCCGGTGAAAGTGCTCGCACCCGATCTCTGCGGACGCTTCGCCGGTCGCATCATTCGTGACGTGAACGCAAAAGCGGCAACGCCTGCGTGGATGCGCGAGCGGTTAGAGCGCTCGGGTCAGCGCTCGATCTCTGCGCTTGTCGATATCTCGAACTATGTGATGCTCGAACTAGGGCGTCCGACACACGTTTTTGATCTCGACAAAGTCCACGGAGGTCTTGAAGTTCGTTGGGCAAAGAAGGGCGAATCGCTCAAACTGTTGAACGGCAACACCGTTGAACTCGATGAACAAGTCGGCATCATTGCCGACGCGAATGGCGTCGAATCACTAGCGGGCATCATGGGCGGCGATTCAACTGCCGTTGATCTTGAGACCACGAAAAACGTCTACGTCGAAGCTGCGTTCTGGCATCCACTCGCGATTCAAGGTCGCTCACGTCGCTTCAATTTCGCAACCGACGCCGGGCATCGTTTCGAGCGCGGCGTTGATTGGGAAACGATCCCGCAACATCTCGATTACATCAGCGCGTTCATCCTTGACATTTGCGGCGGCGAAGCCGGACCGATGGATGATCAAACGATCAACGTGCCTCAGCGCTTGCCCGTCGCGATGCGCATCGCAAGAGCGCAAAAAGTGATCGGCGTAGCGGTAAGTGCCGAAGAAATGGCGGCGATTTTCATGCGATTGGGACTGGCTCACACGCGCGACGCAACGAGCTTCGTCGTGACGCCGCCAAGCTATCGCTTCGACATCGAAATCGAAGAAGATTTGATTGAAGAAATCGCGCGAATTTACGGTTTCGACAACATTCCAGCGTTGCCACCGATTGCGCGAAATGCGATGCGCGTGCGCCCAAGTGCGGAGCGTTCGTTGCACGCGCTTCGCGCCGCCATCGCAGCACAAGACTATTTCGAAGTCATCAACCACAGCTTTGTAGATGAATCTTGGGAGCGCGAAATCGTCGGCAATTTGAACCCGATCAAACTCTTGAATCCAATCGCAAGCCAAATGGCCGTGATGCGTTCCTCGCTGATCCCAGGGCTCTTAGCCAATGTCCGCTACAACGCTAGCCACAAGGCTGATCGTGTGCGCGTGTTCGAGATGGGCAAAGTGTTCTCGCGCGACGAGACGGTGGCTGACGGCGAACTAACCGTCGCGCGGGTATCGCAACCATTGCGGATGGCAGGCGCCGCATGGGGCGGCGCGATGCCCGAGCAATGGGGGACTCCCAAACGTGGCATCGATTTTTTCGACGTGAAATCTGATCTGAGCGCGGTGCTACCGTCGGCAGCTCAGTTCGTCGCCGCTACGCACTCGTTGCTTCACCCGGGTCGCTCTGCCAAGATCATGATCGGCGGGAAAGCGATAGGGTGGATTGGCGAATTACATCCGCGCCATTTAGCTAAATTTGAGCTAACCAGTGCTCCAGTAGTCTTTGAACTTGACGTTGTCCCGCTGACCGAATTGACCGAAAAAGCGTTCGAGACCGTCGCTAAAACGCCGGTAGTTCGACGCGATTTGGCGCTTGTCGTTGAAAATTCAGTGCATTCTGATGAGGTTCTTGCCACGCTCAAGCGCGCTGGAGGGCCGATCATCAGTACGGTTGACGTTTTTGACGTGTATCGTGGAATCGGAATCGGCGAGAGACAAAAAAGCGTTGCAATCCGCGTACTTATGCAAGATACTGAACGTACTTTAGAAGACACGGAAATCGACGCGGCCCTTCAAAAAATGGTTGCGGCGGCACAAGAACAACTCGGGGCAGCGCTGCGCGCATAAGTAAAGACACATCGTAACCATGACCGAATCTGTCACCAAAGCAGAACTCGCGGACGTGCTTTTTGAGCGCCTCGGACTCAACAAGCGCGAAGCAAAAGACATGGTCGATTGTTTCTTTGAAGAAGTTCGCGAAGCGCTCGAACGCGGCGACGACGTAAAACTATCCGGTTTTGGAATGTTTAACCTTCGAACAAAATCACCCCGCCCTGGACGCAATCCAAAAACGGGCGAAGAAATTCCGATCACGGCGCGTCGCGTCGTTACCTTCCACGCGAGCAACAAGCTCAAGGCCCAAATCGACTCCGCATATGCCGAGCGAGACCACGCCAACGGCTGAGCTCCCGCCAATCCCGGCTAAGCGCTATTTCACTATCGGTGAGGTTAGCGAACTCTGCTTGGTGAAGCCCCACGTGCTGCGTTATTGGGAGCAGGAGTTCTCGCAGCTGCGTCCGGTCAAGCGCCGCGGCAACCGTCGTTATTACCAACATCATGAAGTGCTGCTCGTGCGCCGCATCCGCGACCTTTTGTACGGTCAAGGCTTCACCATCATCGGCGCGCGCGGACGATTAGACGAAGAAGCCAACGGCGACGGCGTTCAACCTGCACTTCGAAAGCGAGGCTTCGTAGCGCCCGCTGCAAACGGGGCAACAGCCTCGCTAGATGTGAAGTCGATAGACACCTTAGACACTTTGCGTGCCCAAGGCAATGTGACGTTGAGCGCTGAAGAGGCCAGTGCCGTGCGCAATGCACTCATTGAGATTGCGACCTTACTTTCACCAAATCGACCGTAGTTCGTGGCTGTCTAAGCGCAGGTGCTACGCACCCGGCCGCTGCTAGAATTTCAGCAGACGGTGTGTGGCGCAGCCTGGTAGCGCACTTGCATGGGGTGCAAGGGGTCGCAAGTTCGAATCTTGTCACACCGACCAATACAGATAAGGGTTAGCAGGTTAGGAGCCGCTAACCCTTTTTTCTTGATGTGGCCGATACGAGCCTTGGTGGTCCAGGCGCGCGTACTCGCGGCTCCCATTCATGCGATGGGACTCAGCCGTACTATCTGCTGCAATGAAGCGAGCGGCTAGCCCCAGCTTTACAAGCTAGAACGACGTCCCGCAGCGCGCGTTTACGTTTGCGCGGATGGTTGCGGGTGTTCCGTACGATGCATCGGCCGGCGTCGAAATGCCGCTCAGCAGCGCAGCATCGGCTGAACCTAGCATCAGTCGCAGCAACACCATTGCGTCGCGCATTGGGTTGGGCGCGAGCACGGTGCGACGGAACACATCATAGTTTGCTGCGTTGCCAATGAAGGTCGCAACTGCGGCCGCGTCAGGGCGAGCCGGTGTCAGCGGTATTCCGGAGACCAAACCTGCGTCGCGGAATCCCAGTAGATAGCGCAACAACAACACGCCGTCTTTGTCTGCGCTCACAGAAGCGTCGCCATTGATGTCTAGAGAGCACGAGGGCGCGCATGCAGAAGCCCCAGAAGTACACACCCCAGCTGCCCGAGTGGCGCTTAGTTTTTGCCCGGCGCTGACGCTCGCAGTGTTGAACGAAAACTGCGTAAATGTAGTGCCAGTGGACGCTGCCTGAATGCCTATTGTCGCAGACGCACCGCCGGTGAAAGCTCCGGCGCCGACGGACGCATAAACATACTCAAATGCTTCCGAGTTTTCGTGGAAATACACGGCGAAGTTTGTGTTGGGCGCGCCAAGCGTTTGGCCGTTTACATAATTACGCGCTCGCCATTCGATTTTTAGCGTACGCGTCGGAGCTATGCCGGTGACTTCGGTATAGATTCCACCGCCCGTCGTGACGCTGGATGACATGTCGAGGTCGTCCCAGTATGGAAAGAGTGTCGGAACGGCTGTAGGAATGCCCGTAGTCCCAGAGGGCAGAGCCGTATTGGTCACAGCGCTGTTGGTTGAGCCTGCCGCTTCGATTCGAATTTGGCCGTTGCTGCTTAGTTTGATCGTACTCCCGCTTACGACGTTCGTACCGTAGACGGAAAAGTCAAACGGCACCAAGAACGGCAGAACTCGATCGTCGTCGGCGCTCATGGGCACGAGCGCTCCTGTGCTGGAAATAGTCGCGCCCGTCGTGGAGGCGAACGCATAGTTTGCAGCGGGAGGCTGGCCAACCAGTCTAGAGAAATTGAATACGGTCGGAGACGCGCCACCGGTGTAGGTAACCGTGTGTTTGAAATCAATTGTGCTTCCGCACGCGACGGCCGGGGACGTGCTGACTTTATACGTCGTTGCGTTGGTGCCCGTTGCCGCTGCCGCAAGCGAAGCATACGCGCTGTTGTCTTGCATGACAGTTACGCCGGGCGTCGTTGACGAGAGGGTCGCGCCGATTGCAGTCGCTCCGAGCGTTCCCTCGTTGGCTAGTGTCACATTGATGTCATTGCATTCGTTGGGTTCGACAACGCTGTTTCCAGTCGGAATTGCCGCCCCGTTAAACGCTAGCAACGCTTGGTCAACAGAAGGCAGTGCGTTGTAGACAACCAACGCGAAATCTTGGTTGTTACCAGCCAGGGCAGGATCGCCTTGCCCTGCAATGTTGGTTGCGCGAACCTGTACCGCGATTACGGTGCCTGCTGCCAATCCTGCGGGCAGAAAAACACTTTCTAAGTTGTTGCGGACGTCGGCAGCGCCACCGGACACAGAATTCGCGCCGCTAAAGACGTTGCCCAGGTAAGTGGTTCCGTTGATGTATACACGTAGGTCTAGATTGTTGATGTAGGCGTTGCCGGACGTAGGGCCTGGCGCGTCGGTATACGCGAGGGTCACACGCAGTGGCGCGCTCGCGCTGTCGACGGTGGCGAAGTAGGTTCGCACTTGCCCGCTTGCGGTAAACGTATCCGCCGCCGCCTGATCGCGAATGATGCGTCGCACTCCGTCAAATGCCATCCCTAGGTTCATCGAACCCATGCCCTGGTTGTTCGACGGCAAGCTATCGTTTGCACCGACGCCGTTTAAGTAGCGCGAGGAATTCGCGAGATAGGCCTTGACTAAAGCTGGGCTTGGCGGCGCTGAGCCCGACGGGGTCCGATTGGAGCCAATGTAGTTCGGGTTGTTAATGAATTGCTGATACAGCAGCGCTGCGCCGCCAGCGACAGCCGGGGCGGAGTGGCTAGTGCCAGAAGAGGTCGTGTACCAACGCTGCGCGGGATTGAGTGGGAAGAAGTTGTTGGCACTTCCGACTGTGCCACCGCCTGGCATCCCGCAAACACCATCGCCGCGAAAGGTTGCGTCCGCTGTACCAAGATTGCCGGGCGCTGCCGCAAGGGGGTCTGAATTAAGAGCAACAAACGACATGCCGGTAATATGCGTTCCGGGTGCGACGATATCGGGTTTCACTCGTCCGTCGGCCGTGGGGCCGCGAGAAGAAAAAGGTGCCATATCGCTCGCGCTATTCGCATCAGCATCAGGTGAGCCGCAACCGTCCGCGCCAATCGTGTCGCCCGAGACTCCACCCGCCGCGCCGGCATGCGAGCGTGTGCTCTCGGCTGCGCCAACGGCGATCAGGTTTTTGCCGGTGCCCGGCGCTCCGATGGTTCCCGCACCCGGTCCTGCGTTACCGGCGGAGAAGACGATCAACATCGGTTGATTTCCGCCAGCACCGGTTTGGCTGTCGCGAACTAACGCATCGTAAGCCTGGGAGTTCACGGTGTAGGCGCCTGCCGAATTTGCGCCCCAACTATTGCTGCTGATCCGCGCGCCGCTAGCATAGGCGGCGCTCAACATGTTGGGTAGATTCGGGCTCGTGAAGTTGGGGTCAAAAATTACTGAGTTACCTAGTCGCACAAACGGGGCGACGCCTAGCCCGTAACGGAAGCCTTGTGCATCGCGGTGAATTGCGCCGCTGAGGCTGTCGGGAACGTAGCCGCCAACGATGCTCATGTTGAGCTGCCCGTGTCCGCTTCTACCCAGGCCGCCGTCTGTGACCGATCCTGTACCCCAACGTCCCTTGTAGCGATATCTCGATGTGCCGCTAAGCGAGCCACTCTCGTACAACACGAAATGACGCGAACTGACGGGGCCGACGTTTGCGTCTTGCGGAATCGTTCCCGGATCAGCGCCGGTCGGATTGCGATCAGCGCCATCATCGGCAACGTCAACGAGCAACCCCGACGCGTTAAATTGGGATTGTGTGAAGCCCCAATTCGCAAGCGTCGTTAAGTAGTTACCTGGGTTGGGGACAACCGGCCCCGCGCCTGACAAACTGCCCGCGAGAATCATGTTCTGGCTCTCGTCCATCCGCTGGGGTTCGACGTATCGAGCGATAGACACCACGTCGGGTCGCTTTGCGATTTCGCTTACTAGCAATTCTGGGAGTTCTACCACCAGGTTGACGTAGTTGAGGATTTCGTAGCGGGAGCGCGGCGTTTCCTTCCCGCTCAAAAGGCCAATCTGCGCCTCGGTTACGCGATTGGCAGAGGCGTCGCGCACGAGCTGGATTTCGAAAAGATTGTTGGTGTACGCGAGCGGTGCGGCGCGCAGCGACTTTGCCTCGCCTTTGCGCAGGCTTTGCGTGACGCTCGGTTGTATCTTGTATTCGCCAAGGTAGGCGCCGTGCCACTGCGCGGTTCCAGCTGCCACTAACGCAGGAAGGTTGGAGAGCGCGCTTCGTTCACCATAAACGAGGTAGGCGTTACTCGGAATCGGGCTCACGATACGAACCCCAGTCGCTTCGAGTTGTGCCATCCATTCGGGTTTGATCGGGCCGGGAAACTGGATCAAGTGCAGCTGGCGATCCGCGCTCGCGTCGAACGCTTTGCGGCTCGCTTCGTTCGCAACAACCGACGTGGTGTCGATCGCACCGGTGTTGAGGAGCAACAAATTATTAAAGTCTGCGTTGGTGGCGCGACCCTGTGCGATGAGTCGGTCAGCGGTTTGCTTGTCAACTTCAAGCAGCTGGAAGCTGCCGTAATTATGTTGGCGGAGTGCCGACGCACTCTTGAGCGAAGTGGCGTCGAAGTTTTCAACCAACACTTTGTGTCGCCCGGTCGCGCTGCGATAAGTCGCGGTGTCGATCGTGTTGGATTGCGCCTCAGTCCCTGACGATCGCGCATCCGGCTTGTTTACAGCAAATGCCGTGACGCTGAGCGCCAGAACCGAAAAGACGCACGCGACGTTTGCCCGCACGTTGCGGATCGAATTGAAGTAACCCATAAACCCCCCGGAAAATTGAACTCCTGCCGTGATTTACCTCTACTAAGTCTGGCAAGAAAACTCTGGTTTGATTATAGGAGCGGAAAGCACGTCCTATGCACACTCGCGGGCTGTTTTTTGTCTTTTTGCTATCAAGCGATACGCCCGTTATTCGCAGCCGCGCCCTTGAAAAAACGAAGACTCAGCGTGTTAGCGAAAGCACTTTCTGGCGTGAGTTCGCCCAGAGCAGTGCGCTCGCGGCAAAAAACGCAATGGCAATCGCAGGCAGTGCGCTGTAGTTCACCATTTCCCAGCCGCGTGCGTTGACGAGCAATCCTGCGCTCGATGAGGAGACTGCCATGGTGGCGAACACAAGCATGTCGTTGAAACCTTGCACCCGCGTTTTTTCGTGTGGTTCGTACGTCTCAGTGAGCAGCGTGGTGCCCCCGATGAACATGAAGTTCCAGCCGACACCAAGCACCACCAGTCCGAACCAAAAATGCGCCACGGTAACGCCCGACAAATTGATCCCGACTGCAACGACGTTAAGCAGCACACCCACAATGATGATCTTGACCGCGCCAAACCTTTTGATCAAATCGCCTGTGAAAAAACTAGGTAGAAACATGCCGACGACATGCCATTCAAGGACGAACACCCCTTCTTTGAACGGATGGCCACAAAAGCTCATCGCAAGCGGTGTTGCCACCATCAACAGATTCATCACGCCGTACCCGAGCGCCGCTGCCAGAACTGCAACGACGAATTTAGGCTGCCGTGCAATCACCGAAAGTGGTCGCACTGGCTTATCGAACGTTGCTGCCGCGATTGCTGGCAGCTGAAGCCGCGACTGCAAGGCAAGCGCAAGCACGGCGAAGGCAACTAGCGAAAGATAAGTTCCCGCGTAGGTAACGCCGAGCCAATCCTTGCTAATTTTGGCGCTTTCGGGGCCGAGTAATCCGCCCAAAATGCCGCCCGCCAACACCAAAGAAATTGCGCGCGCTTTGTTGTCACCGGTCACGGCGTCCGCTGCGGCGAATCGATACAGCGCACCCGTTGCGTTGTAGCAGCCTATAAAAAAAGTACCCAGGCATACGCCCCAAAAACTTTTCATCATGACCGCCGTCGCGCAAATGCAGGCACCAATCATCGCGAGCACACTGCCGTGCATGAAGCCAGATCGCCGACCCACGCGCCGCATCCATGCCGATGCTGGCATCGCGGCCACCGCTGACCCGATGACATAGGTCATCGCGGGCAATGTTGCCCACATTTTATTTTCCGCCAACATGTAGCCAACGAGCGCGTTGACTGCCATCAGAATCACGGTGTTGGTGAGCAGCAGTGCTTGGCACAGCGCTAATAGCAGCACCTGTTTGCGTTCGGGAGAGGATAGTTTTTGTGCGGACATATCGTAGAAGTGTCGCACAGCGCGCTCATGGTTCGACGGGCTCACCATGAACGTGTCTAGGTGGGCGTTACGCAGCAAATCGATACCGGTTTGACGGGCTCACCATGAACGTGTCTAGGTCGGCGTTACGCGCGAAACGATAACCGTTTGACTAGGCCTAGTAGCGAAGACTCGCACCACAGTGACTACATTTAACGTGATCGAATTATCGTTTCGAGCGCGGCATTCATTTCCAAATCTTGCGACGCTTGGCGTGCAGCAAAAGTTTTGTTGATAACAATATCTGGCTCCACGCTTGCGTTTGGCTGCGGCTGGATCGGATTGTTTGCGAGCAACGGGATATCAATCGACACCCCCGAATTCGGCAGCGTGACCCATGTCAGTTCGCCTGCGTTTAAGCCGCGCAAATTGCCGCCGGTGCGCTGTCCGATGAGCGTTGCCGCGCCCGTGAGTTTGGCGAGGTGTGCAAGCTGAAACGTCGCAGATGAATTTTCCGCGCTCACTAGCAAATAGGTTTTGCCTGCGAAGGGCTTGCTGACGGGCATGATCGTGCGATCCACCTTCGTTTTGGGTAGAAACACAAATTGTTTCTCACCAATTTTTTCGACTTGTCCGGTGCGATCAAAAAAACCGTAGTCCCAGGTGTCGAGATACTTCGCAAGGATGTAGGGAACGCGTTCATAGGCCGAGATGGGTTGTGTTTCAGGCCACGTGTAAGGTGCTTTGAGTAGATGAGATAACAGCGCGCGATTGATTGCGCCGTCGCCGCCTTCGGTGTCTCGAATATCAATAATCAAATGCGCAGCTTTTTCGCGCTCAAGCGTTGCAAACGACTCTGTGAGCCAGCTCTTCCAATCGAACTTTGTGTTCCAAAACGCGAACGTCGGCAACCTCATTACGGCGACGTTGTTTTTGATCGTGAGTGTCCACGCTAAGCGCGCGGCGTCTGCATCGCGACCTTCCTCAATGCCCTGTGCGGCCATTGCTGATTTTCGCGCGGCGAAGGTCATTGCCGCCACCCGCACATTCGCCGTTGCGCCCTCAGAGCGACGAACCAATAGCCTGTATTCGCCGCGCTCAGGCGGCGACAGTAGCGGCCACACCAGATCCATCAAACTGGTTGCGAAACGATCATGCGAGAGCTGGCGCAGGCGTTTGCCGTCACTTGATCCGTCAGCGCGAGCGTAGGGCAACATTTTCGCGATAACGTCGGCAGCGGGAACATCGTTGATCGCAAGGATTTCGTCGCCAGCGCGCACCGCAACGTCTGCGCTCGCAAGCACCAACCAGCGCGATTCGACGACTGTTAATTGCACCGGCAACTTGTTTTTTGCCTCATATAGCGCCGCGCGCACAACGCCGCCTTGGTTGAGCGGATTGGTCATCGTGTGTCCGCATTCAATGGCGGCAGCCAATTCCGTGGCGGCTAGATAGAGTTCGGTTGCGGATTTCGCGGCGTTGCCGCGTGCCTCAAACTTCGCGAACGCGGCGTCCATTTCTGCCGCTGTTTTGTATTTGTTGAGCGCCGGGTGAAGCTCTTTAAGCGCTCGGATTGCGATCCGCACATCTTGTTTCGCTTGGTTTTCGTTGAGCGAATCGAGTGCGTTGGGCTGGGTTTCGCTTTGCGCCACCGCGACGGCGGCGAAAAAGCCCAGAACGAGCCAGGTGACGCATCGCCAATTTACGAGCGAACCAGCGCTGAAAGACACGACATTGTTTTGCATTGCAATTTCCTTAAACCGAACTATCGACAACTGCAATGTAGAAATCATTTACCGAGCTTGCGTCGCAAATCCCTGATTTTCAGCAAGTTTTTATGATTTGATACGTTCGCTCTCGAGTTTTTCTTTGAATTCGGTTGGCGTTAAGCCGCAATAGAGCTTAAACGAGCGATTGAAGCTCGCTTTTGAGCTGAATCCCGCGGCTAGCGCGATCTCCAGCAGATTCTGCGATGAGCGTTCGGCAAGCGTTTGCTTCACCGATTCGACGCGTTTGCGGTTGATGAACTCGTTGAAATTCATGCCGAGCCCATCGTTGATCGTGCGCGAAAGATCGCTGGTGTTGGTGCCGATTTTGCGTGCAAGGCTCGCCAGCGTGAGCTCGGGGTTTCGCCATTCTTGGCTCGTGTCTAGCTGTGAACTCAATGATATGGCTAATGTGCTCCAATCCCTATTTGTTTGGGCGGAGGATGATTTTTTATCAATTATCGAAATGGCTTCAGGAGCTGTCTTTACCCCAACATATGGGTCTATAGCCGGGGAAGCTGATGGTTCAATCCACGCGGGATACCTGTGTGCAGCGTTGCGATAGCCCTCAGTACCGAGGTAGTACGCGAGGATTTGTAGCCACAGATAGAACGGGAACAACTCAAAATAATTGAGCGGCGAGACGAAGGTGCGCCATGCCGTCAGCGCGATCCAGAAAACAAGCGTGATGCCGAGCGCGATCAAGAAATTGCGCACCCAGTCGATGTGATGCTCTTCGCGATCGCTCACATTTTCGTTGAGCCACGATTGATAACCGCGATAGTGACGCAGTGCGATCCACCAATAAATCGCCAGTGAAATCAAGGTCAACGCGATCTCGGCGGGCATCACGTACGGCGCATGAAAACTCGTGTGCCACGCGTTTTTAACCGAGAGTGGAAATGGAAAAACGACGCAGTAATAACCGAATTGAATGATCGCCGGAACAAAATGAAGCGCATCGCGTAAGCGCAATTTCTGATGCGGCGCGGTGAGCGTTTTTACATAGAAGTACAGTAGCGGACCAATGGCCAGTGATGCATCATCCGGCGTAAACGAGAGCCACGGATAAGCGTCGTAGAACCCGGCGTAGCCGATGATGAAAGGAAACAAGCGCATCGCAATCACGATTAGCAGCGCCGCGAGAAAGCGGTTGGCGACACGATTGTGTTTCGACAGCGCGAGCAGTGTGGCAAAGAGCACGCCGTAGAGTGCGCCGACCATGAGCGTGATGCTCATCGAACCAAACTGGATCATCAGCAATTGCTCGATGGCGCTTGAACAGCAGTCGTGTTCGCACGAAAGCTCAAGCGCCTTAGAAGACGATACATAGCTGCTGCGCTCAACCCCCAATTAAATTGAGCGAACCGCCTATTTTTGTAAATTCTTGGATCAGTCATTAATACTGCTTGGCGACCAATGCATTCGGTCTTACCGATCGTCTGTTGGATGAAAATAGTGAAATCTTTATTTATTAGGGAGTTACACGTGTTTATTCATGTGTTTTATGAGGATGCGCTCCCTTGAAGCCCTAGCTCATCGGCGTTGTGTGACAAGCTTTCGAGTCTATGTAATTTCGAAAACTTGCTTCAAATAAGCCAAATACGATGGATCGTCGCACATTGTTTTCCCCGGTGTGTCTGAGAGTTTTGCAACGGGCTGCCCGTTGCAGCGAACCATTTTGAGCACGATTTGCAGCGGCGTTAACCCAACGTCGTTGGTGAGATTGGTGCCAATGCCAAATGCAGTTTTCGCGCGTCCCTGAAAATGATTGGCCAATTCGATTGCGCGCTGAAAGGTCAGCCCGTCGCTGAACACGAGCGTCTTTGTTTTCGGATCAACGCGGTTTGCCAAATAATGATTGATGATCGCTTCGCCCCAAGCAATCGGGTCGCCGCTATCGTGGCGCGCACCATCAAATAGTTTGCAGAAATACATGTCGAAATCACGCATGAAGGCCTTCAAGCCAGCAACATCAGAAAGCGCAATGCCCAAGTCGCCGCGATACTCGTCCGCCCACTTTTGAAACGCCCAACGCTGCGAATCGCGAAGCCGTGGCCCCAATGCCTGCGCGGCTTGTAGCCATTCATGCGCCATCGTGCCCACCGCGAGCAGCCCGAGCTCTTTGGCGAAAAACACGTTGCTCGTGCCAACAAAATTTTGCGGCACGTGTTGTTTCACGGCACTCAATACTTCGCGCTGCCACTCGTGAGAAAAGCGCCTCCGCGTGCCGTAATCGGCGAACGAAAACGCGAGCGACGGTGTTTGCGCTGCGACCAGCGCTAACTTTTGGGTCAAGCGCGCGCGGCCCTCGGCCAATTCGTGTCCCGCGCTTTGAGCGCGGAAATAGCTCTCGTTGACGATGGCGAGTACCGGGATCTCAAACAAAATTGTGTGCAACCACGGCCCCTTGATTTCGATCTCAAGATCATCGCCGTGGGCGCGCGCGGTGATGTGTTTTCGATTGAAATGAAAGAGCGCGAGAAAGTCAACGAAATCGCTTTTGATGTAGCGCAAATTGCGCAAGTACGAGAGCTCGTCTTCACTAAATCGAAGCATGCAGAGCGCGTCGAGTTCGTCGTTAACCGCATCTGCAATTCGCGCGAGCGCAAAGCCCTCATTGCGGCATTTGAAGCGGTATTCCACATGCGCACCCGGAAACTGATGCAAGACCGCCTGCATCATCGTGAACTTGTAGAGATCCGTGTCGAGGAGCGAGCGAATGATCAAGAGGTAACGCCAGGCAGGCGACTGAAAAACGAGGCGGAGCCGAGTGTAGAGCAGGTGGTGAAAGCTAGCGAACTGGTGTCGAACCAGTGCATCTTAAACGAGCCTTCTGCCTATGGCTAAATTGTCGCGACCCCTATTTTATTGTGCGAAGAGGATTATTCGCGAGTTATCGCGTATAAATAAAAATCTTCAGAAGTGATTATTTACCGAGCATTTACGGAATAAGATATATCCATGAAATGCCGCAAAAAGTTAACTTCGCCCAAGGGTGCGTTGCGCCGCGTTTCAGAGCGGAAACGCCGTTGGTCTGAGTGAGTAAAACGCGATGCACGAGCCGCGTGCGGAGCCGCTAGCATCAAGCTATGAAGTGATTCACTCGTGCGGGGGCTATGCGAGTGGCTAGTTTTTCGATTCAAACGGGCGACCAACGCCGCCAACGCTGCTTATGAATACTCTACCCTCGCTCCGTTTCGTCTCGCTTTGTCTCGCGATTTCGATGAACCTCGCATGGTGTGCTGTCGCGAGTGCCCGAAATTTGAACACGCTGCCAGCGGTCGATTTATCAGCAATCCGCAGCGCCAAACCGCTTGCTGTGTTCGGACGCGATTCGGGGCTCAGTTCCACCGTGAACGAAAAACGCGCCTCGCTCTTGTCTGCGGATTTGCGCAAACGCGGTCTAGCGCTCGGCGGGTCGGTGGCGCAAATTGATTCGGATTCCGTTTTTTCGGCCGCAGTCGGTGACGAATTTGTGTTCTCCGCACCCGGGCGAGCGACTATTACTTACCGCACAGAGCAGCTAGTTTTTCCAGTGGCGGGCGGCGTGGTGTGGCAAGGGCGCGCACTGAACGATGGTTTTCCAAAGCGCGCGTACTTGTCGAGAGTCGACGACGCGGTGACCGGTTTTTTCGACGGTGCCGAGACGCAGTTTGAGTTGCTCAATATTGATCCGTTGTTAGCCGAGAGTGACACCGTGCGTAGCGGCAACAGCGCATCGGTGTATGTGATCGATTTGCAAACCATTGGCGCGAGCCGCGCCATCAGCGCAATCAACGACGCGATTCCGCCGCCTCCGTTTGAATTGCGTTCCCCCGACGTGCAAGCGGAGATCTTGAGGCGTCGCGCGGAGGACGCTAGGGCCGAGAGACGTTTGCAAGAAAAAGCGGCGCCAACGCCGCAATCGACGATCGACGTGTTGATTGCGTACACCGCAGGCATGGTCACCCGTTACTCAACCGTTGCGGGCGTGCAATCACGACTCAACACGCTGATTCAGTACGCGAACACAGCATATGCAAATAGTGAAGTTGGGATCACGTTGAGCCTTGTTCATTCGGTGCAGGTGAGTTACCCAGATACTGGGAGCAATGGAACTGCGCTCGATGAACTCACGGGGTCTGATGGTGGCGGTCCGGTCACTATTCCGCCGAGTTTGAGTGCGATTGCGGGGCTGCGCAACACCTACGGCGCCGACTTAGTGGCGCTGATACGTCCGTTTGCCCGTGCGACTCACGCGAGCTGCGGCATCGCCTGGGTCAACGGATACAACGTGACCAACATTGGCGACGATGCGGCGTTCGGCTACTCGGTTTCAAGCGATGGCAACGACGTCGGCGGAACGAATTTCTTCTGCCCACCTGGCACCTTCGCCCATGAATTGGGGCACAACATGGGACTCGGCCACGATCGCGCAAACGCCAGCACTGTCCCCGGCGCGACGCGCTACGCGTATGGCTACACGCTGCCGAGCACGAACATCGGCGATGTAATGTCGTACGCGAGCACCGACGTTCAGGCGTTTTCCAATCCGTCGTTGCGATGCACCGGATCGACCTGCACCATCAATGGTGGCGGAACGGCGTTTGGCGTTCCCGCAGACGGTGCAAACGAAGCGTGTATCAGCACGGCGGGTGGTTGTATCGCCTCGCAGGCTTCAAATTGCACGACCAACCCGAGCAGCTGCGCGGATGCGTCGCGTGCGCTTAACTTCACGCGCGTGAAGGTGTCGCAATTCAGAGCTTCCGCTGCTGCGACGCCATCGATTTCCGGCAGCGCAACGATAAGTGGGGGCGGCAACGTCGCCAATGGCACAGCGGTGTGCGCGAACCCTTCGGCAGGAGTGACCTGCCAAGCGGTTAACAGCGGCGCGTTTTCTTGCACGGTGCCTTCGGGCTGGACCGGCACGCTGCATCTGCAGGCGGGCAACAGCAATCGCGTTGCGGCGAAGCGATTTGCGAGCGGCATTACCTCAGCGCAGAGCGGCCAAAACTTTGTGGTGAGCGCTGCAACCGCTTTCGCTTGTAATCTTGATATCGATAACGACGGACTGTTCACACCATCCACCGACGGCGTGATGGTGTTGCGCAGGATGTTCGGTGTGACGGGCACGGCGATGACCGTGGCATCGTCGCAGGCTTGTGCGCAGCGCACTTCGACCACCGATATGGCGAATTATTTGGCAGGACGCACGTACGATTTCAACGCTGCGGGTAATGCGGTGTCGGCGTCGCGAGAGGGGCTCGTGTTGCTGCGCCTGATGCTTGGGCTGCCGGGCAACACTGCCGTGAGCGGAACGCAGCTCACGTGGTCGAACATCAGAACGTCGTTGAACAACTACTGTGGTACGAGCTTCCAGCCTTAGGGCTTGTTTACGATGAGAACACACTCGCACTCAACCCTTCGACGCGCATTGGTCGCGATTCTGTGTAGCGCGACGGCGTTCGCCTCGGCGCTAGCGTCGAGTAAGCAAGAACTGGCGGATGGCACCGAATTGCTCCCCGCGCCTCGCGCCGAGCTCAGCGAACTCATGCGTTACTGGGATTCGAAGCCGATCCAGCAGAAATCCAATCAGTCGGCGCTAACGCGTACGCAAGTGGTGAACCTTTTCAACACGCTATACACGCCCGGCAACGGTGCGAGCATGGGCTTCACGGGGTCAGGCGCACCGACCTGTGATCCTGGCAGCACCAGCGCGAGCTATCGGCAGGCAACACTTGATCGCGTCAATTTCTTTCGTCAGATAGCAGGATTGCCCAACGTCAGTTTCTCTAACCCAACCGCCACGAACGGAATGCAAGGTCAAGCAGCGGCTTTGATGCAAAGTGTGAACAGTGGTTTGAGTCATTCGCCGCCGACTAGCTGGGTTTGCTACTCGGAAGCGGGCGCAAGCGGCTCGGGTTCGAGCAATCTGGCTAAAGGCGCGGCGGGCCCCAGCGCGATTGATCTCTACATGGATGATTTCGGCCGCAACAATGCGCCCGTGGGTCATCGTCGGTGGGTGCTCTACCCGGCGCTTGCTGCGAGTTTCTCAGGCGACGCGAGCGCCAGCTCATCCACCAATTCACTTCGTGTGTTCGGCAGCGGCGTCTGGGGCGCGCGCGCGGCGATGCCCAATGGCGTGGCTTGGCCGCCCGGCGGCTTCGTTCCCTATCAAGCCTTGCCCGATGTATCAAATCGGTGGTCATTTAGTTGGCCAGGGGCAAACATGGCGAATGCAACGGTGACGATCACAAAAAATGGGCAAGCGGTTGCGATTCTCGGTTACGACGCTCGTGATGACGATGGCTTTGGTGACGCTACCGTTGTGTTCAGGCCGAACAACATTGCCGCGAATGGCCCCGCCGTTTCCTACACGTCACCGGGCGGCCTCGATCAAGCCTACGAAGTGACGATTTCCGGACTGAGTGGGAACGGCGTGCCTGCATCGGTGAACTACACCGTGACGGTGATCGATCCTGCATCGTCACCGAACGTCAGTGTGAGTGGTGTGGCGCTGTTGGCGGCGGGAGGCAATGTGCCTGATGGCACGGCGCTATGCGCAAATCCCTCAGCGGGGGTCAATTGCAGCGCGATGAGCGCTGGAAGTTACTCGTGCAGTGTCCCGGCGGGTTGGACCGGCACGCTTCATCTGCAAGCCGGCAACAGCAATCGCGTTGCGGCGAAGCGATTTGCGAGCGGCATTACCTCAGCGCAGAGCGGCCAAAACTTTGTGGTGAGCGCAGCAACCGCTTTCGCTTGTAATCTTGATATCGATAACGACGGACTGTTCACACCATCCACCGACGGCGTGATGGTGTTGCGCAGGATGTTCGGTGTGTCGGGGGTGAATGTAGCGGTGGCCTCCAGCGCGGCATGCGCTCAACGCACGGTGGCCTCAGACATGGCCGCTTACGTCGCCGGGCGCACGTATGACGTTCGAGGCGTTGGGGCGTCGTTGAGTGCGTCGCGCGAGGGCTTGATTTTGTTGCGGCTGATGCTCGGCCTTCCCGGCTCGCAAGCCGTGGTCGGCACCGGATTGACGTGGAACGCAACGCTGCAATCGCAGATTAACAATGCCTGTGGCACGAGTTTTTAGCCGCGTGAACGTAGCGGTCGGAGCGTATGACTTGGGTCGCGCTCATCATTGATGGAAAGAGATTTGCTATTTGTACCTTCATTCAGCCATCACTACTAAACGTCTATTCTATTGGGCGAATCAAGCGATGAGATATTTTGTCGCCTTTGTTTTTTTGTTTGCTATTGGCCCAGTTCCTACGGCGTTGTATGCAACGAGCAGTTCGGCTCCCGCTGAACTTGTGACCGGGTTAATTGTGAAATTCGACGAAGAGGCGCTCGCGAAGCAGCCCAGCATGGCGAGCACGGCCGGGCGCGCGGCAGCGCTTTCCGCCGCGTCGGGCGCGAGGATTGGCGACGCACGCAGTCGCATGACGTTCGCGCGGACGCTTGCGGTGAACGCAGAACTCTATCGATTCGCTCAGCCGCTGCCGATCGATGAAGCCAGAGCGATTGCGGCCAACGTCGCTTCGCAAAAAACAGTCGTATACGCCGTGCTCAATCGCCGCATGACGAATCAAGCAGTTCCCGTAGACAACGAATATCCAGTGCAGTGGGGATTTCGTTTGAACGCGACCGAGCAGGGCGCTAACTTCGAAGCCGCGTGGGACGTGACGAAGGGCAATGCCACGCAAACGCTTGGCGTGGTCGATAGCGGCATTTCGCGGACGCATCCAGACTTGGCGTCCAAGCTGCGAGTGTCACCAGATTTCCCAAACGGCGGATACGATTTTTTTCAACTGGCATCGGCCAGCCCACCAGACACTCGCGATAACGATCCGGAGCAAACAACGAGCGCATGCGGACATGGCGCGCATGTGGCCGGCACGATCGCTGCCGACACTAAGTTTTCGTCAAGCGGCGGCTTGGAAGGCGTCGCCGGTGGCGTGCCGAATGCGAAAGTGCTCATGGGGCGCGCGCTTGATTTTTCTGGTGAAGAAGCCGACGTGGTCGATGCGATGCTGTGGCTCGGCGGTTTTGAGGTCGCAGGCGTACCTGCAAACCCGAATCCGGTGAGCGTGATCAACATGAGTTTGGGCGGCAGCGGCGCCTGTGGCCCCGCGTATGCTGAAGCGGTGGATCGCTTGGCGTCGCGCGGCATCGTGGTGGTTGCAGCGGCAGGCAACAGCGGGAGCGATGCCGCAAATTTCGCACCGTCGAATTGCCGGGGCGTGGTGTCTGTGGCGGCAAGTGAGATCGATGGTTCACTGGCTAGTTTCAGCAATCGCGGTCGACGCGTCACGTTAACTGCACCGGGCGTCAACATTTTTTCAAGCGGCGGCTCAACCGGCGAGAACTGCTACAAAAGCGGCACGTCGATGGCCGCGCCTCACGTTACCGCGGCCGTCGGCCTTGCGCAAAGCGTAGAGCCCAGCTTATCGGTCGCGCAAACAACGCTCGCACTGCGCGCGGGTGCGCGACCGTTCCCGGCGGGCAGTAATTGCACGGCGGAGCTTTGTGGCGCGGGATTGCTAGACGCACGCAGAACGCTGGATCGGGTCGGGGCGAGCGCACCAACGACGATCGGCTGGGCCAACAATACGGCTCGGGTGCGAGAAAACGACGGACAGGTCACGCTCTCGCTGGCGCGAATCGGCAGCAGTTCTGGCGCGGTGAATGTGTTGGTGTTGCCGGTTTCAGGAAGCGCGACGTCGGGCGTTGATTTTGGCGCACCGGTTCCCGCGCAGGTGTCATGGGCGGCGGGCGACAGCGCGGACAAAACAGTTTCCGTGCCGATCATTTCACGTTCGGGCGAACAAGGGGTGCGTGAATTTTCTCTCGCGCTAGCGTCGTCTAGCGCAAGCGTTCAGTTGGTGTCGCCCACTGCGGTGCCGGTGCAGATCACCGAGGTCGATTGCAATGCGGTCACCGACATCGCGATTGGTGAGACGAAAACGGGCGATCTCGGCGTTGCCGGAAATACCTATTGCCGAGGCGGTATCCGCGGACCCGAATACGACACCGTGCGCTACCGAGTTACCGTGCCTGCCGGAACGCGGCTTACGATTATTTTGAACGGCACGTCGCCGCAACCCGCAGTACTTGACACGTATGTGTACCTACTCGACTCCAACTTACGTCCTGTGATTGAAAACGATGACGTGCTGGCAGGGGTCGTGCGAAATTCGTTGGTCGATCAATTTTTGGTCGCGCAGGCCGGGACGTATTACATCGACGTGACGACTTGGAGTTCGACCGAAGCAAACATCGGCACTTATTCTTTGCAGGTCGTCAATTGCGGCCCGTACACCGCTGCCGCAACCTGCAGTTTGGATGTTGATGGCGACGGCTATTTCGATCGTACCGATGCCGTCATCGCGCTGCGCCGGATGCTCGGTTTCAGTGGCGAACCGTTAACTGCGGGGCTGAGTTTCCGCGCCTGCGCAACCCGAATCGATGGCGCGAGTGTTGCAAGTTTCGTTGATGCGCAAATGGCGAACAACGTGAGCGCAGGCGGTCGCGCATTTGACTTGGATGGCGACGGCGAAGTCCGCGCGGGCTCAGATGGATTAGCGCTGCTGCGCTTTGTTCAAGGGCGGCCCGATTCGTCGATTGAATCACAGTCGCTAAACCCCAGCGCACCTCGCAACACCGCATCCAGCGTGCGCCAATATTTATCGCAGCGCTGTAACTTGAACTAACGTACGAATGGTGGCGGTTTCAGCCGGTTTACAAAAGCTCGTTTCCGAAGCGCGAAGATTACGCCGCGTCGGCGGGTTTGGATTGCGTAAGCTCGACGATTGCTATGGTGAACAAAATCGTCACCAGCATCGCGAGAGACGGTATGCGCGCTGGAAAATCGAGCGCCGCGTGTAGCGCAAAGGCGAGCGCGCCGCACAACGCCGCCACCCCAGTGCCAGACGCCTCGTGCTTCAATGCCATCCTCGCAATTGTCCACGCGGCAAACGCGATGCAGATGACAGATAGGACCCCTACGAGCCCCGACTCGAAAAGCAGCTGCGCGTAGTCGTTGTGGGCGTGTTCGATGTAGCCCACCAACTCGACGGGCTGAAAGATAGGGAAAGCTACCGCGTAGCCGCCAATACCGCTGCCCAGTGGAAAAAGCGTTGCAGCCCCATTAAGTGTGGCTTTCAGCATCATGGTTCGTGCGGCCAAACTTCCGGCCGCACCGGGGTCGGACACCGCTTTAAAAAAAGATTCAGAGGTTGCGAGAAACGTGCCGCCGATGAGCACTACGGCTGCTGCCGCAAGTAATGCGCGGCGGTAGGAGCGTTTCTTCCGACCTCTGGTGATGAGAATCCAGCTGAGCATGAGTCCGGTGCTCACGAGCGCTGCAAAAATACCGCTCCGAGAAAGGCTCAACACGAGAGCCCCGAATGCTCCAGCAAACAGCGACCACCACAGCGTAATTTTGAGGGGGCGCATTCGATCAACGCCACGCGTCATTTGCTGCACGCTCGACACCGATTGGTAGAGCAGAAACGGCAGCGCCATGGCAACTAGCGTGGCGAAGTGATTTTTGTTGACGAACGTGCCCGCGGCACGCACATGACCCAGGTATTCAATGTTGACCACAGACGCGCCCGGCAGAGCGATCTGCGCTAACCCAATGAGCGATTGCACGACGACGATGGCAACCACTGTGTAGAGCAGAACCGTTCGTTGGCGTAAATTTAACTGCGTGATCGCTATGGACAGCGCGAGTGATGACGCGACCAGCAGGGCGCTAAAAAGCCCTCGACTGGGCGCAAGCGTGACGGGTAGCGCAGTGATGCCGATTGCAGGATCTGCGAGTGTTTCCAGCACGCTAGAAAAAGCGCTGCGACCGGGCAAATTCACCCACCAAGAGTTCGGCACCGAAATGCTCGTGATTAGTGTGAAAAGTAGCAATAGTGTCAGCGCCAAAAGCCAGAAGGCTAGCGCGCGTGGCAGCTGGCTGGTGCGTGTGCGTACTAGAAGTGTGGCGACCGCGAGAAGTGCGATCGCGGCGCAAACACCAATAAACAAAATGGATGGGGCTGTGTTGCCACCGCGATCAAACACCGAAAGCAGGGACGCACCGATGAAAATCGTCGCAACCCACCCAGCAAGAACGCCGGGTGCGGCACCTAAACGCGCAAACAAACCTTAGTTCGGGCTCACGTTTCGGCGATTACGGTCGTAGAGGTAATACCCGAGACCGACTGCACCGACCGTCCCGATGACGGTTGCGCCGGGAAACGTTGTGGTTGCCACTGGCACGACAGCGGCCGGCGGAATCACTGGTGCGGCAACGACAGGCGGTGCCACGACGGGTGGCGGCACAACAACCGGAGCGGGTGGAGGAACAGGCGCGGGGGCAGCGGCAACTGGAGGTACACCGCAGACGAGGCCTGAGCCTTCGATGCGGACGACGACGCGGCGATTAGGCTGCAAGCAGTCGAACAGTTCCGCCATTTGCGCAGCGGTTGCGCTGCCTTGTGCTAAACCTTCTGGGCCGAGTTTGGAGCCGCGCGGATAGACACAGCTCGTTTTAATTGGGGATGTGTGACCGTATCCTATGGCTTCGATCGGATACTGTTTCGCAAATTTCCCGACCATGTAGTCGCGAACGGAAACCGCGCGAGCCAAACTTAGGCGATCGTTGTATTGGCGATCACCAGTGCTGTTGGTGATATCGGCGTGACCTTCCACGACGATGCGATCAATTCCCGTGCATTCCGCGTCGACGCGCGAGGCAAGTTTGTCAAGGGCTTCACGCCCAGCAGTTAGCGATTCGCTGAGTTGAAATTTGTTGTGAACGAACAGTGTGCTGGCATCAATTGTGATTGCACTGCGCCGAGTGGTTTGTGCGGGCACCGAGGGCACAACCTGCGCGCCAGCGACAAGGGTGGAGCGCACGCCTTCTACGGCCGATTTTGCGGCGTCACAGGTTAGCGTTTTGGGCGTCGACCACCGCTGATTAGGCCCGAGCGCAACATCGCATCCCGGAAGAAACGCAATCACAGCACTGCCCGAGGACGTTGTTAGCACGCGGCTGCCGGGCGCAATTGACGTGCCGTTTGACGCGGATTTCAGCCCGGTGGGGGCACTTACCAAAACGCTGCCTTTAACGTCTTTAAGCGACGCCGCTCCAGCGACACCACAGATGCCTGCGATGATCATCGTGAGCAGCGATCTCGTTAGCTTAAATCTCATCAATGGCCCTATCTTCGGTCAATTTGGTTGTGTTTTGATTTTACTCTCAGCAGTAGCTTTCTCGCAATGAGTCCTTGGCTCTACGTCCAAGATTTATGCGGAAGGGTCAACGCTTTCGTTGCAAACGTGTCGCCCGCTTACTGCATGCCTGTGTTCGCTATGACGACGTCATCGATGCTAAGCCGGCCAGAGATCCCCAAGGTTCGCCAATTGCGCGCCGTAGAGTCGAGGACGATTCGCTGGGCGAAACAGTTTTCCGGGACTTGAAACGAGAACGTACGTCTCCTCCATCCTCGGCCATCTTCGATCGAGTCGCTCTGTTCCGGCGGGCCAGCCAAGCGCCGTGCGGGCGCCGCGCAATCGATTGCTAGGCCAATTTTTAAAGTCGGATTCGACACAGCGTCGCGAATTCGGTAGCTGAAGGTGTAGTTTCCGGCGGCTAACACGGTGTGGTTTACCAGCGGATCAGTCTTCACAGGCTTTCCGTTGAAATCAATCTGCAAGAATCGGTTAACGCTGGCTTCGAGCTTCTCGCCCGTTAACTTGGTTGAATGACCATCTCTATACTCGCCACCTGCGCTAAGTTTCCAACTGAAAGGCGGTGCGGCGTCGCGAATTTCGAAGTTTCCGTTGTAGAGATAGGGAAACTCGAGCGCGGTTTGCGGAAGAGTTTCTAACCAGAGCGCATGAAGCGCAACGATCTCTTCGTTACCCCCAACCTTTGCAAAAAGACATTCAAGAACCGTCGACGAGAGAAGCTTCACGCGGGACGCCTGAGTTGCGACCCACAACTTAGTCGGCAGCGTGGTCGCGTTGTTGCAATTCCACGAGGCGTACGACGCAAGCAGCGGATTTTTCTCGTCGGCCCATTTAGTGATCCGCGACTCCCACACGGGAAGCGCTGAGACGCTATCTAACGCGGTGAAAGCGTTGGCCTGCTCGTCGCCGTCTATTCCAGCAAGCCGTTGCACCGCGTCGAGTGCGGGTTCGATACGCCCGTTTTGGAAATGCCGATAGGCCGTAAGTCGCAGCGACTGCGGATCATGCGGTGCAAGAAAAATTGCCGAGTCAAGCGATGCCGTCGCGAGTCTGGGGGAAAAATCGGTTGATCGGAGGCCCAAATAGGCCAGAGCTCGGTGCGCTGCACCGTCGAACGGGGAACTCGCTAGGAAAGCGCGAATCGCACTGAGATCAGTCTCCCGCGACTTCGGGGCTCCCGACCGAACTTCGTTCAACGTTAAAAAAGTCAATGTGACTAACGTCGCCAGCAGAGCGAGAGAAACGGGCAGCAGCAACGCCTGACCGAATCGACCACCCGAACGAGGCGGGAATGCGGTGTTCATGAACCGGACAGAGGATGTGAGGCCCATGACGTGAGTTTCGGGCTTCCACTCCTGTTTGAAATCATGCCGCTGATGTAGATCCGCTGCGTTACTGGCGCGCCGTCTTTTCCGATGAGTGCAAGTTCGGCTTGGCCTGAGAACCCATGCCCCCCCGGCTGATTTCCGCGAAACTTGTCAACTCGCAGTAAACGCATCTCACGCGATTGCGTAGATTTAAACAGCGCATCGAAGTCGTTCACCACCTTTGCGCGGCCGCTGAGCGAAGAGTCCAAAAGCGCGTCAAGTTGACCCACGCGCCCCGATGAGACTGCGTCTACCAGTCGCAGCAGTACTTCGTCGGTCTGAGTCGCGCCGTCGGCCCGGGACAAACGCTTCGGTGCCTTCACGTCGTCTGCGTTTTCAAAAGTATCAGGCGTCGCGTTTGAAGCTACCGCAACAAGTGGTTGAGCGCTTTTCGCCGGATTTGCGTTTAGTTCTTTTGAGGGACTAAGAATAAGATAATCGCTGCGAGCGCGATTTTCTTGGGCGAACGGCGCGATGGGCTTTTTAATCGAAACATTAGCTTCTACGCTTGAAGTCCCTGTAAAAACAGGCGTTGCTGCTTGCGGTTGTTGATAGGGCGCAAGAGCGCCGCTTGCTGTGGGAGCGGGGGCAGTATCACTAACCGAAGAGTCAACCTTCAGTTTTGGTCGTGCCTCGACCAAATTAACGTGTGGCGGCGGCTGCGTGCCGGTCAATAGAAAGCCGACGACTGGAACAGCAAACAGGGCCGCGCACACCGCCAACGCAGCTCGCGAGCGCAGCAAGCCGGCCCATCGAGACGTCGTTTGCTTTTCGCGCGGCCCGTCAAAACTTCGCTCTCGAACGCCTGCCGGTCGGTTCGCTTGAGCGTTTGCAGAGTTGCCTGGAATGCGTTGCCCGCGATTTTCGGCAAGCGATAACTGATCGTCGTACTCCGCACGTTTCACCGAGTCTGACAACGTTGCGTAGGCGAGATTGACTTGGCTCGCACCATCGACCGGAAATCCTTCAGGGCGAGTGTCAGGGTGCACCAGCGAAATCAGCTTTCGATACGCAGCACGTACCTCCGAGGCCGATGCGTGGCGCGGTATCCCGAGCGTTAGATAGTGCGTAGCGTGGTGCGAAAGCTGTTTCTCGGCTATGAATCTCGCGGCCAGCATCTGCCCCGTGGATGTGCCGTCGGCGGTAAGAATCGTTTGCGTAGGCGACAGGTCAGTGTCACTGGCGGCTTTCCCGCCTGCCAGTTGGATGATCGCCAAGCCGGTTGCCGCGTCCTCAAAATGAATATCGGGTTGGTTGCCATCGACGGGTTCGAGGGCTCGGACCAAATCGGAGGCGAGTGAAGTCTGCCGCATCAAAATAAAGCTTGAAACGCTCACAACGTGTCCTTAGCTCGTTTTTGCGAGTTCCGGCTTGTCGCCGTAGTAATAGAACTGTTGCTCATAACCATACATCGCGAGCTCGCTGCCGATCTTAGTAAGGATTGCGCCGATCGGCACACGTCCGGCTTGGCGTAAACGGCGAACGGCGTTGCGAATCGCGGCTTTTCGAGTTTTTGAGCTCTCAACGACGAAGATCGACGCATCGACGCGATTGCAAAGAATGATCGAGTCAGCGATCCCCAAAATTGGCGGACCATCAAAAATAATGTGATCAAAATTGGTCATCGATGGATCGATAAGCTTCAACAAATTATCGCCGCTCAAAAGCTCAGCCGGGTTGGGCGGAATGGGGCCGCCAGTAATCGCGTAAAGATTCGGGAAACGCGTCATCCGTGTCACCGAAATTGGATCGATGTTTGATGACAATATGTTTGACAAGCCTTCGTTGTGATCCATGCCCAACATACGGTGCATCGTTGGATTGCGCATGTCCGCGTCAACCAGCAGCACACGCTTTCCCATATGAGCCAAAGCGGCGGCCAGCGAAAACGCTGACGTCGATTTGCCTTCGTTTTTTGTGCAGCTCGTTACCACGATAGTGCGGGGCGCGCCGCGAGCCGTCGAAAACTGCAATGCAGTTCGCACTGAGCGGTAAGCCTCGGCAAGCGCCGATCGCGGCTCCTCGGTTGCCTGAAACGCAGCCGTTGTCTTCGTCGTATTCACCCGAGGAATCACGCCGATTAACGGCAGACCTGTGAAGCGCTCAACCTCATCGGGAAACTTAATCGAATCGTCCATGTATTCGATTACAAAAGCAAGCGCCAGACCAGCCATCAAACCGAGCAACAAACCCGTCATCACGCCGCGCATCACGTCAGGTCGGAAAGGGAAAAGCGGTGTTTCGGCCTTGTCGACAACCGCAACATTGTTGGTATTGGCTTGAGCGGTGATTGCGAGTTCTTTAGACCGCTGCAACAAACTCGCAAACAGGTCGCGATTGGTGTCGACTTCTCGCTTCAAAATCCCGTAGCGAATGCCTTGATCTTGTGCGTCGAGGATGTTTCGTTTGGACGATTCCACGCGCGCGCGAAGCCGCTCCTCTTGCGCGCGCGCCGAATCAAGCGCCGCACGAGCGGTGATTTCCACGGTCGTTGAAATCGTCTTTGCCTCTTCTTGGATTCGCTTCTCTGCGTTTTCAATCTGCGCCTGCAATGCCTGCATTCGCGGGTGCGTAGGCTTATAGGTGCGCAATGCGTCTTGATATTCAAGCTCGAGCTTCGCTTTGCTTTCTTTGAAAGTGGAGATAGCTTTGTTTTCCAGAAGCTCTTTTGTTGAGGATGAAGTGCGCTTCGCCTCTTCGTAGTTGGCCTCTGCCTTGATGCGTTCGCGCTCAGCGGCTGAGAGTGCAGAGGAGAAGTCACTGAAATTCTGTGCAACGGGATTGCTTTTTTCTTCGACGTTAAGAATTTGCTTCTGTTTGGTATACGCAATCAGCGCGTTTTCGGATTCTTCGAGGCGCGCTTTCGCCTTGGTCAGCTCTTGTTCAAGAAACTTTCTAGCGTATGACGAAGCATCGACTTTCCGATCTAGGTTGGATGCGATGTAGGCGTCAGCCCACGCGTTCGCCATTTTCGCGGCGAGCGCCGGGTCGGCACCAATCACGCCGATGCGTACGAGCTTTGTGTTTGGGATCGGCGTGACTTGCATCGAGCCGCGCAAACCGCCAAGCACGGATTCGCGATCCAGTACCTGCCGATCCGTTACCGACGGCTCGCTGCGCTTGCGCAGCGTTGTCATGATCCGCCCGATCCAATCGTTTCGTTCCTCTGTGTTTTCTGCGGATTTGGTTGGCGCTTGTTCTACTGGGCGCCCCGATCGATCAATGTCTAGATTGAGGGTCTCCATCACCCGTTCAGCGATTTGCCGACTGCGCAGCAGCTCGAGCTGAGTCAGCAAAAATGAGCCGTCATCGTACGCATCTTCAATCGTTCCACGCGCGTCTTTGTAATCAACGACTCGCGGTGCCGCACGATCAATTTGCAGGGTCGTGCTAGCTTGATACAGCGGCGTTTCCATCAAGGTGCGGATGGTTAGGTAAACGACACCCACGAGCGTTGCTGAAATGATCCACCACTTCCGCTTGAAGATGATGCGGATAAGATCCCGAAGATGAAGAGAGTCGTCGGCCTCCGCGTTCATGGTCGCGGGCTGCGCGTAGACTGCAAGTGGGTGCGCGGCTTGGGGAACTAAGCTTCCGCCGGGCGCTGGCGCAGGATTGGTGGGCAAACTCAAATCAACTCCGTATTGATGTTTTGGATTTCGTTACTAAAAATGGAAATAGCTACCCTGGCGCTTAGCACCCAGTTTCTTTATCGTGTCTGCTCGGGCCGTAGCAATCTATCTCAACAAAAATCCAAGCGGATTAAATACCGAGAGTACGTCTGATAGCACGGAGTCACGCAACGCTGCGCGTGTTTTGGACCGATTTACAACGATCAGGTCATCGTTGATAATTCGCGGATCTTCCAACTCGCCCGTGCGAATTTTTTCGACGTCAAAGGTAAGCGTGTCCTGTTTTCCGTCGGTCGTCATCCGGAAAACTTTTACGTTGGTCAAATCTCCGAGATTGCCCTGTCCACCGGCCAAGGCAATGGCGCGCAGTAAGGTGGTCGGTCCCTGCAGCGGGAACACGCCGGGCTTGCCTACCGCGCCTTCGATCGTGAAGCGAGAACTGATGGCCTCTTTGACAAACACCGTGACCTGTGGATCTTGCAGATAGTTCTCCGACAAACGATCTGCGATTAATTTTTCAAGCTGAATGGCAGTCAGGCCGATCGCCATTACCTGACCTACAAGCGGCAGGCTGATATTGCCAACGGAGTTCACACGAACAGTGCGCGTGAGCTCTGCTTGGCCGTAAACCGTGATGTCGAGTAAATCCTGCCCGCCGATTTTGTACTCATCGAGCACGGCTGCCGGTAACCGAACCGTGCCGCTAGCTTTTTGGCTCGCAGACGCTTCAGCCGCGCGCGTCGAGCCTTGTGTTGGCGAGTTTTGAGCGTGGCCGGAAGCCGTGATGCTAAGCGTGAAGATAGCAGCGAAGGAGGCGCGAAACCAAAGCGTTTCATGCGCGCTCAATCCAAACAGTCGAAGTGATTTCATGTCTCTAGTCTCCACTAATCGGGCGTTCGCCCAAGCAGGCGATTCACCATAGACTGGATTATCCTCTTTGACGCGGGTAATTGCGCGCCCAATTCGTTCAGTGCTGGTGGGCGATTGATCGGCCCGCTGGAGCCGTTTGTCAGCACGTGCATTGGCCTGACAACAGTCATCGCTTCAGCTTCTTCTTCACCCACGAGTGCCGCAGCGCGCTGGCGCGCCTCCGCCAAGACCGGTGCGCGGCGACCAGTGGTATGACCGTCAGAGGCGAGCACATCGCACCAACCCTCACCAACGAAGCGCTCCGCGAGTCGTTGGGCGGCAGGTCCGAAACGCCCGATGAGCGCGCCGCCTGTGACCTGCATCCAGGCGCCGCTGCGCGAGAGTGCGAAAAATTCGTCGATATGACCTCCGATCCACGACAGGCGCTCCGGATGGGTAATGATTGGCACGTAACCTGACGTAATGATTTTGAACACGGCGTCAGTAAATCCAGGCGGGCGAACGTGATGCGATGGCTCAAGTAACAAAAATTTACTGCCAGCAAGCGTAAGAATTCTTCCCGTTGCTATGCCGTCAAGTACGTCCGGCACTAGGTGGGTGTCCGCGCCAAAATTTAATTGCAGTGGAATGCCTTTGTCATGAAGAATCAGTTGCAAGTTTGCAACACCGCGCTTGATATCGGGCCCCTTGTTCTCGTAGAGGCCTGGGTAAATATGTGGGGTGCAAAACGTTGTGTGGATGCCGTCTTCAACGGCGAGACGAGCCATTTCCAGTGAGCCGGTGAGCGTGGCTGGGCCATCATCAATTCCTGGCAGCATGTGACAATGCAAATCAATCACGCTCTTCACCCACAGTTACACGTTACTTGCTCGCATCCCAAACCACTCGCAATGCGAGCAGTGATGATAGGGGATTGCGAGCGAAAATAATTTGTATTTGCCATTTTGCTCTCAGCGCTTTTGACAGCCTCATCGCCCACTATTTCCACCCACCAAGCCGAGTTGTCGCTCCCGACTTGGAGAGCCCACGCTTGCGCACTCACCGCCGTCATTGATGACGTTGACATAAACGCTAGCGTTGACGAATTACGACTTGCCATTACAGAACGCGACACGTTGCAACGTAGCCGACAAGATCAATCGTTGACTGAGAGCGTTGCTGCGTTTCTGCTGCACCACGGACTCTCCGGTATCTGGCATCGCGCACTTTCTGCGTCAAATCAACTCAGCGCAGATGCAACGCATCTTTTGCGGGAGTTGCGCCCCGCGTATCTCGGGCATGTGATGCAGCAGCGCGCGCAGGAGCTGATAATGGATAAGGTGTGCGACGCGCTCGAAAACGCTGGCGTCGCGTTTGTATTTTTGAAGGCAGCAGCGCTACGCGACATGCTCTACCCAGACCCAGGTTTGCGCCCGTGCACAGACATCGATGTTCTGATCAACCCGAGCGATCAGGCGATTGCTCATTCGGCTCTGCTGGCCATCGGTGGCAAGGACGTAGTCAGTAACGCTCACTCACGGCATGAGTGCACGATTGCACTCGGAATGGTTGACGTCGATCTACACTGGGATGTGCTCGCACCCGGGCGATTGCCTCCTGCAATGACTCGGCAGATCATCAAGCGCCGCGTGAAATCTACGTTCGGGTGGCGCCCAGATAACGTCGACGTTTTGCTGCTTGCGTTGGTTCATCCCGCATTTGCAAAACACGTGTGTTCGCGCCACGTGGGACTCAACCGCGCGGCCGACACGCTACTAATGCTGGAACGCTTTAATTTTTCGCAACAAGAGTTCGTGATCTTCAAGCGGCGCTTGCGTGATAACGGCGTTTTATTTGGGGCTACAGCCAGTATATATTGGTTATCGAAAATCAGTAGTAACGCCCGGATAGCCCAATTAAATAACCTACTCAACAGCGAAGTCAAATATTTTAGGATGCGCTACCTTCGCCTTTGGATTGATCGAGATTGGCCGGATTTTTGGGTCGACCGGAACCGCTTTTTGCTGAACATCGCCTTCACAGCCTGGTTGCAAGACACGCCGATTCGAGTTTTTTTCCGCCAAATCCGCGCAAAGCTCGCGCCGTGGGATCACCGAATCGAAAACGCGAAAGCGGCCGTGTGATGTCAGCGTTTGTCTCGTCGCTCGCGAGGTTCGCTGTTCCACATCGAAGCGCAATCGCGCTCGGCGGCGCCTTCCTCATTGGTGAAGCGTTGCTTGGGTTGGTTTTGCCTTGGATGGGCGGGAAGTTCGTTGATTCCGTGTTTGGCGGCGTGACTGGCAAAGGCTGGCATTTCAATGAAATTTTGCTGGCGGTTGGCGCGCTGTTTACGGTGCAAGCAATGCTCTCCATCGTCGGTGGTCACCTATTCGCGAAGCGAGCCGTGCTGATTTCGTCTGATATTCGCGAGCGCACCTACGCTCACCTGCAGTCACTCCCACTGCCGTATTTTCAGCAACGCCGCCAAGGTGAAATTCTCGCGGTGCTTACTAACGACGTTTCAGTTATTAGCCACTATTTAAGCGCAAGCGTCGTGAGCATCCTGCCATCAGCAGTCACTGCGGTGGGTTCGATTGTTTTGATGATTTCAATTGATCCACGCATGGCCGCTGCAGCCACCTTTGCGATCCCTCTTTTTTACCTATTGATCAAACTCGTCGGTCGCGGGATGCGGTCGCTCTCGCAGCAATTGCAAGAAGCCTGGGCGCGCGGATTTGCGCTCGAAGAAGAAAACGTGAGCCTACTCCCTGCAATAAAGGCAGTGGCTAGAGAACGGCTCGAGGCCGGTCGCCATCGAGCGCAACTCGCGAATATCGTTGCACTCACCATAAAACAGCAGTGGCGGCAAACAGCGATTGGTCCGGGCATGACTTGGGCGGCGTCGATGGGCATGCTCGCGATTTTGTGGGTTGCGGGCGAGCGTGTGTTGGGTGGCGAGCTAGGCAAAGGCGCGTTAGTGTCTTTCTTGCTGTACACCGCCTTGCTAACGCGCCCGGTGAGCGCGATGGCAGGCTTGTACGGTCAGACCCAACACGCGCGCGCGGCGATGGAGCGTATCGATGCGCTGTACTCAACCCCACCTGAGAACTATGCGGACGATGCGCCGCCGCTCGTGGTGAGCGCAGGCGAAATCGAATTTCGCGGCGTCGAATTTTCCTACGCAAATCGATCGCCGATCCTTACCGGATTCAACCTTCGAATCCCGGCAAAACAGACTATCGCCATCACCGGAGACAACGGCGTTGGCAAGTCGACGCTTGTTTCGTTGTTGCTCAGATTTAACGTACCCAGCGCGGGGATGATTCTTATTGATGGCGTCGATGTTGCTACGCGATCGTTGGAAAGTTTGCGCAAGTCAATCGGCTACGTCTCGCAAAACGTCTACCTAGTAAACGGAACGGTGCGCGACAACATCGCCTACGGTCGACCCAATGCGACGATGGAGGAGGTGGCGCGTGCTGCCCATCTCGCACAAGCCGCAGACTTCATTTCTGCTTTGCCCGAAAACTATGACACGGTCATCGGCGATCACGGAATTCGCTTGTCAGGCGGACAGCGGCAGCGCGTTGCGCTCGCGCGCGTGTTGCTATTAAACCCACCGATCCTCGTGTTCGACGAAGCTACCGCGATGTTCGATCCTGATGCAGAACTCAGTTTTTTGCACGATTGCGCTGCGGCGCTTGCGGATCGCACAGTCATTCTTATCACGCATCGCCCTGCGAGTTTGGCGCTCGCCGATCGGATTGTTCGACTCACGGATGGCGACGTCGTGTCGATGCCACACGTTGTTGAAATGCAGCGATCCGACCCGCTTCACGTTGCGCAAAACGCAACCGAGACGCTGTGAGCTGTGCGAAAATTCATGGGTCGAGGCAAACATAAAAGATAGCGGTGAATGAGCACTATTTGGACTCAAAAAATTGAACACGCAGATGATGTGCTGCATCAGGAATTGAGCGGCGAAACCGTGCTTCTTAATTTGAAAACCGAGCACTACTTCGGACTCGATCCAGTCGGCACGCGCATTTGGCAAGTGGTCGGTGAAACGTCGAGCGCTGAAGCCGTTGTCGCGAAACTGCTTACCGAGTATGAAGTGGAAGAGCCTCAATTGCGAGCGGACGTCGAACGGCTGGTCGGGGAGCTGTCATCGGCGGGATTGCTTCGCCTTTCAGCGGTTTAGTGTTCGCTAGCTCTTTCGAAGCGATACCTTCAGATGTCAGCCCTCCGCACCGCTAAATCGCTGTCACTACAGCAGTGGCGATATCTCGCAAAATCGCTGGTACTGCTTCCCATCGTTGATTTGAGTTTGCGCATGCGAGGTTATGCCGCCACATTAAGTACCCTAAATAGTCTATCGGCAACCGCTCTAGCAACGCGACAGCATTGGGGTGAAAGCGACTTTCCGCGCGATATCGCTAAGGTCGTAGAAATTGCTGGCCGCCGGAGTTTTTGGCCTAACAGCTGCCTAAGGCAGGCGTTGTTATTGAAATATTTTTTAGCGAAGCAGGGCATTGCTTGCGACCTCCGCATCGGCGTGAAAAATTCGCCCGAAACATCCTTCGGTGCGCACGCTTGGGTAGAGCGAGATGGCGTCGTGATTATTGGCGGCGAACATGCGCAGTTGCTCTACGCGAAACTCATTTAACTCAAGAAAATTAATGTCTTACGCCGATCTCAATGGCCAACGCACAATGGCGTTTGACGAAACCCGTAACGCGCTCTACGAAGCCGCGATCAAGCGCGTGGTGACACCTGATTCAGTCGTGCTCGATTTGGGCTCGGGCCTAGGCATTCATGCGCTCATGGCCGCGCGTGCCGGCGCGAAACGCGTGTTCATGGTCGAACCGGAAAACGTAATCCATTCCGCAATGGAAATCGCAAAACACAATGGCTACGGTGATCGCGTGGAGGCGTTTCAGGGGCGGATCGAAGAGGTCACGCTACCCGAAAAAGTCGATGTCATTATTTCCGTGTTCACCGGAAATTTGCTCTACAGCGAAGACTTGCTGCCGTCGCTCTACCACGCGCGCGACAAATGGATGAATCCCGGCGGCACAATGATTCCAGATGCGGCGGAACTCATGATGGCACCGATCAGCGCGCCGAAACTCTTTGATGATGCGGTAGAAGCCTGGTCAAAACCGCATCGCGACTTTGATTACTCGCCGCTGCGCCGTTACGCTGGAAACGTGATTTTGGGTGATCGCGACGCTACAGAACATGCCCAGTTGCTAGCCAACGAACAAATGCTTGTTTCCGAAAATTTCTACATCGCAACCAATACTGATCTCGATCGTCGCGCCACGTTTCAAATCAGTAAAGACGGCACTTGCCACGCGCTGCACACCTGGATTCGCATCCACGTGGGCGACGAATGGGCGGCGACTGGCCCCATCAAAGCGCCGATGCATTGGACCGCACAAAGTCTAACGCTCGATCCACCGCTCGAAGTGAGCGCAGGTGAAACGTTCGAGGCGCGTTTGCGACGACCCGCGTATGGCGAGTGGACGTGGAACGCGTCCGCGCGAAGCGGCAAAAGACTGCATTCAACGTTTTTGTCGCTACCGCTCGGTGCATCTGCTTTAGCGGCGCTGGCGGCGGGGGCTAAACCTACGCTATCGCCTCACGGGCTGGCCTATCGCACTGTGCTTTCGTGCATTGATGGCGACCACTCGGTGACAGAAATCGCAGCAAAACTGCTCGCTGATTACCCAAAGGAATTTCGCGACCCCGCAATTGCCACACGGTTTATTCACAATTTGTTGCGCCGCTTCGCGGCACCGAAATGACTTGTCTGTGAAGGTCGATTGTGGCCGCCTGTTTCGTTTGGTGAAGAAAACGTCGATCCCTCAACGAAACGCCCTTCGCGCACAATGAAAGCACGGACGGCTAGTTTTGGCGAGTTGCGTCTGCGTTGCGGCGGCAAACGATGAGCGCAATTGCTCTGATTTGGCACTTCAATGAACGGCCTGTTGAACACGAGGAAATAGTCGCGCTTACCGATTCAATGCGTTCGCGATCACCTGATGGCATTGAAGTGTGGCGCGAAGGGCCGGTCGCGATAGGGCGCGGCTGGCTGATTGCTACCCCTGAGGCGAACGCAGAGACTAGGCCCGTTGCTACGCTTTACGAGCGATGGCATATTGTCTGGGACGGCCGCTTAGATAATCGCGATGCGTTGATAAGAGAGCTCTTGTCTCGAGGTATAGTGTTACGCGACTGCACTGACCGAGAAATCGTCCTGCAGACATTCGCAATTTTTGGAAAACAGACCCCGCAAAAGCTGTTGGGTGACTTTGCCTTCGCTATTTGGGACACTAGCGAAAAATCGCTATTTCTCGCACGCGATCATGTTGGGGCTCGCCCACTGTTTTACGTGCACGGCGACGATTTCTTTGCGCTAGCCTCTGAAGACGATGCATTGCTGACGCTGCCTGGGGTATCGCGAGAGATCAATCCCGAAAAAATCGCGTATTACTTAGTGCCCGCTTTTGACGATTTGGCACCGACGGCGACTTGGTTCAAGGATATTCATGCACTTGCTCCGGCGACGCATCTCACCGTTTATGCGAATAAACATCGCGAAACGGTTCAGTACTGGTCGCTGCAACAAAAGTCTGTTTTAAATTTCACTGATTCCGATGCCCAAGCGATGTTTGAGGAGCTTTGGCTTGAAGCCGTACGAGCCCGCTGTCGCGGTAGCAATGAGGGCGTCGTCATGGCTAGTGGCGGCATGGATTCTTTGAGTATCTGTCGAGCGGTTGCGCGCTTAGTGAGCAACGCTGAGCTGTCTGGATTACGTACATTTTCCGCAGCTGACGACAAACCGCAAGACTGTATCGAAACGCGCGCGATTTACAGCATGATTGATTGTTTCTCCGCGTCAGCAAGCGTCGTGAATGTACCGTCTTTTTCTAGCGCAGCAACTGCGTGCGATGTGCAAGATGCTGTCTGGAAACGGCCACATCCGGTCGTCGGAGCGATTCCTTTGGTGACTACTATGTTCATGCTTGCCGGTAGAGCTGGTCATCGGAGCATGCTGCACGGCGTTTGCGGTGATGTGACCACGTTTGCACCCTGGTACTACTTTAAACCGTATCTGAAGAACTGCGGTATTAGCGCTACATGGGATGAAGTAAAAAGCGCCGCAACAAACAATCCCTTTCTTCGGGAGCTACCGCCTAGCACCGCAGTCGCGTTAAACGCATACACACTGTATACGCCGAGTGCCTTGAAACGACTAGTGCGCAAGTGGCGAGAACGAAGTTCGGGTTCTGCGATTGAAAATAGTGCTATTCACTGCGATTTTGCGCGTAAGCTAAACATGTCTGAACGTATTCGAGCGCTACAAGATGCCACCTCCGCTGTTTCTGGCAGCGATGTGTTTGCACTTCATAAAAAAGTGTTGTTCCCGACCGGAGTGACGCGAGGGCTTGAGGGATACGACCGCGCTGCAGGAAGGTTTGGCATAGAGCCTCGCGATCCGTGGGCGGACGTTCGGTTGATCGAGTTTTTTACCCGACTTCCGATTCAACAACGCATCAGGCTCGGTTGGACTAAATGGCTTGTTCGACGTGCGATGGGGGATCAGTTACCGAAGGAGGCAGTGTGGCGAGCCGACAAAACGCATCTGGGGCATTTTTTTATCGATGCGTCGTACCCGCAAAAGGAAAAAGTCGAAGCTGCGTTATCGAGCTTGCGCTCTGGGCCGTTCGCCCAATTTGTTGATTTCTCGAAACTCACTCCTCAGTTCGACCCAGACGGCGCACACGTTCGTAATCTCGTGATATTGAATCGATGGTATACGCACAATGAGCTGAAAAAAACGTAAACCGTTTCATATTGTTTGCAACATGACGAAGCCAAGTTTATTTCTCGCTGGAGGATTTGGCACGAACAAACGCTAAGCAGTACACTAGCTAGAGGCGCAGATTTGCTTTCAATTACACTCGCTGTAGTTATTGTGTTTGTATGGGTAACAACACCAATTTAAGACCGGGATTTTTCATGCAAGCTAATGAAAGAATGACAACTGACTACATGATTGAATTTACTTCGAACGTGAAGCGGTCACCTTACGGAACCCCACTGCTAATGCGCTTCGGGTCGCTTGCTTCTGCAACCCTGCAGACGACAGGAACGATTCAGGAGGGTGGAATGATGACTATGGACACCGGCGTCGCTGGCTGTATGGGGCAAATCCCTGGTGTCATGGAGCGTCCCTGCCCGTAGCTTTATCGTGAGTTCTGTATGCTGTGAGCGATGTTGGCTCGCCAGCATTGATTAGCTAGCAGCATCCGAGCACACCGACCAGACTTGTTTCGTATGCAACGCTATTAGCAATACGGATGATCTTGGTGAGTTCAATTTGTGACACGCCAAGACAGGGTTGTGACGCATTTTGAACACTATCGGTGCCTTCGCCAGAAGGCGCGCCGTGGTGCATAGCGAGCAAATTTGCACACAATCTTGTTTAGTTTGCTAATGTGGCGTTTTGCAGCTCTGTGACTTCGCAACCAATTGACGCTATCTTGCTTTGACTTGGAAGGCGTGCTGTTATCAGAGCCGAGCTAGATAGCAAAACTGCCGATGACTTTTAAGTATGGTGACTTTTCTGTTACATGCGATATGTCCTCAATAAATATTAGCGTTAAAAGAGGATGTTGGGTTCATCACGTACATGGTTTCCGAATCCTAGCTGACTTCCACATTTATGAGGCACACGGTGTTCCATGTGAGGTTGAGAGTTTGGTTCAAAGCGATGCTGATATTCTGTTTCGCAAGGTGCGGGCGGCTGATTTACCTTCGCCAACGCGAGGCCAGTGGATTACGAAAAACTCGTGCGGCATTTCGGTGGCGTCGGGCGAGTATGGAACGCTCGTGCGTTCGTATTGCGGGTCGAATGTATTGATTCCTGCAGCTAACCTTACCAAAGACGCGCAACCCATTTTGATTTCACGTGGCAGAGCGATTTCGACCACGCGCTTTAATCACACCATACTGCATGCCTTCGTCCCGCAAATCATGGCATTGCGAGGTGAATTTGTGCTCCACACCACGTCGGTCGTGATCGACGGCCATTGTTTTTTGTTCGCCGGTGATAGTGGTATGGGTAAATCCACGCTCGCGGGTGGCTTCGCGCGCTTGGGTTACACCATTTATTCAGAAGATATCGCCAAGATTGATTTCAACAGTCGCGCGCTGCCGCACGCGTATCCAAGCTACCCGGGAGTTCGGCTGCGTGGCAACAGTTTTTTGCTTCCGGAAGACAAACGAACCAACGCTCAAGGTCGCTTCGGACTTCCCAAGTTTAGGGTGAACATAGCAACCTCAGTTTCATCGGAGCCAGCGTTGCCTGTGAAAGCGATTTTTTTTCTTCGCCGTGGGCGTACCGTAGGGCCACGATTTCACCGGATCACTCCAATGCAAGCCATTAAGCTGTACCTGAAATCGAGCTTCCTGCAGGCGTTCCCCAATAAAACGAGGAGCCGAATCGCGTTTGCGCAAAGCATAAAGTTCGCAAGCTCGATTCCTGCATTCGAACTTAGCTATCTTCGATCAGCGGAGCACTTTTCTCCATTGCTCGACGCGTTGGTGAAATACGCGCAAGCGCTTGCCGCTGAGGGGCAACGTGATGACCTTGTTTGAATGTCGCCGGGCGTTTTAGCAATATGTCGTTGACAGCTTTTGTACTGATCGCAGGTGAACCGCCAGAAGCGGCTGAACTCGCGCAGGCTGAGCGTCTACTCGAGTCATTTCTTAGTGGCCTCACTGAAAAAATTAGCCATGTGCATCGCGTTGGCAATACAATTTTTTTGCAGTCGTCGGTTTATGACGATGAGAGCGCCACCGCAGTCAGTCAATCGTTTGATTCTTCAACATCGACAGATTGCGCCGTCGTGTTTGATGGTTGGTTAGAGAATCGCGGAGAATTGATCGCTGAACTTCGCAAACACGGTGTTTCAGAAACCTCAAGCAATTGCTCAATAGTCCTTGCTGCTTGGAATCAATGGGGTGATAAAGTCGCTGATCGACTTTATGGTGAATACTCATTTGCCGCACATAGAAATAGCGGATCACTAGATAAAGCGGAAGTGTTTGCCGTTCGCGACAAAGTCGGTATCCGCCCGCTTTTTTACTCGCAATGGGAAGGCGGCATCGCCATCAGCAATTTCCCCGGCGCGCTTTCGGTGATTCCTTGGTTAGGTAGTGCGATCAATGAGGGTTACGCGGCGGAGTTTTTGGCTGTTGAAATCAACTCAATTGATGAGACGTTATATCGAAACGTTGCGCGGATTCGCGGCGGTCATGCTGCGACGTGGAGCGCCTCAAGCGGCTTGATTACCACGCGATACTGGCAGCCCAGTGCAAAGGTCGTGCGAACTACGGATGAGCACGCGGCGATTTCGCTGCGAAAGCATCTCGATAAAGTGGTGCTGGCCGCATCTCGATCAAGCGGACCTCTGGGCATCCAAGTCAGCGGCGGCGTTGACTCGTCGAGCGTTGCCTGCGTAGTTGCGGACTTGGTCACATCCGGCGAACTACGTCCGGAGCGGGTCACCGGGATGTCCCAAATCTATCCTGGGTTGCCTTGCGACGAGTCGCCCTACATCGATGCAATCGAAAAAGTGCTTCCGTTTCGCTTGGAAAAGATTCAACCTACGTACGCCATCGTCGCCGTCGTTAATGGTTGGACAAAGCGGCTCCGCTACCCCGTTTTTTCGTTCGCCAGTACAGCATCCATTGTCCACGACGCGAATCACCGTCAGCGCGGCGGGCGGATCGTTTTAACAGGCGAAGGGGGGGATGAATTGTTTCAACCGACCGCACCTGCGTTGACGCGCTTGGATTCAATTAGCCAGCTGTCGCTCACTCTGCGTCACCTGCAAGCAACGTGGCGCGCGCACGCTGGACGGGTAAATTCGCGTGGCGCATTTGCCCTCACTCTGGAGACAGTGCTTCCGTTGGCGGCGCGTAATCGACTAGCGCGACTGCAGCGCAGACGTCACCGCACGCAAGCGCCGATTGACGTTGCATGGCAGGAGAGAGTTGGTCTTATTGATCGGCTTGATCAAGTAAAGGTGACCGGAACAGCACGTACGCAAGCGGTGGAGCTGGTGCTGTCGGGGCGCTCGTTGTATGCGTTTGAGCATATGTACGAAACGAATTTTGTACGCGGTGTGGAAAAGCGATGTCCCTTGCTGTCGGCGACAATTCTGGAGTTCGTCAACCAGCTTCCGCTCGAAATTATGGATTTTCCGGGCGGCCGCAATCGCCATCCGCTGAGGGCGAGTGTTCGCGCGCTTTTGCCATCGGCGATCTTGAATCGGTTCTACAAATCAGAGTTTACGGCCTCGGTGTTGCCAGCGCTGCTTGCGAACGCTAGCGAACGGTTCGGCGAGGATTTTGATTCGCCGCGTCTTAGTCGGTTCGGGCGGTCAACCTTGGCTGCGAAGTCGCTACGGTACGTTTGGCAGCTTGACGCGGCACAGGCGTTTCGCGCGTGGATAACCGAAACGCAAACGAACCAAGCCTAGATGCGATGCTTGTTAGTAATTTTGGGGACACTTGTCGATACCAAACTTAAAAAAACACTTGTGAACAGAATCGCACTTTGCTAATATCTGCGAATATTGATTCATTCAAACCGGAGATCTTATGAAAAACAAGCAAATCTACGTGACACCCTGCGTCACATCCCTCGGCTCACTGAGCGGTTTGACCCGCGCAAATGCGATGGGGCCGTACTGCGATCAGGTCGTTGGGCTTTTGGCTCCAAACAATCTCGTTCAGATGTCGGGAACTTGCAATACAGTGGCAAATAACTAAATTCCTCTATCGGCGAAAAAGTTTTCGCCTGATTGTTTCGGCACTCAACGCAGTGCCTTGAGTTGTATGGAGCCCTTGGGCTCCATATTGCTTTTTGGACGGGAGAAACGCGACATTGCACAGGGCGACTAGCTCGGTAACGTTGCGTATCCGGCCTGCATTTCTTCGCCAAACTGCGAACCTAGTCGGTTCCTCTCCTTGAGCCACGCCAACGAGATCAGAGCAGGTGGCTCGTACTGACAGTCGGGCATGTTTACTTATTAATGTGACGATGCTCAACGCGAACATCGTCACGTTGCGCGGGTTTAGTGATGAATTCGATGAAGCCTCTGAGAGGGCAGATGATCGAAGTTCGTCAAGACGCCAGCAGTCCACAGACGCTTTGATCTCAACGCGATGCGAACCAATCACGTTAGCGCGCGCGAAGTTGAGAGCGGTTTCCTCGTTTACCCACGTAATGCTTCGCCCAAAGACGTCGAGTGAACGTTGTTCTCGTTCAGCGTCTATTTTATTGACTGAGGAATCCACCCACGGATTTGCCACTTTCCAATGAAGATCAATTTCGAGAGCGCCACCAAGTGATCGAAATGATATTTGCCGCATCGTTTTCAATGTCATGCCACCACGAAGCCACCCGCGATCAATCTCGCAGGCGTATCCCGCTGCGGTGAGAATTTCGGACGCACGAAACGCGTTATGAGGCGCAACAAGGATATCGATATCTCTTACGTCGCGTAAATCCGCAGCGCCATAGCACACGACTGACAGCGGCGCGCCTTTTAAGATGGTCGTATACACGCCGCCCGCTTTAAGGCGCTCACAAAGGTCGATTGCCGCGAGTCCGATGACGCGGTTCCATTTACGGCGTAACGCGGATTTTTCCCGCATTTCTTCAACGACCGCGGACGGGCAACCGAGTGAATCTGCGGCGAGTCGATGTGTGACCCAAGTAAGGATTATTTCTTCGTCGGCAAGGTCGGCAAGGCTGCGCCATTCGGTCTCGCCCCAAGCGGAAAAAAGTGCTCCAATTGAGCTCGCAGCGTCGTTTCCTGGGGCGGTCGCAATGATAAGCAGCCCCAAGCGAATTGGGTCGACTTTGACACGCAATTCGTTGCTCAATTCGCGAGCGACGTCATCTATGTTCGATGAGTCGGGTGCGTTTGCGTTTTTCGAGATCGGCTCTCCGGCTAGGTTTGCTGTCATGGTGGGAGTGTAAATGCGCGAGTAAGGCCGCGCGAAACATGAGTTCGTTCAAGTTGATTCGCTACACTGCCAACCCATCACAGCACAACGTGGATTTTCGCTTGATCCTACTTACTGGCGCACTAGGTTTTTGCGGTTTTCATGCTTGGTCGCGTTTGATCGCCGCAGGACATTCGGTACTCGGCATAGACTCAATTTCAACGTATTACGATCCAGCGTTGAAGCTCGCGCGGCTTGCGGCGCTTGGCTCGTTGGGTGATTCTAGGTTTGTTGAAACCGACATCGCAAACGCCGCTCAACTTCGCGAGCTCGTTGCAAAGCATTCGATTAGCGCAGTTATTCACCTCGCGGCCCAACCCGGCGTTCGCCATTCGCTCACCCATCCAGAAGACTACATTCAAGCGAATCTCGTCGGTTTTGCCAACGTCCTGGAAGTCTGCCGCCACGCAAAGGTCGAACATCTGGTTTACGCGAGCAGCTCCAGCGTTTACGGCGCGAATACCAAAGCGCCGTTTTCAGAGCAAGACAGCGTGGATCATCCCGTCAGTTTGTATGCGGCAACGAAGAAGGCCAATGAGCTGATGGCGCATTCGTATTCGCATTTGTATGGGTTGCCGACGACAGCGCTACGTTTTTTTACGGTGTACGGCCCGTGGGGGCGACCCGACATGGCGCCTTGGTTGTTTACCGATGCGATCATGCAGGGCAAGCCGATCAATGTGTTCAATGAAGGCAGGCTTTCGCGCGATTTCACCTATGTGGAAGACGTTGCCGAGGCCGTGGTTCGCGTGCTGGAAAAGGCACCGATTTCCAATCCAAACTACGATCATTCGAAGCCGCGCGCGGATGAAAGTGATGCGCCATATCGCGTTTTGAACGTCGGCAACGAGCGCCCGGTTCAACTCATGGATTTCATCGCTCAACTTGAAATCGCGTTGGGCAAAAAAGCGACACTCAATTTCCTACCTATGCAGGCAGGGGACGTGTTGCGCACGGAGGCGGACGTGAGTTCGTTGCGCGCATTGATTGATTACGCGCCGTCCACACCAATTGAAGTCGGGCTGGCAAAATGGGCGGCTTGGTACAAGTCGTATCACGGGCTTTGAGCCGAGCGGTGTGAAAAAGTAAGCGAATGAAAAACTACGAAACAACAAAACGAGTGTTGGTGACGGGGGGCGCGGGATTTTTGGGGTCGCATCTCTGCGAGCGATTGTTAAAAGAGGGCAACGAAGTGGTGTGCCTCGACAATTTGTTCACCGGCAGCAAGCGGAACATTGCACACCTTCGCGATCATTCCGGCTTCGAATTTATTCGCCATGATGTGACGTTTCCGCTCTACATCGAAGTCGATGAAATCTACAACTTGGCGTGCCCCGCGTCGCCTGTGCATTATCAGCACGATCCCGTGCAAACGACCAAAACATCAGTGCATGGCGCAATCAATATGCTTGGGCTCGCGAAACGCTTGAATGCCCGTATTTTTCAGGCATCTACGAGCGAAGTCTATGGCGATCCCGCGGTTCATCCACAAACCGAGTCGTATTGGGGCAACGTGAATCCGATTGGCATTCGCTCGTGCTACGACGAAGGCAAACGTTGCGCCGAAACGTTGTTTTTTGATTATTTCCGCCAGCACGATTTGGATATCAAAGTCGCGCGGATTTTCAACACGTACGGCCCACGCATGCATCCGAACGACGGGCGCGTCGTGTCCAATTTCATCGTGCAAGCGCTCAAAGGCGAATCGATCACGATTTACGGCGACGGACAGCAAACGCGATCGTTTTGTTACGCCGACGATTTGATCGAAGGCTTCATTCGTTTGATGAACACGGAGAAAGGTTTCACTGGCCCTGTAAACCTCGGAAATCCCGGTGAATTCACCATTCGGCAGCTCGCAGAAATCGTGATTGAACTCACAGGTTCGAAGTCAAACATTGTGCAGCGGCCACTGCCTTCAGATGACCCTTTGCAGAGGCGACCCGACATTTCATTGGCTCAATCGAAATTGCAATGGACACCGACTATCGCCCTGAAAGATGGGCTGGTGAAGACCATTGCTTATTTTGATTCGCTGCTGCGCGAACCCGCGTAGTTTCGCCGCCGCCATGACGATTCGTGCTTAACCCATGTGCGGCATCGCTGGTTGTTTCGCTTTCGCGCACGACGCATCGCCGGTTGATACGGAAACACTGGTTCGCGTGCGCGACCACATGCGCGCTCGCGGGCCGGATGGAGAAGGGCTTTGGACGTCAGATGATCGCCGCGTTGCCCTCGCGCACCGCCGCCTCGCCATCATCGATTTATCAGAGCGCGGATTGCAGCCCATGCATTCGCACGACGGCCGCTACACCATCGTATTCAACGGCGAGATTTACAACTTCCGCGAATTGAAAGCGACGCTCGCAGCTTGTGGGCATCTCTTTCAATCGGATTCGGATACGGAAGTGCTGCTCGCTTTATTCGCGGAGCAGGGCGTTGCGATGCTGCCGAAACTGCGTGGCATGTTCGCGCTGGCGATTTGGGATCGCGTTGAGCGCAAGCTCACACTGGCGCGAGACACTTTTGGCATCAAACCGCTCTACATCGCAAACGACGGCGAGCGAGTGTGGTTCGCCTCGCAAGTGCGCGCGCTGCTCGAAACTGACGCAGATCAAACGCCGGAAGCAGCCGCGCAAACTGGATTTTTGCTCTGGGGCTCGGTGCCGGAGCCCTGGACGATGTTTCGCGGGATTAAAGCGCTCGCGCCGGGTCACTACTTCGAAATCACCGCGACCAGCGCGAGCGACGCGATCCCTTTTCTGACGGTGAACGAGCTCTTTCGTAACGCGGAACGCGAACCAACGACGCTGAACGAAACACAAGCCCTGCAAGCCATTGTTGCGGCGGTACACGACACAGTCACCGCGCATCATGTCGCGGATGTTCCGGTGGGCGTGTTCCTCTCAGCGGGGCTTGATTCGGCAATGCTCATGTCGGCGACTGGGCGATTGCGCGCAAGTGACGCAGCAAACGGTGCCCCGCATGCGCTCACCCTCGGTTTCGACGAATACGTCGGCACCGCGTCAGACGAAACCGCGCTCGCTCGTGAAATCGCAACGATCACGCGCGCCGACCATCACGTCATGACCGTACAACGCGCCGATTTCGCGGCGCAGCGCGAGGCGCTCTTCGCCACGATGGATCAACCGACCATTGACGGCATCAACACATGGTTCGTGTCTGACGTAGCGCGAACTAACTCGATCAAGGTAGCCCTTTCTGGATTGGGCGGTGATGAGGTATTCGCTTCATACCCGAGTTTTAATCAAATACCGCGAATCGCCCGATATTTACGGCAATTTAAGAATAATGCCAAATTTGGAAAAATCGTTCGTAAAGCGACTTCGCCGTGGCTCGGTATGTTCACCTCGCCCAAGTACGCGGGGCTCGTCGAATACGGCGGCAGCTTTGAAGGCGCTTATCTGTTGCGACGAGCGTTGCACATGCCCTGGGAACTCGCCGCGATTCTGGGAAGCGAAGTCGCAGAACACGGGCTTGCAGTGCTCGACACGTTGCCGCGTCTGCGCTCGTCGATTGAGGGCATTGCCTCGCCCAGACTTCGCGTTTCAGCGCTCGAAATGCAGTGGTACATGCGCCATCAATTGCTACGCGACGCCGACTGGGCGGGCATGGGTCGTTCGATTGAAATCCGCGTTCCGTTCGTTGACGTTGAGTTCGTGAAAAAGACAGCCGCAATTTTTGCGAAATATCCGCAAATCACGAAAGCGCAAGTCGCGCACGCGGTCGCCTCAGATTTGCCGGCCAACGTGCTCGATCGCCCGAAAACTGGCTTCACGGTACCCGTTCGCGAATGGATGTTGACAGATAACGAGGAATCGAAAACCTTCGTGAGTGATCGAGGTTTGCGCGGCTGGGCGCATACCTGCGGCGCGCGCTACGAGACAATGACGAAACGCGCGGTTCATGTGGACGCCGCATGAGCAACAAACGGGTGCTCGTTTCCACCATCGCCGCGCGCAGCGGCGGTGTGCCGGTAATGATTTCCTTCGCGGTCGAAACCTTACGTTCACTGGGGTTCGAGCCGGTGATTGCTTATTACGAGCCCTACAGCCTCTCGCCGAAACTCTCGGTGCCCACGTTCGCGCTCGGCCGTCGTCGCCCTAGCGCAACGCGTGCGGAACCCATGTTCGATTGCGAAACCCACGCGATGGGCGCGTGGCTGCCTGAATTCGAATTCACGACGTACGGTCTTACCCCGCAGTGGAGAGCGCTAATCGATAGTTGCGCTCATCATGTCGCCGTATCCGGCAACGTATTGGCCGCACGGCCGCTTGTGCTCGCAGGTAAAAAGCCGCTCGCCTGGATTGCGACTGACTGGCATGGTGATCGTGCGGAACGCGTACGAAGTTATGGCGTTGGCCGTCGGTTGCTCGACGCGATCGTAGTCGATCCACTGACTTCGCGTTTAGAACGCGAACTGTTGCGCTCGGTCGTGCCACTTGCACTCAGCGAACACACCGCGCGCCAAATCGCTCGGTTGTCCGGGCAGGCAAATGTTTCCGTTTGCCCAACGCCAATCGACACCGAACGGTTCGTTCCTAACGAGGGCTTGGTACAGCCAGGAACAGTGCTGTTTTCCGGGAGGCTCGATGACCCCAGAAAAAATGTTGGCTTGCTCGTCGACGCGGTCGCAAAATTGCACCAGAAAGGACAGGCGGTAAACGCAGTGTTAGTAGGCGGGTCGCCAACGCAATTAGCTACGCACAACATTCGTTCGCGCGGGCTGGAACAATGTTTCGAAATCGTGCCGTATTTGCGCAAGGATGAACTCGCTGCGCGTTTACAAATGGCCGACGTGTTTGTGTTGCCTTCGCATCAAGAAGGGCTTTGCATCGCCGCACTGGAGGCGATGGCCTCAGGCGCGCCAGTCGTCACGACGCGCTGCGGCGGACCGGAGGAATTCGTGCTTCCGGGTAAAACCGGGCTGGTTGTAGATTTTTCTGTGGATCAGCTCGCCGATGCCATTGCCACAATCGTGTTTGATCGGGCGTTGCGGGCACGAATGGCAAGCAGTGCGCGCGAGCTTGTTGTAACCCGTTACGCATACCCACAAGCGCGTGCGTTGCTACTGCGAGCCCTTGGCAGCGCAATTCCTGAGCCGCGCTAAATACGCTTCGTTTTCCGAAAGTTCTGAAACAAGGCAAAATAGAGAACTAGCTCGTTGATCGTCGTAAATGAAAAAAATTCTTATCACTGGCGGAGCTGGGTTCATCGGCGTCAACAGCGCGAAACACTTCGTGGATCGCGGGTGGGACGTCTCCTTGCTCGACAATCTTTCCCGCCGCGGCACGGAAGACAACTTGCGTTGGCTGCAAGCGCAGGCAACGGTAGGGTTTCACAAAGCTGACATTCGTGATGACGCCGCCGTCGCCAAAGTAATGACCGAAGTGCGCCCCGATCTTGTGCTTCATTTGGCGGCGCAAGTCGCGGTGACGACGTCGGTGACCAATCCTCGCGAAGATTTTGAGATTAACGCGCTAGGCACGTTCAACGTGCTTGAGGCCGTTCGCTTACATGCGCCCGAAGCGTTTTTTGTTTTCGCATCGACCAACAAGGTCTACGGCAAGATGCATGATGTGCCCGTGATCGAGCGAAACGGCCGCTACGAATATGAACACTTAGTAACTGGCGTTCCGGAAACCCAGCAACTGGATTTTCATTCGCCCTACGGGTGCTCAAAAGGTGTGGCCGATCAATACACGATTGATTACAGCCGCATCTACGGATTAAAAACCGTTGCACTGCGGCAAAGCTGCATTTACGGCACGCGCCAATTCGGTATCGAAGATCAGGGTTGGGTTGCGTGGTTCACTATTGCCGCCGTGCTCGGAAAAACGATCACAATTTACGGTGACGGCAAACAGATTCGCGATGTGTTGCACGTATCCGATCTCGCGCGCGCCTACGAAGCCGCGTATGAACATCGCGACAGCGTTTCAGGGCGTGCGCTCAACATCGGCGGCGGACCGACGAACACGATGTCGTTGATCGAATTACTGGCGTATCTCGAAGAGGAACTCAAGATCAAAATTCCGCTGAAATGGGATCAATGGCGACCGGGCGATCAGCCGGTGTTCGTTTGTGATCTGAATGCCGCGAAAGAGCAACTGAATTGGACGCCAAACATCTCCGTTCGCGACGGCGTCAAAGATTTAAGCCGCTGGGTTGCCAGCAATCGCGAGTTGTTTGCGTGGTTGAAATAATTCGCTTGGTAAATGCTGGGTGAACGTGATCTCTAAGCGAATCTTCTCGTGGACTGCGGCCGCCTCGCGGGCATTGCCGCCGTTTCGCGGTAAGGTTCGATTGACGATGCTCGTGTTGAACGCGCTCGGCGCAAAATCACTGCGCGAACCTCAAGTAGTAAAGCTGTCTCGGCCCGTTGCACACCACATGGCGCTAGACGTGCGCGCGTGGGCGCAGCGGCTTGCTTACGTGGATGGTGGCTACGAACCGGACACTGTCGACTTTCTTCACGCGTTGAGTGCGCCTGATCAGTCGCCTGGCTACTTGCTTGACGTTGGCGCGTGCATTGGCGCGATTACTGTTCCTTATGCGGTGATTCGTCGCAACGAACTTCCGGTGTCGGTCATCGCATTTGAGGCCGTTGGAGACAACGCTAAGCTGCTGCGCGAGAACGTCGGGCTAAATAGTCTAACTGCCAATGTGGTGGTGCACGGCGTCGCGCTAGGAGAAGCTGCAAAAACGGTTGATATTCAAGTTGAAGGTGATCGCAAGGCAGGTGAAGGCGCTGGCACTGCAAACATTCTCGCTGAAGAGTCAAAGTATGAATGCGTGCGGCAAACGATTCAAGTCATGCGCCTGGATGATCTAGCGCTGCCTCACGGATGCGGCGTGGTGAAAATCGACACTGACGGCTACGATTTAAAGGTAATGCAAGGGGCAACATCTTTTCTTCGACGTGAACGTCCCGTCGTATTTGGCGAGTTCTCTGCGCACTGCATGAACTGGCATGGACAAACTGTCGATGATGTAGCGCGATTCTGCGAAAGTATTGACTACAGGTTGTATGCCCGTGCGGACGCTGGTTTTCGATTCATGGACAAGGTTCAAAAGGATTCCTTTGTACAAGATTTACTGCTAGTACCCGCCGAAAAATTAGCAGCAATGTCGCCGTATCTTATTGCCGATCATGGCCGATTCGATTGAGATATCGACGCGCAAAAGCGCGGTGACTCGATCTCGCACGACGGCGCGGGTTGGATATGCGTCTCAAACGTGCCTGAGAGCCGTCACGCACGTTTTCAAGCACCAGTCGTTGTCTCTGCGCTGTTCGGTTCGGTGCGAAGGGAATGGGTAGATGTTCGCGCTTGACGCTTCTCGCATTATCCGCTCGATCTTGCGACATCCTGCAAACCGAGGTCACGCGCTTCGTGCGTTGACCAAGAGCGTGGGCTGGCAGCTTACGAAGCGAAGTCGACGTCATCCCATATCCGTGGATGCGCTCGGCGGTCCAATGTTGTGTTGGCCTGACTCTGAACAAAGCTCAAACGTGATCTATTACAGCGGCATGCCGGACTTTTGGGAGATGTCGTTTTTGCGAGCTTATCTTCGCGCAGGTGATCACGCCGCCGACGTCGGTGGGAATATTGGCGTCTACACCGTGTTGTTGAGCCGCTGTGTTGGCGAGAACGGCAGTGTGCATTGTTTCGAGCCCGATCCCGCAACAATGCAACGGCTGCGCGAGCAAGTGGTTCACGCCAAGCTTTCGAACGTCTTGCTTCATGAAATTGCCGTGTCGGATCATACTGGAACGCTGTCGTTCTCCAGTGGTGCGTCGTCCGCTATGCGCCACATCTCGAGAACAGATCAGCAATCAGATGATCGAATGAGCGTGGGCTGCACGACGCTTGACGCCTTCTTAGGATGGCGTAAATTTGAAGTGATGAAACTGGATATTGAAGGCGCCGAGCCGCTTGCATTTCGCGGTGCACATGAACGGCTGACAAACTGCCCGCCTGATGTTCTCTTGTTTGAACTATCAGGGCTCTCCAAGCTATATGGCTTCGAGTCGGAGCGGGTGATCGAAATGCTGGAGGCTTATGGCTATCGCACCGCTGTGTTTGAGGTTTCGACCAATGCACTCCGTTGGACGCGAGAGCCGTGGCGATCCGGTGACACGAATCTGCTTTCTGTGCATTGCTTGGCTCATGAAAAAGTCTCGTCGCGCCTTGCCCAACGCGCGTCGTCCGCAATAACTATTGCGCATTCCGAGGCAATTCGATGAAGTCGAATGAGTCGGTTACCTTGATTGAGCCCCGATCAGGTTTTCATATGCTCAACTTCCGCGAGCTATGGGCTTACCGCGAATTGCTTTGGGTGCTCACCATGCGCGACATCAAAGTGCGCTACAAACAGACTGTGCTCGGCGCGTCGTGGGCGATCATTCGTCCAGTGTTGACGATGGTGATTTTCAGCATCGTCTTTGGGCAGCTCGCGAAGTTGCCCTCTGATGGACTTCCGTATCCCGTGTTTGTGTACGCTGCACTCTTGCCTTGGACGTTTTTCGCGAATGCGATTGGCACGTCGGGGCAGTCGCTGGTGGGCTCCGCAAATCTCGTCAGTAAGGTGTACTTTCCGCGACTCATCATTCCGCTTTCTTCGGTAGGGGCGGGGCTCATTGATTTGTTGATTTCAACCGTCGTTTTGCTGCTGCTGATGCTTTGGTATGGCGTGCCGTTCACCGCAAATTTGCTTGTTGCGCCACTACTGCTAATCGGTGTTGTATTCGCAGCATTGGGCGTTGGCACGTTACTCTCAGCGTTGACTGTCGCCTATCGTGATTTCACGCACCTAACGCCGTTCATGGTGCAAATTTGGCTCTACATCACGCCAGTGATTTATCCCGTTTCGATGGTGCCAAAAGCGTGGCAGTGGGTGATGTTCTTGAATCCGATGACTGGTTTAGTGGAGGCGTTTCGTGCGGCGTTCCTCGGAAAGCCGTTTGATTTACAAGGTATTGCGATTTCATTCGCGGTTGCGATTGCGATCTTTATCATTGGCGTCGCTTACTTCGAAAAAGTCGAACGCCGCTTTGCGGATATCATCTAGCGACAGAAGTAAAGCGCCTATTTTATTGGGCGAAGTCGTCCAATTGTTACTTTTTCGAGTTTGTTTAAAAATACCTAGTTAGCCCAATAAAATAAGCGTTACATAAAAAGTGTTGCCCGCCGTTAAAGTTGAAAATTTATCGAAAGAGTATGTTGTTGGCCAAAGTGCGGACCGACATGCGACCTTCTACGACACGCTATCCAACGCGCTCAAATCTCCGTTTAGAAAACGTGACGAGTCAACCGCCGATGCATCGAAGTTCTGGGCGCTCAACGACGTAAGTTTTGAAGTGCAGCCCGGCGAAGTGGTCGGCATTATCGGTCGCAATGGCGCAGGCAAAAGCACTTTGCTCAAGGTCTTGAGCAGAATCACAGCGCCAACCAAAGGACGAATCGAGGTTCGCGGTCGCCTCGCGAGTTTGTTGGAAGTCGGCACCGGGTTTCACGCCGAACTCTCAGGTCGTGAGAACATTTTCTTGAACGGCGCAATTCTCGGCATGACCCGTCGAGACATCGCAAAAAAGTTCGACGAGATCGTCGCCTTCGCCGAGGTCGAAAAATTCATCGACACACCAGTGAAACGCTATTCAAGCGGCATGTATGTGCGCCTAGCGTTCGCAGTCGCAGCGCATCTGGAAAGCGACGTGTTGATCGTCGATGAAGTGCTTTCCGTCGGCGACTCATCATTTCAAGAAAAATGTATGTCGAAGATGGGGGATTTGTCGCAAGGGGGACGAACAATTCTCTTTGTAAGTCACAACATGGGAGCCGTCTCCAAACTTTGCCGAACGGGCGTATTGCTGCATGCGGGTCAGATTCTTCACGTAGGTGACGTTTCCGGAACACTTGCAAAGTACGAAACGGCGGCCGCAAACGATTCGCTTGGCCTCGCGACCGTGGTTCGGGGGCCGCTTGAAGGTAGCCTCCAAGTTTCTTCGGTTGAGATACAAGGCGCAAACCCTGGGTGTACGGTGGTGGTGGCTCCCGCAGCTCACATACGTTTGCGTACCAACTACGTCGTTAGCGAGAAAATCGCCGGGGCTCGACTGAGGTTTGGCATTTTCAAGCGGGGCGAGCTTGTGTTTAGCGTCTATGACTGCCGGGATTCAGCTGATATGTCGCCAGGGTCTTACCAAAGTGACGCAGTGATTCCAGCCAAGTATTTGAGTCCTGGCAACTACCACTTGGACATAACCGCATACTCTAGCGAAAACGGGGCTTGGGTTAGGGTAAGCAACGCTGCATCGTTTACCGTCACAAGCGAATGGTTGACTGGGTACGAAAACAACGAATCGATGGGCGTCGTAAATCCGGGCTTTGTCGGAACTAGACAACAGGTGGATTCTTAGGTTGCGGTGACATGTCTTTATTGGCTTGCTGTCAGCGCTAATGCCAGTTGATTCTGGCGTACAAACCTTGCCTACACTCTTTAGGAATTGTGATGCTTACTGAATTTGTCCAATTGGCTGCGCGAAGACTTCTTCCGAAATCTTGGGCATTCTCGGAGCGGATGCGTCGATACGTTGAGTCCATGAGCAAGGGGAAAGTTGTTTCTGGACCGTTCGCAGGCATGAGGTATGTCACTGAAAGCACAGGAAGCGTTTTTCTTCCGAAGATACTTGGCACGTACGAGCTGGAGTTGACGTCAGACATTGAACAAGCGATTGCGAAAGGTTACGAAAGGGTCATCGTTGTGGGTGCGGCGGAGGGTTATTACGCGGTCGGTTATCTGTTCCGCAGCGCTGCGTCCACAGTGTTTGCATTTGAAGCAACCGAGCAGGGACGAGAACTCATGCACCAACTTGCAACGCGCAACAACGTCCTTGATCGCCTTGACATAAGGGGATTCTGCGATGTCGGCGCACTTCAAGCCGTGCTTCAAAACACCGGCAACCCGCTAGTTATCGTCGATATCGAGGGCGGCGAAGCATTCGTGCTTGATCCGCTTCGAGTCCCCGAGCTTTCTCATTCGACGATCATTGTTGAGGTACACGAATTCGCTGTTCCAGGAATGGAAAAACTTATTCGAGAGAGATTCTCAAATACGCACAACGTTCGCGCGGTCGACGCAAGATCGCGGCAGCGCGCGGACTTTCCAATGAGTCTGCCGACATCGCTCGCGACTCGAGGAGACGCTGCCATCGCGTTTTGTATGAATGAAGCACGACCCGCCGGCATGGTGTGGCTTGTGATGACGCCTGCGTAGATGCCGACTCTGCTATTCATCTCACCGTCGGCCTATCCATTGGGTGGTGTCGCCACCTGGATGGGTTACCTGGCTCGTGGGTTACCTGAGCGGGGCTGGAACGTCGTTGTAGGACTCGTTTCCGGAACTCATCATGATGTGGCGGCCTATTTGCGTGAGCATCACGACTTTTCAAGCGTTGAGATATCCAATCGAACCGGCTCGTACGAAGGTCGAATTCGCGCACTGGTGGACACGCTGTCTGCCACAAGGCCCGATATTGTTCTGGGCGTAAATATTGCCGATGTCTACGAAGCCGTAAGTCGCGTGAGACTAGATGGGAGCTTGCCTGAATTAAGGTGCGTGATGACAAACCACGGCATTCAGCCGGATTTGTTTGAAGATGTCGCACGAGAGTGTGCACGCATCGATGCCATTGCGTGCAGCAACAAGCTTGCTGTTGAGATTGCTCGCCAATGCGGAGCAAGCACCGAAAGACTCTTCTATGTTCCGTATGGCGTGCCTCAGGCAAGAGAAAGAGCCCTTAATTCAAGCGAAGGGGCGAGCGATTGCGTTCGAATTGCCTACGTTGGGCGTTTGGAACAATGGCAGAAGCGCGTGTTAGACCTAGCGCCGATCTGCGATGCCTTAGAGGCCCGTGAAATAATGTTCTTGCTAACCATCGCTGGTACTGGCCCGGATGAGCCTGCGTTGCGCGAAGCGCTGAAACACCACAGCGCGGCTGGGCGAGTCAAATGGCTGGGTGCGGTTGCGGCCGATGACGTGGCTCACGAAGTCTATGCGGATGCGGACATTCTTCTTAACCTCTCGCTATGGGAAACAGGACCGATCGTCATTTGGGAAGCGATGTCGCATGGAGTGGCTGTGCTGTCGACCCGATATATCGGATCGGGACGCGAGGGAGCGTTAGTCGACCGCGTCAACTGTTGCCTCTTCGATATAGGAGATACCGACGCGGCGGCGACTCTAATTGCCGAGGTCTCCAATAGGCAAGTGCGCGAGGCGCTCGTCGAGGCCGGCCTCCAGTTGGTTGAATCGCGGTACAGCGTGGACGCATCGGTCACGGCGTGGCATGAGGCGCTACAGTCGGTACTACGGCTTCCAGTAGTGCAGTCATTCTCAACACCTACAACTTCGACAAACGGTCGTCTAGATCGAGTCTTCGGTGCGCAATTTGCCGAAACGATTCGACGCATAGCGCGTCGCTCGTTTGTGCATACTGAAGCAGGCGGAGAGTGGCCGCACTCACTGGGAGGTCGTCCGCTCGGCGACCCAGCGTTCTGGGAAATGGCTTCCCGAGTCGATACACGTTCGGCGCAATAGGATTGCGAAGATCATGTTGGCATCGAATCTACGGTCTATTTCTGAGCGTGTCCCCGCGCTAGACGGGCTACGAGCTATTGCGGTGCTGCTAGTTCTCGCCTTTCATCTTACCCCCGATCATGATTCCAATCGCGGCTTAGCGTCGCTCTATTTCAAAGTGGCAGACATCGGTTGGATCGGCGTCGACTTATTCTTCGTGCTTTCTGGCTACCTCATTACTTCCATATTGGTTCGTGAGCGTATGAGCGCACGGCGCTTGCTTAGCTTTTGGGCGCGCCGTTTAAGACGCCTGGTGCCCGTGTACCTGATCGCTCTGCTTATTGTCTTCTTCGTGGTGCCGCTCCTGTTGGGTACGTACACCGTGCCTACCCTTGGGGTGCAGCTGCCGTATTGGCTGTACTACTCAAATTACGTCCCGACCGCCTATGGAGATCTTGGAGGCCGCGTCGGAATGGGGCATTTCTGGTCGCTTGCGGTCGAGATGCAGTTTTACTTGGTGTGGCCGGTGGTCATCCTCTTTTTTCCGCAACACATGAGGTTGAAGGCCACGGTAGCGCTGTTGTTAGTCGCGCCGTGTTTTCGATGGGTTGCAATCGTTAACGAAGCACCGTGGCATGTAACTTTCGGATTTTTGCCGTCGCGTCTAGATGGTCTAGCGGCTGGATCACTGGTCGCGCTGGCTTCGGTTCGCATTGCCAGTTTCAAACGTGTGCACGCAACAGAGTATGCGATTGCTGTCGCCGGAGGGTCAACCCTTGCGTTTGTTGCTTGGTATGGACTTGCGGGTGCGGTGTTTCAATCGCAAGGGCGGATCGTAGAACATATATTGCGAATAACATTACCGACGATTGGTGCCTTAACCTTTGGAGCCTTGCTCGTAATCGCGCTTCGCCCGAACATTGTGTCAGCGATTCTTTCGTGGAGGGGGTTTTCGCCGCTTGCCCGGTGTAGTTACGCCGCGTACGTTTCCCACTATCTTTTCTTGCCTGAATTGTTACGCCAGATGCCGCCGTCGGTGCTTCAAGGGCGATTTGGACTGGGTCAGAACTCCTCAAGTTTTGTCTTTTTTCTGGTAGCAACTAGCCTTGCTTTCTTTATCGCTAGTCTCAGCTGGATTTTTGTGGAGAAGAAATTGTTGCGCCCGAGAGAGTAAAAGCGTTCACGCAGAAGGATATTCTGATGGCACTTAGCGTTCTACGGGTTCAAAGTTCTGGGCGTCGCGTAAGAAGTTTTGTCCTAGCGCTCGAAATGTCAAGTTGTCAATAAAGCGCATACCGGGCTTGATGGCCGAAGTAACTTAGGCTTTTCCAACGAGTCACTTTGGCGAGCGTGAGTTTAGAACGCGTTAAGTGGCACTCGACTACTACGACAAGATGAAAATGATGTGTGCTGAGCCGAAAGAACCAAGGTTGGGGAAGCAAAGAACGCAGTTTTTTTCCGCTAGTCGCGCCTCTTTAACATACATGCAGGCTTTCGGTCGCCGAGCGAAATCCGTACGCCGCATCTTATTTTGACCGAACTTAAAATCGTGATTTCCGTCGCAATCTGCACCTACAACCGTTCGGCCAATTTAAGCAATACTTTAGAGAGTATTGCGAGAAGTTCGAGTCGCGATTCTCTCGACGTTGAGCTGATCGTAATTGACAACAATAGCAGGGACGCAACGCGTTTGGTGTGCGAGAGCTTCGCGTCCGCGCTAGCTCTCCACTACATTTTTGAGCACGAGCAGGGACTGTCATCAGCCAGAAATCGTGCGCTTCGAGAATTTCGAGGCACGCATCTGATATTTACTGACGATGACGTCTTGGTCGATCCAGAGTGGCTCGCGAGATTTATTGAGGCAACGAAGGCGTTTCCTTCTGCGGGCTTTTTTGGCGGGCGAGTGCTGCCGTTCTATCCCGCTGGCAAGCCCAATTGGCTCAAAGACGAGAGCCTTGCATTGATCGACGGTTTGCTCGTTCGCTTTCATCTCGGGGAATCGGTTCGACCATTTGTGGCAGGAGAGCCAACGCCGTTTGGCGCTAACTTTGGTTTGTCGCGCGGGTGTATCGAGCGTGTCGGTCAATTTCGTACCGATCTCGGCGTGAAAGGCGGCATTCCGGGAAGGGGCGAAGAGGCGGACTACATGGAGCGTGCTATTGCACTTGGTGAGACAGGCGTCTACGTTGGCGATGCCATCGTGAATCATTCCACCGATCCGACGCGACTCAAACTTGGATACTTGTATCGCTACGGCGTGCAAAAAGGGATCGCAGCGCGACTCATGGGTTCGTCGCAAAAAGGCAGTGCGAGCAAAGCGCTCTTGCATCTGGTGCGCGGACTCGGTCAGTTAGTCAAAGGACGCGGTGATCGAATGCGTCAATGCGTGATTAACGCAGGTATTGAGCGCGGGCTGCGCGGATGAAATCGATCATTACAGTTGGCGCTTGTGCACTTGTACGAAAATACGTTGAGTCGGCCACGTGCGGGGTTCCGAATAGGCGTAAAGAAGTTGTATGTGCGGTATAGCGGGCTGGAGTTATCCCAAAGAAAAAATGCCGCCATTTGCGGGACTGCGCGGCCTTGCACGCGCGCTCGCGCATCGCGGCCCAGACGGTGAGGGTTTTTATGAAAATGCGCAAGAGGGCGTTGCCCTCGCGCACCGCCGCCTAAGCATTATCGATTTGTCCGACGCGAGCAGTCAGCCGATGCTTGCGTTAGACGGACAAGTCGTACTGTCTTACAACGGCGAACTCTACAATTTTCGCGAATTGCGCGATGAATTGATCGCGCGTGGTGCGACGTTTACTACAACGGGCGACACCGAAGTCGTGCTCAATGCGTATCTCGAGTGGGGGATTGCTTGCGTCGACAAATTCGCTGGGATGTTTGCGTTTGCATTGTGGGACGGACGTTCGAAAACGCTTCATCTCGCTCGCGACGCGATGGGCATCAAGCCGCTCTACTGGATGATGCACGATGGCGGTTTGGTGTTCGCATCTGAGGCAAAGGCGCTCGGTGCGTTGCCGGGCGTACGGCTTACGTTGCGCGACGCGGGCGTGGCGCAATACCTTGAATTCGGCTACGTGATTGAAGAAGAGCGCACCATTTTTGAGAAGGTGCACAAAGTGCCACCGGGGATGCGTCTCTCGATTCGTGAAGGATGCATCGTTGAACGGCGCACTTTTTTCTCGCCCGCTACCCAGCCCTCAAATGCCGTTTCATTTGATGATCGGGTTGACGAGCTCTATGGTCTGCTCAACACCGTCGTTTCGCAGCATTTGATCGCTGATGTTCCCGTAGCGATGCTCCTTTCAGGCGGACTTGATTCAAGTGTGATCGCTGCGCTTGCGGCGCGTCACGGCCAGGTCGAAACGTTGACGATGGCGTTCGAGGGCGAATCGCTCGATGAACGTCCATTTGCGCAAAAAGTCGCCTCGTACGTGGGCGCGAGGTTCCAGCAAGTGCTGATCACACCGCAGCAGGTGATTGCTGAGCTTGAAACCAATACAGCAATGATGGACGATCTCTTTGCGGATTGGGGCACCATTACCAGTCGCCTACTGTATCGAAAAGCGAAGGAATTGGGCTACAAAGTTGTTTTAGTCGGGGAAGGCGCGGACGAGCTATTTGGTGGTTACGGCATTTTCGATGTTGATAAAAAGTTGAGCAAATTCGCGCAGTTCCGCCTCTATCAACGATACGCAGGACGACGTCACGGCGCGTGCCGCGCGCTGTTTTCGGAGATTTTTGGCGACTATTTACGAACGACGACCGACGCGTTCGATGCGGTAAGGCTGTTCGAAAGCCGACGCCAACTCCCGAATCAATACGTGATGAAGGTGGACAAGGCCAGTATGGCCGAGAGTATTGAGGCTCGTGCCCCATTCCTAGACCGAAGAATCGCGGAATTTGCTTACTCGATACCGCGCGAATATCTTCTTGACGCCCAAAAAAATAAAGCGGTGCTACGCACGGTTGCCAGTCGATTTGGACTGTTGCCAGAAGAAATTTCGAACCGAATCAAACATGGCGCGCCGCTTGATGCACAGTGGATGGATTCGAGCGCGGTGCTGCGCGCACGCGCGCGCGCGAAGCTGCTCCATACAGATTCCCTTACGTCGCGCTATGGGTTACGTAAGCCGATGGAAGCCTACCTTGTCCACGGACGCGAAGGCGAGGCCTGGCCACAAGCGATTTCGATTTATCGAAATCTTGCTTGGAAATTGCTTTTGCTCGAACACTGGGGTGAGAAGGTCCTGTCGCGCCCTGCCGTTGACACGCAAGCTGAGTTCATCGACGTTGTTTCCGCTCAGTCGGTTGCTCACGCACATTCGAGCGCTGAAGCGAACCCTCCAATCACTGTTAACCATTTGAATGACGCAACGAGTTCGCCTCCGCTCGTGAGCACGATTATCCCCGTCTACAACCGTCCGGAAATGATCGTTCGCGCGGTACAAAGCGTGCTCGAACAGACCTATCGACCGATCGAAATCATCATCGTTGACGACGGTTCGCGTGACGAAACGCCCGCAGTATGCAAGCGCCTGGCGGAAGAACATCCCGCCATCATTCGTTTTTTCCAACAACCAAATCAAGGCCCTGGACGCGCTCGGCAATACGGCGTTGAGATGAGTCGCGGTGAATTTGTACAGTTTTTGGATAGCGATGATCGGTTTTTGCCAGAAAAAACGGCGCTTTTGATGAACGCCCTGACGCATGACAATTACGCGGACATCGCTTACGGGAAAACGTGGACTGTCCTCGCCGACGAGTCTCGAGAAGTGGATAAGGCTCATCGTACCCACGAGGCGGTTACGCATCTTTTTCCGACGATTCTTTCTGGGCGTCTTTGGCCGACCAATGTGCCTTTGTATCGACGGGGCGCGCTCGCTCGAATCGGCGCATGGCCAAGCACGCGCCAGCTCGAGGATTTGTTGTTTGATTCGATGGCTGGCGCGGCGCGCGCACGTCTAGTGCACGTAGACGCGTACGTTGCGGAGGTGTGGGCGCATGACGGTGAACATCTCGGAACGGCGTGGCGAAAGGATCCCGTCTCGCATGCGCAACGTGCGGACGCGTTGCTAGAAATTCTGAAAAACGCCGCGCGCGCGGGCGTTTCCGACGGGAGCTTAGAAATGCAAAGGTTCTGCAGAACGCTATTTCTTGAGGCGCGCTGGGCCGCAGAGTCAGGCTTGACAGAGCATGCGCATCGCTTGATGAACGCGGCTCATAGTCGAGCGATTGCCGGCAAGTGGCAATATGCGGCTTTTCGGGCAGCCTCCAATGTGATCGGATGGCGTGGCGCTGGGAAACTGGCGTCATTTTCGGAGCGCCTGCGATTACCGTAGTCAAGTCGTTTGTTTTCCGCTTTTCGTAGAAAATAGCGGGAGTCGCATCGAGTAAAAGGATAGATTTGGTTTGCGGCGACCGAGCTCGCACTGTTTTGCTGCGAACGGAATGAACAGGGATTAGATTTGGTCGACAGAAACATCGAAAAAGCACCGCAAGTATCCGTCGTGATGGGCGTGTACAACGGTGCATCAACGCTTGATGCAACACTTCGAAGCGTGCTTGATCAACGCGACTGCGATCTTGAATTCATCGTGATCAACGATGGCTCGATCGACGACACGAAAAGCATTCTCGATCAATGGGCAACCGCAGACGCAAGACTTCGCGTAGTCCACCAGGAAAATCAAGGGCTGACGAGGTCACTCATCACGGGATGTGAGATGGCTCGTGGCGAATTTATTGCTCGTCAGGATTGTGGCGATGTTTCGCTACCCCATCGATTTCGAGCGCAAACGGATTTGCTGCGGCAGCGCAAGGACATCGTGATGGTGGCCTCGGGCGTGCGTATCACCGACGAGCATGGCGCGATCTTGAGCGATAGCGTTGTCGATGGCGAGGCTTTGCAAAAAGGCTTGCGAGTCGCGAATGTGAGCGAAATTAAAGGACCACCACATCACGGTGCAACAATGTTTCGTCGCGATACCTACATCTTGGTCGGTGGTTATCGCCCGAAGTTTGTGGTCGCGCAGGACATTGATCTCTGGATGAGATTGGCAGAGCGAGGGCTATGTTTTGGGATGTCTGAGGTTCACTACCATGCGCCGTTTGCGATGGGGTCGATTAGTGATCGGCGAAGAGATTTGCAGTTTGCGCTGGGTGAGCTTGCGGTACGCTGCGCGCTCGCACGCGCTTCAGGGCTAAGTGATCAAGCGCTGCTCGATGCATTCGATGTCGTTGCATCGAAACATTCGTCGCCACCGAAATCTAGCCGACTTGAAAGTTCGCGCTACTATTATTTTGTGGGTTCGTGTTTGCGCGCAAAAGACCCGTCAACAGCTAGAAATTATTTTGTTCGCGCAGTGGTCGCTAATCCACTGCATCTCAAAGCGCTGTGGCGCGCAATCAAGGTCTAACCCGAAATGAAAGCGCCAGTATTTCAAACGGATTGGTCTGACGAAGTCAAAGCCCTGTATCGACACGACATGCAAGAGATTTGGGACAAATCGATCGCCCCTCAAATCTGGAATCAGTATCACAACCAACTCGATCTTTACTTGCAGTTCGCCGATAAGCCAAACCTCGATGTGCTTGACGTCGGATGTGCGCAAGGCACGCTAGCGCTAATGCTTGCCGAGCGCGGCCATCGTGTAACAGCGGTAGACATCCGACGAGAATTTTTGCGCTACGCACAATCGCGTTATACGCAAGGAGCCATCGAGTTTGTTCAGGCAAACATTCTTGAAGGGGGTGTCACCGGGCAATACGATTTGGTTTTCGCAAATCAGCTCGTCGAGCATCTCGTTTACCCAGAACATTTGCTAGAGGCGATCCAGAAGCGTTTGAAGCCCGGCGGCCGCGTCGTTATGACGACCCCTAACGCAGACTATTTCAAAAGCACTCTTCCAACCTTTCACGAGATTGGTGATCGTAGCCAACTCGAGCATTTGCAGCACTCGGCGGACGGCGACGGACATTTTTACGCGTATCGTGCGGACGAACTTACGCAGGTCTTTCGTGAAACGGGCTATCAGAATGTGCGATACGAATACTTCGAAACACCCATTATTTCGGGGCACGTGAAAGTACGGTATTTGCACCGAATGCTTCCGAGCGCTTTGCTTTCCGTTGCGGAACGGATCGCAGTCAGGCCGCAGTTTCTAGCAAGAAAGTTGGGGCATCAACTTCTTGTGACGGGCGTCAAGGCACCCAATTGAGCCCTATTCGACACATCGAGACACGTGTTTGGCCGCTAGTCAATGTTGCGCTTGATCGCATTCGTGCGTCTTTGCTTCGAATTCGCGGAGCACGCGTCGGATCGAAAACTCGGATCGCGAGTCGATGTAGTGTGACCCGACCGTGGTGTCTGAGTCTAGGACGTCGCATTCAATTCGAAAATGATGTGTTTTTGAAACTCACTACTGATTTAGCGCGAGTTGAATTTGGCGACGATGTATTTGTTGGTCGCGGCGTTGAGTTCGATGTATCAGATCGAGTGACGGTAGGCGAATCGGCACTGATTGCCCCTGGCGTGTTTATCACCGATCATAGTCACGTTCACCGGAAAGGGTTGCTCATTGCCTCACAAGGCTGCATTGCGTCTCCGGTTCAGATCGGGGCTGACGTATGGGTTGGTGCCAACGCGGTAATTCTTGCTGGTGTACAGATTGGTGATGGCGCGATTATTGGCGCGGGTGCGGTGGTTACCGGCAACGTTGATGCAAACGCGATTTACGCGGGCATACCAGCGAGAAAAATTGCAGATCGATTGCCATGAGCGCTCTCCGCGCAATTTCAGTTGCAATTCCTTCGTACCGCCGAGAGCAGGTGTTGCTTAATTCGATCCGGGAGCTTTCGCTGATTTCATCCGCCGGCACGGAAATTCTCATCATCGATCAGACACCGCAACACGAGGCTCCGGTTGAAGCGCAACTCACGGCGTGGAACGCAGAAGGCGCTATCCGCTGGATTCGCAGCGAATTGCCGTCAATTCCTATGGCAATGAACGTAGCTTTGCGCGAAGCAAAGAACGATATCGTGTTGTTCCTTGATGATGACATCGTGCCTGATGAGCAACTTTTGGCTGCACACCGCGAAGCGCATACCAGCGGCGAAGCATTGTTAGTCGCAGGGCGTGTGTTGCAACCATGGCACAAGGGCGTGAAATTCGCTCATGGCGAACCATTTCATTTTGCGTGTTTGGATCGGCAGCCGGTTTACGAATTCATGGGCGGTAACTTCTCAATATCTAGAAAAGCGGCCATCGAACTCGGCGGTTTTGACGAGAATTTTGTGAAGGTAGCCTATCGATTTGAAGCTGAATTCGCGCATCGATGGTGCGCGAGTGGACGACAGATAGTCTACGAACCCAAGGCGCTGATTCATCACTTGAAAGCGGTCGAGGGAGGTACGCGCACATTTGGAACTCATCTCACGACGACCCGTCCCGATCACGCGGTGGGCGAGTACTACTATTTTTTTGTGACCAAGAACGGCAGCGATCTCATTCGGGCGATCACCAAACGATTGTTGAACTCGGTTCGCAGCAAACATCATCTTCGACGTCCCTGGTGGATTCCAATGACTCTGTTTGCGGAAGTGCGTGGCTTAATATGGGCTGCACGAATGTATCGCCGCGGTCCGATGCACATTCAGCAAACTATGTTTGATGGAGCGCACGCATGCTGATGCTAGGGTTTTTCATACTCGCCGTTGCCTGCTTTAGCGCCGTCTTCAACTGGCGAGCGAGCCTTCTAATTTTTGTCGTTGTTGGTCTGCTGCAAGACCCAATTCGAAAACTAACGCCGAATGCACCTGTCGTTTTTGTCGGGTTCGTTGCTGTCGCTCTGGCGGCGGCTTGTCTCGGTGCGGCGATTTCACGCGTTCGTTTAACACCGGCGGCGATCTATGGTTGGAAGCAAGACCTCGGCGCTCCGTTTACGATCTTCTGCGTTGTCCTGGCGATACAGTCTCTCGTTTGTTACTACCGTTTTCAGAACATTATGCTGCCTGCAATTGGTGCCATTTTTTATGTTGCGCCGATCGTCGCCATTACTTTTACCCATCAGTTGGTTCTACGAATCGGCAGCAACGGCGTGATGAAGTGGATGTGGTTCTACGTCGCGTGCTCGCTTCCGTGGTTTATTGGAATCTATCTGGACGCAACTGGTGTGAAGTTACCCGTGTTGGGCGAAGTCGGTGTCGGACAAATTATTTACGACGTGGGCTCGCCATCTAAAGCAAATGCAGGTTTCTATCGCGCCGCTGAAATCGCTGCATGGCATGTGGCTACCGTGTCGTGTTTTCTTTTCATTTTGCTCAACGGTCGGAAATTATCAGTGTTCAAGTCGCTCTGCGTCGTCGCTGTGGTGCTGTTCCTGCTCTACATCGGGCTCGCCACTGGGCGCCGAAAAATGTTGGTGCAGGTGGTGATTTTTGCAAGCGTATATTTCTTTTTGTTCGCCTGGTTTTTAAAAGGCCGAGCCAAACTCGCAACAGTCACGGTAGTCGCAGGTTTACTCGCGTTCGGAATCGTTCTATCGAGTTTTGGCCCTGACCCTGGCGAACAATCGTTTGATCGTACGAATACGTCTTCTTCTGCGCAGACGTCACAATTTGGCGCTTGGAAAGACCGTGGACTTACGGTATTTGAATCGATCCCTGAGCGGTTTCATCAACTGGCCTATATCCCCGTGTTCAGCGCTGTTTGGGACTTTGGTCCCCTCGGTTCAGGATTGGGGGCAGGTGCCCAGGGTGCACAGCACTTTGGCGGTGGCGTGAAGATTGTCGGAGGAACGGCCGAGGGCGGCCTCGGAAAACTCACGCTTGATTTAGGTTTGCCCGGACTCGCGGTGGCTTTTTGGTTGGGGTTCACGATTGCGAGAATGATTTGGCGGCGTCTCGCGGCGCTCGCAAAAACGTCGAAACCGCACGCGTCTCTTGCTTTCGGTTTGGTTGCTTTTCTTGCGGCAAATGTCGCGACGTTTTCGGTTGCCACGCAAGCGTATGGTGACGTCTGGATATTGCTGACGCTCGGCACCGCAATCGGTGTGTTGCTTGCGTTGCCCGCGGTCGCGGCACGCGAGCTGGGCGTGTTGCAACCGCCACCTCCGACGCAGTTTGCAGCGATGGCCGATACCGCTATTCCGGATAGCGCGCCGTCATATCTAGCCGCGACGCAGCGCTCAGTCGGTTCGTCCATTCGATAATTGACATCGCCGGTGCAAAAAGAGAGAACTGCAGACCCAATGTCGGTCGAATCCAACGCAAATCGAGATGAAAAAAAATCTATTTGCGTAGTCACTACGCATCCGATTCAGTACATGGCACCTTGGTATCGCGAACTAACAGATCGAGACGACGTGTCTTTACACGTTGTGTTCCTTCGGCACTTGAGTCATCAATCACAAGGCGTTGGATTTGGTGTTCCCTTTGTTTGGGATGTACCGTTGTTAGCGGGTTATTCGAATGAATCGCTCGATCTCGATAACGGCGTGCGAGATTTATTCAAAGGTTTTTTTGCGTTAACGAGGATTCTCAAATATAGGCGACCCGACGTGGTGCTGGTGACGGGATGGAACGAGGCGTTGCTTGTCGTCGCGCAATTGGTCGCTCGTTTGTGCAGAATCAAATTACTTGTTCGAGGCGAATCGAATGATCTTCGAAAACGTAGCGCTTTTGTTCGTTTGACGCATCGTGCGCTTCTCGCGCTCGCGCATGGGTTTTTGACTATTGGAACTGCAAATCGACGCTTCTACGCGTCAAACGGCGTGCATCCTGAAAGATTGTTCGATGGCGCGTATTTCGTAGAAACCGAACGTATGTTGCGGATGCGGGAAGCGCACTTGACCAAGCGTGCGACGCTACGTGCCGAGCGCGGGTTCGGCGAAGAAGATGTTGTGCTGCTATTTTGCGGTAAGCACGTTGCGTTCAAGCGTCCGCAGTTGTTAATTGAAGCAGCGGCTTTGCTACGCGGCAGCGGTCTGCCCGTCAAGGTATCGTTCGCGGGCTCGGGTGAGTTGACGCAATCTCTACGGATGTGCGCCAATGCGCTGAGTGTGCCGGTGCACTTCGAAGGCTTTTTAAACCAGACAGAACTATGGCGTGCGTATCTTTCTGCCGACATCTTTGTACTGCCGTCAACGAATGGCGAAACGTGGGGTTTGGTGACCAACGAGGCAATGCTCTTTGAGCTGCCTGTGCTCGTGTCCAACGAAGTCGGTTCTCGTTATGACCTAGTGGTAGATGGAGAAACGGGATTTGGTTTTGATGCCACGCCTGAGGCACTTGCCGCCGTGGCGAAGCCGCTAGCAGCTGATCCCGAGTTGCGTCGTCGACTTAGTGTCGCGGGTGCTATGCGCGTGCGTGAGAAGTATTCATCTCATAACGCCACAGACGGTTTGATACAAGCGCTCCGTGCAGTGATTTGATGAAAGTTCTCCACGTCATTCCTTCCCTTAGCTGGGTGCATGGTGGGCCGAGCCATGCCATTCGAACTATCGAACAGGCGTCGCGCGCCGAAGGAATTGACACGGTGGTCGCAACGACGGATGATGATGGCCTTGGACGCCGTCTTGATCGAGCACTTGGGACGATCATCGCAGAAGAATCGTGTTCACGCATTTACTTTCGCAAGCGATTCGACGCGTATTGCATTGCGCCGTCACTGATTGTGTGGTTGTGGAAAAACGTTCGCTCGTTTGATTGCGTGCACATTCACGCTTTGTTTTCGTTCACGAGCACTGCCGCTGCGATCATCGCGCGAGTGCGCGGCGTGTCATATGTTGTCCGACCGTTAGGTGTTCTCAGCTCTTACGGGCTTCTTCAAAAAAAATACTGGGCGAAACGGATTTCTGTTGCTTTGCTGGAATCTCCAATTATTGAGTATGCCGCTCTGATTCATTGCACCAGTAAGGCTGAAGCTGATGACGTGCGTGCGGTGCGCGCGAATGCACGCGTGCACGTGCGGCCGCTTGCAATTGAGGTACCGAGCGGATCGCATTTACGCTCGACCGCGTTAGCTGACTCGGCGTCGACACTTAACGTGCTGTACCTGTCGCGCCTCGACCCCAAAAAGAATATCGAGAGCCTATTGCAGGCCTGGAAACAGGTGCACGCTGATTTTCCAAACGCGCAGCTTCATATTGCGGGGAGCGGAGATGCGACGTACATAAACTCGCTCAAGGCGCTAGCTAGTTCACTTGTGATTGATGATCGTGTGCAATGGCACGGTCACGTGTCGGGCGACGCGAAGACTGCGCAATTCGTCAACGCGGACGTATTCGTGTTGCCTTCGTTTTCGGAAAACTTTGGGATCGCGGTCGCTGAGGCGCTTGCGTATGGTTTGCCATGCGTTGTCGCGCGTGGTGTGGCGCTTTCAGAGGACATTGAAACTCATCAGACCGGCATCGTCGTTGAGCCAAACGCAGATTCAATTGCCAACGGACTAACACGTTTGCTCGGAGACCAAGAAATGAGAATGCGCTGCGGAATTGCGGCAAAGTTACTCGTGGAACAAAAATTCTCTGTTTCTGCGCTCGGCAAAGGCTTGAGTCAGATGTACGCGATTGCCACCGGAAGCCTCATCCCGGTGGTGAGCGCACGCGAAGTTAACCCACCCGATAGAGCGCTATAAATAAAAGCATGGATCGAATACTTGTTACCGGAGGCGCTGGCTACATCGGCAGTCACACATGCAAAGCGCTCGCGCGCGCTGGCTTCGAGCCCGTTACGTTCGACAATCTATCTACCGGATTCGAGCGGCTCGTTAAATGGGGATCTCTCGTAAAAGGCGATGTTTGCAATGAAGCAGATATCCGCGTGGCGTTGCGCGAGTTCCGTCCTGTTGCGGTGATTCACTTCGCTGGAAGAATTGCAGTCGGCGAGTCTGTAGTTGCCCCCTGGTTGCACTACGCGCCGAATGTTGGTGGCACCATAAATCTACTGAATGTGATGCGGGAGTATGGTGTGTCGAAATTGGTGTTTTCCAGTTCAGCGGCCGTGTACGGTTTGCCGAAGATATCGCCCGTCAACGAAACATCAGCACTGTTACCGTTGAGCCCATACGGTCGTTCCAAACTATTCGCTGAACAAATGATTGCGGACTTCATGCATTCCAGTGGTTTGCGAGCGATTTGCCTTCGTTATTTCAATGCGGCGGGCGCCGATGCCGACGGCGAGTGCGGCGAACTACATGACCCAGAAACACACTTGATTCCGTTGGCTCTCGACACATTGATCGATCAACGAAAAAAACTGTCCGTGAATGGAGATGACTACGACACGCCAGACGGCACGTGCGTGCGCGATTACATTCACGTCACCGATCTTGCAAATGCGCACGTCGCCGCACTACGACGGCTTCTAGTGGGCGCAACGCTACCCAGTGCACTAAATGTGGGCACCGGAAATGGTTTTTCAGTGCGCGAAATCCTCAATGCAATTGCGCTGGAAACGGGGCGCGAAGTACCGCACGTGATTGGGTCGCGTCGCGATGGCGATCCGGCTCATTTGGTTGCGGATTCAACTGAGATTAAGCGACAGCTTGAATGGGCACCTAAACACTCTGAGCTCAACCGGATCGTTAACACTGCTTGGCAATGGCATCAGCGCGAACGCACGCACGGTGCTATGCGGAGCAACGCGTGAGTGCGATTTCCGCAGTTGTCTTGTGTCACAACGAGTCACCCAACATCCGGCACTGTCTTGAAAGCGTGAAAGGTTGGGCGCACACGTTTGTCGTCGATTCAGGCAGTACGGATGACACACTTGAAATTTGTCGTGAGTACACGAACAACGTTGTTCATCACAGTTACGACAATCACGCGGCGCAATGGAATTGGGCGCTCGATAATTTGCCGATCGCGACAGAATGGATTCTTGCGCTCGACGCGGACTTTGTGGTTACGCCTGCGCTACGCGCGCAGATTGAGCGCGAGCTGCCATCCATCAAAGCTGGCGTTGATGGCGTCTATGTGAAGCACGATTACGTGTTTGGTGGCGGGCTCATTCGCTTCGGTGGCACGAAACAATTTTGGTTGCGCATGATCCGTAGAGGCGCCGCGCGCCCCGATCTTAGTGACCTTGTTGATTTTCGTTTCAATGTGACGGGAACAACTACACAGTTCAAGAGCGCTGTTATCGAATACAACCGACATGACGACGACATCACGGTATGGACACGAAAGCAAGATAAGTTCTCGCTTCGACTTGCGGTGGAGGAGGAGCTTCGTCGCCGCGGGCTAGTGGCGTGGGAAGGCAAGCCCGAATTGCTCGGGAATCCGGATCAACGATTCATGCGCCTGCGGGATTTGTGGCAGCGTATGCCTCTTTTTTTGCGGCCCTGTGTTTACTTCTTTTATCGCTACGTGCTGATGCTCGGTTTTTTAGATGGACGCGCAGGCTTTTTGTACGCCGCGCTGCAAGGATTTTGGTTGCGTTTGATGGTGGATTGGAAAATTTGGAGTATTCGCGAAGCATCGCTATCGAACGACGAACTGCTTGCGCTGAAATCTGCAATGTTCACCACACGTGACGGCGAAGTTAAATCGCTCATTGATCGAGTACGCAACTCAAAAGTAACGAAAATAGTTTTATGAGCAACATACTCGGCATCAATGCCTTCCACGGCGACTCATCGGCGTGCTTACTGATCGACGGCAAACTAATCGCTGCGGCGGAAGAAGAGCGCTTCCGTCGAATCAAACACTGGGCGGGTTTTCCAAGCGAATCAATCGCATGGTGTTTGCGCGATTCTGGGCTCAGTCTCTCTGACGTTGACCACATTGCAGTCAATCAAGATTCAAGCGCGAACATCGGCAAGAAGGTCGCGTACACGTTGTTGAAGCGCCCTGATTTGAGTTTAGTTTTGGATCGCATCCGAAATAAGCGTGAACGCGCCGGTATAGACGTTCACCTCGCCAATGCGTTTCCGAACGAGGCGTTTCGCGGCAAGTTTCACGCGGTGGAGCATCACGTCGCGCATCTTTCATCGGCGTTTCATGTGTCGCCCTACGATGAGGCGGTCGTGGTTTCGGTCGACGGCTTTGGTGACTTTGCGAGCGCGGCTTGGGGTTACGGCAAGGGCGCGAACATCGAAGTGGATGAACGCGTTTATTTTCCGCATTCGCTCGGTATTTTTTATCAAGCGCTCACACAGTATTTGGGCTTTCCGAATTACGGTGATGAATACAAAGTCATGGGACTGGCTCCGTACGGTAGCGCCCAATTTATTGCGGCGATGCGCGAAATCGTAAAGCTTCACGAAAATGGTGAATTTCGCCTAGATCTTCAATATTTTCGGCATGCTAGCGAAAAAGTGCAGTACGAATGGGAGAACGGTTCGCCCTCTGTCGGCAGTCTTTTTACGCCGGCACTTGAAGCCTTGCTTGGCCCCGCGCGCAAACCGGATGAACCGCTCGAACAAAAGCACAAAGACATCGCGCGATCAATCCAAGCGATGTACGAAGAAGCCTTTTTCCATTTGCTCAACGCCCTTCACAAAAAGCACGGCGGTGATTCAGTGTGCGTTGCAGGCGGTTGCGGCATGAACTCCGTTGCAAATGGAAAGATCACGCTCAAAACGCCGTTCAAACGCGTGTATGTTCAATCTGCAGCGGGCGACGCAGGCGGTGCGATTGGTGCGGCGTATTCGGTGCATCACGCGCAGGGCGGCAAACGTTCAAAACCGATGCACCACGCATACCTTGGCCCCGGTTTCGACGCGAAAGAAATTGATGCGCTGCTCACAGAACGCGCGGACGACATCACGGCCGCAGGTTGCAAAGTCCAGCTTGTGAACGATGAAGGTGAACTCTGTCGTCGAACCGCCGCTGCTATTGCTGAAGGGCTTGTCATCGGTTGGTTCCAAGGTCGCATGGAATGGGGGCCGCGTGCGCTTGGCAATCGCTCGATCCTTGGCGATCCGAGACGCGCGGACATGAAAGACATTTTGAATTTGAAGATCAAGCGGCGCGAATCGTTCCGTCCGTTTGCGCCGTCGGTGCTGCGCGAAGCGGTGCCTGAATGGTTTGAACTCGATGGCGATGTGCCGTTCATGATGCAGGTGTTTCCGATTCGCGAAGCAAAACGCGCGCTGATTCCAGCGGTTACGCATGTCGATGGATCAGGCCGATTGCAAACAGTAGAGCAGGGCGCGAACGCGCGGTACTACCGTTTGATTTCCGAATTCAACGCGCTAACGAATGTGCCCATGGTGCTCAATACGTCGTTCAACGAAAACGAGCCCGTTGTATGCAAACCCGTTGAAGCGCTCGATTGTTTTTTGCGCACGAAGATGGATGTGTTGGTATTAGGCGATGTGTTTATTCGCCGCGCGTAGTTTTGAAGCGTTCGTTGCGCGATGAAAATCACAGTCATCACGGCCGTGTACAACAGTGCATCCACGATTCGCGCGGCGCTTGATTCAACCCTTTCGCAGCGCTATGACAACGTTGAACTTATCGTCGTCGATGGTGCATCCACCGACGGTACTCGCGAAATCATCGAAAGCTACGGTTCGCGTATTCATCAATTCGTGAGCGAGCCCGACAACGGCATTTACGACGCGCTCAATAAAGGCGTTCGCATGGCGACGGGCGACGTTGTCGGATTTCTGCACTCGGATGACTTATTCGCTGACGAGCATTGTTTGACTCGCGTGGCGCAAGCAATGGCTGAGCCATCGATCAACGGCTGTTATGGTGACTTGAATTACGTTCGTAAAGAATCTACGGACACGGTTATCCGTGCGTGGCGAGCGGGCGAATTCTCTGCTGCGAAGCTCAAGCGCGGATGGATGCCGCCACATCCTACGTTATACGTGAGACGCTCGGTAATGTCGGGCGTCGGCGAGTTTAATACGAGTTATCGCATTGCGGCGGATTATGACTGGATGCTTCGTTTATTAGGCAGGTACGGAGATTTGTCATACGTTCCGAATGTTCAGGTGCTGATGCGATTAGGCGGCGCGAGCAATCGCTCCGTCAAAAACATTGTTCGCAAGTCGCGAGAAGACTTTCGTGCGCTGCGGCAAAATGACTTTGGTTTCGCGGGGGCGGCCTACGCACTCGTAGGAAAAAACTTAAGCAAGTTGCCGCAATTTTTGAAGCGTTAGTCCGTTCGTTCCAGCATTTAGCGCTCCGTATGAAAATTCTCATCGCAGGCATCACCGGTCAAGATGGCGCGTATCTCGCGCGCCACGCGCTCGCTCGCGGCGATCAGGTCTACGGCACGACCCGTGATGCGGCGTCAGCGGATCGGTCGCGTTTACGTGCGGTGGGTGTCGATGCGCGCATCCAGCTCTTCTCAATGCTGCCCGCAGATTTCCGGAGTGTGTTGCGAGTAATCGCCGAGGTTCGGCCGGAAGAAATCTACTTTTTGGCGGGACAAACCTCGGTCGGGTTGTCATTCGAGCAACCTGTTGAAGCCATTGAGAGCATTGCCACGGGTTTGCTCAACGTACTCGAAGCGATTCGTTTTGTCGACCCGACGATTCGCTTGTTTAATGCGGGATCAAGCGAATGCTTTGGCGACACTGGAAGAGCGCCCGCGACCGAAGACACGCCATTTCGCCCGCTAAGCCCGTATGCTGTGGCGAAGGCAACGGCGCACAATCTAGTGGTGAACTATCGTGTTGCGTACGGATTATTTGCGTGTACCGGGATCCTGTTCAATCACGAATCGCCGCTGCGTCCGCCCCGCTTTGTGACTCAGAAAATTGTTCATGGCGCGCGCGATATTGCAGCCGGCCGCCTGAAAACTTTGTCGCTGGGCAACCTGGATGTGTCGCGCGATTGGGGGTGGGCGCCTGAGTATGCTGAGGTGATGGCGAAAATGCTTGCGTCGGATGTCGCTGAGGATTTTGTTATCGCTACCGGGCGCACCGTCTCGCTGTCGTACTTCGTTGAGCGCGCATTCAAGAATTTCGGACTCGACTGGCGTGAGTGCGTGGTGACAGACCCATCGCTCAAACGACCTTCCGATATTTCGCACGGTTCGGGTGATCCATCGTTGATCGCCAAGAAACTGGGTTGGCGCGCCACGCACGACGTCGACTACGCAATCGATGAAATGTGCAAAATGGCGGCATCGAGTGCGTGAGTACAACGCAATAAATTAGAAGAGGTTAGGGTTGAAACGAGCACTTATTACGGGGATCACGGGACAAGACGGTGCGTATCTCGCAGAGTTCTTGTTGGAGAAAGGTTACGAGGTTCACGGTATCAAACGCCGCGCCTCATCGTTCAATACAGATCGCATTGACCATCTCTACGAAGACCCGCACTCGACGGGGCGCAAGCTCGTGTTGCACTACGGCGATCTCACTGACACCGCAAATCTTATGCGGATCGTTGAGCAAGTGCAGCCCGATGAAATTTACAACCTCGGCGCGCAAAGCCACGTGCAAGTGTCGTTTGAAATGCCTGAGTACACAGCCAATGTTGATGGCCTCGGCGCTTTGCGTTTGCTCGAAGCAATTCGAATGTTGAAACTTGAAAACAAAACGCGGTTCTATCAAGCCTCGACCTCCGAGCTATTCGGCAAAGTGATGGAGATTCCGCAGACCGAAAAGACGCCGTTTTATCCGCGCTCACCCTATGGCGTGGCAAAGCTCTACGCGTATTGGATCACGGTGAACTATCGTGAGGCGTACGGGATGTACGCGTGTAACGGGATTCTCTTCAATCACGAATCACCGCTTCGCGGCGAAACATTTGTAACGCGAAAAATCACCCGTGCAATTGCGCGTGCCTACGTGGGGCTCGAATCGTGTTTGTATCTCGGCAATATGGACGCACTGCGCGATTGGGGACATGCGCGTGATTATGTGCAAATGCAATGGCTCATGTTGCAGCAATCGGCAGCCGAAGATTTTGTGATTGCCAGCGGTGAACAGCATTCGGTTCGCGATTTCGTGACGTTGTCCGCACGTGAGCTTGGTGTCGAAATTGAATGGCGCGGAAAAGGCGTTGATGAGGTGGGTATCGTGAGCCAAGCGCCGGCCGATTCCGCGTTAAAACCCGGGCACAAGTTGATCGCCGTTGACGCTCGATATTTCCGCCCGGCTGAGGTGGAAACGTTGCTGGGTGATCCGTCCTACGCGAAGAAAAAACTGGGCTGGACCCCAACCACATCGTTCATCGATTTAGTCAAAGAAATGGTGGTTGGCGATCATAAAGCTGCGCAAAGAGACATGTTGCTGAAAAGCGCTGGTTTTTCGATGCCAACACGGCTGGAGTAGCAGGTGATGGACTTGTCAGCGCGGATTTATGTTGCGGGGCATCGCGGGCTAGTTGGGTCTGCGATTGTGCGTCAGCTCGCGGCTAGCGGCGCGAGCAATCTCTTGCTGCGAACTCATGCAGAACTCGACCTCACAAATCAAGCACAGGTTCAAGCATTCTTCGCCAATGAAAAACCAGAGTACGTGTTTCTCGCGGCGGCGAAAGTTGGCGGCATCAAAGCGAACGACGCGTTTCCCGCGCAGTTTCTCTACGAAAACCTAGCAATTCAAAACAACGTGATCCACGCTGCCTGGCAACATGGCGTGAAGAAACTTTGCTTTCTTGGTTCGTCCTGCATTTATCCGAAGCTCGCGCCCCAGCCTCTGCGGGAAGAGTATTTGCTGACCGGTCCGCTTGAGCCAACGAATGAGTGGTACGCGGTTGCAAAAATCGCAGGTATCAAGATGTGTCAGGCCTATCGAAAGCAATATGGATTCGATGCGATTTCTGCCATGCCTACGAATTTGTACGGACCCGGCGATAACTTTGATTTGGAAACGTCACACGTGTTGCCCGCGATGATTCGCCGGTTCTACGAAGCTAAACTTCGGGGTGATCCAGAGGTAACGATCTGGGGCACAGGCACGCCGCGAAGAGAGTTTTTGCACGTGGATGACATGGCAGAGGCGACGGTATTCTTGATGAACAACTACAGCGAGGAAAGCCACATTAACGTTGGTTTGGGCCACGATCTAACAATCATAGAGCTCGCAAATAAAATTGCGAAGGTTGCCCAATATAATGGGGCTATCAAGCTCGATGCTACTAAGCCTGACGGCACTCCGCGGAAGCTTATGGATGTATCGAGACTAACGGCGATGGGCTGGAAAGCTCGCATCGGGCTCGAAGAAGGCATTGCGTCGACGCATCGCTGGTTTGTAGAGAATCGCTCGTAACGCAAAAAAGGACGACGCAGAGCCGATGCAAACCGCCATTCACTATGTCTCCAAGATCATCGCGCTTGCGTGGAATCCGTTGTCTTGGGTCATGACATTGTTGGTAGTCGGCGTTGTGCTGTTGATGTTCAAACCGCAGCGAGCGATTGTTTGGGGCCGTCGGTTTTGCGCTACAGCGCTGCTATTGCTTGCTGGGGTGGGATGGCAGTATCCATCGAACGCATTGCTTCGAGAACTCGAAGACCAGTACACCTCGCTTACAGGCGATCTTTCTCAATACGAGGGCATGGTGGTGCTCGGGGGCGCCTTTGGCGGGTACGACGGCCGCGCAAACGGTCAAGTCGCGCTTAGCTGCGCCGCTGAGCGCGTTGTGATGCCAGTACCGCTGATGGCTGAGTATCCAAATATGAAGCTGCTTTTCTCAGGCGGCAGCGCGGCAATCCTTACCGAACGCGGCGCGGAGGCGGATGTGGCAGAAGCCTATTTCAAACGCATGGGGGTTGACATGACTCGCGTCTATTTTGAGCGTGAATCACGAAACACCTTTGAGAACGCCGTGTTGTCTGCGAAACAAATGGGAGAAACGCGAAAGAAGCCATGGTTACTAGTGACGTCCGCGTCGCACATGCCGCGCGCAATGGCAACCTTTCAACGCGCAGGTTGGAACGTAACCGCGTATCCGGTTGATTTCCAGTCAGTGCGCGCTGAGCTGCCCTTCGAATATTCACTTGACGCAGGTGTTGCTGATTGGGCGCTCTGGATCCGCGAGACATTGGGGCTAGTCATTTACAGCGTGCTTGGCCGCACGTAGCGCCGCGTCAATCTTTGCCGAACAGGTCTCGCGTGTAGACTTTCGCGAGCACGTCCGCGAGATCAGCGCTGTGACGGTTTGCAATGATTACATCCGCTTCTTCTTTGAACGACGCTAAATCTTTAGTCACGCGTGAGTTGAAAAAAGTCGATTCGCCCAGTTCAGGTTCATAGACCAATACTTCGACGCCCTTTGCTTTAATGCGCTTCATGATGCCTTGGATGCTGGACGCGCGAAAGTTATCCGAGCCCGCTTTCATAATCAAGCGATACACGCCAACCACTTTCGGTTTGCGAGCGAGTATGGAGTTCGCAACGAAGTCTTTACGCGTCGTGTTCGCTTCAACAATCGCGCGAATTAGGTTTTGTGGCACGGCGTTGTAATTCGCGAGCAGCTGTTTGGTGTCTTTGGGCAAACAATACCCACCGTAGCCAAACGACGGATTGTTGTAGTGCGCGCCGATGCGCGGATCACCTGATACGCCGTCAATCATTTGGCGACTGTCGAGGCCATGAATCGCGGCGTAGGTGTCGAGTTCGTTGAAGTACGCCACACGCATGGCAAGATAGGTGTTGGCGAATAGTTTGATTGCCTCGGCTTCGGTCGAGCCCGTGAATAGCACCGGCGCATCTTTCTTGATCGCTCCGCCGCGCAGCAGCTCGGCAAATACACGGGCACGCTCTGATTGCTCACCAACGATGACGCGAGACGGATATAGGTTGTCGCGCAGCGCAGAACCTTCGCGCAAAAATTCTGGCGAAAAAATAATGTTTTCCGAGCCCAGTTTTTCGCGCAATGACACGGTGTATCCGACCGGGATTGTTGACTTAATCACGATCACTGCTGCTGGGTTTTCAGTGACGACGCGACGACACACTGCTTCAACGGATGCGGTGTTGAAATAGTTGGTGTCTGGGTCGTAGTCAGTGGGTGTGGCAACGATTACATAGGCGGCGTCGCGATATGCGTCAACCGGATCGAGCGTCGCACGAAGATTGAGCGCGCGATGACTCAAATAATCTTGTAGCTCAGTGTCGACAATGGGCGAGCGCCGATCGTTGAGCATCTGCACTTTTTCGGCAACGATATCAACCGCAACCACTTCGTTGTGTTGAGCCAACAACACGGCGTTGGAAAGGCCGACATAGCCCGTTCCTGCAACTGCAATCTTCAAAATCTTCCCTAATGCGTAGTGTGTTGTTTAAGCCAGGCCGCAAACTCTTTGCCGACTTCGGCGTGCTGTGCCGCGAGATCAACCGTCGCTTGTAGAAATCCTAACTTGCTCCCGCAATCGTAGCGCACGCCCTCGTAGCGATAGGCGTACACCGCTTCCTTCGTGAGCAGTGACGCGATACCGTCGGTGAGCTGAATTTCACCGCCAACGCCGCGTTGACTGCGCTCGATTTCCGCGAATACGTTTGCGGTTAGGACGTACCGGCCCGCCACGGCCAGTGTGGATGGCGCGAGGTCTGGGTGCGGTTTCTCGATGATCGCGTCAACAGTCGACACGCGCGAATCAACGGTGCGTCCCGACACGATTCCGTAGCGCTTTGT